>JBPCLP010000058.1:0-103407 GCA_051003195.1 Candidatus Sumerlaeaceae bacterium | reverse complement strand
CCGAAAACCAAAGTGCGAAAGATTCTGGACACTACCTTAAGTGTATAACATACGGCTGCAATCTCTACATTATTTGAAGGGTTAAACGCAAAGACTTGAATTGTAAAAAGGTGTGACCCATCCGTCTTGAAGGCGTCAGCGTTCCCGCCGCCAATATACGCCGGTCCAATCGACGTTGTGGATTATCTTGTTAATTCCGTGGGTTCGGCAGTAATCTTCCACCGCTTGTGCACAAGGTTTGTGCCACAAATAGTCGTCTACGATACAATAACCGCCAACCGATAGCTTCGGGTACAAAGCAGAAATTGCGTCCATGGTGCTCTGGTACATATCACCGTCGAGACGAAGTACACTCAGGCGCTCAATGGGCGCGGAAGGCAGCGTGTCCTTGAACCAGCCCGTCAAAAAGCGGACACGTTGGTCGAGCAGCTTATAGCGGCGAAAGTTCTCTTTAACCTGTTCAACACTGACAGCGAGCGGCGAGTACGTGAAATGGCTGTCGCCTGCATCGGCCGGGTAGCTGGCGTCGGGCGGAGGAAGGCCCTCAAACGAGTCGGCAACCCAAACAGTTTTTTCGCGGTCTCCGTATGCCTCAAGTGCAGCCCTCATGAAAATGGTTGCGCCGCCCCTCCAGACGCCGGTTTCAATTACATCGCCGGCTATGTTCTCGCGCACAACCGACTGAATGCATTTTTGAATGTTTTCCAAACGCAGCAGGCCGATCATGCTTTCGGCTTCCGGAGGCCAGCATTCACGTCCGGTTGCGCGCAGATCGGGCTCGTATGGAACCAGACTGACGATTCGACGATTGGTGGAGGCAAGCAGCGCTTCAAAGCGCTTATACACCTGGGCTTTCCAAGGTGTTTGGGGTGGCGCAGCCTCCACATAAAGCTGGGGGCGGAGCAGACCCGTAAGGCTTCGCTTGAGCAGATCGAGGTATAGCTCCGCGGCGTTGTTTTCGACGCCGGGATCGTGTTCATTCACTCTGTCGAGAGCATTCAAGGCGGGAGTAGAGAACCTGTGCCTCGAGGCTTTGTTCAAGAGCTTACCGTTGACGCCGGTGAATGGAAGTTCGAGTGATCGAAAGCGACAGAATGGACGGAAGAGCTGAATGCGTGTACAGATGTGGTGCGATATGGAGGGCGTGGCAGGGATAACGCACTGGGACCAGGTAAACGGTGGCGCGCCGCTATACGAAGAGGGACGCCGGCTCTACACGCAGGAGATCAACGCGGCGGTGCGAGGGGCAAAGCGCGCGGGTGCAACCGAGATCGTGGTGATTGACGGGCACGGCGCGGGCGGCGGCTGGACAATGAATTCATGGATCACGGATCAGCTCGAACCGGGGGCGGAGTACATTACCGGATTTCGGTGGGGCTGCTATGTGGAAGATCTTCAAACTGGATGCGATGCGCTGTTGCTGCCGGGCGCTCACGCCATGGCGGGGACGTCCGACGGCGTGCTTTGCCATACCATGTCCAGTGCGAACTGGGTGAACGCCTATATTAACGGGCAGGCGGTTGGCGAAAGCGGCATTATTGCCGCCATCGCCGGCAGCTTTGGCGTGCCCGTGGTGTTTGTCTCCGGTGATACGGCCGCGTGTCGTGAAGTAGCGGCACTGCTGGGCGCGAGTGTGACACAGGCAGCTGTAAAGAAGGGACTTGGACGCTATTCCGCACGGAGCATGGCGCCCTCGGACGCCTGCACGTTAATCGAAACGAAAGTGCATGAAGTGCTTACGAACCAGAAAAGCTGGCCTAAGCCGTACAAAGCGCCAGGCCCGGCTGAGTTCAAAGTAGAGCTGCACACGTCGGACCATGCGGACCAGTACCTGGGAAGGGTCGGCCTGGAGATCGTAAACGCGCGGACGGTGGTGAGCCGAGGCGAGACCTTCTGGCAGGTATGGGACCAGTTTTGGAAGCGCTGAAACATACTTACTCAGGGCTATTGACAAGCTCTTGAATTGCGCGGACGGTATGTGGCTTCCGACGTAGTTTCCAGTCATTCAGCACAAAAATGTCCATTCATTCTGACCAATACTCAACGCAGCCGGCCAACGCCGTCGTGCGCTGCGGAAATTCCGCGGCGCGAGTAATATGACTGTTTTTGGTCTTCGCGGAGCGGAGCTTGCAGCTCTTCGAGTTACCGCCCTGTACGTTGCGGTTGGGATCGCCTGGATTTTCGCATCGGACTGGCTTTTTCCGCTATTATATGGCGACGCCGGCGCTGCGAACCTGCACCGCTGGCAGCTGCACAAAACGCTCATTTTCGTGGCATTATCAGCGCTTGTGCTGCACCTGAGCGTCCGACACCTGTTCGCGGAATCACAGGCTCGACGCAAGACCGAGGCGCAATTGGCCAAAACGGAAGCGGTTTCGCTGCTGATGATTGGCCGGGTGTCATTAGACGGGCATTGGCTCACCGTCCCTGAACAGCTGGCACGCCTGCTGGGTGAGCGGGTACAGGAGCTGGCGCAGCAGCCTTTGGCAAATCTGCTCGAGCCCATGAGCCGAAGCGCTTTTGAACAGTCGCTGAAAAGCGTCGCGGCGGCCGAGGCCGAATCCTTTGAACTGGAGCTGCAGTTCACCACGGCCAAGGGTTCGGTTTGGGCTCATGCGAATTTTTCTTCGGCGGGGCCGAACGCCGGGAACCCTGAGCAGCTGACGGGCTATTTCAGGGACGTTACGGCGCGTCGGACTGCTGAGGCTGCACTTCGCCGGAACGAGCGGCTGTTGCGGCAAATCATGGACCTCGTGCCACAATTCATCTTTGCCAAGGATGCAGAGGGGAAGTTCATCCTGGCGAACCATGCGATGGCCGATGCCTACGGCACGACGGTAGATGCACTGCTGCACCACAGCGATTCCGACTTCAATGTTTCACCTGAAGAGGTTGAGCACTTCCTGGAGTCGGATCGCCGCGTCATCAACAGCGGTCAGCCACTACATATTCCCGAGGAGCAAATCACCGATTTCCGGGGAAATACGCGGATACTACAAACCACGAAAATTCCTTTTGTGGTTCCGGAATCTGACGATGTTGCGGTGCTGGCAGTTTCCACGGATATCACGGAACGCGCGCGGACAGAAGCAGCATTGCGCGAAAGCGAAAATCGGTTTCGCACACTCATCGAGCATGCACTCGATCCGCTGTTCATTTACGAGATGCACGGGCAACTGGTGGATGTAAACAGGCAAGCTTGCGAAACCCTGGGATACAGCCGCACGGAAATGTTGCAGCTTGGGTTGCAGGATCTGAGTGAAAACCCTGATGAAGTTCTGAGCGCGCTGGAGATGCTCGAGGCCGAGACTCCAACTACAATAGAGACGACATACCGTCGCCGGGACGGCACGCTTTTCCCGGTAGAGCTGCGCGTAAGCCTGATTGTTACTCAAGGAAAGCGGCTGGTAATTGCGCTGGCCCGAGATTCAACACGGCGGCAACGCGCCGAACACGAACGATCTGTTTTCTCGAAGCTAGCGGTGCAGCTTGCTGCCGTGGAGACGCTGGAAAGCGCGGCGCTCCAGATTCGATCGGCGCTGGACGAGCTGTGGCATTGGGATGCGGGATTTGTATCCGCCCGGAGGTCCGGCCACGGGCGTTTCCGCATGATCCTGGAAATCGACACCGTCGGCGGCGTAAAGCGCAATTATTCGCCCAGCAACTACGACGTCTCGAGGCACCGTGGCCTGGAAGCGCTGCATGAAGGCCGGCCGCTGCTGATCAATCGAACCGAGGACCCCAAGAACCCAACATTCACGCCATTTGGAGAAAACACGCAGCACTCGCTGAGCCTGATGTATGCACCCATTCTACTGGGTGATCGCCTGGTCGGCATCGTGTCCGTGCAATCGTATACTCCCAACCATTTTGACCAGAGAGATTTGCGGCTGCTGGAGCGACTGACCGAGATTACGGGGCCTTGCCTGGAACGATGCCGTGCAGAAGCGCGCAGCCAGGCCTTTGCAATGCTGGGGGAGCGGCTCTCGGCGGCGAGAACGCCGGACGAAGCGGCTCGGATCGCGATCGGTGTAGCCGATGAACTGCTTGGCTGGGACGCATGCATGTTCGACCTGTATTCCACCACTGAAGATACCTGCCACTCAGTGCTGACATGGGATGTCGTTTCAGGTTTTCGGCAGGAAGTAGAACCGCCCTACAACGTGACGGTGCCGCATGGCTTAATGCGAAAGACCATTGAGGAAGGCCCGTTGCTTTTGCTCAGGGACGACAACACCGTGACCGAGGAGATGAGGCCGTTCGGGGATGAACAACGACCTTCGGCATCCATCATGTGGGTGCCGGTACGCAGCGGCACATCCATCATCGGGTTGATGTCCATTCAAAGTTACACGGCGCAGGCTTACGACGCCGAAGATCTGCAACTTCTGCAGGCACTGGCAAACCATTGCAGCGGCGCACTTGAACGCACGAGAGCGGAACAGGCGCTGCGTCAGAGTGATCAACGCTATAGGCAGGCGATCTCGGAAACAGGCGCCGTGCCGTACGAGCGTCGCTATAGCGACAATACTTTCGTCTTTATGGGCGAGGGGATTGAAACCATAACGGGCTATAGTGCGGCTGAAATGACCACAGAGCTTTGGCAGTCGATGGTCAAAGAAGTCATCATGCAGGGCAAGTCCGCAGGAATTCCGTACGATGAAGCAACGCGGCGCAGCCGAGCAGGTCTCGCGCGCGAATGGCTGGCAGATGTCCAGATCGAGGACCGCACCGGTGCAACGAGGTGGGTATCCGATTCTTCGATCCAGTTACTGGACGAGCATGGAGTGCCCTTTGGTTCGCTCGGTATCATGCAGGACATTACCGAACGCAAAAACGCAGAGGCCCAGTTGCTACACAATGCGTTCCACGATACGCTAACCGGGCTGCCGAACCGAAGTCTCCTGATGGATCGTTTGAATCATGCGCTCGTGCGCTGCCGCCGCAAAACGGATTACAAGTTTGCGATTCTGTTTCTCGATATTGACCGGTTTAAATACATCAACGACAGTCTCGGCCACTTGATGGGGGACGAAGTTCTGCGTGTCGCCGCCGAACGACTTGCAACTTGTGTGCGTCCGGGCGATACTGTCGCGAGATTTGCGGGCGACGAATTCACCATGCTGCTGGAAGACGTACGCACGACGGAAGAAGTGAGCATCGTAGCCGATCGGGTGCTGTCGGAGCTCTCGCAGCCAATGACCATCCAGGGACGCGAAGTCTTTACGAGTGCAAGCATTGGAGTCGCATTCAGCTCGCCCTTGTATGACAAGCCGGATGACCTGTTGCGCGACGCTGACAACGCTTTGTATCGCGCGAAGGCCCTAGGCAAGGCCCGGTACGAGATCTTCACGGCGAGCATGCACGCCCAGGCAATTGAGCACATGGAGCTGGAGAATGATCTACGCCGTGCTGTTGCGCGACGTGAGTTAGTATTGCACTATCAGCCGATTCTGTCGCTCAAAACGGGACAGATCGTAAGCTTTGAGGCATTGCTACGGTGGCCGCACCCAACTCGCGGCTATGTCCCTGCGTCTGTTTTCATACCTGTTGCTGAAGAGACCGGCCTGATCCGCCCACTGGGTACGACCGTGCTTCGCGACGCATGCATGCAGCTACGCAAGTGGCAGGACCTCTCGCGCAACCAGGCCAACCTGTCGATGAACGTTAACCTTTCGGGACGTCAGTTCTCGGATGCACAACTGGTGCCACGGATACTCGCAATCCTTGCGGAAACAGCCGTAAACCCGCGTAACGTGCAGCTCGAGATCACCGAGTCGGTTCTCCTGGAAAGCCCAAGTGACGCCACGAAGCAACTGAACCTCCTGCGAGACGCCGGGTTCAGAATCTACCTGGACGATTTTGGAACGGGGTTCTCTTCGCTGTCTTACCTGCACCAGCTGCCAATTCATGGTGTAAAAATTGACCAGTCGTTCATAGCGCGTTTGCCACATGGCACCAAAGAATGTGAAATCGTGCGCTCAATTATTCTAATGGCTACGAACCTGAACATTGATGTGACAGCTGAAGGCGTATGTACTATGGAACAGCTCGCAATCCTTCGAGAATTCAACTGCGAAGCGTTCCAGGGCTTTCTGTTCTCCAATGCGATTCCCGCCAACGAAGCGGAGGATCTGCTGGTGAATGGCGCGAGCTGGGCGGCGATCAGCTAGTCTGGGTCTCCCGTTAGTTCATAATCAGTTCTGTGTGCCGAATTGAGGGTAAGTTTGCCCTTTGGTCTGGTAATGAACTACGGATTCGGCACACTGGTAGCCGACTGACAAGCCGCCAGAACTGCATCGCGCGCATCCGCGATGGCAGGAAATCGCTCCGACGGATATACATGCATGCAGCGGGCTAACGCATCACTGAGTTGACGCGGGAGCTCGGGCCTCAATTCGTGCAAGGGTCTGGGCGGAACGTTTAGATTACCTTTCTCGAAAATCGAAATGATGGTTCGACCAAGGCTGTACTGATCGGTGTATTCAGAAGCCTCGGCTCCGAGCAGTTGCTCTGGAGCCATGTAGGGAGGTGTTCCAATCATGGAGGCGTCCTGTGTCAGGTGCATGTTCAGCATTTCCCTAACATCCCGGCTTATACCAAAATCGCCAAGTTTAACGGCACCGTCGGCTGTCAGCAATATATTCGACGGCTTTAAATCACGGTGTAAAATTCCGTTGCTGTGCAGGTAGACGACGGCATCGAAAAGCTGACGAATGATTGCCACGGTTTCGTCCCAGGACAGCTCGTTGCTTTCGGTGCGCACCGCAAGAGTCTCACCTTCGACGTATTCCATCGCGATATAGTAGGTAAAAGCCGTTCGGCCTGATGCCCAGACTCGAATAATATTGGGGTGTTGCAGCCTCTCCATGATCCGGCCTTCCCGAATGAAACGCTCAACCGCGTTCTGGATGCTGGTCAGGGACTTCAGAAGTACTTTGAGCGCGACGGTGCGCTGAGCCTCAGGCTCGTACGCCCGATAGACAGTTCCCATCCCGCCGGCCCCGATAATGCCCTGCAGTTGATAACCGGCGAATTTCTCGGGAATGTTGCCGTCGACCGCGTCGGCGGCAACAACGCGCTCTGCGGAACCTGCAGATTGTGAAACAGTGCCTTCGGCATGTGGAACTTTTGGAAGCTCCAACTGAGTCATTTGCACGCGCAACATCAGCCGCTCGAGCGCTCGCACAAGCACCTCATCGTCGAACGGCTTCTCAATGTAGGCGTCCGCTCCGAGACCAAGAAGCCTCATCTCATGTTTCTGTGCCTCGGGCATTGCGGAGCAGATGAGGATTGGAATGCTGCGGTACTCCGGCATTGAGCGAAGCAGCCGGCACACCTCATCGCCCCGCAGTGTAGGCAGATCCACGTCCAGGATCACGAGGTCTGGTGGATGCGCGAGGCATTCCTGCAGGCCATAAAATCCGTCCACGAAATGCCGGGCGTCGAAGCCCAGCTGACGTCGCAGCAGCAGGAGCATATAATACGCGAAATCCGGGTCGTCCTCGACAAGATATACTCGACGTCCTTTTGCCCACGGGCGGGGTTCGGGCGCACCATCACGGGCTGGTGTGGGGTGGCTGTGTGGTTTGCTCTGCATGTTATTCGGCGGATGATAGGCTGCTGAGTTAGCTATGCAAGCGCTGTGTCTGTTCAGGACAACATTCGCTTCTGCCCGCAAACAAGAAATACAAGTTGCACGATTGATCCGGCTGCCTTGCGTTACTCGGCGATGTTACGCACAGCCCTGACCTACCTCATAAACGATCCTGAAGCACGACGGCACACCATTGTGGGACTGTTGCCGACTGTCATTGTTCCTCTAACGATTTCCATGTTAGGTGTTATCGGATCCATCCTGGTTTCACAGCAGTATAAAATTATGGCGAGACCCACCGCGCGCGGAAGCCACACCGTTCCAACTCCGCGGCTGGGGGGGGTTGGCGCGGCAATTGGATTTTACGCAGCCGCATTGCTCATTTCGCCATGGATCCCGGTCGCTCCGTCTGCGTGGTACACCGCGCTGCTGGTTGGCGGTTGCTGGGCGTTGGTGGGCGGTGTGCTGGATGATGTATTTGAACTGCCGCCACGGTGGAAAACACTGGTTCAACTGGCGGCAGCGTTTTCGCCTATCGCGCTCGGATACTGGCCTTCAACCCTCGCCTTGCCGCTGTTCAAAACACTCACATTCGGGTTCGTTGCGGGATCCATCCTTTTGTTTTTGTTTGTCATGCTCATGATGAATGCCGTCAATTTCATGGATGGCATGGACGGTCATGCGGCGTTGTTCGGAATCGTAACCGCAGCAACCATCGGACTTTTCTTGTTCTGGTATGGCTTCTGGTACCGGGCGCTGGAGTATGGGACGGCAATAGCACTGGCAAGCTGTGTGCTCGGACTTCTTCTATTTAACTACCCGGGTCGCCCATTGGACAGCAAAACATTCATGGGTGATGGCGGCAGTCAGTTTATTGGTTTTGCACTCGCGATTCTTTCCCTTCGCGCGGCAGAAGGTGCGCACCCCGCACGATTCCCGCTCATCGCATCGCTGATTCTTTACAGCCCTTTCATTTTTGATGTGGCGTATACAATGTTACTGCGTTTTCGCCGCGGGGAAGACCTGCGCCATGCACATCGCGAGCACTTGTACCAGCGATTGATGGTGGCGGGCTGGAGCCATGGCAAGACGCTGATGTTTAACCTCGGGCTATGGCTGATAATGGCAGCTATCGCGTTCGCCTATGCGCGAGCAGCAATGACCGGCCGCGGCGAGGCTCAACTTCTTTTACTGGTGCTTACGGGCGTTGTGCTCTTCGGATATACGCAGGCCGTGGGACAAATCGAACGTGAACAGGCGCGTTCTCGAACTACGTGACCAGCATGGCGTCGCCGTAGCTATAGAAACGGTAGCGTTCGTTGATTGCATCCCGATAAGCCGACAGAACGGGTTCCCGCCCTGCGAAGGCGCTGACGAGCATGAGAAGTGTGGATTTGGGCAAGTGAAAATTCGTGAGCAGCGCTCCGACTACGCGAAAGTTATATCCGGGTAGGATGAGAAGGCGCGTTGAGCCACTACCGGCTTGCACACTGTGCGTGTACGTATCAAAAGCACTTTCCAGCGTGCGGACGGAAGTGGTGCCGACCGCAATGATTCGCCGCCTTTCGGCGAGCGCGAGATTAATTACGTCGGCCGTATCAGGAGAAATGGTATAGTGCTCCGCGTGCATCGGATGCTCCGATGGATCTTCGGCTTCCACAGGCTTAAAGGTCCCCGCCCCAACATGCAGAGTTACATGAGCAATACGAACACCACGTGAACGGAGGAGGTCGAGGATATCAGGCGAAAAATGCAGGCCAGCGGTGGGCGCGGCGACGCTTCCCGGTTCGCGCGCAAAGACCGTCTGATAGCGCTCTGCGTCGTCGGTATCGCCCGAGTGCCCCAGCTCTTTGCGACGTTGCACGATATACGGCGGCAAAGGCATTTCGCCATACTGCTCAAGTAAGGGCAAAATGTCTGGCACATCGAAACATACTGTCCGCTCTGCTCCATGGCCGGCGCCGATCACTTCAGCCGAAAGCGCGTCATCACCAAAAAGGATACGTTCACCCTCTTTCAGCTTTTTTGCAGGACGAGCCATTGCGCTCCAGCAATCACCTGACTGACCTGGGACTGATGCCCTCTCCAGGAGTAACAGCTCTACGGCCCCGGATGTGTTCGCGCGCCGGCCACATATGCGCGCGCGTAACACACGGCTGTCATTCAGAACCAGGACATCACCGGGCGAGAAATACCCGGGAAGATCGCTGAAGGAGCGGTGCGAAACAGCACCTGTTGTTCGGTGCAGGACCAGCAAACGCGATCCGCCACGTTCGGCCGAGGGTTCGGCCGCAATCAGGTTTAGTGGAAGGGTGTAGTCGAAATCGGATGTAAGCATGCGCGATTAAAGAAACTTCGATCGAATGATCCGGTCATACCAGTACTGGATAACAGAATTCGCTTTAGCCGCGGCCGAGCTGTTTGGCCCGTAGCTACCCTGCACCTTCCCTGCTTTCCCATTGCAACTCTGATCACGCCGATTCGCTTTCGTTCGAATGCTGACTGCGAAAGATGTCTGGAAACTCTATGGCAACCGCGAAGTTGTGCGCGGGCTGAACTGCACCGTTTCGGCGGGCGAGATCCTCGGGTTTCTGGGGCCGAACGGCGCCGGTAAAACCACGTCCGTCGGCATGTTGTACGGTGCGGTTATTCCTTCGCGCGGTTCCATCGAGTATAACGGCTTCGCTCTACCGCGGCAGGGGCGGCTGGCTCGCCGCACAATAGGTATCGTGACCCAGGGTGACAACCTCGATACAGACTTCAGCGTGTTTGAAAACCTTACCTGCTTCGCCCACCACTACGGCATTCGCGGCGCCGCAGCGCATGCGATTGCCGATGAACTGATTGCGCTGGTGGGTTTGCAGTCGCATCGTGATTTTAAAACGGAAGAGCTCTCCGGCGGGCTGAAGCGCCGACTGGTGCTTGCCCGGGCCATGCTCAACAAGCCTCGCCTTGTATTCCTTGATGAACCAACTACGGGCCTTGATCCCGAGAATCGTCAATCGTTCTGGAAACTCGTATCCGAGCTGCGCGATTCCGGATGTGGGATTGTGCTCACGACGCATTACATGGATGAAGCGCAGCGGCTGTGTGACCGCTTAATACTTATGCAGGAGGGCTTACAGGTCGATGAAGGAACTCCGGCCGAGTTAATCAAACGTGTGGTCGGCACAGAGATCGTCGAGATTGAGGGTGTGGACGAGGCGCCTCTGCAGGATTTCGCTGACCGCGCCCAGGCCTGGCTGCGGCCGTTTGGTACCGGATACCTGCTCGCGTTTCAGGATAATGGTGCCCGCGACAGTTTCGATCACCTGGAGCAGTTCCGCCCGACACGACTTACGATTCGTGCGGCGAATCTTGAGGATGTATTCCTGCGGCTCACCGGCAGTCGACTGGACTGAAAATATGATCGCGCCTGCACACAACCGAAGGGCAAACAGGTTGATAGAGTCGCCGTTGTGGGGCGTCTACTCGGTGTGGCGGCGTCATGCGCTTCTCTACCGTCGCACGTGGCTCGTAAATTTTCTCCCGCCGATGACTGAGCCACTGTTTTATCTGATGTCATTTGGGTTTGGTTTATCGCCCGTGCTTAGCGGCTTTCATCTGCAAGGGCACGACATCCCATACCTGAAATTTATAAGCCCCGCCATGATCGCGGTCGGCGTTTGCTTCCAGTCGTTTTTCGAGGGAGCCTATGGTACGTTTATTCGCCTGCGCTTTCAGCAGGTTTGGACGGCGCTGCTGACCGCGCCGATCAGTTTTGGAGAAATTTTTGTGGGTGACTGGTTATGGGCAGCAACCCGCGGAACGCTGGCCGGCATTATTACGGGGCTGGTGACCGTAGCCATCGGTCAGGTCACCATCACGGCGCTTATTGGATACCTGCCGCTGATTATTTTGGGATCGATGGTATTCGGTGCCGTAGGTATGCTCGTGGCCGGGGCGGTACAATCAGTCGACCAGATCAATGTGCCCGTGTTTCTTTTCATCATCCCGATGTTCACGTTGTGCGGAACTTTTTTCCCGAGAGAGAATCTTCCGCTATGGCTGCGCTCTATTACCGGTGCCCTGCCCCTGGCCAACATGATCGACCTTATGCGCATGCCGCTGGGACTGAAGACGAACTGGCCCGTTGAATTACTGAGCCTCACATTATGGACGGGTGTCGCCGCACTGGGTGCGCGCCATTTTATCCGACCACGGGTATTTCGCTAGATGGGTCCCAGGGATTTGTAACGAAATCTGCGCGCTTTCCGGCGCCCCTTCAGGGCGCGATGTAATTGGATCGATATACCCAGGGCTGCGTCGGCCACAAAAAGCCGTGGCCTCCTTTCCCTGGGCTATGTTCCGCTGCACCTTCGGTGCAAAAAACCTGAGCTGAATTATGCCGCGAATTGCAGGACGGCACACTGGAATTTCAGGGACGGCACACTGGCACGCGTTAGCGCTGTGTTCCGCTGCACCTTCGGTGCAAAAAACCTGAGGGCGGCAGATTCCAAAAAGCCGGAATCCTCGAATTATGCCGCGAAATTCTGAGACGGCACACCGGGGTGATCTACGGTTAATTCGTATTCGGTTCTGTGTGCCGAATTGAGCTCATCTCCCGCGCTCAAACTGGATAGGAACTACTGATTCGGCATACCAGGGTTAGCGCTTCTCCTTCGAAAACAGTCCGACCTTGGCGTTGCGCGCGCGTTGTTCCGCTGCCTGCAATGTGACGGAAATCTGGTCCGGCAGAAAATCTTTATTGTCGAAGTGGCCATAGCCAAGTTCGAGGATCTGGCGATTAACCAGTGAACCGTCGGGTAGGAAGATGTCGGCCAGCACTGGACCATCTGCGCTCCGTTCGGGCTTGCCCAGCTGCAGGTAAATCGGTCCGGTGGTCAGGAGCCGCCGCAGGGTATCAATGCCCAGTCGCGCGTAATAACGCGTTACCTCATCGATCTCGTTTTCCGACGCCATGGTGACCCCGCGCAGCTTCACTTCGTCGTAAGTATCAAGGACGAGCAGGCCGCGGTCGAGCACGTCTACCACGTGGGCTTCGATGGTTTTGTTCGGTTCTCCCTGTTTAACGTTGGCAGCCGCTTTATCGACGACCGATGCCACAGAACTCCGGGCGCCGGCCGGCTGAACCGCAGAGGCCGTCAGCACCTGTTCCATGATTTTTCCATATTCCACTTCACTGTACTTTGGCATTGCCGGGACCGGAGCACGCTTCGGCTGCTGCAGAACGATCATGTACGGGCTCAGGACGTAGGGATTGCGATTAGCGTTATACCAGAGGTCGTAGCTGGGTGGATTCTGAGCCGTGCGCTGGTAGCTGACCTTGTAGTCGCTCGAAGGTGCCTCAACGGTTCTTGGGCTTGTGATTAGCACCTGCGCGCTACACGTTGCACCGACCCATACTGCTAAAAGCGCGGCCGATGTTACTTTGGTTTTCATTCGTCATTCATCCCTTCAGTCGGCGTGCAGCCGCTGAAGTTACTGGTTTTACCAATGCCGCACGCCGGCACTACTGCTCTCTGGGCTCTAAAGACAGCAAGTTCAGGTCCAAGTGTGGCGCATTGAACGAACGCTGGACAGGGAATGGTCACGAGATCACCGTCGCGCATGCACTTTTCCATTCGCCCCGGCAGGCCGGACGAGGTCCCGCTGCTGTGTGACAGCATTGCTGCTCTGGAACTCTGGCAACAGTTGGGCATCAGTTCCCAGGAACTACAGTTTGCCTGTACACATGATCCCATGCGGCTGATTTACGTAGCCGAGGCAACCGGGCTGCCGGCCGCCTGCATCATGTTTCGAGCTGAGCAGGCGCTGAAGTTTCTTTGCGAGCGGGTTTTTCGCAGCGGTATTATTTATCCGCCCGAAAATCCGGACGGAATACCTCCGCAATCTTTGCCGGATGGCGGTTATGTAAACATGCTGGCTGTTTTTGAAGCAAGCCAGGGCAGAGGTATGGGCGCAGCGCTGCTCGAGGCAGCGGAACAACGAAGTGCGGAGTCGAGCGACCGGATGTATTTATGCGTGAGCGAGGTCAACTCCCGTGCGCGCGCGTTCTACGAACGGAATGGATACAGTTTCGTGGCTGAGGCGCACGACTGCGTTCGCCCGGGAAACACTGAGCACCTGATGGTTAAAGCCCTTCAGGCGGACGATCTAAACCGAACCGGGAAACAATTCCATCCGAGTCCACCTGTGTGAGTCTTTAGCCACAACAAAACGCGTAATTTACTGGAACACCCCTGCGCAGTGTGTTGAACTTCCTGAAATGCTGCCGCCCTTCCCGGTACACTATAAGAATCGCATCGCCGAGATCGAAAGCGAACTGAACAGTCTCAGTGGTAGTCCTGCGGGCAATATTGTCCTATTCGGCGATTCGATTTCAGAGATGCATCCCGCCACAAGATTACGCGGACGGCCGGTAATTAACATGGGTATCAGTGGCGACGAGGCAGAGCACCCGGAGGGCGGTCTGTTCAGGCGGGTGAACCTGCTAACGCGCGCAAATCCGGCAGAAATTTTCGTGCTTATTGGGATCAACGATTTGAATAATGGGAAAAAGCCGGACTCACTGGCTAAGCAGGTTGGCAAAGTCCTCGACGCGGTCCGCGAGATAGTCCCTGCGGCGTCGATTTACCTCCAAACCACGCTTCCGACATCCGGACAGTATCTGCACCTGCTGCCCGATGTCAGGGAAACTAATGAACGGTTGAGCGAGATTGCAGAGGCGCGCCGGATCGCGTTTGTGGACGTGTTTTCCGCGATGACAAATGGCGGCGGCGAGTTACGGGAAGAACTGACCGACGATGGCGTGCACCTGAATGATCTGGGGTATCAACTCTGGACCAGTGTCATGGAGGCTGCGGAATAAACATGGCGCGCACTGTATCCACTCCCGCGAATGAAACTTGTGCTCCGTCCGGTGACCTTACGCCGCTGATGCGGCAGTTCTGGCAGATCAAGGAACAGCACCCGCAACACGTCTTGTTTTTCCGCTGCGGCGATTTCTATGAGATGTTTTTCGAGGATGCGAAAACCGCGGCCGCAGTTCTTGGAATCACCCTGACCAGCCGTGGCACGGACGAGCGCGGAGCGCCGGTTCCGCTGGCAGGCATCCCGTATCACAGCGTGGAGCCGTATCTCGCAAAGATGATTCGCGCGGGGCATCGTGTCGCGATTTGCGAGCAGACCGAAAATCCGAAAAACGCAAAGGGAATCATCCGTCGCGAGGTCGTGCGGATCGTCACTCCCGGAACAGTGCTTGAAGAAAACCTGCTGTCCGATAAGGCGAACAATTATCTCATTGCACTGGTGGCGGAACTTGATCCGCGAGGCACCTCCTCCGGTAATGGCAAGAAGCCTTCAACGGAATCGTCCCGGCTGCTTGCGAACGAACCCGCGGGCCAGGCAGCCGCGGTGCCACTTGGATTAGCAGCACTCGATTTTTCGACTGGCGAGTTTATCGTCGCGGAATTCAGCGGCCCGGGCGGCATGGCAAGCTGCGCGTCCGAGATCGCACGCCTGGCGCCTTCGGAATTGATCGTTCCGCACGACCAGAAGCAGTGGTTCGAAGCGTCCGATTTGCTGGCAGCATCCGCGCTGGAAGGCCTCAATTCGCAAAACGCTGAATTGCGTGCCAATTCGCTGAGTATCGCGACAATCGATTCCTCGGCGTGCTCTCACTTCGCAGCACGTGAGGCGGTGCTGCGGCAATTCGGCGTACGTGATCTCAACGGTTTCGGGGCAGAAGGACATCCGCTCGGCGTGCGCGCCGCAGGGGCAATATTGCATTACGTCCGCGAAACACAGCGGACGCCGCTGGTGCATGTGAACGAGCTAAGCGTCCATTACCCCGGTGCGCACATGACTCTCGACGCAACGACACAGCGAAGCCTGGAACTGGTCTGCAATCTTACCGACGCGACACGACGGCACACCCTGCTGGAAGTGCTGGATCGTACGGCAACTGCGATGGGAGGACGCCTGCTGCGCAGCTGGATTGTGCAGCCGCTGCGAGCGCCCGGTTTAATTAATCGCCGTCTGGATGCAGTGGAACTGCTCACGAAGGACGGTCAGCTACGCACTCAACTGATCGAGCGGCTTTGTTCGATTAGCGATCTCGAGCGGATCGTTTCGCGCGCCGCGTGCAAGACCGCAAATGCACGCGATCTGCTGGCATTGCGCAGTTCGCTCGAACAGATTCCCGCGTTGTGTGAGCTACTCGTCGCCGCCGTCACCCGAACCGCTTCGGCCGCTGAACATCGCAACCACAAACACGATGGCAACGGTGAGCAACACAAGGCTGATGATAATGATGTTCAACATGGCTTCACCTCCAGCCCTGATCTTAATGGTTCGGAATCAGGATCGTCAAGCACAGCCAGCACCCAGGGCCCTCTTTTTAAAGAACTCGCGGAGAGGCTGGATGCATTGCCGGAACTCGTGAGCGAGCTGCAGCGCGCTATCAGCGACGCGCCTCCTCTTTCCGTCCGCGAGGGGGGCCTCATCAAGTGGGCGTACGACGCAAGTCTCGACGAGCTTCGCGAGCTCTCTTCGGATTCGAAGTCGTGGATTGCCGCACTGCGCCAGCGGGAAGCCGACCGCACCGCTATCCCAAACCTGAAAATCGGGTTCAACCGCGTGTTCGGTTATTACCTCGAGGTGAGCAATAGTCACTCCTCTAAAGTTCCCGCAGAGTGGATGCGCAAGCAGACGCTCGCTGGTGCTGAACGTTTCGTCACACCGGAGCTGAAGGAAAAAGAAGAAGTGATTCTTCATGCCGAGGAGCGAAGTCATGAGCTGGAGTTCGAGCTCTTTGAGCGACTGCGGGAGAATGTTTGTGCGGAGGCACGCAAGATTCAGCTCACGGCTCGGTTAGTCGCTCAACTGGACGCGCTTAGCTCGCTTGCCCAGGTGGCGGTCGAACGACGCTACGTTCGTCCAGAAATCACAACGAACAATCCTGCGGCCCCGGGTCCACAGTCCGCGATCTTCATCCGCGACGGTCGCCATCCGGTACTCGAAACGCTGCGGCTCGATCAGCCGTTTGTTCCGAACGACACGCAGCTCAGCAACGAAGCCGACCAGATCCTGCTGATCACCGGGCCGAACATGGCGGGCAAGAGCACCTACATCCGGCAGGTTGCCTTGATTACGCTCATGGCGCACCTTGGCAGTTTCGTGCCGGCAGGCCAGGCGCGCATCTGTCCCGTCGACCGGATATTTACGCGCGTTGGTGCGATGGATCAACTCGCGAAAGGACAGTCCACCTTCCTCGTCGAGATGAGCGAAACGGCGAACATACTCAACAACGCGACCGACGATTCGCTTGTCATACTGGATGAGATCGGGCGCGGGACTTCCACCTATGACGGTCTCTCAATTGCCTGGGCTGTCGTGGAGTACCTGCACAATACTCCTGGCAGGCGTCCCAAGACACTCTTCGCGACGCATTACCATGAACTCGCCGAGCTGGAAGGACCGCTGGCGCGTGTGAAGAATTACAACGTCGCAGTGCTCGAGGAGGAGGGAAAGGTCGCGTTCCTGTATCGAATTCTGCGGGGACACACCGATCATAGCTATGGAATTTACGCCGCCCAGGTAGCCGGTCTCCCCCGAAACGCCGTCGAGCGCGCCCGCCGCATTCTCGCCGATCTTGAAAAAGGCAACGCCATCCACATTGGCTCGGACGCTGCCGACAAGCGCCCTGTGAAAATTGAGGAACGTACAGTGCAACTGACCATGTTTGATGCGGCCGAACACCCGCTACTGGAAAAGCTTCGGGCGATCAACCCGGATGCCCTGACGCCGCTGGAAGCACTGACACTTCTGGCTGAGCTCAAACGCGCCGCCCAAAGTTAAAACCCCTTGTCATCGACGCAACGCGCACCGCAGCTTTCAGTGCTATGCCTGTCGATAAAGTAAAAACAGCATCATCCGAGACAACCGCAGAAGCAGCGGATGCCAATTTCGTTTCCAATCCTGGTTTTCTCGGCATTGAGCCCCTTCAGTACGGAGTTCCCGTAGCCCTGGCGGACGACATTGCATTAGTGGACCGACTGTTGGGCCAGGTGCTGGCAATCGAACGCGAAGACGATGTGTCCAGCATTGCCCGCGAGCTTTACCAGGAGGCGCTGAAGCAAAGTCCGGACATCGGGCATGGCAGCGACGAGCACCTGCCGAAGCAGCCGGGCGGTACCACAAAGGAAAGCCCGGCCCCGTCGGGCGCGAATCTTATCGAGCGTTACCCGGCGTTGAAATCGCCGCAGATCATGCGGAAAGTGCTTCGCGCATTCACGGTTTTCTTTCAGATGGTGAACGTCGTCGAGCAGAAGGAGATCGTGCGGGCGAACCGGCAGCGACAGGCGGCACGCAGCACCTTACGCCCGGAATCGATCGCGCAAGCGGTTGCAAAGTTAAAGGCGGACGGGAAAACCGCGACCCAGGTGCAGGAGATGCTGGACCGGGTTGAGATCTGCCCGACAATTACGGCTCATCCCACGGAGGCCCGTCGGCGCTCGGTGATGGACAAACTGATGAACATAGCGGACGCGCTCTCCGAGCGTGCTCTGCCTTCAGATGCGGGACGACTTGAAAGCCCGCTTGATCTGCCGGGCGGCGCGGCCGATCAGCGCGTATTGCGCGAGCTTGTCGCATTATGGAATACCGATGAGTTGCGCGGGCGCCGGGTCACCGTGAATGACGAAGTGAACAATTCCGTCTACTTTTTCCAGCGCACCATTTTCGATGTCGTCGCCTGGCTGCATGATGACCTTCGTCACGCACTGACGGATGCGTTTCCAGGTCACACGTTTCGCATTGGCCCATTTTTGCGCTACCATTCCTGGGTAGGCGGCGATCGCGACGGCAACCCAAACGTTACTCCGGAAATCACATGGTCCACGCTGCTTTACCACAAGCGCGTGATACTCGGCAATTACCTGGTGCGCGTCGACGAGTTGCGCCGGGAACTGTCACTAAGTTCCCGACTGCTGCCGATAAGCGACGAACTGCAGGAGTCGCTGCAAAGCGATGCCCGGATCATTAGCCTTTCATCCGACGAACTCGAGCGGTTCGAACTGCAACCGTATGCGCACAAGCTTACGTATATTGAGTACCGCCTGCGTGCAACGCTCCGCCACCTCGACGGTCTTGCCGATTTCCGCGATGAAGCTTCCAGCTTTCTCGCGCAGCCGCCGGCGTATGCCCGCGACGAGGAATTCGTCGCGGACCTGGAGTTGCTGCGTTCCAGCATGTTGAAAGGACGTGCATCCCTGCTTGGCATGGAAGGAGATCTGCCGCACCTCATCGTGCAAGCGCGCACGTTCGGATTTCACCTGGCTTCGCTTGATGTGCGGCAGCACAGCCGCGAACACGCAAAAGTTCTCGACGAGCTGTTTACCGCCGCCGGCGTTTTCGCGCCGGGCGACACGCCCTATAGCGAATTGCCGGAAGACGAGAAGCTTGCTGTGCTCGCAAAAGAGCTGCGGTCGCCGCGCCCGCTGCTTCCGCGCGACTGGGCTGGATCCGAGTCAGCCCGCCTGGCGCTCGAGGTTTTCCAGGTCATTCGCCACGCACGTCGTTATCTTTCCGATCGTTCTGTGAACTGTTACATCATCAGCATGACGCACGATGTCAGCGACATGCTTGAAGTGCTGGTGCTCGCAAAGGAAGCGGGCCTTGTGCGCTGGCGGACGGCTGCGGCATCCGGAACGCCGCAGCAGGGCACAAACACCGAAGCCATGGTGCTCGAAAGTGACCTGGATATTGTGCCGTTGTTTGAAACCATCGAAGATCTCCAGCATTGCGATCAGCTGCTGAACGAGCTGTTTGAAGACTCCACGTTCCAGCTTCATCTTCGCGCGCGAAACAATTTCCAGGAGCTGATGCTTGGATACTCCGACAGCTCGAAAGACGGCGGATACCTCGCCGCAAACTGGAACCTTCAGGACACGCAGGATCGTCTTGCGGCGGCTTGTCGCGCAGCCAACGTGGACTTCCGCATTTTCCATGGTCGCGGCGGAACCGTGGGCCGTGGCGGAGGGCGCGCCAGCCGTGCAATTCTCTCGCAGCCGCGTGGAAGCTTTACGGGTCGCATCCGGTTTACCGAACAAGGTGAAGTGGTATCGTTCCGCTACGGCTTGCGGCCGATGGCGCACCGGCATCTTGAACAGATCGTGAACTCGGTGCTGCTCGCGCTCGCTGAAGGCGGCTCGGATGTGGGTCAAGCCCGCAGTCACGACCTCTATGGTCCGGCGATGGCCGAGATGGCGGCACACTCGCGCACCGTTTATCGCAACATGGTACATGAGGACCCTGAGTTCTGGGATTTTTATACGCGCGCGACACCAATCGCGCACATCAGCCGCCTGCCGATTACATCGCGTCCCGCGATGCGCGGAGGCGGCAAACTCTCCGGGCTGGAAGAACTGCGCGCGATACCCTGGGTATTCGCCTGGGTGCAGGCGCGGTACGTTGTACCCGGATGGTATGGCCTCGGCGCCGGCCTGGAAGACTTCGCGAAGCGTGATCCCAAAAACGTAGAGACGCTGCGCGCCATGTATCGCGACTGGCCATTCTTCCGTACGGTTGTCGATAATGCGCAACTGGAACTGGTACGCACCAATCTCTCCACGGCCGAGCGCTATGCCGCACGCGTGGAGCCTGCGGAACTGGGCCAAAGGTTCCACACCGACATCGTAAATGAGTACCAGCGCTCGTGCAGATGGGTCCTGGAAATCACGCAGCAAAAACGGCTGCTCGATAACTCGCCTATTGTTCAGCGAACGGTCCAGCTCCGCAACCCGGCGGTGCTGCCCCTCAACATGCTGCAGGTTGCGCTGATGCAACTATGGGAAGCGCAGCCGCCGGAAGAAGCAGGCCCCAAGAGCCCCTGGCATGAAGCGATACTGCTAAGTATCACTGGAATCGCGGCGGGGATGCAGAGCACCGGGTAACTGACGTGCATGCGAACGGTGTAACTGAGCTACACGATCCACTGTGCCACCCGCGAAATCCGCAGCCCGGATTGATTGGCGGAATTACTTCGGCCCTTGAAATTTGTCTTCCTTGCACGGATTCTGGTTGTTCTAACATCAGGCCAGCGACACTCAAGAAGGCTCCCGAATGAACATCAGCAGGACGATTGCATGCATCTTTACTTGCGCCATGATGGCGATTGGTGGACCTGCGGCAGCGCAGAACACCATCGCCATAACCGAATTCATGAACGAAGCTTACGGCGATGAGGCCGTCGAAGAATGGATCGAGCTATGCAACTTCGGCACGTCGCCTGTAAATGTGAATGGCTGGAAGATCAGCGATGACGCGACTGCTGATACCGCGATCCTTCCCAATGTAACGATCGCTGCGGGGGATTTCCTCATACTCGCGCGCCACAAGGCAAGGTTTGAGGCGCAGTGGGCTTTTGGCCAGGCTAACGCGAAGGTCGTATCCGCTACCGGCTCCTGGCCGGCCATGGGCAATACAGCGGACGAACTGATCCTGCGCACGGCGGCCAGCGTTTTGGTCTGGCGACTTGGCTATGCAAACGACGACACGGGCGGTCGCGCAACGTTCTTCGCGGGCACTTCGTTTTCCCAAACCGACTATGGCACCAAGGCAGCACCCGGTATTGTGCGCAATGGAAACGACACGGGGGGCGGAATCGGGTACCAGAGTAATGATTACACTTCCGACACGGTCGTGTACTACTGCGGGAAAAACCCAAACCAGACAAATTGGGGCAGCCCGTTGCGCGGTCATTACGGAACTCCGTCAACTCCTGCCCGGCATGTGATCGATGCCAAAGGCACCGGTACCTCGTTCAACCCGGGTGTGCGGGGTATTGCGCTATCCGACACCCCGGTGGACAGCATACAGACTTATGTCGGAATTCCCGGGTCCCTGAACGCGCTGGCTGGCAGCTCAACCCGTGGCGTGGCTGGCGGCTTATATGCTGACTTATACGACTGGCGTACGCGCGTGAGCACATACCACGGGTCTTATACGGACGACACGCAGGCACGAAACACCACGCTGGAGTTCATGCGATGGGCACGCGACTACAAGGCGGAACTTTTTGTGACGGCAAACAGCCGCGGGCTGGTCGAATACGATCCGGTAACAATCGGAAAAGTGCGCTACTACACTTCCGACACTCTGACGCTGGCGAACATGGCGGCAGACTGGGTTCACTACACCAATTACATCGTGCAAACCTACCGCCAGGGCGATACCATCAGCGACTCACGCGACCAGGCCATTGTCAACTCGCTGGTATGGAGCTCCGCCACACCCGGCGACAACTTCAACAAACTGCTGACGCCGGGTGAGCAGGCCGTTGCAAAGGTCAAATACTGGGAAATCGGAAACGAACCGACCATCTCCGTTAGTGGTGGAGTCGGTGTGAGCAATGGGTTTACGATGAACGCTGCGACTTACGCTGCCCGTTACAAAGTGATCGCGCAGGCGATGAAGGCCGAGGATCCGACAATAAAAGTCGGCCCGTGTGTGGTAGATGGCTCGGGTACGCGCGCGGATCATATCATTGCGCTAGCATCCGACCCGGCGATCCCAATTGATTTTATTGCTTACCATCCTTACCAGGACCTTGGCGACGTCGCCGGTGTTGCGGCGCAGGAATACCTCAGTGGAGTTTACAACCATCAGTATGACCGATGGCAGGACATTCGTGACGCGCTGACCGCAGGAGGGCGCAACCCGAACACCATCGAGATGGTCGCCAGTGAAGTAAATGTCAGTGACTGGGATTACAACGAAACCCAAAAGGAAGGCGAAATGGCGCACGCCATCGGTTCAGTCGAGACCGTGTTTACATACGCTCGACTGGGTCTGATAGCGTCGCACTACTGGATCTGGATCAACGATGCGGAATTCGGGACCAAGTATCCGGTCACGCTGGCTTACGAAAAAATGCGGGATTCCATGGGTAACACATTACTGGACGCGTATACGGACGGCAGCCGCGTGCGTGTGTACATCACACGCAATTCCACAAACGGGGATGTGGCCGTATGGGCGCTGAACTTTCAGCACGCCGATTCGACGACCGTGTCGCTGGCGATTCAGAATGCGTCCAATAGCAGCGTGCGACGCTTCACATTGAAAAGCCTCGCAGGCACCACCAATCTAAGTGCGGGCAATTATTCGGGAAATCGCCCCGGCGGACCGCGGAACGAGGTGAACTGGGTCGAGACGTCTTTGAATGGGACGAACCTTGGAACTTTGGACCTCGCGCTTGAGCCCGCGACACTGACCACAGTGCTTTTTAAGATTCAAACCGCCGCCACCGACTGGCCACTGTACGAATAGGCGGTTTTGAGCACCGGATCTTTTACGTTTACCCAAGCCCGCGTTGACCAAACTTCCGACTTTCAGCAATGCACTTCATTTACTCCATGAAACTCGAAAGGCTTTCGATGCCTCACTCTGATTGCAGATGCGCAGCATTCATTCTCGCCGCCTTCACACTGTTTTTTCCCACCGCGAGTCGCTGCGCGGACAATACCACCAGCTCAAAGCCCAACATTCTGCTCATCATCTCGGACGACCTGAACGACTGGATCGGGCCAATGGGTGGACATCCGCAGACCCAGACGCCGAATCTGGATAAGCTGGCGTCGAAGGGGATGATGTTTCGCAATGCGCAATGCGCAGCGCCATTATGCAACCCGTCGCGCACGGCCTTCCTGAGTGGGATGCGCCCTTCCACCACGGGTATCTACCATAACCAGCAACCCTGGATGCCGCATATCGGACCCGGCAAGTGCCTCAACGATTACATTCGAACAGTTGGTTACCAATCGCTGGGTGCGGGAAAGATCTACCACTACAAACAGTACCGGGAAGCTGAGTGGGATAAGGTAGTTTTCCCAACCGATGATACTTTGCCGAAGCACCCGGCGAAACGCTCACCAGGCCCGTTCGGGTACCGAATGTTCACGGATGGCGAGCCGCAGAAGCCATCCGAAGAGAAGCGTGCCGAGAGTAAACTCGTGGACGCGCAAAGCGTATCCTGGTGCATCGATCGGCTGGGCGATGCGAACGCGCCGTTCTTCATGGCCTGCGGTATACACCGTCCTCACACGCCATTTGATGTGCCGAAGAAGTACTTCGACCGGTTTCCGCTGGAGTCGATTAAACTGCCTAAGATTCTCGAAACCGACCTGGACGATGTGCCGCAGCAGGGGAAAGACTTTGCCACGACCAGCGGCGCCAGCGAGGGTGTGCATGCGCGCATCAAGCGGCTGGGTTTGTGGAAGGATCGCGTGCGTGCGTACCTGGCGAACGTCTGTTACATGGATGCGCAGGTGGGCCGCCTGCTCGATGCGCTGGAAAAATCAGCTCACCACAAGAACACCATCATCGTGTTTGTCGGCGATCATGGGTGGCATCTCGGCGAAAAAGAGCATTGGGCCAAGGTTACGTTGTGGAGCGAGGCCACGCGTGTGCCGTTTATCTGGGTGGTGCCCGGGATGACGGAGGCTGGATCGCAATGCGACCGACCTGTTGATATGATGAGTATTTACCCGACCGTATGCGAACTGGCGGGCGCTTCGGTGCCCAACCATGTGGAAGGCCTGAGCATCAAGCCGCTGCTTAAAAACCCGAAAGCCGAGTGGACGACTCCGAGCCTGTGCACGATGCATCGCGGCAATCACACGCTGTTGACGGAGGACTGGCGGTATATCCATTATGCCGATGGCACCGAGGAGCTGTATAACCAAAAGACGGACCGGAACGAATGGACCAACGTGGCAGCGAAGCCGGAGTTTGCCGATGTGAAAAAGCAACTGGCGAAGTACCTGCCTGTGAAGAATGCGGAGCCGGTAGCGGAAAAGCTGGAGGCCGCAAAGAAGCCGAAGAAAAAACCGGCAGAGCCCTCTGAGGAGTGATCGAGCCTAGGGAAAACATCGACAGCCAAGGGTGTGTCCCATTAATTCGTTCACTGGTCTTGGGTGCCGAATCGAGCTCATCTTCCGCGCTCAAACTGGGTAGGAACTTCTGATTCGGCACACCAGTGTGTTCGCCAATTGACCATGGGGTGAGTGTTCGAAACTTGCCCAGTTACAGCAGATTCTGGTGTTGCTGGCATCGGTCATCTTTGGGGTTTACTGCCGGCCACCGCGTCGACAACAGATACACATGCTTGTTTTCCGCGCAGTTACTGAGACTTCTTTTCTAAACTGTGCAGTGCTGTGTGAGGCCTTAAAATGATCCTAAGCGCTGGTGGCACCGCGTTTGCGCACTGGAGCGCACCGGCGGCACGCCGGCTTCTATGGATTATTTCGTCACTCATCTTCTATCCTACGCGGTCGCTGTCTGGAATGGCGTCGTTATGACCAGCGGAGCGAAGGCAGGGCTCTACCTGCTGCTCACTTTGCTGGCGTTGTTGCTATTTGTCCCGATGCTATGGATGACGCTTGGGGCTTTCGCGCCCCAATCGGAATTGCAGACGCGCGTACCGATGCAGGGGATGTTTCGGGCGTTTGGCCTGAAGACTATCAGTGATTCCCGCGAATTCAAGAGCTGGACCTCGACGTACCTAACGACGGAGAATTTCGCCAGTTCGGACGGCAAAAATGGATTGTTCGATATCACCACGATGCGCACCGACGAGTTCCGGGCGGCGCCAATTCATCACTGGCTTCTCGGAGACGCGGCGCCTGCAATGGCTGGAAAGCCCCTGAAAGCCGGACGGCTGATCCTCTGGTTTGAGAACACGCTTGTCATCGCACTGGTGGTGACCTTTCTGAGCGTGCTGCTCAATGCAATGGCCGGCTATGCTTTTGCGAAGCTCCCCTTCCCTGGCCGCAACTGGATTTTCTGGGCTATCCTGGCGAGTATCATGATTCCGGGGCAGGTCACCATTATTCCGCTGTTCCTGCTCGTGACGCGCGGTCTCGGCTGGCACGACAGTTTATGGAGTATTGTCCTGCCGCAGGTGGCGGCGCCCGTCGGAATCTTCCTCATGCGGCAGTACATGCAGGGATTGCCAACGGCATTGGAGGAGGCGGCGCGCATCGACGGCTGCTCCGAACCTGGCATATTCGCCCGCATCATCCTTCCGCTCAGCAAACCCGTACTCGCGGTCTGGGCTACGTTTACGTTCATCGGCGCATGGAAGGCGTTTCTCTGGCCACTTATTGTGACCAATGACCAGAACCGGTACATGCTGGAAGTCGGGTTGAAAACACTGCAGTTCAGTGCCGGTCCCCGAAACGTGGGCGTTGTAATGAGCGCCGCGCTGCTTGCCAGCTTTCCAATGATCATCGTCTTCTTTCTTTTTCAGAAGCACCTGACGAAGGGCCTGACCATGGGTGGTGTAAAAGGATGACTCTGACACAGACGCTCCGAGGTGTTTGCGGCTTGAACTGCGCTTTCGCAAAGCGGGATTGGAATTATCATGGCTGACCCCGAAGACAGGAAAAGCGGAACGGACGATGCGAAATCTGACATTCCGCCGACTTCGAACATGCCTGCTGCAGGAAGTTCGGCAGGCGCCATTCCGTCGCAGCCGCGCTCTTTTGTGCCGCAGAGCAAGACGAACGGAAAAGAGAGCATCGGCCCGGAAGCAGCGTCTAAAGCGGATGTTGTGGTCGGAAAGATATCCCCGCCCGCTGCGACTGAGGACAAACCAACGGCGGGCGAAAAAGGACAGGCTGTCAGCGCATTTCCCGCGTCGGCGACACCATCCGCCAAGCCTGCCTTGGGGCCTGTCCGCGTCACCGGCACAGGCGGTGGTACAAGCGCGCTTCGTCCCAATGCGGCTCCGACTCCGGGCGGAGGTGGTGACACAATCCGGCTGCGCGTTAATCCCAAAGCCGGAAGTGCATTCGGGTCCGGTGCTGCGGGTCCGCCCCGTTCAGCTCGCCAGCGCCTGCCGGACATCCGGCGCAGGCAGACCGCCCGCTCGACCGTTCCGACCTACGGCCCTTTCTCGTTATTCTTTGGATTCGTCTGGCTGATTTTCAAGATGGTGTTTTTTACCGCCCTGGTGCTGGCACTGGGGGTGGGCCTCGGATATGCAATTCTCTGGTGGTATATTAAAACCCCGGAAGTGACTGTCCCGAATGTGCGTGGGATGAAAATCGCCGAGGCCTTCGAAGTGCTCTCGGATAAGAAACTCGGCATGGTCAAAGTCCGCAGCGAATCGAGCGGCCTGGTTGCGCCGGGTGAGATCGTGGAGCAGTCGCCGCCCGCCGGCAGCATGTTCAAGCAGGGGCGCGCGGTAGGTGTTGTAATCAGCAGTGGGCGTTCTAAGTTCACTGTACCCAATGTTGTTGGCGAAAGCGTTGAGAACGCGAGGAACAAGATCCGGGGCGCGAACCTGGAGGTCGGGACCGAGCTTCGAATGGAAGATGCCAGTGTTCCGAAGGAAGCAATCATCAGCCAACAGCCCGCGGCAAATACGGGATTGGATGAGCCCACCAAGGTGGACCTGCTTGTTAGCTCCGGCCCGCCCGGTAAAGGTCTTACCATGCCCAACGTGACCGGGGTTACGTTCGGTGAGGCGAAGGCGGCGCTATCGCGACTGGGGATGACAGAGATCGTGACTGAGCCGCCGGGCCAGGCAGACGGTACAGTAGTCGCTCAAGAACCGCTGGTTGGGAAAACGATTCTGCAGACGGACCGCGTGACGCTGCGGTTGCGAAAGTAGCATCCGCCGAAGTCCGACATTCATCCGGGAAACTCCCAAGTTTATTATTAAATTAAGGAATTAACAATGCGTAACTTCTTCCATTTCGCATTTTGCGCCGCGACAATTCTTGCGTGCTCCGACGCACCAGCGCAGGATTCCAACGCAAGCATCGTTGGGGCGAGTTTAATTGCGAACATTACGGCCGTGCAACCCGAGACCACTTTTACGCTGGGTGTGCTATTCAAGGTGCAGCCGGGCTGGCATATCTACTGGGAGAACCCTGGAACGTCTGGGCTTGCCACCAAAGTGACATGGGCAGTACCCGAAGGCGGCTCGGTTGGCGAGACGCAGTATCCGGCTCCGATTGCGTTCACGGCGCCCGGCGATATCGTGTCGTACGGCTACGAGGGCGAAGTGCTCCTGATGACCGAAGCGCGGGTATCCGCGCAGGCTAAAGGCGAGGTGGAACTGAATGCGAAGTGCCGCTGGTTAATGTGCAGCGATCGCTGTATTCCCGGAAAGCAGGATGTTTCTCTGAGGCTTCCCATAGGCAAGGGCCAGCCAGCAAATGAGGAAGTTTTTGCAAAATACAAAGCACTGGTTCCAAAACTGGCAACCGCTGTACCGAAGGGCGTGGAAGTAAAACGCAACGCCAGCGGGAACAAAACAAGTGTCGAGATCCTGGTGGCCGCGACCGCCGACGCACAACTCGTCGCAAAGGACCGTCACCCTGATCTTCACCGCCTGTTCTTTTTCCCCGGTAACCAGGATGGGGTGGTCATCGATACTCCCCAATTGTCGGCTGCCGAGGCGTCAGCGACTGGAGCTCCCACGTACCAGAAGCCTGCGAGCATTCGGTTTACGATGGAACCAAGTGCCAGCAATGCACCTGCGCCGACACGCGTAAGCGGCGTTCTTGTTCGGCAGGTAGTTGGATCCGGCGGCAAGGCTGCCGCTCCTGAATTTGTGGAACTGGACTTAGCGCAATAAACGGTTTCTCGTTCGTCTAGTCCGTGAACAGCTTCTTCCTGGATTTCAGTGAGTGGACCTTTTCACGTAATTTAAAGAAGCCACTGCCTTTGAGCTGAGCCAGTTCGGATTTTAAACGTTCGACTTCCGCCAGCCCGCCGGACTCCAGAAAAGCCGACTCGCGCTCGAGCGGATTCAAGGCCACGTCGGCCGGACGCTTCACGCCCGGATTGGTGCGAACTTTTTCCAAATTATCAGGTGCAAGAGCGGGGTCGGCAGCCCATCGCGCGAGTCCGCGAGTCGTGGCTTCGTAAGTGAAATTCTCCCGGCAATAATTCTTCGCCCGCTGCGCCAGCTGTCGCCGCTCCAGCGGATTTCGAAAGGCCCGATGAATCGTGTCGGCAAATTCCTGCACCTTGCCAATCTTAACCGTGTACCCGAGCCGAGCCTCTGCTATGACTTCACTTAGCTCAGTTCCTAACGTCGTTAAAACCGGCACGCCTGCTGCCATCATGTTGGTCAACCGTATCCGACCACCGAATAGTGTCTCGTAATTTAGACCATCCAGGTTGAGGCCCAGATCGCATTCCGCGTACAAGTTCGGTAGTTGCTGTCCTTCGATCCAGCCGAGGAAATGGCAGCGGTCCGCAAATCCAGTACGTTGCATCTCCTCAATGAAGGCAGGATAACTTATTTCGTCGTGCCCCGGAATCGCACCGCCTGTTGAGATGAACCGCATCCTCGGAATTTGTTCCATGGCGAGGGACAACGCCGCGGCCAGCGTTTTGACATCTGTCCACGTGTTGTAACCGCCGGTCCACAAAACCGCAAAGGTGTCCTCGGGGAACACAGGCCCGCGGAACTGCCGCTCGGCGAACTGCAGGTCCATATTCAGAAACTGCTCGGCAGCACCAATGGGGATCACGCTGACAAATGGATGCGCGCAAGTTTGCTTACCGAGACGGCCCGTAGTACCAAGCTCTCCCAGAAGGGCATACATTTGCTTATGGGAGCTGACGGAAAACCGGTCCGCCCGCCTGAGCACCAGGCGCTCGCGCTGCCAGAAATGCTGCACGTAGCTGTCATCGTCGTAAGTTGACGATTTGGTCTGAGCTTCCCCCATTACGTGGCCCATCAGGTCAGCCCACATGGGCACCTTCGTGGAAAGCCTTGCCGCGATGGCTGCTGCGTTTACGTTTACGGCAATTATAGCGTCGAACTTCTTCTGGTCGACCGCCGATTGTAGAACCGGCAACACCTGGTCAGGGCTGTGAGAATTGATCAGCGTGTAGTTAAAGGTATCATAACGGACGGTTGTGGTGGGTTCAGAACTGGAGATCTCATAGCCGTCGGTTGGGATTACGATTAGATCAATCGCATGGCCGGCGTCACGGAGCGGCTTGGTGATGTGCCAGGTGCGCAGCGATTGTCCGCTAAAGACTTTTGCTTCAGGCGAATAGAGGGGCCCAGTACCGATGATAAGAATGGTGGACAAGGAAGGCGGCTTCTCCGGAGTTATGCTGTAATAACTAAAGTGTCTCTGTTGTATTGGTGGTCAAAATCGAAGCGTTCGGAAGGGCAACGTCAATGCCAACCTACGAGTATGAATGCGGTAAATGCGGCAAGGTGTTCGAGTTCTTTCAAACGATGTCCGAGCCCCGGAAAGAGAAGTGTGAAGAGTGCGATGGTAAGCTGACCAAACTGCTAAGCGCGGGATCGGGTCTGATCTTTAAGGGTTCCGGCTTTTACATTACCGATTACAAAAACAAGGGTGCAGAGAGCGGCGCTGCCAAAACGGATGGCGAGACGGGTGCAACGAAGGCTGGCAACGAAAACAAAACGGATGGCGGAGAGAACAAATCCCCTGTTGAAACGAAAAAATTGGACGTGAAACCTGCGGAAAGCGCGAAGCCTAGCCCCACTGCTGATACAAGTAGTAGTACCAAGACAGAGTAGATATGCGTTTCACGTGGAACATCTGGTATTAGGCTAAGTTTTCCACAATCGTTCCACGTGAAACAAACTTCCCCTTGCATTCAGGGGTCCGCTCCTCGAACGCTGTCTAAGCTCCAGTTGCAGGAACGCGCAAGTTGCCCATTATAGGATTTGTGAATCAAAAAGGCGGGGTTGGTAAGACAACGACCGCCGTTAACCTCGCCGCATGCCTGGCATTTGCCGGAAAACACGTTTTACTCATCGACGCGGACGCCCAGGCCAACGCCACTTCAGCCCTCAGCCTCGACCGAACCGGCTTTACGACCTACAACGTCCTCCTTGATGGAACTCCAGCAAAAGAAGCCGCCCGACCCTGTATCGTACCCAATCTGGAGGTAATCCCCTCCTCCGCCGATCTTTACGGTGCCGAGTTGGAGTTGCTGGAGTCGGAGTCGCGCCACGACCATCTTCGGCAAGCCATTCGTCCTTTGACCGATGAATATGATTTTATACTTATTGATGGTCCGCCGTCCCTCGGGCTTCTCACCCTCAACGTGCTCGCTGCCTGCGACTCAGTCATTATCCCGGTTCAATGCGAATACTACGCGCTGGAGGGTTTGTCGATGCTCATGCAAACCATCGATCGAGTCCGCACGGGCGGAATTAACCCTTCTCTGGAAGTGCTCGGTATCGTCATGACCATGCACGACGCCCGACTCAATATCTGTCAGCAGGTCACTGACGAGGTGCAGACGCATTTCGGGGATAAGCTGTTCAAGACCTATATCCAACGTTCGGTCCGTCTGGCCGAAGCGCCCAGCCATGGAAAACCAATCATACTTTATGATTTTCGCTCTTTGGGAGCGCGTAACTACATTGCTTTAGCGGAGGAGGTGCTACATGCAGCCCAAAAAACGAGCGCTCGGTAGAGGGTTGGAAGCCCTGCTCCCTCAACGCATCAGTACCCTGCCGCCAGCAATGGAACCTAACGCACCCGCAACGGCAGAGCGACCTGGCAGCAGCAAATTGCCGATCGGGTCAATCCATCGGAACCCGGAGCAGCCTCGACAAACGTTTGATCCTGCTTCACTTGAGGAATTATCGAACTCCATCAAAGCACACGGGGTCCTTCAGCCGATCGCGGTTATGCAGGCCGGAGCGCATTATATACTCGTCGCGGGCGAACGCCGCTGGCGCGCTGCGCAGCAGGCCGGCCTGACGGAGATTCCTGCCGTGGTACTGGATTCTCTGTCCGACCAGGAGATCCTCGAGTGCGCTCTGATCGAAAACCTCCAGCGTGAAAACCTCTCCCCGCTGGAGGAGGCGCGTGCCTATCAGGCCCTGGTGGAGACCTTCGGCCTGTCACAGGACGAAGTTGCGGAGCGTGTCAGCAAGAGTCGCCCGGCCGTGGCAAACACGCTGCGCCTGCTGAAGCTCTCGGAAGAATTCCAGCGCGATATGGTGGAAGGTCGCCTGACAGCCGGCCACGCGCGCGCTCTGCTGAGCCTCGATAACGAGCGGATGCGGCAAAAACTGCGCGACATCATTGTAAATGAACAACTTAGCGTCCGCCAAGCCGAGGAGCGCGCTACTCGGATAGCTATGGATAACATCGCGACCGGGCGCACTGCACCGCGCCAGCAGAAGAGCAGTCGCAACGAAGATGCTGATGTTCGGCGCCTCAGGGAACAATTGATTGAAGCGTTTGCATGCAAAGTGGACGTCAAGAGCAGCGGGAAGGACCGCGGTAAAATCGAAATCTATTACGATTCGCTGGACGAATTGGAGCGAATCCTCAATCGGCTTCGCGTGGAGGCTTGATTTCAATGCACATACCGTTCGAGCCAATGCTTGCCACCGGATTTGCGGCCAACCACGTCAACATCCTACAGGCGATCCGGGACAGCGACCTAATGGGGGCGGTCTGCCTGTTCGTGTGTCTGGCATTGTCGGGCATTTCGTGGGTAATCATTCTCCACAAACTTAACCAGATCGGTGCGGCCATGCGGCAGTCAGATGCATTTGATCGCTGCCTGGATAGTTCCGGCAGCCTTGAGGAGGCCTATCGGCGCACGGGCGAATACCCGCAGAGTCCACTTGCACAGATCCTCCGAGAGGCCTACATTGAGATGGAAGCAGAGAACTGGTACTCCCAAGGTGGCTTTGGTCTCGAAGAGCGCCTGACCGCTGCCCGGCTTGGTGTGGAACGCGTCATGGAACGGACTATCTCCAATGAGCTTCGCCGGCTGGAAAGCCACCTGATTTTCCTCGCGACCACAAGCAGTGTCTCGCCATTCATCGGGTTATTTGGCACCGTGTGGGGCGTGCTTGCCGCCTTCCAGGCATTGTCGAAGTCCGGCAGTGCTGCATTATCGGCGCTGGCTCCAGGCATGGCCACGGCACTGGTCGCGACCGTTGCGGGACTCGTTGCGGCGATACCAGCAAGTTTATTTTATAACTACTTATCAAACAAAATTGCTATCCTGACGAGTCGCATGGATTCATTCGCGCTCGAGCTTGCAAATATCATCCAGAAGCGAATGGTGAAACAGGCCGTGGCAGTCGGGGACGTATAGCGATGCGCAGCATGCGACGGCACAGGCGCGCCATGAAGCCAAACGCCGAGATCAATTTGACCTCGCTGCTCGACGTCGCATTCGTTCTGCTGATTGCATTCATGATCGTTGCGCCGTCGCTTAAATACGGCGTCGACCTGCAACTACCCTCCATGAAGGAAGGCGCGCCGCAGCTAAGCACGGATCAGCAGGGGCTATCCACGATTGTGATTACCCGCGCGCTCGCAAGCGCCAGCAAGGGCGGGGTAAAAACTTTCCTTCTCGATGGCGAAGCCGTTGAGCTGAACGAAATGGAGCAGCGGCTGCTTGCCAAAAAGAAGAAACTCGGCGACAAATTATCCGTCGAGATTCAAGCCGACCGTGATGTTCCCTATGAAGCGTTCGTGCAGGCGATCGGTGCGGTTCGCCGTGCGGGCGTAGAGGCTGTAGGGCTCCCTGTGGATACGGATGTCGCGACTACCGTCAAGACGAGCAGCGGCAAGTAGACTATCGCAGGATAAGCTGGTGCTCCGCTACGTAAAGTACTCCCTCGCGATCCACCTGGCCTTCTTTCTCGTGCTGATAGTCTCAGCCTGGCTTACTCCAAAACCCAAGGTGGAGAAACTGAGATTCGTGGTGCTGCCGAAGGGAACCGGCATGGACCACGTGCTGACCAAAGAGGTCGTCAGCAAACTAACCAAACCACCCGGTGAGACCCCGGAGCGCAACGTGAAGAGCGAAGAGCGTAAGATGGAGACGCCGCAAGTCCAGGCATCGCCATCGCCAAGCGTATCGCCGATTGCAGTCGCCTCGCCTACTCCGGCGCTACGAGCCACGCCGAACCCTACACCGGCAGTAGCAAACCGCGCAACGCCAGCTCCGACTCCGCAGCAAACGGCGACGCCGGAACCGACGGTAGTCGTAAAGAAACCGCAACCTACGGCAACGCCGAAGCCGCAGCCAACCACATCTGCGACAGCAAAACCTGCAACAAAGGCATCGCCCAGTCCAAGGCCCGGGGGCAAGCCGGTACCGAAAGAAAAACAGGCGTCGAAGACGATCGCGACCCCAAAGAAAACACCGACGCCCACACCGAAACAGCTCGCCAGCGCTTACGATCTGTCTAAGGGAGAAGCAGCACGGCGCGATCCGCGCCTGCCCAGCCAAACGCCCGCAGGGGCAACTGCCGCCGATGAACTGCCCGCAGGCAAACAGGCGGGTGTTCCGGGTGTGGCCGAGGGAATCGAAGGAGCGCCGCTCGTGCTCAATGCAAACCAGAGTGCATTGCCACAGCTATACACGAACCGCGCAATCCTGCTGCTGCAGCGTAATTTCATTGTGCCCGATGGCGTAAACGATCCCGATCTAACATGTATTGTAGAATGGGAAATCCTCTCTGACGGCACGGTGAAAAATGCCAAGGTGGTCAAATCCACTGGCAACGCGGAACATGACCAGCGGGCGATCGATGCGGTGGAGAAAACGGCAAATCTCGGCCCGCTTCCTCCTCAGTTCCAGGGAAAAAGCGTATGGGTTTCGCTGCCGTTCATTTACGGTCAGTAGCCCATTTACTTAACTGGGCTGGCCGCTTTCCAGCCAGCGGATCGCAGCGCCCATATCATTATAAAAGATCCGGTGTTCGCCCGATCCGAATGCAAGGCGGGACAGGTACGCAATGCGGGTATTGGCCACCACGCATGCCACGCGTACGCCCAGCTCGTGCATTTGCTCGCTGAGGTGCTGTTGCATCAACGTGATTTCTACGGTGGGTGACTCAAGCTCCAGCCCGTCATACAAAACGTTTCGAACAGACGTGTCTTTAAGCAGCGCCAGAACACGATCCTGGCACCCGCGAAGCAAGACCTCGGTCGGCACTCCACGGATGCGCGCCATGATAATGTTGCCAACCAGCTCAACCCAAAGACTTCCTTCCATGCAAACTCTCCAAGCGGTATATGTGCCCGGCTCGCATCGAGAGCGAGTTTTGTTCCGGCCGAGCCTGCTATGCATCCGAGTTCTTGCCTTTGGCTGATCACAGGGCTGGCACAAGGCGCTAACGATGCGTGTTTTCTCGACAGTGATTATGATGGTTGCATGCGCCGCTCGCCTGTCAGGTACAGCGACGAGCACAACACTTGAGCGCATTGAAGTGGCTCCGGATCACTGGACGTTTCGCGAATCGCAATCCCACCGGCCCTTCGTTCCATTTGGCGTGAACTACACGCCGAGCTGGAGCGGGTGGGCTCCGGATTATCTATCGACGGAGAAGTTCGATATCGAAAGAATCACTGCAGATTTCGACAGGATGCGCGATCTCGGGGTAAATGTGTGCAAGGTCGTGTTCTCTGGCAAGCGGATGCTGCCGGATCCGCAGACATCCGACGGTGCTGTCCTCGACAACGGTTGCCTGCAGCGCTTCGACCAGGTTCTTGCGATCGCGGCACAACGGGGCGTCCGACTGCTCGCAACCTTCGAGATCGCGTGGCACGGCGGAGCTCCCAACTGGTTCAATCAAAATGGCCGCTGGTTCGGTGCAAGGCCGCGCAGAACGCTGGTGGATTTCTGGAAACAGTTCGCCACACGCTATCGCGATGACGGACGCATCTTCGCCTATTCGTTCTGCGTCGAGACCGCGCTGCGTGATTGGGACACAACAGCTTCTCTTGATGCGTGGCGAGACTGGGCGAAAGTCCGGTATGGAACGATCCCAATTGCCAATGCGGAGTGGGGCACCACGTTTACGGAATGGGCGCAAATACCGGCGGCTGGTGTGGACGGGAAGAATTCGCCGGACTGGCGCGCCCGGCCCGAAGGCACCGACGAGAACGAGAACAAGACGAACGACGCATTCCTTTATGACTTCATGCTGTTCCGGGAGCACGCCGCTTTTCATTATATGGTTAGTCAGACGCGCGCGGTAAAGAGCGTCGACCCTCAAGCGCTCTGCACAATGGGCTTTATCCAATGGGGGATTCTGCACCGCAGCTACGGGAAAACCTACGAGGGTCCGCTGTTCGGAATCGAGTATAACGCACATGAACTTGCGCGCGCGTTCGATTTTGTTGGCATTCATTTTTATCCAACATTCACGGCTGACCGCGGCGACGAAACGCAGCTCCAGTGCCTAGAGCTGTGGGCCAGATGGGCGTTCCGCGGCAAGCCGGTGATACTGGAAGAATTCAACATGTACCCTGTCGAGAGAAACCCGGTTTGGTGCGAAAAGGCGATTCGGCATTCGCAGCGCTATGTATCGGGCTGGCTGACGTGGACGTTTCAAAACGTTCCGAATTCGGACGACATTACCAAAGTCTGCGGACTATATGATGCCGGCGACAACCTGACGGCGTGGGGGACAAAGTTCCGGGAGCTGTCAGCGGAGGTTCGCGGATGGAAGCTGGAGCGAGAGAAATCCCTCCGAACGGTTCGCGCGGACAAGAAATTCCTGCTGACCTCTGGCCGCTACCACGACTTCCTGGATGAGCTGCTTGCTTCCGATTCGCAGGCGGTGGACTTCCACATGGAAAGCAACCCGAGCATCGATAGGCTGCTGAGGGCGCATTAAAACGTAGCGGCGGCGCGAGTGCTGAACTGAAGGAACCAACTGGCCGGAAAGCCCCCGCTTTGGATTTTCGCTAATGACGACTCCTCGGATTCACCCAGTATTTTATGGCACAAGGTGAAGGTAGGCGCGGCCAGTGCCCTGACCAGAGCTGCCGAGTTCGCCTCGCGCACCGGAAATGAACCGGTTGCGTTTGAGCACACCGATGGAAGAGCCAAGGAAGCCGGCGCTAACAGGTACGGGTGAGAAGAGCTCATTCACAAAAGCTCCGGTTTTCTGATCTACCACCTCAACCTTGCCATCGGCATTTCCCGCATGGTCGTAGGTCGGCGCGCAAATGTACAGGCGCTTCTTATCCACGCCCAGTTCCGCTCCGAAATTTGCAAACGAGGACGGAACATGGCTGTCTATCCGCCTGAGAAGTGTCCACGTTTTGGTGTCGTACTGGTAAATGGCACCGGCTCCTGATTGGAAGGCGGGTGTTGGGAAACCAAAGTTCTGCGACTGTGCGCCTACGAACAGATATTTACCCGAGAAGCTAACCGCAGAGCCGAATCGGCTGCCACCGGAGCCCTCAAGGAAGTCGGGATCAAGTACCGTCGAATTGTAAGCCAGCGTTTTCGCATCGTAAATATGGACCGCGCCGGAGTAGAGCATGCTTCCGCGGTTTTTTTCGAATGCTCCAACTGCAATGAACTTCGACGAAACTGCCACGGCATGGCCGACGCTGTCGCCACTCGCATAATCCGGCGGCAGGGGCAACCGCTGGGGAACCAATGTGGTACGCGGCACGACAAACGCGCTTCCGCCCTGTTGACCCGGCGCGCCAAAGTCGCCCGGAGCCCCTATGACGTACAGCTTTGTTCCCGCTGCTACCGCGGCCCCGAACTTGTCGCCGCTGGCAGGCTCAGGATTGGAAATCGTCGTGACCGAATCCAACTTTTCAGTGTAGACCAGCACCCCTCCGGCATTGAAAACTGAGCCAACTTTCAAGCCCGGTGCGCCGGCCAGCGCGACTGTTTTTGAAGCTGAGAGCGAACTGCCCAAGTAGGCACCTGCACCGGGGGCGGAATTGATCGCGCCAAGTGGCAGCATCGTTACTGTATCGAACATGAAAACACGCCCGGCATCCAGCCTGGAGGCAGTGTTGAATTTAGGCGCCCCAATATAGACGCGCTTTGCCGAGACGCCGATGGCGCGTCCAAATTCGCTGCCAGTGGTACCGGGGTCGGACTCCGGCTGCTCGACAGGGATCGTGGGCTGACCCATGCTGAACGTTGCGAAAACGCCGAACGCCATCGTTGCGAGAATCAGATTGAGACGCATTGAGTTTCTCCTGCAGCAATGATTTTGGGGAAGAGAGGATCGATTCGATTTACTTAGAGGACACCGGATCGGCGTTCAATGCAAGGTACAAACGTCGGCGCGGGGCCATGGCCCCGGACGTTCAGCGCGACTACTACAGAGGCGCATTGGTTCTTGGCCCGGCAATAGCGGGAATTTCAATTTTTCGTACCTGCTCAAATTTCCCGCTACATAGACGGTACGAAATTGGGATGTCCGGCGCAGGGCTATTTCTCCACTGGATATTAACGGGTTGCATAAGTCCTTCCTCTATGGCGGGCGTGTTGGGTGAAATGGTCCAATGCGGGCTATCCTCAGATTTATTACGTGCGGATGAAGGTTAAAAAGCAGAGACCATGACGCCTGAAGCTTCGCTGGTTGATCCGTCCAACTCCACCGGGCTGGGTGCCCAGGCGGATACGGGCGTAACACCTACCTACAAGAACCCCGACGGCAAGCCCGTCATTAACGACCTTGTTCTCACCATTGCAACGTCTAACGGAACTGGCAGCCAGTCGGCCAACCTGATTCTGCTACGCACGCTGTTTAATATGGGCGTGCCCGTGGGTGGCAAAAATATGTTCCCCTCAAACATCCAGGGATTGCCGACGTGGTTTACTATCCGCGCGAACAAAGACGGCTGGACGTGCCGCCGCGCTGGCACCGACGTTTTTGTGGCAATGAATCCCGAGAGCGTGCGCGACGACCTGCGCGAACTCCGCGCGGGATCCATCCTGATTCTCAACGAAGATATGAAGTCGTTCCTTAATCGGGACGATCTTATCACATACGTCGTTCCGTTTTCGAAGCTGATCGTACCCATCTGCCCGGATGGTCGGCTTCGTCGCCTGGTGGTTAACATGATGTATGTAGGCGTGGTTGGCTGGCTGCTGTCTCTTGATATCGAGGAAATCAAAAAATCAATTCTGCGCCAATTTAACAACAAGATTAAAGCCGCCGAGCTGAACACGACGGCGATGGTCGCCGGCTACCAGTGGGCGGCTGAAAACCTGCAGCGGCAGGAGCTTTTTAAAATCGAGCGGATGACCGGCGCCACCGAAGGCAAGATCATCATCGAGGGTAACTACGCAGCAGCGCTCGGCCTGCTGTATGGCGGTATCACAGTTGCCGCGTGGTACCCCATCACGCCGAGTTCCAGTGTGTGCGAAAACCTGATCAACCTGCTTGGCAAGTACCGACACGATGCCGACGGCAAAGCGACTTACGCAGTAATCCAGGCTGAGGATGAGTTGGCCTCGATCGGGATGGTGGTGGGCGCAGGCTGGGCGGGTGCGCGCGCAGCAACGGCAACAAGCGGACCTGGCATTTCCCTGATGAGCGAGTTTGCCGGACTTAGCTATTTTGCGGAAGTTCCTGCCGTCATCGTGGATGTGCAGCGGATGGGCCCATCAACGGGCCTGCCGACTCGTACGTGCCAGGGTGATATCCTGAAAGCATACAATTTATCACACGGCGATTGCCGGCACATCATGCTGATTCCAGGCACGGTGGAAGAGTGCTATGAGTTCGGCATGGAAGTGCTGGATCTCGCAGAGCGCTTTCAGACGCTTGTCTTCCTGATGCTGGAACTCGACTTGGGGATGAACAACTGGATGACGGACCCGTTCAAGCCGCCAACCAGGCCGCTGGACCGCGGCAAGGTGCTCGATGCCGACGCTTTATCCAAGGTGGAGGAATTCGCGCGGTATCGCGATGTGGATGGCGATGGAATTCCGTACCGCACGTTGCCCGGAACTCCCCATCCAAAGGCTGGATTCTTCAGCCGTGGCACGGGGCATACCGACAAGGCGACGTACTCGGAGAAGCCTGAAGACTGGCAAAGCAATATGGATCGCCTGACGCGAAAGTTTAACACCGCGCGTACGGCGGTGCCGAAACCGGTGATCCAGGAAGTGAAGAATGCGAAGGCGAGCATTATCGCCTATGGATCAAGCGATCCGGCAGTGGAAGAGGCGCGCTTTCGGCTGCGTGATGAGCACAAGATCGAAACGGATTACATGCGACTGCGCGCGCTGCCGACGAGTGATGAGGCGAAGCAGTTCATCGCGAGCCGCGAACACGTCTATATCGTTGAGCAGAATCGCGATGCACAGATGGCGTGCGTTCTTCGTGCGGAGTACCCTGAACTCGCGTCCAGGATTGGGAGCATTCTCCACTACAATGGTATTCCGCTCGACGCGCAGACGATTATCGACGGCGTCCTTGGCGGCCTGGAATATCAGAAGAAATCACATAAGGACGGCGGGCAGCCATGGCTGTATGCGCCGCCGGTGTTTGTGGGGTAAGTCGCTCATGTTATTCCCCGCTCATGTCAGAAACGGTCTTATTGTTCCGGATGCGCCTGTGACATTGCCGGAAGGTGCGGCGGTGACCATTTTGCATGAGGAAAGCGCGCCGGCAAATGAGGAGTCCGTGCAGGAAGCTGCCACCTCTCAGCTTGAAAGCCTAATCAAAGAGGCCAAACAAAACTCGGCTATCCCAGAACATCTTACACCAGAAGAGGCAGCCCTTTGCAAACAGGCGATGCTGGAGCTTTTCCGTGACATGGAAAACGACCCGCCAATTCCCCTCGAATCTCTGGATCGGGAATACCTGTACGGCAACGACGATTAGAGAGAGTGAGAATCTTGCTCGACACGAACATTCTTCTACGCATCACACCCGAAGATCCGGATTGTCCGCGGCAGCGGGTTGCCACTGAATCGGCGCTCATTCGCCTCGTCGATAATTTGGTTCGGCCTTGTATCGCCACACAGACTCTGGCAGAGTACTGGAACCGTGCTTCCCGTCCAAAAGACGATAAGGGTTTGGGAATGCATCCAGATATTATACGTGAACGCATAGATAAGTTCTGCCGGGCGCACACGCTCTTACGGGAAACTGAGACAACACACGAGATATGGCTGAGCCTCTGTAGCAAATATGGTGTGGTAGGGAAGACCGTACACGATGCGCGCTTGGTCGCGCTGGCATTGAGCCATGGAATTCATGATATTCTTACTCTCAACACGGCTCACTTCCGTCGTTTTGCTGAGATGAAGACACACACACCCGCAGACATATTGGCTTAAGATTGAAAGAGGGTAATTTAAAATGAGTACCGCTGCCCCACCGCCCGCCGCGCCAAAGCCGCCGCCCACGAACCGACTAGGACTGCCGCAGGCGCAGTACAAGGGCGCTGAGAGCACCCTGTGTGCGGGGTGCGGCCACGACTCCATCACGAGCCAGCTGATCAAAGCTTTGTTCGAAATGGACGTCGAGCCGTACAACGTCGCCAAGATGAGCGGCATCGGCTGCTCCTCAAAAACAACGGCATACTTCCTGGGACAGAGCCACGGGTTCAACGGCGTTCACGGCCGCATGCCTGCAATGGCCACGGGCAGTTATCTCGCCAATCGCAAGCTTGTCCACGTCGGCATTTCGGGCGACGGCGACACTGCGTCGATCGGCCTCGGTCACTTCCTGCATTGCATCCGCCGCAACATTCCGCTTCTGTATATCATCGAGAATAATGGTGTGTATGGGCTGACAAAGGGGCAATTCTCCGCCACGGCAGATCGTGGTAGTGTTGCCAAAAAAGGCTTCGAGAATGACATGCCGCCTATCGATTGCTGCGCGCTGGCCATCCAGATGGGGTGCGATTATGTGGCGCGATCGTTTTCCGGCGATATCAAGCAACTGGTACCGCTGCTTAAAGGCGCACTCGCACACCCGGGCTTTGCAATCCTGGATATCGTAAGCCCATGCGTCACCTTTAACAACCACGAAGGGTCTACGAAGAGTTTTAAGTTTGCGAAGGAACACGAAGAACCCCTTCACGAAGTTGGCTTTGTGCCGTATTATGAAGAGATTAAGGCTGATTACGAACCGGGAACGATGCAGAACATCCAATTGGCGGATGGATCGCATATTGTCCTGAAAAAGCTCGAACGCGATTACGACCCCACTGACCGCACCAATGCACTTGGGCTTCTTCACAAAGCACAGGAGGAGCGACTGTTCCTCACCGGTCTTATTTACCACAACGGGAACACGACAAAGCCATTTGCTGATCAGCTGGCCATGGTCGACACACCGCTTGCCCAACTCGGCGCAGAAGTACTCAGGCCGGGCCCCGAAGCCCTGTCCGAGGTGATGGAAAGCCTGAAGTAGAAGTAAATCTGCAGCAAGCCAGCCAGGGCAGGCTCACGCTTTACTCTGGGATTACCATACCAACTAAAACCCACACACACATAGCGCGCAGGTCACGGCCGCGCATTCTGCTTGAATGCCCCTGTACTTCAGCAATAGAGCCGTAAACATCTTTTCCGCAATCGCGCAGGGCTCGCCTAATGGCGCGTGTGTTGCAGCATGACAGGATCTGTACTTTGGAGATAGCATCGAACAGGGTTAGCCGCTTCGGGCACGGGCGAATTGCACTTTCCGGGCGCCGCTGCCTGGGTGGAACTTTTCTGGTCGCCCTTTGTGCCTGCGCGTCCGCTCAGATTCCGTCGCTTCCAAGTTTGCCATCTGACACCAGCAATCCAACTCCTGCCGCCGCCGCGCCTCCCGATGCACCACTGCCCGGACTACCGGGACTGCCTCCGGCTAGCAGCAGCCTTGCGCCGCCGCCCCAGCAGCAGCTTCCTTCCGATCGCATCAGCCAGCCCGATGTTGCAAAAGTTCAGCGCCGCAAGGAAGTCGAAGACGCGCTCTCTGTTGTTCGCGAGGCGTTTTATAAGCAGGATTGGCAGGCCGCCAAAACTGCTTTGGAGGCTGCGCAGCAAGTCGACGCGAACGCACCTCAGCTTCAGGTATATCAGAACCTTCTTGCGCGGAAGCTTGCGGAACAAGCGGGCCAGACCGGGCCGGCCTTACGCACACCGCGCCCGGGATATGGCCCTATTGAATCCGTCCCGCTGGCGTCCCCTGCGCCTGCACGCGCGGCTTCTCCGGTCGCGACAGCTCCGGCGGTTGTCAAAGCCACAGCGGCTACTGCGGCGCCACCGGAGGTCGCTTCCAAAACACCGCGAAAGAAAGCTCTTTTGGCTCTTATCTGTGCAGCCGTTGCCGTGGGTATCGGGTGGACGCTCTACAGGTACTTTACCTCCAGGGTTAAATCCGAACCCGAGGCGCCTTTCGCCGGGGTCGCTCCGGCAGGTCTCTCGTCCGGCATGCTTCCTGAGATTCAGCCGCTGAGTTCCAGAACTCCAGCGGGCCCGCCTGCATCGCTCATGTTCCAGGACGTTTCAGACAAGCCTACGCTGGTCGATGAGCAGGCTACATTAATTGAAGATCACGCGACGTTAATGGAAGCGGACGACGACGGCATGGCCGCATTTGGATCGGCGCGTCCAAGGCCAGCCGTGGACGACCACCCCCAGGATGCAGACAGCATGGCCCAGGCCATCGCAAAAAACCTCGCAATGATTAAACCGCAGGTGCCGGAAGCCACGCCGCAGTTTGAACTATTTGGCGGAGCGATGTCGAGCGATGCCACGAACTACGCTGACGGCGCTCCGGCGGTAGATGCTCCGTCCGTTTCTGCAGCATCCTTTGCCGCGCCTCCTAAACCCCAGGGTTCAGCGCCGATGGGCGAACCGGTGAAGAGTCCTGCCCCCTCGGCGAGTTCCGAGATGGTTTCTTTTGAAGACCTCGGTATATCATTTGGCCCAAGCGAGCCCGCTGCGGCGCCCACCCCGCCTGCGCCTGCGCCTGCGCTCGGTGCCGCTGCGCCTCAGCTGACAGCCCCTCCGCCCGCTTCTAAAGCTCCTGAGCCCACTCCAGCCCCTGCAGCCGCGCAGGTTGAACCGTCCGCAGGTCCGGCAGATTCGCCCATACGACTGGACGACCTTACCGTCGCAACGCCACCGAAGGCAGTGCCCGTTGCACCGCTGCCATCTAAGCCGCTTTCAGGAGAGGGCGCCATTGACCTTCAGGAAGTGCTTTTTGGGAAGCCGGTTGAGATGCCTTCTATTTCAGTGTCACCTTCACCCGTACCCAATCCACCGGTTCAGAGCCAGGAGCCGCACCCAGTCCAATTGCCATCGCTTGATGATTTTAATAACGCGCCCGCCATTCCGCCAAAGCCTGCTCCGAGCCAGGAAGACACCTATGGTGCCTACGGCGACACATTCCACAGCCAGGACACGATAGGTCTCGGCTCCGCAACCGCGGCGGAAGATTCACTCAAGCTGGATGGGACAGTTGGCTTCAGCACCACGAGCAAAAACCCGGCGCCTGTCGATCCGGCTTTGGCATCGACTAAGACATCCGTGAACTCTGCTCCAGCACCCCAGGAGAGCTATTACGCAGCCTCACCCAAGGGTGGCTCGCAACTGGATGAGCGCAGCGAAAAAATGTTCCGGGAACAATACGATCGCGCGCAGAAAGCGATGAATGATCGCAACTGGAGACAGGCCGTCCATTACCTTTCCATCGCGGCTGCAATCCACCCGGATAACGAACAAGTACGCGATCAGCTCAAGGAAGCCCGCGCCGAAAAAAGAAAGCAGGAAGCCGGCGTTTAATCGGTTCGGCTAACGAACTTCGGCTACTGGGCTAAACTCCCGGGCGACAATGTCATTGATCGCGGCAACCAGCTTGCGCGTGACTTCGCCAACTTTGCCCGTGCCGATCGGTTTTCCGTCGAGCTGCGTTGCGGGCATGATATCCATCGTGGTGCTGCTGAGAAACGCCTCCTCGGCTGAACGGAACTCTTCAATCGAAACCGATTCCTCCCGAACCTCGACCCCCGATCGCTCTGCTGCTTCCATAACCATGCAGCGCGTAACGCCCGACAGAATATGTTTTCCTTCCGGATGCGTCCAGACGACACCGTCGCGCACGCTGTAGGCGTTTGTCGCGCCGCCTTCCGTCACTTTGCCATCGCGCACCAGGAGCGCCTCAAAGGCACCGGCTTCAGCAGCAGCCTGTTTGGCCAAAACAACCGGTAAGAGGCAGACCGTTTTGATATGACACCGCTCCCAACGCTCATCCTGCTGGGTCGAGAGAGCGATGCCCTCCTCGCGCTGTGCAGCACTATATTGAGGCGCCGGCCTGAAATAGGCCACTGACGATGGTTCGAATGGCGTTTTCGGAAATATGTGGTTCCTTGCGCACACGCCCCTGGATACTTGCTGATACAGCGACCACACGCGCGTATCGTCTGCGAGCTCACACTCGTCCATGAGACGTTCCAGAATCGTGGTCCATTCCTCCGCCGAGGGCCCGCCGACGATCCGCAGCTCATCACTGCTACGCTCCAGGCGCTCCAGGTGCGCACGTAATCGCAAACCGCGCCGCCCCTGAAACCGGACCACTTCGTAAACGCCGTCACCGAATTGGTAACCTCTATCTTCCACGCTTATCAGTGCCTCATCGCGAGGCAGATAACGACCATTTACGTAAACGATGTCGCGCACCAGCCACTCCTGTCCGTGCTCTCTACTGTCCCCGATTCGCTGCGTGGGGCCGGCAGAAGTATCATCCTCTATGTCCAACCCACAGCAAGATTCACGGCCAGACAGGACTTAAAGGTAAACAACGCGCCGCCGCAGGGATCCGACTATGCAGCCGAGTGCAAACCCCGCATCCCACACCAGCAGGTAAACCGGCGCAGTGCGTTCTATCCCGCGTTTCGTTAGCGCACACCAAAGTACGTCCCAGGGTAACCAGGCCAGCATGCGCCAATGCACCCAGTCCACCGCCCCCCACGATCCAAATCTTCGCCGGTGCTTCGCAAAGACGGCAACACTGGCTTCACCATAGCCGACGGCCTGCTGCCAGAGGCCTTGCACCGTCTCGCGGTGCGAGTGGCGAATTTTCGCCGCTCGCTCGTAAATAGCGGTTCCGCCTAAATCCAACACGCGCCAGCTCAAGTCCGCATCTTCACTCATCCAGATACTCTCATCGAAGCCGCCGCAACGCTGAAGCGCTTCGCGTCGATACAACGCATTCGCTGTCGCGAGGAATGGCGGAAAGTAGGCATTTCCTCGAAAGAACGTTTCGTTATCCAGGAAATTAAATATCTGGGATGCGTAAGCCGGACCGGTTTCCATGTGCTTCGCTTCGATGTAGCCGCCCGCAAACAGGACGTCCGGATTCGAAAATTCCGGCAACAGGGTTTTCAGCCACGCCGGGTCGACCGCGCAGTCGCTGTCAGTGAATGCGACAATTTCGCCGCGCGCCGATTTCCAGCCTGCATTTCGTGCAGCAGACGGACCGGGAGTCTCACAGCTCAGAATGCGGATCGGAAACCGACGCAATTCCTCCGCTGTACCGTCAGTAGATCCGTTATCCACCGCAATGATCTCAGCTCTTTTACCTGGCGGGAGCTTTAACTGCAGTAGTGACCCGATGCACGCCTCCACCTCGTCCGTTCGGTTAAAAAACGGAACTACGATCGAAACGTCGGGCTGCGCGTCTTCGCTACAAAGCCATTCTGGAGCGACCGCACGATCTCCCGCCGGAATCCGTCCCACCGTCGAGACTGCCTGCGTTTTACCTCCAAGCCAACGTAATCCCAGTCTCATGGCCAGAATCACCAGGAGGCCCACCGGCACCAGCAGCAGGTGCGTTGCGCGATAGACCAGGCGGCGCCATAGAGCTAGTCTGGCAACGGGTCGCAGCCTGCCGTCGAATTCTCTCCAGTGCTGACCCCCATGACTTGAGTACTGGATACGCACTCAGGTCCGCCAGAAGTGATAGTTTACCGGCACCGGTTTCAGCCGAGACGCCCGCACAGCATATATGGCGGCGCGCAGCCAGAGAAATGGCCGCTTGGCAATTAGCCACAGTGTTGCCGGCAAGTCACGGCGAACGGCAAAATAGCGGTGTTCATCCTCAAACTGAAGCAGCATTCTCGCCAGCTTCACGTACAGATACTGAGGCTGATTGGATGCGTTTGCCGCTGCGTCATAGCGGAGCGCCAGCTTAAGGGCAAAGCTCAGCCGCTTAAACAGCGAATCGACGCTCTGCAACTTGCGGTTCGGAAGGTCTTCAGCCAGCAGCTCCGGGCGAAGTTGCGTCACGATGCACGATATTTGCGCGTCTGGATAATCGGACTTCAACTGTGAATACCTCTGACGAGCTGCGTCTGCGTTGTCAGTCACCAGCAGCGCGACATTGCGTAGTTGAGCGGGTTTTTCAGACGCGCCGCTTACCTGGACGGACGCGGCGGAGTACAGTTCCTGTGGCGGCTTCCCCATGCGATTGAGAAAAAAATCCGAGATCGCCTGGCGCAGGGCCCGGTGCTCCGATTCGCGCCCGCCAGCTGCGCAGTTATCAAGCAGTGTCAGCGTTTGCCGGAAAATGTTGAAGAAAATAGACAGGCGGTTCGCGCCAACAGCGTGATTCCGGAACGTATAAAGGCTATTCCGCAGCCAGATATAGCCGATCCACGACGGGCTTTTTGCGCGCCTGTTGTCGTAGCTTTCATGACGCACCAATGCATCCGTTGCCGCGACAACCTTCCATCCAGCACGCGTGAATCGTATACCCCATTCGATGTCGTCCCACATCAGGAAAAAAGCAGGATCCCATATTCCCACTTCTCGAATTGCCGCGACGCGTACCAGGCATGAACACGCGGGCACGAAGTCCGACTCCAGCAGCGCATTCTGTTCCACATTGGCCAGTGGACCACCGCCATTTCTTTCGAATGCGCCTGTACTCCAAACAATCCGCACGCCCGCTTCCTGCACCTGCGACGGGTCGCTCATCAGCAGGATTGCAGCCCCCACCATTCCGATTCGCTCGTTATCCAGCATCGGTTGCAACAGCGCGCGGTAAGCGCCGGGATGGACGTAAACATCGTTATCCAGCAGCCAGAAATACTCGTAATTGCCTGGATGTTGAAGGCCATAAGTCATCCCGCGATTAAAGCCACCCGTTCCGCCGAGGTTTTCGGGGTTCTCAAGCACCTCCACCCACGGGTGCTTTTCCCGCACAAGGCGCACCGAGTTATCCGTCGATGCGTTGTCTACCAGCACCGCATCGAACTCCCGCGGGCCACTTGCTTCAAGACTGGACAGCATCGTGTCGAGCACCGCTGCTTTATTCCAGTTAACAATGATGACAAGCGTCCGTGACGAATTCAAAGCTTTCCCATCTAAGCGAAATTCACAGCGCTGATAGCAGCCAATGTGGCACGAGCATCAACAACTATTGCTCAGGAAACAGAATGCAGGCGAACACACATACAGAAACAACCGGGCACGGCGAGTGATACAAGGCTGCTCTGTAGATCGAGATGGCCAATCGTGCCACTAACTCTGGCCAAACTGACCGCGGCCATCGACGATTTTGCGCCGTTCCGGCTCGCGTACGAGTGGGATAATGTGGGGCTGCAGATAGGCAATCCAGCCGCGCAAATCGAACGCCTCGTGGTGGCACTTGAGTTGAACGATCGCGTCCTGGGCTTTGCGATAGCCCAAAAGGCAGAGGCAATCCTTACCCATCATCCCCTCATTTTCAAGCCACAGCGTAATGTCACGACGGATACGCTCGCTGGCAGGCTGCAGATGGAACTGATCCAGTCGAGCATCGCACTCATCGCGGCGCATACCAATCTTGATCGAGTCCTGCGCGGCACCAACGGGGCGGTCGCTGCGTTGCTTGGTTTGCAGGATCCGATCATACTAGAACCCGCAACCGTCGACGAGCTTTATAAGTTCACCGTCTTTGTACCGCGCGATTACACACCGAAGCTCATTGAGGCAATCCACCGTGGGGGCGGGGGGCGTATCGGCCAGTATTCCCACTGCACGTTCCGTGCGCCTGGCACCGGAACGTACGTGCCTCAGCACGGCGCAAATCCTTTTGTGGGACGCGAAGGCAAGTTCGAGCAGGTGGAAGAAGACCGAATTGAGACGCTGGTACCTCGCCGTGCCCTGCGTTCACTCTTGCATGAAGTTCGCCAGGCGCATCCCTACGAACAAGTCGCGTACGACATCTTTCCGTTGCACGACGCCGACCCAAAGTACGGCCTCGGTGCAGTCGGAATCCTTCCGAGCAAAACGACTTTGCGCCAGTTCGCCAACAATGTGCGCAACCAGATCGGCGCAGAATTCGTAACGTTTGCCGGAGATCCTGGAAGTACGGTGAAGCGTGTATCCGTCTGCACGGGAAGCGCGGGCGGCTGCTCGGCGCTCGTGACGCCGGCGGTGGCCGACGTTCTCGTCACGGGCGAGTTGACCTACCACCTGACTCTGGATGCGTTGCAGCGCGGAATCAGCGTAGTCGCTGTGGGTCACGCTGCCAGTGAACGCGTGTTCGCACCCTACTTCTGCAAGCAGTTCGGCTCCGAATTAATAATCGCCGAGAGCGCACTACAGCTTATACCGTATACGGATTTCCCTGAGCCGTGGCTTCTGTCGTTACCGCGCCAAGATACTGCGGAAGCTGAAACACCTGCCCCTTCACCAAAACCACGAAAGCAGACTCGACGCAAGTGAACGAACAACTGAAGTCTATGCTTCACCTGCAGGAACTCGACCAGGAACTGGCTCGTCTTCAGGAGGATCTTCGGAGGTTCGAACCGGTTTTTGAAGGCCTCAAGCGCGAGCGCGCAAGGCGTGCAGCCGCAAACCAGAAACACGAGAAGGAAATCCATGCAGCTGCAGCCGAACGCAGAAAATTAGAAGCGGAGCTAAAGGACTCCGAAGCTCGACTGTCCCGATTTCGGCAGCAGCAGGAACAAGTGCGCACGGCCAAAGAAGCTGAAGCACTGGAGCACGAGGCGCAAGGCGCGCAATCAAGTATAGATAGCCTGGAAGAGCGAATCCTTGCATTGATCGACAAAGAGGACGCGCTGGCGAGTTCTGGTACGTTGAAATTGCGGCAGGAGAAGCAACTTGAAACCAAAGCGACTGCTGAACAAACCCGTCTGGAAACGCTGCGTAAACAAAAGGCCGAACTTTCGAAGGCCTTGCAGGGAGATCGCATTGCTGCCGCCAACCGCCTCGGAGAGGACCTGCTGGAAACCTATGAGTGGCTGCGGAAGCGGCACGGACCTACCGCTGTCGCCGGCACTGATAAGGGAGCCTGTGCGGGCTGCGGTAATGTCCTTGTAGCGCAACTAGCCATAAAAGCTAAGAGTGGCGACGAGCTTTTACAGTGTCCAAACTGCCAGCGATTCCTGAGATAGCAGCCAACGTCAAGCTGTCGGTATTCACGAAGCGCGCCAACCACAGGTGGAGTCTGCACTTCCCCCGCTAACGACTCTATTTCGAGAGCCTGTAATCCATATTTTCAACCGAAAAATTCCACCTAAATAACAATAAAAGCATTGCATCGGGGGCTATCCAAGTTGTTCCACAATTCACTGAACCTGTGGGAAACCCTGTGAGTTTGTGGATAAAGCGCGGATTTTCCTCAGCTTCCCGAAATAGAAAATCAGGTACTTAGTTTCGGTTCATCGCAGTATCGTGACGTGCTTCCCCACAGCATGTTTCCGCAAATGTGTGGAAGCGGCCTTCCCACCGTTTCCATTACCCGCAAAGCCCCTTCATGTGGAGGATCTAGTTTATTGTCCGCAGGTTTTAACGGTATCTACATTGTTGAATCCGAAAAGCTTAAGCCACTTTTCACCCTTTCAACAGGCCCTAAAACATACTGCTGTTTATTAAGGCATTATTTCTTATAATATAAAGAACTAGAATGCCGGGGTGAGAATTTCTGAACCAGGCCCCGCTGGGCAATTGGCACGGTTTCAACCGCGTTAAAACGTTCCTGAAATAGGATTAGATAGAGCGTCGCTTGAAAAATAAGGGCCTTGAAATTATTACAACGGAAATTCGCTGGCACCGGACTTGCAGTTTGTTTGCACGTTCGTGAAGAAGAGGGAATTGTTGGGCGGTGGCCGATAGAACGCGGCAGGCAAACTCCACCCGGCATTAGAAGCGGATCGGGGCGCGCTCGTAGCGGCTACCCCGATCCTTTTGTTTAGCTATCTTGCCGACGTCGTAGTCTTGTCGGATCCTGACGAATCGGACGTTGTTGCATCGTCGGAGCTGATTTTCACGCCAGAAGCGTTATTGAGGTGGAGTTCAATTTTCTCGCGGTATTCTGCCACTTCGCCTTCGATGGTCACCTGGGTGCCGTCCTTTTCGAGTGCTTCCTTTCCCGTGATCTGCCCATAGATATCCGGCCAGATCACGATCCGTACTTCACCGGCGGAATCTTTGAGCATAAAGGAACTCGGGGATTTTTCACCGCGCGAAGCACGGAAAGAGGACGTCTTTCCTTCCACGGTCACCTGCTGCCCCAGCTTATCCTTCGTGACAGCCGAGGTCTTTACAGCCTCTGCTCCTGAGCACGGCACGGCTGCCGCCACAACTGCCAGACTCATTGCCGCGGCAATGAATGATCTTCTCATCAATACTCTCCTCACGTTTTTTGCTCGTCATGCGGGCCGGAGCGAGGTGCAGCTTGACCGGGCCGCATAACGCGCCCACAAACGTTTCACACTTTAGATGCCAGATCATGCGGGGTTCTCAAGAAGCGCTTTGAAAGAGCAAAGTTCAACGGCCGACACAGCAGCGACGCCGCCCCCTTTTCGTTCAGGGTATGTAGTTATTCTCGGCAAGCCGAACGCGGGCAAGTCCACTTTGTTGAATTCAATTGTCGGTGAAAAGATAGCCATAACCTCGGACAAGCCGCAGACCACCCGCGACAAAATTACCGGAATATTTACGACGACCGGGTTCCAGATCGTCTTTCTCGACACACCCGGCGTGTTGGTGCCGCAGGATCGTTTTAACGAAGTCCTTATGTCGCGCGCTGCTGAGGCACTCGAAGAGGTGGACGTCGTCTACCACCTCGTCGATGCGCAGGATCGCGAACCCGCAAATCAGCGTCTATCAGAAATTCTGCGCCGTGCATCACCCGGCACTGCAAAGTTCCTCGTGGTAAACAAAGTAGACAAATTGCGCGGCCCGGGCAAATCGGGCCGACCACCCTTACCGGCTGAACTGGAGCCCCGAAACTACGATGCAATCTTCCTGATTTCTGCACTGAAACGAAAAGGCCTCGACACCCTGATTGAAGAAACGGTGAAACGGCTGCCACCCGGTCCAATGTATTACGATGCCGAACAGCTTTCAGATCGCGATCTCCGTTTTCTCGCTGCTGAAACTGTCCGGGAAAAAGTTTTCAGAAGAACCGGCGCTGAGATTCCCTACTCGGTATATACCGAGGTCGAAGAATTCACCGAGCGCGTCGACAAGGATTATATACGCATCGTAATCATCGTCGAGCGTGATTCCCAGAAAGGGATTCTCATCGGTAAAGGCGGCGAAGTGCTGAAGCAGATAGGCCAGGACGCAAGGCGCGAGATTGAGAAGACCACCGGCCGGCCTGCCTATCTGGAACTGTGGGTTAAGGTCCGCAAAGACTGGCGCAAAAAGGAATTCGACCTAAACCAGTTCGGGTTTAAGTTGCCGAAGAAGGCAGGAAAGCCGCGGCGCAAAGGAAGCGCTTAGCAATGGCACCGCGGCCAGCGGAGCGAAGACCAGATTCGATTCTACCCAGTTCCCGAAACTGGGGAGCCGCACATCTACAACCACGAAGTAGATGAACCAGAAGTGTTTGATATCGTAATTAATCCAGATGGAGAATACGTAGAAGATCGAGCGGGGAAAAACACAACTCGAATGGCGATTGGACAAACGCAGGGCGCATGATTGATCTGTTCTATTGGATACTCGAAAACCTGCTGCTGGTCGGGGTAATCACCGGCGGCTTTCTGGTTGGGGCGATCGCAACCGTTTACATGCAGCGGCGAAAAAAGACTGCGCCATCGCGCGACACACAACAGCCAGCCATAGTGAATCCTCAACTCGGTGTTACAGCGCCTGTTGTCAGTCCCACCATGCCAGCATCGTCAGCGCGTTCTGCCACCGTCACAAAGACAGCTCCTCCCGAAGTTTCCAGCTTTCAGCCCGGCATCAACAAGGAACACGCACAGCAACTGCTGGCCATGTTAACGGGAAGCCCGCCACGCCACGCCACCTCCTTCTTCTATCTTGTCGCCCTGCTGTTTATGGCCATCTGTATGGTGGTGCTTCCATGTATTTACTTGGCCCTCGTAGGCGCATCGGCTTATGGCGTATACTGGTACGCCACCAGTTTCAGCAACATCCTCCACGATCCGCAGTTTGGCACCCGCGCGAAACTGTTTCTCTACTTCGCTCCGCTCATTGGAGGCAGCGTTGTCGCGCTCTTCATGGTGAAGCCGTTACTGGCCAGAAGCGTGAAAGCCGACGCACCCATCAGCTTGCGGCGCGAAGAAGAGCCCGTTCTATTCGCCTTTGTCGACAGGCTTTGCCAATTGCTGGGCACCGCCGCCCCAAGGCGTATTGACGTCGATTGCCAAGCCAATGCATCCGCCTCGCTTCGGTATGGCCTTTGGAGCATTTTTTTGCCAGCCGACCTCGTACTCACCATCGGACTTCCCCTGGCATCTGGAATGAACCTGCGACAATTCTCCGGAGTGCTTGCGCACGAGTTCGGTCACTTTGCCCAGGGCGCCGGCATGCGACTGTCCCAGATCATCTGGACCGTAAATATCTGGTTTGCCCGCGTCGTGTACCAGCGCGACTCCTGGGACGCAGCTCTCGTTGCGCTCACCAAAGGCCTGCCTATCCAGGTCGCTCCGCTTTTCTGGCCCGCACACATAGGAATTTGGGTTAGCCGCGGAATACTTTGGCTGCTAATGTACCTCGGGTTCGTCATCAGCAGTTTCATGTCCCGGCAGCAGGAATTCGCGGCGGACAGGTACGGGGCGTTCCTCGCAGGAAGCGATGAATTTCAGAAAACTTCAAAGAAGATGCTCGAACTCAACATGGCCGCACAGGGGGCCCACGGTGATCTCGCACGTGGATTCGGCAAGTTTACCCTGCCGCGGAACTTTCCGGAACTATGCTTACACAACGTCCCGCAGATACCCGATTACGCGCTGCAGAACGCCGACTCCGCCATGCGGCATGCAAAAACCGGGTTGTTTGATACACACCCGAGCACCGGTGACCGAATCGCCGCGGCAGAAAGCCTGGAGTTGAAGGCCACTTTCAATCCGCCCGATGTCCCTGCGTCTGTGCTGTTTCGGAATTTTGAAAAGCATTGTCGCGATGCGACTCTCTCCTATTACAGGCAAATTGTCGGAAATGCGATTCAGAAAGAACAGTTGTTTCCCAACGAAACCTTTCTCGACACAATCGCCAAAATGCCTGCCCGCGGATAGGCTAACACTTCGCGCAGGTCGGAAATACATCAGCGGCCTTCGCTCTTTACTTTTCCAGAGCGGCGCCCCCAACCGTGACAACACCTCATGCCATTTTTTCGACCGGGATAGAACCAAGTGTGAGTATTCAACATTACACGATTTCGAAACCACGAAACTTCAGGGTTCTTCTCTGCGTCCTGTATCTGTGTCGTTCAAAATCCGCATTCCAATAGACCTCCAGTTGGAGAAAATCGCTATAGAACATATTTTCTAGTTGACCCCGGCGGTTTACGGGTTGCAATACCGGACCAATAAGCTGTTCTACCACCGATCAAAAGGAGCACTCCCGTGGCACGTGGCGCCGCTGCAGATACCGTAGAATCGACAAATGGTAGTCGTATGGACCAGAACCGCAGTAAAGCACTCGACCTGGCTCTTGCCCAGATAGAACGCAATCACGGCAAAGGCTCCATCATGCGCTATGGCGAATCGTCGATCGACGAGAGCCAGCAGGTCATTCCGACCGGTTCCATCTCGATCGACTGTGCGCTGGGTGTGTGGGGCATGCCGCGCGGCCGCGTCGTGGAAATCTATGGACCCGAGTCGTCGGGAAAGACGACGCTCGCCCTGCATGTCGTCGCCAGCGCCCAGAAGCTGGGAGGCGTGGCGGCATACATCGATGCTGAGCATGCCATGGATCCCGGGTATTGCCGCAAGCTGGGTATCAACGTGGACGAGTTGCTGATTTCGCAGCCGGATACGGGCGAGCAGGCACTGGACATCACTGAGACGCTCGTTCGTTCGAATGCCGTGGATGTGATCGTGATCGACTCAGTCGCTGCGCTTGTACCCAAAGCCGAAATTGAAGGCGAGATGGGTGACAGCTTTGTTGGCTTGCAGGCGCGCCTTATGAGCCAGGCACTGCGCAAACTGACGGCCGCCATCAGCAAATCGAAGACCTGTGTGATTTTCATTAACCAGATCCGCGAGAAGATCGGCGTGATGTTCGGCAGCCCTGAGACAACGACCGGCGGTCGCGCGCTGAAGTTCTACTCGTCGGTTCGCATCGACATCCGCCGCATTGGTTCCATCAAGGAAGGGACGGACAACGTCGGCAATCGCTGCCGCGTGAAGGTCGTGAAGAACAAGTTGGCGCCTCCCTTCCGCGAAGCCGAATTCGATATCATGTTTGGCGAAGGAATTTCGCGTGAAGGGGACCTGATGGATCTCGGTGTCACATCCCAGGTGATCGAAAAGAGCGGCGCATGGTTCTCGTTCGAAGGCGAGCGCATCGGCCAGGGACGGGAGAACGGAAAACAGTTCCTGCGCGAACACCCCGAACTCGCCGCACGTATCGAACAGCTCATCAAAGAAAAGATCAACCCGGACATGCTGGCCGGCAAACCGGGCGAGGAGTAGTTGTGTTTTAGATCCAGCGCTCTAACGTGGCGAGATAAACAATGGCGTACAAGAGTTCCGAATCCATTGGGGAACTAGTAATTTTTCGTCGTGACGATGGGTCGGTCCAGGTAGATTGTCGTTTTATAGACTCGAACCTGTGGCTTACGCAGCGACTTATGGGCGAACTCTACAATGTTGGAGTTAACACAGTTAACTACCATATTAAGAGCATTCTGGAAAACGGCGAGCTTGATCCGAAGGCAACTATTCGAAAGTATCGAATAGTTCAAAGGGAAGGCCAGCGCCAGATCGAGCGAGAGGTCGAGCACTACAGCCTGGAAATGGTTCTGGCGGTCGGTTATCGCGTACGTTCGCACGTAGGAACCGAGTTTCGGCAGTGGGCGACCGTTCGGCTAAAAGAGTATATGATTAAGGGTTTCGTCATGGATGACGAACGTCTGAAGAACCCGCCAGGGCCAGACGTTCCGGATTACTTTGATGAGCTTCTTCACCGTATACGTGATATCCGTTCCAGTGAGAAACGGCTCTATCTTAAGGTTCGCAACATTTTTGCGCTCGCCGCGGACTACCAGCCAAATGCTGAGGAAACGCAGCAGTTCTTTCAGACAATCCAGAACAAGCTGCTTTGGACAGTGACCCATGCCACCGCACCCGAGTTGATCGCTTCGCGTGCCGACCACCGACAGCCGAACATGGGATTGACCAATTGGAAGGGAACGAAAGTTCGAAAAACCGATGTCACTGTCGCGAAAAACTACCTGGAGGCCCAGGAGATAGACGAGCTGAACCGCATAGTCGGAATGTATCTAGATTACGCTGAGGACCAAGCCAAGCGGCGCCGCGTGCTCTACATGAGTGACTGGCGCAACCGGCTGGATGCATTCCTGAAATTTAACGAGCGCGATATACTGGATAATCCAGGACATGTGAGTCGCGAAGTAGCAGACCGACTCGCGCAGGAGGAATATGATAAATTTCACACCTGGCGCTTGGCAGCCGACGCAGAAACAGCTAATGCAGAGATTCTGGACGAGGCACTGAAACAGCTTTCAAAGCGTCGCGAAGAAACCAAGCGCGATGAGTGATCAGCCCCTCCGCATCTTCTCCGTCGGCCACTCCAACCAGACGGAAGACCAGTTTCTCGCGCTGCTGCGGGCGCACGGCGTCGAAGCCATTGCCGATGTGCGCAGCAGGCCATACTCGAAATACTGCCCGCACTTTTCACAGGACCCGCTCCGCGCACTCCTGAAACACGCCGGCATCAAGTACGTCTTCCTGGGCAAGGAACTCGGCGGTCAGCCGGACAGCGATTACTTTTATGACGAAAAGGGGCACGCACTGTATGATCGCATTGCCGCGTTGGAGACGTTCCAGTCCGGCATCGACCGCCTGATCTCCGGCGCCACAAAACTGCGCGTCGCCATGATGTGTTCCGAAGAAGACCCGTCTATGTGTCACCGACGACACCTGATCACACGCGTGCTGATGGACCGCGACATCGATGTTTTCCACATCCGCGGCGATCAGCGCATCGAGCCGGAGACCGAAATTCGCAAGGCCGAGCGCGCCAAAATTGTTCAACCAAGTTTTGCTAACGTACTCTTCGACGAGCCGGAAGAAAGCACATGGAAATCTATACAATCGGGTTTACTAAAAAGACAGCGCGAGAGTTCTTCGGAATACTTCGAGGATCTGGAATAAAGCGACTCGTGGACGTGCGACTGCACAACGCATCTCAGCTGGCTGGTTTTACCAAGCAGCAGGACCTCGAGTATTTCCTGCACGAAATTGCGGACATTGAATACCGGCACGAGCCGTTGCTCGCTCCTTCCGAAGAAATGTTGGCCGCGTACAAACGGCGGAAGACAATTCCCTGGGATGAGTACGAGACCGAGTTTAACGCCCTGATTGCCGATCGCCGCATTGAGGACCACATCCCGCGCGACTTCTTTGCAAAGCCCACCGTCCTTCTATGCTCAGAGCCCGAACCCGATAACTGCCATCGCCGCCTGGTCGCCGAACACCTGCAATGCAAGTGGGGCGACGTCAAAATCATCCACCTGTGAAGCCATGGCCTGGACGGAAATCATATGTCTCGCTAACTCCCGAAAGCACGGCGGGCGCTGCGTAGCCGGCCTGCGCACCGATGGCGGCGGCTGGGTTCGGCTCGCCTGCAAGCCCCCGCACACCGAGCTGACACCCGCCCAGTGCAAGCTCGACATCGAACGATTTGTGCAGCCGCTGGATGTCTTCGCCGTCGACCTGCGCGACTCCGCGGCATCGCCCATTCACCCGGAAGACATGCTCTTCGCCAACCAGCCGTTGCGTTACGTGCGAAGAATTAGTGCAGCAGACCTGGCGCTGGTCCGCACAAACCGCCTTGTCGGACCGGCGCTCTTCGGATGCACGCAGAACAAAGTGGCTGAAAGTGCAGCCCTCGCCAGCTCGCTCGCCGTGCTCGAAATGGAGAAATACTACCTCTCGACGCGGCCAACCAGCAGTGGCAGTTCCCAGTTGAGGGTCAGCTTTGCCTGCGCTGGACAGCAGTACGACCTTCCCGTTACGCAGGATGATGTGCCAATCACCCACAGCCCACACGGTGCACTGCTCACGGTCAGCGTCGGCGAGCCATACAACGGATTCTGCTACAAACTCGTGGCCACCGTACTGCCAAAAAAGAAATGATGAGCGTAGTCAAAATCAGTCGCACGTTAAGGGCAATTTTTCCCCGCGCATCTGTATAGAATCCGGTGTCCCCCCGCGCATTAAATAAGTCGATCGAGATACTCGGTGCGCGCACGCATAACCTGAAGAACATCTCGGTGAACATTCCGCTGGGAAAGCTCACCGTGATCACGGGTCCATCCGGCAGCGGGAAATCGTCGCTCGCATTTGATACGCTCTACGCTGAGGGGCAGCGCCGTTTCGTTGAGAGCATGAGCACCTACGCGCGGCAATTCATCGAAAAGATGGAACGCCCCGACGTGGACCAGGTGCGAAACGTTCAGCCCGCCATCGCGATCGAACAGATTAATCGGGTGAAAAACGCGCGGTCCACCATCGGCACGGCCACGGAAATTGCCGACTACCTGCGCCTGCTGTATGCCAAGGGGGGAGTTACGATATGTCCCGACTGTCAGCTTGAGGTTGGTGAGGATTCGCCGCAGTCGGTCGCCCAATCGCTTCTCGCGCAGATGTCTGAACAGCGGCTCTACATCATCGCACCGGTGCCGCGCTCTGAAACAGTGACCGCCGAAGCACTCAAAGCGGAGCTCGTCCGCGCAGGCTTCAATCGGATTTATCTGCAACCACAGGCACTCGAGGCTGTATCGGCAGCAAAGCCCTCGAAATCCCGCACCAGGAAATCTGTCCCGGTTGCTGACGATCTTCCACTTGCTGCAGAAGGGCCGCCGCGTCGGGCTTTCCTCAATCTCGACGAAGCTTCATCCGATGAAGTCCAGACCGCTCTATCCACAGACATCGTACGCGTTATTGTGGATCGCCTCGTTGCCACCCCAGACGATCTCGACCGCGTTACTTCAGCTATCGCCACGGCTTTTCAGGCCGGACGCGGCACCGCTGAAATTGTTCCCGCAGAGGTGACAGCGCCCGGGGCGGTTGGTTCTCGATTCGTATTTCATTCTGGCTTTCGCTGCAATCGTTGCGGACGAGATTTCCCGCGCCCGGAACCGAACCTTTTCTCCTTCAACTCTCCTCTGGGCGCATGCTCGAAGTGCAGCGGTTTTGGCCGCGTCACCGGCGTGGATTGGGACAAGGTTTTTTCCGACATGACCCTGACTTGCAGTGACGACTTCGTTGCGCCGTTCAATTCCCCCTCCTATCGCAAAAACTATAAATGGATTCGAGAGACGATCAAGGCGGCCAAAATCCCGTGGGACGTTGCGCTGCAGGATTTGGATCCAGAGCAGCTGGACCTGATAAAGTTCGGCCGCGGTAAACTGGAGGGAGTGCAGGCCTTTTTCGACTGGCTGGACTCAGAGCGGTACAAGGTACAGTCGCGTATCCTGACCGCCCGCTACAGGGGCTACACCGCCTGCCCGGCTTGTCGTGGAACAAGGCTGGTTCCCGAAGCGCTTAATGTTTTCTGGGCGCCGCAGGATGGCTCGATGCCCCGGCGTCACATCGGGCAACTGTTGCGCCTCAGCATCCGCGATTTGCTTGCGCAGCTGGATGCTATGAAGCTGACGCCGCACGAAGAGGAGTTGTATGGCCGCGTGCATCGCGAGGTTACCGCACGGCTGACTTACCTTTTTCGGGTGGGCCTTGGATATCTCTCGCTGGATCGACAAACACGAACGCTTTCAGGAGGCGAAGCACAGCGCATTAACCTGGCGACGGCACTCGGCACCGCCCTTACGCAAACCCTCTACGTGCTGGACGAACCGACAGTTGGCCTGCACCCTCGCGATTCGCGCCGCCTTCTTGAAATCCTGCGCGACCTTCGCGACAAAGGAAACACCCTTGTTGTCGTGGAGCACGACCCCGAGATCATTCTGGGAGCTGACCGTATTCTAGACATTGGCCCTGCTGCGGGGTCTCGCGGCGGCGAACTTGTCTTTGAAGGAACTCCTGCCCAGCTCACAGGCAATGGGGCGCATGGCCTGACTGCGAAGTACCTGCAAAAGAGCAACGGGGCAGGAGCAGTCAAACGGACACCGAAATCAAAGCGCCCATTGCAGGATCCTTCAGTCGTGGACGCACTGTCCGGCCCGCATCTGCGCATTGTGTCCGCTCGCGAGCACAACCTGAAAAACGTGACCGTCGACATTCCACTCGGTAAATGGGTCTGCGTAACGGGTGTCTCCGGCAGTGGAAAAACAACGCTCATTCACAATGTGTTATACGAAGGTTTCAATCAGTACGCAAAGCGCGCCGTTGAGGACCTCGGTGCCTGCGAACGCATCGAAGGCCTGGAGCAGCTCGACGAAATTTGCCTGATCGACCAGTCTGCCATTGGACGTTCAACACGATCCAACCCGGTCACGTATGTTAAAGCGTATGATCCGATTCGAAAGCTGCTTGCATCGACGCGCGAGGCCAGGTCGCTGGGAATTACAGAATCGGCATTCTCCTTCAACGTGCAAGGTGGCCGTTGCGAGGCGTGCGAGGGCACTGGCGTCACGACCTACGACATGCACTTCCTGGCTGAAGTCACATTACCATGTGAGGTTTGCGGCGGAAAACGGTTTTCGCCGCGCGTCCTGGAGGTAAAATACAAAGGTAAAAACGTCGATGAAATCCTCGGCATGACCGTTGATGATGCAACCGAGTTTTTTCAGGAGCACACCACGGCGATCCGGCGGCTGGCGCCGCTCCGTGAAGTCGGGCTGGGTTATTTAACGCTTGGCCAGAATACTTCTACGCTTTCGGGCGGTGAAGCCCAGCGGTTGAAACTCGCATCGCACTTGTCCGGCAGCACGTCTGCCGGCCCGCGCACGCTCATGATATTTGACGAACCCACCACAGGTCTTCACCTGGCCGATCTTTACGTTTTAGCCGGCGTGTTTCGTCGGCTCGTCTCTCTTGGTTACTCGCTTATCGTAATCGAGCACAATCTCGAGATTATCCGCCATGCCGATTGGGTCGTCGACCTTGGTCCGGAAGCGGGCGACGACGGCGGATACCTGGTTGCAGCGTGCCCGCCAGCACAACTGGCAGCTATTGATGCGAGCCATACAGGTCGTTTTCTCCGTGAACTGCTTTAGCGGCTTTGTTGCAGGAGTGTCGTCGTGGAGCGGCGAGAGCCAATCACCGCCAGTCTTCATCGCGAAGCGTATGTCGCATCAAAAATGGAGGCGATAACGGATGACAATTCCCCTTACAGCCACATCACTACAGCGCTACATTGATCGGTTTAATCAGCTTTCTGAGTCTTCGACACGTCAGTGGGGCTCGATGACTGCGCACCAGATGCTCAATCACGTGCGCCAGCTGTTGGAAGTCCCTCTGGGTGAAAGATCGGCACCGGACTTCAGCAACAGGTTTACGCGCACCGGAGCGGCTCGCTGGATGATGGTCGCTCTTCCGTGGCCGAAGGGAAGAATCAATCCTCCGGTAAGGATGCTCGACGATGAACTGTGTTCTTTTGAGGAGGAGAAAGCGCAACTTTTTGCGGTAATACGGCGGTTTGTAGATAGGGTTTCTGCAGACCCGGGGCAGTTTGTTTCAAGCCCGATACTCGGGCAAATCACTTTAGAATATTGTGCTCGAATTCAGGGCAAGCACCTGGATCATCACCTGCGCCAGTTCGGCTGCTGATCAAAAGCCAGGAGCGCAGGTTGCAGCACGTGCGCAAACGTGCTATTTCTTCGGAGCCTCGGCTTCAGCCGGCGGTTGCAGGGCTTTCTTGAAACGCCCGCCAAACAATTCCTCCAGAGGGTTTTTTGGCGCCGGTTGCGCCGTCACTGGCTGCTTCACCGTGGCTCGTTCCCTGCGGGGAATGAAGGGCCCAAATAAATAATCGGCGACTAGCAAACCTGTCGCGAGCGTCAATATGATCAGCATGGTTGTAAGCAGAAACGTTATCCGCTTGCGCACCTTGTCCGTAGCCTCACGTACCAACGGCGCAAGCTTCAGTCGTACCTGTGCATCCAGTTCTGTCGCCACCATTCCCTGGACGTGCCTGGGCAGTTGCGAATCAATGGCCGAGGCGAGGTGCCGATCGGTCAGCTCCACAACGATGTCTTTTGCGATTTTTGGCACGAGCTTTTGGGCCGCAGATTCAATGACCAGCACCACTTTCTGTGACGCCTCCGGAACGAGGTCCTCGGCTTCCTTTGCGACGCGCCGAGTAACCTCCTTCGGCAAAAGCTGCTCAATGCTTTCCTTAACGCGTTCGCGTGCCGAGTTTGGGAGAATGCTCTCAGCTGCGCGTCGAACCGCTTTCTCGGTCTCGTCCTGGAGGATAAGATCCATCGACTCCTTTACGCGCTTCTCGGCTATTTTTTCCACCATGCTTCGGGCGACTTCGTGAACAGTCACTTTCACCAGTTCCTGTTCCTTCTCCGTGGTCAGCTGCGTCACCTTCGAGTCCACTTCGCGGCGAGCGCGCAAGTCGACTTGCGTGACAACCATTTGTAAGGCGCGCTCTATCATGATCTGTGTTTTCTGGTCCACTGCCTGCTGGATGTGCGTCTCTGCCATACGCTTCATCAGGTCATCAGCGGCTTTCCGCAAGTACTCGCGGCCGCGCTCGAGGATCTCTTTCTCCTCTAGCAGCATCTGCACCTTGTTCAGCAGGTGATTGGCTTCAAATGGCTTCTTTAGAAACGAATTCGCGCCGAGCAGATCCTGGCTCTCACGGTCCGTCGAAGCTTCCTCCGGCAACAGGAGAAGTACCGGCTTGCGGAATAGCTCCTCGTCCGTTTTGATCTGTTTAGCGGCCTCATAACCGCTGATATCGCGCAGGTGAGTATCGATGATCAGTAAGTCGATGTCGGGTAAATCCGGGTACGAAAGCGCCGCCACGCCGTTGGAGGCAACGCTGACACGGTAACCGCCGCTCTCCAGCACGTTTTTGCACAGCTCCTGTACCGCGACGCTGTCATCCACCACGAGTATGCTCTCACCGGCCACGGTAGCCCTCCTGTGTACTAAGCATCATGCCAGGGCTCTCGTTGCATATTCATTGAAGAAGAAATCCTCGGCATTTAACACCTTGGATCTCTGGCGGAAATCCTCCAGCAGTGATGCAAACGTACGGCGGGCAACCTTTGTGCCCAGGCGTTGCGCCGCCAACATATAGCACGTTCTCAAGTAGCGAGACAACGCTTCCATGGTATCGGTGTAGATACCGCGCATAGGTCCGTCGACGCCAACCGACTCAATATATCGGTCAAACCGTTCCGCCTTGAGCAAATTTCCTTCTGCCCAAACAAGATCCGCCTTTGGAAAATCCATCACGATCTGTCGCCAGTAGCGCTCGCCAATGCGTTCGTCGCGCGGATCGATGACAAAATCGGGCTGCCGCATCAGCTCACCCAGGACGGCATTACACGTCGCCACGACAAAGGATACCGGCGACACAAACGATAGCTGACCACGCGGGCGCGTAGTGGGTGCGTCCGAGTCGGGTGGTGGCATCAGATTACCAGAAGAGTCGCTTTCGCGCCACCGAGTGAAAAGCGAAGCCAGGCGTGCCGATGAACCGAGCCCCGGTGGAGTGCGCTCTTCTGATGACGCGGAGCCGTTTCCATTCTTTGCAGCCGAGAAACTTTCCGCGCTCTCCTCCAGCGGTACGCGGGCAGGCACGGGCTCAGTCGGCATCATAACCTTAACCAAGCCTGAAGCGAGGAAAGAGTTAATCACTCGAAAAGTTTCAAATTTTCCAATGCCACCGCGATTCGCAATGCAGCCCATGTCATAGTCTCCATTGATTAGCGACAGTACCTGCCATTCTGAAGAGGAGAGCTGAAGAAGTTCACGGTCCTCTGGGTCGGAAAGCGAGACGACGTAAGGAATGGCCGAATCGCTCGGGATATTGCGAACGATGCGTGACCATTCGTCCTGCCGGCGCGTTCCCTCGAGGATGAGCGGTTCGATCTCCAGTTCCACAACGCTGTCGCTGCCGATGGTTGCCTCGTCGCCATGTTCGAACTTAAACGATCCTTCACGCAGGGAGAACAGATCCCAGAGCTCTTCTTCCAGCTGCAAACGAATCGCCTGACGCAACTGGTCCATTGTAAGGTAACCCCGGTGCACCAGAATCCGGCCCAAAGGGGTTCCGGGAGAAAAGTCCTGCTGATATGCCAGCGCCTCTTCTACGGCAGAGCGCTCTATCAAGCCCCGATTGATCAACATTTGCCCAAGCCGCCGCGAGCGTCCAAGGCTGGAGGAGTTGATTAACCGTCCCTGCCGCAACACCAGCGTTGCCGCGTAGTCACCGTGGACAATCGTAAGCGCACCTGTCATCTTGCCCATGCCCAGAAACTGCAGCACTTCCGGCAAGCTCATTGGAGCGTTTAATCGTCCCTCTAATTCCATGCTACGGCCTTGTTAAAGTATAACGTTCGACAGGGGAGAAGTTCAAGAGCCAAACTTATGTCTAGCCGCATGAGGTTGGCAACTAAAACCTTTTGAATCAATTGAACTTCATTAAAGGCAGCTCTTTCGGAAACAGTTGCATTGCCGGCCATCTTCCTCAAAGACTCCGGCAATCAAAAAATAAGTCGTTTCATGCAGCGCAAATCCATGGTTTGCGCGCAGCCCATGCAGGAGTTGAGTAAAATGGCTTCAAGCATCCAAAGTATCGCCCCCGCGGTTTCTGGCCATCTTATGCAAACAGGTGTTCCGGGGTTGGATATCATACTCGGCGGTGGCTTTCTTCGTGGGAACAGCATATTGCTGCGCGGCACGCCCGGGGCTGGTAAGTCCGCCCTTGGCATGCACCTGATCGCAAATGGAGCGCTGCAGTTTGATGAGCCAGCGATCATTCTTTCCTTTGAACAGTTCTCCGAACACCTGTACCGTGACGCCCTCAGCTTCGGTTGGGATTTCCATGCCCTGGAGGCACAGGGGCGGCTGCGGGTTATCTTCGCTCGACGGGACGACCTCTACAGCTCGTTCGCCGAAAAGGAGAGCGTTGCCATTACGCAAATCACCGACTCAACAATCGATCTGCGCGCGCAACGCGTACTCATCGATTCCGCGAGCCAGTTCTGGCGCATTCCTTTGCCCCAGGAGGAGCAGCGCAAAATCTTCTTCGAGTTCGTCATGAAGCTTAAGGGCCTCGGACTGACGCCAATCCTGACATCTGAGGCAATTGGCGGCCACGAAGACAGTTTCGGCCCCGAGGAGTTCGCCATGGACACGATCCTGACGCTGGACCACGGCCCCGCTCCGTACATGGGAGGGCACCGCACACGCACACTCGAGGTCGTGAAGACGCGTGGGCAAGAGTCCATCGAGGGGCGGCATCCTTTCCGCATCTTCAGCAGCGGTGTTCGTGTAAGCCCCTGCCTGCATCTAGAGCCTCCCACTGTTGACGAAGAAGGCTGTCCCACCGGACGCCGGCAAACCGGCGTGGATGACCTCGACGCTCTTCTCAAGGGGGGCTTCCAGGCAGGAACCATGACGATGATCGCCGGTATGACAGGAACCGGCAAGACCACCCTGGCTGCACATTTTATCGCGGCGGGTCTAAAAAACGACGAGGCTGGAGTTTATGTGAGCCTTCATGAGCGTCCAGGTCAGCTTACGCGCAACATGGACCGCCGTGGCCTGGAGTTTACGCGCAACACGGAGGCGGGCCGTCTCACCACGATCCACGCCGCCGCCACTGGCCTGCAGCCAATCGAGTTCCGCCATACATTGGAGGAGGTAATTCGCACCAAAGGCGCGACGCGTGTCGTTATCGATGGCTTGCGCGATCTGCTTCTTGGCGCCGTTTCGGAAAGCGAACGGGAATATACGCTGTCCCTGTACAACCAGCTGTTTACCAAGTACGGTGTTACAGTCGTCTGTACGTGGCGGGTTGACGACATCGCCGGGATGTCGAGCCTCGCATCCATACCGCATGCTTCGGATTTCGACAACATTCTCTATGTAGGGCTGGTGGAACTTCAAAGCCGACTTCGCAAGGTGATCTCGGTCTTCAAAACGCGCGGCGAAGCGGCCGAAAGCGATCTCAGAGAACTCATCATCACGCCCGAAGACCTACGTATTTCAGACCTTTTCACCGGGCTGAGTGGGATTCTCATGGGCAGCGCGAGCGGCTATGTACCCGAAGCCGGCCAGGAAATCCTGGCACCCCTGATGCGCATTCGGGACTTTGTAAACGAGGCCCAGGTCAGCACTCCTGAGGCGGCACAGTTGGTGATCGAGAACCTTCGCAGCGAGTTCAATGTTCTTGCTCAAAAAATCCGGCGACATCTTAATCTCGGCGAAGAGCCGACCCAGCATTAAGCGCAATCTGCTGCTACTGCACTTGACACCGAAACTTCCTTTGATGCATCGTGGCGCATTGCTGCTATTGCCCAAACGATTATAACCAACGTTCCCATTGCATCGGGGCATACGTTCAGCCAGAGAGGTAAGTAGCTCCAGTGGCGTCAGATAATATCCTAGGCATCGATCTTGGCACGACCAATTCCGTCATCGCGATTCTCGACGGCGAGCAGCCGCGTGTCATACCGAGCATCGAAGGCTCGCCGCGCACTCCGTCCGTTGTGTCGTTCCTGCCGGGAGGGGAAATCGTTGTCGGAGAGGTCGCACGACGCCAGGCAGCCGTAAACCCGCTATCGGCAATCACCTCTGTAAAGCGCCTTATGGGCCGTAGCCCTTCCGATGTGGTAGCGCTAGGCATAGCCCCAACTTATCAACTCGCCTCCGGACCAAAAGGTGAACTGCTGATACAGGTGGGTGACCAGGGGTTTACGCCCGCACAGGTTTCCGCCTTTATCCTGGCGCGGCTAAAGAAGTCCGCAGAAGACTACCTTGGCGAAGAAATTAACAAAGCCATCATTACTGTTCCCGCCTATTTCGACGACCTGCAGCGCCAAGCGACCCGTGAAGCTGGGGATATGGCCGGGCTGGAAGTTCTGCGGCTCGTCAACGAACCGACCGCTGCGGCCATGGCATATGGCCTTGGACGCGGCGAAGCCGAGCGTGTTGCGGTTTACGACTTTGGGGGCGGCACGTTCGATTTGACGGTGCTCGACATTGCCAGTGGCACATTCGAAGTACTGACTTCTGTCGGGGATACGCACCTCGGCGGGGACGACATAGACGACCTGCTCGTCAAAAGCCTCCTGGCCCGTTTTGCCGCGCAACACGGAAAAGACATTCCTGAAGACCCGATGCTTCTGCGCCGCCTCAAGGAAGCTGCTGAAAAGGCCAAGTGCGAGCTCTCGATCGCAAAGCAGGCGCTCATCCACCTCCCGTTCCTCGCCCAGGTAGACGGTACCCCCTTGCACCTGGAAGAGACTTTAACACGCAAAGAGCTGGAAGAGCTGGCATATCCCCTGGTCGAGCGCACACTTACCTGCTGTCGCGACGCACTCGAGGAGTGCGAACTGACTCCGAAGGACATTAACCGCGTAATTCTGGTGGGTGGCTCAACACGTATTCCGCTCGTTCAGGATCTTGTGGAGGACTACTTTGGTATCCAGCCCTTTAAGGGCATCAATCCCGATGAGATTGTTGCCCTTGGGGCTGCAACGCAGGCAGGGGTGCTGGCCGGCAAACTGAAAGAAGTTTTGCTGCTGGACGTGACGCCGCACTCTCTTGGCGTGGAAGTAACCGAGGGTCGAACGGCCCGCATTATTGAGAAGAACTCAACAATTCCGCTCAAGGCTGCGCGCCTGTTCACAACCACCGAGGACGGCCAGGAGATGGTAGTCGTGCACGTTGTGCAAGGGGAGGCCGACCGGGTTTCAGAAAACCGTTCATTGGGAAAATTCACCCTGTCTGGTCTTCAACCCGGCAAAGCCGGAACCGCACGCGTGCAGGTTGCCTTTCAAATAAATGCCGACGGCATGGTAGAGGTCTCCGCCGAGGACCTGATTTCCCATCACCAGCAAAGCATAGCTCTCACGGTTGGGGGTGAGCAGGATAGCCCACTGGCAGGCGTGCGTGAGCGTGCGAGCCAGATCCGCCGCAAGCGTAAAAGCCCTGGCAAATCGACCTCGGGAGAAGTGCTTACGGGCCGCAATCCCACCGAATCCCAGCTTCGGCTTCGCCCTGTCACTGTTCTCCAGCGGCCGGGTGCCTCGCAGCCCACGCCGGTGGAAGGAGGCTTTCAAACGCCGTCAGCCGGTGTTCCTTCCGTGGCACAGGAGTTTTTGGGAGCATCCGCCGTCCGCTCTACGGAATCTGTTGAAAACAACGATGATTTCGATATGGCTGCTACTGAAGGCGGGGCTGGGGTCCGATCGTATCCCGTAACACAAACAGCGGAGGCCGAAGTTCAGACGGAGCCGTTTGCAAATGATGCCGATACTCACCTCAGCGAAGAAGCCGCCTCTGCACTTTCGTATATAAAGGACCACGCACTTAGTGCCACAGCGTACGACGCCTACCTGAAAGCATACCAGGAGTTACTGCGGTACGCCAAGGCATATCCAGGGGATTCGGCTGTCGCTGAGGGGGCGGTGCGCATTCTCGTGACTCTTGGTGAACGTGACGAAGCGCATAAGCTACTCAAGCTGCTGAGCGAAGGTACAGGCACAGATCCGCTGGTACTTGCAGACCTTTATGAGTTATTTCTAACTAAGTTCCCGCAGGACGAATCCGCTGTTGCGGGACAAGCCAGAACGCTCGCGAATCTCGGTCGACTCGACGAAGCCATTGTGGCGCTGGAGCGTGTCGCGTCGGAGGAAAAAGGCACCGATCAGCAGGTCGACTCCCTCATTCAGCTTTACCGCCGCAGGCTCACGCACACGGAAGACCCGGCGACACAGTTGAATCTCGTTCGCCTTCTTATTCGCACCGGGCGCGTTGACGAAGCAATCAACCTTCTGCAGCGTCTCGTGCAGAATGAAAACTATCGTCTCTCAGCGTTAAAAATCCTGGGACTGTGCTTCTGGCAAAAGGGGCTGCACTACCTTGCCTGGCAGAAATTTCAGCAGCTCCCCGCCTCCGAAGAAGTGAAGGATATTTTATATCGCCTCTCCGCTGACATGGAAGACACTGATCAGTTGCTCAATGCGAAAGTCGTATTGCAGCACCTGCATGATATGGATCCTTCGTATAAGGATGTCGAGCAGAGGTTGAAACGCGTCGAGCAGCTGATTCGACTTGAAGCGGGCGACCGCGACAGCAATCTCACACCCTCCATCTTTCTCACGCTTAAGGATTCGCGGTTCGTCATTCTCGAAGAGATCAACCGCGGCTCCATGGGCATTGTGTATCGAGCCCGGGATAAAGTCCTCGAAGAAATTGTCGCCCTGAAGATTCTTAATGATTACATGACGGGGGACCCAACCGCCGTCGAGCGGTTCAAACGCGAAGCCCGGGCGGCGAAGCGGCTTTCCCATCCAAACATCGTTCGCATTCACGACATGTTCGAGTACGGAAATAAGAAGCTGCTCAGCATGGAGTACATTGAGGGCGTCGACGTAAAGAAACTGCTGCAGGACCGAGGCATTCTTCCTGTTTGGGAAATTGCCGGCATCGTCCGTTCTGTATGTGACGCATTGGGATATGCGCACAAGCTCTCTATCGTGCACCGCGACATTAAGCCCGCGAACGTGATGCTTACGGACAACAACCAGGTAAAGGTCACGGATTTTGGAATCGCGAAACTGTTGCTTGCCGGAAAAGATGCGACCCGATCCGGTTCCCAGATTATCGGAACTCCACTTTATATGTCACCTGAACAGATCCGCGGGGATGCGGTCGATGGGCGCACCGATCTCTATTCTCTCGGCGCGACTATGTACGAGATGGCAACAGGCCGCCCACCATTCCTCGACGGAAACATTGAGTACCATCATCTGCACACCGCACCTGCGCCATTGCCCGAGAATGTACCCGAGAACTTCGCGCAGATTATACTCAAGTGCCTCGCCAAAGTGCCGGCGAGCCGGTTCCAAAGCACGGACGAACTTGCCACAGCACTGAATGCATTGGCCGGGATGTGACGCAAACGGGAAAATTCACCTGGCCTTTTTATTGAGTCCGTCAGGAATAAAGAATCCGCACTTTGTACCTCTGCTTCTTTTGTGCATCTTAGCGCGGAAAAGCAAGGAACTGGTAAGTAGATGACTTTGACTACGTCCGCGTACGAACGAGCAGTTAGAGACCAGCCGGAAGTGGTTGGCACGATTGCCGACATTATCCGGAACAACGATGACTTCCTTATCGTTGGGCATCTGCGCCCGGATGGAGACTGTCTGGGTTCCTGCCTCGGCCTGAAGCACTTGCTCCAGAACATGGGCAAGAAAGCACGATTCTATACCCACGGTCCCTTGCCGGATTTCTTTTCGTATCTGCCAGGCTTTCAGGACATACTTACTACCAGGCCGCATGATTGTACCGGTCCAACGCTTTGCGTCGACAGCGCGGACCCCGAACGTGTACATGAGACGTTCAGCCCGACGGGTCTCGTGGTTAACATCGATCATCATATAAGCAACACCTGTTATGGAACGGTCAACTGGGTCGACTCCGAAGCCACGGCCGCCGGCGAGCAGATCTATCACCTGGCTGCTGCACTCGACCAACCAATTACTGCGGCGATTGCGACCTGCCTCTATACCGCGCTGATGACGGACACCGGCGGCTTCCGCTTTTCCAACACCGACGATATAACTTTCCGTGTTGCTTCCAGCCTGGTCGAAGCCGGCGCCGATCCAGCTGCGATCGCAGAGGCTGTCTTTGACAGCCGCAAGCCCGGTGCGGTGAAGCTCACCGGCGAAATTTATGCGACCCTGAATTACGAATTTGGCGGACAGTTTGTGTGGAACGAAGTAACACAGAAAATGTTCGACGACGCAGGTGGTGCCGACGCTGAACCGGAAGGCCTCTCCAGCGATTTGCGCAGTATCCAGGGCGTTGAAGTTTCCGTGCTGCTTTACGAGACACCGGAAGCGCAATGCCGCATCGGCTTTCGCTCCCGCGGCAAGGTAAACGTCGCTGAGCTCGCCGCGTTACTCGGTGGTGGCGGGCACCACAACGCCAGCGGTGCACTGATCCGCGAGCCTTACCTAAAGGCCCGCGATCACGCCCTTGCCACCATCCGGCACTACCTGAGCACCCGGCTGTAATTGCCAGCAGGCTATATTCCAAAACAGCAGCACGAGCACTACAGTTGCAAGGCCGCGATTGGATTGCACGCGACGTGAGGTAGCGATCCATGCGCGTCCTACAACCCTCCTGGTACGGCAGCCGAAAAACTCCCCGATTAGCCGCCGCGCTTCTCCAGCTCCTCCACCTTCTTCGTTAGCCGTGCAACTTCCGCAGCCAGTTCGGGTAACCGGTTCTCCACTCCGATGATGCGCGCCTGCTGGCGAAATGGCCGCGCGGGAAAACCAAGCATCTTCTCGCCGTCGGCTACGTCACTTGTCACGCCCGCCCTCGCCAGCACGACCACTCCCTTGCCTAATTTAAGATTGTCTTTGATACCGACCTGCGCGGCGAGGATGCTCCCGTCACCTATCTCCGTAGAACCCGCGATCCCCGTCTGTGAAACGATAATGCAGTTCGCGCCGATGGTCACATTGTGCCCGACCTGCACCAGGTTATCGATTTTTGTGTTCGCACCAATACGCGTCTGCGTGAAGCTCGCGCGATCGATGGTTGTGTTTGCGCCGATCTCTGCGTCCGGGCCAACCACCACTCGACCAACTTGCGGGATCTTTGTCCACTGGCCGGCAATAATTTCGTACTTAAAGCCGTCGCCGCCGAGCACCGCGCCTGCCTGCACAATCACTCCGTCACCCAGCACGGTGCCCGCCTCCAGCACCGAAGTTGCACCAAGGGTGCAGTTTGCGCCAACCGTACAATTGGGACCAATCACGCAACCGGGGCCAATGGCGCTGCCTGCCCCGACCACCACTCCAGGTCCGATCACCGCGTGAGGACCCACCGCCACATCATCCGCTAATATTGCACTGGAATCAATATAAGAGCTGGCGTGCACGCCCTTGTACCAACGCCGCAGCCAATGCGGGTGCAGCTGTTGAAGGAGGTACAGCACCCCGGACCACGGTTCCTTCAGGCGAATGAACGGCCGCGCTTTCAACGTCGCGCCTTCTGGTACAATAACGGCCGAGGCGCTGCTCTGCTCCGCCGCCTTGACGTACTTGTGGTCGGCTACAAACGAGATCTGTCCCGTCTGCGCCTCCTCCAGTGTGGAGATGCCCGTGACCTCAAAATCCTTCTCCAGGTTCTCTACCCGCGACCCAACTGCCGCGGCAAACTCCGTGACTCGCATACGGCGGTATCCCAATTTTTAGCACTACAACAGCCCAAATCATTTAGAAATCGAGTGAAAACAGCTGCTGTGCGACAGGGTTATCAGAAGTCCATGCGGTTACATGGGAGAGACTCCGATCGTTCCGGAATCGCACCCCCGGAGTGGAAGCCCAGTACGCGGTCAAAATGCCTTTGGAGTTTGCCGGACAGACAGAGTTCATCTGGATTGAAGTGCAGAGTATCGCAGAGGACCAGATTACCGGCAGTCTTGCGAACGACTCGATGCACGATCGAACAGTCAAAGCCGGGCAGACCGTCACGGCGCCGTTATCGGACTTGAATGACTGGATGATTTTGAAGGGCGAGGAGATGACCGGCGGATTCACGGTTCCAGTACTGATGCGGCAGGCCTGATACTCGTTTTCGCCGTCCTGGCTTTTTCCCCTGGCCTGTCCAGGAACCAGTGTGGTCTACCGTTAGTTCGTAATCTGTTCCGTGTGCCGAATCGAAGTCAATCTGCTCTTTGGTCTGGTAAGGAACTACTGATTCGGCACACTAGTCATTCCGCCGGACTAATTGTCTCGCGGCACGGCCAGCATGCGCTCCAGTGCCCGGCGGGCGCCTTGCATCACGTCCTCCGGCACGGTGACTTCAAATACGCCCTGGCGCAAACTGCGCTCCACGTCCTCCAATGTAATGCACTTCATGTAAGGGCAGTTGAGTCGGCAGCCGATGCACCCGTCCGCAACGATGAACTCCTTGTCGGGGTAGAGCTTCTTCAGCTGATGAATAATGCCGTTCTCGGTCGCGATGAGAACCGTGTGCGCCTCCGGGAACCTTGCGACGGCGGTCATCATCCCGGTGGTTGAAGCCACCGCATCGGCCATTTCAATGATGTCCTGCCGGCACTCGGGGTGCGCAATGAGGACACTACCAGGATTGAGATCACGGACCTTTTTGACGCTCGAACCCCGCGCGATGTCGTGGATCGGACAGCAACCATCGTAGATTGCCACGTCCTTCTCCGGCACCTGGTTGGCTACCCAGCGGCCCAGGTTGCGGTCCGGTGTGAACAGGATCTTGTCGTTGTCCACGCTCCGGACGACACTCACAGCGTTGGCCGAAGTGCAGCATATGTCGCTCAGCGCTTTGACCTCGGCTGTCGAGTTTACATACGTGACAACCGTGTGGCCGGGGTAGCGCTCTTTCCACTCTTCGAGACTCTCGGGCGTGATCGAGTCTGCAAGGCTGCACCCCGCGGCTAGATTGGGCAGCAACACCGTCTTCTCGGGGTTCAAAACTTTGGCGCTTTCGGCCATGAAATGCACACCGCAGAATACAATAACCTGAGCGTCGGTCTCCTGCGCCTTGATACTCAAGCCAAGGCTGTCGCCCACGTGGTCCGCCACATCCTGCACCTCAGGCAGCTGGTAATTATGGGCAAGAATGACCGCGTTTCTTTCTTTCGCGAGCCTGCGGATTTCGGTGTGGAGATCTTCCCGCGGCGGCACTTCCAGCAGTGTCATTTCCCGTTCACACCCCTTAATGTGGCTAGTGCGGTCTACCGTTAGTTCGTAATCTGTTCTGTGGGCCGAATCGAGGTCAAGTCTGCCCTTTGGTCTGGTTAGGAACTACGGATTCGGCACACTAGTTGTGGCTATGGAAAGGGGCACTGTTTATTCGCGGAGCGCATGTCAGCGTGGGGTGAGTTTGGTGCAATTAAAAGTCCAGGGCGGATGATAATCCTTTGACGCTGCACCGGTGCAACAATTGAGTGGTGAGCTTGTGAATGCTTTGAACACCATCGACGTGAGCGTCGTCATCCCGGCGTATAACGAAGAAGCGTCTATTGGGGGCGTCGTTAATGGTGTGCGCGCGGTAATGGAAGCGGCAGGAATTGATTACGAACTGCTGGTGGTGGACGATTGCAGTACGGATGAAACCAGGCGTATCGCAGACGAAGCCGGGGCGCGCGTTGTGTCCCATGCCATGAACCTGGGCAGCGGTGCCGCGCGACGCACCGGAGTGCAGGAGGCGCGCGGCGAAATCGTGGTGATGCTTGATGGCGACGGAACCTATGAGCCGCGGACAATTCCCGAGATGTTGTCTTATTTTCCTCAGTATGACCAGGTGAATGGCGCGCGAACAAGCGAACAGGGGACTCTGCGGCCGTTGAGATCTGGTGCAAAAACGCTGATCAGGTGGCTCGCAATTTACCTCGCGGGGCGTAACATACCCGATCTCAATACCGGCCTGAAGGCGTTCAAGCGCTCGATCATGCTGAAGTATCTGTGGGTGCTGCCCGATGGCTTTTCCTGTGTGACCACCATGACGCTCGCCTTTTTAACAAACGGACACCCGGTGAAGTATGTCTCAACGCCCTACTACAAACGTGCGGGCGGACGCTCAAAGTTTCATCCCTTGCGCGACACCGCGAAATACCTGAGCACTGTGGTGCGAGTGGCTACTTATTTTCGGCCGCTGCGTGTGTACGGGCCCCTCGCGTTAATCACGGTGGCGGTGGGCGTGCTCAAATCATGCTACGATTTTTTCATTCATGCGAAGCACTCGCTCGAAGAGTCGGATATCATCATTATATGCACCGGCATATTGCTGGCAGCTATCGGCCTGCTGGCGGACCTGATTGTGGCGCAGCGGCGTCGCTGATGAGCCAGCCTCAGCCCAGGATTTCCGATTCATTGCAACTGCTGCGACGCCGCTATACCGACGAGGCGTTTACCTATCTGCCGCGGCTGTTCCAGATGGTGGACCGAAACAGCTACAGCCCGTCCTATGGCAGTTTCGACCGGAGCTACTGGCATTACCGCACTATGGACTTTCCCTGCGGAATGTACCAGGAGTTCTGCCTGCCGCTTGCGCTGGCGTATGCGCATCCATTTCCCGATAATCCGTATTACCAGGGGGAACGAGTGCGTGACCTGGCGCTCGCGGGCGTAGAGTTCGCAATGCGCAGCGCTCATCGGGACGGCTCCTGCGATGACTACTTTCCGTATGAGCGGGCGCTCGGGGCGTTGGTGTTTTCGCTTAACGCGATGACAGAGACGTGCCTCGCACTAAACGAGCGACGCGCTGAGCACCTCGAGTTTTTTGTACGTCGCGCGGATTACCTCTCGACTCACAATGAGACCGGGCGGCTTACCAATCACCAGGCACTTGCAGCACTGGCACTTTATAATACGTTCCTGGTGACTGGTGAAAAGCGCTTCGAGTCAGCCAGCAACCGATTCATTCAAATATGTCGCGACTGGTTTCATCCGGAGGAGGGCTGGTTCCAGGAATATGAAGGCGCGGATCCGGGATACCAGAGTTGCACGGTCGCGTTTCTCGCAAAGCTCTTTTTAAAAAGCAAAAACGTGGATTTGCTGGATTTGCTAAACCCGGCGGTGGACTTCTGCTGGCACTTCATGCACCCGGACGGCAGCTACGCCGGCGAGTACGGCAGCCGGAACACCTACCATTTTTATCCGCACGGGTTCGAAGTGATGGCGTCGCGGAATCGCAAGGCGGCGTACGTGGCCGACATGTTCCTGACTCGCGCGCTGCCATCGCGCGCGCGCTACTTCAACGACGACGATCGCATGTGCGCACACTACCTGTGCGACTGGATGCAGGCCTACCAGGATTTCTCGCCACTGCGGTCGGAGCTGGCGAATGACGGCACCGCTGGGGAGGACGTTGCCCCGCAGAACTACCGGCGCTATTTCCAAAAGGCACAATTGGCCGTGCATATCACGCCTGCGTACCACGCGGTCGTGAATCTTTCCAAAGGTGCAGTCGTAAAGGCCACGAATCCGGCGGGACCGGTTTACAGCGACACGGGTGTGATTGCGCGCACGGCGGGGGGCAAGGTGATTGTCTCGCATATCGTCGATGAGTACATAACTACGGTAGATGTGGAAAATGGTGTCTATGGATCCGGGGGTTCAATGTGCCGGCGACAAACGAAACTCGCGACGCCGCTGACGCAGATCGCGTTTCGTTTGCTCAACCTGACGCTGGGGCGGTTCGCGCCAAATTTATTACGCTCCACTCTCCAGAAGGTGCTGATCACCGGCAAGCAGGGGACCGAGTACCGGTTTAAGCGCGAGCTGCGATTTGAGCCGGAGCAAATTACGGTATATACCGCCATATCGAAGCCGGAGTCTGCGCCTGGATTAGCATCCGCGCATTTAAGCAGCGATGCGACTTCGATCTACGTCGCGAATTCTAATGTTTACCAGCGAAGTGTGCTAATGCCCTGGCGCGAGCTACCGCAGGTGGTTGAGGGCGTGAACGCCAACTCCTGGGGCGATGAGACCATCGTAATCCGGGTAGAGACAATTTGAAGCACGGGATAGCCGGGAAGTTGAGGAAACCGCGAAAGAATACCCAGTGAAGCGTCTGGCAGCTTTGGCCATCACGGTGGTGATACTGGCGCTACTATTCTGGAAAGTCGATCAACCGAAGCTTTGGCAGAACCTTAGACAGACGCACTGGGGCTGGTTTGCAGCGGCGATGTTGGCGTTTGTGCCGCAGGTGCTGGTAATCGCATGGCGTTGGAAGCGGCTCGTGGACGTGTTCACGCAGCTAAAGCTCGGTGAGTCCGTGCGCCTGGTTCTAGCCAGCCAGACGATGAACCTGGTGTTGCCTTCGAAGATGGGAGATTTGTCTAAGGGGTATTTTCTCAGCCGCAGGGGCCTGCTGGATCTCACGCGCGCAATGAACGTGGTCGTATTTGAAAAGCTACTCGATGTTGCGACTCTTGCCGGCGTCATGCTGCTGGGAGTAGCAGCGTTGCTGGCAAGTAACGGTGAGACCGACCTGCAAACGCGCGCTGCCTTAGTCGCAGCGGTGATCGGCTGTGCAGCAGTTGCTGGTGTCGCGGCGTTGTACTTCGTGCCCACTCGTTATATTCCGGGTTTTACTCGAGGGCTGCAGTGGCTCGACGGAAAACCAAAGCTGCGAAAATTACACACCCTCGCAGCGACAGGTCATGATGTCATCCACATGCTGCAGTCCCACGGCGCACGGAGGGCGGAAATCGTAGCAATGTCGATGCTGATCTGGTGCCTGCACCTGGTGCAGATTTACTTCTTCTTTCGCTCGCTTGGCGCGGCCGCTCCGCTTGCACAATTTGCCACGCTGGTACCTCTGGCGATATTTATAGGTCTGCTGCCGATTTCAATCGCGGGTTTCGGCACTCGCGACGCCGCGCTGATCGCGCTGTTTCCAGGATTTCCAGGTGAGGTTATGCTTGGTGTCGCGATGTATGTGAACCTTCGCTATATATTACCCGCAGCGTGCGGCATGCCCTTTCTGCACAAGTATATGCAGAGTACCACCGATGCGATATGATGAACAATTTTAACCCAGTCCGGTTTTTGGATTTGAATCCGCGCAACTCAGGAGCACGAGCATGTCCGTTGTGGTTGATACCGTTTCTACCTACCGCGCCGAGGACCTGGTACAACCAGGAATGCCGTATAAATGCACCGAGCTTATCGAAGGCGAACTGGTGGTTTGCGAACCGGCGGGAAAATATCATAACCGAATCGCGTCGAAGTTCCTGTTCGTGTTCTATGAGTTCTGTAAGTCCCGGCCTGATTTGGACTATGGCAATGACAACGAAGGTTTTGTGGTGCAACGCAATCCCGACACACTGTTATCGCCCGATGCCTGCCTGTTCAGGAAACGTCCGGAAACGAATTCGGTCTGGATGGAATTCGCGCCGGAAATCGCGGTCGAAGTCTTATCTCCTACCAATCGCCGAACGGAAATTGCGTACAAGCGACAGAAGTACTTTGGCGCCGGGGGCGAGCAAATGTGGATTGCCGACCCGGAGAACCAGACGCTGGAGATCTGCTTTCGAAATGGCACCCGCATGCTGGTAGAGGGTGAGGAAGTAGTAAACGGCGAAGGCATTGCGGAGGGCATGGAGATTTGTCTCCGGGAGATTTTCGAGAAATCTTAATGGCTTCTTCTACAGTTTGGAAGAAGCGTCACCTGCTGGCAACTCAAACCAGAATGTCGCGCCTTTATCCGGCGTGTTGTTGCGCGCTCCCACCTGTCCTCCATGCAATTCAACGATTTGTTTGCAGATCACCAGTCCGAGTCCGCTGCTTTTCTCCCCAGCTGTGGGTCGAGTGCTGAGCCGCGAGTATTTGACGAACAGTCGGTCTGCTTCGTGCTCCGGAATACCTGGCCCACTGTCGCGGACTTCAACGCGTACACGCGTGTCTCTGTGAGATACACTAATGCGAACGTCACTTCCTGCAACACCGAACTTAATGGCATTCCCTATATAATTCTGCAGAACCTGCTCAAGGCGCGCTTCATCCCCCAGCACGGTTAAAGCACTGCATTCAGACTCATGGATGGCGATGCCTTTTTCTTTAGCGTAAACCTCCATGTTCTGGAGCACCGAATGCGCAATTGCGCAGAGGTCAATCGGTTCGCGCTGGAGTACCAGGTGCCCGTCCTGAATGGCATTAAAATCAAGAAAGTCGCTGATGATTCGTTCCATGGAAGTGGTTTGCCGAAACACGCGCTGCAGCATGTCCCGTGCATCGGTGGAGAGCGGGGTTCCCTCAGGAGTCGTTGCGTGAATCATCTTAACAAAACCCCGGACAACGGCGAGCGGATTCTTGAGGTCGTGGCTGGCAATTGCCATGAACTCATCTTTCTCTCTCGTGAGCCGCTGCACCTGCAAAGCCGCTTCCAGCCGGGCAAAGAGAACCGGGAAATCGATGGGCTTGGTAATGTAATCGTTCGCGCCCTGCTGAAGCGCTTCGACTACATCTTCGCTCGCGTCCTTTGCGGTGACCATCAGGACCGGCAGCTCGGCACGTGAGTACCGCAGCCGGATTTCGTTCAGCACTTCAATTCCACTGATCTGCGGCATCATGACATCCAGTAGCACCAGATCGAATTCACGTTCCTCCGACCGTGCAAGACCGGGCATGTGCGGCAGTTGCAGGAGCGACAGAGCCTCTCGTCCCGACGCCGCAAGCGTGGATTTGAATCCGCGCATCTCCAAGTGAAGGGCGAGCATGTCGCGGTTTACCTCGTTGTCGTCGACCACCAGCAAATGCGTTGCGGCCGGGTTCATGTAAGCCTCTGTTTAAGCAGACGTTCCATTTTCGGTAGCAGCCTGGCCCACTCCAGCGGCTTTGTTTCGTATTCGTCGCAACCGGCCTTGAGTGCGCGTTCGCGATCTCCGGCCATTGCGTGCGCCGAGACCCCAATGATTGGAATTCCAGCCGTATCGCCGTGGGCTTTGAAGCAGGCAGCGACCGCCCATCCGTCCATTTCTGGCAGGTTCATATCCAGCAGGATTAAGTCTGGCGCGGCCGTAGTGACCGCGTGGATCCCGGCCTTGCCATCCATCGCGCAGGCTACCTCGAAGCCATTCAGCTCAAGGCGCAACTTGAGCATATCGCGGCTCGTTTCGTCGTCTTCAATTAATAGAATTTTGTGTAGCGCACTCATCAATTGTCGCTCAATCACGCGGCGCCCGCGTAAGTGATTGCAGCTCCCGAAGGACTTGCTCCACGCCCGCCAAAGTCAGCATATTCCAGACGCCAATGCGCGCCAGCGGGAAATCACTCATGGATTGTTCCAGTATGAGGGTCTTGAGTCGTGCAAGATCAAACAACTCTGCAATCAATGGCGAATGCTGGAGAGTTTGCCACGCCCACTGCCGCAGTTCTGGATCACCGCGCCACCACCGGGCCGTGGGGTCTGCTGCGGAAGCTTGCGCGGCAGCTGCCGGCGCTACTCGGCGCTTCAAGCCAGCTATTTTCTTTCGCGTGAAACCCTTCCATTTAGAGAGTGGACCGAATTCGCGAACAGAGCCGCCTCCTTCGCGTGGTAACTCAGCGAGTGGTCGAGCTGCACCTGTGAAAAGCTGCTCGGCCAGTATGCGTTTGTAGAGGCTCTGGCCGACGAGGTCCCCAGGAGGCACGGTTCCCCAGAACGCGATGAAGTCGCGATGGAGCAGCGGCGCGTAGACAATGGGGGTACGCTGCTCAAGCACGCGCAGCTCAACGACCGCGGCGCGTCGAACGCGATGTTCCAGCTTCCACCGCAACACGCCTGTATAGCCGGGCGCGAATACCTCATTGGCAGTTTGAGAGAGGTGGTCTTCGGGCGCATCCGCCAGATCACGATGCTTCGGATGCAGAATCCGCAGCAACTGGTCGCGCGGAAAAGCGCTTCGCATTGAACGCTTTAGCCAGGCGCAAAGTTGATCGGCGTTTTTAACCTTATCGGCGGGATAGAAAGGAGCGCCGGTAAAAAAGTCTCCACTGTGCCCACAACTGACGCCGCAGGTTGCGCCGTACAACTGGCGCGACATCGCATATCCGCCATCCGCGAGATTGAACCGAATCACGGGGGGTAAAGCGCGGCATAATTCAATGAACCACTCGCGCAGCATCTGACCTGAGGAAAATGGAAAGAAGCGGTGGGGGATGCCGACCGACGCGGATGCTGCGCGGGCGATTTTTACGCCGCTGTAAGTTTCATCACCATACGTGGATGTGAAGAGATGCTGCGGACCGAGAGGTAACAGGCATGCGAGTACCGCCCGAGAATCCCACCCGCCACTAAGATTCAAGGCCAGCGGCGACGTTGCGTCTTGCGCCCGCTCGACGACTGGGGCACACGCAGCATGCATGATTTCCGCACCGAGTCTCGTTCGGTCCTTCAGGGTTAATTTGCTGTCTCCAGTGTACTCGAGTTGCCAGCGGATTTGTTCGCTTCTTTGCCATGTTCCGCTTTCAAAGGAGAAAGTCGTCAGTATTCCAGGGCGAAGTTCTTCCAGCCCTTCCACGAGCGTGTGTGGGCCAATCACAAACTCATACGCCAACATCTCCATACACGCCGCGTAGTTCATGGCTTGAAGTTGTGCCCTCGCTACAACTTCCCACGCGCTCGATCCTATCCAGATGCTGTCGGCGGCGCGAGCGAAATACAATGGGTATGCGCCTGCATGATCGGTGAGCACTTCAACTTTTTCAGCGCAGCAAAGCACCTGCGTCAGCAGGCCCCAGTTAGAAAACTCCAGTGGTACCTCGGCCACCGGGTGTTTATCCGCGTATCCCAACGTGAGTATTACAGGGTCGTTTACCGTGCGCACTTCCGGCGTATTATGCAGCTCGATACCACGTTTACTTAGACAAACCAGGATCATGGAATTCCGGTTCCGGTGCCGCCGGACGCCAGGTCCGCACTCTCTCCCCTCCGCAAAAACGCGAAGGCGTTTTGAACTCGGGGGCTGGTCAACAGCCGCTGGAACAGCTGTGCAGTCGAAGGATAGAAAAGATGCACGGCGCCAATATACAGCAGAGCGGGCAGCAATGCCGTTACCACAGCGATGAACGGCCACTGCAGCAGGAGACGGTTGGTGATCCAGCACGCAATTGCCAGCGCAAGCCACAGTGGAACAAACTTTAGCCAGGTGCTGTGAAACTTCCAGGTTCCGCATCGTAGCAGCCAGCCGAGTATGAAGCCGTTTGCCAACCACATGATGGCAGATACAATAGAGTACGCCGCAACCGCGGGTATAACGCCGTAGCGCTGTCCCCAAACCAGGGCGGTCGCTCTAAGTACAAATGTGGTCACATTCCAGCCGAGCCCGATGTCCATTCGATCTCGTATTACATCCAGGCTCGAAATGCCGGAGAAGAGCCCGACGAATATACAATAAATTGCAAGCCACTGCACAAACGGCGCGGTTTCTTCCACCCATGACCGACCGAGTACAATGTGCACAAGCGGCTGTGCAAAGATGGCAACACCAATGAGCACCGGCACAATGTAAGCCGCGGCACCGCCAAGCACATCGAGGATGCGCGCCTGAAGTTCGCGCTCGTTGCGCCCGGCAAGACTTGGCAGAGTAACCCGCGAAAGTGCGCCAACGAGGAGGAACAGCGGCATCGTAATCAGCGAGCTGGCCATCGAGAATTTCGCGGCGCTTTCGTGGCTCAGTGCCCCGCCAAGCAATAGTACAGGCGCGTTCGCGCTCATGGCATTCAGTACCTGATCGCTGCTGGAAAAGAGAGCGAATCTCCACTGCTTTGGGCCGACCTGCTGCATGGACGCCAAGCCCGCGCCAATATCCACGGTTAGACCCATTGGCCGAGTGCGCAGGAAAGCGAACTCGAGCACCTCGCCCATAGTGTACGCCACATAAAGGGCCGCCGGAGTGCGCCACCAGAACAGCAACAATGCGCCGCCCGCCATGGTTGCGAACGTGTTCAGGAACTCGCCAATGCCGATATTGCGAAAATCCAGTTTCGCGGCAAGCATGATTTTTCGCGGCAACTTCGCAGCCTGAAACAGCAGCGGAAGCCAGAACACGTACAGCAGATAACTGTGCTCCTGAAGGTTGAGCTTTGCCGCGATCCATGGCTTGAGGACAATGACAAGGATCGCCACAGCGAACGCGCTGATGATGACAATGATGCGCAGCATTTTTGCATAATGCAGTCGATCTGCAACGTCACGAACATAGAGCTGATCAAAGCCTATGGGAAGGAGCACGAAACAAATGAGATGCAGAGACAAAAGCTCCCGAAAGACGCCGTAGGAATCCTTGGAAATCAGCCGTGCAATGATCGCAAGGCATGCGATGCTGACAAGGCGCTGGACCACCGTGCCTGCCAAAACCCACCGCAGTGCACCGTATGTGCTGGCGCGCGCCGGCGCGTTGTACTCGGGCGAAATATTAATTCTTATCAGCTCTCACTTGGAGCTGCACGGGGTACGGATTGCTGCTTCACGGCTGACGCCGTTCTCTTCACTTCTTCGAGGATTTCCTCCCGTGAATGCACACCCTTCAGCAAAATGCTCTCAACGTGCCCGTTAAGACGCGAGCGATCCTCGGCAGTCAGTTCTTTGGCAGTGACCACGATCACGGGAATTGGTGCCCATTCAGCGTTATCGCGCATTGCCTGCACGAACTCGAAACCATCCATGGCTGGCATCATCAGGTCTAATAGCACGAGGTCAGGCTTCTCTTTAGAAAGAACCGCGAGTCCCTGTTTGCCGTTTTCAGCTTCCACCACAGACCAGTTGTCGCGTATAAGAAAGTGCCTGACGACCTCGCGTGTGGCCATATCGTCCTCCACAATCAAAACCAGTCCACCAGCCGATCCCGGCTCACGATAGCGCCGAACGATTGCAAGCAACCTGTCGGCCTCGACTGGTTTCATGAGGTAATCCGATGCGCCCAGCGAATAGCCCATCTCCTGATCCTGAAGCATCGTCATCATAATAACCGGGATGTCCGCGGTCGAGGTGTCGGTCTTCAGCTGGTTGAGCACCGTCCAGCCATCCAGGTTTGGCATCATTACATCGAGGGTAATAAGGTCCGGTTGTAATCGCCCGGCCAGGACCAGCCCTTCTTCGCCTGAGGTGGTCGTGTAGACCTCAAGTCCATCCTGGTTAAGGTGCGTTGAGATTAATAGAAGAACCTCGGGATCATCATCGATCGCCAGCACTGTTCCTTTTGTGCCTGGCAAATGCATGCCTGCACTTCTCCTGCGCGCATAGGAAGTCGTCTCGGAAAGCATGCTGAGAGATGGTACTGACGTAGACGCGGTTGTTGATGCGGCTCCTTCCCGCGGCAGGTAAACGGTAAAGGTTGAACCGTGGCCGAGCTCGCTCTTAACTTCAATATCGCCCCCCATCATCAGGCAATAGCGGCGGCTGATTGCCAAACCAAGACCGGTGCCGCCGTACTTGCGAGTTGTCGAGGAATCCGCCTGCATGAAGTCGCGGAACAGCCGGTTCACCTGTTCTGCGGTCATTCCGATGCCTGTATCGGAAATGGTGAAAACGACGTGCTCCGCTGCGCCCTTATGTGATGTTGTAACGTCGAAGCGCACCACTCCCTTCTCTGTAAATTTCCCGGCGTTACTGAGCAAATTATAAAGTACCTGCCGCAAGCGAACAGGATCAATAACGATCTCCCCGACTTCAGGCGGACAATGTACCTGGAGCTGGTTGCTATTTGTTTCGACATGGGCGCGAAGCTGATGCACGATTTCTTCGACCGTCTGACAGATGTTCACCCGAACGTAACTAAGGGTCATTTTGCCCGCTTCAATTTTGGACAGGTCCAGGATGTCATTAATTAGTGCGAGCAAGTGTTTGCCGGAACGGTGGATTTTTTCCAGCGACGGCTTAAGGTGATCTTTCAGTCGCTCCATCGGTTCCTGGATCAGGATTTCTGAGAAACCAATAATACCATTGAGCGGCGTCCGCAGCTCGTGGCTCATGTTGGCAAGGAATGCGCTCTTGAGGCGGCTGGCTTCCAGCGCCTGGTCGCGTGCGGCGGCGAGCTCCCGGTTCAGCCGGCGCAATTCGTCATCGCCTTTGCGTTTCTCCGTCACGTCGTTTACAAGGCCGAGGTAGCCCGAAATCTCTCCATCCGGGTTGAGCACCGGAGTAACTACCAGCGAGCCGATGAGGCGGCTTCCGTCCTTGCGGACAAACGTCCAGTCACGCTCCTCGGATTCTCCCCTCTTTGCGCGCAATACGAATGCCTCGAAGCCCTGAACTTGTTGCCCCGTGCTCTCGGCAAGGTGTGCCGCGTGCGCGTCGATTTCGGCGGCTATATGAAACTTTTCCGGCGTGGCTTTCCCCACCAACTCGTCTGCGCGCCACCCCAGCATTTTCTCTGCACCCGTATTAAACAGCGTAATCGTTCCCGTGCCGTCTACTGCGATGATTCCCACCTGTGTTGCTGCGTTCAGGACGCTTTGAAGCTGGGCATTCACATTCGCAATCGCCTGCCGGTTCTGCCTCAAGAATTCCCGCTGACGTGAAATAAAGACATAAGCCAGCACCAGAAGACATAGAGTAAGGAAAGTGAGAGCATTGAGAGCCGCCTTGGCATTCGATGTAGTTGCTTTCGCAGTCGCCTGCCGCTCCGCAAGCAGCCGGTTCTCTTCCCGTTCCATCTCTGACATAACGCGACGCACGTCGTCCATCATGCGCTTTCCAACCATCGTATCGATCTCAGTCGTAGCGACTGCAAGGCCTCGCGCGCGCCGCACTTCCATGACCATCTTGAGGCGGTCGACCCGCTTTGTTGAGTACTCCCGAAGCCGAGCCAGTTGCTCCGTCTGGGCGGGATTGTCCTCGAACAGTGTTTCCAGGCGTCCGAGAGTCCGGGTTATACGCTGAGCCGCTTCTTCGAACAGCACGATAAACTGATCTTTTCCACTGACTATGTAGCCGCGCTGATACGTTTCAGCGTCGACCATCGAATTAAGCGTATCCTTGATGGTCAGCAATACTTGCTGTGTGTGCACGACTCGGTTGGTTGCCTCGTTCAGCCGCCTGAATGTGTGGAAACTAATGGCAACCAAAGCGACGAACAGGATGAACAGCACGCCAAGACCAACTGCCAGCTTTGTGTCGCGCAACGCTTTAAACGGAGAGATTTCGCTTACCTCCAAGTGCTGAAGTTAGAGCTGGATGGAATGCGGCTTTGCAAGGAACTCGTCGAAATTAAACTAATGACAAGTTGCTGGTCCGGCGTTCAGAGTTTAACTGCGCAACTGAAACGCCCCAGGCAACTATAGACGGGGCCAAGGGCGGTTGAAGTTTAAGGAACCCAATGTTTTATGCTGGGTTATGTGCACTTCTGCTTGCTATTGCTGTCACGTTTCTTGCATCGGCTTTAGCTATCGCTCGGCCCGTAGCGCGAGGGACCCAGATTCACTTTGGAGGTTGAACTATGAACACGAAGTTGACCGCTGCGGCGCTCGCTGCCGGTGCGCTATCCTTGTTAGCACCCTCGTCGTCGTTTGCAGGTGGAGAAGTCCAGGAGTACGAGCGCACTACCCGGACCACGTCTTACCAGGCGGCTCCCGCACAATACAGCAACAACGCTCCACCTCCATCGTATGCACGCCCAATGGGTGCGTACTATGGTGCGTCAATGAGCCCATGCGGCACCATGCCTTACGGGGGTGCTGGCGGTGGCGGAAATGCATACGGCGGCGCATGCTCGCCATGCTGTGGTGGCGGCGGCGGCGGTCTCTTTGGCAGCAATCCCGTTTTCACTGCTGGATTGCTGGGAGTGGGGCTCGGTTACTTGCTCTGGCACTGATAGAATCCCCTGATTTGAATTTTTCTGACCCGCTCGAAAGGGCGGGTTTATTTATTGAGACGCGATCATTGCCAACGCACAGAAGCTAATTTTAAGAATTGGCGGATGGCCGATACCAGATGTCGGGATCCGTGGATAAGATTTCTTCCAACGCCGCGGATAACCTGCTTACTACGGCTGTTGTATCGATCTTCCGGAACCAGCGGCGAATTACGGGGCTCTGGGGTTCGATGAAACAGAGAAACTCGTCTGGATCGCCGGCCTGGTGACCGCAACCGACCCAGAGTTCGAACTCCTCATTCTGAATCGGGACGATGTAGCCCCAATCCTCTGCTACGATTTGCAGCGCATGGAAGCCACGTCGCCGTAAATTTTCCTTCAGGTATTCCGCCAGCTTCTGCCCCCAAAGTCCCGGGTTAATACGCTGTTCTTCGCCGGGTAACTTTGGAAATTTCTCCGAGCGGAACTCAAATTGCAGGCGCATTATCAATCAGGCGCTCATCTTCATGGCTGAATCCAGTTACTTCTGCAGTCGGAACCAGTAGAACTGGTGTGGGCCGACGGTGATGAAATACCGATCCTTTTGCAGTTTGGGGAACACCGTCCCGCCAAAAAGATCGATCGGCGTGTATCCCTCGTATTCCTTCACATCGACCTGTATAAACTGGCTATAGCGTGAGAGGTTGTTGATCACGAGCGCGACATCCTCTTTGTAAGTACAGAGGTAGCTGAGCACCTTCGGATTACCGTCGTCGAGGAACTGAACCCTTCCGCGAGAGAAAGCCTTATGGCTTTGCCGGATCTGGATGAGATGGCGCAGCCAGTTGAGGAACGATGCGCGATGGCTGGCGGATTCGACATTAACAGCCTCGTAGCTATAGAGCGGATCGATGATCACGGGGCTGTACAGGCGACTTGGCATTGCGCGACTGAAGCCCGCGTTGCGCTCGCTGCTCCACTGCATGGGCGTGCGAACGCCGTTGCGATCGCCAAGGTAGATGTTGTCGCCCATCCCGATCTCGTCGCCATAATATAGAATCGGGCTTCCAGGCAGCGTGAACAGTAAACTGTGGAGTAGCTCCACCTGGCGCCGATCGTTCTCCATCAAGGGGAAAAGCCTGCGCCGAATGCCCATGTTGAGCCGCATTCTCGGATCGGCAGCGTACTCGCGCCACATGTAGTCGCGATCGTCGTCGGTCACCATTTCAAGTGTCAGTTCGTCGTGGTTGCGTAAAAACGTAACCCACTGGCAATTGGGTGGGATCGGCGGGAGTTGGCTGATGATGTCAACGATGGGTGTCTTGTCCTCACGCCGGATGGCCATGAACATGCGTGGCATCAGGGGGAAATTGAAGCACATATGGAATTGGTCGCCCTTGCCGAAGTACTCAACGACGTCCTGCGGCCACTGGTTCGCCTCAGCCAGCAACAGCCCATTGGGGTAGCGCGATTCAAAGTGCTTCCGCAGCTCGCGGCAGAAGACGTGCGTTTCGGGGAGGTTCTCGCAATTGGTACCCTCGCGTTCGTACAGATACGGCACGGCATCGACACGGAAGCCGTCCAACCCTTTATCCATCCAGAAATCCAGGATGCGAAGCATCTCCTCGTGGACGGCTGGATTGTCGTAATTGAGGTCCGGCTGGTGGCTGAAGAAACGGTGCCAGTAATGCTGACCTGCAACCGGGTCGTAGGTCCAGTTACTGGCTTCCGTGTCGCAGAAAATGATGCGCGCCTCCGAATATCGGGAGGGATCATCTCCCCAAACGTAGTAGTCCCGATACGGTGAGTTGCGGTCTTTGCGTGCCTGCTGAAACCAGGCGCACTCGGAGCTGGTATGGTTCATCACGAGATCGGCGATCACCCGAAGCCCAAGGTGATGCGCCTCGTTCAGGCATCGTTCGAAATCTTCCATGGTACCATAGTCCGGATGAATTGCATAGAAGTCAGCGATGTCGTAGCCGTCGTCGCGCAGTGGCGAGGGATACATGGGCAACAGCCAGATGCAATTGGCCCCGAGGTCCCGAATGTACGGGAGTTTTTGTGTCAGCCCGTTGAAGTCGCCCTTCCCATCATTGTTACTGTCGTTGAACGCGCGCACATGGACTTCATAAAAAATGGCATCTTTGTACCAGTCATGGCTACCAGAGGGATCATGGCTGGGAAGTTCGCCAAGATCCGGGTTCTTAGACGATGTGGAGTTCATAATCTACCTGTGTGCAGCAGTCAGCAGAGCACCCGCAATTGCAGGCAAGGCGCGTGCCCCAGCAAAAACTTGATCCGCTGTTTCGTGGGGCGCGGTGTGCAAGCCAATATAACCTGAACCTAAGGAGCTACAATGATTTTTCAGAGACTCGGGCGCAAGCTGGCAGTGTTCGCAGGGTTGCTGAGCTTCACTGCCGCGGGCGCAAAAGCACAGGAGAGCTCGACCACAAAGACAATGGCCTACAAATCGATCTACGACATTCCCATTGAGCCCATGAAAGCCGATGGCGGAAGTAGCGCCACGTCTCTTCAGCCTTATAAGGGAAATGTGATGCTGATCGTTAATGTGGCCAGCAAATGCGGGTTCACTCCGCAGTACCAGGGTCTCGAAGCCCTCCACCGTAAGTATAAGGACCAGGGCTTGGCGGTGCTTGGTTTCCCCAGCAATGATTTCAAACAGCAGGAGCCCGGGTCGGAAGCGGAGATCGTGCAATTCTGTAGATCCAAGTACGACGTCACATTTCCGCTCTTCGCAAAAGTGAAAGTCACGGGAGCTGACAAGGCGCCCCTCTATCAGTACCTGACCGAAGGTGAACATCCTGGCAAAGCCGAGGTCCGCTGGAACTTTAACAAGTGGCTCGTCGGACGTGACGGGAAGATCATCGCTCACTATGACTCGAAGGTAAAACCGGATGACGCGAAGTTTTTAAGCGATATGGAGAAGGCTCTCACCAGCAAGTAGAGAGTCTCGATCTTGGACTCGATTCGAGATTTCTATCACGGAATAGCTGCGATCGCAAAAGCAGCGACACCCTGTTCCCTGATGTACACGATTCATATAGACTGGGTTATCGAAGTTCTTTCACATCGATAGAAACGGGCACGAATTTCGATACATTCTGCGCTTGAGTGATGTGGGCAAACGACCAGTCCGGACCGGAAGCGAAAGCTACCGTCCGGGCTGGTCCGTTATAAGGACGTTTTTAGAGAGACGGCGAAAAGCTTCTGCCCGCTAATTAGCACCTCCCGCCAGCGGACAGATTACGACCCGGCCAAGCATCCCCCTGCTGGCCGGGTTTACTTTTTCATTAAATTTCCATGTGCCGACCCGCGGCTTCGCGTTACATAATTCACGGCAATGGAAGCCCAGTACCTGGATAAGGCGACGCAGATACTGCAGTTCGAGTTTCTGGCGGAAACGGAACAGAACGAAAAATATCTCGCGCCGGTCACACCCGAGACACTGCACCGGCTGGTAACGAATCGCGTTTCGCAGTTGCTGAAGGATGACTTTTCGCGCCTGATGTCGAGCCTGTATCAGATGGACGTGGACGAAGAGCTGGTAAGCGCGACTTTTCAGCTGCCTTCACATGAAGCTACAGCGTCCCAGATTGCGGAGCTGATCATCGAGCGCGAGATTCGCAAAGTGCGTAGCAGATCCGAACACCGGTTTTCGTAATTCCTTACGGCTAACATAAACGTGAAGCTTACCCGGACGCGGATCTGCCCATCAGGCCCCTGGCGCTACTCCCACTCGATTGTCGCAGGCGGTTTGGAGCTGACGTCGTACACGACGCGATTCACGCCCTGGACTTCATTTATGATGCGCGTGGAAATCCGGGCGAGAAGATCCCAGGGCAGCTTTGCGAAATCGGCGGTCATGGCGTCCACGCTTTCAACTGCACGCAATGCAATGACGTTTGCGTAAGTGCGGGTATCTCCCATTACGCCGACCGCTTTCACCGGCAGAAGCACGGCAAAGCTTTGCCAAAGCTGCCGGTAAAGACCAGCGGCCTTTACTTCGTCGAGCACGATCTTATCGGCACGCCGAAGTACTTCAAGCCTCTCGCGCGTGATGTCCCCAAGAATTCGCACTGCCAGACCTGGACCCGGAAATGGCTGGCGCCAGAGCATCTCATCGGGAATGCCAATTCGCGCGCCGAGCACGCGCACCTCATCTTTAAACAATTCCCGCAGCGGCTCGATGACCAAACCCTTTTCCATCATGGCCAGCACTTCGGGCACGCGATTGTGATGTGTTTTAATAACGTCACTCGGTCCCTTGACGTTCACACTCTCGATCACATCGGGGTAAAGTGTGCCCTGCGCGAGAAAGTCCGCCGGCTTGATGGTTTTGTGAAAAACTTCAAGGAAGAGGCGACCGATGATTTTGCGTTTTTCCTCGGGATCACTTACGCCAGCCAGCGCATCGAGGAATAAATCTCGTGCGTCGACTGCTTTGAGTTCGATTCCAAGATGCTCACGGAAATTGCGTTCAACGGCTTCGGCCTCATCTGCACGCAGCAGCCCGTTGTCTACGAACACCGGAACAAAGCGATCCTCCACTGCGCGATGCAGGAGCGCTGCAAGCACCGTTGAATCCACTCCGCCTGAGACTGCGCAAATCACGCGTGCGCCGGGACATCCATCGACCGTCGCGCGCAGCTCGCGAGTGGTCTGCTCGATAAAGTCGTCCATTTTCCAGTCAGCGGGTGCATGGCATACGTTGAACACGAAGTTGCGCAGGATCAGCTCGCCGCTGCGGGTATGGTGTACCTCCGGGTGAAACTGCAGCCCGTAGAGAGGAAGCTTTTTGTGCCTTACGGCAACCTGATCGCAGCCTTCCGTGCCGGCGAGTGTTTTCCAATCTGCCGGAAGTTTTACGGCGGCATCCATATGGCTCATCCACACAATATCTTTTTTAGGCACCTTCAGCAGCAGCGGGTCCGCGGAATTATGATTCATATTCGCGCGCCCATACTCGCAGTGCTTTTGAGGTTTCACTTCGCCGCCGAGTAATTGCACGAGTAGTTGCATGCCGTAGCAGATGCCGAGAATCGGGACGTCGAGCTCGAGAATCTGTTTTTTAACCTGCGGCGAACCTTCTGCCGCAACCGATGCAGGACCGCCAGACAGGATAATGCCGTGCGGCTTTAGTTTTTTAATTTCTCTGACCGGGGTATTGAATGGCACGATCTGCGAGAACACGGAAAATGAGCGCACCTTGCGCGCGATCAGCTGCGAATACTGTGAACCAAAGTCTAAGATTAGTATCATATTATAATTCTAAATTCAAAGTTCTAAATTCTAAATCTTGAAACCTGTCAGGCGTAAAGTGTTGTTCGGCGCGCACTGCGACGTACAGGTTTCATAGCTCTGCATTAAGATTCAAACCATACTCAGAGGACGTCTCTCTTGCGCCCTCACCATAGCGCTGCTGACAAGTGATCAAAATTTTGCTCAGGATCCGCACAAGTTCGAGAGCGTCGACGCGTAACTTCTCGAGTGGCAACTTTGATCCAGTCTCGCTTTGGATCAGCAATCGGATCCAGTAGAGCGCTTCGCGCGCCTCCTTCAGCGCAATGGACAACTTGTGCATGAAGTCGCGTTTACTTTGAGCAGCAATCGACTCTTCCACATTCGCTCCAACAGATGTACCAGCACGCACAAATTGGGACGCCAGCTCGTATTCCCTGATTTCGCGCAACGATCGAGCAAAGCGAATTACCTCAACGCCAAACTTAAAACTCTTGTCTCGGATTATGTTTCTTTCCGCGCCGTCAGCATCCTGTTGATGTGGGGTTGGCGGGAGAGTTTCTGCTCGCGCTTCATTTTGAATTTTGAATTTTGAATTCTCCACGTAAGTCATTTTCCCATGCCGATTTTCTGGGCGGCCTGGAAGATTTTGCCTTCAGTTTTGATCGCCGGGGCGATGACAAGTTCCACGCGCTGAAGCTCTTTGATCGTCGCTGCACCAACGGATCCCATGCACGTTTTCAATGCGCCGACCAGGTTCTGGCTGCCGTCGTCCAGGCGTGCAGGCCCAAACAGGATTTCTTCCAGAGTTCCTGACGTGCCAACGCGGATACGGGTGCCGCGGGGCAGATTTGCATGGGGCGTAGCCATACCCCAGTGGAAACCGCGGCCAGGCGCTTCGGCTGTTTTGGCGAACGCGCTGCCGACAATCACTGCATCGGCGCCCGAGGCGAAAGCTTTGCAGATATCGCCACCGACATTCATCCCGCCGTCTGTAATGATTGGCACGTATTTGCCAGTGCGCTTAAAGAATTCATCGCGCGCAGCGGCGCCATCGACGGTTGCCGTGACTTGCGGAACGCCGATGCCCAGCACACCACGGCTGGTGCAGGCTGCCCCCGGACCGATCCCGATGATCACTGCATGCGGACCGGCCTGCATCAGCTCCAGTGCTGTTTCGTAGCTTACACAATTGCCGACCATGACGGCCATTTTCGACCGCTTGCACAGAGCTGTGATGTCGAGCATCTTGTACTCGCTGGAAACATGGCGCACGGTACTGACAGTACTCTGAATGACAAAAATGTCACATCCGGCTTCCTGGCAGAGATCCGCGCTGCGATCGGCTTTTTGCGGGATGGAACTGACAATGACCGGGACGCCCGCTTTTTTGATCTGCTCAACCCGCCGGGAGATCAGGTCTTCGCGAACGGGTGGCAGATAGAGCTGCTGAACGAGTTCGGTTGCGCGCTCGGCCGTAGCCTCGCTGATTTCTTTAAGTATGTTCGTTGGATCATCGTAGCGGAACCACACGCCCTCGAGATTTAGGACCGCGAGGCCACCCATTTTGCCCATGGCGATCGCAAAATCTGGATCCACCACCCCATCCATTGCGGCTGCGATGATCGGCAACTCGTGGCGAACACCAGCCAGCTCCCAATGGATATCCACTTCTGCCGGGTTGATCGTGACGGCGCCAGGTACAATCGCAATTTCATCAAAGCCATAGGCGCGCCGCGCCTTGCGGCCATGCCCAATCCATTCACCCATCTGTTAAAGTCTCCCAGGTTTTAGGCTCTCGGTATCAAATCCCCCGAAAGCTAGCGTGAGCCTCAACGGCCTACGTCGCGGGTGCCGGTGGGGTGTGTCAAAGGAAGAGTGCCCGGCCTGACTAACCTCACATTCCTTTCGCTTGAGCTGGTACCAGTCCGCAAATAGTGCTGTGTTTCGTGCAAACCCCAGCAGCTAAGCAATCCAGCTTGATAAGCTCTCGAGTCGCCACGGGTTTTATCCTGCTGGCCGCGGTACTTGCACGGCTGCCAGGTCTGTTCGGCAGATCGTGGTGGCTGGACGAGCTTCTGACCTGGAAAGTGGCTCAGCTGCCGCTGTGGCGCGACGGTGCATTGGATGTACCGCGGAGCCTGTCGCACAGTATCCTTGGATTCTCACTTCATGACACCGGCCCAGGTCCTCTGATGTACCTTCTTGAGGGGGTGTTTTCGCGATGGGCGGCGCCTATGGGAGGCGAGTTCTGGCTGCGCATCCCAGGAATTGCAGCTGGCCTGGCCACGATTGGTATTATGCTGTTGCGCGGGCGGATCTGGACGGGAAGCCGATCTGGGGCACTACTGATTGCCGCACTGGCTGCTACGTTTGCTGGCTATGCGGAATTTTCGACGGGCGCACGTGGCTACGCGTGGCTTGTGCTTGCAGCGGTGCTCCAATGGGATCTCACATTCCGTCTGCTGCTTCGGAGGGAGACAAACCCGCTGCTCGCGTGGGCTGCATTCAGCGGGTTGGCCTGTGCGGCCGTTCTGCTTCACAGCGTTCATGTGCTTTGGACGGGGTCCCTTCTCGGAGGAATTCTTGTAGCGCGTTATTTCCGGCGCGGAAGCGCTGCGTCGAAGCTCTCGCGAGGCTGGTTGGCCGCGGGACTGCTAGTGATGCTTATCGTACATGTGAGCTGGATCGGCTTGTGGCAACATGCGCTATCCGCTTCTTTTGTTCCGGCTTTTACTCAGGGCAATCCATTGGCTAAAATCTGGCACACACTGTTGGACTATCGAGGACAGGAAGCCCCAATTCTGTTAGCCCTGGTGGGAGTTATATCGGGAACCGCGGCGATGTGGAAATGGTCTGGGATGCCTCGAGCAATCTTGTTGGCGATTTTTTCGGCAGTTGTTTGTTGTGGCCTCCTCAATGCGCTACTGTTGCTCTGGTTTGCGCCGGGTGCACGGTACTTCTATGCTTTGACCGTTCCACTTTTATGGATGCTTGGTTGCCTGGCCGTCGCGATTGTTCGCTCAGCAGGAAAATACAGCGCTGCAGCGGGCGAATGGGTGAAGCTGGGTTTGCTCCTGCTGATTTTGGTCGCTCCGCTGAAAAGTGCAATTTGGCACTCGGGTGCGGCGGAGCACAACTGGCGCGGCGCCATGGATTTCTTGAAATCGCGGGTACAACCGGATGACCTGCTATTGTGCGGCCCGAATGCGGACCTCGACGTGATGATCGAGTATGTTCGGGCCGCTAAACTGCCAGCTCAGCCTCCGCGCTGGCTCACCAACGAATTCGGGCAGCGATTTGACTGCCTCACGCTTGCCGGTCTTCAGCAGGCGCTAAGGTCGGGCCGTCGGGTATGGTTTGTGACTCCGCACTGGGGGATCGTCCGGCCACCGGAATACTGGCAGCTGATCCGCGATCGGTTTCAGCAGGCAGCGTTGATACCCGGCAAAATCCCGATGCAGGTGTGGCTGTTGGAAGGTTAAACGGTAGTTGGAAGTGCCGGCTCGAGATTGTCTTCGAAGGTGTCGATTAGCTGGGTCATACGGGGAATGACCTGGTCGAAAGGTACAAGCGTCTCGATGAGTTTCCCGCGACGATAAATCTTGGCGGCCTTGCCGCTGGCAACCACTCCGAGGTCAGCCTCGGCCGCTTCGCCGGGACCGTTCACGTAACATCCCATCACCGAAATCTTGATCGGGCTGGAGCGGCGGGCGTTGAGTTCTTCAATCTCGAGGGCAATTTTCGTGGTGTCGAAGCCGACATCTTCGCGTCCGCAGGTGGGACACGCGACAACCTCAACACCGTAACGGCGAAGGCCCAGCGCCTGGAGAATCTTAAAGCCTGTGCGTATTTCTTCTTTTTTCTCCTCTGTTGCTCGGGCGGCAATCGAGACGCGAAGCGTGTCTCCAATGCCGTCCAGCAGAAGCGCGCCGATACCGATGGACGATTTGATGTTGGAGTTATCCTTTGTGCCGGCTTCCGTGACGCCGAGGTGAAGCGGGTAATCGCACGCTGCGGCGAGCAGCCTGTAAGCCCGTACCATCAGCGGGACGTTACTCGATTTGACGCTGATAATCGTGCGGGTGAAGCCGTAGCTTTCGAGAATTTCAATATTGCGTAGCGCGCTGTCGACAAGCGCCTCGGCCGGATAGCCGGACTCGGGCGGCATGAGCACGCCGTCCGCGACATGGGCGCCGTGGCGGATGGCGATATCCTTTTCCAGAGACCCGTTGTTGACTCCAACACGGATCGGCAGGTTGAATTCGTTAGCACGCTGCACAACGGCGCGCACGTTTTCGTCGGCCCCGATATTGCCCGGATTAATGCGAATTTTGTCGACGTATGGCGCGGCTTCCAGCGCCATCTTGTGGTTGAAGTGAATGTCGGCGACCAGCGGAATCGCAACCCGGCGGCGTATTTCCGGAAGGGCGACAGCGGCTTTGCGGGTGTCGACGGTAATGCGCATTATTTCGCAACCGGCCTCCGCGAGCGCGTTGATCTGGGCGATCGTCGATTCGGCATCTGCCGTGTCCGTGGCGGTCATCGTCTGGACGCGGATCGGATTATCTCCGCCAATAACATAAGGTCCCACTTTAACTTCGCGGGCTTTACGTCGGGGTGGGAGCAGGCTTGCGTGTTTCATTTCTTACGAGTTTTCCAGGAGTATTGCTAAACTATATACGAAATGAAGTGCGATAATCAATGCCGAAGGTCTTTCGTACTCAACACTCGTAATCGCCTGGTCGATTGGTTCGGTGTTGCGCAACGGACATTCCCGTTACGTCCGAACCGCAGGGGTGGCGTCGAGCACGGGATGCTGATGCTCAGCAGCATGGCGTCGTGCGATCTCTTCGAACTCGGGCGCGGCGTATGTATAATAGACGTGAATGCCATGTTTGATACAGCGTGCGCAAGTTTTGTCTCGAGCCTTCGTGCTCTGGAGATCCGCGAGGGAAATGTCGAGGTAGGCGCCCAGTGTGAAGCGCGAGCTGTCATAGGTGGCGCAGCATAACTGCACATTTCCCTGAAAATCGAGAGTCATCTGCTGGGTCTGCAACGTGCATGGCTTTCGGCGGTGTGCCTGTGCGGCAGCCAGCGCTTCATCAACGGGCAGCAAAAGTCGGCCCATGAGGGCGGTGTCGTCTGACGTGATCGTGGTGCTGCTGACGTCGCGATCCAGATGCGCCATCAGCTTTTCCAGCGGCATCATAAATGCCCATACGGGAATGAAGCCGATGCCGAGCTCGCTGCAGAAGTTGTTCATGCGTACTTCTTCGTCGAGGTTGTGCGAATAGCGGTGGTAGAGCAAATGGAGTTCGGTGGAAGAGCTGGTGCGTTTCTTCGCGGCGGCAAGCTCGATCATGTTAGCTTTGACCAGATTGATGTTTCCCCCGCGGTGTCCCAGCTCGTAAACTTCCTGCGTGAAGCCCGAGTTTGAGATTCGAAAACTCGTAGGATCAGCTCCCAGGATCGCGTCGATATTTTTCAGCTTGTTTAGATTTGAGCTTAGGTCGCAGCGGATGTTAAAGGATCGCACGATACGGACGAGTTCCGGGAGACGGGGGTGCAGCATCGGCTCGGTCCAGTTGAACAGCGCGACGCCTTCAAGATCGCATTCGCGCGCGGCTTTATCGAGGATCGCCTGCAGGAGCGCAGGTTCCATCAGGCCTTTGGGATTAGGAGCATCGGGCATGTTGCCGACGGGGCAGGATGGGCAGGTCAGGTTGCAGGCGCCGAAGCCAAGCACATCGATATTAAAGTAAAACTTCGTCATGGGCAGGCGTTTTCGCTGTGCGGGAGTCTAACGGTCGCACGCTGATGTATTCTACCACGCATGGCACGCCTTTGCCTCGACAAATTCAGGCCAGCGCTTGCGCGCCTGCTCCACTGCAGCTTTCATTTCCCTGGAGTCGCCATCCACATGCACCAGCCAGGGCTCGCCATAAAAGGTGCCGCCGTAGAAGAAGTCCCCCGCCTTCATACTTTGCTTCATTTCTTCGGTAAGCCTGGACTCGCGTCCCATGTGGGGTGCAATGAGACGGGTAGCGCCTGCCGGCATGAGCTCGAACGCCAGTTTGCCAAGCGCGATGTATGCTTCATTGGCATCGAGCGAACTCGTTCCGGCTGCGTAGTGCAGCGCCAGTCCGTAACGGTCCTGATCGTCCTCAGCTACGGTTCGCCCCACGTGGAATGGGTGTTCGCCTGCCTCGATCAGCACGCTGCCGGACTCATCCTGGGTGGTTACAATCGGGTGAAACTGCGGTTCCCCTGTGAAGGCCCGCTCCGCGGCAGATTTCACGATCGGCGAACTAAGCGTGAATTCCTGCGGCGTAACACAGATTAGCCCCGCGCCAGCAATGCCCCGTCGCCGGCGCATTGCCATAATAAACACGACGGTTGTAACGAACAGTACGATCAGCAGAACGGCAACAAGAACGATCTTTCCCATGGCATGGCTCCAAAACAGGTACTTGCGATTTTCAAGATGAGCCCGAACTGGGAAACTGCCAAGATCAAGTCCGGGTGCTCAGGCGACGGCTTTGTGTCCACGTGTCGGTGGCCCGCAAAACTTCAGGCGTTTGAAAAGTCTTGGCCCTTCATTCAGCAGAGAGGCATGGATCATTAATGCATCTAAGGCTTATGCGGGTCTCACCACGTTCGCGCTTTGCGCTTACGATCCTTGCGCTGCTTCCGTTGGCGGAAGCCGTCGCGATACACCATTCATTCCCGCTGGCGTTCAGTCTCAGGAATTGGATCCTGATCTGCTGCGTGTCGCTGGCGACTTGCGCATTAGTCTACTGCGTGGCCATCACTCTTGAAGCAAATCAGAAGCTTTCGGCCGCTGCCGCAGATAAAATGGTATGGCTTTGTTGTCTTCTCCTCCTCATGATAGCTCTCGGAAGCGCACCTTTCATCTTCTGGAGCCACCGTAAAACGGAACACCGGTACGAGAAGGTGCTGCTGGAAAGAAAAGAACTCGGCAGAGTCATTGCGCAGCAATTTGAGGATGCCACAACGCCGGCTGGGCCCCGCCCGGACCTTACGAGGTGCGATATCTTGCAGGATATGGCTGCGAATTACCGGAAACTGGCGCCGCTTTACAGGCGTCCGCATTCAGGCCATCTGCTTGTAGTGGCAGCCATGTACGAAGATTACGCGCTACATACAAGGTCGGCTGTACAGGCTGCATATGTGTATGTGGATGTCGCCCAGACAACGCGGACAAAGGAACGTCTGCAACTGGATTACCAGAACGTGAGGCGCGCGCAGGAAGAACTCGGAAAGCTAATTGCATTTTGCAGGAATCTGGACAAGCAGGTCCCGGCTTACTACGCCCGGTTGGGACAATCGGAACTTGCAACCCAAGACGCAAATACACGCCTTGTGGCCTCCATTACGCGGCGTGGCAGGGAGTTGGAAAGGTTTGCAACAAGATGGTCTGCGGCAGCGGACGCATTGAAATTCCTCCTGGAGAACCGGGATAAATGGATTTTTACCTCCCAGGATCGCATCACAAGTGGAGATCCGCGGTTCACTGAGGAACTCGGTCATCATTTCCTCGCGATGAAAGTCCTCCAGACACAACTCATGATCGATCCGCTTTTAAGTACAACGGTAGTTTCGCAGCCATTTACCCCGTAAAATGGTTGCTGATGCTGGTTCTGCCCGGCGGAGAGCGCGAACCATGCATGTCTTTCCTGCTTGAAGGAGAAATGTGACCACAATCGGATCAGGAAATATGGATACAATCAATGTCGGGCTCATAGGGTTTGGCAACATCGGCACTGGCCTGGTCAACGCCATCAATGCGAACGGTGCCACCATCGCGCAGCGCGTGGGTATACCCGTCAAACTTACACGCATTGCGGATGTGGACACCCGGCGTAAACGCGAGTGCGAGTACGACCCCGCCATTCTTGGGAATGATGCGAACGCACTTATTGACGATACCAACATCCACATTGTCGTCGAGTTGGTGGGTGGACTCGAGCCTGCCCGCACCTTCGTCGAACGTGCGCTTCGTGCGGGCAAACACGTAGTCACTGCCAACAAAGCAATGCTGGCGACCTTCGGCGCCGATCTGTGGCGATTAGCGAACGAGCAGAACGTCGCCCTGATGTTTGAAGCAAGCGTTGGCGGCGGCATTCCCATCATCCGCGCGCTGCAATCGGGTCTCTCTGCGAATCACATTCGCGCCGTACAAGGCATCCTCAACGGGACCTGTAATTACATACTCACGCACATGGAACGGGATGGCCGCGCATTCGAAGTAGTTCTCGCCGAGGCGCAGGCACATGGTTTTGCCGAACCCGACCCTACCTACGATGTCGAGGGCTACGACACCGCCCACAAAACCGCCGTTCTTGCGAGCCTCGCGTTTCAGCAGGACATCCGCTTCGCCGACGTTTTTGTCGAAGGCATTTCGCGCCTTAAGCCTGTCGATCTGGACAATGCTCGTCGACTCGGGTACAAGGTGAAGCTGCTGGGTATCGCTAAACGCGATGCGAGCGATGGTCGCGTGGAGGTGCGTGTCCACCCAACACTCGTGCCACAGGATTCGCTCATTGCGAATGTCAGTGGAGTCTTCAACGCGGTTGTCGTAGAGGGCGATCTCGTTGGCAAAACCCTGTTTTACGGGCGCGGTGCGGGCCAGTCACCTACGTCTAGTGCCATCCTGAGTGATATCATGATGATTGCTGCGGACACCGCCCGTGGCATTGCGCCCACCGCCGAGCACCGCATGGTAGTGCCAGTCGGCGAGCGCTCACTGAAACCAATTGCCGAGCTGGAGACAAGCTATTATCTTCGCGTTACAGTCGCGGACCGGCCCGGCGCAATGGCCACTCTAAGCGGCATACTGGCCAAGCATAACATCTCCATTAATTCGATGTTACAGAAAGGGGATCACCCCGCCGGCCGCGCCGACGTCATCATTGTGACTCACAAAGCACGCGAGAAAGACGTTCAGTCCGCCCTCGACGAAATCGCGGGCACCGACGTTGCACAGGACAAGCCGTTCGTGCTGCGCGTGGAGGAGGAAGTCTGAACGGTTAGGAATCATAATGTAGAGGCGCGCCCATACAGGAACATACAGAGCAACGAAGCGCATAGAGCGCGCTCTTTACCAGAATGACTTTCCATAGCATTCGCATGTACCGGTCAGCATGCATTTTAACGAATTAAGATTGATCACTCCACTGCTGAAGGCTGTGGAAGCAGAAGGTTACACCACTCCGAGCCCCATTCAGCGGCAGGCAATTCCGCCGGTTCTTGAAGGGCGCGACGTCCTCGGGATCGCACAGACGGGCACCGGAAAGACCGCTGCCTTTGCACTGCCAATTCTACAGAGATTGTTTCAAAATCCACCAGTGGAGCGCGCTGCCGAACACCTCAACCAGCAGCAGGGACGAGGCGGAAGTCATCCACACCGCAGAGGCGTGGCCCGCAGTGCCCGTGCAATCCGAGCGCTGGTGCTTGCTCCTACCCGCGAACTCGCAACGCAGATCGCCGAGAGTTTCCGCACATATGGCAAGCAGACAGGACTTCGCACTGCCGTCGTTTTTGGTGGCGTTGGCGCAGGCGCGCAAATCCGTGAGATGCAGTCTGGGCCCGATGTACTCGTAGCCTGCCCAGGCCGCCTCCTCGACTTAATTTCACAGCGACACATCTTTCTCGGCAGCATCGAAGTACTCGTATTGGATGAAGCCGACCGCATGCTTGATATGGGATTTGCCCCCGACATTCGACGCGTGCTGACTCATGTGCCCGCCAGGCGCCAGACACTGCTCTTTTCCGCCACGATGCCGGCAGAGATTCAGAAGATGGTTAACGAACTCCTGCACGATCCCATTCGCGTCGAGGTTGCGCCCGTCGCCACGCCGGCCGAGCGTGTGCAGCACACCACCTATTTTGTCGGAAAGAACAACAAGCCTGCATTGCTGCAGCACCTCCTGACGAGCAAGACCGATGGTCTGCCCGGTAATGAAACTCGACGCGTGCTGGTGTTTGCGCGCACCAAGCGCGGCGCCGACCGCGTGGCCGAGCGTCTCAGCCGCGCCGGCATTCGTTCAGAAGCAATCCATGGCAACAAGAGCCAGGGGCAGCGCGAGCGCGCACTGGAAAGTTTCCGCCGTGGCGCCAGCCCTGTCATGGTTGCTACGGATCTTGCAGCGCGCGGCCTGGATGTCGATGCCATTTCGCATGTCATTAATTTTGATCTGCCCAATGAACCCGAAACCTTTGTGCATCGCATTGGCCGTACGGCGCGTGCCGGGGCAAGCGGCTACGCAATTTCGTTCTGCGACGCGGACGAAGGCGAGTACCTTGCCGATATTGAGCATTTGATTCAACAGGCATTACCCAAAGAACACGCGCATCCCCATCATTGCCCCGATGCCCACGCATCGCACGCGCTGCACCGGGATCGCCGCGCCAACAAGCAGATCTCTGGTGGTATGCGCATTGCCTTGAAATCGCAGCCGCGGCACAACGCACCGCGTCAAACCACAGAGCGCCCGGCTGGAGCCAAGGGGCAGATTTCCAAGCAGCAGCGCTCGATCAGTGCAAAACAGCGTTTTGATCCGGCACAGCCCCGTGCCGCGGAGCCGGCGCAACGGTCCGGCAAGCGTAACGCTCGCCCGGGCAGGAATGACGGTCGCCAGCCAGTGTCCAATGCCTCCGACGCTGGACGCCGCAAAAGCTATTCAGACTCGCCGCGCCACCACACTGACGCCCGGACACCGAGCTTTGGTCAGGCACGCGTCATTCGTTCCGCGCGCTGGAACGACGAAGACTAGTCTGCCGAATGACAAATGCGAGCCGGCACGCCGGCGATTCGAATCTATAGCTCTACTTGGATTCCCAGCTCGACAACGCGCTCGGGCGGAAGCTGGAAATACGAGGCCGCCGATCGCGCGTTTTGCGACATCATCGCAAACACCTTTTGCTGCCAGCGTGCCATCCCGCGCCGTCTCGTCGATACAAGGTTTTCTCTTCCCAGGAAATACGTCGCTCTCTGCGCGTCCAGAGGAATCCCCGCTGTCTCAACGTTGGCTAACGCAGCCGGGACATCGGGTTTATCCATGAAACCATAATGCAGGATCCCGCTGTAAATGCCTTGGCCCAGATCGTGCACCTCGAGTTGCCCTCCCGGGGCTATATGCGGAACATCTTCAATTTCGATTGATAGCAGCAGGACCAGCTGATGCAGCACACCGTAGTGCTCCAAACTGTGCAGAAGCGCGGGAGGTGTTCCCATCGGATTGCTCGACATAAACACGGCTGTTCCCGCAACTCGCTGTGGAGGCTGCTCTTCGATGCGGCTGACAAACTCCGGTACCAGTACAACTTTCTCGCGCAAACGCGATGCGAGCAGCCTTCTGCCTTTCTTCCACGTGGTCATCACGATGAACCCAGCTGCACCAATCACTAGCGGGAACCAGCCGCCATGGGGTATTTTTAACATATTAGCCATCCAGAAGGAAAGGTCAATTACCAGGAAAACGCCGCACAGCACGCCTGCCCAGACAGGGTTCCAGTTCCAGCGCTCCCGCGCCACGTAGTGGAAAAGTATCGTGGTAATCACCATCGTCGTCGTCACCGCGACTCCATATGCGGCGGCAAGATGGCTGGACGAACGGAATCCCAGGACGAGCCCGATGCACGCCACGAGCAAAACCCAGTTTACGCCTGCTACGTAAATTTGTCCCATTTCCTTCTTGGAAGTATGCCTAATGAAAACACGTGGGATGAATCCGAGTTGGGATGCCTGCATTGATAAGGAAAAGACACCGGTGATTAAAGCCTGCGACGCGATCACGGCTGCCGATGTGGCAACAATCACAACGGGGATGAGTAACTGGCGAGGCGCCATCAGGTAGAACGGGTTCGATATTGCC
>JBPCLP010000057.1:0-11869 GCA_051003195.1 Candidatus Sumerlaeaceae bacterium | reverse complement strand
ATCCGGTTCTGTGTGCCGAATTGAGCTCATTTTCCGCGCTCAAACTGGATAGGAACTTCTGATTCGGCACACTAGTGTACCTTTCCAGCGGTAGTGTTAACGACAACTTACATATCCTTACAGCCGGTGAATTTGCATTTGGCCTCAAATATGCTTCGCACTTGCACTCCAATCCTGCACAGACGACTCACCGCACGAGGAACCATGACCGCGCAACGTTGGAAGTTAAGTGAACTGTTCGAGCAGGCGGGCCTGCAGCTTCCGCCCCGCTCCCTCAATCCCGCTGTCAAATCGATTACCGACGACACGCGGCGCATCGAACCGGACTGTTTGTTCGTGGCGACCACTGGCTCAAAAGTGGACAGCCACCTGTTTATTTCCGACGCAGTAGACAAAGGCGCAGCAGCCGTGCTGGTGGAACGCGAGACGCCGCCGTATCGCGGGGTGGATATCGTGCATGTGCCGGACACGCGGGACGCGCTGGGTCGTCTTGCGCACGCCTGGCATGGAAACCCATCCCGTGAAATGCTTGTGCTGGGAGTGACGGGAACGAACGGAAAGACAACGACGACGTTTCTGCTCGAAGCGATTTTGCGTGCAGCTGGGTACGAACCGGGCGTGCTCGGGACAATCGAGTACCGCTTCGCTGGACAGCGGCGCGAGGCGGTAAATACAACGCCGACTGCCTTGCAGCTTGCACAACTCTTCGCTGAAATGCGCGACGCAGGTGTCACCGCGGTCGCGATGGAAGTATCAAGCCACGCGGCGGACCAGCGTCGCATCTCGGGTATTGAGTTCGACGCGTGCCTCCTGACGAACATAACACAGGATCACCTCGATTATCACGGCACCATGGAAGCGTATGCCGAGGCAAAGAAGGCGATATTTTTCGATTACCTTCTTCGACGGGCCGGCGGGACGAAAAAGAAAGGCCCGGCGGCTGCGTTCAACCTGGACGACACGTACGCGGGGCGCTTTGCGGCGGAGTTTCCGCTGACGAAGATAACGTTCGCGGTGGACAACCCCGTCGCCGATCTGCGCGCGACCCACATCCAGATGTCCCAAAATGAATCGGCATTTCGAGTCGAAAGCGCCGCCGGTGCAGCGGACGTCCAGATGCACCTGGTGGGGATGTTCAACGTACAAAATGCGTTGGGAGCGATGGCGCTCGCACAAGCCGTTGATATTCCACAGAAGGCCATACTAAAGGGGCTGGCAACACTGGCTGCAGTGCCGGGCCGGCTCGAGCAGGTAAAGGCGGGGCAACCGTTCATGGTGCTGGTGGACTATGCGCATACGCCGGACGCGCTGGAGCGGGTCCTGGTTAATGCGCGCGTGATGACGCAGCGAAAACTGATCGCGGTGTTCGGCTGTGGTGGCGATCGCGACGCGGGCAAACGCCCGATCATGGGTCGCGCGGCTGCCGAGCTCGCAGACTATGTGATTGTGACGAATGACAACCCTCGCACGGAGGACCCGGAAAAGATAGCGGACCAGGTCATGGAGGGTGTCGTGACGATCGGCCTGCCGCTGGAACATGTCGCGCGGATTCTGGACAGGAAGTCCGCAATTGAGCATGCGCTGGCGCTTGCGGACGAGGGTGATGTGGTTGTGATCGCAGGCAAAGGCCACGAGGATTACCAGATACTTGGACACGAGAAAATTCACTTCGATGATCGGGAGGTCGCCCGGGAGTTTTTGCGCGCGCGTGCAACCGCGCCGCTATGACGGGCCGAAACCTGGCAGGAATAGTGGTGTGCGCGGGATTTAATATTATATGCGCCTGACGTTGCAGGAAGTAATGAATGCCACGGGCGCGAAGCTGGTTGGGGAACCGGCAACAACGCATGATGTGATTACTTCCATCTCGACCGATACGCGATCGCTTAAACCGGGTGACTGCTTTGTTGCGCTGAAGGGTGAGAACTTCGACGCGCACGATTTCCTTCAGCAGGCGATTAAGGCTGGTGCCGCGGTGCTGGTGGTCCATGTGGCCGTAAACGTCCCGTCGCATGTAGTACAACTTGTCGTTGCGGATACCCTCGTCGCGCTTGGTCAACTTGCCCATACGTGGCGTTCCCGGTTCACCATTCCCGTGGCGGGGCTCGTTGGGTCCAGCGGGAAAACCACGACCAAGGAAATGGCGGCGGAGATTGTCGGGTCGGCGATACCGGCGCTTTCCACCCGTGGCAACCTGAACAACCTGATCGGGCTGCCACGTATGCTGTTCGAATTAAACGAAACTCACCAGGCCGCGGTGCTGGAGCTGGGCATGAATTTACCGGATGAAAACCGCAGGCTGGTGGAAATTGCGGATCCGGATGTACTCCTGCTGACGAACATTACGCACGCGCACGTGGGCATGTTCGGCACGCACGAAGCACACTACGAGGCGGAGGCGGAGGCGATACGGTATGCGCCGGAGCGCACGAAGCTTATCTTCAACTCCGATGACGCAAAAAGCCAGCAGGCGCGCCGGGAGTACGCAGGCTCAAGGAGCGTGAGCACGTTCGGTGTGGATAATCCTGCAGATGTGCGCGCTACAGGCATCCACAACCTGGCGCCCTACGGGTACCGGTTCTCATTGCAGGGCGGTGGGTATTCCAACAACGAAGTCGAGCTGCGGATGTTTGGTCGGCATAATGTCTCGAACGCAGTCGCCGCTGCGGCGCTGGCGCGGCACTTCGATATTTCTTCGGAGCATGTGGCGCAAAGGCTGAGTGCGTTTCAGCCACGACTGAATCGCAGTGAAGTCGAGCAGATCGACGGCTGGTACCTGGTCAAAGACTACTATAATGCAATTCCCGCGGCCGTGCAGCTCGCACTGGAATCCCTTAAGGATTTCCAGGTTCCGGGGCGACGTTTCGCCGTGCTTGGTGATATGATGGAGCTCGGCGATTTCGAGCGCATGTATCATGAGCAGGTTGGCGAATCCGCAGCGCGCGCGGGGCTGAAACGATTGTTCACCCTTGGCCAGCGTGGGGCGATCATTCATGAGACTGCCAGCGCAAATGGCACAAATGCCGTGCATCTGCCAGATGTCGAATCTGTAGCCGCAGAGCTGAAGCAGGAGTTGAAACCGGGAGATTTGCTCTTATTAAAGGGATCGCGACTGATGAAGCTGGAGCGCCTTTACGAACTGCTGAAGGCGTAATGCACCCGATTCGGTTCGCAGATTATGCCGCGCCCGGAGAGCTCAACAGCCGCTGATTTATGCTCTATCACCTTCTAGCCTACCTCGAACAGAATCACTGGATTCGGATCAACCCATTCCAGTACATTACGGTGCGTTCGGCCGCGGCGGGGGTGATGGCGCTCCTGATGTCATGGCTGATCGGTCCGCGTACTGTCGCGGTGCTGAGACTACTCAAGGCGGGCCAGCCGATCCGCAGCGTCAGCATCAAGGGCGCGCCCGACCTCGCGGAAATTCACGGTAAGAAAGCCGGCACGCCGACGATGGGCGGCATCCTTATCGTCATGTGTCTGCTGGTGCCCGTACTGGTGTGGTGCAGTTGGACCAACCCGCTCACCTGGCTGCTGGTGTTTGTGACGTTTGGATTCGGCACGCTTGGGTTTCTCGACGATTACCTCAAAATCACCAAGAAGAACGCGGACGGCCTCTCGGGTCGATACAAAATACTTGGGCAGGTGCTGGTCGGCCTGTTTGTCGGAGCCTACCTTTACTTTTTCGGGCAGTCGAAGGTGCTTAGTGTCGAGTACACGTTCTTCGACAATGGGCAGGCATTCGGGCCAATTTCCGGATATCAGCACGTGCTGCTGCCCTTTATCAAGTGGCTCTATCCGAGCATCGGGATGTTTTTTATCATCTATGTTGTGTTCTTTTTGACGGGGTACTCAAACGCCGTGAATCTCACCGATGGACTGGATGGCCTTTGCATCGGCATTACGGCTATTGTGACAGCTGCCTTCATGGTGATCGCTTACCTCACCAGTAACAAGATTTACTCAGGTTACCTGATGATGCCATACGTACCGCGAGCGGAGGAAGTGGTGGTGTTCCTTGGCGCGTTGTTTGGGGCGTGCCTCGGTTTCCTGTGGTTCAATGCGTACCCGGCCGAGATGTTCATGGGAGACACGGGCTCGCTGACGCTGGGGGGAGTCATTGCGACGGTCGCGATCATCTGTAAGCAGGAAATCCTGCTGACGATCATCGGGGGTGTGTTCGTTGTCGAGACCATCTCGGTGATCCTGCAGGTGGGCTCGTATAAGCTGACAAAGAAGCGCATCTTCCTGATGGCGCCGCTGCATCACCATTACGAGAAACAGGGCATGACCGAATCCAAGATCATCGCGCGCTTCTGGATCGTGAGCATCCTGCTCGCGCTGGTGGGGCTGAGTTCGCTAAAGCTGCGGTAACACGTGTGCAACTCACGGAATGAGAGGGATGACGACCCAGGTATTGATCAGCACTTTGCTGACCACAGTGCATCCATTCCCATTTGGAGCCCCATTGCCCCCACCACTCGTGAAAAAATCATCATCTACTGAATAGCTTTAGTACTACGTGGGCGGTCACGGGCTCCGTGAATCCTATCAGATTCACCGCTTCATGTTGGTAAACTGAAGAGGGACCGTGATCTCCTCATTGCCGCGGAGCATCTGCATGACGGCCTGGAGGTCGTCGATCTTGGTGCCGGTCAGGCGCACCTGCTCGCCCTGGATCGCCGCCTGCACCTTCAGCTTGCTCTCTTTCACCAGCTTTGTCACGCGGCGCGTGTTGTCTGCGTCCAGGCCTTCCTTCAGCTTCACGCTGACGCGTTTCATGCCAAGCGCAGCGCCTTCCTCTGTGCCAAAATCCAGCACCTTTGGCGATAATTTGCGCGCGATGAACCGGCTGACGAGCATATCCTGTATCGCTTTCAGCTTCATATCGTCTTCCGTGACAAGCTTGATCGTCTTGTCCTTTTTGTTCAGCTCGACCTCGGTCTTGCTGCCGCGGAAATCGTAGCGGTTCTGGATTTCTTTGATGACGGTGTTGACCGCATTATCGACCTCCTGCAGGTCGACTTCGCTGACTACGTCTACAGACGGCATTGCTTTTCTCCCGCTTTTGGGTGATCAAGTCCATCGCCCACGGGCTTAGCACAAGGCAATTTAAACACCTCCTCCCTTTTCTGCGTGTTACCCGGCCAGGCGCTTTGTTCCTGTTAAAATCCTTGCTCCGCTTACAAGCGGCTGCTGTCATCTTCCCGCACTTCGACACTGGAAATGGAAGTACTGTGGGCGTACTGGAAAAAGTAGCAGCCACCGAGTTTCTCGGGATGGAGTTTCTCACCTGGCTTTACTGGATGAGCGAGACGAACAACGGCAAAATGAACGTGCCCGGCGTGGAGGAGTTCGAGTTGTGGCTCGAGGCGCCGATGCAGCTTGTGGCGGACTATGGCGAGGCCACGAACCTGACACTGAAGGGCGGGACACCGTTGGATGGTCCGGAGGCCCGCATCGGTTTTCGCGAGGGAAAGAAGCTGGCAAAGACCCGGCTGCGCCTGAACTACCGCAACCAGACTTTCACGTGCGGCTTCAACGCGCTGAACTTCTCGATCAGCGGCCTGAAGATTCCAGCCCCCCCGAACACCAGCGGGCCGGACTATGTGTTTGTGCGGCTGGAGATTTTCGAGGAATTTGAGAAGTTCTTTCATTCCATTTTCGACGCGTTTCTCAAGCTGCGGCTGAAGGATGCCGCCTGGAACGAACAGCGCGACAAATTACGCAAGTGGGTACGGTCGTTCGACTTTGCCTGAACCGGAAGTGCAGGATCAGCAGAGTTACTGGAATGAGAACTTAGATCCGCAGAACCTCGGCAAGGCGGGTCTATCAGACGAATACAATCCGAAGCACGAGCTCGGGTTTTACTTTACGCCGGACCAGAAGTTTGCGCTGGAGCAACTTCGCCCGTTGCCAGGCAAGCGTGTGCTGGATATCGGCGCTGGCATTGGTACAAATGCACTTCACCTCGCAGCGCAAGGCTCCACCGTCGTTGCCATGGATATCGCGCACGAGCGGCTGATCGCATTGAGGGGAAGCTTCGCGCTGTTTCCTGCGGAGCGAGAGCAGGCGGGTAGACTTCTGCTCGTAAGAGCTGCCGCGGAGGCGCTGCCATTTCGCGATGCGATTTTTGATGCGGCCTGTTCTAAATCGGTTCTTATCCACACACAGTTGGAGAAAGCCGTCCCGGAGATTCAGCGTGTTCTAAGGCATTCGGGCATAGGGACCTTTATCGAGCCATTGAAACGCAATCCATTCGTGAACCTGTATCGCCGCACGCTTGCGCCTCGGATATGGCAGTCGATCGCGCGCTACTTTGGCGAGACGGAGCTGGAGTTGTTCCGAAGGAGTTTTCCGAATGTGACGATAAGGAACTTTTACCTGACGTCGTTTTTTGCGTTTGCGTGGCAGTTCGGGATTCGGGTCCCCCTCTTATTTCGTGCGAGCCTGGTGCCGTTGCATGAACTCGACTGCGTTTTAATGCGAATACCAGGTCTTGCAGCCCGCGCATGGTTTGCAGTAATTGTCGTCAGGAAATGAAACTTCATTCACAGCAGGTCGCCTGAGGCACCATGCGCGCACTGTTCCTCGTGCATAATCTGCCGGACCGAGGCAGTTATTTTCGTGCACTGGAAATCGCGCGCCGGCTTTCGCGGCGCGGTCACTTTGTGCAGTTTGCCTATGTCGGCAACCGGCGCAAGTACAAGCCTTCGTATTACCGGGAGGGCGATCTATCGGTCGAACGCGCAGCGCCGGCAGGTGACTCGCCGTTCGCGCAACCGCGCAGCAACGTCCAGCGGACGGATTCAGGCCACGGTTTGATCATGGCGGAGATGCCTTATTTCACGCTGTTTAACGATCGCCAGGAAGGGTGGAGCATCTTCGACAATGCGGTGCGGGTGCGAGACGCAGTGCTCGAGAAGTGGGACCTGGTGTATGGATTCTCACACAAGCCGGATTGTATTCTGCCAGGGATTGCGGCAAAGGCGCGGGGAGCGAAGTTCGTGCTGGACTGGGCAGACCTCTGGGGAGGCTCGGAAGGCTTGTATCGGCAATGTGTCATTCCATCCAACGCATTTCAATCGATGCCGCGCCCGTTGCGGCTCGCGCGCCGCCTGGTTTTTGCCATGGAGGAAATATGGGAGCCGGTCGTGTATGGCTGGGCCGACGCGGTGACGCTGATTTCGGAAGAGTTTCTACAGCACAAGTGGGGACCGCACGACCTTGCGCACAAGTCCCTTGTATTTCACAGCGGTGCGCCGCTGGAAGAAATCCGGCCGCTGGACAAAACCACGGCGCGGCAAAGTATCGGTCTCGATCTGCCAACGGGTGCGGTGCTTCTTGGCTACGTCGCAAACTTCCATATGGATGAACGGTTATTGATGGAAGCTTTTGCGAAGGTGTGCCGCTCGCGACCTGACGTTTACCTGCTCGTGGTTGGCGCGGACCTTGAAGCGACGACGCCAGAGATTCACGAAATCACGCACGACCGGATCCGGCACTTCGGACGGCAAGCGTTCGAGCGCATTGCTCAGTTTCTTGGCGCTTCGGACATCCTGCTGCTCCCACTGACAGACATTGCGCTGGATCGCGCGCGGTACCCCCATAAGCTAAGCGATTACGTGGCTTCTGGAAGGCCGATTGTCGCGTGTGAGGTAGGCGAGACCGGTCGCATCCTGCGCCGGTACGGAGTGGGTCTGCTTGCCGAGCCAAATGCGGAGAGCTTCGCTAAAGCTATTATCCACCAGGTTGGCCGGCCCCATGAATGGCGGGCGCTCGGGGCAGCTACGCGCGACGCGGCGGAACAGCACTTTAACTGGAACCAGGTGTGCGAAAAGCTGTTTGCATTTTTGTCGAGACACACAGGCCTGGAGTTTTAAGTCGCTGGCTCTTGCTTTTCGCTTAGCGCCGCGTTTTCTTTCGCCCGATGGAGCGGACACCGGAGCTTGCGGCAGGCCAAACGGCGCATCGGGTGCGCTTTTCCGCGGGTGAGCGACTGCCGTTTGGGTTAGCGCACAAGGATATTCTCACGCTGACATCAGGACGGGTGCGGCTCGGGCTGTTCAATGACGCCGGCAAGCTTGTAACGCTGGATATTCTTGGCCCGGGAGAGGTACTTGGCCCGATTGCAAATCTCCATGCGGCGGTCGGCAGCACCTGGATTGAAGAGGCGGCGAATGAAGCGGTTGCGCTGGCAGACGGTGAAGCATTGTCCTATTCGACTGCCGCATTTCAGCAACTGCTGGGGCGAAGCGCGGAACTGCTGCAGGGGTTTTGTGCGCAGGTCGACAGCCGTCGGCGCCGGATCGAGGCGCGCCTGATCCGCATTGTGTTCAAAAGCAGCACCGGCAAGGTGGCGGGCCTGCTGGCGGAACTGGCTGAACGTTTCGGCGAGTTTGAACCGACCGCTATTCGAATTCCGCTGCGTCTCACCCACAAGGACCTGGGATCGTTTGTAGGCGTCAAACGGGAAACCGTTTCACTGGCAATGGCGGACCTGGAGTATCGCGGGATCATCTACATCAAGAGCGGCTATGTGTATGTCGTCGACGCTGATAAGCTGGTGCGGGTGCATTAAGCGGCAGCGATTGCCGGAACGGCAATCGCGAGGCAGCAGACAACGCGGTCGGCGTCATCGCGAACGGGTTCGAATCGGCAATGAAGCCGCCGGCCATTCCAAACCAACTCGCACTCTGTTTCGGCACCCGCCATTGCTGCACGATGTGCCACGAGCACTGCGGTACAATTCTGGAAGATATCGCTGAGTGACTGGCCCGCCAGATCTTCCGGATTCAGATCCGCGGTTTGCCAGGCGCTGCCTTCCGCCGTCATTATGATTCCGTATTCATCCGCGTTCCAGATGAGTGCAGTTACTGCCTTTCCAAGCAGCGTCAGCTTCTGCCGCACCAGGCGCAGGTTCTTTTCTGCAAAACCGCGTTGAAGACCGTGGCAGCAGTAGTTGCCGAGGACCTGCAGCAGGTCGAGGTCTTTGCTGCTATAGGCATCGCGTTCGTAGGATTGAATGGAAAGCACGCCAATGACCCGGCCGTCGCGCGACATCGGCACAAACATGAGCGAGGCTGATTTGTGCTCGGCGCTTCCGAATGAGAGCAGCCACTCATCCGCCGCGTCGGGCTCGTCGCGGCGCAGTATTAGCAGCGGCCCTTTACTGAATAGCTGCTCACGCAACGGCGTGAACGAGACGCTGCTGGAAGTTGCTGGAATCTCGGTGCGTTCGCGCTCTTTCACATCGAACCGTACTACCGGGTGAAAGCGCTTGTCCTGTTCGGAATACACATCCACGAACGAAGCATCCCATCCGAAAAGGCGATCGGCAGCCTCCAGGATCGCGAGTGCGGCCTGACGCGGGGCGGCCGCGTCGATCAACTTTTCGCCGAGCTCCGCAAATATTTCGCGGATTTTCTCGATGCGACGCCGCTGGAAATGCTCGTGCCGTAGAGCCTCGTTGGCGCGTGCCAGCTCCACCTCGCGTAGTAGCACGCGTTCGAGAATGTCGTCAGGTCCGGCGTTCGTCACTTCAGCCATAAGCGAATTACTTTACCGACACTGAATCGAGATAGAAATAGGAGTTTGTGCCGCCGGTGCTGCCGGTGTGGCCGAGCCGCGAAAAGACCGTGAGTGTGCTGCCTGTTGCAGTAACCGTGGCGGAGTACGCAACCCAGACATTATCGGTGGAGCCGGTGAGGTCTGTGTAAGAAACCGAGGCAGCCGTACCATTCGTTCCACCGGAGAGATCATAACCAATTTTCATGAAGGTGCCGGCTATGAGCGACTGGCGTTTGATCCAGCCGGCGATGTTGTAAGTTTGCCCGGCAGTAACAGCAACCTTCTGGTACACACCACCGTCGAAAACCGCCGTGTCTGAGCGGGACATGTACTGAGAATAGCTGCCGGCCTGCTTGTTTGCGGAAGCCTGTCCGCACGTGATTGTGTTGGATCCTGTCGCCTGCCACTTCGTCCAGCCGTTGCCCACGCCCGTCGTAAACCCGTTTTCGAATCCGCCGTTGACGATCAGCTCAGTCGGGGGTGCGGGCGCTGTCTCCGTAACAGCGACTGCATCGAGGTAATAATAAGCGTTAGTGCCTCCCGTCGTACCCGTGTGTCCGCCGCGCGCAAAGATGGTCAGGCTGGGGCCAGTTGCCACAACACTTGCCGTGTACTGCATCCATACGTTATCCGTGCTGCCAGTGATATCTGTATAAGTTACCGATGCGGCAGTTGCGTTGGTAGCGCCTGACAGATCGTAGCCGAACTTCACGAAAGTGCCGGCCAGTACGCTCTGGCGTTTGGCGAACGCTTTAATTTCGTACGTGGCCCCCGCTGTGACTGAGACATTTTGATATACGCCGCCGTCAAACGCCAGAGTATCGCCGCGCGACCAGTATTGCGCATAGCTGCCGTCGTACTTGTTGGCAGATGCCTGGCCTGCTGTGAATGTGTTGGAGCCGGCTGCCTGCCATTTGATCCAGCCATTGCCCACACCTGACGTAAACCCGTTCTCGAAGCTGCCGTTCGTCACGTGATTCGAAGCATCCACTGGCAAAGGATACGGATTGGGAATTGGGTATCGGGAGAACGTAAAGGCCCCCTCATCGCTAAGGAGCGCGGCGAGGTTAGCGTTCGCCCATACGGCGGGTACATTTGTGTCGGCGCTGTCGACAACCATCTCTGTCTCCACGAGGCGAATGCCGTGGCTATAGTCTTCATAGGTGGACTCGTGCACCGTAGAGAGCGGCTGAATAGGTGACCCGTTGAGTTGATGCCATCCATAGATGCACACGCGCGCCGGTGACGGGCGCGTGGGTATGGTGGGTGAAATGATGACGTCTTTCTTGGTGCCCCCGATGAGCGAGCCAAGCGCGCCGCCGTTTTGCGCGCGCTGGTTTTCAACTGCCTCGTTGTGCTGCCAGAACACTGGAACGGAGTCGATGTCGTAGGTTGTCGGGCTGAACGTGTACGGCGCCAGCTTGATCGTGCATCGCGTGTAGATGTCGTTTACCATTTTACGTGTAGGCAGGCTACACTTGCATATGTCGGCCACCTGTTGAGCAAGCGGCGCGGACATGGGCATGCGAAAGAAATCCGTGTCCGACCCGATACACATGTAATCGGGTGTGACGAAGTAGGTCGCAACATGCGCTACACCGTTGATCGTAACGTTCACGGTGATTGGCTTGAGTGTCCGCATGAAATTCGGCACGTTGCCTGTCGCCACCTGGTCGATGATAAGCTGCTCGCGATCGGTATCGGGAATGCCGTTGATAACGCTGTAGAATTGCGAACCCGAGAGCGCACCGGCAGGTCGCGGCGGAAGCTGCAACACACCCGTCGGCGAGCCGGACGAGAGCTGCGGCAGGGCTGCAGTAACCAGGAGCAGTATTGCTGAAACGGAGTAAAAATGAGACCGGACAGAGGTACTTTTCATGCGATTGAGACCACCTTCAGTTGGAGGTAGATTAGACTGCTGTGACAGAAATTCGAGCCGTCTAGCATGTGTACGAAATCGTACCCGCCGCTGCGTTGGGGTGCGGTTAGGCGCTGCCGATGCTGAATGCCATTGACGCAGCAGGCCACTTCGTCACATAAGAACCTTTTACATAGGCGGATCTTTTGAATCACATCACTTATAATGTTCCGGTCTTACGGTCGATTGTGTTCCGTGCGTCTTTGCTGCTGGCCATGTCGGGCTGCGCCACACATTCGATCGCGCTGCCGGATCTCAAGCCAATCGCTGCGCAGGCGAACCCATTTGTGTCGTCGGAAGACTACTATACGACCTCCTGCGCCGTCGATGAAGGTTGCACGTCGGCCGGCCGAAGGGGAGTGTTGTGCTTTGTTGCGT
>JBPCLP010000056.1:0-47831 GCA_051003195.1 Candidatus Sumerlaeaceae bacterium | reverse complement strand
AGACCGAGGAGCACCCCCCTGCACCCCCCACCGACGACTACTCGTATATGTCCACACCCACGCTCGAAATGTTCCACGCACCCTACGTACAAGTGCGCGTACTTTAGAACCGCTTTTGCCAGCGTCGCCCGTGGCACATCTGAACCGTCTGGTTAATACATTAATCCAATCAGCCGAACACATACGCCTGCAGCATGACCCACACACCCACCAATGCATGCCAGCGGAGTTCTGCGGACAGCTCCGCGACTTTTCCCGGAGTGGGAACGCGCATCTTGCGCGGTAGAGCAGGCTTCCAGCCTGCTGCGAGAAGAAGACTCAAATCAGTCCTGGAAGCCCCCGGGCAAATGACTCGAGCCTTGCGCTCCCCAAAGCGGCGGCAGGCAAGCGGCACGCACTTCAAAACCAGCGCCGAGCCTCAATCAAAACCTAATCAAAGCTAATCAAAGCTAATCAAAGCTAATCAAAGCTAATCAAAGAATTGGCGTCGCTCATTGGCATTTCACGATTTAAATCAAACAGGCCGATCGGGGGTATTTCGCCCTTTGATTTCCGTAATGTTCAGATCATGCGGGCTCCAGATCGAGTGCGGAGTGCGGATTGCGGATTTCGGAGTACTTTCGAGTGCGGATTGCGGAGTACAAGCCGGACTCGGAATCGTCGGCGGCAAGGCACGGCGGGTTGCGTTGCCAGGGTCATCAAAATGTCTCCTTTGTGCTTTCAAGTTCAAGTTGGTAATTTCGCCACTTGAATAGCGGTAATGTTTCTGTAATGGTTTACTCGGGTTCCAGTTCGTCTTCGACCGTGCATTTCCGCTCGGGTGTCTTCTTCTATGGCAAGGGAGTGATGAAGGCGAGGGAGAGCATGGGCTCTGGTGCGTCTTCAAGGCGGGCAGGAATGCCCGCCCCCGGTGCGTTGCATATGTGTAGTTGAAGGACGCGGCGGTTGAAGGTTTCGCGGAGGCTGCTGGTGCTGATGAAACTGAAGCGGCGGAGTTGGGCCGGGCTGTTGCCTTCGGTTATTTGCTGGAACCCGTCAATCGCAGGCGAGACGCCTGCGCCACGAGGGTCGGCGGCGGCGATTGCGGCGGCGCTCGCGCTGCGTTCGGGGTCGGGAAACTGCGTTTGTTTTATTATCATTATGACGACCTGTGTAACACAGGCTTTTGGACAATGGTATTCCCGCAGCGCCCCTTACAGACCCTACCGGCTACTTAAAATGCACGCGTTTCGGCACCAGTCGCCGGGCAGCCGCGGCCATTGAAAAGAAACTGATCGGGAGCTGACCCCTGATCTCAATGAGGAAGTCAAAAAAGCTGCAGTTCTGTTTAAACTCTGGTCTTGCCTGACGTCTCCATACGGCTTAGGTGAGGGGTTTTCGATCCGGGTAATTTGAAGCCGTTGCACAATATTGGGTTCGGGAGCTGTCCCGAATGGCAGGAGGATCTGCACTGGATAATTGGCTAAACCGCCGCACCTTCCGCTGGCTTCTTACCGGCTTTATATTCCTTATCGTCCTGGTCGTTCTCATTGCCTTTTGGGAGCCGGTGCCGCCGGAGGTTGCAGATATCGAGCTGACGGATTCCCTGGCGGAATCTTATCCATACCTTGTAATCAGCGCGGCCGGGTTGCTGTGCGCTGGGTGGCTGGTCGCCCTGGTCGGGCTTTATTGGTTTCGAGACTGGGCAAGGGTCCTCTTTACCTTCAGCTCGTTGGCGCTACTGTTGGTGTGCCTGGTCTTCGGGACCACCATTTCGCCCCCGATTGGCACAATGGTCGCCAGTGCCGCTGAGATGTATAATGGCGCGCTGCTTGCCATCCTGTTCCTGCCACCGATTAAGGCGGAATTCCGCAGGCCGCGTGAGACGTCGCCGTAGATTGGTGGAGAGCTCCCGATCGTTAAGAATAATTGCGGAGCTGACCCCAGAACTATTAACCCCGAGAAGACGGAGGAGAAGTCAAGAAGGGTCGCCCCAGCGACCAGGTCGTGGGGCAGACGTTACGCTATATGGGCTACGTGAACGAGGAAATCGCGGAGGAAAACCAGAGCGTCCGCGGGATCTCCGTCTTGACGGCGGGTCTGTGCAGTGCAGGGTGCAGCGGTGAGCCGGAAGTTGAACCGCAGAGCGTTTACGCTGATCGAACTGCTGATGGTGGTCGCGATTATTGTGATCCTCGCGGCAATTGCGATTCCGAACTTCCTGGAGGCGCAGACGCGCGCGAAGGTGAGCCGGGCGCACAACGACCTGCGCGCCATCGGGACCGCAATCGAGAGCTACCGCGTCGACCACAACCAGTATCCACCCGAGAACTGGGTGGGCGCGGAACGGGTGAGCGCATGGGGGGATTTCTTCATCCCGAACGCGGTGCGCCTGGTGCGCATCACGACGCCGATTGCGTACATCACCTCGCTGCCAAACGACATTTTCGATCCCGGCACGGACCCACTCAACCAACTGCAGCCGCACACCTACCATTACGTTGCTAAAAACGACCCGACGCGCCCCAACGAGATTCCGTTTTTCCAGGGGAACAACCCGGACAATATGCACATGGAGTGGATGATGCAAAGCTACGGGCCGGACCTGGGACGCGACGGCGGCAGCGAGACGTACTGGCAGTATCCGCGCTATGACCCGACCAACGGGACGCTGAGCATCGGCAACATTCTTCGCTCGGGACCGTAGAGTTCTTTAGGCCAATGGCATCATGTAGCCGGCCGCAAGCGCAGCGTAGGCCCGCACCTGTTCACGCTGCCATGCTTCGTCCTGGCCAAGTTCCTTCGCCATGATACGCGCGACGGCCGGGGCCATCTCGACGCTCATGCGCGCGCCGAGGATGAGCGCGCGAGTGCGGCGCGAGAGGAAGTCCTCGACGGTGCGCGCCATCTCGTGGCGGACGGAAACTCGGGGACAGGCACGCATTAATGCTTCGTTGTTTCAGCGAACGTGAACAAACGAAAACAAAGGACAGGCCCTTCGAACGGCAAGGCATTCGTTAGCTTATTAGCAGCGCCTGCATTGACGTTCGAGACAATCGCAAACTACTGCTTCACACGCCAGATGTCGCCATCGCTCACCGTGCCATTCGTTGGATCATACGCCAACTGCAACAAGCGCGCGCTGGGTTGCGTAACGCTGCTCACGTAATCGCGCGCTGGGACCATATCATAGTCCTGATCTGGGCCGGCAGAAACCAGCACCCAAGCCGGGCCATCTGAGTAATACACCATTGGTGTGCCCCACTGCGGCGCAAATGGATCCGTATACAGTGCGTTTTGCAGAATGACCGTTCCACTGCTCAATTCAAGCGAAGTGCCGGATGTCTGGACGGCATGCAGGTCGTCACGTCCAAGCTCTTTCAGGCGTCTCGCGACGGCACTTTGCAGATCAAGACGGACAAGTCCTGCCGCTTCCGCAAGCGGACGGCTTGCGGGATAGCTGTTGCTCTCCACGTAGTAGCTCTCCAGTCCTGTGGCCAGAACACGCTGGTCGTTTCGAACGCGCGAGTTTTGCGCCCGGACCCCAACCTCCCGATTTCCTTTTTTCATACCGGAGCCCGCGTAGCCGAACACACTCACAATAAACGCGACGATCAGAAAATGGATCGGCTGCAACGGCGTACGATAATGTTCCGGCTTTGATCCTGGTGGAACAGTCCCGCCCGTATTATTATCAGCAATTTCCGCGCGCTCCGCCGCCGCATAATCTTCCGCACTCGTGCCGGCCTCTTGCGGCGCGTTATCTCTTGGGGGCGCTTCATCGCTCATCGTCGATTTCCAGTGACTGTCATAAACCATATGTGCATTGAAAACAGAATGCAACCAAAGGATGGCAGCTGATGTCCTCCTCTGACGAATTCGGAATTCCTGCCCAGCGCCCGGAACCACCACCGACGCAGCTGCCCGGCCTTCCACCAATGCCCGCGCAGCAGCCGCCGGTTGCGCGGCCTCCCGTCGGCACCCAGCTCGCCCGCACGTTTATTGAAGGGAACTGGTTCTACGTTCTCAGCGGCATCCTGATGGTGATCGGATGCCACCAGCTCGTCCGCTCGGTCATGATCACTGGCTCCGAGCTGATGCGCACCACCATCAGCCTCGGGATTTTGCAGGCGTATGAACTGCTCGTCATAGCAACCGCGGTCGTGATCGTCCGCAAGCTGCGGTTCCTCGGCGACGCCTTCACGCTCTTCCTCGTCGAATGTGCACTGCTGCTCGATCCCACTTTTTTCAGCAATTCTCTTGGTACCATCAGCGACGGACGTGGGCTCTGGATCAACGCGGTCTGCTTCATCCTCTGCCCCATCAAACTGCTTATCCTGCAGCGCTTTCTGCGGGTGCGTCCAACACCCGGCGCATGGACGGCGTTTCTCGGCGCGGCAGCGCTGCTCTACCTCGCACCGTTCCTGCTCATGCAGAAGCAGCCTGCTCTCACCATGCACGGAAACTACATGCTGCTGGGCTGGCTGCTGCTCGCAGTCGCAGTGATACTCCCGCCGCTGCGCAGCATCGCGTCGATCGATGAGCCAACGCCTCGCTATGCCAGCGACTCCCAGCGCCGATGGCTGCCGCGCTTCTGGGCCGCTCTGCCGCTGATCATCGCCGCCAACCACTACATCGAGAGCTCGCGCGTTTACACGATTCCGTTCTTCCCGGTTTTTGTCGCACCGGTACTCCTCGCCATCTCCGCTGTGCTGGCAAACAATGCCACCCGCGGACGCACCGTGGCCGACCGACTCATCCTCATGAACGTGATCGCGATCATCGTCATCTGCCTGTCGCTCGACAACTTCAACGTGCCCGACGCAGTGGACATGCGCCGACCGCCCCACGCACAGCCGACGCTCATGCTTACCAGCTGGCCGATGGTCATCACGGTCGCCGGCATCTGCGCGATGTACCTTTTGCTCTGGGCCCGCACGCGCTCGGCGGCGGCGTTGTGGCACATCGCTGCGCTTGCATGCCTGGGAATTGTTCGATGGATCTGGAAGACCGGCGCCATCGGCAGAGCCTTTGATCGCGGCGAACACCACGCCGAATGGTTCGTACGCCTGTTAGCGGCGCACCCCGGCTGGCTGTTTGGCATCGCGGCCGCAATTGCCATCGTGTTCGCGCTGCGCAAAGCAACGTACATCCGATATGCCATCGCCGGGACATTGCTCATCCTCTATGCATCTGCCGGACTGCCAAAGCCGCCTGGTGGACTATTCTCTGAGGCGCTGCAGGCGTTCATCATCCTCGGCGTTGTTCTCTCCCATCGTTTCGGAGATACACGCGAGCACCTGCAGCGCCTGCTTGCGCTAGCCGTCGTCGTTGCCATGTCAGCCCACCGTTTCCTCGTGCTCGAAACCCGCCTGGCCGCCACCACCGCACTAACCGAGGCAGCATTCTTATTAATCACTGGATTCCTGCTTCGCCTGCGCAGCTACCAGCTGCTCGCCATCGCACACGCCGTACTCATTGGCTGGATCTATCTCCGGATGAAAGCGGTCATAATACCTTCTGCCGTGCTGGTCATCGCTGCCGGCCTGGCCATGTTCGCCATCGCGGTTGCCGTAACATTTCGAAAAGCTGCGACGCGTGCCTCGGAGACCTCGCGCTGCACGGATGAGGTGCGCGACCCGGGCAGCTGATGCACAGCTATACTTTAGGAAGCTTGTGGCATCATGTAGCCGGCGGCCAGCGCCGTGTAGGCCTGGACCTGTTCACGCTGCCATGCTTCGTCCTGGCCAAGTTCCTTCGCCATGATGCGCGCGACGGCCGGGGCCATCTCGACGCTCATGCGCGCGCCGAGGATGAGCGCGCGAGTGCGGCGCGAGAGGAAGTCCTCGACGGTGCGCGCCATCTCGTGGCGGACCGCCCAGGCGACCTGCGCCGCGGTGTACGGGCGACCTGGGTGCAGGCGCTGGGCGAGATCGGGTTCGGTACGCACAAGGTCCTGGATATGGGGGGCGTCGGCTCCGTAAAAAGAGAGGTCGCCAAACTGTCTGGCGTTGTCGTGGTAGCCATGAATGCGCATGTTGCTTGTCACGCAGGGGCGCGCAGCGAGACTGGCCGCGGCCGCCGCGCGACTCACGGTGTCCTCGGCCATCTTGCGATAGGTTGTCCACTTGCCGCCGCAGATCGTCACCATGCCGGTCTCGGAGATCTGGAGGTTGTGGTCGCGCGAGAGCGAAGCGGTGTTCGACTTGTCTCCTTTGACGAGCGGGCGGATGCCGACGAACACGCTGAGCACATCGGCAGGGGTGGGGTCCCTGGTCAGGTAGCGCGCGGCGTGCGTGAGAAGGAAGTCGAGTTCCTCCTTCATGGCGCGGGCTTCGAGCAAAACCTTGGCGATCGGTGTGTCGGTCGTGCCGACGACGACGCAGTCGTGCCACGGGATGGCGAACAGCACCCGGCCGTCGTCGGTTTTGGGAACCATAAGTGCATAGTCGCCGGGAAGGAAAGAACGATTGAGGACGATGTGTACGCCCTGGCTGGGACTGATCACGGGTGTGGACTGCGCGTTGTCCATGCGGCGAACGGCGTCGGTGAACGGGCCCGTGGCGTTGATGACGACGCGCGCCTGCATGCGATACTCGCGGCCGTTTTCCTCGTCGCAGGCAACGACGCCGCGAACCTGGCCACCGTCCTTGAGGAGTTCGGTGACTCGCATGTAGTTGAGCAGCGTGGCGCCCTGCTCGACAGCGGTTTGCGCGAGGTTGATGAGCAGCCGGGCGTCGTCGAACTGGCCGTCGTAGTAAACGACACCGCCGCGCAGGCCGGTGGTTTCGATCGTGGGAAGGCACTCGATGGTTTTCGTGCGGGAGAGATTTCGGGAGCGGCCGAAACCCAGCTTGCCGGCCATGAAGTCGTACACGCGCAAGCCAATACCGTAGTAGGCGCCGCCCCACCAGTCGTAGTTGGGCATCACGAACGCCAGCGGGTGCACGAGGTGGGGGGCGTTCTGGCGCATGAGCCCGCGTTCGCGCAGCGCATCGAGCACGAGGGCGATGTTGCCCTGCTGCAGGTAGCGGACTCCGCCGTGCGCCAGCTTGGTGCTGCGGGTGGAGGTGCCCTTGCCGAAGTCGTGCTGTTCGAGCAGCAGGGTTTTGTAGCCGCGCGACGCGGCGTCGACGGCGACGCCGATGCCGGTGGCTCCGCCGCCGATGATGACGATGTCCCAGGGTTCGGTCGAGGTTTCGAGGGATTGCAGGGATTGGGTGCGATTCATGGAGTTTGGAGAACAGGAGGGTTGGGAACTATGACTTTCCTGGTCCAGCGCAAGAATGTAGCTCACGAATGGCGCTCCCGATGTTGGAACAGATGGCGCCTATCACGGGGCCGGGATTTTCAGGTGACTAGAAAATTCCACGCAGCGGCCTGGTCATCTGACGATATGGTACGCTTGAGGAACTGGTTCGACCAATTTGGGGACCTGGCGGCGCGCTGGCGGCATCAGGTTTGTTTGTCGGGATTGCACTTAGAAGTGGCGGAATTGCATTTGCGTGCGCGGAACAGCGCTTGCACGACAGGCCGTGGAATACATTCGAAAGGTCCTTTATGAAGAAGAGTCTCATTGCAGCGGCGGTTATGGTTGTTGCGGGCGGCGGCATCTGGTTTTATACACAGAACGCGAAAGCAGAGGAGGCAACGACCGCGTCGGCGGCGGCCGCAATCCTCGGGAAATCCGGAAGGGCTGACAAGGCCGCGAAAAAAGCGCAGCGCGGAGAAGGCGGCCCATTGTTTAAGGCTGCGGAAAGCGTGAGCGCACTGACGACAGAGCAGAGTGCGAAACTGGACGACTTGAAGGACGCCTACAACGCGAAGATGAAGGATGTGCGCAAGAGCAGCGGCGATGCGTCCGGCACGGCCGACAAAAAGCAGGCGCGTAAAGAAATGCGCGGTAAGATTCAGCCCATCAATGACGAGACGAAGGCGCAGATAGACGGAGTTCTGAACGAAGAGCAGAAGAAGGAATTCGCGGCGAAGCTCCAGGCACAGATGCAGGAATTCAAGGAGAAGAAGACGAGTACCACCAAAACGGAGTAGGGTGGATTGGGTGGTGGTTCAGGCGCCGGGGTACTGCTGCGTTAAGAAGTCGGCGTGGTGGGCACGCCCGGTCTGGCGCAGGCGGGCAAGGTATTCGGGCAGTTCTGTCCGGCAGTGGTACGGTCCGCCTTCGAGCAACACGGTTCGTAGAGGGTCTACGTTGTGCGGCGAGCGGATGATCTGCGCATTGGTCCAGTCGGCCAGCCGTTCCGCGGCCGCACTGACTACCTGCGGCCGGCTGCCTGCAAGGTTGTTCTCCTCGTGCGGATCGGCCTTCAGGTCGAACAGCATGATGGGATCAACCTGCTTGAAGCCGGTGTGGTAGGACCAGATGCACAGGTATTTGTCGAACCGCACCGATCGCTGCACAGACCAGGCGCCCTGGCTCAGGACCAGGTAATCGCGCCCGCTGGGTGTTTGCGCGAGGAAGTCCGGGGCGAACGACCGTCCGTCCCAGTTGAGAGGGACTTCGCCTCCCAGTAGCTCCAGCATGGTGGCGGCCCAGTCGAACTGGTAGTGCAGCGTTTCATCCACCGCGGCACGGTCTGTAACACCGGGCCAGCGCACAACGAGTGGAACATTGCAGGTGATCTGGTCGGCGGTCTGATGATCGCCCCAGATGTTTAGCTCACCCAGGTTTTCGCCGTGGTCGGCGGTGATGATGATCGCGGTGTCGTCCCATACGCCATGCGACTGCAGCCGCTCGACGAGCTGCCCGAGATGATCGTCGAAGTACCGAATCCCGGTATCGTAGCCGTCGATCCACTTGCGCATGGAGTCCGTGCAATCGATCTGTCGGGGCATGCGCGGGTTGCGCGCGGCGTAATTTTCGTTGTCGTCGTAGTGGTGTGGTTCCTGCGCGCTGTGCGGCCCGTAGCCTTCCCAGCAGCGCTGCCGCATCGCCTCGGTATAGAATGGCGGAAGCGGTTCGCTTTCAAACGGATTACCATAACTTGCGGGAGTGTTGTAGGGTGTGTGCGGATCCCAGAAGTTGACGTGCAGGAACCAATGCTCGCGTTGCGCGTTGCGGTCGAGCCACTCGGTTGCGATCGACGCGACTTCGTCGGCGCGCTCCTGGCCGCCTTTGCCGCAATTCATCACCTCATTGAAACCAGCGTACCAGTGCCATGCGGAGTGCCGCTCACCGAATGAACTCACGGTCGCGGTATGGAAGCCAATTTCGCGCAGGCCGCGTATCCAGCCGGTGAGACCAAACTTGTCGCGAAAGCCGCGGTTGGCGCCTTCGATGAGAGGCTGCGCGGCCACGCCGCCATGATTGACCACGCCGGTGTTGAAGCCGCAACGCCCGCTCCACATGGCAGTACGCGAGGGCAGACATGGGACGTCGCTGGCGTAAACATTGGTAAAGCGCGTGGCGGATGCGGCTATGGCATCGACGTTCGGACTGGTGTTACGTAAGTAGCCATAACACCCAAGATGATCGGGCCGAAGCGAATCGACGTCGATGTAGAGGATTTTCACGAGGTGGGAAAGGTGCAGTTGTGCCAGCTATGGGACGTATGGCAACGGCACCACTGCATACGGTTAATCGACCTCGTCCTCATCGTCGTTGGCGGGCGCCGCTTTTGTCATGTCCGCCGGTGAATCGATGTCGTGGATAACCGCCGGGTCTTCGACATCCACGGGGATGACATGGGCGGCCAGCTGGTCGAGAAGGTCCTTGGCGGTGGCATGATCGGGCGCGCCGATAAAGGTGGCGAAGAAATCTGCCGGAAGAATAAATGGATGACCGCGATGACCCTCACTGCGCGGGACGATGATTTTTCCGGAAAACTGTTCAGCGTTATCAATGAGCGTTTGCAGCGTCGACGGCAGCACATTCGGCTGATCAACGAGCGCGACAATCGCCGCAGAAGCACCGGCGGCAGCTGCCTCCTTAAGCCCAATCTGTAACGAGCGAATCTGACCCATGTTCGGATCGACGTTGGGATGAAACTTCGCGTGAGGGAATTTTTCCATCTGCGGTTGCAGCATGGTGTTAAGCCCCGCGTTTACCACAATGTGCACGGTTTCGGCGCCGCCACCGTACAGGAGTTGATATACTGCCATGAGAAAAAAAGAGCCACTGGTGCCGATCGGCATGAGCGCCTTCGGAAAACCCATCCGGCTGGAGATTCCACCTGCCAGTATAATACCCTGCAATCCATTCATCTCGTAATGCCTCGAATCATCCGTATTGAAGATATGAGAAACGACTTACAAGTATTGCGGCATGCTTTGATCCAAGTCGCCCAGCGGCCGCTTCCTGGGTGAACTTCGCTACGATGTGACCTCGCCCTTCTGTACCAGTTCGGCCTCTTTTGTGGGCGCCGTCGCGTTAAATTCCGGATCATATAAATGGCAGGCCACGAAATGCTCGGAGCTTTGCTTTTTCAGGCGGGGGATCACCTTGTCGCATGGCTCAAATCGATAAGGGCAACGGGTATGAAACACACATCCGCTCGGCGGATTCGCGGGTGACGGGACATCGCCCTGCAACACCGCGCGCGTGCCTCTCCTGGTTGGATCCGGCTTCGGCACCGCCGCAAGCAATGCCTGGGTGTATGGATGTTTTGGCGTCTCGAACAGGTTGAGCTTCGGGCCAATCTCCACAATGCGTCCCAGGTACATGACGGCAACCCGGTGGCTGATATGGCCGACGACGGAGAGATCGTGCGCGATGAATACAAACGACAGGCCATGCTGTTGTTGCAGGCGCTCGAGCAGATTAATGACCTGGCTCTGAATGGACACGTCGAGAGCCGAGACGGGTTCGTCAGCGATAATAACGCGGGGTTCAACCGCGAGCGCGCGTGCGATACCGATGCGCTGTCGTTGACCGCCTGAAAACTCATGCGGAAACCGCTTAATAGCCGAAGGATTTAACCCAACTTCGCGAAGAAGTTCCTGGATGCGCTCGACTTTTTTTCGTCCGGCCGCAAGCTTGTGAATCGTGAGAGCTTCGCCGATGATCGAACCGACAGTCATTCGCGGATTAAGCGAGCTGTATGGGTCCTGGAAAATCATCTGCATCTTGCGTCGATACGGCAGCAACTCCCTGTTAGAGAGCTGGCAAAGGTCGGGCGACCCGAGCAGACCGACGGTGCCCGTGCTCGGGCGAATGAGCTGTAGAATCAGTCGGCCTGTCGTTGTTTTGCCGCAGCCAGACTCGCCTACCAGTCCCAGCGTCTCCTGTGGCCGGAGGAAAAACGAGACGTCATCCACTGCTCGAACGGCACCCGTTTGGCGCCCGAAAAAGCCCTTTCGAATCGGAAAGAACTTCGAGAGATGCCGCACCATGAGCACGGGATCTTTTTCGTCGGCAAGGTATTGCTCATACTCATAGTCCGGCGGGCGAACTTCAGCATCTGGCAGCATTTCAGCACTCATATCCAGGAGGATGCTGAGGCTAACTCTTGATGTTCAAACGGAATTGTCATTCGGACGGGTCACGGGCTAAAGTCATGCGCCTGCCCATTTATTTTGCTTGCATGAAACCAGCAGCAGTCGGGCTTCAATGGTGCACAACTGCATCTCGGGAGATTAGAATCGTGCACAGGCGTATTTTATGGATGGCAGTGCTAACAGGTTTTTTGACGTCGCTTTGGGCGCAGCCGCAAAACACCCAGTCCGGGACGGCGATTCAGAAACCGCTCGTGAAGGTCGACTCGCGTCCACTGGGTAGTGGGCCGGTGCTCACAGGCCTCGATGCATTGAAGCGTGACGGGTTCAAGCAATTGCGCGGCAAACGGATCGCACTACTGACAAACGTTTCTGCCATCGACCGCGAGGGAAACCACATTCTCGACCTGATGTTCAAGAATCCCGCTTTTGAACTGGTGACACTGTTTTCCCCCGAGCATGGACTTTACGGTGATCTCGACACGCACGTCGCAGATTTCCAGGACACGAGGACAGGGCTCATGGTTCACAGCCTCTACTCCTCGAAACGGTCGAAGGCCGCGAAACCTTTCCGTCCCGATCCGGCAGACCTGAAGGGTTTGGACGCAGTCGTCATCGACATGCAGGACATTGGCGCACGTTACTACACGTACATCAGCTATATGGGCAAGATGCTGGAGAGCTGTGCCGAAAGCGGCATCGAGGCTATTGTGTTGGACCGCCCGAATCCCATCGGCGGGAACTATGTGGATGGACCACAGCAGGATCCGGATACCATCGGGGGAATCACCAGCTACTTTCCCATGCCGATCGCACACGGAATGACGATGGGTGAGCTGGCGGGAATGTTTAACGTCGAGAACAAGATCAACTGCAAGCTCACCATCGTCCCGGTGGAAAACTGGACACGCGAAATGTATCTCGACGAGACCGGGCTGCGTTGGATCAACCCGTCTCCGAACATACAGGATCTGGAAGCCGCGCTGGTTTACCCGGGCATTGCGATCACGGAAGCGGCGGTATCGATGGGGCGTGGCACCACCGAGCCCTTCCACATTTTTGGCAGCCCAATGATCAGGAATTCAAAGGAGCTGATCGATACCCTGACATCCGGCGGATTGCTGACGGGCCTGGAACTGGAACCGGTAGAATTCACCCCCACAGGCCGATTGGCAAAAGCCCACGCGGGGGAAAACAAACTGTGCAGGGGCGCACGCATGAATATTACAGACCGAAAGCAATTTCGGCCGTACGTGCTTGGCCTGCTGGTTATGGACTACATGTACGACAAATTCGGAAAGGGCGATCCAGCGACGACCGGAATTTACAAACTGTGGTCGGTACGCGGACCGGCAAGCTCGTGGGTGTGCGCGCGTATCCAGGAACGGAAGAACCTGCAGGAAACCCTGAAAATCGTGGACCGGCAGGTGGCACAGTTCAAGACGCTGCGCGCAAAGTACCTGCTCTATCCAAAGCCGCAGTGAATATCGAGCACGTGCGTTAAACATCAGGGAGCTGCGCACGCGTTTTGCCGGGCTTCCCGGTTGCTAATTGCTGAAACTTTGTAATTGAGCTGAAGTAGAGGTCTGCCCACACGTCTGCCCACACGTCTGCGCATGCCTGTTCCGCCGAAACCTGCCGCTATTGAACTCCTCCGGAGTGTTGCAGCTCTGCTGGAGTACCGTGGCGAAAACACGTTTAAGGTGCGCGCCTACGAGAACGCAGCTCGCGCGCTGGCGGCGGCGCCCGCTACTTTCGAGGAGCTCATCGAGCCCAAGCGCCTGGAACAGGTACGTGGAATCGGCAAGGCAATCGCCGAACTGCTGCGGGAATTCGCCACCACCGGTACCACAATGTACTACGACGAACTGTCGCAGGACGCTCCCACTGGAATTCAGCAGTTGTTGCAGGTGCCGAAGCTTGGTCTCAAAAAGATTAAGTTGCTGCACGAGCGCCTGGGTGTTAACACGGTGGAGGACCTTGAGCGGGTAGCTCGCGAAGGCAAAATCGAGGCACTTCCTGGGTTTGGGAAGACGAGCGGTGAATTCGTGCTGGCAAGCCTGGGAAAGATGCAGCGCTTCTCCGGACAGCTTATTTTGCACCACGCGTTGCGAATCGCACCACTTTTGCTGAAGAGTTTGCGTGCCTGCCCGGCGGTGATTCGAGCGGAAATAGCGGGAAGCGTTCGGCGCTGGAACGAAATCGTAGCGGACCTGGATTTCGTCGCCAGCTCGAATCAGCCAGAAGAAGTCGCTGCATGTTTTGCGGAATTGCCATTTGTCATGGAGGTTATTGCGCAGGGAAACACCAAGACAAGCGTACGCCTGGACCGCGGTATCCAGGCGGATTTGCGCATCGTTACCGATGAGGAGTTCGCGGCAGCGCTGCATCACTTCACCGGCAGCAAAGAACACAATGCCGAGCTTCGTGCGCTGGCAAAGACCAGGAATCTACTTGTGAATGAGTACGGACTATTCCGCGCCGAGAGCAAAGGGCGAAGCACGGCAGCCCGAAAAGGCAGGGCGCGCGTGACGCAGCCGGAAGAAGATGGAGCAACTGCTACTGGTGAGCGCATCCCGATATCTGAGGAAGCGGATTTATATCGGGAACTTGGTATGGACTACATCGCTCCTGAAATGCGTGAAGGACAGGGGGAGATTGCGCTGGCGGTAGCACACAAGCTACCTCGCCTTATCACGCTGGAGGACTACAAAGGCGTCATCCACTGCCACACTGACTGGAGTGACGGCAGCGATTCCATTCATGATATGGCGCTCGCTGCACGCGACGAATGGGGTTTCGAGTACTTTGCCGTATGTGACCATAGCGAGTTGGCGTCTTATGCAGGTGGTGTAAAACGGCAGGACCTAGCGGCGCAACACGCAGAGATCGACGAGGTAAACGCGAAACTGGGGCGAAAGAATTTTCGGGTGCTGAAGAGCTGCGAGTGCGACATTCTCGCTGACGGGCGGCTGGATTATCCCGATGAATACCTCGCGCCTATGGATCTCGTCGTGGCATCCGTGCACAGCAGGTTTAAGCAGACACGAGCCGAGATGACGAGCCGCTTGCTCGCAGCCGTCGAGAACCCGTACACCACGATACTCGGGCACTTGAGCGGACGCCTGCTACTCTCGCGCGATCCCTACGATTTCGATATAGAAGCGGTGCTGCGCCGCGCAGGGGAGACCGGCACGATCATTGAGATCAACGCGGATCCGCACCGGCTCGACCTTGACTGGCGCTACTGCCGGCGCGCAAAGGAACTGGGGGTGAGGTTTGCCATTAACCCGGACGCGCACGACGCCGAAGCATTTAGCTACATTCGCTACGGTATAGCCATGGCTCGCAAAGGCTGGCTGGAGTCATCGGATGTTTTGAACTGCCTGCCCCTGAAGGAACTGTTGAAAGAAGCGGGCGCCCTGCGCAAGCGTAAGCTCGAAGCCTGAAACAAAAGCGGCGGCGCCAGTGCGGCGCCGCCTGCATTAAAAACTGGTGCGGGGTTCAGGGTTCAATCAGATGACAGGTCAGGAAGATCAGCAGGTTGGTCTTTTCGATCTCGTCCGCAGTCTGGCCGAACAACAGCTTTCCGACATACGGAAGGTTTCGAAGGATTGGAATGCCCGCATCCCTGGTCAGTGAATGCTCGCCAGTCCACCCGCCTAACACAATCGTCCCGTGATTCTGGACGCGTGCGACTGTCTGCAAGGCGCGCCGACGGTTGTCGAACAGTGTACTGCCCGGCGCATATGCACGGGCCCAGTATACTGGTTCAGGCGTCTGGGCCGCACCGTCGCCGCTCAAGTCCTCATGTATGGTGACGGTTTCAGCGAGGTGATGCCCGCGATCGTTCAGTTCCAGGTTCTGGAGATCCAGCCGGATTTCGCCAATTTGCGTTATCTGTGGTGTGACCTCAAGCTGTACCTGCTGCAACGCACCTGCCTGGGCGGCGCCGCCGGTTTGCTGTTGCGTCGTATCAATAGATGCACGCGCGAGACCTGGGGCCGTGAGTTCAATTTCAAAACTCGCAGACTCACCGTTTTCCACCGTAATGTGCGGGCCATTCACCATGTTCAGCACGCCTTCGCTTTCAAGCATGCGGAGAGTGAAGTTCAGTGGGGTATCGCCGCCCGTGATAATGTTAAAGACGGACACCGGATTTAACAAGTCGGTGTTCTGGGCGTTCCATGCCATCGGCAAATTAGGATCGTCGGGAGTGAAATTCTGGATCGAACCAAATTCCTGCAACCCGTTCACGCTGTTGAAATTGTTGCCCATGTCGAACCCGCCCCGGCCAAGGTTCAGTATGTTGAACTTTGGCATGAATTGTTTCACACGCGTTTCGTTGACTTCGACCAGCTTGGTTTCGATGCTCACCTGCAGCACCGGAATGTCCAACTGCTCGAGCCAGCTCTTTACCTGTGACAGGTCTGCCGGATCTTCATATCGAATGAGAAGCGCGTTCATGTTGTCGATCGGTTCCACCTGAAGGGTCGTTTCTTCAGCGGCGTCTATGCCCGGGACCTGGATGAGCTGGCCGTCAGGTCCCACTACTGTACCCGCACCCCCAACGCCTGCTGCGCCCAGCGGTGTTACAGCCGGTGGAGCGGCGAGACCGGCCTGACCGCCAGGACTGTATCGGATCTCAAGCCGAACCGAGCCTTCACCAGGAGTACTGGAGGGCCGTACCTCGATTACGTTCAGCTCATACTCGTCGATGAAGTCGGAGCGGAATTCCTCGATCGTGCGGTCTTCGCTGCTGGTTGCAGTACGCACGACCATTTCAACCGAGTCGTCGTTATCATTGTTAAGATCGTTCTCGTTTACCTTCGTGATTCGGATTTTGAGATCACGGAAGGTAAGCTCGCCCTCAACCCGCAACGTCTTGGTAACCGAGTCGCCCGTAGCACCACCTGTCGCATCTACCTCACCACTCAACCCAAGCACACGTGTCAGAAGGTCGACCATTTCGCTGACCGTCTGGTGCTTCAGGAATATGATTTCGCTCTTCTGCTTGTCAGACCCCAGCATTGGAAGTGAGCGGATGTAGTCGCCCACGACACGCAGGTTCTCAGGATAATCGGTCACTGTAAGCTGCAGTGTGTTTGGATCGAACCAGTACCGGCGGCCTTCTGCGGCGGCGGCACTCTCGGTGCTTTGAGCATAGAGGATCGTTTTAATAACTGTGACAATGCTCTGCGAAAGATCGCGTACCTGTTCGACGTTATCCTTCAGGGGTTCACGCGGTGTCAGATTGTAGCTGGCGACGCTGAGCTTCTGCGTCTCAAGTTTGCGAAGGAAGTTCTTGTCCAGCAGGAGTTGCTCGATCTTGGCAACATTGTCCGCGATGTCTTTGACGATCAGGTCGTCACCATCGACCACCACTTTACGTTCGAGGTCAAATGGCGCATCACTTTGCACCCGCACGATCGCTTCGACCAGTGCCTTGATCTTCGCACCCTCTTCAGGCCGGATCTTCCAGTTTTTATAAACCAGCTGCGTAGGCCCGTTCGCCTGCAGATCCTTTACGAACGCTTCAATCTTGCTGATGTTTTCCTGGGAGTCCGTCACTGACAGAAGGTTTTCGCGGTCGTCGAGTGTGAGTTCCACGTTCCGCATCGGCGGAACGCCTTCGGGGCCGTACAGGTACCGCTGAAGTGTCTTATTCTCCAGCAGCGTCTTCAGACGTCCCACCTGTTCTGGCGTTAAGTTGAAGAACTTCGTGCGCAGGTCGGGCGTTACGGTGACGACATCGGAGGTACGCGACCACTTGAGTCCGATAGGAAGCAGCACTACGTCCAGTGCATCGTGGAGTGGCTGATCTTCGAATTTTGCGGTTACACGGATTTCAGGATCAACGCCGTCCGTTACATAGAAGCTGATGTCGGTGATAAGTGACATCGCGCTGAGGAACTCGACAATTGTTTTCTGCCCGGCCGTGTCATAGGTAACGGAGGTGTCGAGTTTCTCGGTGGCGCCAACTTCCTTCTGCAACTCGAGTGCATTGTACTGGTGCTGCTGCACCCACGCATCGTATTCACTGCGTGTCTGTTCGAGATACTGGATCGCACGCGGATGGCTGGAATCCAGTGTGAGCGCGTAATTCCAGTGCTGAACAGCGACGTCCAACTTGCCTGCCTGGTATGCAACCAACCCCTGTTGGAAACCGGACTCGGCATCCTGAGCCTTCTTCTGGGCGCTGATTCGCACTCCGTTTTCGGGCTTGGGCGCGTCTTTGTCTGGTACAGCGGACGCGATAGCTTCGTCACCGGTGCCGCGTTCGGCTTCAATGCGTGTTACATAATCGCGCGCTTCTGAGTTGGTGGGATCCTTTTCCAGGATAGCCTTGAAGCTCGTTAATGACTCACGCAATTTGCCGGACTGGTATTTGTTACGCCCTTCGATGAGTAGAGCATCGATTCCGACAGGTCCAACAACGGCAGGTGCAGGCTCGGAGGCAGTAGCCATGGCCGGCGATGCCGGCACTGGTGCAGTAAGAGACTGCAACGACGGCAACGACTTGGCTTGAGAGCCGGCAGGCGAGGTGCCCGACAAGTCCCCGACCAGCGCCTTCGCCTCGACGTTATTCGCATCCAGGGCAGCTGCCTGGCGCGCGGTTGACAACGCTGCATCGCGTTTGCCTTCCTGCATTTCGCGTTGAGCCTGGCGCGTCAGCTTGTCGGCTTCCACAATAGGATCCGTGGCGGAAGGCGTCGCGGCTGATGCCGCAGGCTTAGCGGAACTGTCCGCTGGTTTGCTTGAACTGTCGGCCGGCTTCGAATCGCTCTTTTTCGATTCCGTAGCGGCGTTCTTGTCGGGAGCGGTGCTGGTAGCAGGCTTGCTTGAATCCGTAGATAGCGCTTCGCCCAGCGGTTTGAGTTCAACCGGAGCCTGAGCAATCTGCCTGGGCTCGTCTTTGGGCGCTTCGGCGGCCTTGGCAACCGCAGCCGCAGCTTCTTTGAGTTTGGCGAGATCGAGCAGTGGCGGATTCGCGCTTACAGGTTTGGGAGCAGCCTCTGCTGCAGCGGCAGGCTTTGCTTCTTTAGGCTGCGCATTGGCCAGTTTCTTTTCCGCTCGCTGCAGGTAGTCCTTGGCTTCAGCGTCGGCGGGGTCATTTGCCAGCAGTGCCTTCAGGCGGCTGGCGGCCTCGTCGTATTTGCCTTCATTATAGAGCTTTATAGCAGCGCCGGCTTCAGCTGAAGTTTTCCGAGCCTCGGCCTTCTTCAGCAAGTTCGCAGACCCGATCGAGGTTTTCTTCTCAACCGCCGGGGCTTCAGGCACCTTGGCAGATTCTGTTTTCTCGGAGGAAGCTTTCTGCGCAGCCGCAGTATTCTTTTCCGTTTTAACAACGTCTGACTTCTCGTCTTTGGCGGTGGCAGCTGTTTCGTCCTTAGCAGAAGCTGGCTTCTCAGTTGCCAGGGGAACGGCTGTTTTTACTTCCTTGGGCACTGTGTCCGTTTTTACGGAGCTCTTTGCGGGTTCGGGCTTCTGTTCCGCCCCCTTAGATGCCTCAGCCTTCTTCTCACTGGCTTCCAGCTTCTTTTCCGGTGCCTGGGTGTTTGTTTTTGCCTGAGTCAGGGAGTCCTTAGGCTCGCTGGCCATCGGTTGTGCCGGATGCTGTGCGGCCTGCGGTTTTGCAGTGGAGGCGAGCTGCGCTGATTCTGCCTCCAACTCCTCGAATGCAGTAACGAGTTCCTGGTTCAATTCCAAATCGCTTTGTTTGGCAGCAACGCTTTGCTTTGTACCGGTGGCGTTTGCGGCGACTGCAACATCCTTAGATACCGGTGCTGCTTTGTCATCATCGCTTTGTTTGGCCGCGTCCGCTTGCTTTGCAGCGGCCTTGGCAGCAACGGCGGGCTGCTTTTGCACAGACGCTGCTTCCGCGCTCTTCGAGTCCTCGGCTGGCTTGTCGTCGGAGGGACGGGTTTCGGACTTTGCCTTTTCCGCATTCGGAATTTTAGCGACGACCACAGGCTTAATTGCTTCGTGCTTTCCGCTGGCGACCTGCGGGATCGACAGCACTTTTGCTGTCTTAGGTTCAGCAGCCGGTTCTACAACCGGCGACTTTGGCTCGGGTTTTTGCGCCGGCGCTTTGGAGTCGGTATTCTTTTGGGGAGCGGGCGACGCCGCATCTGCATCGTCGGCCGCAATGCTCGCTACTTTAGGCGCCTCAAGAGCATTACCCGCGACAGAAGCCTTGGCTAAACTGGCGACCTGGACAGGTGTCTTTTCGACGTCGGCCGCGTTGGCTTTGTCAGACTTTTTTAAGGCAGCCGTTTTGGGTGCAGTAAAAGAATCGGCCTGCGTCATTGTCTTTGAAAAGCGCTGCGAATCACCCGAGAGTGACTCCGAGGCATTCAAAGCCACCTGGCTGGAAGCCGAGCTCAGGTTTTGTTTAACGGATTTCGAGGACGCAGCTGTATTGGGCTGTTCGGAGGATGCGGGCGCGGGTGTATTGCGCTTAACCGGCAGGCCACCGACAGGAGAATCGGCAGCGAACTGCGACCCAGCACTGTTGCGTTCGATTTCGGCCAGGTATCTCTTGGCTTCAGAGTTGGCCGAATCATAACTCAGGGCCTGCTGAAAGCGCGTGCGCGCCGACTGGAGATCACCATCACGGTAAGCCTTGCGGCCGTCGACCAGTAGGCGTGAGACACGTTCAGCGCCTGACAATCCGCCCGAGGCAGAGACAGGCGCAGCTTGCCCGCCCCTTTCCGGAGCAGTAGCGGCATGCGGTTTCGCTCCCGGCTGCGAGGCCAGGTTGCGCACCACTTTCGATGTAATGTTTCCCTCTACAGCGCCGGAACCCTCATTGAGGGTTTCTGCAGTGTAGCCCGCCATGCCCAACGGCCAGAACAGGAAGAAACAGAGCGTAAATTCGCGGCGAGATTTCAACAGCATCTAAGGACCCTTCTCCTTCAGCGATGCTTAACATATGTGACTACATTTTACAGCAACTTCTGGCTACCAGTGGGATCGTTCTCAAAACATAATTAAATGTTTGGGGAACATTCCCATCCAATAGCTGTCCTCGGCAATTGGCGCAGATATCGTGGAATCAGAGATTCGAAAGCAATGAAAAACGACATGCTTCTGAAATTTCCCTGCTTTTGGTGTAGTTAGGCGTGTTCAGGGAACAGGTGTAGCAGTCGCTGCAGGCTTCGCGGTCGCTGCGCTGTTGAGCTTTTCCGAAAGCTCCCGAGCCTTCTTGTGGGTAGGCACCTGTTTAAGAATTTCGCCCAAAAGACGTTTGGCTTCGTCCGGCTGGCCTTTGGTAGCGGCATCCTGCGCCTGTGCAAACTTCTGGTCAGCTCCGCGCTCGATCTCCTGTTTATCGCGTACGCTCTTGTAATCAAACATATTATACTGGGCCACCTGCTGGATGGGCGGCGAGCTGGCAAGATCCTGCGGAGTGGACATGGTGGTAATGCGCAGGAAGTGGGGGTTTTTAGGCAACGGGTCTTCCAGCCTCGCGGGCATTCCGCCCTCCGCATCCACGCCCACCGTATTACTCTGCTCGGAATAGAGCGCATACGCGAGACCGACAAGGATGAACAGCAAAACGCCCATGACAATGCGGCCCAGATTGCGTTCGGCGAGCCTGATATAATGTTTGGTTTTATCGCTCATCGCATTATTCCAGTCTAGATTGCGGCTTCCATGCCAAGATCGCCTATGGCCGGCGCGATGGTACCGATAGGCGTGGCGGAAGGCGTGTACTGGCCCGGCGCCAGGGTTACACGTGCGGGTGCAAGGCGTGTCTGTTTCCAGTTGGTTTCGATGTGAAGACCGAATTGTGTCACAGGGCGGTTAATCATACGTGAGAAACGCTCCTGCGGTGGGAGGGAGATGTCACACCTCTTCACCCAGTCCTTCTGTTCGCCGAGGTCCCTTGAGAAAGTGGCAATCGCTCCCACGTTTTCCGCGGTCTCGCCGACTAAATCGACCGTTCCATTCGGGTTCATATTAATAGATGTCAGCAGAATGGTCGTGGGCTTGACGCCTTCAAGCATACCAAGGAACTCGAGCCAGTAGGTGCGGTCGCCCATGGCTTCTCCCAGCGCCTTCACCTTGTCATCGATGGCTTTGCGATCGTTGCGCGCTTTGTCCAACTGAGCTTTGGTTCGGTTTACAGTTTCAATTTTGCCCTGATTTTCCGCAAGCCAGCGGTTCATGTCTTCAATTTCTTTGCTGCCGGCCATATAGCTGACGGCAATAATGAGCAGAAGAAGACCGAGCAGTGCGAAGATCTCGATGTTCTTCTTTTTGAATTCGCGGATTGTCTTCAACTCGGTCGGCAGAAAGTCGACCGTGACCTGGCCAAGGCCGAGGCCACTCAACGCCAGGCCGGTTGCCACCACGAAAGAGACGGTCTCATCGGGAGTGGCGCCGTCACTAAAGCTGAACGCGCCATTTTCAGGAGCGACGCGCACATCGACGGGGATGCCGAGCTTCTCCTCGATGTAAGCCGAAAGGTTTCTCTGCTGGGCCTGGCCACCTGTGATGACAATGTTATCCACAGCCATGCCGTCGGGTTGTGCGATATAGAAATCGAAGGACTTGCGGACCTCGAGAATCATGCGGTCCGCCCATTGCGCAACGAACTCGCTTGCGTGCGGATCGATGCCGGCTGCTTCGGCTTCGTCTTCGCGCCCGGGAATGACGGCGATCGCGCGCTCGCGCTTGATCTGTTCCGCCTCCTGCGAAGAGCCAAGCCGCAGCTTGTCAGTCAGCATGCGGGTCAGTTCGTTTCCCGCCCATGGAACGCTGCGCGTGAAGCCAAGCATTTTGTGGCGGCCGTGGCGCGCTATCGCGAGGTCGAAGGTCTGCGCGCCGATATTGATGTACGCTTTGACCTCCTCATAAATGTCCTCGGGAAGATCGGTGTTGAAGTCCATCGACAGGGGTTCGATGCCTTCGACCGGCTCGGCTTCCGCAACGTCGGCGATATCGAGCTTTTTCTTTGTTCCAAAAGAAAACTTGGGAAACGCAAAACCCTTCTTCTTCGCGGGTGTACCGGGCGAAGGCTTCGTTTGCTCGGCCGGCATCTCACCCGTGCGTGAAGCTTCCAGGCTTTCGAGCAGCTCCTGGAACGGCGTCGAGTCAAAAACATGGAAGTTAAACAGCGCGAGTGAGCTGACAGAGATCATCACCGGCTTCAGCCCGGCCTTGTTCACGACCTTCATGAACTCGAGCACAATGTCCTTTTTGATCGCGACCAGCAGGACTTCGACTTCACCGCTGTCGCCGTAATCGAAGACCTGGTATTCCATGAGGGAATTATCCAGGGCGAAAGGGATCTGCTGGCGGGCCTCGTAAGCGACGATGCGGTGCAAACGGTCTTCGGATGTGCGCGGGAATTTGATACGCCGGATGAAAACACTTTGTCCCGGAACGCTGAACACCGCGTGTTTGGTCGCGATCTTATTCTGGCTGATCATCTCGCGCACGGTGCGCGTGATGGTATTTACCCGGTCGCTGTCCATTGGCCCAGGCGCCAGACCCAGTTCGGCCCGCAACATACGGCTGATCCGAACGCCGGTCTTCTCCGATACCAACTCGACCATCTTTACAGCCGAGGTACCGATATCAATACCGAGGCATTTTTTTAGCCTTTGCGCCATGCGTGTGGGGCCGCCCTCCGCGCTATCCGATTATGAGCCCGCGCCGATTACCGGCCCGGACACTTTGAACTGTGTTCTCGAAAGTCCAGCTATTTGAGTGTAAAACGAGAAATCCAGAACTTTGAGCACACCACTATCGAGAAACGCCGGGAGCAGGTGTTGCAGGAAAACCGCCTTCGATCCGCGTGTCGCCAAGCCCCTTATCCGAAATACCCTCGGCGGCATTGCCCATGACCGCGCAATCTCTAATATAAGTGTGATTGGCGCCGGTCGGGCCGCTCTTGTCGAGCGAGAGACCATGGCCACCGTTGCCGCTGAAGTGGTCATTTACAAATGCGTTGTTCTCCCCCAGCACAGTTGCCCCGGTGATTCCATTTCCCGATATGACGCAATCCTCCAGCCGATTGCCTTTGCCCGTAATGTACGCACCGGTGTTGCGATTCGATGACAGACTGCAGGCTCTGACCAGCGAGAAATCGGCATCCAGTCGCATACCATGGGTATTACCGGTCATGTTACAGCCATCGACGATGAAGCTGCTGCCGCGCAGCAGCATGCCGCTTCCTTCGCCCGGCACTTGCCGCTTTGCCGCCGCACCACTCACCACACAGTTTTGCAGCGATACGCCCTGCGACGCAAAAGCGAGAATCCCAACAGAGCCTTCATCCACTGCGCACCGGTCGATCCGCCCGCCCACCACTGGATTGTCATCATTGTTATCGGGATTTAGCAGGATGCCCGTATCACAGTGCGATATTTTCAGGTCCGTCAGCACAAAAGCCCGCACTCCGGCACTTACCATCACTGCACACTGGTTCTCCGAGTCAAAGCTCGTGATGCTGCCATTGCGGACGGTAATACGGTCTGCAAGGATTGCGACCCCGCCGGCATCCGGCGCAGTCGCGCCACGTCCAACGACTGTGAAGCCGCCGAGGTCTAATGTCACATCCGGCGCGGCAATCACAATCGCTGCCGTTGTTGCATCCGTGGCAGCGTAGATATTTCCGCCCAGTTGATAGGATCCCGAAGATCGGATCAGGGTGGGGCGTGTAAGTATTTCAGGGCCGGTTCGCGTGGGTGCGGCTGCGCTGACGGTCGACGGTGCCTGGGTGGAGTAGCGCCGCGGCTCGACATAGGAGCGCGGCCCCACGGGCCCCGTGGGCGGCACGACCCGCCGGTAGTTCTGCGCCGTGGCACTCGCGATAAGGCTGAAGCAAAAACTCATGCACATCAGGCGTCTGAACATCAGCAGCTCCTTCAATCGGTAAATCCGGAGTGGGATACTACGATTATACCCCCGCAAGGCTAATTCCAGTTTCTGTGCTTAAATTGATCTCGACCTTTTCTCCATACGCAGGCGCGATAGCTCGCCATGCAAACTGAGCATCTTTCCAATCCTGCCGAACTTCTTGCCGAACGCTTCGGCTTCGCGGAATTCCGGCAGGGCCAGCGCGAGGTCATCGAAAAGCTGCTGACGGCGGGCAAAGGCCGCGCGCTCGCAGTCTTTCCAACGGGAAGCGGTAAGTCGCTCTGCTACCAGTTGCCGGCTTTGGCACTCCCCGGCCTGACGCTCGTCGTCTCCCCATTGATTGCTCTCATGAAAGACCAGATCGGCGCACTGCGCGCCCGCGGTATTTCCGCGGCACGGCTGGATTCCTCGCTCACGCCTGAGGAAATGCGCTATGCCACGGATGGCATGCGCGATGGATCGTTGAAGCTGCTTTATGTCGCGCCGGAGCGATTTAACAATGAACGATTCCTAGAGCTTCTCAAGCGCACGCCGCTCTCGCTCTTTGCCGTCGACGAGGCGCATTGCATTTCCGAATGGGGACACAATTTCCGTCCTGATTATCTGAAGCTCGCGCACTTCGCACGCCAGCTGCAGGTGCCGCGCATACTCACGCTGACTGCCACGGCGACGCCAAAGGTCGTGCAGGACATTTGCCGCGGTTTCGAAATCCCGCCCGATGATGCTGTCCTGACCGGCGTGTACCGGCACAACCTGACGATGCTTACAACGCCCGTGAGCCCGCAAACTCGCAACGAATTCCTTATTGAGCGATTAAAGCTGCGCGAGCCGGGGCCCACCATTGTTTACGTTACGCTGCAGAAAACCGCGGAGCAGGTTGCGGCCGTGTTGAACGCGAGCGGCCTGCCCGCCGAGCCCTACCACGCGGGCATGGAAACGCCCGAGCGCACGCGCGTACAGGAATGGTGGACCACCTCCAATCGCGGAATCGCCGTCGCCACCATTGCCTTTGGTATGGGTATCGACAAGGCGGACGTTCGATACGTTTATCATTATAACCTTCCCAAGAGCCTGGAAAACTATAGCCAGGAGATCGGCCGCGCCGGTCGTGATGACAAGCCATCCATTGTCGAGATGTTCGTGTGCGCAGACGACCTGATGCCGCTGGAGAATTTCGCGTACGGCGATACACCGACCCGCGAGAGTCTCCACGGACTAATAACCGAGCTGCTGTCGCTCGGAGACGAGTTCGATGTCAGCCTGTTCGATCTGTCGTCGCGACACGACCTCCGGCAGGCTGTGCTCCGCACCGCGCTGACCTACCTCGAGCTGAAAGGTATTTTACAGCAGGGAACGCCGTTTTACGGTGGCTACGAGTTCCGCCCGCTGGAGAGCGAGCAGGCAGCCGTTAAAGCGTTCGACGGCGAGTACCAGGTCTTTGTGGAGCGGCTCTTCAAGCTGGCGAAGAAGGGGAAAACCTGGTACCGGCTGAATGCCGACGACGCTGCGACGCAGATGAAACAGCCACGGCAGCGCATTGTGCGCGCGCTGGAGGTGATGGAAGAGCGTCGGCTCGTGGTACTGAAGGTTGCGGAGCTACGGCACCGTTTCTCACGTGTGGGCGAGGTGCCGGATATCGATCAACTCGCTGATCAACTGACGCAGAGGTTTGAAAATCGCGAAGTGAACGAAGTCCGTCGGCTTCGCAACGTATTGCAGCTCGCGCGGCTGGAAGGATGCCAGGTCAATGCGCTCTGCAAATACTTCGGCGAAGAGCGTACCGAGCCGTGTGGTCACTGCACGTTCTGCCAGGGCGGGAAGGCCGTCATCGTGCCGGAACCACGGCGCACTGGGAATTCCCCTGCAGATGCGGACCGCGTGGCCCTGGGCGAACTTGAGCGCGCGAACCCTGGTGCGCTTTCCCACTCGCGGCAGGTCGCCCGCTTTATGTGTGGCATCTCCAGCCCCGCCATTGCACGCGCACGTCTCGGAAAGCACCCGCTGTTTGGCAAGTACGACCATCTCCCGTTCACTGAAGTGCTGAAATGGGCGCAACAGTAGGCTGGGCATTCCTGCCGGGCACCCCACCCATCCTCGCTATGAAACCCGCCGCTGCTTTTCATTGCGAATGCCGCTGCCCCCCCGCCCGTACTACGCTCCCATATGACGACGAACCCGACACCTGAGCTGTCCACCCGGTACGAGCCGCACGCCACCGAGAAGAAGTACTACCCCGAATGGGAGCGCCGCGGCTATTTCACGGCCGACGTCCACGCGCCCGGCGAGCCGTTCTGCATCGTCATCCCGCCGCCGAACATCACCGGCATCCTGCACATGGGCCACGCGCTGAACAACACGCTGCAGGACGTGCTCACGCGCTGGAAACGCATGGCAGGCTACAACGCACTCTGGCTGCCAGGTACCGACCATGCATCGATCGCGACACAGTACGTCGTCGAGCAGCAGCTACGCAAGGAAGGCATGGAACGACCGCGCGAGGAGCTCGGCCGTGAAAAGTTTCTCGAACGCGTATGGCAGTGGAAAGAGAAATCCGGCGCGACAATCATTGAGCAGCTCAAACGCATGGGCTGCTCTTGCGACTGGTCGCGCGAACGCTTTACGATGGACGAGGGTCTTTCCCGCGCCGTACGTACCGTCTTCGCGCGCCTGTATAGCGAAGGCCTGATCTACCGCGACAACTACCTGGTGAACTGGTGTCCGCGCTGCCAGACGACGCTGGCCGACGACGAGGTAAATTACGCGGACAAGGCGGGCAAGCTGTGGTACATTAAGTACCCGGTGGAAAGTGGCGCAGGCGTCTCGCCTGCGGCGGACGGGCAGCGCTTTGTCATCGTCGCAACGACCCGCCCCGAAACCATGCTGGGCGATACGGCGGTCGCGGTGAATCCCACCGACGAGCGCTACATGGACCTGATCGGCAAGCACGTCATTCTCCCGCTCGTCGAGCGCCGAATCCCGATCATTGCGGACGATTTCGTCGACAAAGAATTCGGCACGGGCATGGTAAAGATCACGCCCGCGCACGACCAAAATGACTACCAGGCCGGCAAACGCCACGGACTCGAAGAGATCAACATCCTTACGCCCGACGCGCACATCAACGAGAACGGCGGTAAGTACGCCGGGCTCGACCGCTACGTCGCGCGCAAACGCGTGCTGGAAGATTTAGAAGCAGCCGGTCTCGTCGAAAAAACGGTGGAGCATCCGCAGCGCGTCGGCAGCTGCTATCGCTGCGACACGGTGATCGAGCCGTACCTCAGTCTTCAGTGGTTTGTGAAGATGGCGCCGCTTGCCGCAAAGGCGCGTGAGGCCGTGACGAGCGGGCGCATCAAGTTCCATCCGGAATCACGCGTCGCGGATTTTCTGCGATGGATCGACAACATCCGCGACTGGGCGATTTCACGGCAGCTATGGTGGGGGCACCAGATACCCGCGTTCTACAACGACGATGGATCTATCGTTGTTCCTCGGACGGAAGACGAATACCAGGCGCAGAGAGTTGCCGCGGGCATTGCAGGCAGCGGTATTACCCAGGATCCCGACGTTCTCGATACCTGGTTCTCCAGCGCGCTGTGGCCGTTCTCGACCCTCGGCTGGCCGGATGCCGAAGCCGCCGACCTGAAAAAGTATTATCCGACGTCCGTGCTCTCCACCGGCAAAGACATCATCTTCTTCTGGGTCGCGCGCATGATCATGATGGGCGAGCACTTCATGGGCGAAGTGCCGTTCCGGGATGTGTTCTTCCACCCGATGGTGGCCGACGAACACGGCAAGAAGATGAGTAAGTCGAAGGGCAACGCCATCGACCCGACCGTGCTGATCGAACAATTCGGCACCGACGCCATGCGGATCTGCCTCGCTGCCTACGCCTCGCGCGAACAGCACATTGCGTTCAGCGTGAAGGAACTCGAAGGCTACCGCAACTTCATGAACAAGTTGTGGAACGCCGCGCGGCTGATACTCACCAACGTGGCAGACCTGCACCACCAGCAGCTTGCCGAAGCAGGACCGACCACGGAGCCGCACCGCAGTGAACTGGCGCTGGAAGACCGCTGGATCCTGAGCCGCTACGCCCGCACCGTGCGCGCCGTCAATGCGGCGCTCGCTGCGTTCGAGTTCGACGTCGCTGTCAAATCGTTCCGCGAGTTTTTCTGGGGCGATTTCTGTGACTACTACCTCGAGCTCGTGAAACCGCGCCTGTACGCAAACCCGCACGACAACAGCGCAACACCGGAAGCGATCCACAGCCGTACCCAGGCACAGGCGCTACTGGTGACGATTCTCGAAGGCAGCATGCGCCTGCTCCACCCGGTGTGTCCGTTCATCACCGAGGAAATCTGGCAGGCGCTGCGTCCGCTCCGCGGCGAGGACGTCGGATTCAACACGCCCGGCTACGACCAGACAAGCCGTATCAGCCCCCTCGGCGGCAACGTTGAAGTGCCCAATGGAACTCCGCTCGGTGCGCGCGCGATGCTCGCCATGGAATCCGCGTCCATCATGATTGCGCCCTGGAACGACTTTGCACCCGACTCCCTCGTCGATGAAGAAGCCGAGCAGAAAGTCGGCGTACTGCAACAGGTGCTGTACGCAATCCGCAACATCCGGGGTGAGATGAGAATCCAGCCGTCCGTCGCCGCAAAAGTGCTGCTCGTTGCACCCGATGCCACCACTCGTAATCTGCTCGATGCGCAATCCACGTTTCTCACCATCCTGACGAACATCCGCAGCCTCTCGATCATGGACAAGGCCGAGCCGCCGGCCTTCTCGGCCACTGCGGTTGCATCCGGAGTCACGATCTTCGTTGAGCTGCCCGACGAAATGCGCGCCCAGGAGATTCAACGGCTGGAAAAGGAAATTGCCCGCATCACTGCCGAGCGGACGAAACTGGATACGAAACTCTCCACGGAGGCTTTCACCGCCAAAGCTCCCGCCGCGGTGATCGAAAAGGAGCGCCTTAAACTCGAGCAACTCGCCTTCGATGCTCAGCAACTCGAGCAAAAGCTGGCAACGCTACGACAACTATGATCCGCAGGCGGCGCGATTTGCCCGGCGCTGCACATTTTCAATTTACATCGCGCGGGGCTGTGGCTAATTCGTCGCACCTATGTTAGCCAAGGTACTCAGTCATGTGGTTTTCGGCGTGGACGCTTTCCCGGTCGACGTCGAGGTGGATGTGGCAGGCGGCAGCGGGCAAAAAGACGTCTGCAATATCGTCGGGCTGCCCGATGCCGCAGTCAAGGAAAGCAAGGACCGGATGCGCGCCGCGCTGGTCAATTCCGGGTTCTACTACCCTCATGGTTACATCACGGTAAACCTCGCGCCCGCCGACCTCCGCAAGGAGGGGCCGAGCCTTGATCTCCCGATTGCTGTCGGTGTGCTGGCCGCGCTCAATCGGGTCGATTCGACGCTCCTGCGCTCCAGCAGCCTCATCGGCGAGCTGAGCCTGGACGGCACGGTGAAACCAATACCGGGCGTGCTGCCCATCGCACTGGGCGCGCGGGCGAATGGCACGGAGCGCGTGCTGGTTCCCGCCGAAAATGCAGCGGAGGCCGGGGTAGTCGAGGGACTCGACGTGATTCCCGTCAGCTCGCTTGCCGCCGCTGTCGGGTATCTTAATGGCACCGAGCAGATCCTGCCACACCGGGTGGATCTACAGCAGGTGTTCGCCTGCACGAACAACTACGCCGTCGACTTCGCCGACGTGCGCGGGCAGGAAGGCGCGAAGCGTGCACTTGAGATTGCAGCGGCCGGCGGGCACAATGTACTGCTGATCGGCCCGCCGGGAAGTGGAAAGACCATGCTGGCCAAGCGCCTGCCCACCATCCTGCCAACGATGTCTTTGGATGAGAGCATCGAAACGACAAAGATCCATTCCATCGCGGGGCTTGTCAGCGCGCGTGAAAGCCTGGTTGCCACACGTCCGTTCCGCTCGCCGCACCACACCGTGTCCAACATCGCCCTTATCGGCGGCGGCACCATCCCGAAACCCGGTGAAGTTTCTCTGGCACACAATGGTGTGCTGTTTCTCGATGAGATGCCGGAGTTCGGACGACAGGTACTCGAAGTGCTGCGGCAGCCGCTCGAAGACGGAAGTGTGAACATCTCACGCGCGGCGATGAGCCTGACATTCCCCTGCAAATTTATTTTGGTCGGTAGCAGCAACCCATGCCCATGCGGCTATCTGACCGACACAACGCGCGCGTGTATGTGCCTGCCACAGGCCATTCAGAAATATCGCACGCGACTGAGCGGTCCACTGCTCGACCGCATCGACCTTCATGTCGACGTACCCGCCGTGCCAATTCGCGAGCTTTCGCGCAGCGGTACTCCCGGCGAGCCAAGTACGGTGATCCGCGACCGCGTGTGTGCCGCGCGCGAACGCCAGCGCATCCGTTACACAGGGCTCAAAGGGATCCACTGCAACGCACACCTCGGCAGCCGCGAAATGAAAAAGTTCTGCCAGATAAAGGACGATGCGCAGGAGCAGCTCGAAAATGCAATGAACCTGCTCGGCCTCTCCGCCCGCGCCTACGACCGCATCATCAAAGTTGCGCGCACCATCGCCGACCTCTCCGGCACCGACGCCATCGAGACCGATCACATCGCCGAAGCGATCGGCTACCGCACGCTCGACCGGAATGCAGCGTCGGAAGTCCCGGCGTAGGATTGGTGCTGAAACCACGGGGCAACTCGCGCATGGAGACCCCTCTAGAGAGATACGTTTATTGCCGGATGAACCAGATCCATGATGACCTTCCGAAATAATCGCCTGCGCGACTTTGCCGTGCCGATGAGCACGAACTGGTTGCTGAACAATCTGGCCGAAGCCAAGGGGAAGCAGGAGTTGTTCACGCGCCAGTCGCCTCAGCTTCTTAAGGCGCTTCGCGAAATCGCGCTGGTGCAGAGCGTCGAGTCCTCCAATCGCATCGAGGGAATCACGGTGGCTGCGGACCGGCTGCGCCCGCTGGTGCTGGGCCGTGCGCGCCCAATGGATCGTTCCGAGCAGGAGATTATGGGTTATCGCAAAGCCTTAACCCTCATCCATACCGGGGCTCAGGAGCTGCAAATTACGCCGGAGTTGGTGCGCCGCCTTCATAAATTTTGCCAGGAAGGCACCGGAGATGCGGGCGAATTCAAGAAGAAGGACAATGAGATCATTGAACTTCGGCCGGGCGTGGCCCCCGTCATTCGTTTCAAATGCGTTTCCGCCAAGGCGACGCACAACGCGGTGGACGAGCTCTGTCTCGTTTACCGCCACGCGATTGATCAGGATCACATTCCACCTCTGATTGCCATCGCTGCGCTTGTTCTGGATTTTTTGTGCATTCATCCATTCCGTGATGGCAACGGCCGCGTGTCGCGACTGTTGACCTTGCTCGCGCTTTATCAGCATGGCTATGAAGTCGGTCGATATGTAAGCCTGGAACGTCTTGTCGAGGAAGCGAAGGAGGATTACTATCGCGCGCTTCAGCAAAGTTCCCAGCGATGGCACGAAGGCAAACACGATACCATCCCCTGGCTGAATCATCTGCTGTCGATTGTCACTCGCGCCTGTCGCGAATTCGAGCAGAGGGCGGGCCAGGTGAGATCTCCGCGCGGCGCAAAGACCGAGTTACTGAGGCAGACTCTCGACAACATTTCGGGCGAATTTACGCTGACTGACCTGGAGCGGTTCTGCCCCGGTACCAGCCGGGAACACCTCAGGCGGCTGCTTAAGCAAATGAGCGCTGACGGCCTTGTCGTCTGCCTTGGCCGCGGGCCGGGAGCCCTGTGGCGAAAACAGAAAGAGGGTCCTATCGCCAAGAAGGGGTCATAAAGAGGGTCTTAACGTTGACCCATTCGAAACGACGTATTATCGCGCCATCGAGGTAACGCAATGGCAGAAGCGTGCTGGTAACTTAATTAAGTTAAGTACCACGGTTCAGTCAGCGACCCAGAAGTGAGCGAGGGGGTGCATATGGGTAAGCGGAAGAAGCGGCTAAGCGCCGAGCAGAAGCGTGAGCGCAGGCGGCGGCGAGCACAATTTATGACGATCTTCATTAATGGAAAGCAGAAACGGATGGTGCGACCGCCGATGATTGAAGGCCTGGAAGCGGACGAGTTTATTCGCCAGAATGCCGATCCCATCTGGCTGCATCAGAATGAAATGTGGGAGTTGATCGAGCCCGTGTCCATAGACCGTTTGGAAGACATATAGGCGATTGACCAGCGGGCGGGGCGTGGTTTGGAATGGAATGGTAAATACGGATGGAGGAGAAGGATGTCGAAACGGCGCCTGCGCAAGCTGCGACACTTAGGCGATGAAGCGGTGGCCCAGGAGCGTAAGCGGCCGACTCCGGAGTTTGTGAAGCGGGTGCAAAGGTTCTATCCGCAGTTTTCGCCTACAGAAGCTGGCGCTCCCGCAGTCAAATCGTCGCAACTGCTGCTGGAATTTGCAAAGCCCCTCATGTTCGAAAACGATTCTCTGGAGGAAACGCGAAAGTCCCTGGAGCTGGCCAGCATGGCGTGGAACCTGGCGTTGCTGCCGGAGGAGACTCGTGAGTCTATTATGGACGAGTTGCCGCTCGACGAGGGGTCGCTGGAGCAGGACAAGTTGATCATCAGGCAAACCCTGGAGCATATGATCCAGCGCAAGATGACGCACTTTCCGCAACATCAGAGGCACATTGCCGGCCTCACCGTAACCATGCGAAAGAACCGGCTGCATGTGCAGGTCGCCTCAGCGATGACCGAAGGGGAACGTCTGGCTCGCACGTAGAGATATTCTGGATCTGCGGCTGGAGATCTCCCCAGAACTCCGACCGCAACGGCGCGGTCTAAGCGACAAATGCGATTCCATTTTAGCTACGCCGGTGTCGGAGGGGAATCGGGTGGTCCGCTTTGCGGCTTCCGTGGATCAAGTGACGAGGCATAGTACAGCAGACCAAACGTCTCCTATGCTTTCAAGTCCGTTTCCTTCCGAAGAGCGGTTCGTGAAATTAATATGAGCGCGTTTTAAGGGGAGAGGATGATCGCGGACCTGGCGGCGAGCGATGACACCCAGCAGTGTGACGGAAGCGACCAACTAACGGGCCTTGGACAAGAACGTCAGGGCGGCAAGTGGTTAGGTGGAGGATGTCTTGTCGTTTGCCTGCTCACAGCCCACATCAGCAAGAGGGAAGTTCTCCAGGGCCTCGATCTTTGAACCATCGTAAGAGCAAACGGTGATCGAACTGATTCTGCCGTGGATAGTCAAGCCGGTCGAGTTCAACTCGTCGCAAAGTTCCTTGATGCGCCTGCGGTCGGCGATCGTGGCAATTCCAATGTGCGGAACGTATGGAATGTCGAGGCGCAAGTACGGTGTCAGCTCGCCGGTGTAAAGCCGGTCATGAAGTCTGGAGATGTCGCTGAACCCGTCATCCGGAACGAGAAACACGTAGTAGTTGTCGTTTGCGTCATCGACACCGACCATCGCGTACCTGCAACAGAAACGGATCGTGGGCTGCACCTGCGCAATCTCACGTACGTGTTGACGGTACTCTGACTCAGGAATCGCGGTGCATCCGAACGCCAGAGTCCAGTGCGGCGCGACCACATCGCGGAACGGGATGTCATATCGGCGGCGGAAGTCATCAATGAACACACGGTCACGGGCCGAGAGCTGCGGATACGCCAGTGTGTACAAGGGATTCATGGAGCTAAAGATACACCCGGAAACCGGCAGGTTGCAATCGGGATTTGGCTGGAGCGAATCTGTCGTAACTGTAACGATCATCTGTGATGCAGCCGAGTTGGACCGGATTGGCACCATATGTATTGCCAGGGGCTGCGGAATCGAGCTGCAGGGTTATGGAGATCCGGTCTATGAAGGGGGGGACATAAAGATCACCTCACTGGAATCAGACGCTATTGTCATCCATCCGCCTGAAGTCTCTCCACGCGCCCTTTCCTGACAGCGGGCCGGGAGCCGTGTGGCGAAAACAGAAAGAGGGTCCTATTGCCAAGAAGGGGTCATAAAGAGGGTCTTAATGTCGACCCATGCTAAACGACGTATTGTCGCGCCATCGAGGTATTGAACTGTATACTCTGCCAGCGAAGAATAGAATTTGGAACCCTTTCAGAGCAATGAGGCTTAACGCCACGCCGAGATAGTAGAGCAGCCGGCCATCGCGCTATTCGCGGAGGCTCGCCCGTCGAGATATTCTGGATCTGCGGCTGGAGATCATGCGTTGATCCAGAACCACGCCAGCTAAGCAGATCGGGTGCGGTCCCCAGACCTGCGCCGATGCACTGGTAGTGCTGAGCGGCCTACGTGTTCCATGTCTTTCGGATGCGGTTCACGATAAACCAGACAACCGAAACGACGAGACACGCGACGCCAACACCGTAGAACATGCGCGCACTTTCTGCCGCCAGCTCTGCTGTCGGCGTCCACCTCCCGTGATTCCAGGTCATCTCAGCTTGCTGCCCCGGGAAAAGCCGATACTTAAAAACGGTGCCCATGATCAGCCCACCAATTCCGCTAAGAAAAGTATCCAATGGATTTATGCCGCGGTTGTGGCCATGCGCCCCCATCCATATGCTGATCGCACCTCCCACGATCGACACGCCAACCAGTATCCAAAATGCGAGTGGAAGAGTAGACCAGCCGATCTAAGCGCCTCCGCGATTAATGTGTTTACTGGCGCCACCGCGCTGCAACAAAGCGCCAGACGCAAGCACCACGATAGCGATCACCGCGGCCGTGACCGGAGCGAACCCGGAACTCCACCGGAACTCCCGTGATCGGGAGTTCACCCCGGAACTAACCCAGCGCACGTCCCCTTGACTCCTCCGCTAACTCCACGCGGGGCGGAGATGTTTAACTGGACAAATCACAACGAACCTTTTCTGTGAGTAGTGACAATCCCCATGGCCACCGACAAGCTCATCCTCGCGAATCTCATTCATCTTTCCTACAACATGTGGGGCGACTGGAAGCATCCCAAGGCGGGACCTTACTGGCAGATGCAGCCACAGCTTCGCTTCGATGAATCGCTTTGGAACGACCTGCTCAAGACCATGTCCAAGTTCAAAATGAACATGGTCGTCCTCGATGTAGGGGATGGAATTCAGTTCAAATCGCACCCGGAGATTCCGGTCGAAAATGCCTGGTCGCGCGACAAGCTCAAAGAAGAGATGAAGAAAATGCGCGACATGGGCCTGGAGCCCATTCCGAAGCTGAATTTCTCCGCCTGCCACGACGCCTGGCTGAAGGATTACGCGCGGATGCTTTCGACCCCGGCATATTACAAGGTCTGCAAGGACCTGATCGCGGAGACAATTGAGTGGTTTGAGAATCCCCGCTTTTTCCACCTGGGCATGGATGAAGAAGAGACGATTCACCAGGAGCGGTTTCAGTTCGTCTGCTCGCGGCAATATGACCTTTGGTGGCATGACTTTCATTTCCTTCGCGAGCAGGTGGAGGCGGCCGGGGTCCGGCCATGGATATGGGGGGATTACGTGTGGAACCATGCGGAGGAGTTCTACAAGAACATGCCGAAGAACGTGCTGCAATCCAACTGGTATCGCCATCCGGTGTCAGGGCCGGCCAGGAGCGTGTACGGCGCGGAATTTAACATGGATATCCCCGCGGCAACCACGTTCATCGATGTCGATAAGGCCGGGTATGACCAGGTGCCGACGCTCAGCAACTGGGAGACGCCGGACAATATCTCAGCCACCATCCAATGGTGTGAACAGCATTGCTCGCCGGACCGTATCAAAGGCTATTTGCTCACGCCCTGGAAGCCGACGCTGGAATCGGCGCGAGATCGGCATATGGACGCGCTAGATCATTTCGCGACGGCGATACGCGATTATTCGGTGGCGTGACTGGATGAAGACGGAAGCTGCATAAGCGAGACCTTGTTATAGGCGCGATTTAGTTATTAGCTAATTAATTCCGGCTCTGTCCGGCATTTTCTTGTTGCGGTCTTTACAGTCCGTGCTTTTTGCGCCATTCGTCGGTCCAGGCATAGAGTTTTACATGACCAACTTGAATGCAGCTGGCTTCGCGCTCTTGCTGTAACATCGTGGTGGTGAGTTCATCACCGGGCCAATCCCAGCGGAACAGGTGGTCGTGTTCGCAGTTATTGTTCTCCAGGTGCTCGAGCAGCCGGGCGATGGCGCGGGCAAGTAGCTCGTAACCAGCTCTGTCGCCGTGGATGTAAATCTGCTGGCCGTCGGGCTCGGCAACGACGCTTAGCAGATGGTCCGGGGGCCGCCATTCAAAGGGGGTCGGCACGGCGCTATTCGATTCAATATCCATGTTCACAACCGGTACGTCTATTAGTCTATTAAGTGTAGTCTTATTAAGTGGAAGGCTATTTGAAATGCAAAAGCTTCAATTGTATTCTTTGGCTTTAGTGGGACCAGCATTCCTCTTTCTCGGTAAGGAATTTGACGTTAAAATTGCGAATGCAATCGGGTTTGCAGCAGCATCTGAGAAAGTGGCAATCGGGTTGTTTGTCTCCGGATTATTCTTCTCGTCCGTATTGGGTTGTACAAGTATGCTAAATCTTGTTAAACATCCGGCAATGGTTTCCACGTCAAGGGATGTAGTCGTCCTTGGCAGCTTCGCGGTGGCAAACCTGATCACCCAATATACTATTGGTGAAATCCGCGTACTGCTGGTAGTCGGCTCCCTGCTAACAGGCTATATACTTTTTGCCTGCCTGGCTGCAGCGGTTCTGCAAACTAGAATTAAGAATTAAAACTCGGGAACGGGCACGAATTAAAACCAGAAAACTTGGGGGCGAACAATTGGCGACGCGTAAAATTAATTTTTACGCGGCATTTCAGACGCATTCAGCATGCCGGAGTCTAGCCAAGTGACGCCTGCTGCCTCCGACCGCGTTGACCGCATCCGCACGGCGCTGGAAGGCGCCGGGCTGAAGTGGTTGTTCAACGCGCCGGATGCGAATGAACGCGCGCGAGGGCTGGCGCAGGAGTTCGACGAGGCGGAGCAGTTCTATAACAAGCGTACCAACAAATCGCCCGACCTGCTGAGTGTAGTCGAAGCCAACCCCGATGCTTACGCTCCGTTTCTGCAGAGCATCGGCCTGCCGCTGTCAAAGGAGATGCGAACGGTGATTCTTCGGCTGATCGAGGGGATGGAAATTCGTGTAGCGCGAGCCCGCAAGCTGGTGCTTCTCGGGCGAGGCGATGCAATGGTTCCGACATATACAATGCAATGGTTCCTACTGTGTAGTTGATGTATGAGTCCCATATCCGCGCATCCTAAAACAAGAGTCCTCAACGGAAAGCGCATTGCACTGCTGTTAGTCCTGCTAATAGTTGGCGCTTCTCTGTTCCAGCTTGTGCGGAATAATCGTAGCGTTCAACAGCCATCCAGGTCGCCGGCGTCCGATTCGGCAACGGCCAGGCAAAACACCAGCCCCACCGCGCCCACTGCACCCGGAATATCGTCGCATACAAAGAGATCATCTGTATTGGCGAACGCAGTGCACTTTATAAGTCCCACTGTTCTGCAAAGTGACGTCCTCGCGGGAGTTGTGCAAGACGAAGAGGCCGCTCCGATAGACGATGCACTTGTGCGACTAAACATTTTCACTTCGCCACAGAAGTACGTTAGCACGACGGGGCGGACGAATCATTTGGGCCAGTTCAGGTTCGAAGGTCTTGCGCCGCTAACCGGAGCAGGAGCACGGGCTGACCTCTACGCCGTAGCTGATGGCTTTGCCGAGTCCATGATGAAGGAGTATAGCGTCGAACTGCCTCGGCTCCAGGAATCTACACTGACTCTAACTTTGTACAGGCCGGTGGAGCTCCGCGGACGCGTAGTTGGCCGGCATGATCAAGCGCCAGTGCAAAACGCGCAGGTCGCTCTCCTGCATCCCGACTATTTGCCCGAAGAAGGGATCGATTCCACAACTGAAGGCGTACTGGCAATACGCCCAACGGATAGCCAGGGTAACTTTCAATTCTCAAATCTCCACCCTGGCTACGTTACTGTTGTGATTTCGCATCTCGCTTTTGCGATGCAGTACATACCACAAGTGAATGCAGCCTCCACCACACTGGCCATAGCTTTGGAAGACGGTGGGACAGTTAACGGGACGGTTCTGGACCGTAGTGGACCAGCACGAAACGCTCGCATTAAGGTGTCGAGCAAAGGCCGCTCCCCGCGTATCCAGCGGATCACCTCGACAGATTCATCCGGGTACTTTGAGGTAGCTCATCTTCCGCTCAGTCACGCTTCTTCTGAAGATGGATTCTACACTGCCGAGGCGGAGGCGTCAAATTCCAGATCGGCCCGTTACGACTTTCAACTTACCCCATCCCAGCCAGGACGTGAGTTCCTTATAACTCCCGATACGGACAGGACCGCATCGGCTGACCAATTGAAAATAGCCGCAGTTGCCACCAGTGTGCCGCCAACCGAAACACCGCATTCCGTCCGTCTTGGACTGACAGGTTCTATCAGTGGGGCCATTCGTATCCGAAGCCCAAAGAATCTGGAGCAGATGTGGGTGACTGCTTCCGGTTTCGCTGGAACTGGCAGGAGCCCGGTTGGGCCTGACGGGCGGTTTCAGCTGCAAGGGCTGGTGCCAGGTGAGTACAGGCTGGCGGCGGCGGCGGATAACATGCTGTTGCGAGATCTCGACCCTATTTTGCCATCCGCACTCGTTAAGGTGCTCGCAAATACCACCCATCCGGTCGAAATGGCAGAAGCTGCAGGCGCACTACAAGGGCGGCTGGATGGAATAACCTCAGGGGCAGAATATCAGCTTCGACTCTTTACAACAGCCACAACCTCGCCGCTTTGCCCAGGCGAGGACGGTCTGCTTAAAACCATAGTGCCGCAAAGCAACGGCAGCTTCACCGTCTCAGGACTTTGCGCAGGTGCGTACCGGGTTGTGGCAGAAGTGTCGCCGCATTCGTCCATTCAGCAACCAGGGCAAAAAGTCGGTTTGCCAGTCGAGGCAAAAGAGTTCCGGAGCGATGGGCACACGACAGCCAATGTGGTGCTGCGCGCGGCAGCGTGCAGAGTCAGAGGCCGGGTAGTGGAAGCGGGCAGCCGGGCTCCATTAGCCGACGCTAAAGTTCAGCTTCGAACGGTAAACAATTCTGAAACGAGCATCACGCAAGTCGTTGCCCGGACAAACTCAGACGGGGATTTTCAGACAGAATGGATTCCAAAAGGCAGTTACGTCGTTGCAGCTTCAGCTAGTGGCAATTACGCGCCTGCAACCACCACGTTGACGGTCGACCAGGCCGAAGACGACCTTGGCGAAATTGCACTGAAGCAAAGTCGTTCGGGAATACTGATTCGTCTCCAGCCTCCGTTGGAGACCACCGGTTCGCAGTCCAGTTTGCGGTGCAGCGTTTCTCGCGTTGGTAATTCTGCGAGCACTGCGGACATGGAGACGATGTGGGCCAGGGCTGTGGGCAAAAACTTCTTTCTGATTCAACCGCTTACGTCCGGCTTATACAACCTTGCGCTGCACTCAGCGCCCGGCGACGAGCCGGACCCGAAAATGGGAAGAGCAGACGGCCTGGTAGTTGGTGAAGACATGATTACGGAAGTGCTGATAGCGCCACAAACCGATCTGAGGTAAGGACGCCTCAACGCGGACGCATCCCTCGCATCCCACCGGCGCCGGCGTTATGCACGGTTTTAAAACGGTGGACGAGCCTCCTTAATCAAAACTAATCAAAAACTAATCAAACAATTGCGTCGCTCATTGGCATTTCACGATTTAAATCAAAGAGGCCGATGAGGGTAATTTCGCCCTTTGATTTCCGTAATGTTCCGATCATGTGGCCGTGCGCGCTCCATTGCTCGGCGGCGTGGGCGACTGGGTAGCAGGGGCGACTGGGCGGTTGGAGGCTTTTCAAGTTTTCAAGTTTTTCAAGTTGGTTTTCAAGTTTGCGGTGTAGAAGCTTGAAAGGCTTGCAGATAAATCAAGTTGGCAAAAATAGAGTAATTTCGCCACTTGAAAAACGGTAATCCTCGCGTAAGAATTCGCGGGGCCGTGGATTTCCCGCTTCCTTGCGCGAGGGGCGGCTTTTTCCGCCAGGCGCATGGACGTAAAATGCTACGCGTATTGGGCGCAGAAGTCCGTCTTCCGTCGGTTACGGCGTTCGGGCTGCATAGTTGTCAAAGAACGTGTTCAGCTTTACTACACGGGCAGGTATACACGAGTCTTGGGGGGCGTGTCACTTCCCAGGCGTCACCTTAGGGTGGGCTAAGTCCAATGAAGTCGAAGAAAGTATTTCGGCGAAGTCGCGCTGGTGCGTGCGGGCAACTCCGGATGAGGGTCCTTGCTCGACGTGCCATGCTGATGAGGCCTTCCGTGAGAAAGTTTGATCGTCGAGCGTGCGAAGGAACGGCCCCCAACGTCGCCCGCAACTTACATCCCTTAACTTAAACCTTGCCGTAGCTGATCTTTTGGTGAAGTCTCCATGACGTTAGCAAATTAATTAGTGAAAACGTCAACTGTCCCACGTTATTCACCTACCTGCCCACACGCAAGGGCTGGCATTACTTGGCTATCATCATGGATCTGTTCTCTCGCCGTGTTGTTGGCTGGGCCACCGGCAGCTCGCTTGAAACAACACTCGTCACCAAGACACTAGAGCGCGCCATTGCCATGCGCGGCAGCTCCCCTGGACTCATTCATCACTCCGACCGCGGCTGCCAGTACGCCAGCCGCGACTACCGCAGCGCACTTAATTCAGCAGGCATCACTTCGAGCATGAGCCGCAAAGGAAACTGCTACGACAATGCCACCATGGAGAGCTTCTTCGCCACACTAAAGACGGAGGTATTTGAACGCAAAGTCGCACAAACCCGGCGCCAGGCCGAACTACTGGTGTTCGACTACATCGAGACTTTCTACAACCCCAAGCGCATCCACACAAGCCTCGGCGGAAAGCCTCCTCTTGAATTCGAAGTGCATCACCAACCCCATTCAAATCCGCTCATGCACTGTCCGCGTTTTTGAAGCAGTATCAAATTTCCAATCTTAACTATTTTACCGATTTCTCCTCAAATCGCCTTCCGCCTCCGTGAATAGGGTTGAAGAGCAAATGCTCTTAAAGGAGACTGAGGCAACTCGTGGGAAACAGAGTGGAAGTACCGACAGATGCGCAACTGGTTGTGCGTTCTGCAGCCGGAGATGAACGGGCATTCGAAGCTCTTATCGAACGCCACTTCAACTCCGTTTACTATGCTGCGTATTCGCGCCTTGCGAGCAGGGAAGCCGCGGAGGACCTCACCCAGGAAGTATTCCTGCGTGCTTACCTGCATCTCGCAACGCTGAAGCAACCGGGACAATTCGGCGGCTGGGTCTGCCGGGTGGCGCGAAATCTCGCTGAGGACTGGCGACGCCATCAGCGCACTGTCTCACGGCTTATCCCACTGGTCGCTATGGAAGAGGAAGTTGTGGAAGCCATACCGGACAACAAGGGCGAATCTGTTCGAGACAAGCTGTACCGGGAGCAGCAGGCCGAAGCGGTCATTCGGGCCATTGAAAAACTGCCTGACGAGCAACGCGAAATTCTGCTGCTTCACTTTGTTGAAGGATTGAACGACCGTCAGATTGCCGAGCGCGTTGGCGTTCATCGTACCACGATCCGGTATCACCTGAGACACACGGTCGCCCAGTTCCGTGAGGGACTGGTTCCGTGGCTCGAGCACTCGGTTGCCCATATTCGTCCGAAGCCCGCAGCTGTTGCGCGTACCACTGCTATTGTCGCGGCTACTGCGGCCATGTCAGCAGGTGCAAAGAGCAGTCTGGCTGCGTCAGCAGGTATTCCGGCGGCAGCGGCGATTGCACCGGCTGCCACCGGCACAGCTGCAGCCACAAACACTCAACTCAGTCTCCTCCAGACCATCAAGGCTACGACTATCGGAGGAGTAATTGGCATGGCAAAAGTGAAAGTAATCATGACAGCGGGCGCACTCATCGCCGGGGCATTTATAGGAAGGGAAGTATACCAGTCCGGAGCAATGGCAAGTATGTGGGGCAAAGAAGTTCGTGTCATGATCACTCAGGCTGCTCCCGGTACTAAGCCAAATGAGGAAAGACTTGGTGATGATGCAATTCGACTGAGCGGCGTTTCCACTGAGGTGCTGCTTAAAGCCATAGGATCAGCCACGGGAAACCGCATCGTTACGGAAGGCGAATTACCACCCGGACCTTTCAATGTCGAACTGCACGGGATTCACTTTAATAAGGACGGTCCCTATCCCTATGAGAGGACAGTTAAAGCGGTTTCCGAGGCTTATAAAAAGACGTTTGGATTAACAATGGCTCCCGGCAAGCAGACGTCCACTGTACTGGTAATGCGTGCACCCAACGGAAGGTCAGCAGGGCTGAAAGACGGCGAGAGTGACAATCGAATCATCCAGACCGGCGGCCGTTACCTGGCACGCAATGGATCGATAAGCAGCATTGGTGAAACCATCGAGCGCGCGACAGGTTACATCGTGATCGATGAAACCGGACTCAACGGAAAGTACTCATTCGATCTGAAGTGGCACAGTTCGAAACCAGCCTCCATCTTTGCATCACTGCGCAATCAGCTGGGTCTCGAAGTGAAGCAGGAGAAGCGGGAGATCCCGGTGACCGTCGTCAGAAAGGCCGTACAATGAACCGGCGTGCGTTTACACTTATCGAACTGCTCATCGTTGTCGGTATCATCGCGATCCTTGCATCGATAGCCGCAGTAAATTATTCCCACGCAACAGCGCGCAGCCGCGTTGCAACCGTGAAGAATGATTTCCGGCTACTTGCCGGAGCAGTGGAAGTCTACCGCGTGGACAACAATGCGGTACCGCCTGCAGCCGGAGTCGGGATCCATTATAACGAGTTTGGCCCGTTCACTGATCCGGTAGGCAAACGGCTGATCCCGCTTACCACACCGCTGGCTTACCTCTCGTCGATTCCGCGTGATCCGTTCCCACCTACCTCCGAACAACTGGAGTCCGGTGTACTGGATCTCTACGACACTTACGACTACGTAAACGCCGGCGCGGAACCGGAGCGCGGCAGCGGAATAACATCGGGCGCCGAGTGGCGCATTGTGTCAGCGGGGCCGGATAGGTTCATGGCCTACGGCGGCCGCCCTGTGCAGGACCGGGAAGTGAACGCCCGAGGTGTGGATTACGACCCAACCAACGGCACCTTCAGCAACGGTGACCTCGTGGTAGTCGGTGAACTCTGTACGAAGTTTGGCGATCCACTCAGTCCATCCTATGTTCAACGTCCCGGAATTGTCAGGGTCCCGGCTTATGTGGAGCAGTGGCAGTAGTCAGCTTCGCGGCAATTCAAAATCAGGACTTGGGGCGCGCTTTGCCCAAAAATTCAGATGGACGCCGATCACAATTTCAGTTCTTTGGATCGTCGTCGGAGAAAAGCTATGAAACGAATCCTTCCGCTTGCCGGAGCTTTGGTATTCGGTTTGGTTGCGCCAGCCATTGTTGCCGGACTCCTTCGTTCTACCGGGGAGCTGCGCTTGAAAAACGCGGCTCTTTCCGTGCAGGCGCTCACTCCGTTGGTGGTCGGGTTAGCCATTTTCGTGTGGAAGGTAGCGCGTCTGCGGAGTTGGCGGCCGTTCGTGGAAGGTGGCCGCGGGATTTTGGCTGGCCTCCTGAGTGGACTGATGTTAGGCATTGGCCTGCGCGTGGCGATGCGCCTGGTTGCTCTGGCAGCCGGGCAGGAACCCCACTTCACTCTGGGAGGCACGCTGATCATCATCATCATGGTCGGCGTCGTGTTCGGTGCGATCTTCGGCTTGCTCTTCGCCGCAATGCGGCAATGGTTCCCAGGCACAGCCTTGGCCAAAGGCATCGGATACGGCGCAGTTTTGCTGGTCCTTTTCTGGTATCCATTCTTCGAGGTGGCGCGAGACGATCTCAAGAATGTGCTCCACCCTGTCGTCATTGGCGTGGCGACGAGTATCGTGTCGATGCTGTGGATCGGCTACGCGCTGGTCATGGTGATTTTGCTGGAACGATTTGAAAGGCGCTGGCCCACTCCTCTTGCTGAGCTTGAGCGTTAGGCGGCTTTACACACCATGAAACAAGAGGCTATGAAGGTCTTGGTGCTCGGCGCGTCGGGTGGCGTCGGAAAACACTTGGTGCGCCTCGCCTGCGATCAAGGCCATATCGTCACGGCGCTCGTGCGGCGTGCTGATGGCATCGATTCGCGGGCGCGCATCGTGATCGATGATGTGTTGCGGCCGGGTTGTTTTGACGAGCATGTGCGCGGTCACGAAGTCGTGCTGTCGGCGCTCGGCATCAAGCGAACCAATCCGGCGAATCCGTGGAGCGCGCTTGCCTCGCCGCCGGATTTTTCCTCACGCACCGCGGCGATGCTCGTGAGCGCGATGCAACAGCACGGCCTCGCACGCGTGATCGCCGTAAGCGCGGCGGGCGTCGCGGACAGCGCGGCACGCATGAATCTCCTGATGAAATTTTTCGTTGCGAAATCGAACGTCGGCGTCGGCTATCGAGATCTCGCGGCGATGGAGCGCATGTTCGCGGACTCGGGACTTGATTGGTGCTGCCCGCGCCCGACGCGACTCACCAGTGGCCCGCTCACTCGACGCATGAAGATCGTGGAGAACTTCTCGGTGACCGGCGCGATTTCACGCGCGGATGTCGCGTGGTGGATGCTGGAGCACGCGACGCAACCGATTCGCGAACGCACGCCGATGATCAGCGGCGGGTGACGGTATTGCCACCATCCAGGCGAAGGCCTTGCCGCGCTGGAGCAGGGTGCTTCCGCTCGTCATCGGTTCGACGTCCTCCTCCAAGGTGGCCGTCCGCTGGTGATTTACGATACAATATTCCGCACAATTGTGTCCCTCAGCAACTCCAGTACCGCCTTACCAACCACAGCGACATACCGAAGGAGTAATTTAGATGTTACTGACACAGGCAAACCGATGGGGTGGTTCAGCACTCATTGTAGGGAGCGTGTTGTTCATCATTAACAAGTTCGATGATATGAGCCGGGTCTTTTTGAACAGCCCTATCCCCGACTTAATTAGCGGGAAGAGTATGGCTTTAATTGCAATCGGTCAGATAGCATTCGTAATAGGATTCTTGGGCTGTTACCTATTATATGCTAAGCGAAGTAATCGTATTGGCAAGATTGGTCTAATCCTGCTTTTGGGCGGCGGAATTCTTTTGGCTTTCGGCCACGCCACGTTTACCCCTCTTGTAAAAGCCAACTCCTTATTCGCCAACTCCTTATTCGCCTTCATTATTCTAGGCGTCCTTTTTATGGTCATTGGCCTTATGCTATTTGGTGCAATGAACCTACGTATCCATGCACTTCAATTTTGGCAACCCCTACCTCTTGTAACTGGTTTACTAGGGATTGCCACCTTTTTTCTCTATGGTAGCGATGAAAGTCCGGTTATTCCGTTCTTGTTACTGCGAACCCTTTTTGGGGTCAGTCTAATCTTGCTTGGGGTGGTTATGTGGCAAGATACACACAAGTCTATTACCAAAGACAAAAATACAGCCCAATACGCGGAAACAGGTGGACAGGCCGTCAGTTAATTTGTTAACACACGGCCGGGAAACGGCGGAAGATTTGGGGTCAGCTCCCGATCAGTTTCTTTTCATGGCCGCGGCTGCCCGGCGACTGTAGCCGAAACCCCTGCACTTTAATGTGCCCGAAGGGTCTCGAAGGGGTCGTGCAAATTCGGGGACGGCCCGCCCAGATCTCCAGGCCGAACTGGCGCGAGGTTTGGGCGAGCAACGATTTGTAGAGCTGCCGGTCGGTGTCGTGCACGAAAACATCGGCGCGCAAATTGCCCCGGTGCGTCTCATGCCATGATGCGGGCACCCGGAACAACAATCCTTGCCATTCGAGCCATGCCTGTGCACCTCGTCCCGGAATTACTGGAAGATCAGACTCGCGGCAAGGACACAGAGTTAAGAATCCATGCAGGTGGAAATTAAAGCATTCAGTTATCTTGTCGAACGCATCCTGGAGAAAGCCGGATTTTTATCAAGGCCTTATTATGAAGCGGCCTATAGCGTAACATACAGGGATGCTCGGTTGCCCATTAAACTTTCCCTCCCCTACTATGACTGTGAAGAGGTTCAGCATATTTCAGCGGTATTAAAAGATCTTTCCCAAAACTCAGCTTTTCTCAGTTTCAAAATCGCTGATAAAACAATAGCAGAAAAAGTAAGCGCTGTCTTCGCTCGATATTCTGCTGACGACGAAGGCCTGGCCAAATGGAAAGCGGACATCGAAACGGCATCGGACAAGTATTGGGCCGTCCGTCCTGCGATTGACAGAATACTCGCCCTGGACAATCAATCCGTCTTTAAATTGGAATCCTTCGGGGGAACGATCAGCAGTCGCGCTGTACACGACCTCATTGAACTTTGCGACCAGACTGAGCCGGAATACCGGAAGATCGTCTACCAAGTCTTTATAGCACACCATAAGCTTAGAGTTCATCGCCGTGACAAGGAAAAGCTGTGCCGCTATCTTATCAAATTGTTCCCTCAAGAGTGTCGGAATCCCGAAAACGCAGTGAATACGGTTTTGTGCGATCATGTTGTTCCGACTATTGCGGAGGATCTGGAAAGATTGATCAGGAATCGATGTTCCGCCAACCGGAACGGCGGTGTGATATACGCTCTGGCACGGACAAAACATCCACGCGCTGCTGAGCTAATCGCATCGGTTATGGACCAGCCGCTCAGCACGGTGTTTGCATTGCAGGCACTCGGCGTTCTGCGCGCTTCGAAGCACTCAGATGATGTCCGTAAGTATCTTAACAACCCGAATTCGGAAGTACGTCGTGAAGCAAAGAAAGCTCTGAAACAAATGGGCGCTGATTTGTCCGAAAAGCCCTCCCCCGTTCATCTGACAAAACGCCGTACTGTTCCGAAGAAACTGGATGAATGGTCGGAGAATCTCGATATCACAGAACTGGAGCCTTTTCTCGCAGGACTTTCTGAACTTGTGGACAATGGATTCGGCTCTTTGGAAGTTGCAGAAGTTGTGTCGGTGGTGGAAAATCAGAAACTAGATCAGACCAGGGTATTCCGGTTTCCTGTAAACGTTGACGGTCATGATGCCGAGCTTTGGATTTCCATTTTCATGGACGATACTGAGAGTCCGGATGTTGCTGTTTACGGCCCTGCCGATTTGATTCGAAGCCTTCTGGTCTGCCCCCGTTTTTGGTCCAGGTGATATGTTAGTCTGCGGGTTCGTCTGGGTTTTTCCTCTAACCAATGGTGGTCGTAGCTGTGGAACAGTGAGCAACTGCGCGGCATGCCCCCGAACTTAACACCAAGCGGAGTTCCAGCGGAGTTCCAGGGACGTGGGCGACCGTCCCCTCTGCGACGCTCGATGATCAAACTTCTCACAGAAGGCACTTAGCCCGCCCCTTACCACAGAGGCACAGAGACTCAGAGCTTTCACAGAGGAAAACACTTCTGCAATTTGTAAGGGTTCTTACCACGTTAGTCACAATAAGCA
>JBPCLP010000055.1:0-122312 GCA_051003195.1 Candidatus Sumerlaeaceae bacterium | reverse complement strand
GCCGTGCTACCCGCGCCCGAACAATAGGAAAAAACGTCAACCGTCCCTGAAATTCGTCCCTGAAATTCGTAACCTGTCCCCTCAAAACGTCCCCTCAAAACGAATTAATTAACACGCAATGGAGAATGGCATGACACTACCGACGAACATTGGTTTGCCGCCCTGCCAAGAGCACATACTGAAACTGGTTCTGCACAACGCCGATCAGACCCGTCACGATCTTGGCCATCATGCATGCGGCTTTCTCAAGAACGAGCCACGAAACAAAAGAAGCCTGCTAAACTACGTAAAACAAATTGAGCAGATTCAGGCACACTTAGAAAAGTGGTCTGAGGATTGGGGACGCGCTTTACGTCATTCCGGTTTTCCAAATAACCAAGTGCCGTGCTGCCCCGCACAAAAAGGTTCACTTTTCAGAAGGCTGGTGCAGTGCACAACCGCAATTTTTGAGACCTGCCTTGGACTTCATCTTGCAGCAGAGTCTGCAAGCAGCCATACAAACGTACACGCTGTCGACAGATTGGAACGACTGCTCAGGCACTTAGAAGATCTGGAATTAAAGTGGAACGCTTTGCGTCCGCCGCAGCTTGTAGACTTACCAATCTACCCCGGCGCCAAGTTGGTGCGGTCAACGCCAAGGCACATGATGACAGGCGAGTTTGCCAGGAACGCGGTGGGCGCGACTTCTCAAAATTGTTATCGTAAGATGATACTGGATTTTCTGGTTCAGAACGGCGGGTGCGCCGAGGCGTATGAAGTCGATTCTCATATAGAAGCGGAGCGGGAAGGGAAATTTACAGAAGCCGACCTGGAGACGCTTCCTTCAGGTGGTTCCATCCGTTGGAAGAACTATGTGCACTGGGAACGGAAAAAACTCGTGCTTGAGGAACTCCTTTACGATGGCGATCCACGCGGCGTATGGTCGCTGACCGAACAGGGGCGGAAGTATTACGAGGAACACGTTGGGTCGATACTGTAGTCACGATGAGTAACGTTTGCGTGAGGTGAAACAAAATAATGATGATGACCAATTCTCACGACAGATTAAATAATCACTCCGTCGGGTGCTTCCTTGGCGCGGCATGTGGAGATTGTCTCGGCGCGGGAGTGGAATTTGCATCCTCAGCTGAAATTCGAAAACGATACGGGGTATACCCACTGCGCCGCTACGTTAACGACTCCCCATTCGGATTCAAAGCTGGAGAAATTACCGACGATACCCAGCAAGCAATTCTGCTCGCTGAGACTATCATTCAGTACCCTGATGAAGAGGATTTCACAGGGGACTGGTATGAAACATTCGGTAGAAAGCTAGTCGGTTGGGCTGCAAAGGCTCAGGACATTGGCGGAACGACAGCGCGAGGCATTGATATGTTTCGTGCTGGCCGTCGAGCGCAGGACATGGAGCTTATGGGGCGCGGCCAGACAACTGGTAGTAATGGTTCAGCAATGCGAGCATATCCTGTTGCCCTGCGTTACTACAATGATATAAACAAGCTGATGGAGGCAACTCGGTGGGCCAGCATTGTAACCCATCCTTCTCCCCTGTCGATTGATCCCTGCATCGCAGAAAATATGGTCGTGCGTCGCTGCCTTTTGAATGCTGTCGAGGAGACAAATCTCAGTCGCGCCGAAGTTATTGGCCATGCTCGCAGGGATTTGGTGGCTTGCGGTTCTTGCAATCGGCACACCATAGAAGTTTGTCTTTCTGGCGAGTTCCCCCAGAAGTCTTACAATCAAGCAATCGACGCCGTTCAGCTTGCCATTGCCATGTTCCTACATCACGATGGTTTCGAAGATGCCGTAGCGCACTGTGCGAGCTTCGGAGGTGACAACGATACGCATGCCGCTATTTGCGGAGCGATCTCGGGTGCTTACTACGGGCAAGTCCATATTCCCCGCAAATGGGTCGAAGAGATGCACGAAGCGCAGCACATCACGTCGCTCGCAAGCCAACTGGCCAGCCTTTTGGTAAGGCCAGTCGACACAAGGGACCGGAACATCGAGTTGCAACAGAATGAAAGCGAGGAGGATCTCAACAAGTTGAAAGGCAGTCATCCATGAGAGTCGTGCCCATAATGTTCACCGATTTAAAGCCTGAAGTGCAGGAGCAACTTGCGAGCGAGGCCGGGTACTTTTCACCCGGGGAGATCATCGAAGAGAGGAACTGGGAACTCTTTCCTATTGCTGACATGGTCTTGCTCTACAAGAGTGATTTTGAGCCTTCTCCTAAAGAGGAAATAGACGACGAGATGATTACTTACGAATACAAAAAGAGTGATGACGAACCGCTCCCAAAAGACGATTAGACGGAGACCGAGATGTAATCGCAATTGTGCATGCACTCCGAAATGAACCTGCAAGAGAGAAGAACAAGGGAAGTGGTGGCCCCGAAATGTTGCACAAATCCCCGGCGATAACACTCTACAACAAGGAAGAAAACCTGCGAGGGCTTGCAGGCGACCTGCTGCATGCCATCGATCTTTTGCTGCGAGCCGAAACACGCTGGAACCGGGAGCAAAAGCGAAAGTCGGAGGGCTCTGGCGGAACTGGCGCGGCTAGGAAGACGCCCAGTTTAAAGGAAGCCTGTGACGATCACGCTTTGCAGGTCGAAGAAATTAGTGCCCTACTTCTGTCGAAGGTTAAAAACGTTACCGTAATCCCCATTGTTGGTCACAGGCGCGTTCAATACATAATTCTGTACCCAAGCGCCGAGACTGTGGCCGGGCACATCGAGTTTGTGGGACAAGATCTATTTGTGCCGTGCTGCGATGCAGATGACGCGGAGTCGTAGCGCATTGCTTTTTTAGCCCTCACTCAATTGCAAGGAAACTTCGGGACGAAAATTCGAAATTCGGGTACGAAATTCGGTCACGGTTGACGTTTGCAGTAATTAATTTGCTAGCGTCATCGATTCTTCGAGAAAAGATCAGTTACGCGGAAGGTTAAGTTACAAGGGACGTGGGAGTGCGTCGCCTTCACGCTCGACGATCAAACTTTCTCACCCTGAAGTCTAATCAGCATGCCACGTCGAGCAACGGTGCTCCTCCGGAGCTGCCCGCACGCACCAGAGCACGTTCATCCAAAAATCTCTTTCGACTTTATTGGAGTTAGCCCACTTTAAGGGTAAGCCAGGGAAGTGACACGCCCCCCAACCTCGTGTAAACGTGCCAGCGTAGTTAGCCGAACGTGTTCTTTGAAAACTATGGAGCCCGAACGCCGCGACCGAGGGCAAAGGGACTTCTACGCCCAATCCGCGTCGCACTTTGCATCTTTGCGTCCGGCGGGAAAACCGCGCCGTCCGGCAACCCCCCGCTGCAAGGGCGCACTGGGCCCGGCGAATTATTACGCGAGGATGACCGTTTTTCAAGTGGCGAAATTACCCCACTTGAAAAACTTGAATACATGTCCAACCCTTTCAAGCCTCTACACTGCAAACTTGAAAAAAACTTGAAAAACCTCCAACCGCCACCGCCCGCGCCCTCGCACCCCATAGCATCATTCGTGAAATTCGTGAGATTCGTGGATAAAAATTACCGGATCGGGAAATCTGGGGTCAGCTCCGGATCAGCTTTAAAGTGAAGAAGCTCGACTTGCATTACTTTCGCGAGTGACGGAGAGGCTGTCCTGAAGCACCCAGCCACAGAATAGTTATGGAGTTGACCACGGATCTCACCACCCCGGAACTCACCCCAGATATCTAATGGCGGTTCTACTGCTTCGTTGGGTCGTCACTCAAACACGGCTTTGATGGTTTCGAGGTAGCCGTACCCGTGCTCCTGTTCCGGTTCGAGGGTGCTGCCTTCCGGCCATTCGTTCCATGCGTTGACGGTTACAACTTTCGGCTGGGTGGGCGCAGCCAGAAGTCGATTCTTGATCAGCTTGCATGCTTCGCCAAACGCGGCAGGGGTGTTGCCGGTCATGACCGGATTGACGACGTGCGCCGCGGGTTTGTCCCACTTAGCGTCCGGGTGCGCTCGCGGGGAGTTATCCCAGTTGATGGTCGTGTTTGGAAAATATGGCACGGGCAGTTCCGTAAGCGTCTTCTCCCAGAACGCCAGGTATTTGTCGCGGCCAGCAACGTAGTCGCTGACGGGGAAGGTGGAGTAGTCCAGCGCACCATGGTGAACCCAGGTGTAGCCGGTGACGCTGTCGAGTGCGAGATCGCGGCACAGGCGTGGCCAGTCCGCCGGGGTTTTGCCGCCGGGCAAGTTGGGTGTTCCCCACAACACGGCATTCACATGCACACCGGGCAGACCTGCATCGCGCGCCTTCTGCCGGAATTCGTCCAGCGCCGCGCGCGCCTTGTCGACCGAACCCAAGCTTTCGAGAAAGAGGCTCATCTCGTAGATGGAGAAATAAGGTTTGCCGTCTACGCGCCAGTAGCTGGGATGCTTGAAGTAGCGGCTGATGACGAGTTCGGTGATCTTCTCCCACGTGGCTGGCCTCGCTTTGCCTGGATAAAGGAGTTTCACTGGATCGGCGGGGTTGTATCCCTGGATATCAAACCAGTCGTGGTTGGCCCACATCAGGGCGAAGTTGATGCGGTAGTTGTTCTTCGCATTCAGAAATCCATTGTCGAGGGCGCGTTCCAGGTAGGGGCCGTCGTCGTAATAGTACCAGTCGAAAATGAAGGCATCGATGCCGTGCTCGGCAGCGGCATCGATCTTTTGAGCCATCACCGCAGGATCGGATTCGTCGGTGTAGCCCCAGACAGGGACCTTGGGTTGCTTGTGCCCGGGAAACCGCGGCTTCGCTTTTCGCACGAGATCCCATTCGGTAAATCCCGGGTACTTGGCTTTGTCCCATCGCGGATGGGAATGGGTGCACGGATAGTAATACGCGGCTACGGTGATGTCCCTCGTATGTGCCGTAGAAGAAGTGGTGTCAGCAGGTTGCACGGCCTGTGAGGTGGAGATTACGATGCTGATGATCAAGATCGCCAGCAACGTTATCCAATGGTTGTGGATCATGCGCACAGATTCCGGGGCGGTGGCAGAGTTTCAATAGAATCACGACAGGGATTGTTGCACACGGGAGCCGCAACATGATGCATGTAGCTGGAATCTATGGAGAACCTGCCTGCTCAAAAGGTCGCCACGAATTTACACGAATCCGGTTACAGCGAGCAGGGGCTCAAACTGCTCAAGGGAACCACGGATTACACGGATCACACGGATTTGTAGAAGTTGCGGGTCCGCTGCGCAACTCGTGTCATTTAGCCCCGGGATTCTTAGACTGATTGAGTCTTCTTCTCGCAGCAGGCTTGTCCTCGCGTTTAAGCTCGAGCAAAATGCTCCTTGGTAAAATCCGGGATTTCCACGAGCTTTCCGGCGTTATTTAGGGATTCGGCGGAGAGTGGCCGGATGACGCTCCATGTCAGCGCATCGACGACATCTACCGCGCTTTTGCCGCTGCGGACAGAATCGAGGAAATCGCTCATTACAAAATAGTCCGCGCCATTGTGTCCGGCCTTGAGCGCCTCTTCACCGCGTTCGCGCCAGTAGGGATGATCGTATTTGGGCTGAAGCTCTTCGAGCAACTGCCAGTCTTTTTCGACTTCCCTGCCCGTGGCCCAGTCTGCTTTGGAGCCAGACGGCTCGGCCGCTGAATCGCTTTCAAGGTAAACATTGTGGATGCCGAAATGGGATTCGTATGCGCCCTTTGTGCCCTGCAAAGCGTGCGCCTGTCTGCCGGAGGGGCGGGGCGAGGCAGTGTCGTAGCGCAGGACGATCATGCGTCCCTTTTCCGTGGAGATGAGCGCCGTGCTGCTGTCTCCGTTCTTAAAGGCGAGCTTTGCTGCCGAGCTTTCCGCTCCAAACTTCTTAACGGCGTAGTCATGGGTGGCGGCGGATCTGGTGGAACTCGCCACGAGCGAAACAAGCCGGTCATCCCTGTTGATCCCCATCCACTGGCATACGGGGCCAAGCCCGTGTGTCGGGTAAATGAGCCCCGGGTTTTTCAGCACATTCTCACCGCGCCACGTCAGCGAGCCATCGGGATTAAACTTCAAGCTTCGAACGTTGTGGATGTAGGCGCCTTCGCCATAGGTGAGATCGCCAAAAACTCCCTCGCGGGCCATGTTAAGCACCTGCATGACCGGACGTGAATAGCACAGGTTCTCGAGCATGAAATAGCCAGTTCCGGTTTCGCGCTGCGCCTTGAGAATCTGCCAGCATTCCTCCAGCGTGTTGCAGGCAGGTACTTCGCATCCGACAAACTTGCGCGCCTTAAGGGCATCGATCGTCATCCGGGCGTGCCAGTCGTGCGGGGTTGCGATAATGACCGCATCGAATACCTCGCCGAGCATCTGCTGGTAGGCCTCGGGGCCTGCTGAAAAGCCTTTGGGCCGCTTCCCGGAACTTTCCTGCACGATATCCTGGGCATGCTTGAGGTGTTCTTCGTCAATGTCGCAGACGAATGGGATTTCGATTGCTGGAAATTTCAGCGCCAGGCGAAGCAGCACCGTGCCGCGGGCCCCTACCCCGATAAAGCCCAGGCGAATGGGCGGCGCTGCCTTTGCCGCCCATAAGAGCGGAGCCGCGGCAAAGCTGAGCGCTGCCCCACCTGCCAGTCGCATTAAGTCGCGCCGGTTGAGTTTGTCCATGCGAGCCTCCGCTACGGTTCTTGAATTACTGCGAGCGTGCTAGCGACTTCCCGAAGTGCAATGGATTCGCCAGTGGTTAAGTACGTCATAATCTGCGAGAGAAGGTACTCAGCCTCGGGCAGATTCTGGCGCAGGGCTTCGGGCACGTTAAGCGTAGTCAGAATAACTTCTCCTGCACCGATCTGGGATCGGATCATGTACGCTGCTCGCCCGGTGGTGCGCCAGTCGAGAAGTGACCGGATGATGGGTTCGCCGCTGTGCGGGATGGTTAGCTGGTTGAGATCCATTCGGCCTACGTTGCGCAGCAGCGAGTAAAACTGCATGTCGCACCAGCCGTCGTGGGGGAAATTACCAAGCACATGTTTCTCGTCCTTGATAAGGGTGCCCCAGTTGCCGCCGCCTGTCGTGTGCGGTGCTCCCCAGAAAGTAGGGGCAAACCACATAGGGTAGTGATCGCCTTCACGAAAGGCCGGGCGCTCGGTCGGGCCGCCACGGTTTTGTGAAGACAGGAGGAGCACTTTCCCGCCGTCGCGCGCGAAGTCGAGCACAGCAGAGGTCATCCGTGCTGCGAGGAGCGTTTTATCGCGTGGTGCGGCGGCTAACGTATCGGTTGTGAGACGCGGAATTTCGGCGACCAGGTTTCTAAGCACGCCATCGGGGTCATAACAGGCTGAGCGGGATTTCCATGCCCCCGGCGGGTCAGGGAAAATCCATATGCGCCAGGAATTCGAATGCGGTGCGCCTGAGGCATAAGACATACGCGCAGTAAGGGCGGCCTCGGTTGGGATTTTCACCGAAGGCACCTGGATTTGAACCTTCGCCAGGGAGGAAAGCCCGACCGGCAGCGTGTCACTCGTATCTACCGCGGCCTGCGAGAGCGGCTTTCCCGCCTCGGCAATTTCGAGTTGCAGCGAGTCCGGCCGCAGCGCTTCTTCAGAGAAATTGGATACCAGAACTTCTATATCAAGTTTTGTCCCCGACCGCACGTTATAGGGCTCGTTGGCGAGCAGTACTACAACATCGCCATTTGAAGCGAGGACCTCTTCCACAGGTGCACCAGGTTTGGATTTGCAGAAATCATCCACGATGCCTTCGACCGCCCATGTGGTGTCCTGGAACATCCACCAGTGAAAGCCATCCAGTTGCGGGCAGCGACGGGCCAGTTCCATTTGCCATTTCCTGCAAACCTGCTGCAGCTTCTGCGAGTTCTGAACGATGCGCGGCAGATCGTCCAATAGTCCACTCTTTCGCGCGTTATCCTGCGCCTGGGTTATCCACCACGGAATTGCGCCACTGCTGTAGCTGGGCAAAAGGCCCGGATCCGGATAGGAGCAGAAATATCCCATCTCATGCCACAGGAAAGGTTTGTCGTGGCTCGAAACATAATCGGAAACCTTCTTAATGAAACTGGTCTCCATTGGGTTGACCAGGTATATACCGCGGTCGAACAACGGCTCGGTTTCCGCGCCGTTGCCCATTCCGGAGGTGACTGTGATAATGCGGGTGGGGTCTATCTGCCTGGCGAGATTGGCGAGCTCGTCAAAGGGGCCGCGCACCTCTGGTTTTTCGAGTTCATCGCCAAGCTCGTTGGACATCGAATAAAATGCGAGTGAAGGATGGTTGAAACGCGTGTAGAGAATGCGTTTCAGTTCCTCACGCCAAAGCTGCTGAAGAGAGGGTGACGGTTTAAGAAACGGGTGGAGGCCGGTGGCCAGTTCCGCCTGAACCAGCAGTCCTTTTTCGTCCGCCACCTCAAAATAGGCGCGAGGTGGAACCCAGGTGTGGCACCGGCTGAAGTTAAAGCCGTACTCGCGTGCCCTGCCAATCAGGTGTTCATAAAAGGATCGGTTGGGTAGCGGTGCGACATTGATCGGGTCGATTGCGTCGTCGCCGTAACCTCGCAGAAAAATGGGTTTGCCGTTGAGGAGAATCTCGCGACCGCTGACCTCGATGGAGCGAAACCCGAACCGGTCGCGGAACTCGTCTAAAATAATCCTGTCGCGACGAAGCTGTGCCACGAAGGAATAAAGGTAGGGTTTTCCCGGGGACCATGACTGGTGTTGCGGAACCGGGACGGGAATTACTACTGTTGAACTCTGCGGCGTCTCCTGCACGGGAGTGGTGGCGTCAGCCGCGATCTCGGCCTCGGCAACCTGGTTTCCTTCGGCGTCGGCAATCGCAACGTGAAGTGTTCCGCGGAAGTGTCGCGATCTGCTGCTGCCCCGGATGTAGGCCGCGAACTCCACAATCCCGCTCGTCGCATTGCAGCGCGCATGCACATTGTCGAGGAAGCTGGTGTGGCGGTTCTCCACGCACACGTTTCCATGAATTCCTCCCCAGTTCGTGAAGAAATCCATGCACCCCTCGAGGTTGCCTTCAGGACGTGGAGCATTGTCGACCTCAATGACAATATGGTTTTTGCCGGCACGCACGGCTCCCGTCAGCTCAACGTCAAACGCTGTGTTGTATCCATCGTGCGCACCCACGTGCTTTCCGTTTAACCAGACGCGGCAGCGGTCGTTCACTCCTCCGCACGTCAGCCAGATGGAACTGTGCGGGTCCGTCGCGGTGGTTTCGAAATCGCGCGCATACCATGCCTTGCCGGTATAAGCAGTTGGGGTGCGGACGTTGTGTCCGGTATCGTCAGCATTAGCGACGGTAGTGATTGCGCCTGGAATGCCAAGCCCCTGCACGTCCCAGCAGCCGGGCACAACGGCGGTCTGTGTCAGCAGCGAGTCATCGGCAAACCAGCGTTGCGACTCGCCGCGGGCGTCTGGATCCAGCCGAAACTTCCACTCACCATCAAGCGGGATCCGTTCGCGCGCGGATGCACGACCCGCTCCATTACTCATGTGGGCAGCGATCATAACCATGCCAACCACAAACCCTATTCCACGAAGATTCGCCATTCGTATCAACTTGTCCCCGCAGCAAAATTTACCCGACGTTTGCACCAGACAGCGAGCATTCAACAGGTTCTCTTCATTCGGGTCCGATCTATCTGTCACGGCAAACCAAGCGGGCGTTTCCTTTTACGCATCCCTGCCAGTTTGGAGCCCGTTTCGGAACAGTTCCCCAGCTGTCCCCAATACTCGTATCGGCAACGTCGAGATGGTGCGGGCGACTTCGGATGAGGTTTTCAAGTTTTCAAGTTTTTCAAGTTGGTATTCAAGTTTGCGTATGAAAGCTTGAAATGCTTGCAGATATAATTCAAGTTATTCAAGTTGGTAATTTCGCCACTTGAATAGCGGTAATCCTCGCGTAAGAATTCGCCGGGGCAGTGGATTTCCGAGCTCCTTGCGCGATGGGGGGCTTTTCCCGCCAAGCGCAAAGATGGAAAATGCTACGCGGATTGGGCGCAGAAATCCCTTTGCGGTCGGTCGCGGCGTTCGGGCTGCATAGTTGTCAAAGAACGTGTTCAGCTTTACTACGCTGGCAGGTATACACCAGTTGTGGAGGGCGTGTCACTTCCCTGGCGTCCCCTAAACGTGGGCTAAGTCCAATAAAGTCGAAAAAGATTTTTGGGCGAAGTCGCGCTGGTGAGTGCGGGCAACTCCGGATGAGGGCCGTTGCTCGATGTGCGATGATGATCAGACCTTTCAAAAAGAAAGTTTGATCGTCGAGCGTGCGAAGGGGATGCTCGCTCCCACGTCCCCGTAACTGCGGGTTGTCTGGTGCGGCACGCGGTGTCGCACTCCCAGGGCGGCGTACGTTTTTTGCTCGCGTGCATGGTCGTTTCGCCGGAGTTGGATAGATCAGACGCGTGTTGCGACCTGGCGCGATGGTGGCTTGTCCAGAATTCCCGCATCTTTACCGGCGGACGCTCTTCAAGAGAGTTTTCTATGGGTCCCGTTAATTCACTTGATACAGTTGGATTGATGCCGCGCGGCGGTTCGCTGTCGCGCCTTTTGAATGGCGGCTTCGCAGCTTTCCTATTCAATAGAGAACTGGGAAACAATAACTGGAACCGGCACGGCGCCTCCGTGCTCCATGGTTGCAGCGTACGGGCTGGCGTTGAAGTCCGGGTTAAAGCCCGCGTTGCCCACGAATGTCCCAGGCGAGGCGTCATCGCTAAATGAGGCGCTGCTGGTAGCCACAATAGCGTACGCCTCAACGGTGGCCGCGTCAACGATGCCGCCAAGATTAGCCCTGGGAATGGACATTTCCCATCCCGTGCTGGAACCCGGCCCGCCTGAAAGGCTGCCATTGTTAAAAGCGTGTGACTCCCCGCCAAAAACACCAATATTGCCAGCTAGCGAGGAAGTGCCCAGGAAAGCACCGCCTGGAATTCCGTCATAGTTTGCCTTGTCGATTGAAAAGCTTGAAGAGACAGGACTGCCAAACCAGGCGCGGTCTGTTTCGAAATCCATTTTCCAGTTAACCGTCGAGTTAGAAAGCGGAAAGGCAGCGTCATTAGTATTGCTGAAAATATGGGTCGTTACGGGAGCAACGCCGCCCAGGGATGTGCCCGCCGCCACGCCAGCAAGATTCGACGTGTTGATCAGAAACAAAAGGCCAGAATTGGGATTGGGCGCGTCAACTCTGCCCTGGATAAAGAAATAGACGTTGGTGACATCGTTGGCCATCCAGATTTGGGATGCGTCCAACGCGGTGCCAAATCCGGTTCTATCCGCTGGGGCAAGGTTGCAACTTGGCATCTGGGTGTAACCGGCAGAGTCCAGGATACCATCAAGTGTAGGCGTGGCAGCTATGGAACTGCAAACCAGCATGAAGAAACATGCGGCAGGAAACAGTAAGCGAAACATTTTAGACCCGATCCAGAAAGTCAAAAATGCTTTCGTATAACTTTCAAGACTTGTAGAGCATTTTCTGTGCCTTAAATCGACTAAATCGAATCGGGGACGTAATTCCTCGCCGCATGAAAGTCTTGCAGCCGCGACTCACGGCACGAATTGCTCCCAGCAGAAATAGATCGGAGACGCTCAGATGAAAAAGTACATCCATCCTATCCTTTGCCCGGTGCTGGTTCTGCTGGCGGCCGGCTGCGATAATCGTTCTTCACAGGAGAAGGAGCCAACCGTGCTGGCCCCGGCACAGGGCCGCGTGGCGACGCCGGAACCGAAAGTCGGGGTTTCGGCGGAACCTGCTGCTCCGCCCGATCCGGCAGCGATTGCAGTCGATACGACTTCCTCGCAGCCTGTGCCGGCTGCGACGCCAGAGATAGCTGCGACTCCGGCACCCCAGGCGGATGAGACGACGAGCTCAGTTGCCCAAACGGTGCCTGACGGAGTACCCGTTACCACGATTACCACGCTGCTGGCAAGCGTCCCGGTCATCGAGCCGCCGCCGGTCGTGCCAGACAACCAGGTTACGGAGCCGGATCCCAATAAGCCGCAGGACACCTTCGACGCGGCTTCCAGGACGCTGGTTCAGCGCCGCCCTTCTTCAGATGATCCGGCTGGGCGTGGCGTGGAATTCGGGGATATCAGCGGCAGCCCGGGCGAAGCGTTCAGTATCGCGGTAGCAGGCAAAAACCTCCAGGGTGCGCAGGTATTTCTTCGCGGGAACGGACTCTACGAGGAACTGACTCCGACGGGCATCGATGAAAACGCGATTATCTTCGGCGAAGGTTCGCAGATCCCGCAGATTCCGTTCGGGAAGTATGACATTATTATTGTTCGGAGCGATGGAACCAAAGTGCTTCGCCCGCAAAGCCTGACTGTTCATAATTGAAGATTCATCGGGGCAGCCGCGGCTAAGCATAAAAAAAAGCGGCGGGCTTTAGGCCCGCCGCTTCACTTTCCTGCGTTGATGTTTTTATTCGATGCTGAAAGCGCTGACGGTCACCGGAACCGCGGTCGAGTCGCCAGCGGTCCATACGGAGAACCCATTCACGCCCGAAGCCACCGTTAACGTGTTGTTCACGGCGTCCACCGTTGTGGGGAACGTCTGGAATGTACCGCCGCCCGTGTCCTTAGCGACAACCAGGGCCGATTCGACTACCGTGCCACCGAGGTCTGCCGGATCGTTGTAGCCGAAGACCAGGCCGGCGTCAAAGGTGCCGTCTGGCTGTGAATCCGGCGTCAGTGTCCAGGTGCGAATCAATGCGTTGGGCGAGTTGTTGTTGGGGTCGGCCGTGTTACTGGTCGAAACCGTCAGGTCCGCGCCGCTCGCGTCCGAGCCGGAGTTGATGGTCAGAGTTACAGGTGCATAGGATGCCCCGCTGCCTACCGGGAACAACCGTGCACCACCGCCTGCGACGGTCATGTTGATGAGGCGCTTCAGCGCACCGTCCACATAACCAGCCGTCCGGATAACACCCGTTGCGCCATCAGGAGCGGTGAGCAGGTTGCCATTCGGCGAAATGGTTCCGCCGATCAGGTTGAGCTGAGTGGTAACCGCGACGTTCTGGAGCATCGTTACAGTCGACGGATTGTTGACCGTGATGCCAGCGATACTTGCCGGCAGGATGGCCGAGCCAAGCGTCTGCGCGCTAACTCCATTCAGGTAGACTGTAGCACCCGCGCTGATGGATTTGTTAGTAACGCCATTCAGGGATCCGAACTCGGCACCGCTACCCGAGATGTTCGCCGTCTGCAATGTACCACCGCTTGCAATGTTCACGGTGCCTGCACCCGACAATGCGACTGTGCCGACATTCAGAGTGCCACCATTGGCCGCTGTGAGTGTACCTAATGCTGCAATGGCGCCCGAAGTGCCGATTGTCAGCGTGTTGGCTCCAGTGCTCAGGGTGCCAGCGGTTCCCGTAAGAGCAGTAACAGTTCCGTTGCCGGTCATGTTAACGCCAGCAGCATTGTTAACGATCAGTGCGGGAGCAGTGATGCCACCAAGGTTGACGCTTTGTGCCGCACTACCATTGAGATTAAGTGTCAGGTTCGCGCCAAGGCTCGCAAGAGACCCGTTGCCCAGGTCGATATTCCCATTAACCGCGTGCGTCGCGGCACTGGCGGGAACGATGTTCAGAACGGGTGCATTGCTGCTCGGAACACTGATACCGCCCAAGGTGACGAGAGCGGTCAGGTTAAATCCAGCAGCGCCCTGCACACCCAGGCTATCCTGCGTGCTCAGAGTGCCACCGATGGTTACACCGCCAGCACCAGTGGAGTTGACGGTCCCATTGTGCCGGAGTGTCAGGTTTCCACCATACCCGAAAGTGCGACCGGAATAAGCTGGAGCACCAGTTCCCCAAGCTACGTAATTGCTGCCCAGTTTCATTTCGATCATTGAGTTAGGTGCCGTCAGTACGAACGGGTTAGTCGGGCCCGCTGCACTAGTGGTACCGTTAGACAGCCCACCAGCATGATATGACGACCCGGACTGGAATACGACGCCAGGTGTATTAGCAGTCTGTCCCCACGCACCTTCCGTCACGTGGCCGCCTGCTACTGCTCCGCCGCCGAAAGCGTTGCCATTTGTCGACGCGTCCGGAGCGTTGGCAATTGTGCCACCACTGTTAATCGAAAGTCCACCTGCCAACTTGCTCGTGAGGTGATGGGGGGTGACGACCTGCTGAGCGCGCAAAACGACATCGCCGTCAATTGCGCCAGTGGAGCTGCCATTTAAATCGAGGTAAATGCCACCCTTCTGCCCCGAAGAGCTCGGTCCGCCAAAGGTCAGCGTATTGCCAGCCGCAACCGAGAAGTCCGCCGTTGCTCCGGCATCGCCGTTCCAGATAAACAGCCGCTGAATGCCGTTGTTGGACTGAAGTGTGACGCTGGTGCCGTTAAGCACCTTCAGGCCCGCAAGATGCTGATCCTGAACGTCCGTGATGGTTGCAGTCACGCCGTCGAGGGAGATCACATCGTTGTACTTCGGTGTCGTGCGAGGAGACGGACCCCAGTTCGCGGCGTCGTTCCATGCGCCAGTGCTGCCACCAACCCAAGTGTAGGTCTGGGAAGCGCTTCCAACGACGTCGCAGCCGGGAAGTGCCAGTCCGGCTATGTTACGAGCTTCGCCGTCAACGTCACTGCTTAAGGTAGTAACCACACCCGTTCCGACCAAAGCACCAGCCGACGTCAGATGCAGATCGTTTCCGGTATTTGCGCCAGAAGCTGCCCAAAGAGCACTTGGGTCGACATTCTGCCCATTGGCATCAAAGCCACCGGCCTGCCATGCTGCAAAGGTGGCGTAAGCCGTTCCGCCGATGCTGCCAACTTTTGCGGTGTTGGTGAAAATATCGTTACCGTTGGCCGTAAAGCCAACAGCAGTGGTCAAAGCAAAGAAGGCGTGAGCGTTCGCACCTGTATGGAGGAATCGAACGATGTTGTTTTTAACAGCTACCGGGATGGCAGTGGCTGTATTGCGGCCAATGCCGAAACAGTTGGTAGCAGTGCCACCAGTTACCGCTCCGCTGCTGTTCATGTTGAGGGAGTTGTGCTCGATTGTAACAGCGGATCCAGCACTTGTGTTGCCTCCAACAACTTCGATGCCCTTGTACTGGAACTCAGTTGCAGCAGCTGCTGTAAAGATCCAGCCACCGATCATGTTGTTGGTTATGTTTACGATCGTGTTTGCCGCCGCGCCAGTCGTAGGCGCAACGCGGATACCGTTCATGCCGAATGCACCGAGGGCCGAAGTTGGGCTGCCGAGTATGTCGATAATATTGCGGTCGATTGTCAAGGTGTAGCCGGTGGTAACGACGTTAGCGGAAGACTGGTCGATGCCATAGCCCAAAGCGCCGGCACTTGGATTGCCGTGAATTACGTTACCTCTGATTGTACCGCCTGCCCAGTTCGTGCTGAAAATGGGGCGCGTACCTGCATAGATGACGTTATTGGTGATCTGGAAATTCGACTGCGCCTGGGCTGTTACTGTGCCACTGATTACTGAAGTAATGCCGCTGCCCAGGAAGGAGTTTCCAAAGGCATTGCTGGTCTGACAGGTGTCGATCAGGCAATTGTCGACGATCCAGTTGTCAGGGCACTTGTTCGTATCCGGGGAGACGCCATCCGAACTAAACTGGACGGCAATCGGATTCGAAGTGGAATTGGCAACGTCATGAATGATCATGTTCTTGATCTGGATGCCATCACAGTTACCGCGAATACGGAACAGACCCGCGGCACCTTCGGTGTCGGACGTGCCATTCTGGAAGGTCATATCACGCGAAGTCGTGCCGTTGTTCGAACCGTCAAAGAAGATGTTGTTGGTAGAAGTATAAGTAACCACTGAACGGCCGGTACCAATTACGATCGTTCCGTTCACACCCGCACCACTGGTAGCCGCGATCGTACTGGGCCATGTAACGGTCGGCCGTACACCAGCAGATGGCTTGAACGTGATACTGCCGCCCACCGCGACGGTACACCGTATGTTCGCCTTCAGTGTTTCCGTGAGATCGTTCAGGATAGAGAACGTCCAGGCCGTACCATCGCGCGTCCCGGTTCCATTTATCTTCCAAACCTGATCGGCAACGGGTGTTACAGCCGTCGAGGCCACGTTGGCGCCGTTTCGGGCGAAGGAAACGTTATTGCCCGCAACCACTGTAACCGCAGCGTCACCGTCGAACACCGTATCGCCGATTGAGACTGTTATCTCGTCACCTACGACAAACCCGGGAACCGCACCAAGTGTAAGTGTGCAAACGTTAGTCGTTCGCACCTTGTTGGTCACGGTATTGCCATTGGTGGAACCGGAGATTGCCTTGCAGGCATCGTAAAAGGTCGTATAGTCCCCGCCAGTACCAATCGTTGAGGACCCGGCGCCGGTGGTCGCATATGGGGCGGTAAAACCAAGGGAGGCTGTCAGGGCAAGACATGCGCCGACTAACCTGCCCCAAAAAATGTGCTTCATACTTTTTTCTCCTGAGGAAACGTTGATTGGTCGGCGCGAGCGCTGTCCATCCGTGTTGTATGTGCCATTCCTTAAAGGGTATCAATGCCTCAATGCGTAGGATGGGCACATTTTTTGTCGTAGGAAACGTCCTACAGCTTAGCTCTGGACCTGTGCAATCCAACTATCCGCCTCACTGGAGATCCGCCGCGGTTCGAGCCAGAAGTTCAGCAGCTTCAATATCTGACGCATCAAGTTCCACGGCTAAACGGAAGTGCTTTAGCGCATCACTGAGGCGTCCCTGGCTGCCTCGCAATTGCCCCAGGCGCTTATGCGCTTTGGCGGATGAAGGGGTGAGATGCAGGGCCGTTTGCAATTGGGACTCACACTCCGTTATCCGCCCCGCCTGGAATAGTGCGGAGGCAAGATTCAGGTGCGCGTCCAGATAGTTCGGATCGAAGCGCAGCGCTTCCCTGTATTGTGCGATGGCGTCGTCAAGCCGGTGCATCTGGCCAAGGGTGTTTGCCAGCACGAGGTATGTACCTGCGTGGGTGGAATCAAGCTCAATAGCGCGCTGGAACGAGAGCACTGCCTCTTCATTGCGGTTTTGTGAGGAAAGCACGATTCCACGGTTCTTGTGTGCGAGAGCAAACTTTGGATCCAGCGAAAGGGCGGTGTCGATCTCGCGTAGGGCATCCGCAGCACGATGTGCCTTGCCGTGCACCGATGCCAGGCTGACGTGGGGGCTTGGGGAGTTGGGAGAAATGGCGATACCACGCCTCCAAAGTGTTTCAGAGTCCCGCCAGAAATTTGCCTGTCGAAAACACATGCCCGCTAAAAAAGTGATCCACAAACCGAACGCAGTGAAAGCCGCACGACGATATCCCGGTGACTTTGAGGTGAGATTTGCAAAAAACGCCGACACTCCGAGGGCAACCCCCAGCATGGCTAAATAGACATAGCGGTCAGCGACAGTCGAATACATCTGGTAACTGGATGGGAAGAACCCGAGTACCGGCATTAGGGATGTGATTGAAACAGCAGCTGCGGCGGTCCAGATACGACCCAGTCGCAGCAGCCCAGCCAATGCCCCGGCAGCCAGTGCAAGTTCGATCCAGCTGATCCATGTGCCGGCGACCACGTGAGCGTGGCGGGTATAAACTGGAGCGAGCCCAACCGGCACCAGGATTTTTCTAAAGTAGAAAGCGAGTGCGTCGGCGGCGACCGTTGGTCTCAGCCACGCCGGCGGATAAGATTGACGAATGGATTCCACGACGGGTTGCGCGTGCATTGCAGTCACGGTGGCTACAATGGCGACGGCAAGCCACGGGGTGAGCCGCCACAGCGAACGGAGGGGTTTGTCGCGCAACAGGGTAACGTCGATCGCGAACATCGCCAACGGGAGGGAAACCGGAGAAGGTTTGGACAGCAGTGCGAGGACGAAACAACACCAGGAAGCGGCGTAGCTCGGAATATTCGATCTGCTGAAGGCGGGTTCGTCAGATGGAGCGCTGGCATTGTTGCCCGGTATGCGGGCGCGGAGGTAGAAATACAGTGCGGCAAAGCTAAAGAAACCCCCAAGACATCCCTTGCGTTCCGACGCCCAGCAGATGGTCTCGGCCTGGAGCGGATGTATGGCGAAAACCAATGCGCCCACAGCGGCGGCAACCAGGTTGGCGCGGCCCAGAAGCCGCGTAAGGATTCTCCATACCAGAAACGTGGAACCGATGTGCAGCAGCAGGTTGCCGGCGTGCACCACTTGCGGTTTCAAGCCGGCGAGGGTAATCCCAAGCCCGTAGCTCATGTAGGTGAATGGATTGTACAGGCCCTCAAATGGCGAGACCCAGAAGCGTTTCAGGTTTGCGAGTGTGGGAGGATTTAGAAATGGGTTGGCGTAGACGAGTAGATCGTCGTCCCACATAACGAACTCGTTGTGAAAAGTCGGGGCGTAGACTACTATGCAAATCAGGGCAAGGGCAACGCCCAGCCACATTGCCCGTGAGTGCCTGGGATCTCTCTCATTCCCGGCTTCGCGTTTCCGTGGAGGGTGGCCAGCGCTGTTTTGTTTCAGCCGCCCGCTCGCCCTTACTCGCTTCTTCAAAGTTTGCTTTTCGCGCGAATCGCCGCGCGCAGGTTGATCGCGGCAGTGTACGATGGTTCAAGTTCCAAGGCCGTATCCAGGTTGTCCAGAGCCTCTTCGTGCTGCCCAGTCTCCGATTGCATTTTGGCCAGGTAGTAATAGCCATCGGCGCTGTTCATCAAGGGTGCAGCACGCTTCATGTAGTGGATTGCATCCTCGGGGCGACCGTATGCTATGTGCCAACGGCCGAGGGCCTGCACGACCTGCGGGGAATCAGGGTCGATTGACTCGGCTACTTTATATGCCTGGAGTGCGCCAGTGGTGTTATCGCCGCGCGCGTCACGCATGAGCCCGAGAGCAAGGGCGGCGCGAAAATGCCGGGGGCTATCCTTGATGGCGCGGTTCAGTTCCGTTTCCACCGCGGGCCATTTTTTGGTGTCTTTCGCAAGAGCCTCGAGCGAACTGATGTCGTCAACCGGGGAATTGCGGTAGGGGATGGCCTCCGGATTAACAATGCATGCGCGTCGCGCGATCAGATCGCGATTTTCCGGGAGGTCTTTTGCAAAAACCATGGCGTCGTCGTCCCAGAATACCAGTATCCAGTCTGCCCATAAATCCTGGATGACCTGGGGTACCGTTTTACTCCCCGCCTGGATCGCCTTCCCGGTCGCACAATTGAGCACCGCGTAGGTAACGGCGGTGTCGTCGAAGATTTTGCGCCAGTCATCGGGTGTGTTTGGTCGCGCGTACATTCTATCCAGTAGCGGACCGTTCAGCCGCGTCTCTCCGAAAACGAGGACCTTTCGTTCAGGCGCCAGCTTCCACAGCAGGTATCCCCCGTTGCCCATGTCGTTATACAGTCGCCCGTGCAGGTTTTCGCGCACTACAAACTCGCAGGCATGTACGGGGTAGCCGGCGGTGTCGGCGCCGAAAGAGAGAAAGGGATGATCTTTCTGGTCGTGATGAAGCGATGCCCCAACCGCTGCGACAATCAGGAGGATACCGGCGGCGATGCCACCGTAACGAGATACACGCGGTTTTTGCAGAAGCCAGAGAGTGAGGTTTTTGAGGGCTTCTGCAATGCCCGGTGCGGCGGCAATCGCGAAGTAAACTTTGAACCGGTTTGTCTGTAGCATCGCCACTGCGAAAGCCGCCAGCACGATCCACCAGTAATAGCGTGGAGCGCGCGTGAATACGCGCCAGCCGAATGGGAGCAATATGAGAACAAGTCCGAGCGATTCCCAGAGCATTCCGAACTGCAGCGGTTTAAATTCGAGTACGTACTTTTTCTGGCTTTCGCCCAGTCCATAGATGAGTGGTACATAGCCGTTGGGGTTGAGCAGCGATGCTCCCAGCAGGCCCGCGCAGAAAAGCAGCAGGCTGCGTGTTGAAAACGAAGGGTCGTCGAATCCGCTGCGGCCGAATTGTCTGCGTTGCCACGCTACGCACGCGGCGAACAATGTCCCGAGTGCTAAGCCCAGGATACATGAGCTGTGCCAGTTAGCCCAGAACAACTGGATGCCAAAGAGGGCAAGGATGGGGAGTTTACGCAGCCGAACCGCGCGATCGTAAAGGTACAACACAAGGGCGACGAGCGCGAACGTTGGCAGCTCTGGCCGGAAAGCGAATCGTTCCCGGCAAACACCCAGCACGAGAACGATTGTGGCAGCCCGGAATACGGCTGAATACGCGAGTGACTGCAGCCATTTCCACAGTATGCCGGCAAACAGACAGACGAGGAGCGCACGTGAGCCAATGAGCCCATTCCAACCAGCCATCCTGTGAATCGCCGCTGCGAAAACCTGGAATAACCAGTGCACGTCATACCACGTTTTACCCTCCGGCACGGTATGGGTAAACGGCTCTTTCCATGGTAGCGTGCTATTTGACAAAATCCACTGCCCGGTCTTGAGGTGCCACCAGATGTCAGGGTCTGAGATGCTGAAAAGTGCGGCGACGATGGCAAAGAGCAGGACGAGCAGCAGCAGCGGCGCAGCCAGAAAAGGTGGCTCACGGAAATCGACCACCAGTGCACGGCGGCTCGCGGCTTTCCGGGAATTGGTTGTCTCGCGGGCAATCGGAAGTTTCTTTTTGCGCTTTGGCGCGCGACTGGGCATACGCTCGAATTCAGTGGCTGGTAATGGATGCCTGTTTTATCTTCCGGTGGGTGTCACGCTCAAAACGCGCAACATGCACAATTGAATCCTAGCGGCGCGTTGCCCGCCTCGCCCCTTTATACGCTTCCCGCATGGCAGATTAATCTTTACCGGCAGTTCATTGCATCCAAAGCGGTCCGATATGCATTTATGTCCTGGTGTGGTATCCCATTAATTCGTTCACTGGTTTTGTGTGCCGTCCGGAGCTCGAAAGCCTCCTGAAGTATCGCTATGAACTTCTGGGACGGGACACTTGTGTGGTGTCCCAGAGACTCGTTACGAAATTTTCGTGCTTTCCGGCGCCCCTTCAGGGCGCGAGAAACGGGGTTGCCGTAACCCAGGGCTGCGGACTCCAAAAAGCCGGAGTCCTTACCTTGGGCTGTGTTCCGCTGCACCTTCGGTGCAAAAAAGATTCCGCCGGAATTCTGCGGCGAATTTGACGGATACCACTCTCTCGTGCTAGTCACAGTGATTTAGTGAGGCATCGACCTGAGTTCGGTGGCTGAGAGGCGTTCGTTTATAGTGCACGCGCTGTGGGGGATGGCGCTGGTGCTGGTGTATCATGTGGTGGACCTGGTGCGGATGGGGAGTTGTGTGCCGGGGCTGGCACTGAGCGATATGGGTTCGTATCATCTTCCGGTGTATGCGTGGGTGCGGGGGGTGGTGCTGGAGGGTCGTCTGCCGATCTGGAATCCGCTGATTTTCTGCGGGTTTCCGCAGTGGGCGGAGGGGCAGTTGTCGCTGCTGGTGCCGTGGGGTTGGCTGCTGGCGCTGCCGCTGAGCGTGTGCCTGACGCTGTGGATTGTGCTGCTGCATGTGCTGGTATTTGTGGCGGGGTTCTGGTGGCTGGCGGGGCTGGGGCTGCGTCCGGTGGCGTGCCTGTTTGGCGCGGTGTCGGTGGCGATGAGCGGCGCGGTGGTGCTGCGGATTACGGGGGGGCACCCTAATATTATCGCGGCGTGTGTGTGGGGTTTTGTGCTGGTGGGCGCGTGGTCGCTCTGGTGGCGGGGGGCGAGCGCGCGGATGCTTTGTCTGGCGGCGGGGGCGTTTGGGATGCTGTTGTTCGCGTGCCATATCCAGATGGCGTATTACATGGCGCTGTGGTGGACGCTGATCTCGCTGGCGAGCTGGCCGGTTTATAATGTGGCTTCGGGTGTGCGCTGGCTGAAGGGACACGTGTTTGTTGTGGGCGTGGGCGCGGCGGTGGGTGCGGCGCTCTTGTTTCCGCAGTGGGAACTGAGCACGATCTCGCTGCGAACGAAGCTGTCGGTGTACGAGGCGGGTACGTTCAGTTTCCCGCTGGAGAATTTTCTGCTCGCGATCTTCCCGGGAGCGTATGGATTTGGAGCGACGGGCGAGGATGTGTTTGCGGCCCGGCCGTACCTTGGTCGCTGGCTGTATGGCTGGGAGACGGGGCTGGTGGTGAATCCCCTGGTGTTGGCGATGGCGGCGCTGGCGCTAATGGGTCGCGGAGGGGCGGGTTGGCGCGGGTCCAGATGGCGTGCGGTGATGCCGTATGTGGTGGCGGGGGCGGTGTGTGCGTTGCTGGCAGTGGGGCGCCAGTTGCCGTTTTTCTGGATGGCGTTTTCGAGCTTGCCGGGATTTTCGTTGTTTCGGGTACCGGCACGGCTGATGGCTCCGGCGATGTTTTCGCTGGTGGCGGTGGCGGCGGTAGGCCTGGATGCGTGGCTGGGGGCGGGTGATGGTTCGGGGGAAAAGATTGCTGGAGGCAGGGCGGCGGCTCGAGATTCCGCAGACAGGAGGGTCGGCGCCACGGAGCGAGCGCGTGTTAAGGGTAGGAGTTTCGGGAAACCTGGCGTCGCGTGGATGGTTGCGGTTGTCGCGTCGGTACTTGTGCTGGTGGTGGGTGTGCCGGGGTGGCTGGCGCCGGGGAGTGCGTTTGGCGGGCCGGCGCGCGCGCTCGGATCGCTTGCGGTGCATGGATGGGGCTGGGATCATTTCCCGGAGCTGCCGGCGGGGGCACAGTTGAGTCAATTTCACGGGGATGCATCGCCGGTGGAGCGGGGCGCGGTTTTTGGTCGGGCGATGGCGCTGGCGGGGGGTGTATGGCTGCTTCTGCTTGGGGTAGTGTGGGGCATGGCGCGGCTGGGTTGGAGCCGGGTTCGGCGCGGGATGGTTTTGACCGGGGCGGCTGCTGCGTGGTGCGTGGCGATGGCGGTCCCGTATAGTTTTCGCGCGAAGGTAGGCGAGACTCGCCTGACTCCGGAGCAGTCGGAGAAGATCCGAGAAGTGGCGGGCGGCGGGCGCATGATGATGCTGGGGAACGGCAACCGCAACGAGCTGATGGCGGAAGGCATTTCTCAGGCGGGTGGCTATGCGGCGCTGCTGGGCAAGCGGCAGAATCATCTGCTGGCGCTGGCGAGTGGGGCCGCTTCGAACAGTGCACAATACCAGGGGAACGCGTGGGCGATTTCGCCGGTGATGCGCGCGCTGGGGGTGACGGGTTTCTATACGACGGATGAAGGCCAGCCGGAGGGGTTGGGCGCGCCGGAGTGGTCGGGCGGTGGTGTGCGGGTGTGGCGCGCGCCATGGGATGGACAGTCCAGCCTTTTCGCTGCGCGAGAATACCGGGCGGCCAAATCGGAGGAGGATGCGCTGGCGCAATTGGCGAGGTTTTCTTCCACTGCGGAAGTAGTGCTGGAAGCGCCGGTGGGTGACGCGACGAGTGCGACGGTGTTCAACGGGGAATTGAAATCGGCCATTGAGCGGCCGGGCTCGATTACCGTTTTGCCGACGTCGGCTTTCAGCGGCACTGTGGTACTGCTGGAGAGCCTGTACCCCGGATGGAAGGGCTACGCGGACGGCGTGCGGCAGGAGGTGGCGCCGGCGCAGGTTGCGTTCCAGGCGATGCAGGTGCGGGAGCCCGCGAGGGCGCTAAAGTTTATGTATCAGCCGGCGAGTCTGCGGATGGGAATGTTCGTGTCGCTGTGCGGGACAATGTTGTTGGGTCTGTTGGTGGCGTGGCGTTTGCCGGCGTGGCCGGCGGTGGCCGTGGTTGCTTCGCGGGAGCGGAGGACGCGGGCTCCAAAGGGGGAGCGAAATCCAGCGAAGCGGGATGTGCGGGAGTCGCCCAAGGCACCACGAGGCGGGCAGGCACGGAAGCATAAGCGCGGATGACGGTGTGGTCGGTGCGCTCGCGCAGTTCAGGGCTTACCAATTTTCTGCAGGTAGGCGGCGGTTTCGGGTGCGCGCCGGACGAAGACTATCGCGCTGGCATCGGCGAAGACGGGCACGTATTTCGGATTGGCGGCGAGGCGCCGCACCATCTGTCCTGGATCGTAGCCGGGGCGCGCGTCGAGCACCCATGTGTTTAGTTTGTATTTTGCTTCGGCCTGCTCGAGGGTCATCTGCCCTGCTTCGATCGCGCGGTCATCGACAAATACCTGTGCGTCGTAGGTGTCCACCCGGCCATCGATAAAGACTTTGGTCTCGGGTCCAAGGTGGTAGAGCAGGTAGGCGCCGTAATGATACGAATTAAACATGTTATCAGGTGGACGATGTTTGAGCAGAAACTGGACGGCGCCGGAGGGAAATGTGTTGTCGAGCATGCGGGCGGAAGGCCAGCCGCCGGTAACCAGCATGCCGGAGATCTTGATAGCGAGCGCGGCGGCGGTGGCGGAGCACGCGCCGGCGATAGCCCACGTTTTGCGACGCGCGATGATTTGATTGAAGCGGCCGGCGTAGGGCAGCGCAAGAATTGGAAGGGCGACGCAGGTGAGCGCGAGCTGGCGTCGGGCGTTCCACGTGATGGCCAGCACGAAAAGCGCAGTGAGAATTTCCCAGGCACGTGGTTTGCGCGGCGACGTTGCAATGATGGCGCCGACAAGCAGAAGAAGCAGCGCCAAAAGAGCATAGGTGAGTGCGGGCAGGTTGTGGGGCGGCTGGAAGAGTGGCATCCACTCGAAGAGCATCTGCGTGATACCGGGCACGGAACTGATTTTTCCGGGGAGTTTTAGCAGTGTCCAGCCGTAGGGATTGAGCATCCAGGAGAAGCAGCTTAGAGCGCACAGCAGGGCTGCTGCGGCGTTGGTGCGGTGGTGTGTCTTGCGCCACTCGAGGGCGCGCTGCAACCCAAAGGCAGCGAGCGGCATGAGGCCGGCCATAAAGCCGACATGCAGGTTGGCCCATAACGCTATGAGGGGTGGCAGCAGGTAGAGTTGCCATGGGATGGGCGCGGTGGCGGCGGGGGATCGTGACGCGGCGGTGGGGCGGTCAATGGGATGCTCGACGGAGGAAAGTATGATCAGCAGGAGTCCGATGCAAAGCTGGCTCGCGACGTCGGGGCGTGCGTTGAAGCGGAGCGAGGCGGTCATGATCGCGGGGAGCAGGAGTACGAAAGCGGCCAAGTGGAGTCCGCGCCGCGCGGCAAATACGTAGATGGCAAGATAGCCCGCGGCAATCTGCGCGAATATAAAAATGCAGATGGGGGCGACGTTGCGCGCGTGTCCGGCGTGCTCCCAGAGCCAGTTAAGCAGCACGGAGCCGAGCCAGCCCGTGGAAATCCACTCGCGGCCGAAGGAGGTGGATGAGAAGACGTCGCCTGGAGGGAAGTGGCCGTTGGTTTGCAGGTATTTCGCAAACGCCAGATGAAACCAGAGGTCGTATTCCTCGACTGGAACAAACACGAAGAGCACCAGGACGAGGGTAAGCAGGGCAGGCAGTAATAACCGGACGATCCCGAGGGGAGGTGATGGAGCAAGAGCCAGCTCTGTAGTTGTGCGACTGTGCGATGCTCGCCTATGTGTCTTGCGTGGCACGGTTACCCCGCATTCTGGACACAGTTGTCCTATGCAATGGTAATTAACAATTTGTCACCACGGCTCGTTAGCTGAGTGCGATGCCCTCGTTGCATTTGGAGTCCGAAATGACGGTTCCACGATTATCCAGGCGAGACTTTGCGCGATTCAGTCGCCCGCCAGCACGTCGCCGCCTTTGGAGAGGTTTTCTTTGGTGAACACGCGGGACTTCAGCACCATCTTTTTCTCTGTGGGCTCGCGCTCGCTGTCTTTGAGGATATCCAGGGCTGAGTCGATGGCTTCTTTACCGCCGGTGGGGTATTCGAAGCTGGCGGCGAGGATGCCCTGCGCGACGTAAGCCTGGCCTTCCTGGGGCAGGGCATCGATGCCGATGAACTTGATGTCCTTGTCGCGGCCCGCTGCCTTCGCGGCAAGATAGGCACCGTGGGCGCCGGGGTCATTGTGGGCGTATACCAGGTCGATCTTCGGGAAACGGGAGAGAGCGGATTCCATTTCCTTGCGGGCGTCCGGCTCGAGCCACTTCATGTCGGCCTCGAATACGACTTTGAGGTCGGGATTGCCGGCGATGCCGTCAACAAACCCGGAGTGGCGATCGTGGCCCGGTATGCTGGTCATGAGTCCCTTCAGCTCAACGATGCTGCCTTTGCCGCCCAGTAGTTTGGTGATGTATTTGCCCGCTGCCTTGCCGATCTTCTTGTTGTCGGCGCCGATGAACAGGGTGTAGTCGTCGCCGAGGACGGCGCGGTCGAGCACGATGACGGGGATGCCTTTTTTGTAGGCGGCGGCGATGGGGGGAGTGAGCGGAGCGGCTTCTTTGGGGGAGACGATGAGCAGGTCGACGCCGGCGCTGACGAATTCCTCGATCTGGGCGCGCTGCTTGAGGGTGTCGTTTTGCGCGTCCTTATATGTCACCTGGAGTTCGGGGTGCGCTTCGGCGGCCTTCTTGATGTCGGCGTTCATCTGCACGCGCCACGGTTCGCCGAGGTTGCACTGGCTCATGCCGATCTTGTAGCTGGATTTGGCGGCAGCTTTTGGCGCCGGCTTGCTGGGGTCTGCCTCTTCCGTGGCAAAGGCGAGGGCGGCGAGGGTGCAAAGTAGCGCGGTCTGTGTAAGACGACGGATGATCATTGGGGTTTGGGTCTCCTGCGAAGTGAACACCTGATTGACTTCGGCGCCCGGTAAACCGGGTTTGCCAGTGGAAAAGGGACCGGCGGCTACGGTTTCAGTTTGGGGTGCGGCGGCTTGTTGAGTTTCGCGCGGATGCGTTCGTTTTGCGGCTCATGCGCACAACGGTCTATTTAGCCCGATGTAAAAAGCGAGGGAGTTATTGCAGCCGGGCGATGATGAATCTTACCAGCCCCACTACGCAGAAACCCAGCAGCAGCGCAAGTGGTGCGAAGGCGGTTGGACCGCCACGCCAGCCTGTGATGCGGCTCGCACGTGAACGTCGGCCCCAATAAATGAGCCACCAGAGAGAGGTGAACAGGTAAACCTGCAAACCGAGCGTAAGGAAGAGGACAAATGCGGCGGACTCAGACATGGAATGGCAGGTTTCACATTACAGCGCACCAATGCGAGTGTTAAGTTTAGGAGGGGATCTGAGCAAATACTTTCCGGCGCAGTTTGCAGTATGCACACCATGCGATTCCCATTTCGGCAGGCACTAGAATCACTGCAGCCCTACCCGCCCGGCAAGCCGGTGGAGGAAGTTCAGCGCGAGTACGGGCTGACGGATGTTGTCAAGCTCGCGTCAAACGAGAACCCTTACGGTCCGTCGCCGATGGCACTGGAGGCGATCGCTCGGGAGGCTCCCGAGCTGCATCTATACCCGGAGAGCGGGTGCCATTACCTGCGGCAAAAGCTCGCGCAGAGGCTGAATGTCGCGCCTGAAACCCTGCTGTTTGGCAATGGTTCTGACGAAGTGGTTGCGATGCTGGCGATGGCGTACCTGGAGCCGGGGGCAAACATCGTGTGCTCTGACCTGGCGTTCATCCGGTACGAAATGGGCGCGACCTCGATGGGTGCCGCGACGAAGCATGTCGGGATGAAAGACTGGCGGCACGATGTCGACGCACTGGCAGATGCGGTGGATGCGAACACGCGGTTCGTATTTCTTGCGAACCCGGATAATCCGGTGGGGTCGGCTGTGACGGCTGCTGAGGTGAACAGGCTGCTATCCAGAGTTCCGGCGAACGTGATGGTGGCACTGGATGAAGCTTACTATGAGTATGCATCCGGGTGGAGCGAGTATCCAAAAAGCGTGAGCCTGTTGCAGGAGCACCCGAATCTGATCATTCTCCGCACGTTCAGTAAGGCCTACGGACTGGCGGGGCTGCGAATTGGCTATGCAATCGCACACCCTGATGTCTGGGATGCGGTCGACCGAATCCGTCCACCGTTCAATGCGAACCGTATGGCCCAGGCTGCCGCGAATGCGGCCTTGGACGATACCGCTCATCTTCGCCGGACGGTCGAAGGCAATGCAGAGGGTCGTGAATACCTGTATGCGAAGCTGGATGCGATGGGAGTGGAGTATGTGCCCAGCCATGCCAACTTTGTGCTGATGGACCTGAAGCGTCCTGCGGCGCCGGTGTACGAGAACCTCTTGCGTCGCGGGGTGATTGTTCGGCCCATGGGTATGTACCGCCTTCCGAACCATCTGCGCGTAAGCGTGGGCTTGCCCCGGGAGAACGAAATTTTTATTGAAGCTTTGGGGGCCGTGATGGAACCTGGTGTGGTCTACCGTTAATTCGTATTCGGTTCTGTGTGCCAAATCGAGCTTGTCTTCCCTGCTCAAACTGAATAGGAACTTCTGATTTGGCACACTAGAGGTTGAGGCAACATTAGAAAGTGCAAGGAAGTAGAGCTGTCATGATCATTGTAATGAGCGCGGATGCAACCCAGGAGCAGATCGACCACCTGACGGACGTGATCCGCGAGGCGGGGTTGCAGGCGCATGTCAGTAAAGGCGTGGAGCGCACGGTGGTTGGCGCAATTGGAGACGAGTCCAAAATACAACAGGTTCCCTTTACGGCCATTCCCGGCGTGGAAAGTGCCACACCAATCATGAAGCCTTACAAGTTGGCGGGGCGTGCGTTTTGCCCAGGTGGCACGCGTATCAAGATGCGCGATTTCGAGATCGGCGGCGATGAGATCATCGTGGCCGGTGGTCCATGCAGCGTTGAGAAGAATGACAGCCTGTTCGAGACGGCGCGTGCCATTAAACAGAGTGGAGCGAAGTTGCTGCGCGGCGGTGCGTTCAAGCCGCGGACATCACCCTACGATTTTGCCGGGCTGGCTGAGGAAGGACTTCGCATGCTGGCGGACGCGCGCGAGGAAACCGGGCTGGCCATCGTAACCGAAGTCATGGACACGCGCGACGTTGAGCTGGTCAACAAATGGTCAGACTCTTTCCAGATTGGCACCCGCAATGCGCAGAACTTTAACCTGCTTCGCGAAGTGGGCAAGTACGAGAAGCCCGTTTTCCTGAAGCGCGGCATGTGCATGACCGTTAAAGAATGGTTGATGAGTGCCGAGTACGTGATGAGCCAGGGTAACAAGAACGTGATCCTGGTGGAGCGCGGCATCCGCACTTTTGAGACGAGTACGCGCAACACGCTGGATCTTTGCGCGGTGTGCGTTGCGATGCAGGAAACACATCTTCCCGTGTTCGTTGATCCAAGCCATGCAGCAGGTGATTTCCGTTTTGTCAGCCAACTGGCGAAGGCGGCGGTGGCTTGTGGTGCACATGGACTTCTCGTCGAGGTTCACCCGAATCCGGAGAAGGCCTGGAGCGACGGCGCGCAGACGCTGAAGTTCAGCAAGTTCGACCAGATGATGGAAGAACTTCGGCCGATTGCGGAAGCGGTCGGTAAGACGGTGCCGGTACCTGCTGGGGTGTAGCAGAATCAATCACCGCGGCTGCGCATTGGCAGATGTTCCGCTGATAGCAAGCCGGGTAAATCCCTGCGTTAGCGAAGTTTAGCATCGCGCCAGGAGAGACCGCACATAGCCACAACCTAAGGATTGCGACCTGGTCAACGTGATCGTCGGCAATGCCCGTGCACAGAGGCAGAAACAGGCGCACAGAGTCTCGTCGCCGCCTTAACTCATCAACTTGTTGTTCAATCGCTTGCTGGTAGTGTGGTCTACCGTTAGTTCGTAATCTGTTCTGTGTGCCGAATCGAGGTCTAGTCTGCCCTTTGGTCTGGTAAGAAACTACTGATTCGGCACACTAGAGTGGTATACCATTAGTTCGTTGGCAGGTTCTGTGTGCCGAACGAGCGCAGAATCCCATTGATACGTGGATACGATCTTCTGGTTCGGCACACTAGAGCGGCCTTTGCCGGAGATGGACGGGTTCGGGGGTGGCTTTTCTTAAGCGCAGGTTCAGCGATTCGACGGCCACGGCAAAAGCCATCGCAAAGTAGGTGTATCCTTTGGGAATATGCTGTCCGCAGCCCTCGGCAATCAGATTTACCCCTATCAAGACCAGGAATGAGAGAGCCAGCATTTTGACGGTGGGGTGCCGATCGACGAAGCGTGAGACGAGACCGGCGAAGACGAGCATGAAAGCGACAGCAATCACCACGGCGGCGATCATCACCCATAACTGTTTAGCCATGCCAACGGCCGTAATCACGGAGTCTAATGAAAATACGATATCGATCAGGATGATCTGAATGATAATTGCCCAAAACGATTTGCGCACCAGGGCGGCCGTTTTTTCCTCCTCTGCCCCCTCGAGCTTTTCGTGAATCTCGCGTGTTGCCTTACCTATGAGGAAAAGGCCGCCTCCGATGAGGATGAGATCTTTTCCCGAGATTCCCTGGCCGAGTATCCGGAAAAGGTCCCTGGTCAGCCCCATTACCCACGTAATGCATAGGAGTAGAATGATACGCATAACCATGGCCAGCATGAGGCCTGTCGTACGTGCGCGTTTTTGCTGGTCGATCGGTAATTTGCCGGCCAGAATCGAAATGAAGACGATGTTATCGATGCCGAGAACAATTTCGAGAAGTGTAAGCGTGAGCAGTGCAACCCATGCCTGAGGGTCGCTAAGTGCATGCAGAATATTGTCCATCCAACGCTACTTTCCGTTCATCTAAAAAGTTAAAGGGCAGTCGGTGTGAAACTTATGAAGTCAGACTTTGCGTCCCCTGGAAATTTGCTGACAAGAATTTAATGTGGACGAGACAGCGAGCCCGACCCGCCACGTCTTGTCACAGTCCTGGACGAGCACGATGGACGCCGGGCTCTGGACCACAGATGAATAAAAAGCCGCGGAAACTTCTCCGCGGCTTTAGTGGGAACCCGGAATTAGTACTGAGTTTTAAGCTGCTTCGACCTTCGCCTGTGTGAAGGTCAATTTAACCGCAGGGCTCATCGTACTGCTTATGGCGATGCTGCGCATGTACGTTCCTTTGGAGGCAGCGGGCTTGGCGCGCTGAATTGCCTCGAGAACTGTTTGTGCATTCTGTGCGATCTGGTCGGCGGTGAACTGAATCTTGCCGATTGGGACGTGCACGTTGCCAGTCTTGTCGACACGGAACTCGACTTTACCTGCTTTGATTTCAGCCACTGCCTTGGCTACATCCATCGTGACGGTACCGGTCTTCGGATTCGGCATGAGGCCGCGCGGACCAAGGACCTTACCCAGACGACCCACTTGCCCCATCATGTCGGGTGTAGCGATAGCCGCATCGAAGTCGGTGAAGCCGCCCTGGATTTTTGCAACCAGGTCTTCCGCACCGACAACTTCTGCTCCGGCTTTCTCAGCTTCGGTGGCCTTTTCGCCCTTGGCGAACACGACAACGCGGACGCTTTTGCCGGTGCCGTGAGGAAGGCTGACTGTGCCGCGCACCTGCTGGTCAGCGTGACGCGGATCGACACCAAGACGCAGGTCAAGATCGACCGTTTCGTTGAACTTGGCGTACGCGATGTCCTTCAGGACTTTCGTCGCCTCGGTGAGCGGATAACTCTTCGTCGCGTCGTATTTCTTCAACGCGTCGACGTACTTCTTACCATGTTTTGCCATTTCGGCACTCCTTTGTGGTCGGTATCGGCAATTCCTTCAGCATTGAAGCTGAAGCGTTTGCCTGCCACGCACCCGAAATTGCTCCCGGGCACAGAAACAGTGGTACTGGCGCTGCCGGAGAACATTCATCGTGCAGTACCTGGCGACCTGGCACGGACCACTGGCGCAAAAAACAATGTGCCCGGCGAATGCTTATGCCGGGCACATTATTTTAAGGGTCTCAGCGGGTCCGCAGGCGTGGATGGGTGGAACGATGATGTTTGTACATGCCGTAAGCCATTCCAGCTATTGCCAATACAGGAAAGCGCCGCGCGAACCATACGGAGCCTATGCTTCTGAGAATACTCATGTTATCAGACCTCCATGTTCTAGTACCCTGTATATAAGCAGGATGTGGACCAGCGGCAGTGGTTTGTGGGTAGTGGGTAGTGGGTAGTGGGTAGTGGGTAGTGGGCAGTGGAGTGGTTAGTGGTTGGTGGGCAGTGGAGTGGTTAGTGGTTGGTGGGCAGTGGGCAGTGGAGTGGTTGGTGGGCAGTGGGCAGTGGAGTGGTTAGTGGTTGGTGGGCAGGGCTTGCCTGACAGATCGATGGATGGGACTTTTTACGTTAGTCGGGTCTCAGCGGCGGGGCGTGGGCGATGGCTTCGAGGGGAACTGGCTCATCATCTGACCCATGGCGCTTTTCACGGCTTCCGCCTGCGCGGCAGGATTGGCGGGCGTTGCCCTGGGGCCAACTGCTGCTGCTCCGGCCATATTGGTTGCACCGGCCGGTGCGGCTACGGTGAACGTGGCATCCGGAATGGCTTCGTTAAGGACCCAGCGCATAGTGCTGTCGTATGCCATGGTCATCTGCGGAGTGTTCATAGTCATGGTGGAGCGTAGCGGCAGCGGTGCGGTCGTGCTGTCCGACAGCCACATGTCCATGTCCATGCCCATCATCTTCAACTTCAGATGTTTAGCGGGCTGACCATTTACTGTGTCCGGACCGACAAGCGTTGCGCTTTGTACCATATTCGCCATGTTCTCCATCGCCTTTGGGGAGAAGGCCATTCCCTGCGCCATCCCAGCTCCCATGCCTCCGGCCGCACCACCGGTTGCTGCGCTCGGATCTGCGGGTGCCGGCTGAATCATGTACTGCTTTTTTGCGGGAAACCAGGTCATCATCTGCTGACCGTCTGATATGATCGTCATATCGCTACCGGCGCCCTGCACAATCATGCAGGTCTTGTTTGGCATCTTCTGCCACATGCGCGTGTTGATGTTCAAATTCTGGTTCATCGTGCCGGCAGACGTTTTGACCGTGGATTGAGATTCCATGTAGGTAGTCTGCATCTGCGAGGCGCCTTTAGCATAAAGCTGCAGGAGTTGCATGGCGGCAGGATCCTTAGTGCCAGCAGCAGGAACGGCGGGTGTTTGTGCCACCGATGGTGTGGCGGATAGTAGCGACAGAACTATAACGCTGGATCCGAGAATTTGAATTTTCATACAGCTGGACGTATGCCCTGGGTTTGCCGGCGGCAAGCGTATTTGGCAGGTGGCGTTACGGTAGCTGAACAGATGTACGGGAGGAATCCGTTACGGGAAAGTCAGTCTGTTCGCGGAGAAGCTGCAGCAAAGGGAGTGCTCCGTGCTCTCGTGCGAACTCGTTCTCGGCGTCCGTCATACCAACGCACAGTAACAGGTCCACAGTTCCGGAGGGCAGGCCGAACTGCTTCGCAAACGGTTCAGGCTCGCAAATGATGAGATGGCGCATCGCGGATTCTGTTGCCGGATCAATAGAGGTCTGCAGAGGCACGCGGTCGTGCAACTGCACCGTGTCGCCCTTTACCATTCCGCTGGCAGCGAGAATCTGGATTGCCATGAGCCAGTGCAACACCTGGATCGCCCAGCTTTCCTGCCGAGGCGTCTGCAATACAAGTTCGAATCCGAGCCCGCTCGGTTGAGTGGGATCGATGGTCTCAGGATCGGCACCCCACGGATTGGACAATGAGGAAGTGACATAGAGCCAGCTTTTATGCGTCTCATTGGGAGCGCTTTCGAACACTCCGTGAACCAGCCAGCGCTCATCAACGTGCTTAAAACCCATTCGTTCGAACAGCACAGAAGGTATGGTATGGATCGCGTTCCCGATATCGCCAAACAGTTCCCGGTAGACGCGATCTTCGCGATCTGCCCACACATCCCTGAACCAGTTTTCCCATGTTTGCTTGTCGGTGGGCATCAGCGTTTTCTTTCTGTGGGATTGCGTGTGGATTTTGGTCGATTCGAACTGCCATTGAATTGGAACCCGTGTTTTTGGGGAAACAGCCCGAACACACCGCCGGTGTGGATGAAGACAACCCTCTCTTTTTTAGAGAATCGCCCTTTTCGGATTTCCTGCTGGAGGCCGTAAAGAGCCTTTCCTGTATAAACCGGATCGAGGATCTGGCCTTCAAGACGGCCGCATTCAGAGATCAGGGCCATCTCCTGGTCATATGGTATGGCATAGCCGTCGCCGACGTAACCGTCGAGCACCTGGACCGGGGTGTTCTTATCGTTCAGACGCAGATCAAAACGCGCATTCATTTCTTCCAGGATCTGACGGATATCGTGCTGAAAAGTGGGTTCGTCGTCGCAGACATTTATTCCCCATACCTGCGGCTTGCGGGCGCGGGTGAGGGCGCGGCCGGCAATAAGCCCGCTGCTTGTCCCACCGCTGCCGATTGGATTGACGATGTGATCAATGTGCAGGTTCTGCCGAGCAGCTTGCCGCAGTAATTCTTCGTATGCGCGTACATAGCCCCAACTGCCGATAGCGTTGGATGCACCGACCGGAATCCAGTATGACTTTTTGCCTGCGGTAGCGTATTTATCTGCGATTTGCGCGGCGATTTCGTGCTTCTGAGTCGAGTACACTTCGCGCGGGTAGAACGCTAGCTTTGCGCCGGCGAGATAATCGAGGAGCAGGTTTCCATCGGCTGAGCCGTCCGGTTCGCCGCGAAGGATCAGATGGCATTCGAGACCGAGACGTGCACAACAGAGTGCTGTGGCACGGCAATGATTGCTTTGGATACCGCCTGCAGTAATGATAACGCTGGCTTTTTGCGAGCCGGCCTCGGCCAGGGAGAACTCGAGCTTTCGCACTTTGTTACCGCTGAGCGTGGAGCCAGTCAGGTCGTCGCGCTTAAACCAGATTTCTGGTCCACCAAAGTATTGCGTGAGACGCGGCATGAACTCAAGGGGCGTTGGGGTGAGAGCGAGCTTAAGACGCCTGGGATACCGGATTGCCATACCCACATTGCGTTATGGTTCGCAGGCAGAAGCCAAATGAAAAACGCAGGCGCGGAACAAGTCCACGCCTGCGTCGAAAAGACGTACTTTCAGCGGGTTTTCAGGAGGCCTTTACGACCTTGCCCGATTTCAGGCAGCCGGTGCACACGTGCATACGGCGCACTGTTCCGCCCACTTTTGCCCGCACTTTTTGGAGGTTCGGCAACCAGCGCCGCTTGCTCTTATTGTTCGCGTGGCTTACGTTATTACCTGTCTGGGGGCCTTTGCCGCACACCTGGCACTTTGCCATTGTTCTTTACCATTCCTCAGTCATTCAGCAGCCCTGTGTTCTGGGCAGCCGACTTGCCTAACGCCTGGGCACGCGCTTATTCATGCAGGCAGCGGCCGCGGGAGCTCAGCGGGTCCGCTCCGCGGCAGGCAAGTGGCGCAGGGTGTCCTGAAGGTTTTGCCGGAATGTATCATTGCCCGGCTGGATATGCAGCGCCGCTTCGAACTCGGCGGCAGCGTTAGTCCATTTTGACTGGCGCATATAGGCAACGCCGAGGTTGTTGTGAGCCTCTGCGAGGCGAATATCGAAAATCTCGTGCTCCCGGTAGCTGCGGACCGCGCGGTGGAGAAGTTCGGTGCCAGGTGCGTATTCCCCCCGTTCGAGAAGAAGCAGCGCGTGCTTGACCATGGCGGGCGTCAACTTCTCGTCCAGGTGGTACGCCTGACGGTACTCGTCTTCGGCTCTAGCCTTGTCGCCGCGCTCGGCGTAGAGCTGCCCGAGATTCGCATGCGGCAGGGCGGCCCCAGGAGCGATCCGCATTTGAAAGTCCCACAGAACCTGGCTGTTGCGCCAGTTTCGGATTTGGGCCGGAGTTTGAGACAGGGCATGCCCGATGGCAACGAGAACGAGCCCTGCTGCCAGGCTGCGCCGTGCCCGGGGGATGGGGTGGGATGCGGCGGCCAGCCACATCCACGCGTAGATGATGGCCAGTGACAGAAGAGACAGGTATAAGTAACGATTAGCCACGGTTGAAATGGCCTCATAAAGAAACGGCATGAGCCCGAGCACGGGAACAAGCGGGATAACGAACAGCAGCACAATACTAGGCAGAACGCGATAACCACGGCGCGACGTGTATGCGGCAGCGACGAGAGCCAGGCCGACAATAGCGATATCAACCCAGCAGTGGATGCCGGTCACTGCTTCAGGAGCAGTGCGTGGATAGACGGGCACCAGGTTGCGCGGCCACAGCATGAGTCGAATATAAAAGACAAGTGAGTCGGCGGCCAGCAGTGGCCGCTTCCACCAGGGTACCAACTGTCGAATCCAAGCGGGAACATCCTGCGCGAGCAGGGTCAGGATGATCCACAGGCCTGTAATAAAGAACCACGGGATAAGACTATAAACCGCTTTTCGCAAGGGACGCCGCAACAGCAGTGTGTTGATACCAAGTATCATGAACGGCAGCATGACGGAGGCTGGCTTGGCCAGCAGCGCGAGCAGGAAGAACAGCAGGGCCAGCCAGTACGATCGACCGCGAACACGGAAATTCTGCTGCAGCGTAAGCCCGTGCAGGTCGACTGCTGGGCCTGCGGCCACAAGGTAGGCGTATATTGCCGCAAGTGAAAGGCAGCCGGCCAGCACATCCTTTCGGCCGGTAACCCAGCACACCGCCTCTGCCTGTGCCGGATGGCATGCAAACACGAGCGCCCCGACTGTGGCGGCGGCCAGCTTGCGGTATTCCTTATGCGGAACCGGCAGCGCTTCCAGGAATGCGAACGATTCGGCGACACGGCGGAGAATCCCCATCACCAACAGGGCGGAGGCGATATGGAGCAGGAGGTTCGTCAGGTGAAAGACCCAAGGTCGGCCGCCTCCAATTAACTGGTCAAACCAGAGACTTGTGTAGAACAGCGGCACGTAAAGATCCTGGTAGGGCGCCCTCCAGAAACTGGATAAAGACTGCAGTGTGGGCGGATGCAGAAGCGGGTTGTGGTAGATGTTTACATTGTCGTCTAAATTGACGAAATCGAACGTCAGCGCGCGCGCAAACACTGCAAAAACGAGGGCTATAATACCAAGCTGGTATGGCAGTGGCCGGTGCAGCCATGGAAAGCGCTCGAGTGCGCCGCTAAACTGCACGCGCAAGGCTTGCGTGATCGAACCTTCGTCTTTTCGGGGCGGCTCGACCTGGTCCTTAGAGCGGCGGTCCCGTGTGCGACGTTCACGCTTTTTATCACCCGATGCGCTTATATCAGCCAAGGTACCTCTTCCCACGCTATTGTGCAAACGGTGCACGGCATGCCTATAAAAAAATCGCGGGGCGAATCATCGACCCCGCGCTCATAACCGTGTTTTGTTTCTAAGTTTTTGCTCTTGTCCGGGGTCTCAGATCTCCAGCTTGCCGATGTTGCTTTCTACTTCCCCGGCGCTTTTTTGCAGTGCGGCGCGTTCATCGGTTGTTAACGGAACTTCAATAATACGTTCCACACCATTGGCTCCCAGCAGCACTGGAACGCCGCAGAAGACGCCGCTGATTCCGTACTCACCCTCCAGCCAGGCGGCGCATGGCAGTACGCGTTTCTTGTCTTTCAGAATCGCTTCAGCCATCTGCACTGCCGCGGCACTCGGAGCGTAGTAGGCACTGCCAGTCTTCAGCAGGTTCACAATCTCAATGCCGCCATCACGTGCTCGCTGAACGATCTTGTCCAGTTTGTCCTTCGGGATGAATTCCGTAACCGGGATTCCGGAGATCGTTGTGTAGCTGACCAGCGGCACCATGGAATCCCCATGGCCGCCAAGAACCAGGGCCTGGATGTCTTCGACCGAGACCTTCGCTTCTTCCGCGATGAAGGAGCGGTAGCGCGCAGTGTCCAGAATTCCGGCCATTCCAACGACGCGATTTTTTGGAAAACCGCTGGCTTTGTATGCGACATACGCCATCACATCAAGCGGGTTGCTGACGACAATGATGATGCAGTCTGGCGAATGCCGGGCGATCTGCTCAGTCACGCTTTTGACGATCCCTGCGTTGGTTTTCATCAGGTCGTCGCGGCTCATTCCGGGCTTGCGCGCCAGCCCGGCGGTGATGATTACAACATCGCTGTTGGCAGTGGCTTTGTAGTCATTTGTGCCTGTGATGTTCGCATCAAACAGCTCAACGGGTCCAGCTTCGTAGAGATCGAGTGCTTTGCCCTGGGGTACGCCCTCGACGATGTCGACCAGGACGATGTCTCCCAGTTCCTTGGATGCGGCCCAATGGGCGGCCGTCGCGCCGACGTTCCCGCTTCCAACGATGGTTATTTTATTACGGCGTGGCATAATTGCTCAATTCCTTTAGTTTGTATCGGTTGGGCACGCATAAAGGCCTGAGCAGGGCCTGCAAGTGTTTATCGCGGATGATGGTACCAGGCAGGCGAATTGGGAATTGAGAAGGAGGCCGCCTGGCGCGGGAACGTGCAGGAATGTGGGTCAAGCAGCCGTGGGGAAAAGAAGGCGGATTGGCAAAATAAACTCCGGCAGGCACTGTTTTAGAGACCGTCTCAGCCTTACGTGTGGAGAGGTGGCCGAGTGGCTGAAGGCGCCGGTTTGCTAAACCGTTATAGGGGGTAAACCTCTATCGGGGGTTCGAATCCCCCCCTCTCCGCCAGGCTTCTGCGATTGCTAAAGCCTGCCTGAGAAATCGCTACAACTTGCTTGCACATGAAGCTGCCCAGAGTGCTGCTGGTATTTAGAACCACGGAAGGAGAGAAGGATGAGCGAAGTGAGCGAAGCGCTCAGCCGATTCGAATTTCCCGAAAAACTGGGACGGTTTGCCCGGCGTTTTGAGACATTCGAAGAGGTTTGGATGGAGTGCCATCGAGCCGACTGGATGTTCTGGCTGCTGGAGGCCTTTGGGCGCGGCAGTCGAAAAGGCCTGCGGCTTTTTATCTGCACGTGTGCACGGCGCTGGTGGGTGTTCATGCCTGATGTAAGAAGTCGCCGAGCGGTGGACCTGGGCGAACGTTACGCCGCGGGTGATGCGACACAGGGAGCGGTAGAGTTTATCCGGCAAGGGGCAGTAAAGGCGGCGGAAGAGGCCGCGGTTTTGAACAAACCAATCATGGCGCGTGCGTCGCGTATGGCTGTGCTGGCATTGGAGCCTGATGTGCTGGCGGCTGCCAAAGAGGCCAGTACATTGGCTACGGCCGCCGGCCACGCGATCCATGAGACGGAATCAGAAGAAAAGGAAATGGCGATCCTGCAGGAGCATGCTCAAATTCTACGGGAGCTAATGGGCAATCCTTTTTCGCCTGCGCCCGCGGAGGGTGCTGTCGGGTCGTAGGGTGGGTTCCCAGAAATTCGTAACGAAGTTTGCGCGTTTTCCGGCGCCCCTTCAGGGCGCGAAAAATGGGGGGGTGCTGTAACCCAGGGCTGCGTCGGCCACAAAAAGCCGTGGCCTCCTTTCCCTGGGCTGTGTTCCGCTGCACCTTCAGTGCAAAAAACCTGAAGGCTGGGGATTCCAAAAAGCCGGTATCCTGGAATTATGTCGCAAGTTCTGAGACAGTAACCAAGCTTGATTTACCGTTAGTTCGTAATCAGTTCTGTGTGCCCGCTATGCATTTTCTTCGTCCACATCCTGAAGCACACGTCCGCTGGCGTCGATCTGCACAACTCGCCGATTGTGTTGGTCATCTTCATATTCGAACTCGTAGAAGTGCATCGTGATCACCCCGGCGCTGGAGAAGAACGTGTTTGGGTAGTAAGCGGCAAGCGCCTGCTTTACGGCTTTCGGTACCCGGCTTGGAGCGACGTCGCGTTCCAGCTCAATTACCTCTCCGGCAGGCGAGACGGTAATAGCCAATCCTGTGCGGCCACGCTGTGCCACGATATGATAGAGAACAACTTCTCCCAATTGCATCCGCACGGCGTCGTGGCCGCTTGCCCCCGGCAGATGCTCCTCAACCGACTTTTTAATCGCAGTAGACAGGGAAGAGTATGCGATAGGCTCCTCTTCGATGGGCATCTCTCCGGAGTCAGGGGGGGGTGGCCGAGCGTCCGTCTGCGTGACTGGCCATTTATCAGGCGCGAGATCAGGCTCATCATCGGCTCGCCTGGCCTGACGCGGGAAAAAATTACTCATACAGAAGTTCATGCCCTTTCATGGCTGCTGCTAAAGCACGTTAGGTCTCAGAAGTGACTTCAGGTCCAGAGGAATATGCTCGCTTTACAGATGGTGCCTTGCGAAACATAAAACTTGACCAGGAGCGCCATGACAGTGCTCGTTCATTTGACTTAGCCGAGTTTTTTCTGGTGAAGTCCGGCCGGATAAACCAGCTATTATCCGCAACCGTGTTTGGCTCAGTTCCGCTCACTCGCCAGGCAGCACTATTCCTTTTTTGAGGAGGTAGGTAGTACGGCGGTTTCTTGCTTCCCAAATAATGTGGCCATGGAAACCGAGCCGCTCGCCGCGGTAGAGCGTAGTCCCTTACTTAGCCAGGCGCAAATCTTTTGTACTACATTGCTAACGGCGCCCGCCCGCTTCTGAGCAGGTAAGGTCATTCTGTTCAATTTTCCTGTCGTTGCCGGGTGACATTTCAACCCACTTTGTCTTTTTACTTTGGGTGAAGGAATCCGGGCGAACGATGGGCTCAGGAGAGAAGCTCAATGCTCGTTCATCATCTTTCGTTGCGCCGTATCCTTTCGGTCGCCGTTGCTGCCACAGTCGTATTGGGGCTGGCGCCTTCCATCACTTCTTCGGCCTATGCTGCTCAAGCGGCACCGAGCAGCATCCGTGTTGGCCGCAGTTGCTCGTGTAATTCCTGTTCGACCGTGGTTACGGTCAGCATGGAAACTTACACGAAACGTGTGCTACCGCAGGAGTGGATTACAAGCTGGCACACAGAGAGCCTGAAGGCGGGTGCAATTGCCATCCGCAGTTACGGCGCGTATTACGTATATCATCCGATCTCATCCAGTTATGATATCTGCGACACGACATGCTGCCAGGTATACTCGACCACGCAGTACGCCAGCACCGACGCAGCGGTGGATGCCACCGCAGGCGTTTACCTGGTAGACGTGAACGGAAACATCGCACGGGCGGAGTACTCGGCCGAGAACAACGACAGTGCCGGCCGCGATGGCTGCGGTAACTGCTACACATCAAACAAACCCAGCGACGGAGTGTGCCTGTCGGATTCGGTGTGCTGCGGATACACGCAGAACGGCCATGGCCGGGGCATGTGCCAGTGGGGCTCGCAGCGCTGGGCGCTAAATCGTGGCATGGGATACGCCTGGATTGTTGACCACTATTACGCAGCCTATCCTTTCACGCGTCAGACCCTTACGAGCGGCGGTACCGGAGTTACGATCACGATCGACAACTCCAGCGCAGGATTCAGCGCCTCTTCCAACTGGTCAACCGGAACGTCGGCCGCCGATAAGTACGGAACGGATTATCGTTACCGGAGCACGGCTGCTGTAAGCGACGCGGCGCAATGGAGTGCGAGTATCTCGAGCTCCGGCACGTACAACGTCTCGGCGTGGTGGAGCCAGGGCTCGAACCGTTCTGCGACGGCTCCGTATATCCTGCCTAATGGCACGTCTGTAAGCAAAAATCAGCAAGCGGGCGGTGGTGTATGGAACCTGCTGGGAACTTCTTCGCTTACAGCTGGAACCAGTGCAGTCACGAAGCTCTCGTGCTGGACAACGACGGGGTATATCGTACTGGCGGACGCGATAAAATACACGAAGTAACCAAGGTCTGTAACTACATAGACGAGGAGCCGAAAGGCTCCTCTTTTTTTTTGATGTTTGCTTACGCGCTTACTCCGGCGCCCCGGCGCACTAATACGCTCATCACGTGCTGCTGTGTGACGTCAGCACTGATTTGAACATGGCCGATCCGGTTCATCAGCACGAACCGCAGTTTTCCACCCGCCACTTTTTTATCACTGAACATCCGTTCGTAGATTTCGCTCGCGCGAATGTCCGCAGGAATGCGTGTGGGCAGCCCGGCGCGGGAAATGAGCGTGTCGGTGCGTTGTGCTTCGTCAGTGGTGCATAGCCCGAGGTCGACTGACATATCTGCGGCACAACACATGCCGATGGCAATCGCCTGGCCATGCCATTGCCGCTCCCGATATTCGCCAAGGCTCTCAATGGCATGGCCAAAGGTGTGGCCATAGTTCAGGATCGCGCGCAGGCCACCTTCGTGCTCGTCGGCGCTTACAACTTCGGCTTTGATTCGGCACGAATTGCGGATGACGTGTAGCATGGCCTCGGGTTCAAGTGCGATCGCGCCGTCGATGTTTTTCTCCAGGTAGTCGAAGAACGCGGCGTCGTAAATGATGCCGTACTTGATGACCTCGGCGAACCCGCCGCGGATATTAAAGTCGTCGAGAGTTTGGAGGTAGGCGGTGTTTACGCAAACGAGCTTTGGCTGGTAAAAGGCGCCGATCAGATTTTTGCCTAAAGGATGATCAACGCCGGTCTTGCCGCCGACGGAGCTGTCGACCATTGAGACGACGGTCGTGGGGATCTGCACAAAGTTCACGCCGCGCAGAAAACTGGCGGCCGCAAATCCCGCCGCATCACCCACAACGCCTCCGCCAAATGCAATGACAGTACCTTTTCGGGAGTAGCGCTCGGCGATGAGCTGGTCGTACATGCGCGTGATGGATTCGAGGTTCTTGTGCCGCTCGCCGTCGCCCATGAGATGCACTGTTGTGGGAATGCCGGCTTGACGAAGGGCGGCCACCATTGGCGCGCCGTGCGCTTGCCAGACCGGTTCGTTGCTCACAACTAAAGCGCGCTCGGGACAGAACGGCACAATGTCCCGTGCCATTTGGTCCACGTTACCGCGATAGAACTGGATGTCATAGCTGCGGTCGCCAAGCTCCACGTGCACCGCCGGCATCATGCTTGCCTCGTCCATTGTGTCTCTCTCTCGCTTGCAAACCTGCAACGCTCGAACTTCGTTTGGATCGGTTGCTTGTGAATTCCTATGCGAGAGGGAGCAATATGAAATTATCATGCGTGTGCAAAGGACCTGCGAGCAGCACGGGCGCACCGCTGGTGCTGCTGCACGCTTATCCGCTGGATTCGCGGATGTGGCGCAGCCAGGTCGAGCACTTTTCGGGTTCGCGGCGCGTCGCGGCGCTGGATTTCCGCGGCTACGGAAAGTCGACGGACTACGGCAACGATCCGTTTTCCATGAGCGTGTATGCGCAGGATGTGCTGGAGACGCTGGATGGGCTGGGAATTCAGAAGGCGGTGATAGCGGGTTGCTCGATGGGTGGGTACACCATATTCGAGTTGTGGCGCCGCGCGCCGGAGCGGTTTGCGGCAATGATTTTGTGCGATACGCGCGCGGATGCCGACGATGAGGCGGGACGCGAAAAACGGATGCAGCAGATCAGGATTGTCCAGCAGAAAGGCACTGGATTCCTGCCCGGGTTCGTGGAGGAGAACCAAATGTCGCCGCATACTCGCGAACAGAACAGGGCGCTTGTGGACGAAGTGAAGGGTTGGGCAGCCGGGGCGACGGCGGGAGCTGTGGTACGAACGATCCAGATGCTGGCGGATCGGCCGGACAGCATTTCGACGTTGGGTACGGTGAGTGTTCCGACGCTGGTGGTTGTGGGCGAGGATGATAAGGTAACGCCGGTGGGTATGGCGCACGTGATTGCGGAGGGGATTCGTGGCGCGCGACTGGAGACGGTCCCAAAGGCGGGGCACCTTTCGCCTCTCGAAAATCCCGGTGCAGTAAACGTCGCGATGGCGGAGTTATTGGGGCGCGTGTAACTCAAAACTGCTGTAGTTCGTTGTTCGGCCGCAACGCGGCGATGTAACAGAGCCCGGGGTGAAACCCCAAGATTGTTATGTACTTGCAGTCATCCTCCGTGCATCCGCCTACTGCTGCAAATCTCTGTGCAGCAGTGGAGCTTCATGACGCAATCGGTTCTGGTGGTGGGTGGCGCAGGATATATCGGCAGTGTGACGGTTGAGCATCTTGTCGCCGCGGGCCATTCTGTTGTTGTCTTAGACAACCTGTCGCGGGGGCATCGGCATGCGGTTGTAGATGGCGCTGAACTGGTGGTTGGCGATCTCTGTGATAACAAAATGTTGGAGACGCTGCTAGCGACCCGGCGGTTCGAAGCGGTGATGCACTTCAGTGCCAGCTCGATCGTAGGCGAATCGGTCCAGGCGCCGCTGGATTATTACCAGAATAATATCGCGAACGGAGCGAACCTGCTCCAGGCGATGAGAGCGAACGGGGTGCAGAACATTGTCTTCTCGTCGACTGCGGCTATTTTCGGCGATGCAGCAAAGCAGCCTATCTGCGAAGACGATCTAAAAGCTCCGGCCAACCCCTATGGCCGTACAAAGCTCGTGTTTGAGCACCTGCTGGATGAGTGCGAAGCGGCATACGGCCTGCGAAGCGTATGTCTGCGCTACTTTAACGCCGCGGGCGCGACGGAGAACTGCGGTGAGGATCACCGACCCGAGACGCACCTCATCCCGTTGATATTGCAAGCCGCGCGCGGCATGGGCGAAGCAATTACGATTTTTGGAGACAATTACCCGACCAGGGATGGGACGTGTGTGCGCGATTATGTACATGTCTCGGACCTGGCTGGCGCGCACATTCTCGCGCTTCGCCACCTGCTGGAGGGTGGCCGAAGCGAAAAGTTTAATTTAGGTAATGGACAGGGATTTACTGTGCGGGAAGTAATAGCGGCGGCGGAGCGCGTCGCTGGCAAATCGGTCCCGTATCGGACAGGTGCGCGCCGCACCGGTGACCCGAACATGCTCGTTGCGTCGTCCGAAAAAATTCGCCGCGAGCTTGGATGGCAGCCTAAATATCCTCAACTGAACGATATTATCGAATCTGCATGGAACTGGATGCAGAAGAACCCCGATGGCTACCGAGGATGAGTTAAAGAAAGGCGCGGATTATAGTTCGCCGGGCAGTGGATCTGCCATGACCCGGTTGCGGCCATTGTGTTTAGCGCGATAGAGGTTGCGGTCTGCTCGCGCGATCGTCTGGGCAAAGTCGCTGTTATCTCCGGGAAATGTAGAGGTAACGCCTACGCTCGTCGTGATCTTTAATGTCCGCTCGCCGTGCGCAATTTCATTTTGTTGAACGGCATCCCGCATTTGTTCCGCGAGGCGCATTGCCGGGGCAAGGGGGGCGCCCGGCAGCAGCACTACAAATTCTTCTCCGCCGTAACGCGAGACCATATCGGTGCCGCGAACCTGCGTAGAGATCACCTGAGAAAATTTAGCCAGCACAGCATCGCCGACTGCATGGCCATAAAGGTCATTCACCGGCTTGAAGTGATCGATGTCGAGCATAAGAACGGAAATCGGGCGATCGGATTTCAACGTTTGCTTAAACAATCGCATGCCTTCAGTATCAAGGGCACGGCGATTGAAGGCGCCGGTGAGTGCGTCGCGAAGATTGGCGTCGTCGGTTTGTGCCAGGAATGTAACTGCCCGGTCGGTTACGCGCCTGGAAGGAGATGGCTCAAGGAGCAAAATTGCGAGCGGCCCAATGAGCAACGCGACAATAAGCGAGTTCTGCATCCAAAACTCCACCCCAAGCATACGGGTAAGCAGCCAAAGCGCGAACCAGATCAGCAGCGCTGCCGAGGTTGAGATTGCCAGGATGGATTTTTGTCTCCAGGCGAATACGAGGAGGATACTAAGCCCGACACCGGGAGCCGAGAAGATCAGCAACTCGAACGGAGGCGTACCCAGCACTTTCCGCAATGTGGAGAGAAGCGCAATGTGGAGAGCGATCGCCAGCATGCTCGCGAATATCGCTGTCAGCAGTCGATGGCTATTGAGAGCGCGCTGCGGTAGAACAAGAACTGCCAGTACGGGGAGCGAAATTATCAGGAGCTGACTTATGAGGGTGTTGAAGTCGCGCGTGTCTGGAGTGCTGGTACTTGCGACAATCCATGCGTAGGCAACGACGCAAGCCAGTACCGGCTTTGCTCCGCTGCGGCGCCATTCGTATACGGATACAAACCAACTAAACATCCCTACGATTGCGAGCACACTAAGGCTATCCATGCCATGGGCAGATGTACGGTACCAAATTAAACCATAAGAGATTAAAATGAAGGCCAGAAGCGGCACGAGGCGCAACCTACGCATGGCTGGCATATTTCAGCTGGACGGCATCCGCCGTCAAGGCTCTTGCTGCCGTATTTGCACGCTCTTTAAAGCCTGCGCGAATTGCGCATTTTGGGACGCACCGGAAAGGTGCAAAACGAGAGTACGCGTGTCTTCCCCGCAGCCGGCAATGAGTACCCGAATGACATTGCCGGGGAAATTGCTGACGAATTTGTCGCCCCATTCGGCAACGACAACGGCATGGTCCGGTGTGTCCTCAAATCCAAGATCCAGCAACTCTGCATAGGTCTGAATCCGGTAGAAGTCATAGTGAAGAATTGAGCTCACCGGCAGGCCGCCGGGCGTTTCATATTCCTTCTGCAGTACAAAGGTAGGGCTGGTAACGTGTATCGTCACGCCAAGTGCATGAATTAATGCACCGGCGAAAAGCGTTTTCCCGGCGCCGAGATCGCCCTCCAGTGATATGTACTCGCCGCCCCTCAGCACGCTGGCCAATGCCGCAGCGATGCTCGCAGTTTCGGCGGGCGAGTTGGACTTCAGCACTGTTTGGAATGGCATGGGGGAATCGCACGAGCCCGCCGGCCCAGATGCAACAGCGGAGTGATGTTTTCTATTTGCGCGAGCAGGACTTACTGCAAAGCTGGCGCCGTGAAGATTGGGTTGAATGCTTTGCAGGTGCGTGCCGCAAAAAGCGGAGTGGGCCAGTACATCCACGCACTTACTGAGGCGATGCTCCCTCTTGCACCGCAGGACAAGTTCACGATTCTCTGCACGCAGGAAAACGTGTCGAACTATTCGATCCCTGCACCTAACCTTAACCCGGTGACATGGGGACTGCCGCAGCAGGCGCGCACGTTGCGGCTGCTTCATGAGTATACCCTGCTGCCGGGAGAGCTGAAGCGGCATGGGTTCGACGTATTTCATGGGATGTCGAACTTTCTGCCTCTCCGCAAAGTCTGTCCGTATGTGGTTACCATCCATGATCTTTCCTATTATGTGCAGCCGGAGCGCTGCCCGCCGGTTCGCCGACACTACTGGTACGCCATGACTACGCGCAGTGTGAAGCTGGCGGACGCAATTATCACGGTCAGCGAGAACAGCCGGCGTGACATCGCACGCTTCTTTCCTGGCGCGGAGAGGAAGACGCACGTCATTCCCGAGGCTGCGCACGCCCGATTTCGTCGCATAGACAACCCGCGCGAGCAGACGATTCTCGCCAGGCTGGGGCTCGCAAGCATGCCGTATCTATTGTACGTTGGTACTTTGGAGCCTGGCAAGAACGTGGAGCGGATCGTGCGAGCGTTTGATCAGATCGCACGAGAGTTTCCGGATCACCAGCTTGTGCTGGCAGGGGACAAAGGCTGGCTGTACGAGGGTATCCTGGCGGCTGCAGAAAACGCCGCAGCGAAGGAACGCATTCATATTACAGGACATATGCCGGACGATGCTGTAGTTGAGCTTTTTAATTTTTGCGATGCTTTCGTTTATCCGTCCCTGTATGAGGGATTTGGCCTGCCGCCGCTGGAAGCGATGGCATGCGGTGCACCTGTCATCACTTCCAACACCTCATCCATTCCTGAGGTGGTTGGCGCTGCGGCGGTGAAGGTCAATCCGGTGAAGGTAGATGAAATTGCCGGCGCGATGCGGGGCGTGCTTGCCGATCCAGAATTTGCTGCAGACTTGCGCCAGAAGGGAATGGAGCAGGCGTCAAAGTTTTCGTGGGGGAGGGCCGCCGCGCAAACGCTGGAAGTTTACCGCAAGGTCGTAGCCGGGGGCTGAGTTATTAGCGCTGGGAAGGGTCCTTTACGACACCGGCGAAAAGCGCGATTAGTTCATCCAGTGGATTGAGAGCGCAAATTGTGTGGGTGATAGTCGTCAACCAGCTTAAAAGAAGGCAGGCAAATGCCTGATCTGCGCGCTTGTCATTTATCCAGTAGCCGGATGTGTGGTTTGGGATATCCGTCCTGATCCAGTTCGGGGTTATATTGCGGGCGCTGGCCAGGAGACGGCGTAATAATAATCGTGCGCGACCCCGTCGTGCCGGGATCTACAAAAACCCCGGGCTGCCGTCGCGATCGCCGCACTTGTGGAAAAACAGGGATTATCGCCAGCGGAATTGAGCCCGTGGTCAGCGTGGTTGTTTCGGTTGTGCCCACAGCCGCACGGCGTTGGGACAACCCAATTTCCTCAGGTTGTGCTCCCAACGCCACTGAACACGTCCAAATAACAACTCCGCACAAAATGTTTTTGTCCATTGTTCAACCTTTGCCGCTCTTAGTCCAGATCAGACCAGCCACCGCCGCCGATGGTTTGGTCCGTCAGGAAACTATCAGCGGGTTGCGTGTTTTCAGCTTGGGGAAGCGGCTGAAATCCCGGTCGGCGGTCCAGAGTTCACTGACACCATGTGCAATACACAGGGACGCAATCCGCGCGTCGTAAATCATGCCGCCGCTACATTGTGCGTTCTGCGCGAGGGTGGCGAATTGAATCAGCATGGATTCATTTTCACCCAGAAGTACGAGGGTTGGCGATTCTTTCCAAACTCGAATTTGCTCGAGCGCCTGTTGAAGTGGAGTTGCTGGCTTGTACACGCGTAAATGCGTGACTACTGCTAAGAATTCAAAAAGGCAATGCCAAGGCACTGCCCATGCTCTTCCTGATTCCACCAAACTCCTCACGAGTTCGTACGCTTTGTCGTGCCACGGCGAGTCAGCACGATGTGCATAGACCAACAAGTTGGTATCTACCGCAATCAATCAGGCGGTAATCCATAGATCAGGTTTCGAATCACCGGCCAGGTGGCATTTTCGAATTCCTTATTTATACCCTCGCCTTTAAAGCTGGCATCTCGCATTTTAAATGGCGCCTTGGGCGTCCCGTGTCTTTGCCGGATGGCGGAGCGAAGACTTTGTTCCACAAGCGCGCGAAACGTGATGCCCTCTGTTGCGGCAATTTGCTGAGCCTCTTTGAAAAGGGGATCAGCAATATCTATGGTAGTCTTCATATGGGTACCCATACAATGGAGCGGGTAACCGATTCATGTAGTGCCGCCCTCCGTAATTTTGCCTTACGCGCTGGCGTATTTGCGCGCGCGGGGGGTGATGAGGCCAATGTCGACAGGCTCGTAGTCGAGTTGCGGTCCGGCGGGGGTGTAGCTTGCCATTGTCGTTTTCATCCAATTGGCGTCGTCGCGGTTAGGAAAATCCGGTTTGTAGTGGGCGCCGCGGCTCTCATTTCGGGCGAGTGCTCCCACGGTAATGGCGCGGGCAAGGTGAAGCATATCGCGGAACTGCTTGGCGAAAAGAACCGTGGTGTTATAGGTGCGGGTGGTATCGCTGACATCGATGTTGTTCCAGCGCTGCTGGAATTCCTGGAGCTTTGCGTCGGTAGCTTCGAGCTCTTTATTGTATCGAACGATGGTCACGTTGCGAGTCATGAGCTCACCCATTTCGCGCCACATCGTGAAGGCGTTCTCCTTGCCGTTCATCGCGATGATGGCGTTGAGGTCATCCACTTCAACCTGACGTTCCCGATCGAAAAGGCTGCTGTCCATTTCCATCGCGGTGTGGTTGAGATTCTTCAAGTAGGCGGAGATGTGCGGGCCAAGCATGATTCCAGCGAAGATACAGGACATTAATGAATTAGCACCAAGGCGGTTGGCGCCATGGTACTGGTAGTCAGCCTCGCCCGCGGTGTACAGGCCAGGGATGTTCGTCATCTGGTTATAGTCGCACCAGAGACCGCCCATGGAATAGTGGACAGCGGGAAAGATTTCCATGGGATGCGTCTTGGGGTCAACTCCGACAAACTTTTCGTAAATTTCGAGAATGCCGCCGAGCTTCCGCTCCAGCTCGTGCGGGTTTTTGTGTGAGAGATCCAGGTAGACCTTGTTCTCTCCGTCGATGCCCATGCCCATCTTGGTGCAGATCATAAAAATTTCGCGGGTGGCGACGTCGCGGGGCACCAGGTTTCCGTATTTCGGATACATTTCTTCGAGGAAGAACCAGGGCTTGCCGGTTTCGCCGCATTTGAATTTTCCGAAATTGCCGCCGGCATCGCGGATGAATGGGTTCTCATAGGTTTTGCTGCTGTCGCCCCATACCCATACGCGTCCGCCTTCACCGCGTGCAGATTCACTCATCAGGCGCAACTTGTCCTCCCCGGGGATAGCGGTCGGATGAACCTGCACGAACTCACCGTTGGCGTAGACACAGCCCTGTTGATATGCGCGGCTGCCCGCAGCGCCTGTGTTGATGATGGAATTGGTCGAACGACCAAAAACGAGACCTGGTCCGCCGGTGCACAGCACAACAGCATCCGCGCGAAAAGCCTGTGTCTCAAGGTTGCGAATATCGGTTGCGACAATACCGCGGCAAACGCCGTCACCATCTTTGATGACGCGCAGGAACTCCCAAAGCTCGTATTTTTTGACCAGTCCGGCGACTTCGTGGCGTCGCACCTGCTCATCCAGAGCGTAGAGCAACTGTTGTCCGGTGGTCGCGCCGGCGTATGCGGTGCGGTGGTAGAGTGTGCCGCCAAAGCGCCGAAAATCCAGCAGACCTTCGGGGGTGCGGTTAAACATCACGCCCATGCGGTCCATCAGGTCGATAATTCCAGGCGCTGCGTAGCACATTGCTTTAACGGGTGGCTGATTCGCCAGGAAGTCGCCGCCGTAGATCGTGTCGTCGAAGTGAATTTCCGGGCTGTCGCCCTCGCCCTTGGTATTTTTGGCACCGTTGATGCCGCCCTGCGCACACACGGAGTGGCTGCGTTTTACAGGGACAATGGAAAAGAGGTCGACCGGGGTGCCAGCCTCGGCAAGCTTGATGGTGGTCATAAGCCCGGCAAGGCCGCCGCCGACGACGATTACGCGCTGATTTGCTGGTGCCATTGGTCTACTTCGTGTCCGATCTGGTTAAGTGCCGCGTTTTTCATGGCGGCGTTACTCCGATGCAAGCGCGAATGGGATGGGACTATATGGCGGGATTAACCGCCAGGCAAGGGGGAGCCAGGAGTTTTTGACGCACTCACTGGTCAGGCGTAACGGGCCCCGGCCCGAGAGCCCGAGCCGGCTATTTAGACGCGCTGGTGGAGGTTTCCGGCCCGGGTGCGGTCGTGGGGGCGTCGCTTGATTGAGTGCCAGGGGCGGGGGGAAGTGTCACGGGAGTTGGCGCCGTGACTGCTGCGGACGCGGCGGTCGCCGATGTAGCGGCCCCCTGCGTGATGGCAGTTGCGACCGTCTGTGTCGATGCTCCTGTTATCGCTTTTTCAGCGGGCGTAACGGGCTGCCCGGCAACCGACGGCGACGTCGCTACTTCAGCGGGAGCGGCCTGGTCCTGTTTTGGTTTTGAGGCAGCAAGGGTTGCGGTGCTGACTCCTTCGCGGATAATGGTAGTCAGATCGTCCGCACTCACGCCAATTTGCTGTAGTTTACCGCGATAGTGTTCCGCCTTCGACTTATCCTTTTCCTTATAGGCAAGATACAATCCAGACAACGCGGTCGGGCTGCCAGGCTGGAGCACTTCAACGCGCTGCAGCTCTGCCATATATTTCGCCTGGTCCCCAGCTTGCGCATAGGCGTCGGCAAGTATCGCTCGCAGGCGTGAATCGACCGGATTGTCATGCACGGCGATTTCCAGGTACTCGATCTTTTCTTTAGTTTTGCCTTGTTGATCATACGCCCTTAACAGCCTCAGCAGATATTGCTGGTTGTCTGGATTATCCGCGACCATTAATTTGAGAACTTTTTCGGCACCGGCCATGTCGTGCGTCTTTTGTGAGAGTTCGTACAGCTTTGCCTGTGCGACAGGATATTTTCTTTTTCTGTCGGCCTTTACATCCTCGAGTTTCGGCTCATACGTGAGCACCGTCCAGTAGTGCTTTTTGATCTCCTCCAGGATGCCGGCGGCTTTTTCCGGCGCCCCGGCATCCTCATACAGTTCGGCAAGTTGCTGGCCCTGGTCCGCGGCGAGCATCTGCACGTTTGGTTTCAGGCTCTGACGGGCCGCTTCCTTGAAGGCGTCGTAGCTCTTCTCGTAATTGTGCAGCATCAACTCAGGAAGTTGCGCTTCGATAGAGGCGGCTTCCTCGGTCAGTTGACCGGCCTCGTCGCGCAATTTCTGCCGCTCCTCAGAGCGCGCCTTGCTGGCTTCGGCAAGTTTCTGGTCGGCCGTTTTGCGCAGCCTGCCGATCCTCTGCGCCTTCTCAGTAGCCTCGACATAATACATGATGCCAAGGTTAAGGTAAATTTCGGAGTAACTAGGGCTGATCTTGTTCAGCTCTTCATAAGTCTTGATGGCCTTATCGGTTGCTTCGACCGAATTGTATACGTTGCCGAGCTTGTAATACGATGTCGCAAAAGTGGGGTTTTCGCTAATGGCTTCCTCGAATTGCTTCTGTGCGATTTGCAGATACACGGGACGCTGATCATCCGGCAATCCAGGCGCCTGTGCGGTTTCCATGAATTTGAGACCAGTTGCGTTTTTCTTAGCTGCCGACCAGTAGTTGAATGCATGATTTAAGGAGCAGCGCCAAAGGAACACGAGCGCGAATACGATAGCTCCTATGCGGACGCTGTTGTAAATAGGCAGAGTTCCCGGGTCACTTTTCTTCGACACACCAGGGTGCTCAAGATGATGGAGCCCCATGCAGAGACCGAACATCGCCCAGTACGTCATGCCGGCAACCGCCCAGCGATTGTTCGGGCTGGAGAAGTTCTGGATCGCGATGCCCGCAAGTCCGCAGACAATGGCGACCTGGTAAAGCAGATGCGTTCGGCTTTGCGTGGTGCGGATCTGACGTAGTGCGTCCTTGATCACGCGGAAGTGAAACCACATGAACAGGATCAGCCCAACCGCGCCGGTTTCAAGGAGCACATCGAGGTACCAGTTGTGACCAAAGGTCGTGACGTTGTTAATTTGCTGGTCGAAAAAGTCGGGGCGACGAAACCATGGGAAGAAGTGACGATAGCCGCCGGGGCCCACGCCGAATAGAATAGCGCTGAAATCCAGATTGGTGTGAGTGCGGTCGTAGCCGTAGAGCCAGGGCCAGAATCCGCCTCCCCACAGCACTTTGCGGCCTTCGAACGCGGCGGACTTAAATGCCCATGTACTGGCGACAGTCGGAAGCATGAGCAGCGCAACTTCGGCAAGCAACACACCAATACAGATGAGAAAAACGACAATGAATCGTCGGCTGAAATTCCAGCCTTGAACGTACTTTACCGCCAGGATAATGAAAAGCACGTATGCGACGATGATGCTGGGATAGCTGTCGTTCGAATTTGTGAGTACCAGGCAGACGTTCATCAGTAAGAAAGAAGCAAGTGCGACAGCACGGTAGATCATTTTCTGCTCGGCGAAAAACATCGCGAGCGGGATGGGCAGCGTCATCACAAGGAACGCGGCATAGAAGTCCTGGTTAAGGACAAAGGAATACATGTCCCCGCGGGAGGACTTGAGGGTGTAGAATAATGTAGTCCATGGCGATTCCGCCCAGAACCGGTCGTTCTTCATGAAGTCGTAAATGATCGCGGTAAAGCCCTGGCCAGCGAACATGAATAGCCCGATGATGGTGGAAGCCAGACCCAGCAAAGTCCAGTAGAGCATTACCCGCCGCATCTTCAGTTCGCTGTCCATAAACCAGGCGAACACGACGGTAAAGGTGGCGCACCCAGTCCAGAACCAGATGACGCGTTCGCCGATCAGTTTGAAATCGTTGATCAGGAACGAAATAATCATGTTGAGGAAAAACAAACCAAGGAGGATAGTTGAGCCATGTGTGCGCCAGCTCATCGTGCGGAAATCTTTGAGAAATAATGCGCCAATCAGCAGGAACGGCGGGAAGAACATCAGGATCACATTTTTGATTTCATCCAATTGGTGCGTATACGGCGTGAAAAGAAAAGCGACCAGGCTGATGGTGAGCAGCGTGAGTCCCAGCAGAACCCACCGAGGGGAGAAATAGTTTTCGCCAAGCGGGCCCGCAGTTCCTTTGGTTTTCAGGATGGCGGCGGCACTGGACGGACGACGCCTTCCGGTTTGCTGCGGCCCACGGCGTTGCGGTTGCGATGCTTCGTTCTTCATTCAGGTTCCTGGGTTAGTGTCAGTTCGTAATTATCTGGAGTCTTGCTGTGGATGCAGCGGCTTTGCACTGGCATGGTCAAGCTGCTCAATGTTGATTATTTCGGGTGGCCCGGCGTTGACCTGAAGCTCCTCTTTCAGCGCCGTCAGAAAGCTTTCAAAGTCCTTTTGCATTAAGGGTGAAATCCAGAACTCAACGATACCCAGTGCCGCATCCTTTGTTCTGACAATGGCAAGCCCTTCATGCGCTTCCACCAGGCTGACAAGATAACCAATGTGCTGCGGGTCGATATGTGCTGTGTAACAGATGCCTGCCCGGGGCTCGGGGTGATCGTCCCACGCGCGCAAGGCTATTGCCGCAACCGGGATAGTATATCGGCCAGGAAACCGACGATCAAGATCTGTAGAGCGCTGGTTACCAGTATCGTAATCGTGCCGTCAAGAATGCGGCCCTGCGCATCCCTTACAAACAGCGCGAGGTATCCGGCAATAACAAACAGGAAGATGGCGGCGGGGATGCAGACGCGTAATGGATTGAAAAATAGAATGGAACGGATAACGGTGAGGAAGAGGTTTTTGGTGTCCCGGATGGGGCGCAGCTTGGAGCTTCCCACGCGAGGCTGGTATTCGATGGGGATATAGTGTATGAGCAGATCGTTGGAAAGATAGGCGAGCGTAATCGTCGTGGTGAACGAGAAACCGGCCGGGTAGAGGCTCATAAATCGCAGAGCGTCTGCGCGCCGAAAAGCACGCAAACCGGAATTCAGATCCGGTATTTTGCGGTGTGATAAAAACTGCGCGGTCATCGTAAGCACCCATTTTGCGGGACGACGCGCTGCTGGAATATTGGCTTTTCCAGTGGTGCGCGCAGCGACTACCATGTCGCAGATGGCCAGTTCCTGCAGAAGAATGGGAATCGCGGATGGGGGATAACTGCCATCGGCATCGAGGATCAGAATGGAATCGTGGCTTGCGTGACGAAGCGCGGTTTTGAGAGCAGCGCCGTAACCGAGGTTGGTGCGATGCGGGATTACGTGTGCGCCGGCATCGCTGGCATTGGTTGCAGTGGAGTCGGTGGAGCCGTCGTCGACGACGATAATTTCGGCTGGATGGCCAGTGGGTTCCAGCACGGTTCGAACCTGGCGGATAACTTCGCCAATCGCGTCCTGCTCGTTGTAAGCGGGAATGAGCACGCTGATCGCGCCAGGCGCACGGGATTCTGGCGAAAGAGTGGACATAGAGACGCCATGGTCGTGGTGCCGAGCGGGCGTGTCAAATGGACAACAGATGGCTCGGAGCAGGAAGGGGCGTGCGACGTAACTTGCCTGGCTGAGGAGCTTCATTAAACGAGATCGTTCCTGAGTGGGGGAAAAGCTTTGACGATTGTGGGCTCGCAGTGCAGGGTTTTCTGGCGAACCTGAGTTTCTCCCGTAGACGGGTGGAACAGTTGCCGTGGACGGCAGTGCGCACGGGGCAGTTTGGCCGGCGCGTATTGCCAATGTTGAAATGTTGAGGTTCTTACATGTACCAAGCACCATCGACCCGCACCGCGCGGGCCGCGCAAGGCGGCTTTCGCGATGAGTTGCTGAACGAAGCCATCGCTGTTGCGCTGATGCTGACGGGGCTACTGTTGCTTTTGTCGCTCGCATCGCAAGGGCACGGAGGAAGTAATCTCGTTGGCAGATTGGGCGGCGTGGTCAGCTCCGGCCTCACGTTTACGCTGGGTGAATATGTCTCCTACCTGATTCCGCTGCTGGTGCTGGGTGGTGGGGCGGCTGTGTGGCGTCGGCAGGATGTTCCACGTGGGCCGTTGCGGGTGCTGGGGCTGTTGTTTGCCGCAATCTGCATGTGTGCAATAATCGCAGTTCCGTACGCCGCTACGGATTTTACCAAAAAGGATGGATTTCGCGCGGGTGGCGCAATCGGCAACTTCCTGATGCACCGCGAGTGCCTGAACCTTGCAGGTTACCTCGGGCGCGCTGGAGCCTACCTGCTGTTTGGCGGCGCTCTCATCCTCTCGGTAAGTATACTTACAGATATCCGGATTCGTTCGACCACCGCCGCCACACTGCGCTGGGTGCGCACCTGGAAACCGAAAACCTGGAAGCAGCGGCTGAGCGCGTGGTTCGAAGTAATTAAGGAAGCGTTTGAATCGGATGAGCCTGGCGACGTGCAGCCCACCGCCCGAGTGGAAGAACCGGAGTCGCGTCGTTCATTTTTTCGATGGGGCGGGCGATCGGCCCAGGAGGAAGAACCTTCTGCAACTGTCGGGACGCGCGCGCAGTCGCTTTCTGCGCCTCCCCTGCAGACGACGCGGGGGGCCACCTCGCCAGCCGCGGCAGTTGTCGATGTGGCAGAGATCGCGCAAAAAAGGTACGCGGCGCTGGCTGCGTCGGTAAGTTCCAGGCAAGCGCCCAAAGCCGAAGTTGATGACCTGGTGACGATGGCTGAGACGGAAGCGGTGCAGGAGGAATTGCCGCTGGTAAGGGCGTATGAAACGCCCGGGCTGGATCTGCTGAATCCCGCTGTCAAAGTGAAGAGCAGGATGTCGCAACAGGAGATGGACGAGCGATCCGGTACGCTGGAGCGTACGCTGGGGGAGTTTGGAATTTCGGCAACGGTCGTCCAGGTAACGCAGGGCCCAACGGTAACGCGGTTCGAAGTGCAGCCGGCTCCCGGAGTGAAGGTGGCACGCATCGCGGCGCTGGAAAACGACATTGCGATGTGCATGAAGGCGGAGAGCGTCCGCATTATTGCGCCGGTGCCAGGCAAAGGAACTGTCGGGCTGGAGATTCCGAACCACAAGGCGACGCCCGTTTACCTGCGGGAGATGCTGGAAACGGAAGCGTTCCGCAATCATCCTTCGCCGCTGGCATTTGCATTGGGCAAAACAATTTCGGGCGAGCCATATATTTGCGATCTGGCAGCCATGCCGCACCTGCTCATCGCAGGCACAACGGGGTCGGGAAAGTCGGTCTGTCTCAACTCGGTGATCTGCTCGATACTTTTCCGAATGCAGCCGGAGAAGGTGAAGATGGTGATGGTGGATCCCAAGCGAGTGGAACTGAATGTGTACCAGGCCATTCCCCATCTGCTGGCACCGGTAGTGTGCGAGCCGCGCAAGGCAGCCGCTGCGCTTAACTGGGCGATTGAGGAGATGGAGGAGCGCTACAAGAAACTGGCGTCGCTGGGCGTTCGAAACATCGACGGCTACAACGCGATCGTGAAAAGCAAGCAGCCGCATCCCAAAGCGGTTGGACGTCACGTCGAGTACATGCCGCACATTGTGATCATCATTGATGAACTGGCAGACCTGATGATCATCGCCAAGAACGAGGTGGAAGATTCCATCATCCGCCTGGCGCAGATGTCGCGCGCGGTGGGAATGCACCTGATCCTGGCGACGCAGCGGCCGTCCGTCAACGTGATCACTGGCATCATTAAGGCGAACTTCCCAAGCCGTGTGGCGTTCCAGGTGTCGAGCAAGGTGGATTCGCGCACGATATTGGACACCAACGGTGCGGAGAGTCTGCTGGGGCGCGGTGATATGCTGTTCTCGCCCGGCGGCAGCCCAAAACCGATTCGCCTGCAGGGCTGCTATTTGAGCGACCAGGAAGTGGAACGAACAGCCGACTGGGTGCGTTCGCAGGCCCGGGCTAATTACGTGAAGACAGATTTTCTCACACAGCACGAAATTGAGGAGCAGCGGCTCAAGGCGAGCCAGGAGATGGGCCGCCGCGGCGATGATGAACTTCGAATGAACGGCATCGATGCGGATGACAGCTCCGTGGCTGTGGATGACGACGGCGACGATTACGACTACAGTTATCAGCAGCAGCGCAAGGACGGGCGGGACTTAAGGCAGGTGCTGGGTGCCGGCGGGAGTACTTCGAGGACCAGCAATGAGGACAGCGATGCCATCGATGACGAACTGTTTCGGCAGGCTGCAAAGTTAATTCTCGTGCACCGCAAGGCGAGTGTCAGCCTGTTGCAACGCAAACTGAAGATCGGGTTCGCCCGTGCCGGGCGAGTGATGGATATGCTGGAGGAAGCGCATATCGTGGGCCCGAACGTTGGCAGCAAGGTGCGTGACATCATTGTGGATCCCGATGAGTACCTGGCTCAGATGGAAGACGAGGGCGAGGAGAAGTTCTAGCTCGAAGTAGCAATCGAAGTGAAATCGTCGACGAATTTCGCGAATAAAGACGATTTTCGACCAGAATAGCGCTGAGCACATTTCCCGACAGTGAGAGTGAATGAACAAGGCCAAGCTCCGGCGGCGGCACGCACTTCTGCGAGGGTGGTTCCGGGTGTTACCGGACTTCGCAATTATTGGGGTGCAGAAGGGAGGCACCGGAACACTTTACAACACCCTGGTGCAGCATCCCGCGATCGCTGCTGCGCTCACCAAAGAAGTTACGTTCTTTGATCGGCATTTTCGGAAGGGGAAGCTATGGTACCGCGCTCATTTCCCAACAATATTTCAGCGGTGGCGCGCATTGCGGCAGGGCCGGCCATTCCTGGTTGGTGAAGCTTCGCCCGGTTATATATTCATTCCGTTCGCCGCTGAAAATGCGAGGCGGACCATTCCCAACGGACGGTTTGTCGCATTGTTGCGCAATCCCATTGATCGCGCGTACTCGCATTATCAGCATGAGCTGCGTAAGGGATGTGAAAAGTTGACGTTCGAAGAGGCGCTCGATGGTGAGGAAGAGAGGCTGAAGGGAACAATGGAGCGCGCGATGGCGACGCGTAAAAAGATCGGTGCATTGCGCCATTTCTCGTACAAGCAGCGCGGTCATTATGCCGAGCAATTGGAGCGATGGTACGCGCAATTTCCGCGCGAGCAGATTCTTGTCCTGCGCACGGAAGATTTCGCCGAAAAGTCAGAGGAAATAGTCCAGCAGGTGTGTGCGTTCCTGGGTGTGCCGCCGATGGATCTGAAGGAGTACAAGCGGTTCAACGTGGGCTCGTACAAGGATGAGATGAAGCCAGAAACACGTACCCGACTGGTCGAGTACTTTCGCCCTTACAATGCGCAGCTGAAGGAATTGACGGGCAGGGACTTCGGCTGGGACCGGTAGCTCTCACGACCATGCTGTGCGGACCGGCCCGGCATTGAAGATTGTGATCTGCAACAGCGCGCGGAAGTTCATCGGAGAGGCAGCGCATTGTCTCGATCTTGCAATGGAGTTGAATGCCAGGGGACATTCGGCGCTGCTGGTGGTGCGCGGCGGGAGCGAGCTGGAGGAGCGGGCCCGCGCGGCCGGCGTGACGTGTGAGTCGCTGGTTTTCAGCGGCAGCTTTAATCCAATTACGGATTATGCGGACATGCGCAAACTACAGCGTATCATACGTGGGCACCACGCGGAAATTGTGCATTGCCACAGGGGTAAAGATCACTGGGTTGCAGCGTTCGCCGTTGCTGCAACGACGCCCGTTCCGCGGATCGTTCGCACTCGCCATGTAATTACGGCCATGCGCAATCACGCGGCAAACCGATGGCTGCTGCGCAATCGGACCGATGCTGTCATCGCGGTGTCGCAGATTGCAGCCGATAGTTTTGGGTCGATGCTGCCGCTGATACAGGAAAAGCTGCGGGTGGTTTACTCCGGGGTGGATACGGCCGCGTTCACAACCGATAAGCGCAGCGAGGCGTGGCGCGCCAGTATTGGTGTAGAGCACGGCGAAAAGCTGATTGGCCTGATCGCGCGAATGCAGGCGATCAAAGGCCAGGAAGTGTTTTTGCGCGCCGCCGCGATGGTCAATGCACAGGCATCGGACACACGTTTCCTGATCGCGGGACGCTCATGTGGCACAAAGCCGGAGCAATACATGACGCTTGCGCGCGAGCTGGGCATCGCGGACCGTGTAATTATTCGCGACTGGCTGGACGACGTCCAGACGGCAATGGCTTCACTGGATGTTGGCGTGCTTGCAAGCCGTGGCAGCGAGGGGTCGAGCAGGGTGACGTATGAGTACATGGCGTCGGGGTTGCCAATTGTCGCCACAGCGGTGGGATGTATCCCCGAAGTGCTGCGCGACGGCGAGACCGGGCTGGTAGTTCCGCCTGACGATCCCGATGCAATGGCGGGTGCGATCAGTCGTATTCTCGATTCGACGGAACTGGGCAGCACGTTGAGCAACAGTGCCCGCGATCGCGCGCTAAATTTTCACAATCGCGAGCGGTGGCTCCGCGAGATTACGGCAGTGTATGCCGGATCTCCGAACTAGCCGTTATAGCTCCTGAATGCAATCGTCGCGTTGTGGCCACCGAATCCCAGGCTGTTGCTGATGGCGACGTTGACCTGCTGCTGGCGCACGGTGTTGGGCACGTAGTCCAGGTCGCACTCGTTGTCTTTTTCGGAGTAGTTGATCGTGGGAGGAATCTGCCCGTCGCGTATCGTAAGGACGGTGGCCACTGCTTCAACTCCGCCCGCGGCACCGATGAGGTGGCCTATCATGCTTTTGTTGGAGCTGACGGCGATCTTGTATGCATGGTCGCCGAACACCGTTTTGATTGCCTGCGTTTCCAGCTTGTCGTTTAACGGGGTGCTGGTGCCGTGTGCGTTTATGTAGTCGACTTGTTCAGGCTGCAGTCCGGCGGAGCGCAGGCACATGCGCATGCAACGCGCGCCTCCCTCGCCATTTGGTCCCGGGGATGTCATATGGAATGCATCGCCGGTGAGACCATAGCCGACGATTTCCGCCAGGATGTTAGCACCGCGCTGCTTTGCGTGCTCCAGTTCCTCGAGTACGAGCAGGCCGGAGCCTTCTCCCATCACGAAGCCATTGCGGTTCGCGTCGAATGGCCGGCTGGCGCAATGCGGCGTGTCGTTGCATGCACTGAGCGCGCCCATGTTGGCAAACCCGGCAATGGAGAGGGGGGTGATGACCGATTCCGCGCCGCCACATATCATGGCTGTGGCATCGCCGCGCTGGATAATGCGGAACGAATCGCCGATCGCGTGTGTCGCAGACGCGCATGCGGTCGAGACGGCGGAGTTCGGCCCCTTAAGGCCCAGATCGATAGATACCATTCCGGCTGCCATGTTCGGGATCATCTTGGGGACCAGGAATGGAGTGACGCGCCCGGGGCCACGCTTCACCAGCACGTCATGTTGTTCCTCAATGGTTAGCACCCCGCCCATGCCCACGCCGATGAGCACACCAATCTCATTCGCATCGTGCTGCGTAAGATCGAGGCCACTTTGCCTGAAAGCTTCACGCCCGGCGACCATCGCAAAACGCACGAAGTAGTCGAGCTTCTTGATCTCTTTCTTCTCGAAGTGGTCCTCGGGATTGAGACCCTTCACCTCGGCGGCGATGGTCACTGTCTGGCCGGTGGTATCAAAGCGCGTGATCGGACCGACACCGCAGGCACCGTGCTGCAGACCGTGCCAGTATTCGTCCACTGTATTGCCGATCGGGGTAATTGCTCCCAGCCCAGTTACCACTACGCGCCTGAATTCCATGGTTCTCCTCGTTTTACGTTAAGCTTGCCAGTGTAGGCAGCATCCACCGCCAAAAAAAATTCGCGCCGGGCTGATTTCAACCCGACGCGCCCTTTTGAAGCGTTTTAATATGACGGCAGTGGGCCGTCTATTCGGCATGCCACAGAGTTACTCGGCTGTGCCAGCCTTGCCCTCGATATAGGAAACTGCCTGCCCGACCGTGAGAACTTTCTCAGCATCTTCGTCGGGAATCTCGATGTTAAACTCTTCCTCGAATGCCATGACCAGCTCGACGATGTCGAGCGAGTCGGCGCCGAGGTCATCCTTAAACGACGCTTCCTCAGTGACCTGCTCCTCGTTGACACCCAACTGCTGAGCAACGATTTCTTTAACCTTCTGACCAACGGCCATGGTCGCCTCCAACCTATCTATAGCTAATCTATGGGTTCCGTTGCACCGCCAGCGCGGGAGCACGGGTTACAAGTTGGCTTACCCAAAAGAAGCGGCGCATAATGCGTCAATACAAAAAAGCGCAGGTGAAGCCCGTCAGGTGTGCGAGTCGCCTGGGCCACTGAGCGCGATCTCCAGCATCACATCGTCAAGGTTTCGGCGGCTCAGGCCGCAACGCGTGTACATAGACATAGCGGGCGTGTTACTTTGATTAGTCAGCACCCATACTTCGTAAGCTCTCGCCATTTCGGCTTCATTGATGAATTGCCGCACAAGCGCTGTGCCGATTCCATTCCGTCGAGCCGATGGGTGGACATCGATCTCATACAGGAGAAAAGCCGGCTCACTGCGAAATGCATGGCGCAGCGCGAAACCACTCAGGCTGCCGATCACCTGCTCACCTTTTGTCGCAAGAAGCAAATAACCGTTGGGATCGGATAGAAAAGCCAGCAGAGCCACGTCATCACCCGGAGTGTGATTGTGTAGACCCACGACAGCCTGTCGCGCCAGTGAGAGATCCTGGGGCCGAGCACGAAAAATATTATGGGATAGTGGCAACGAGACCTCGCAGGCAGATTTTACTTCTAGCTGGCTCAGCTATTTGCAACTCACAAGCCTTGCATTCACAAAACAGTGATCTCCACACTGACTGGTTTTTAGTGGCATCAGGCTGACACAGACAGAAATTCCGACATGCGCAAAATTGATCTAAAAAACTTCCAGGTCGCCACCAGCGAGACTGCGCGGGACATAAATCGGCGTATCGTGCTGAACTTTCTTCGTACGCACCAGCCGATTTCCCGTGCGGACCTGGCAAGGAAGTCCGGGCTCCAGTTCTCCACCGTATCGTTAATTGTCGAGGAACTGATCGAACAGCAGTGGGTAACGGAAGGCGCGCTGACCGATGCACCACGCGGCCGCAAACCCCGCGTACTTCACTTCAATAATGACCGGACTTATATCATTGGAGTCGATATCCGCCCCGTGCACACGACACTGGCCGTTGCGGATATGAGCGGACGGTTTGTTACGCTGGAACGCCTGAAGACTATCAACGACCCTGAGAAGTTTATCGATGACCTGACCAAAGCTGTCGGCGCTTTCATGAAAAGCCACAAGTACACATATGCCGGGATCGGCGTAAGCCTGCCCGGCCGCGTAACGTTAAAGGGAGCAAGGCTGGCGTACGCACCGAACCTGGGGTGGCGGGATATCGACTTCATCGGGCCCCTGGAGGAGACTACAGGATTACCGGTCATCGTCGAGAACGCCCCCAATGCCTGCGCGCTGGCTGAGATCTGGTTTGGTAAGCACGCGGATGGTGTGCAGGATCTTGTAGCCCTGACTGTGTCGGAGGGGGTGGGCTGTGGCATTTTTATGAACGGTCAATTACTTCGCGGCCCCACGGGCATGGCGGGCGAGTTTGGGCATGTGTCCATTTGCGAGGATGGGCTTCTATGTAATTGCGGCAATCGCGGCTGTTGGGAAGTGTATGCTTCGAACTCGGCAGCAGTGCGTTATTACGAGGAGCTAAGTGCACCCGGTGGTAAAAAGAATGGCCAGGGCACGACTGGCCGAAATGGCGCGATCAGCTTCGAAGACATTGTGAACCTGGCCGAGCAGAATGACACTCGCGCAGTAAAGGCGCTGGAGAAAATGGGGCATTACCTGGGTGTTGGGCTGGCGATGGTTGTTACTTCACTAGCGCCAAGCGTCGTGGTGGTGGTCGGCGAGGTGACCCGGGCATGGAATATCGTGGGACCGCCTGTGCTCAAAGAGGTAGCCTCGCGCGTGCAGAAGCACCTGCCCACCAAGATCGTTCCTACCGATGACCTGATACACCCTCGGCTGCGCGGCGCGGTGGCCGTTATCCTGCACAACGATCTGGGAGCGCCGCTGGTCGCTTAGTGTGGGCTACCGTTAATTCGTATTCGGTTCTGTGTGCCGAATCGCGCTCATCTTCCGCGCTCAAACTGGATAGGAATTTCGGATTCGGCGCACTAGCGGCGAGACGACCCACCACTTAGGTTAGAAGCGCATTTTGAAGGTGTTCTGTGAGCGTTGTTGGCCGCGGACAATGAACTGTTTGTAGTCCTGGTAGTTTACATCCAGATCGCGCAGGCCTGACTTGTATGCTATATCCAGGAAGTCATTAAGCGCATTGCGATCGCGGCCTACAGCGGTAACATACCACCAGTCATCCACACGGCGCGTACCCGTGATGGTAACGTGTGCTCCGAGCGCTGCGCGAGGGATGAAAGCGGGAAGGGTTGGCTGGCTGATAGGTGCCTGCACCGGCCTCGGCACAGGCGCAATAGCTGGAGTTGGTACCGGTGTTGGAGCGGGCGAAACCGCCACGGCAACGGGAGCGGGGGCATCGCGCTGCCCGAACTCCATCAGCAGCCACACAATCAACGCTATCACCACTACTGCCGCACCGAAACGTAAGTAGAATTTCATGATATGCCGTCCCAGCTAGTTAAGCGATATGTTATAGGTGATTGGACGCAGGTCAAGAGTACGAGGATGACCTGCCGCCAATGAAAAAGGCGGGCCGAAGCCCGCCTTGTAATTGCAATGGGGGAGATTCCGACTAGAAGTTCACGATTTTCTCGGCGCGGATTACCTTGGTCCGTGCCTGTGGATCTATCAGCCGCACCTGGATTTCCCCGCGAAGTATGCGCGAGCGCTGGAACTGGTTAAAGGCTGTGTCGATGATATCATAAGCATCGGGGTAGGAAACCTGATCCAGGATGAACAGCTTCTGGAAGTTCTCGGCGGCCACCTTCGCAAACTTGATCGAAGTGATCACCTCGTTATGTGTGCCTTCCTGGCTTTTGGGCGCCTTCAGATGAATTGCACGAAGGTAGATGTCTGTTATACGATCCTTGAACAGATTGGGGCTTTGCTGGCCGCGGAAACCTATGGCAGCAGGCTGGCCCTGAGGTGTGGTGATGAGTTTCTTCAGGAAGACGCGATCGTAATCCAGCACCTGGGAGAAGTCCCGGAATGCAAGATCCATCTGCGCGAAAAGCTCGGTGATGGCGTCGTAGTAAACCTGCTCCTGAAGACGTGCCTCAATGCGCTCGGTCAGCGCCATGGCATTGCGGATATTCGTATAGCTCGAATAGTAGTCGTGTTTGCGAAAGTCGATGACTGAGCGGTTCATGAGGCTTTTTACATCGTCGACTTCCTGCGCCATCCAGTTCTCGGCACCGGCAAGTACGAGCGCGTTCAGTTTCTCAGTTGTCTCAATCAGGTTCTCTTCGAGAACCAGCGGTGTGGTTTCGATGACGCGAGCCAGACGCGCTTCGATGTCCTTGAGCTTCAGCTCAACGGCGTCGTAGTTGTGGGTGCAGTACTCCTCACGTGCGACTGCCAGCTCGGCAATGAGCCGCTTAACCTCTGCAACGTTAAAGTAATTCGCTCCGGCACGCAGGGCGGTGTTAAGCGCCTTGTAGATGTTATCAAGCCGCTCCTGGAAGCTATAGTCGCGCGCGGAATCAAGTGCGAGCTGCCCCATCATGACGGCCTGCTTTGCCATCTCCTGACCGGCAGCAGCGGAGTTGGGATGGTTGAGGAGATTCTCTGCGCCATAGGCCAGGTTGTTTGCTTCGGAAAGTGCGGGGTGAGTGGACTTGTATCCGCCGTACCGGATGGAGAGCGCGGCAAGGTCGTGCGCTTTGGTGACATTGTACAGGCGAGCATCTTCGGCCGCAACCATGGCACGTCCGGCGACTGCACGTGCATCATGAACATCACCTGTCTTGAGCGATGAGCGAGCCTGCTCGTATAGCTTAATCGCCTCGTTAAGCTGCGCCGGCGCGAACATAACAGCTCCGGCAGCCTCGGCAATATTTATACGGTCGGCTGCATCCTGGATACTTTTCGTGGCGGCGGCCTCGGCGGCTTTGCGATCCGCATCGACAATAATCTTCTGCGCTTCCTGGGCGAGTTGTGTGGCTCGGATATACTCGCCCGATGCCAGTGCGGAAGCGCTTTCGGAAAGCTTCGCCTCCGCGTCGCGGATTGCGTCGGGCTGGTACGTGCGAAGGTCACGGGAGCGCTGCTGGTCCAGCACGATGTCGTTAATCTGGGCGCGAACTATGGCTACACCGCTGTCCAGTGGAGCGCTTGCTGTGTCCCCGCCGGCAGTTGCCGAAAGTGCAACCGCGGCACCGCCGGTCCTGCTGGTGCCGAGCGCCACAAAAGGCCCGGGCGCGGTGGGTGGTTCATAACTTCCCTGGGATCCGCCTGTGTAGCTGCCGGTGTCTTCACGTGTGGGGACAACAGGCTCGGGGCGTGTTCCAATGATAGCCCCGGTATGGGATCCGGTTCCGAGAAATACGCGGTCTGGCGGGTTGTGCGTCATGTAGGTTCCGTGGGTGATGTTGCGGTTATCGAGGTAGCCCTGCTCGCCGGTCCAGCCGCTGCTGTTGGTGGGATGGCCGACATGCGTCTGCGCAAGTACGATAGGCTGGCGCGCGGAAAGTTCGCGCGCATCTGAGGAGCTTAATCCGGTAATGTCGGTGGCAAACATCGACTCCTTGTTATTAAGTTCGGTGCCGCCGGGATACTGGCCATACGGCGTGGTGCGCGGGGCCATGGTCTGCGGTCCTCCACCACTTGCGGGCGTCGGGGCCGCACCGCCTTCGATGCGGCGCAGAATGTCGCCGGTGCGAGCGCCTTCCTCAACCGCGCGGCGTGCAAGTTCCTGTTTTACGTTTTCCAGCGTGGCACGAGTCTTTGCAACGCGGTCGGCTGCTTCGCGGTTCTGGTTTTCGCTGACGAGCTTCTGCGTCTGCTCAACCAGCGACTGCACCTCTCCCAGTTGGCGCGGTGCAAATTCGCGGGCCCCCTGCCGCTCCAGAGCGGATATCTGATCCTGGATGCCGAGAAGCGCGTTTTCGGTAACGAGTTTATAGGTGCCATTGGCTACGGAGTCCGCGGTGGCGTGCGACACCTTCGCGCTTTCAATGGCCTTGCGGAACTCTTTGGTCCTGCGAGTGGTGTTCGAAAAATCCAGTTGCTGTGAAGCCTCTGCGAGCTTGGCATTCAATTCCGCTGACCGGATCTGGAATCGCGATTCCAGCCGCGGATCAACGGCGGTCTGGCCTGTGCCAAAGATCTGACCCATACGGGTGTAGGTCTGCCGCGCAGCAATCACGCTGCCGCTGGCGTCCTGGATTGTGGATTCAGCGAGAGCGTCGAAGCTGGCGGTAATACGATCCTGCTCGATCAGCGCATTGCCAGCTTCGAACTTGGCGCCTTCGTAATTGTTGTTGTTAAACTGGTCCTGTGATTTGGCCAGCAGGTCTTCCATGACCTTTACGCGACCAGGCAGATACTGCTCGACGTTCTGTTCCTTGAGCCGTTGCACACCTTCCGTGACCTGACGGATACGATCCTTCGTCGCCTCGATACGTGACATGGTGATCAGCTGGTCGACACGCGGCTTCAGAGCCTCGGCAGCAGACAACACGCTGTCGAACTGCTTCTCGTAGAAGCCCGCGAGAATCGCCTCAAACTGGTCCTGCACGTTTTTCAGCGCGTCGGGAACGTGAATGGGAGCTTCCTCGGTGATTGCCTCCGCGATCTTGTCTTCCAGCCCGCGAAGTTCAGCCTCGCTATGCTTTTTCTTGGCTTCGATAATCCCGGCTTCGATTTCGCTGATCGTGCCGCCGGCCATGATGATGGCCTGCTTGTAGTCGCGATCGTTCTCGATTTTTTCCTTGATGCGCTCAACCTGCTCATTGCCGCGCAGAATGGGCTGTGGATTGTACTTGCTGGCCTGTGCCGCGTCAAGGTCGCGCATGCGCTGGCGCAGCGTCTCGAGCTGGTTGTGCGCGGTGTTCTTCAGCGTGGCAAGAAGCTGGTCCACATCGGTCTGCACCTGGCGGCTGAGGTTGATCGTATCCTCATACTTCTGCTTGCCATACTTTTCATTAGCTTCATTAAAATTAGCTTCCGCTGTGGTATAGAGCTTCGCGTTCTGGCTTTGGCCATCGTTGATGCGCGCGACTTCCATAGCCTTCTTGGCTTGTTTGAGCTGCTGGTCCGCGTAGCGCGTCTTGGCGGCGTTCATCGCCTGTTCGCTTAGCGTGGCGGCTTCTTTTGCCTGCTTGCGCGCCTCGCCGCCCTGCTTGCCAGCATTGGCCTGCTTGGCTGCGTCGAGCGACTTTTTAGCACTTTCGAAGATCGGCTTACTCTCGTCGAACTTCTCAGCCTGCCAATCGGTGGCCTGCTTAATGTTCTTTTCGGCTTTGCCCTCGTACACGCCATAGCAGCCGGACAGTGTGATGCAAAGCGAGACCGCAGCCAGGACGGCCATGGGTCGAGAGATGGAGAATCGTTGCAGCTTCCGATTCACGGGAACCACCCTTCTGGTTTCGTATGGAAGCACGCCCGGAAGAGGTAGGTTTTGGCCTGCGCCTTCAGAGCGAACTTTATATCTTACAACCAACAACACACCTAAAAATGCAAGAGGAGTCGGCTCGGTCCGACTGAACTCCCCAGCTCGACAATGCTGGAACGCAGTTGCGCCCCCGAACTGTCGAATCTGAACTCGGACGCTATGGGGCAGAGATATGAAAATCAAGGCTAACCGGATGATTTCGCGGGCTAACTTCGCTTTTAGTTTAAGGCAGCCGACGGACTGAGCAGACCAGCGGCCCGAAAGCGCTGATATGCCTACGCAACGTCGAACAGCTACTTGTTCATAAAGTAGTAAACAATGCCGCCAATGATCATTAAAACAATCCAGGTGCTCGGCTTTTTAAGCGCGCCTTTTTTCTTAGGCTCGGGCTTTCCTGAGGCGGCGCCTTTAAGATCCTTAATGCCGCTGCCCTGTTTTTGCTGACGCGGCGGCGGAGTGTAGCCTTCGGCAAGGAACTGCAAAGCACCCATCGCGCGGCTCAGGTTGATGAAAACGTAGTGCCAATTTGACGCCAGGCTCTGCTTATCGGCTTTTGGCAGGTTACGCAAGTGGCTGATGGAGATGGATTGCCTGAGTATTTCCTGCATGCGATCGGCGCCAAAGCTGACATCGGCCGGCAGCTTTTGCGCAATGCTTCGCTGTACTTTCGAAATCTCACTCTTGGTTTCGAGGAACACCTGTTCCTCGTCGCGCGTGATCGGTTCCTCAGTAGTGGCCTTGGCAAGAAAGCCCTTCGCTCTGAGCCAAAGCTGCATTAGGTTTTGTGCGTCGCCTAGCGCAGCTTCAGCAGGAGACGGCGGTTTAATTGCTGGGGGCATGGAACCTCTTAGTTTTGTCGCAAAAGTTAAATGGCGCCTTCAGAGCCGGGGACATTGATCACCGGATCTCCGTTGTAAATATTCGGGCCTGCCGCAGTTGCACCTGTACCTGGTGCCTGACCGGGCGCGAGCTTTTGTGGGGCCACGTAACCAGGCGGTGCGGGGTACTTGGGCACGAGCGGGGGGGCTGGAACATAGAGCTGATAGTACTCACTGCGGGGATCGTTCTTGTCGACGCGATAATCAGCGAGGAACTTGTTGTTCCAGTCCCGCAGCGATTCATCGCGCTGAGCTTCCTTTTCCAGAAGGTTGGGCATCGCGCGGTGCTGCGTCGTTGGATCGACCGCCATTACATGAAAACCATAAAACACCATCGGTGACATGTTTTCGGAGTTACGCACAAGGTTGATCAGGCGATTCTTAATCGAGTTTGTCTCGGCCCCGACATACTTGTCTCGTATCGTTGTGACGCTGCCGCGTACGCCATCGCCTGCAATTCCGTTGTCGAGCACGCCGTCGTCGGCGTACTTATCCTGCTCGCTTTGCAAAACGGTTTGCTGGAAAGCATCCTCAAGGAGCGCGCCCGTAACGGCATCGTACACGCGTTTACCAATCAAAACGGTAATCGTAGGTTCAGGAGTTGGGGTGGCAGTTCCAGGCTGACCTGGCTGGCCAAATTGATTAGGCTGGCCTGTTATTCCGAGATCGCCTTCAAATCCAGGAGCGGGTACGGCTGTGACAGCACCGGGGCCCACGGCTGCGCCCGGGAAGGGAGGCAGGTTTCCGCCTGGCAGCGGACCCGGAGCGGGTAGCGCCCCAATCGGAGCAGGGTTGAGGCCACCCGCGGGACTACTCATTCCGGGTGCCGCACCTGGTGCAATCTGGTTGTTATAGCCACCGGGGAGTGCACCCGGCTGCTGTAGTGCGCGCGCGCGATCAAGCGCAACATTTCCCCCCGCAGGACCGACGGGTGCGCTATTGAGGGTATCCATTCCGCCGGTTACAGCATTCATTTCAGCAATGCTTGTTTGCGCATGGCTTACGCCTACGCTGATGATCAGCAGCCCGCATGTTCCCAGTAGTTTACGCCGCATGAACCCAGTCTCGTTTCAAGTAGTCTGCTACACTACAATCGCGCGACGTAATGTCGCAATGCGCGCCATGTCAACGCGATTTGCTTCAAGTATATACCACGTGGCAGGCATGTTAATTTCGGGCTCTTGAGGCACACGAGATGTATCGCCACTATCTGTCCAAGCCCAAAGCTGAGGGCACATTGTTTAACCGCAGTTATACTTTCTCCATCGACGCGCGGAGTCTCTGCTCTTTGGCCTGGCAGTTCTGTATGCGCTTTTGCAATTCGGTCTCGGAAAATGGAACTCCGTCACGGTCGACTACCATAAAGTAGAATTTGATCTTCGGCTCGGTTCCGGACGGACGCGCCACAACCAGGCTGCCGTCTTCGAGTTCAAAGATGAGCACATTGCTTTTGGGCAAACCAGGGCCGGCCATCTGCGCAGCGGTTTTGATTTCATGGCGCGTGTCCGCTGAAATGTCGGTCATTGCAGCGACTGCGATGCCGCCAATCTCCACGGGCGGCGAACTGCGCAGGCGCTCCATTAATGACTGAATCTGTTTCATACCCGCCAGCCCGGGCATGGTTTTACTCAGCTGCGTTTCAAGGTAAACGCCGTGTCGTCGATACTGCGAGTGTAAAAGGTCGACCAGCGATTTGCCATTCGACTTTGCCCAGAGTGCCATTTCCGCAATAACACAGGCAGCAACCACTGCGTCCTTATCGCGCGCATGCGTTCCTACGAGATAGCCGTAGCTCTCTTCGCAAGCCATGAGAAAAGTCTTCTCGGGACTTCCCGGTGCACCACGTTCCTCGTACCCGCGCATTAACTGGGCGATGTACTTGAAACCTGTCAGGCAGTTCTCGATGCCAACGTCATATTCCCTGGCGATTGCGGCGATCAACTCAGTCGTGACGATCGTCTTTATCACCACTCCGTTGGCGGGAAGGCGCTGCTGCTCGCGAAGCGTTTCACAAACGTAAAAGGCGAGAAGTGCGCCCACCTGGTTGCCGGTCAGCAGCACGAAATCGCCATCGTGTTTCACGGCGATCCCGATACGGTCTGCATCCGGGTCTGTCGCCATGACAATGTCTGCGTCGTGTTTGCGCGCGAGGTTGATTGCCAGCTCGAGCGCAGCGCGTTCCTCCGGATTTGGCGACTTTGTTGTGGGGAAGTTCCCATCGGGCTCGGCCTGCTGCTCGACAATCTGGACATCGGAGAATCCCCAGCGGCTGAGAGCATGCGGCACAATCCGGATACCTGTGCCGTGCAGCGGTGTATAAACAATACGCAGTTCGCCGCCGCGCTTTGACGTAAGTTCCTTGCGCCTATGGACGGCGTCGAGCGCCGCAAGGTAAGCTTTGTCGAGCTTGTCGCCCATGAGAATAATGCTGCCGGCGCGCACCGCTTCATCAAAATCGATTGAGCGAATCTGATCTGCGCGATCAACTTTGCGTACTTCGTCAATGATTCCGCGGTCGTGGGGAGGCAGCACCTGCCCGCCGTCGTCCCAACTGACCTTATAGCCGTTGTACTCTTTGGGATTGTGGCTTGCCGTGACAACGATGCCCGCAGTCGATTTCGTTTCGCGAACGGCGAACGAGAGCTCTGGCGTTGGCCGGACATCGGAGAACAGCCAGGCAGTGAGCCCATTGGCAGCGACGACGCGAGCGATCTCGCGCGCGAATTCCGAGGAGCGTAGCCTGGAATCGTATGCGATGCATACTGCGCCCTTTCCCCGTTGCGCGAGAATATAGTTCACCAAACCCTGGGTTGCCCTGGCGACCGTAAGACTGTTCATCCGGTTCGAGCCGGCGCCCATAATTCCTCGCAAGCCACCGGTTCCGAAATCCAGGTCGCGCCCAAAGGCGTCTTCGATGGCGTCGGCGCCAGCCTGGCCGCCAGCCAGCATCGCTGCAAGCAAAGCGTCGATCGTTTCCCGCAGGCCTTCGGCGTCGGCCCCCCCGGCGAAAGCTCGTACGCGCTCTGCGATTTCGGGTTTCAACATGGCCTCTCCTGAATCTACTGCCTGTTTGCGCCCGGCGCTGAGGGCTTTACAATTTCCTCGACGGTGACAAGCCGGAACCCGCGCTGCCGCAGCGCCTTGATAAGGAGTGGGACCGCGCGCGCTGTGTCCGGCTCACCCACATGCATTAGAATGATGGCGCCATCGAGATAGCTATCGGCATCGCCATTTGCTTTTGGTGGATTCAGAATTCGGCTAACGATAAACTCCGGGTCTTTCTTTTCACCTACTGAATCGAGTGAGTCCAGGGTCCAGTAGATGGACTGGTATCCCGCCTGAGCTGCGGCGCGCAGCACACGGTTGTCGCGGTCGCCAAACGGCGGGCGCCAAAAAGGCCTGGTGGTTTTTGCAGTGGTATCTCGTATAGCCCACTCCGCTCGCTCAAGTTCCTCAGCAATTTTCTCATCGGGAATGGTCGTGAACTCCGGATGGGACCAGGTGTGATTGTGGACAGGATAGCCGGCGTCTGAGATCTGCTTCACCAGCTTGCCGTGTTCGGCTGCAAACTGGCCGGTGATAAAGAACGTTGCGGGTGCGGCGGCCTCGGTCAGGTAAGAGAGGAGGTCTGTTGCCGCGTCGTCCTCGCCGCCAGCATCGAATGTAAGCGCAATACGCTTCTGGCCGCGTATGCCGCGCCAGATTTCCCGGGCGCGCTGGCGTTCTGGTTGAAGCGCTGCGATTTCTGGCGCATCGCCCGCAGGGCGCGGAAGCTGCAATACCTGTCCGTCGCGAAGCTCAGCCCGGCTTAATGCATTCTGGCGCAGTACATTGGCGGAACTTGTGCCGCAAATCGCCGCAATCTTTTCAAGAGAGTCTGAGTCGTCCCAAACCATGGAAACGTAGTCGCCGCTGACGGGCTGCACTGGAGGAGCTTCGCTCCGGGGCTGCAGCGATGACTTTTTGCGAGACTGCTGCAGCGGATTGGCAGACTCGACTTCCTGGATAGAATCGTCGCTTTGAACCGTTTCGGTTTCAGTGGTGGCCACTGCCTTCGCGGTTTCGTTTTTAGGCTTTTCGGTGTTTCGGGGTTTGGATTTACGTGCCGGTTTTGGCTCACGACGTTGAGGGGGACGGTAGTATGGTTCACGCTGATCCCAGTAGGGTGGATAGTATCCCGGCCACTGCACATTCGGCTTTAACCAGCCTGCGCAAACGCTGGCTGGTAAAACGGATGTCAGCAAAAGGACGATTAATCCAATCGCCCGGTTTCGACTTCTGTGGCTCGAGTGCATATGCTCCCTGGACCTTCCGTTTGTAAATCCGTGGGACAATGTCCGGCACGTGGCAATTTTCGAGCGCAATGGAAACCGCGTGCCGGAATCCAGGATGCTGTAACCGACCGAAAAGCTAATTTGCCCGCACTTCTACAGTTGACCCTGCGGCTGCGCGCGAATTCCTCTAAACCGCTGCCTTGATGAAACGCAGCACGGTATCGGAAAAACGCAGACGCCGGGTGGCTCTCGTTCTGTCCTCATCAATAATTGCTAGCAAGGAACTGCACAAGTGCTTGGCCACCTGCTGCTTCCCGAAATACAGGAGATGGTTCGCACCGGCGATTTTGCCGGGTTGCGCGATGCCCTTGCGGACCTCATGCCGCCTGACCTTGCGGAGCTGATTGAGGAACTGCCGCCCGAAGATGAGGCGGTCCTGTTCCGCATCATGCCCCGCAAAGTTGCTGCGGAGATTTTCGGGTATTTGTCGCATGACAAGCAGGAAACTTTGCTCCGGGCCCTGGGCGACGAAAAAGTCGCGGAGTTGCTCAATGCGATGGCACCGGATGATCGGACCGCGTTGCTGGAGGAATTACCGAGCGAGGCGACGCGTCAGTTGCTGACGCTGCTTGCGCCCGAGGAACTGGCAGTCGCCAAAAAGTTGCTCGGCTACCCGGAAGGCAGCATCGGCCGTCGGATGACACCGGATTACGTTGCCATCCGTGAAGACTGGACGATTGAGCAAGTGCTGGAGCACGTACGCCGGGTCGGACGCGATAGCGAAACGTTAAACGTGCTTTATGTGACCGACCAGCCTGGCCGGCTGCTCGCTGCCATTCGCGTGCGCGACATTCTGCTCTCGCCGCCCGCACGTATCGTGCGCGAATTGATGAGCGGCGAGGTCGTTGCGCTCAAGGCCACCGAAGACCAGGAGGCGGCTGTCCAGGATTTCCGCAAGTACGACGTGGTCGCGCTTCCGGTAACGGACAGCCAGGGAATGCTGTTAGGAATTGTGACGGTCGATGATGTGCTTGACGTGGTGGAGCAGGAGGCCACGGAAGACATCCAGAAGATCGGCGGTATGGCCGCGCTGGACGAGCCATATATGCAGATCGGTCTTGTAAAGATGATCAAGAAGCGGGTAGGGTGGCTGATCATATTATTCCTTGGCGGCATGTTCACCACCACCGCTATTGGAAGTTTTGAGCATGAACTGGATCAGATGCGCCTGGCTTTGTTTTTGGTACTGGTGATTTCGGCAGGGGGCAATAGCGGATCGCAGGCTTCGACACTGGTGATCCGGGCGCTTTCGCTGGGAGAAATACGGCTGCGCGACTGGTGGCGTGTACTTAGACGTGAACTTGTAACTGCATCGTGCCTGGGCATTATCCTCGGTGTGGTTGGATTTCTGCGCATTGCTACCTACGACCCTGTAGCACGGGCCACCCGCGGAATCGCAGAAGTGGAGCTCCTGGGTCAAATCTGGCCTAAAATTGGAGTTGTTATGCTGATCTCGGTTTTCGGTGTCGTTCTATGGGGAAGCCTGGTGGGCAGCATGTTGCCATTTGTGCTGAAGCGACTTGGCTTTGACCCGGCGACATCGTCATCGCCCTTTGTCGCAACGCTGGTCGACGTCACGGGTATCCTGATTTATTTCAACGTGGCCATGCTGGTGATTGGCGGCGGCACGTAAGCTGTCGGCTGCTCGCCAAGCGAGCGAATGAACCCACGCCGCAGCCGGATTTCTGTCCAAGCGGTGCAGTATCCTCATTAGTAGCTGCAGGTGCCCCTATAGTTAAAAACTAACATATCAGTTGCGCTTGCGCCTGCCGCTCTTCCATAAGCCCAGCCCATGGATTCACTTTTCGACGCGGACGACTCGCCGGAAACCCAGACACAGTTGAAGCCGCTGGCAACGCGGCGAGGGCATAAGTTTCGCCTGATTCCGCTGGGCGGCCTGGGCGAAATCGGTATGAACATGATGGTGTTTGAATATGGCAATGTCATGTTCGCAATCGACTGCGGACAGACCTTTCCTGACGAAGAGCTCCTGGGAATCGATTTTGTCATTCCGGACATCAGCTACATCCTGGAGAACCGGGAGAATTTCAAGGCAATCATCCTGACGCACGCGCATGAGGACCACGTCGGCGCCTTGCCTTATCTGCTTCAGCAGATTAACGTACCAATTTATGGCACCGCGCTTACCTGTGCACTTGTCAAGGAGCGGCTGAAAGAGTGGAACCTTGACGGCAGCGCGGATCTGAACGTCATCGAGCCGAAGCAACGGATTCATGTAGGTGATGTGCCGATTGAATTTATCCAGGTAACGCATAGCATTCCGGATGCGGTGGCGGTGGCGATACGCCTGCCTTATGGGACGATTGTCCATACCGGCGACTACAAAATCGATAACTCGCCGATGGACGGGCGGATGTTCGACTTTGGAGGCTTCGCCCGGCTGGGAGATGAGGGCGTACTGGCGTTGCTATCGGATTCAACGAATGTCGAGCGTGACGGGTACTCGAAGAGCGAGCGTGAAGTCATTGAGCCGATCGATAAGCTTTTCGCCGCGGCACCTCGCAGCATTATCTTTTCCTGCTTCTCGTCGAGCCTGCACAGGGTGCAGGTGGTGCTGGACCTCGCGGCCCGGCACAAGAAGAAGGTCTTTGTCTCCGGGCTCAATATGATCCGGAACCTGAGAATTGCGGCAGAGGTGGGTGCGATTTACTACCCGCCAGAACTGGTGTACGACATCCGTGACATCAAAAAAGCACCGCCCGAAAAACGGATTGTTCTAACGACCGGAAGCCAGGGCGAGCCTATGAGCGGCCTTTCGCGGATGGCGCTCGACGAGCACAAGGACGTGAAGATTAAGCCAGGCGACATGGTGATCCTGTCGTCGCGCATCATTCCCGGCAATGAGAAGTCGATCTACCGGATGATTAACCATTTCTTCCGTCGCGGCGCCGAGGTGTTTTACCAGGACATCGCCGGCGTCCACGTATCAGGCCACGCCTATCGCGAGGAGATGCGCCAGATGATTGCGCTGTGCCGTCCCAAGTATATGATCCCGATTCACGGAGAGTTTCGGCACCTGGTTGAGCACAAGCATCTTGCCGTCGAGATGGGCATCGATCCTGAGAAGGTGTTCATCCTGCAGAACGGCGACGTGGTCGAAATGGATGCCGACGGCGCGGCTCGCGGTGGGAAGATTGAAGTGAGCCGCGTGCTGGTGGACGGGCGCGATGTGGGCAGCATCGATGAAGTGGTGCTGCGCGACCGCCGTCATCTCGCGGAGGATGGAATGGTGATCGTCATGCTGGTTATCGAGAAATCGACCGTACAGCTGGTGGCGGGACCGGATATAGTTTCGCGCGGTTTTCTTTTCATGGACGAGAACGAACGCTTCTTCGAGCGCTGCAAGGAGCTGATTCTCGACACGTTTGAAGAATGCGAAAAAGAGAGTAAGGAAGAGTGGGCGGTGGTGAAGGCGGAAGTGCGTCGCGCACTGAAAAAGTTTATCAAAACCGAAACAGGCCGCTTTCCGGTCATCCTGCCAGTGGTGCTGGAGATTTAAAGGCGCTATTGCTGACCCAGCTTCTGGGTGCGTACGATGTCACCGCGGCTGATCGTGCCATTAGCCGGACTATAAATCACCTGCCCCTCCAGAACGTCGCTGTCAGGCCCGGTGCGGTCAGGCCCGTTGCTATGCAGCCGCCAGGGTCCTTGCAGTTTACGCAGTTTGAGAAAAGCATCGTTATCTGGCGACGGGATTCTCTCAATTGCGTAATCCCAGTTTACGTAATAGTATTGTGACACCTCAGGCGACTCATCAGGCGATCGCGTATTAAATGGATCGGTGGGCATTGCGGTCAGGTAAGCGACCGGCGTTGTAAGCGGGTTGCGGCCATCGAACTCCGGCGAAACTCCAAGATCAAGTACGCTGCCGCCTGCGTGAAAACTGGTGCCGCCGTTCGCCTCCTGGTTGTTTGCATAGTGATAAGTTGGGTATGCGTTGCGGTCGGTATGATACAGTTCGAGTGCCACAACTACAGCCGCCAGGTCGGCTTTCACGCGCGTCACTTTCGCACGGGTCTGTGCAAGAAGCAGGTTCGGAATGGCAATAACTGCCAGTATGGCTATGATGCCGACCGTGATCAGAATCTCAACGAGTGTGAAAGCGCTGCATGCCTCGCGGTGCCTCAACGGTTTGCTTTCTGAGGCACAGCAACAATGCTCGCTGTACCTCGCATATCGCCAGATGCAGTCAGCTTTCTAATAACAATATAGTCCAGCTTACGTTGCGCTGGCACCAGTTTCAGTCCAAGATACTCCCGCAGCGCCGCGATGAATGCGTCGTGGTCCCCGGGTTTCCACCGCACCATCCCTGCATAATCGCCCTTCAATCCCGTTTCGTTAATTACCGGGATCGCAAGCTGACTCTCGATCATATGCGCAAATCCATTCATGGTGTCGCGGCTAATGGTTTGTAAGCCGGCCCTGTAGCCGCCGACAGAAGTTGGGCCACCCCAGACGCTTTTCAGCCGATGGAGTCCGGGCGCCGGTTTGCCGCCAACCGTGCGCAAGAGGTAAACGTTTGTGGTTAATTGTTCACGTGTAATGGTACAGCCATATCGTTTCTCGAGCTCCCGACGAAACAGATTCCGTATGCCGCCCGTACCACACAGTGGATGTGACTGAATGAGAATGTCATGGCGTTGCTCGTTTGGCAGTCTTTCAAGCCCGGTAAATCTGGATTGAGCGTCGAAATACAGCATCTGGACAGCATTGCCCAGGTCGAACGCATTGCGGATCCGGCAGATCCCGGTAATGCCTCTAAGCCCTTCGATTTCGCTCGACCCCGAAGGTCCGGTCGGCGCGCTGAACTCAACCTTGTTTGGTCGGAATACGCCGCCTTGCGTTACTTCCAAGGTCCCGACACCGATCGCTGCGGCAATCACCGTCGCAATTCCGAGTGTCGCCTTTTTGCCCAGCGCCACAAGAACTCCATTCCACAGAGTCTTGAATCCCAGACCAGAGCCCATACCGGGGGCGACCCAGGGCAATTCCGCGGGCGCCAGACTGGACGACAGTGCATGCGATTTGCGGCTGGCATCTGCCAGCAAAGCTGCTGTAGCCAGAGTTCTTAACGCGTGCGCTGGTCGTGGTGTTATTGCCGAAAGTGCATCACGCAGCGCAGCGGAATCCACGAGTTTTCGACACTGATCAAGCGCACGTCCGAGATGGTAACGGACGGTGGTGCGATGCACGTTCAGCAGTTCTCCGATCTCTCGGTCGTTGAGTTCCTGAACATAATGCAGAACCAGCAATTCTCGCTGGGCGGCCGGCAGTTGATGAAGCGCTTCGTGCAGCTGGTACAACTTGGTTTTGTTATCTAATTGCTCCCGCTGCGACGGCTGATGGACATCGGCCGTATTGTTCAGTATTTCGGACTCAGCGCGCACATGAGGAAACTCCAGGACTCGCCGGGAATTATTTCGCAACCAATCGAGAGCTAGATTTCTGCACACGCGACATAACCATCCTGCGATCCGGTCCGGGTCGCCCACGCGCCACAAATTTAAATATGCGCGCAGAAAGACTTCCTGGCAACAGTCCTCGGCTGCCTCACGGTTTGTCAGGTGCGCCAGGGCAATACAGTACACAGCGGAGTAATGCCGCGTAACAAGAACTTCAAACGCCTGGCTGTCGCCTTCCAGGGTGAGCCGAACCAGCTCGCGGTCGGACATGCTGGTAGCTGTTTCGCCGGTCAGTGCAATCGTCATCCCACGACTTTTCCTGTCTCTCAGTTTCAGGACTATTCACGTAAGAATCTCTGGTTCTGAGGAGAAGAGCACTTGTTTTTTCTAAAAAGAACGTGGGGTGGTCTCCCCTTAATTCGTTCGCTGGTTTTATGTGCCGTCCGAGCTCGAAAGCTTCCGGAAGTATCGCTTTGAACTTCTGGGACGCACACTGGGAAGGGTATTCTAAAGTACCGGCATGCTCCCGCCGGAAGTCATCAGGTTTCAGTATCGTTTCCGAAGGACTTGCTCCAGCCGGCTCGGCCGAATACGTTGAGCTACCCCGCCGCGGGTGGTGGCGCCTGCTGTTGCTGAGCAACAGCGGCTTTGCCTTTGCCGGGCTGCTGAACGGGCACCTGCATCATAAGTTTGCCGATAGCCTTGTTCATTGCGATAAAGATGGTATGCCAATCGATAAGCAGCTTTGAGAACTGTGCCTCGCTCATTTGCTTGAGATGCTGGAGACTGACGGTCTCGGCCAGGACACCGACAATTGCTTCACCGTCCTTAAAGTAATCCCCGGCCAGTTCGACGAAGCGATAGTGGTTTACCGCCAGAACGTTCATGATCTGGAAAAAGGCCTGCTCGTCGCGCTCATAGATCTTTTTGTCCTCGAAACCATCCGCGAAAAACTTAAAGTATTCCTGCCACAGGTTCTTGTACTCGCGGCAAGTAGCCAGGCGATTATCAAGGTGCGTGAGCTGCTTCTGAGACTGTTTTGGACCCGGCGGCAATTACTTCCCCTTTCGGAAGAGGTCGAGTGAGTAGAAAATGTAAGCGGTAAAAATCACGATTGCCAGGATGACGATCATCTCTACCCACTGCACGTAAGTCAGCTGTGGCATGATTTGCACCTCCTACAGATTTACAATTTGTCCAGTATGAACGCTTGTGCGAAAGCGATATGCAATTGAGAATTATAGGTTAAGAAAAGCCGGCCGTGCTTTAGTACCGTCCCGGGCTGTCGCCGATGTCGACGATTGCGCAGGCGAAAATGGTTTTCACCCCGAGTTCACCGGCACGCTCGAACAGCTCGTCGCTGTCGGCTCCGGGATTCACGTAGGTTTCTGCCACACCTTTGGCTTTAATATCGTCGAGCACTTTGACCCCGACGGCAGGCGGCACGTAGAGCAGAACTCGATCGACTGGCCCGGAAATATCGCTGACCTTTGCATAAGTGTTCAGTCCCTCGACTTCGGCCTCATTCGGGTTGATCGGGACAACCTCGTGACCCTGTGCCACGTAACTGCGGACAGCCTTGTTGCCAAACTTCGACCGGTTACTTGAAGCACCTACTATGGCTACTCTCATTTTTGACCGCCTCTTCGTCTTCCCATACGACCCATAAGACCTATAAGTCCCATAAGACCTATACGACCTATAAGTCCGATATACGACCCATCGCACTCCAAACAAAAAACCGGATGGCTTTCACCATCCGGTTTCGGTAACCAACAATTTCCAAGCCTGAATCGGTCTAGTAGTTTTCCAGCTTACGCATGAGCTTGGCCTGACGGCGGCGCGCCTTGCGGCGGGAAGCTTCAATTTTGCGCTTTTTGCGTTCGCTGGGCTTCTCATAATGCTCACGACGGCGCAATTCAGCCGGAATGCCGCTTTTTTGGCACTCCTTTTTGAAGCGCTTCAGAACCTTATCAATAGGCTCATTTTCTTCGACTGTAACTTGTCCCATCGGGGTTAATCCCTCCCCTCGTCCTGGGATGGTTGCCAGGGCGGAATCGTATCCGATGCTGCCGGACTGTCCCGCAAATCTAACAGGTGCCTGGTTAAGACACAACGGGCGTAGATTCGTGCAGCGTCCCTACCCAGTCAAGCCAGAACCACGGGTGTCTTACCTGCCACCCAGCCGCCGGATTACACCGGGCTTTGGGGGATGTTCAATCCGAGACCGGCTTTGCCATTCTGCGATTGAGCCCTGCGGGTGCTACTGAAGGCTCCTGGATGATAAACCCGGTACCTACAACCGGTTACAGCTTTTGGCCTAAGCCTTTTGCTATGGAGAACACGTCCTTATCGCCACGACCGGACAAGCTGATCACGATGACACCGTCCATCGTAGCAGCCAGCTTTGAAGCATAGTAGATTGCATGGGCGCTTTCAAGAGCTGGGATAATCCCTTCTGTACGGCAGAGCAGCTTAACGCCCTCCAGGGACTCTTCGTCCGTCACAGCCCCATAGGTTGCGCGTCCGCTCTCCGCATAGAAACTATGCTCGGGCCCGGTGCCGGGATAATCGAGCCCAGCCGAAATGGAATGCGCAGGCGTAATCTGGCCGTCCTCGGTTTGGAGCACGAAGCTTTTCGCGCCGTGAAAGACGCCGACGGCGCCCTTGCAGATGGTCGCAGCATGCTCCTGCGTGTTTAAACCGCAACCTGCCGCTTCAACGCCAAAAAACTTTACGCCGGTATCCTCGTAAAATGGATAGAATATTCCCATCGCGTTGCTACCGCCACCAACGCATGCAACGATGGCATCTGGCAGACGACCTTCTTTTTCCAGGATCTGGCGCCGTGTCTCATGGCCGATGACGGATTGAAGATCGCGCACAATCATGGGGAATGGATGCGGACCTACCACGGAGCCAATAATATAATGGGTATCGTCGCAGCGCGCCATCCAGTCACGCATGGCTTCATTGGTTGCGTCTTTTAAGGTCTGTGTGCCGCTGGTGACGCGGGTGACCTTTGCTCCCAGGAGTTCCATCCGGAAGACGTTCAGGTTTTGGCGTTCCATGTCCTCAGCGCCCATGAATACTTCGCACTCGAGATCGAGCTTTGCGCAGGCGGTGGCAGTTGCTACGCCGTGCTGACCCGCGCCGGTTTCCGCAATAATACGCTTTTTGCCGAGGCGCTTCGCGAGCAGCGCCTGACCCAGCGAATTATTTATCTTATGTGCGCCGGTATGGCAAAGGTCCTCGCGCTTGAGGTATATGCGGCATCGACCCCCGGCAGCTTCGCTGAGGCGATCGGCGCGATAGAGTGGGGTTGGCCGACCGACGTAATCGCGCAGCATTTCGTCGAGTTCCGCACGAAAGGACGCATCGCTGCAGATTTCCCGGTACTTGGCCTCCAGTTCGATGAGGACGGACATGAGGGTCTCGGGGACATAACGACCGCCGAACTGGCCAAACTTGCCGCGGCTATCCGGTAACGATGCCGCGGTAGGAAGAGGTTGGGTAATGGACATGGGTGCAGTTACTCAGCTTCGTGCCCTCAATTCGTAGGAGCAGGTTCGCCGGTGCAATTTATGATTCAACTTTCCTTGTTTGCTGGATAAAGGTTTTGATCTTCTCCGCCGATTTTCTGCCGGGGGAGAGCTCAACGCCTGAGCTGACGTCGACCGCGAATGGGCGTACTTCAGCAACCGCCGTGGCTATGTTTTCGGGCGTAAGGCCGCCGGCAAGGAAAGTGCGCTCAAGCGGCAGGTCCCGGGGCAGAAGGCTATGATCAAACTCCCGTCCAGTACCGCCTGCATTAATGGGATCGTAAGTGTCACAGAGATAGAATTCAGCAGTAGGAAAATCCGACCACGGACTCGGTGCCGATGTGCCGCCAAAGCGCATGGCTTTAATGTGACGGACGCCGCGTTCAGCCAACGAGCCACAGTAGGCCGTGGTTTCAGTTCCGTGGAGCTGTGCCATGTCGAGTCCGGCGAGATCGAGCGTCTGACAGACTCCCTCGGCTGGCGCGTCCACGAAAACACCCACGTGCTTAAGTTCTGGAAAGTCGATGCGCAGGAGATTCGTAATGGCGCGCACCTGCGGCGGCGCTATGTATCGCGGGCTTTTCGGATACAGATTATACCCCAGGAAATCCGCGCCGGCCTCGGCAGCGATTCGGGCATCCGCAATGTTGGTGATCCCGCAAATCTTCACGCGAGTCGAAGTGCGCCTGAGAGTTTCAACGACGGGCGGCGATATTGTTCCCGATGCAGACATTGATCAGTGTTACCATGCACGGGGAGAAAAGATTGCCCGCGCGTCTATTTAGCTGATCGAATGCTCTGTTCCCAGGAGTACTGCTGCCGTGCCGTGTGTCGCACGGCCAGTCGTCATTTCGGACGGTGTTTGGATGTCGCAGCGCCGGTAGTCCACCCGTCGGATGGAGTGCCGTGTTTGATGTATGGCCAGCCTGTTTTGCTCCAGCGCACGGGGTCAGACATCAGCAGGCGGCTTCGACTAGCGCTTGCTCTATCGCGCGCGTGATAGAACATTGTCCATACGCCGGGCGATTCCTCGAAGAGAAACTGGTGTCCCGGGCCGTCGAAGCGCTTGTTACTTTTCAGGATTGGGTTTTTGTTGAATTTATGATACGGTCCGTTCACGTTCGTCGAGCGCGCGACACCTACGCCATAAAGATCGCTGCTGAACCCGTTCGCACTATAGAACAGGTAGTAGTATGGAGAACGGTAAATCAGGGACGGCGCTTCCACAAGCTCATGCTCCCACTCCTGGTCGTTCGCGATCAAAACGACGGCTTCGTTTTTTACAGCGAGCCCGTTGCTCGTAAGTTCCTGGATGAGGATGTTCGTCGGCTGCTGTGGCGTGAGGGCGTTCTTGTCCTCTTTCCACATCAGCCAGTGGCGTCGCGTGATCGGATCGTGAAAATATCCTGCATCAATAAGTCCATATTCCGGATTGCTGACCAACGGAGCACCGACATCCCTGAATGGACCTGCTGGCGAATCTGAGGTAGCGGCGCCTATGCAGAAACGCTCGTTTTGATCCCATACCGAGAAGTAGCAGACCAGTTGTCCTGCAATGCGGTGGACCTCAGGTGCCCAGTATTTGCATCTTCCAACCATTGTCCACTGGGGGAATGTCTCCTTCGAAAATACACCACCGACTGACGTCCAGGAGGTACGGTCCTCCCGTGAAGTAACCGATATCGGGTAGGCGCCGCCGCCGCGAACCATGCACCCCGTGCTATAGAGATACAGCTGATTGCCATGCGCGAGCAGGCTCGGATCGGCTGCGTCGGTCTGGGTCAGCGGATTCGGATAAAAAGCGCTCGTTTGTGCGCTAGTGTGATGTCCCATTAATCCGATCACTGGTTTTGTGTGCCGTCCGAGCTCGAAAGCTTCCTGAAGTATAGCTATGAACGGCACACTAGTACGACCCGCTGCACCGTCAAAGACCAGGAGGAGTGGCAGGCTAACGCGTAAAAAGGCCGCGTTTCGCAAGGTCGACTTTTTCGCGCGGAAGGAATTCATGCGCTCCGTCCAAGCACGTTTAGCGCGCTTGGCAATAGCGAATCGGGAAAGATTGCTGTTCAGGGGGACTCAGCAGCGGTGAGGGGCCGTCGTGGGGGTTGTGTCCAGTCGGGCATAGTGAAAACTTCGCGCACCTGGGCTGGCGTGAGCGGCGCATTGTATATGCGCAGGATGATGCCGTTCTGGTCAATCAGTATTGCTCCCCACCCTCCGTAAGCCGATACTTTGAGGACTGGATCATACGGCGGAGGGAAGTCGCGGTTTAGATTAAGCACCAAAGGAAAACGGGTGAGCTGGCGTAGCTCAGGTTCAATGTCCGCGTCCGTGCGCCCCCAGTTTTGCGGGTACAGTTCCATGGAGGAGGTGAAACCGATCACTGCGAGCCGACCATGTCTGCTGATGCGCGCGCGGTGAAGCGTCCGCAAAGCATCGTGTAGTTTCGGCTCATCCGCTTCGTAATTAAAATTGCCACCGTAGAACCCGTAGAGCAACACCCGCCTGCCACGATAATCGGCAAGGCGAATCGGAGTTGTCATGTGGTCGACGGCGTTGGCTCCAGGCTCGGGCGCCTTCACGCCAATCCACCCGGATTGCTTCTCCTTTATCCATTGCTGGTATTCGCGATTCTCAATGGAGGTATCCCAATGATTGATTTCCGGCTTTCGAGCCGTGTTGGTTTTTACAGGCGGAAGTGAGAACCCGAGCATCGAGACAAGCAGGAGCGGTAACAGTATGCTAAGCTTCACAGCGGGGCTCGCATGGATGCCGGTTCGGCCGGGAACTTAGCGTCCAGCCGGAACGAATTTCCGTACCGCGTTTACCGGATTTCGTGGACTGTGAAAAGCGCGTCGCACGACTTGTTCGCGAATAAAGGCGGGGACAAAGGCCATGATGGAATTTACAATCACTCGCAACCGCGTGAGTGTTGCTAAATCGCCGTTCCAATGTTCCTCGACTATCGCGGGATCGATTTCATTAAGAATGCCGTCAAGCAGAAGCACCGCAACGAAAAGGTCCTCTACCTGTCCGAGGCCCGGAATAACATCCGGTACAAAGTCGATGGGTGAGACGATGTAAGCGGTTCCGGCAAGCAGCATGCCTTTGGTCTCCCAACTCACGCGCTTATCCAATGCAAGTTTGCCGGTAAGTATCGCCAGATTGGGAAGCACCATGCCGATCTCTTTAAGTGCGGTGGTGTCCAGATTCAGTGGTAGTCTCATGGTTGGCCTCCCGTTCAATAACCACTAAGGGGGGCGAGATTTATGCCACTTTACTGCGCTTCTGCCAGTGCGAGAGCAATGCGGTCAATCATCGCCATGCCTTCTTCGGCGCGGCCCTCCGACAGCTCGTTCAGTACGATACTATAATAGAGCTCGCGTCCGTCGTCATTTTTCACAAACCCCGACAGCGAACGCACGCCTCCAATCAGTCCGGTTTTGCCAAAGATTCGCGGGGCGAGTGCGCGGGATGCGGCTGTGCCCTGGAACCGCGATTTCAAACTGCCGCGCGTCCCGCCCTGGGGCAGCGTTGCGCGCCATGCATCGCGCCACTCGGTTCCATCCATAAAGCGCAACGTTTCCACGAGCTGGCGCGCAGTTGTGCGATTGCGAGGCGAGAGACCGGAACCATCCACCGCATCGTGTCCCTCATGAAAGATTCGATGATCGCGCGCGAACTTCTCGATGACGTCGGTGCCTGCCGCAAAGCTGCCGCCGCTGCCTCGCAGCTTGCCAAGGCTTTTGCACAGGCACTCCGCGTAGAAATTCTGGCTGTTCAGATTGACGACCTTTATAATTTCCGCGAGAGGAGGCGACGGGTGATCGATCAATTCTTCTGCGCCTTTTACCGACGCAGCACCACGTCGATGCAGCGGCTTGCCTGATATCCTGAAGCCATCACTCGTGAGGGTATCCTTTAATACGGTGGCGAAGTACAGCGCGCCATTGTGAATGGCCGCACTGTCTTCTTTGGTTGAATCCAATGCAAGGGTTCCCGAGGCGGTGATGTCGTTTCGTTCGGCCGCGCGTGTGTAGTAGCGCTCTACACGCCGGCCTTTCGCGGCCACTCTAACATTGTTCTGTAGCGTTACGTATTTAGTTTTTGGGTTAAGCTGCACGTCCGCAATAGCGCCGGGGAGCTTATTCCTGGAGGACCACGACAGGTCCACACAGTTATCGTTGAATGCCAGTGCGGATATTTCCGCCTCGTACCACTCGGCACGCTCAGCCGGGTACCACGCCGGGTGGAAGTACTCGTCATCAAAGAACGAATCGTCGGCAATAATATTACCTTCGATCCGATCGAAGTAGCCGCCCAGCGTCGACTCCCATTCGTTTCGAAATATCGAAGTAACATCGCGTTTATCTTTAGCGAAGCGGCCGGAGATTGTCGGATCCCCGCCACCTTCGATGATCAGATCGCCGTGTAGCACTCCACCACGCTGCCAGTGCTCACCTGTGTAAAGCACCCGGGTGTGAAAGGTGAATTCCGGCCCGAGCAGCGAAAGCGCTGCGGCCGTAGTGAGCAGCTTATTACAGGATGCAGGCTTGACGGGCTGCTCGCCTGTTAAATTGACGAGTACTTCGCTTGTGTTCGCATCGAGCACATAGACCGCAACGGTCCTCGCGGGTGATGTGCTAAGGAGATCGGTAATGTGCGACTGGAGTTCTGTGCGTTCAACGGGTGTTGCATTGGCGCAGGACACGCAAATGGCGAATACGTAGACCAGTAGAGAGACCGCAGCCCTCGGTACGGAATACTTGCACGCGTTATCCACGGCGACCGAAAAGCCCGCCCAACCGCCCAAGAAGAGATCGCCGCTGGGGCTGCTGCTGCGGTTGCTGAACCACTTGGTTTGCAGCATTCACGTTCGAGCCTAGATAACGAATGTGCCATGGCTCGTCAGCATGGCTCCGTGGGCCAGTTCCTCTTAGAACGGTCATCTTCCACCCATAACGGGCGCCATTTGCGACGAGCCACTTTCCCTCGGGAGTTTCCGCAAAAGAGCGCTTCATCAGGTATTTGGCATTGTTGGTTACGTCTGCAGTAGTGCCAAGCTGGTGTTCGCTCTTGCCGGGCCTTGCTACGGTATTCTGATTTTTATTTCGCGAGACAGCCTGCGTGTATAACCGTTGCTGGTGCGCGTAGTCTCGATAGCCGCTGAAGATTTTAAGCGTCAGCCCCTCGCGCGCTGCGTCGTTAAACATGCGTGTCAGGCTATGCGCGGCCTCCTGGCGCAGATAGATGGGATTTTTATAATACGAATAATCTTTTGGAAGAAGTACGAGATCCGTCGGACGAAAATCCGACGGCAGGGTTGAGAGTCGGTAGGGGTCCTCGGAACCGATGGGCAGATCGACGCCGCCCCAGCCGAAACCAGGTAAAACCACCGGAATGATAGCGCCTGCGGCGCGGGTGGCATAATCTGTATTGAAGGACAACGGCTGCTGTTGGGTGGTCTGCGTCTGCGTGCGATTGGAGCGGCGGCTGAACAGGCGCCGGAAAAATCCGGTTCCCGGAGCGGACTGACTGTTCGTTGCAGCCGGGGGCGGAAGAGTGGACGCCGGTGCGGCCAGCGCTGCCGAGCGTGTTACTTGCGGGTCAGGCAGATCCACAGGTTCCGTTGTGGCAGGCTGGGTTTCTGCGGGAGTTTCAACTTCCGGTTCTTCATCCTTTATTTGCGTCCGCCTTGATGCTTTACTGCGAACAGGCATTGCGATCGGATCGTCCGAAGTTTTCGCCTGTGTCCTGGACCTGGCTGTCGCGTTTGAGGCAGGCTTTTCCGAAGCTGATGTTTTCCCAGAATCGGCTGCCGGTTTTTTCTTTGTTTTTGTAGACGACTCTTTGGCGGCAGCTCTGCCTGCTGATGTTTTGGTTTTCTCGGTTCTCGCGCTTGTTTTAGCGCCGGGCTTCTTGCTTTCGATCCTGGACTTTTCGTCCGAATCGACACTCGCTTTTTTTGCGGAAGCTTTTCGTACCGGCATGGCAGCGTCGTCGGATTCTGCCGCGCGAAGTCCTGGCGCAAACAGCACGCACACGAGCACCGAAAGCAATGCCGGGATCCTGCACTTAACCAAAAAGAAGAACAACAACAAATCAAGCGACCGCCTGTTGCGATTTCAGGCGGTCCAGTACCACCTAATCCGCGAAACTTTGCACCCGCGAAGAGCGGTTTCAACTGCTAGTGTGATCTACCGGTCATTCGTATTCGGTTCTGTGTGCCGAACTGAGCTCATCTTCCGCGCTCAAAGTGGATAGGAATTTTTGATTCGGCACACTAGATAGCGTCCGGTCCTGTTTCGCCGGTACGTATGCGAATCATGCTCTCAACAGAACTAACGTAGATTTTCCCGTCTCCAATTTTTCCGGTATAGGCCGCCTTTTTTATGATATCGACGATGGCATCGGCCTGTTCTTCATCGGCCAGGATCTCCAGTTTAACTTTCGGCACAAAATCAACCATGTACTCGTTGCCGCGATACATCTCCTGGTGCCCTTTCTGCCGTCCAAACCCCTGCACTTCGTAGACGGTCATGCCTTGAATGCCGAATGCGAGCAAATCGCTTTTCACCATCTCCAACTGGTGCGGCCGGATTATACATTCGATCTTTTTCATTGGAGCTCCGTAGCTGGTCGGGAGTTATGTATCTGCCAGCGTGAAACTGACCGTTTCGCACGCGCAACCGCAATCCAAACCCAAAGATAATTAGATCGGTGCCATTGTTCAGCTCCGCAAAATACTGGCTGAAATGCTCCACTCCATGCGCGGCAGATCAGCCGATAAGCACGGCTCTGACAGCAGTTGGATGCTATGCGAACATTGCTTTTATTTGGCTTACATGATGAGCTGCATGCGGAATACAGCTTGCGCAACAGATGGCAATCGCTACCCTGTTAGGAGGGAATTGTGGTGCGCCGTGGCTTTACCCTGATCGAGCTTTTGATTGTTGTGGCGATTATTGCAATCCTTGCTGCAATTGCAGTTCCGAATTTTCTGGAGGCGCAGACGCGCGCTAAAGTTTCCCGGGTGAAGAACGACCTTCGCGCACTCGCGACGGGTATTGAATCGTATCGCGTCGACAACAACAGCTACCCGGACGGAACCGATAGTGCCACGGGCTATGATGAGCGCATTGCCGACTTTTTATCTCAATATGGGCTTCAGACTGGTTTCTACGGATTTCGAACCCGCAATGGCACAGCGCTGACGGTGGGTCGCGACTTTGCAGGTATAACAACGCCGATCGCATACATGACGACGGTGCCAACCGATGTTTTCGCCGGGCATATTTCGCACATCATGACTTACTGTTATCGGCCCGCAAAGACGACTAAGAATGGGTACGTGCTGACGAGCGTTGGGCCTGACAACGACCTGCTTGCACCCGGGGGTAAGGGCACCACAAATCCGAACGTGCTCGGTACGTACTCGGATACCCGCAACCCATCGCGGCTGGGAGACATTAACGAAAATCAGGTCACCAATTTCATGGAAAACACTCCCGCCACGCCCGCCACACTGACCAACGTGCCATACATGCGTACGCTGCTGGAGGATTTGTCCTATGATCCTACGAACGGCACTGTTTCGGACGGGGACCTGGTACGCATCGGGCCGTAACGACTCCGGCGACGGTTCAGCGGCGCACTTCGAACTCGCTGTACGGCCGCTCTTGTTCGGTGCGGTTACACGCAACGTCCTCTACCCTCGAAAAGTGCGGACCTTTCCATAGCGCCTGTTCGAGTTCATAAAGACTGTCCTCGTCGCCTTGCGCTTCCACTTCAACGTTGCCATTCGGAAGGTTGCGGACCCAGCCGGTCAGCTTGTACTGTTGTGCGCTCTTCAGCACAAAATATCGGAAGCCGACGCCCTGGACCTGGCCTTTAATGACAGCGTGTAACAGCATGAGTACCGCTGTTGCCAGCGCCAGTGGCAAGTTCAACTGCTAATGAAACGTTGCGAGTTGTGGTTGCATCACTGGGAGGAAGCGCTTCAGCCTCATGTCCCACGTGGACGTACGAGAGCCAATCCGATCGGTTCAACGCATTACTCTTGTCATAGCGACACTTGGCCCTGGAGGAGCTGAACGGGTGCTGAGCATGATGGCGAACTATTGGGCAGAGCGGGGCAAACTGGTTACGCTGATCACACTTGGCGGCGGCGCATCGGATTTTTATCAACTGGACGCTGGCGTGCGGCGGGTCGCACTCAACCTGCTCGGCGATTCCAGGAACGCATACCAGGCTTTCAGAAATAATGCGCGGCGTTTGCGGCGGCTGCGAAGTGCGATCAAGCTGTCTAATCCTGAGGTTGTCATCAGCTTTACCGACACAACGAACATCCTTGTTCTTTTGGCGACGTGCGGATTAGACATACCCGTGATTGTGTCTGAGAGGATTGATCCAAGATTTCACGTTATCGGCCGGATGTGGAACCATACACGACAATTCACCTATCGGTGGGCTCATGCCGTTGTCGTGCAGACCGAATCGGTGCGCGAATGGGCGCTGAGCTTTCTACGCCCGGATCGCGTCGTTCGTATTCCCAATGCAGTAGAGGCACGCCAGAGTTTCCATGAAACGGGCGATCCGGGAATTGTGCTGCCTCGGAAGCCTTTCATCGCTGCGATGGGCCGACTGGAACCGCAAAAGGGTTTCGATCTGTTAGTGGACGCATTTGCGGTTGTGACTTCGTCGATGCCGCAATGGTCTCTGGTGATCATAGGTGAGGGGGCGGAGCGGGAACGACTGCGTGAACTGGCGCAGCGACAGGGGATTCTATCCCGCGTTTATTTTATCGGACGGGTTACAGATCCCTGCCTGGTACTGCGAACAGCGGAAATGTTCGTACTGTCATCGCGTTACGAGGGATTTCCAAATGCTTTGCTCGAAGCGATGAGCTGCGGCTGCGCGGTCATAAGTTTTGATTGTCCCAGCGGACCTGCGGATCTGATTCGAAATGATGAGAATGGAATCCTGGTGCCGCCTCAAGATACTATTGCATTGGCGGATGCGATGCTAAGGCTCATGGGAGACGCAGCACAACGAGCGCGGCTTGGCAAAGCCGCAGGAGAGGTGAACGAGCGGTTTTCTCCGGCGGAGATTATGCAGCAGTGGGAGCAGGTAATTGGGGGCGTGCTTGCGCGTTAGATGGAACAGTTTTTACTGGCGCTGGCATCCGCACACGCGCAGAACGGATGTACGTGATGTTCAGTATGCCGCTCAAAACCTTTAGAGTCCTGGCTATGGCAGTTCTTTTGCCTGTCTCACCGGCAGCGGCTACGCCGAAGGTCCTGGAGCCGGCGGCAATTGCGTCGCCAGGCCGGCAGCACAAGGCGAATGTCGAGTGGGAGGACATCGGTTTCATCGGTGTGATCCGAATGAACCTCTTTCATCCAAATGGAGACCCGCACTTTTCGGTTGAACTGCCGGAAATCAATCCTTCGCCTGCCAATCTCATCTGGATCGATGAGGAGTGGATCGCGTGCGAATCTTTCATCGGCGACAACGGCAGCGGGTTTTTCTACGTACACGTGCCAACGAGGCGAGGGTACCTGATCGACATTATAGCGCCGCGGCCGGATGCAGACTGGGTATTTAATTTCAGCACAACGGATAGTGTCAGCACCGCCGCCATCCGCACAGTTTCGAAAGACAGAGACAGCCTTTTTCCCATTCTGCTGAGAGATCTGCCGACCGAAGGACCTGACTACTTCACCACCGAGTTCTGCAATGAATTGCGAGAGGCGGTGGATGGCTACACGGCGTATCGTAAAAAAGAAATACTCCGCACCGTGGAGTTTCTGAGCGGCGTAGACATTCGCACCAGCGCAGGCGCCATTACGGTCGCGTCATTCGACAACGTCCCGAGCGTCGCGTATTTTCCCCTGGGGACTACAACGACGGCGGAAATGCTGCAGCGCTTCCAGCGTCAGCCATTGCCGGACGAGGCCCAGAAATTATTAAACGGAGTCGGGGCGCCGGTACCGCGCGTGCGATGGGTGGATGATCGGGGCAGCTTTCGTGTAGACGCTGTGAGTGCCGATGATCCGACGAGCGTGATCGAGTTGATGGCCGCCCGGTTTGATGACGTGCATGACAAACCTTATCAAGCTTCTGAAGAGCCACAGACGGAGCTCGAAGTCACGACCGAGCCCGAATCGAAAAAACGTGAGGCCAAAAAGCCAATTCCTGCTGCCAAAGGCAAACCTTCCCGCAGCAAATCCAGCAGCAAGAGCGCCAAAAAACCAAGCCGCGCCAGGTAAATCCGCCGCGCCAGCTAAAAGAAGAAGTAGTACTTACTACTTAGTAGAACAGTTGCCAGTTGGCTGCGCTGGTCGGTGGAGCGAAAGTGATCGTAAGCTGCGGGCGCTGGCCCGAGATGCCTTCACTCGAAACGAACCGCTTTGCGTTCCACACGCTCGCCTCGTTGCCCAGCAACACCCAGCCAAAATTCTGGGCCGAGCCGTTTAGCCAGGACTGGACGTCCTGCACCATGCCAGCACCTGTGAACAAGGATATTGTGCCCGCGATGTCCACCGCGCCGCTTCCGCTGGTTGCTCCGGAGAAATCTCCACCGGCTGTGGTCCAGCTGGTTTGACCGTCGGCGGCAGAATTCCACGTGGCATCGCCCGGTTGCGAGGCTGCGCCCTGTCCGATGGTGCTTGGGTCGGTGAGCTGCAGATTACCCTCGTTCCAGGATCGTGTCACTTTTCTAAGGGTGTGAGTTTGAACGCCGGGTCGTGCGCGATCGACTACAAGTCTGAGTGAGACGGATGTAATGACCGCGCTGCTGGTCAGCGTCGTTGGCAGATCGAATCGGATTAGGGTGCGGCGCAAGGATCCATTGAGAATCGCGCCGGAGAACAGCTCCGGAAAACCGCCCGAGGAATTATTGGGACGGTCCTGGAAAATCGTGGTATCGCCGGTGCCTGTGTAACCGTTTACGCCTTGCTCCAGAAGCAGTGTGGCAGCCGTTGAAGAATCGACGCCGTATGTGAGAACAAAAAGAACTGCTACAACCCGATTACGTGTCACGCGTACTGCTTCCACTCGCGAACAGCGGCCGGTGTTCCGACAAAGGGCACTTTAATCATGTCGGGCGCGATGAGGGAATTATACGCCGATGCCCCAAAGACGGGTGATGCCTGCGCGCCAAACCAGTTCTCGATCACCTGCGAATAAACCGCCCGGAAATCCACCTGGTGAGTCAGGTTGCCCTTAATGAGATTCACGAGATCGGGCTGGCCACCGAAGACGCCTCCGTTGACGCCGCCACCTAAAGCGAACATGACATTTGCTGCTCCATGATCGGTGCCTCGGCTGCTGTTCTCGACGACGCGGCGACCGAATTCGCTGAACGTCAGCACAAGAACTCGATCCAGATTGCCGCTCAATTGCATTTCTGTCAAAAACGCGTCCAGGTTCTTGTCCAGGTTGGACAACAGCACAGGATGATCGCCCGCATTCAACGGATCGGCGGTGTTAATCTGATCGGCATGTGTATCGTAGCCGCCCTGGCTTACGTAAAAGATGCGTGTATTAAACCCGGCCCGGATGATTTGCGATGCGAGCTTCATTCCTGTGCCAAAGGTGTCGGTAGTGTAGCTTCCCGGTGCGACGAGGTCGGGCATGGCCGATGCGGTGGCGATATCTGTGATCGACGCTTCTGCCGTGTTTTCACTGCGCTGTACGAAATCGATATCGGGATCGGTTGTTGTCATGGAATTCAAGGCCGTGATGCCATTAAGTCGGATCGTGCGGTCGGTGGTACTCGGGGCGGTGCTTCCGTTGGTGGTGAGATTGTATGAACTGGCGCTGGAGACTGCGGGCGGCGTGTAGCCGGTTGCGTTTTCAAATGCCCCAGGTACCGTGCTCATGCCGGTAGCTGCCATGAAAAGCGCCTCCGGGTCGCCGGTCCCATTACATGTGTTGTCATAGAACCTGGCCACCCATCCCTGCGTCGGAAGCACGACGCCAGGCACGCTTCCGGTCTCCCAGTAATCTGTGGACGAGAAATGCGACAGATCGGGGTTCACGTAGCCGACGTTCTGCATAATAGCGACGTTGCCCAAGTTATACCAGTCTGCAACTTTTGCCAGTCGCGGATGAAGGCCGACCGGCCCCGTGAGATTGATCTCCGATCCGGCCGCGACCCTGATGGTCGGGCGGGTCAAGGCGTCATAGTAGACAGGATCCGTGCGCGGGATGACGGTATTCAACCCGTCGTTGCCGCCGGACTGCTGCAGGATGACTAAAATCTTGCCGTCGGCAAGACAGGAAAGCGGCACGGCCTGCGCCGCGCGAATGATCCAGTTTGGTGTAGTGGCTTCGGCTGTGAAGTACGCGAGGCTTGAGAGCCCGACTTTACGGATAAACTGTCGCCGATTCATATCGCTCATGGTCTGGGACTCCTTACTTCAACTGGTAGCGCGGCATGGTCATCATCAGGTGTGCGGCGCCACGTACCTTGCGCCGGTATTGCGATTGTGTGGCTGTGCCGGTGGTGATGCCGTTAAAGAATGTGGTAAAGGGGGCCGTCTCGGCCACCGTAAGGGAATCCTGCAGCAGGCGCTGGCTCAGGTAATTTAGAATCCCCGTGTTGTCGTTGGTGTTTGTAACGGCGCCGGAAGTGATCAGGTTGTCCACATATGCGTCCGTCATGAACGTCGAGGTGCTGATACGGTCGGCGTAGTTGAAGCGCGCGACGAGATTGCCGGAATTGATCCATGCGCGGCCGTGGTTCCATCCGGCCACATTGGGAGGCTGGAACAATCTCATGCCCATGCTCCGCAGCCGACTATATGCGCTGCCAGTGTAATTGGTGTCATCGATACCGAGATTGCGCAATGCGCTGACCATATAGTCCGGCGGGTGTTTATACATCCTGTAGTAGTACGCGTTATCGTAAAAGAACTGAGACTTGAACAGCTTGCGAAGCGTTTCGCGCACGTCGTAGGGGTAGCCGTTCGGCGAAGTGTTGTTATAGAAAAACGTGGCCAGCTCGACTACCGCATCGTGGCTGATCGGAATGCTTTCAGAGACAAACCATGTAATGAACTTCCACGACATGTGAATGGATGTGGCCGGCAACACCTGGTGCGCGGGCGTGATGCCGCTGTTGCTAATCGTGTTCGCAATCAGGTCGATCACCTGGTTGGTATCGGCACCGGCCGCGGCATTATTGAACGTGACTCCGAACACGGTTTTCGAATTTGTATCGTGCTTGGTCGCATCGTAGGAATAATCGTACGGCCAGTTGAGGGAGCAGGAAGTGCGGACAGTTTCGCCGGTGAAGGCGCGGGCGATTTCGCGAACGTCGGTCTCGGTGTAGTTGCCAACGCCCATGCTGAACAGCTCCATTACTTCGCGCGCATAGTTTTCCTGCGCCTTACCCTTGATGTTCAACCGGTTGTCCAGGTATATAAGCATGGCAGGATCGCGGGTAATTGTCTTCAGAAGATTGACGTAGCCCAGGTGCCCTTGAGTTGTGAAGATTGTGTTCTGGTCCTTCAGCAACCGCAGGATAATCTTACGCTGGCGGTCGATGTCAGGCGCGAGTCCGCCACTTGAAACTAAGCACGCCTGTCCGGCCTGGCTGCCGTCGTTGCCATCATCGGACGCGTTCGAAACGTTGTTGCTGACCTTCCCGTATTCCGAACAGAGGGTGTCGTGCATAAAAAGCGCAAACTGCTGCTGTAGCGGCTGGGTGCTATGCACCATGCGATAAATCCACCAGCCTTCCAGGTGCGCGCTCTGTATGGGAGCTTTAATCTGGTTGTTATCGGTAGTTGCCGGCAACGCTGTGATCTGTGCGTCCAGCGTGGTGTCGGTGGGCGAGTAATTTACGCGGGCATCCACGGCGCCACTCATACCGGCGCTCACCATGGTAGCGAGTTCCGCGGGTGTGGCACCGAAACCAGCGCGACGCGCCAGATGTGCAGCTTCCTTCGTAGTCCAGGGGCCGGTGTAAGGGTCGAGGTAAGCCATCAGCCGCTAAGCATCCTGACGCGTTCCAATCTTCGTGAAATGCGCGGGCCAGCATCAGGACTGATCGGAAGCGCCGCCGCGCGAGTAGTGAAGCTTCCGCTCTTTCCGGATTGTCACCCAGTGCAAGCAAGTATGAATAGAGCGCCCTGTCACGTCAACAGAGAATTGAACTACGGGTAAAAGGACTGTCGCCCACCTGGATCAGGGGGCCATTTTTCTTACCACTGTAGACACCAGCCATTGGTTGTAACGCCGCGCACGGATGAGATCGCAGATTAGACGATAGCTCGGTCCATCCGCGGAGCTGCGGAGTTCCCAGCCCGTTTCTTGCACCTTAACATGCAGTGTTATGGGATCGTCCTGCTCGAGTTTCAGCAGGTCGCCGAGTTCAATGTGGGTCGGGCCAGATGTAGCGACATCCACACTGCGAATGTTTCTCCAGGCCAGGATGGGGCCGCCCGCACCCTGTGTAAGCCAGACGGCAATGCTGGTGCAAGAGTCCGCAGCACGCAGTTCCAGCGATAGTTCGTTCGCCCATGGGAAGAGGTAACTGACCTCCAGCGGCGCAATGAGTTCCGCCCCAGGTTCATTGCCGGGGTGAAGCGGGCGCCAATCGGTCCCGTTGGGCCGTTCGCCCACGATGACCTCGCGTTTCCGAACGCTGTCGAGGAAGCTATTGAAGTACTGCATGGCGCGGCCATTTTCGTTCACACTCTGCCAGTTGTAAGAGTTAAAATTTTCGGCACCCAAAGCATACATCAGTTGCAGCATTCCCAGGTGATATTCCATGGCGACGCCGTCGTTCTCCTCGCGATTAATGCAGCCCCATGGTCCCCATTCGCGCACTCGCCACAATCCGTCGAAGTTCGCCTTGCGTAAAAGTTCGAGACCGAGGCGCGCATTCTGAACCCGGGCTACTTCTGCGTACGGTCGATAATGGCCGGTGCCCTGCAGCGGGAAGTGCTGCTCGAGCAGTGCATGCGAGTACACCGGAGCCGAGGGCTTGCATGTGTTCAGATCGTTGATGTTTGCCTGGATGTACCGGGCGGCATTTTCGTGCAGCCACATCCGCTCCTTCAGCGTCAGTCCGTCAGCAGGGTTCAGTTCCAGCCCATCACGTTTTGCATCGGCCACGGTGTGGGGGTTAAAGTCCGCCCAGATATCTGGGCGTTTCACCGGGTACATGTAGTCGCTGGCGTCCCATGCCCAGTATGCAGGCTCGTTTTCTGACACGTAGCCGCAGAGCTTGCCGTGCAGTTCTTCTTCCACTATGGGTACAACCTGCTTCAGGCGCGTGCTGCGCATGGCGTTCAGTTCGGGATGGTTCATTGTCTGCCATGGTGTGTTGCTCCACATATTGGGAGTCGTCAGTCCGTATCGCGAACTCCATCTCGCCCCGAGCAATTCTTTCAGAGAATCCGCTGCCGGACCGTTGTCGGCAGGGGACCAACACACCTGCTGAAAGTCTAATCGGGTGTATACTTCGGGTGGCGTGCCGGCCCACCAACTGCACGGGCTGATAAGCGCTTTAACGTGATGTGTTTCGCAGAGTTGGCGAATTCCGCGGAGCTGCAGGCGGAGTTCTTCAACGGAAAGCCTCGCGAAGTAGAGTTCAAATCCAGCCGCGAACTGAACGCCCGGTGCGCTTGAGAGCTGATCCAGCGCTCGCACGCGCTGGCGCGTTGTTGAGGTATCGGCCGGGAACAGCAGCGCCATTGTAAAATCGTCTGGTGGCAGAGTGTGCTGCTGCTCGTTGCCCAGTTCAGGTACGCGGTAAATGCCTTCTAGGTACAGCGGTTCGTTCGCGCGGTTGATCACCGCGACTGTAGTGGTGAGGTGGTCCGCGGGGGGCAAAAAAATGGAGCGCCGACCAACACCACTGGTGGTACCGGAGCGGCGTGCCGTGGTCACATGGCCTTCGCACAATTCAATGTCGAATGCGTGGCCCTCGAGGTCGTCCGGAATTACAAAGCGTAGCACCTGGGGACCCGTGGTATTACGGTCGATGTCGACCTGGTGAAAGCCGCCCCGAGCGATGTGCGTACAATGATAGTCTTCTTCGATGGTGCCGATCCTGGCATGGATCACATGAGGTTGGGCAATGACAGCCTGTCCGCTTAGTATGGCGGTGATCCCTGCAACCAGCAGAAGCGCCCAATCGCCGGGATGCCGAAACGAAAAGGCCATATGATCTGGCCAGCTATGTCGAAGCAGGAGTTTGAGCACGTAGGTCCTTTTATCTGGGCGACGCAATGATGTCGCATTGCGTCCGGCAGCTCCATTTACGTGCAAACATTATCGCAAGACGAGTATAATATCATTCCCGAAGAAACTTGCGAATTGGGCACAGCGCTATTCGTAGACAAGCGGGGGCATTGACTCGGGGGACACGAATTTGGGTAATTCGTTTTGCTTTTCCCGACGAGCCGCCACTAAAGCCGCTCGATATCAAAGGATAAACATGCCGATTCAGGAAGATGCAGTCTGGGCCACACTTCGCACCATAATGGAACCCGGAGTGCAACGCGATCTCGTATCGCTGAACATGATAAAAGAACTTAAGACCACGGATACAGGGGAAGTCTCGCTGAGCGTTTCACTTCCGGAGGCTTCCCAGCCGCACAGGGCAACTATTGAGCGCGAGATCAAAGGCGCGGTTATCATGGTCTCCGGTGTAAAAAAAATCAACGTGGATTTTGGCGGAAGTCCGGCGCCTTCGCAGTCCGCGCGCACCGTACCCGGCCAGCAGCCGATGGAGATGGCAAAGGGTGTTCGTAATATTGTTGGCATTGCATCCGGCAAAGGAGGTGTCGGAAAGTCGACCGTTTCCGTCAACCTTGCGTCGGCGCTGGCGCAAACCGGCGCCCGTGTCGGTCTGCTGGATGCTGACATCTATGGACCTAACGTGCCCCTGATGGCGGGGCTATCCGGCGCAGAGCCAACTGTTGCTGTCTATAAGCAGCCGGATGGCAGTGAAATCCAGATGATCGAGCCACTGCAGAAGCACGGGCTAAAGGTCATGAGCATGGGCTTTTTACTGCAGGAAGACCAGCCGGTGGTGTGGCGAGGTCCGATGCTTAACAGCGCATTGCGTCAATTCTTCGGGCAGGTGGACTGGGGCGAATTGGACTATCTGATCGTCGACCTTCCACCGGGAACCGGAGACGTGCAGATTTCCATGATGCAGCTCGTAAAAATTACCGGCATAGTGCATGTAACCACGCCACAGGATGTCGCGCTTCAGGACGTGCGCCGCGGCATTGCGATGTTCCAGGCGCAGAACGTTCCTTTGCTGGGCATCATCGAGAATATGAGCTATTTCGAATGCCCGCACTGCCATGAACGGACTGACGTATTTTCGCACGGTGGCGGCAGGAGAATCGCGCTGGCACTTGGAATTCCTTTCCTCGGCGAAATCCCGCTGGATATCAAAGTACGCGAAGCGGGCGATGCCGGCACTCCTATCGTCCTCAGCGAGCCGCAATCCCCACAAGCTCAGAACTTCATCCAGGCGGCAAGACTGCTGGCCGATTCAATGACCTGACGTTGCATGGTGCAGAGAACGTTCGAATCGGCAGGTTTCGGAGGCAGAAACCTGTGCCGGGTTAAGACATACGGACAAGCGGGTGCTATAACTGTCCATTTCCCGCACTGCGGCGGGTTACTCGATTTAGGATGAGTGCCTGTATTTCTTTAACTTGACGCAGGCATTCTGCAGGCGCGTTAGGTGGCTGGTTTCTTGCCACCATGCTGTGCCCGGGCCTTATACGCCCGATAATGACGATCATCCCATAAAGGGAGCAAAGCACATGCGCAGTACCTTGACTTACGTTGCCGCGGCTGCCGCGGCAGTTTCACTCTACAGCACGAGCACACTGGCCCAGGACGCAACACCCGCCGCGGCCAAAGCAACGCCCGCTTATACGGAGCCACCTGAGCTGACAAATGTCAGCGGACATATTGTGAATGCCGATGGTTCCGGTGCGAAGGCGGGCGTGGCATACTTCATTTTCCAGAGCCGGTTGAATGAAATTCCGCGTGATAACCCGCTCGATAAGGTTAAGGCAATGGCGGAGAAATCTGTGGCCATTGATGAGGGGGGCAGCTTTACGCTGACCATGGCACCCGGCAACTATGCACTGGTCTATGACCCGGCGGCAGATCCTGCAAGCATACCCGGACCAGGCGCCGAAAGCATGGCGGTTTCGAAGAAAATGTCGCGTGAACTGGTGGACCAGCGCATTGCTACGATAAAGGATAACGCCCAAAATGGGCTGCCGGTCCAAAATGGAAAGATCGGCGAAGCGTTCGTTGTCGAGAACCGGTATGTTCGGCCGCCGCAGGTAGACTTTGGAGATATTATACTGCAGGACGAAGCAGTTGTGCGGGTGCTGGCAAATGACGCATCCGGTCAGCCGATCGATTTCCCCGTGGCGCTGCGCCTGCGTGGAAAGAATGGCGACATCATGGAGCCGCACACTCCGAGCGTGTCCGAAAAAGGCAGGTATTCATTCTTCGATGTTCAGCCTCAGTCCTACCAGGTTTTTGCACTGGCGACCAGGCCAAAGCCGGGCATGGGTGATGAAGTAACGACTCCTACGATTAAGGATTCGCAGTTGGCGTTTGATGGCGACCCTGTCGAGCACAAGGTTATAGTGGAAGCTGGCAAGCCTGGCGCCACCGAAGACCCTCCTCCCCCACCTCCGCCGGCGGGTGCGGATAAAGCGCCGGCACGGGCCGGCGAGCAGGAAATTAAACGCCGGTAATTTTTGCGCAAGAGCCGCTACGAAAACGCTGAAAAAAGGCCGCGAGATAAGATCTCGCGGCATTTCCTTTCTCCATAGCACTTACAGCGCGGCGGGTATCGGGATGTCTGCCCTTACATCCGCCGCCGATACTTCCTGGTGTTTGAGCAATACGTAATCGATGCTGTCGAGTAGCGCCTGGTAGCTCGCCTCTATCAGGTTTTCACTTACGCCGACGGTTGTCCATGTTGATTCCCCGTCGCTGCTTTCAATCAGCACGCGCACGCGGGCGGCCGTGCCGCTTCGCGCGTTCAGCACCCGGACTTTAAAATCAATAAGATGGGTCCGTTTCAAGATCGGGTAATCGTTTACCAACGCTTTGCGCATGGCGCGGTCCAGGGCATTGACCGGTCCATCGCCTTCCGCAACCACGTGACGGTCTTCACCGTTCACCTTCAGCTTAATGATTGCTTCGGCGCCGCACGTGGAATCACCACCCTGCTTCGACGTAATAACCCTAAACCCCTGGAGTTCGAAAAACGGCCTGTGTTTTCCCTGTGCTTTCTGGATCAGCAGTTCGAAACTGGCCTCAGCGCCTTCGAACTGAAAACCCTCCGCCTCCATTTCCTTCACACGCTGCACGATGCGTCGCGCTTCGTCGCTCGCGGTATCAAGGTGGATCCCGAGTTCTTCCGCTTTATAATGCACATTGCTCTGCCCGCTTAACTCACTCACCAGAACGCGGCGGGAGTTACCCACCGTTTCCGGGGGAATGTGTTCGTAGGTGGCAGGGTTACGCTGCACCGCGCTGACGTGAATGCCGCCCTTATGCGCAAACACCGTCTGGCCGACGTAGGGCTGGTGCGGGTCGGGTGAAAGGTTTGCGACTTCTGCCACAAAGTGCGACACCGAGGTGAGTTGTTTTAACTGTCCGTCTTCAAGGCAGCGTTTATGGTATTTCAGTTCAAGATTGGGGATAATCTGTATCAGGTCGGCATTGCCGCAACGTTCGCCGTACCCATTGACGGTGCCCTGTACATGGACAGCGCCTTCATTAATGGCCACGCAGGCGTTCGCTACCGCCATTCCGGCATCATTATGCGGGTGAATGCCAAGAGGCGTGGAGACCGTGTTTTTCACGGCGGCGAGTATTTCCGGCAGATCGGTCGGCATGGTGCCGCCATTGGTGTCGCACAATACAAGGCAGTCGGCGCCTGCATCGGCAGCGGCTTTAAGCGTTTGCAACGCGTAGTTGGGATTCGCCTTATATCCATCGAAAAAATGCTCGGCATCATAGATGACTTCCCGGCCTTCGCTCTTAAGGAAGCCTACCGAATCTGAAATCATCGCGAGGTTCTCTTCGAGCGAAACCCGCAGCGCCTCATGCACGTGAAGGTCCCAGGTTTTTCCAAAGATCGTAACTACGGGAGTGCCTGCCTCGATGAGCGTCTGCAGTTGCGGATCGTTTTTTGCCTGGATTTCCTTGCGGCGCGTGCTGCCAAAGGCCGCGAGCTTCGCATGTTTCAGCTGCACATCCTTCATGCGATGAAAGAAGCTCATCGCCTTGGGATTAGACCCCGGCCAGCCGCCCTCGATGTAATCCATTCCGAAATCATCAAGGCGCTGTGTGATGTGCAGCTTGTCTTCGAGCGAATATGCAATAAACTCCCCCTGCTCTCCATCGCGAAGGGTTGTGTCGTAGAGGAGGACGTCTTTTTTCATTTTGTGCGGCTTTCTTCCCGGTACGGGTTCGAACTAATGTTTGTGATCGTCGCGGCGACTAGGGGCAAGCACATGTGCTTGCGGACGGAGAGATTGCTAATGCCCTGCGGGGCTGAAAACCAGGAGCGCGAAATCGCGCGACCGCACCCGCTAGGGCCGGCTAATTCGTATCGGCGCGATAAGTATCGTACGTGGCGCAACCATTTGAATTCCAAATGCTAAAACGCTCGCTTTATTCATTTCATCGAAACCTGGCCACAAACCAGGCCCGTTATTGCTTCGACAACACGAGCGTCTTCGTTGATGACCAATCAACCAGCCAGTCCTTGGAACGCTGGATACTTCGCGTAAGGCTGATGGTTGTATTATCTGCCCAGGCCGCCGACCATTCGTCATTTGGGCTGACGATTCTGATCAGGTCGGGGGGCGAAAGGCCGGATCGCTGAATGGTTATAGTCGAGGAAGTCGCGCTGATATCCAGCGTCTGATTATGGAACGCAATATTGTTGATCCGCAGCGAAGGCCAACTTGTCGGCAGACGCGGATGGATGGCAAAGCCAACACCCGTGGGGCGAAAGCCCATGAATCCGTGCAGCATAATCTGCGGCAGCAAGGCGCTTTCGAAAAACTCCTGGTCGAACCCGAGCCCGCCGGCCACGTTGCCGCCCTGCAAAGTTCCCTCACGCGTGCCGTTGTAATAGGCGCGATAACCCCCCGCTGCTTTGACCTCGGCAAACCAATCCATAATCTGCTTCAGCCGCTCGGCAGCGTCGTCTGGCCCTTTTATTCGAAGCCGCGATACCAGGTCATGATACGTCCAGCCAAGCACCGCACCGCCATCCTGCACCTGGTTGCCAAACGGTATCGAGTGCGGCGCGTTCCACACCCATGCATACCAGTCCAGGTTTCTACGTGTGGAAGAACGCGGGCCAAACCTCCAATGGTAGATATCGGGTCCAGTCGAAGTATCGTCGTTTACTATCCGCTTGCCGTCGAGCCACTCCAGAATTTCCTGCGAGTGCCCGGGCGTTGCAAAACCGTAGTAGATGGCTTCAAGGTTCAGGAATGTAAGCCCATAATCGTGGGATTTCCCATCCGCATCGATGCACGCGACAAAGCGGCCCGTTTCGGATGTCCAGAACTCCCGGTTGCCATGCTCCTGCACCTGGTTGCTGATCTCACGCAATTCATCAGCAGGAATGCTCGCAAGGCTCGCGGGAATGTTCCAGTCGGGATGGCGCCCGACCTCATCTTCCAACTGCGCCATCTTGCGAAGTGTGCTATAACTGCGTAGGGTCGCATATGCATCACGTGCGCCAAATGGCAGCAGGTCCCAGTAGTTGCTGCCGATTCCGTGGCCATGGCGCGTTTCCACCTTGCCGTCTTTGGCCACAACACCGGTGCGCCCATCATGCCCGATCCAATCGCAAACATAGACGTGCTGTTCGCGCAGCTTACCTTCCTCGATAATGTATCGAGTGGCGACGCGCATCCGATCCAGGTTACGCCGAAGAAAATTCAGATCGCGTGTCCACCAGAAGTATTCGATGCAGCCGTCGACATAACTATGGTTGTTGATATTATGCCGGGTGTCGTACTGAGTAAACAATGCCTGCACGCAGACACGGGCAGCACGCGGGTTTCCGAAGCCAAGCCGAAGGCGTGTAATTTCCCCGGTCCATTGCGGATGATGAAACATTGATACCATGGTATAGACCATTCGGTTGGAACCTGGTGGGCTAAAATATATCCGCCGTGTCGCGTGGAATTCCGGCTGGTCTTTCGTGCTCCATTCGAGATACGGCTGTGCGTCGCGCAGCTCACGCGATTGCCATCGAATCTGCATAAAGGGAGCTTCGAACGCCCGGATGACCTTGGCTTGCGGCGTTATGGTTGCGTGAGCGTCTGGCGCATCGAGCATCAACTGCCAGCCGTCCTCATCGATTCCCGCACTCGTAATGTTGTCAAGCGCCCATCCGGTCGTGTCTGACAGGGTGGGTGGCCGCCAGTCTGCTCCCACCGTGTCTTTAAACGAAAAATGCCAGCCGTATGTGTTGGGACTCAGCGTCCAGAACGGAAACGGCCACCCCTGCTGGTGCGCGATGGATTTGTGCTGATGGGTCGCCACATAGCCATCCTGCATGATCGTGCGGCTGCTGAGCTCTTCGCGCCACTCCCGGCGCATGTCGGGTGTCGCCGTCGTCTGTTCAATTGCTGGCCACAGTCCGGGCTCCACCAGCCATGCGTCCCACAATGTGGCCTTGGGTCCGCAGCCGGCATAATGAAGCCAGTGCAGCTCCCTCAACAATTGCATCTGACTCTCCTGCCCCGGCACTTCAAACCTCGGAAAGGATTCCGGCACAGTGATCTGCAGCGGTTCCGCGGCAGCAGGTTGCAGCAGCGTGAACGCGCTGATCACAGTTAGATATTTGAGATTCTCAAAGCGGTGCAGCAGCCTCTGAATACGCACTTCCATAAGTGCATGCAGGTGGGCAAAACAGGCGAATTCAATGGATGAAATACTGGTTTGCGGATTAATAAGTTTTGCCGCGGTCGCGTTTTCTATCGTAGTCCAGGTTCTCAGTATCATGCCGCTGCTCAAAGGGCTAAAGATCATGCCGGCGAAGAGCGAACCGAGCTCCGTCACCAGCGAACGAGTAAGATCATGACTCTCCGATGGCGTGTTGCGAAATGCAGTGCAACGAGCGGGAGTCCAAATTTACGGTATCGCACCGACCGGAGCGGTACTTGTAGTGGACATCGACTCCATAGCCGATTGAACGATGCTCTCGGTTGGGACGTCCAGCTTTTGAAGACGCCCGAGTACTTCGCGCGCCAGCAGCTCACCATCAGGGTCGCCGATATCCAGCGACAAGTACTGCTTGAGCAGCTGCTCTGCTCGTTCAAGCTTGCCGCTCTCCATCAACACCTGCGCAGCCGTTACAAACTTACGCGTCGCCTGGCGATCGTTTGGAAACTCAGCGGCAAGCTTTGTCCAGATCTCGACCGCTGCATCCATTTGTCCCTGCGCACGTTTAACTTCCGCCAGATTTGATCTCACCAGCACCTTCCCTGCAGTGTCAGTCGTTTCCTGTTCTTCCTGCGCGAGCAGCTGCTCGGCACCTTTAAAATCGCGTTTGGCGACGCGCGCCTGCACCAGGATGTCTTCGGCAGTGTCGGTGTGCTGGGGATATTGCGTTTTGAGCGCCTCTATAAATGCCATGGCTTCATCCGGATGCCCTGTGCCTACGCACGCCTTTGCCGCTTCCAGCAGGTACAGGTCGTGTTGCGGCACGGACTTATCGGTCAGTAGAGATTTTAAAAAAGTCAGGTGCGCGGAAGTCTGTCCGTGTTCATCGGCGAGACGGATCGAGTTCACCAGCAAATCATGGGGGTGAAACTGGAGTCCATTAACGCCATGGGAAATCACATCCTGGTAAATTGCTTCTGCATCGCTGTACCGGCCGACTCTGCTGAGGGCCCCTGCATAGTTCAGCCGGAAGCGTGTTTTTTCGGGCGCAAGTTTAATGGCTCGCTCGTATAGAGGGAGGGCGTCGACTGGATAGCCGTTCGTTGCATATACATATGCTGCAAGGTGAACGTCATCCGCTGTTGCAGTTGTCGAGTCGCACAACGCAAGAGGCACCAGCCTCGCCTTTTCGGCATCTCCGAACAACCGATAAATCTCCATCAGCTTTCCATATGGTTCGGGAGCATATGGACGAATTCTGATTACGTTCCACAGTGCCTTTGCGGCTGCGTCGGCTACCTGTTTCTGTCGCTCCGTGGAAGGGCTGGTATTCGGATCGCCAGTAGCGACCTGGTACGCGATCTGTCCCATGGCATCGGCGTATTCCTGCACGGCGTCCGCAATGGTAGGCCGTGCCGCAAGATAAGCTCCAAGCGCCTCGACAATTGCATTAGAATCGCCAAGTCGATTTTCAAGGCTCATACGCAATACATGCAGTTCTGGCGGCGCGCCAGGCTCGGCCACACGCGCCTGCAGCAGAGCGCGCAAATCTACAAATTTTGTGTTTAGCAGCGTGACGAACGGAGCCTCTGCCACTTGCCGCAGACGCTCCCAACTGAGTCCGGTGCAATACTTCTCAAATGTCTTGATCAGCTCCGGCAGGGGCCGGGACGCTGCTACCGAGGACAATAGCAAATTGGTGAAAACACCCCGTGCTGTCTCATCAAGTTTCTCAAATCTCAAGCTGAGCAGAGTCGACGTGCACTCATCAAATGCACGTTTTCGGTAAAGCATCTGCCCGAGCACGAACCTCAGTCGATCCGAGTCGGGAGCGAGTTTCAGTGCCTCGCCATAAAGCTTGATGGCCCGATCCACGTCATTGCTCTGGATCCGCGCGAGTTCCTCTATGCAGATCAGCTTCTCCGGCGCTGTCGTACTCCGTGTCGTCCATTCGTCGAGGGCTAAAGTCGCACCGGCCACATCCCCCCTTCGAATGCACGAAAGCGCGAACAGCCACCCCGCGGTTGCAGACGTGTTTCTCTGATCCTCCAGCAGGTGATGAAAAGTTCCATATTCCGGCGAGTTTGCCAGGGCCGACATCGCTTCTACGACAATACTGCGCAAGTCCTCGTAGTCCATGGAAGAAGACATCACAAGCGGTTCGATCATTACGGGCAGCGCATGGGTAAGCAGGCCGGCTTCTCCCGTCGCAATTACCCTGGTAAACAAGTCCTGTCGCTGCGAAGCGCTAAGACCGGCTGACACGGCTGCGGACTGCAACACCCGCGCGGCATCAGACCGTCTGCCAGCCAGATGCAGTTGATTCGCCAGCAGGGTGGCGCGTGCAAACTCATCCTCCGCCGCGACCGGTGCACGGTTGAGAAGTTCGATGGCCGTGGAAGATGCTCCCGCCGCGACTGCAGTGCGCGCCCGGACCAGCGAGGATTGAGAAAGCAGAGTCGGGTCGGATTGGAGCAGTGCCAGCGCTTCGGTCGTTCGACCGGTTCGTGAAAGAAAGCGAACATATGATGGGTACCCGTCGACGGGCGAAAGCTGGATCAACTCGCGGTATGCCGCTTCGGCTTCAGGCATTTTCTTTTCTACCGTCAGCTTCATCGCACGCGTTAACAATGTACGCGTTGTTTGCGCATTGCCCGGTGACGAACTCTGCGCCCCAACGGAAGTGCTAATCGCAATCATCCAAAAGAACGCGCAGTAAATAGTAAGTACGCAAAAACGCATATACCCACAGAACCTCGAGCTTGAGATGAATAATCCAGACAGCACGGCGAGTAGAAAAGGCGCGGAGGAGCTTGAAGCAAGCTTCCTCAGGCCTTACAGCCAAACAAAAACCCCGGGAGCGATTCGCTCCCGGGGCCTGTTTCCAAGTGGATCAGTTCGGACCGATGTAACGCACCGCGTCTGCAATCACGACATAACCCGCCCCTGTCCAGCAGGAGAGTTGAGTCGTGTTGTTGCCCGCCACCAGCGAAGCACTGCCAAGGAAGTTGAACTTGCCGCCATTGGCCTGCTGGTTCTGGCTGGATGTTGCGCCACCAGGCAGGATATACGGAGCAGTTGGGGAACGATTGGTTCCCACTGACCACCAGCCGTAAATGTTATAACTTCCGCCGGCCGCCACATTGATTGTCCAGGATGCCGGGTCGCTAACCGCCGCCGTGCCGCGGAAACGATAGTCGGCGCCATATTTGTCCGCAGCAGAAGTGCCGGTGGACCAGTTAGCGGAGCACGACGGTGCATCGTGCGTGTACGTGGCGGCAGCTCCCGGTGTATAGGCCGTGATGCCATAGTGGTTTTGAACAGCGTACAAGTGGTACTTTGCCATCTTGTCCCGCTGCGTCGCACTGCCGGTAAACTGCGAGTCATAAGCATTGTCGATGAATCCCAGCTCGGCGAGTTCCGCGGGCATGTTAGTTTCGCGCAGCACTGCAAAGTTAGCTGTTTTATTGCCGCGGTTGGTCAACCCCCACGCTTCAACACTCCGTTGCTGCACCTTGTTACGCAGGTCGAAGCTGCTGGAGCTGCCGTACGTATACGCAAACGTCTCAGTGCCGGATGCGCCGCAACAGGCATTATTATGAATGGACATAAAACGATCGGCCGCGTTGGCGTTGGCGTAGTCGGCACGCGCCGACAATCCTACATATACGTCGGTGGTGCGCGTCATGATGACGCTCCACGATCCACCGCCGCCTCCGTCGCTCGTATCCGAATTAAGCCAGTTGCGGGAGCGTAATCCGCTATCCAGCACATTGATCTTTTCCTGCTGACCGCTGCCAACGGCCCCGGGATCGGAACCGCCATGGCCCGGATCTATACAGATTTTTGCTGCGAACGAAAAAGGCGCGCAAGAGCATATGGCTGCGGCCGCTAGTATGCGAGAGAAACCCTGTAACATAACATCTCCTCATATGAATGATAGTTGTGATGAAGGCGATATGCCGGATCAAAGACCTGGCTGAGGGTTTTCCAGGTCCAAAGGCCTGGAGTGTTGAGTTCGTAAACGTGCCCCTGGTACGGGCGACTTCTGAAAGCTCCTTTCCGTTCTTCTCTAGTGTAAAATTCCAACGTGGATGACACCACCCGATTCATAGGCGATGTGCGAGCCATCGGAACTAATGCTGGGGTGTTGTTCAATTTGACCGGAAGATTGCGTTAGATTGGAAACCTCACTTCCGTCGAGGCTGGCGAGAAACAAATCTCCGGCTACGAGATTATGACCGTCATCCTCGGTTACGCTGTAAACAATCCCACTGCCGTCGGGAAGAAAGGACGGCGATACCCCTGGACCAAGATTCACCGGGGGAGAAGATCCATCCAGCGGTGCGATGTAAAGGCCGCTCACCAGTCCGTTATATGCCACGTATTTTCCGTCGGGGGAAAGTACGCCGCCAAAGTATTTGTCATCTCCGGTAGGGCTGATGGGAACAGGCGCTTCGCCGGGGTTAGCGCGCACGTACACCGTATCATCTTTTGTAAAAGTCCCCGTAAGACTGCTATCATGCTCGAATTCCGCAGCATCCGTCGGTGTTCCGTCGGGCGCGAACTTTTGTTTCTTGCCGTTCTTTCGCGTTTTTATCTGCCCGTCCGCTTCCCATTGTGCAGCGAAGCCGACGCCCTCCTGGCCGGTGATCTCATTCAGCGGCCCGCCCTGTGAGCCCTTTGTATACAGCCCGTTGTACCCTGCTTTGGAAAACAGCAGCTCCAATCCGTCCGGGGACCATCGCGGCGCCATAAAATCGCCTTCTTCGGGCGTCGTAATGGCGCGCGCCTGTATAACGCGCCGCGTGCCGTTTGCCTTAGGCATCTGCCTGGTTACGGTTTTTTTCGGGTCCCGAACAGCTAAAGACTCGGACAGAAAATAGATGTCTGGAGCCTTGGTCGCTTTCGTGACGGACGGCGCAGCACCTTGCGCGGAATTGGGGGCTGGTGCGGCGGAGATGCTGGCTGCTGTACTGACCGGGCGATTTGCTTTTGGTCGCGATATGACAAGCGCCACAATTGCCGCCACGGCGAGGAGACTGGAGCCGACTGCCAAAACTACGCGAGAATTCATACTTCCGATCCTGACATCTAAATGCGAATGAGATGGGCGCAGACATTGAGCAAAACAAGTGCCTAAAACCAAACCGCTTCGTGCATCAAAACCAAGTCAGAGCAGTGCAAGTGAGGTGGGAGGGCGGTTCCCGTTGCTAAAACCAGCGCGTGCTAATGCGATGGTATTCGCTCAAAGGAAGCTGAGCAGACTGCGCAACCAACTCTGAAAGAACATATGTAAGCGAAACCGAATGCCCCCATAACGCAAGCAGATTTTTATAGTTCCCTTAAGCACGGGATACTGAGCGGGCGGGAAAGAAGGCGCGAGCATGAAAAAACCCGGAGGCATTACGCCCCCGGGCCACATTCTGGGGATTGTTTAGAACGTGATGTTTAATTTGGGCCGATATAGCGAACGGCGTCAGCAATGACAACGTAGCCACTCGTAGTCCATATGGACAGCTTCGTATCATGAGCCCCGGCTGTGAGACTCATCGTACCTAAGAGATTAAACCTGCCGCCATTGGCCTGCTGATTTTGGTAGGAAGTACCCCCGTTGGGCAGGATATAAGGAGCACTTGTAGAGCGGTTGGTACCGACGCTCCACCATGCGTACACGTTGTAACTTCCGCCGGTGGCGACGCTGATCGTCCACGTCGCAGGATCACTCACCGCTGCGGTGGAATGGTATTTATAATCGGCGCCATATTTGTCAGCGGCCGAAGTCCCGATGCTCCAGCTTCCCGAATCCACTGGGCTGTCGTCCGTATATGTTACGGCTCCGCCACCACCTGGCGTATAGGCGGTAATTCCGTAATGGTTCTGGAGTGCGAACATGTGGTACTTCGACATCTTGTCACGCTGAGTCGCACTGCCAGTAAACTGCGAGTCATAAGGATGGTCGATGAATCCCAGCTCGGCGAGTTCTGCGGGCATGTTAGTTTCGCGCAGCACTGCAAAGTTCGCCGTTTTGTTGCCACGGTTCGTCAGCCCCCAGGCTTCAATGCTGCGCTGCTGAACTTTGTTCCGAAGGTCATAACTGTTGGCGCTGGCGGACGTGTAGGCAAAGGTCTCAGTGCCGGATGCGCCGCAGCACGCGTTGTTGTGGATGGACATAAAACGATCCGCAGCGTTATTGTTTGCGAAACTCGACCGGGTGGATAGTCCAACGTATACGTCGGTTGTGCGCGTCATGATGACACTCCACGAGCCACCGCCGCCGCCGTCATTTGTATCGCTATTGAGCCAGGTTCGAAAGCGAAGCCCGCTGTCCAGCACGTTGATTTTTTCCTGTTGGCCGCTTCCCACTGCTCCTGGATCGGAGCCCCCATGGCCAGGATCGATACAGATCTTTGCTGCCCAAGAGGTGTTGGACACTGATAAAACGAGAACAGGTACTGCAATGCGTAACATTTTCGAAAGCATTAAGATGCTCCTGTTTGAAATGAAAGATTTTCGGCTTTAGAGCCGTACTGAGGATCCACTACCGCCACAGCGGTCGCGGTGATGTACACACACCTCCTCTCTAATACGAGTGCCAGCGATGTGGCCGTCCTGGCAGCCATTAAAGCCTGCCGAGAATGCAGGACATAGTTGGAGCGACGGTTCAGGAGCAAACGTGGCGGACGGCTGCCGGCCATCAATGCTCACAGGAATTGAAATACGGCTAGGCGATCATCGTTTCATAATTGCAACAATTCTTTCGGAGGTCGACTAACTTAGTGTGTTTTTAGAATGTTTGACCTCAATTGGGCTGGCGCGGCTCCGCGTCAGTTTCGCAAACACCCTGGCAATGCTCGCTATTTCGGCCAGCAGTCTCGGGGCTCAGCTGCAAGGTATTGTCGTGGGCGAAGCACACCGCCCAATTGCCGGCGCAACTGTGCAACTGGTGGAGGACCACCAAATCTACTGGAGCGAAACCGATCTTAAGCCAGTCTCCGCAGCAAAAACAAAAAAGGACGGAGCTTTTGCATTCGATGCACCGTCATCGGGCACGTTCGCGCTCATTGCCTCGGCTGAGGGGCATCGGAGGGCGAAGTTCCCGGTGAACGTCGCGGCTGCGGGCCAGCGTACAGTTGGGATCGCGCTCGAGCCCGGAATCCACCTGCGCGGAACAGTGACCGACGAGACGGGGCGTCCAATTTCCGGCGCTAAGCTGGGACCGTTGCGCGCTTCGCTTGATACGCCTCTCGATGTGGCACAACGAGTAATCCCCGAGTGGGTGGAAAGCGACGCTGACGGAAAGTTCGAATTCTCCGCGGTTCTTTCAGGTGTGAATTTCACGTTTCTGGCGCGGAAGACAGGCTATGAAGCCAATAACGTTCAAATGAGCGGAGGGGAACGAGAAACTTCCTTCCGGCTTTTGCGTGGTGGGTACAACGTATCCGGAAGCATTTATACGCGCGGAATGCCGGAGTCGACTTACGCCGGTGCTGCTGTGCGTCTGAATGGGAATGGATTCGACATGGCGGCGCGATGCGGCAATGCCTCCGATTTCCACATCGACGGAATTCCGCCGGGCGAGTATTCCTGTGAACCAATCACTGATAGCGGCAGGCAGGGACGTGCGATGGTGTTATCGTTTCCGCGCGACCACGAGACAAGCGTCGGTCTCGAGGTCGCCAGTGGCTACTATATTACCGGCACCACAGTGAATGCTGAGACGAGCACCGTCGTCGGTGGTGTAGGCCTGCGATACCGCGATAGCATTACTACGTCCGGGCAAAATGGAACATTTCGGTTGGGGGCCCTACTGGTTGGCGGCCCCGTTGAAGTGCAGGTGATCGAGAGCAGCGGCTTCCGGAATGCCGAGTTGGAAACGCCGACCGATTTTCCCACTGCTAACGGGTTTGACGATGTAACCGGGCTTATTATAAGAGTGCGAAAGCAACGCACCGTGCACGTAACTATATTGAATGCGGAACGGACGACGGCCCCGATCTCCTTGCATCTGCTGGCGCCGTCGGGCAAGCCCCGCCGCATCGTTACCCAGACCAGCACGACAGTTATCGGGGTATACGAACCGGGCGATTACGTGTTGTACGCGCAAAGCGGGGGCGCGTACGCAAGCGAAGCCACGACCATAAGCCTGAAGAAAACATACGACACGGCGGCCTTGCTTAGTTTAGGCGATGCGGCCGCGGTTGGCGGCAGTGCACTGTTGTCGCAGTCTGGCGATAGTGCAAGTACCCGCACCAAAACCGCTACGTTCCGAGTCTTAAGCTCACCGTTGCATAAAGAATCCATTCTACTGTCGGAAACCCAGGCGCCGTTCGGCGCCCGTTTCCTGTTTCCGACCCTTCCGATAGGCCGGTTTTCTATCGAAGCGATTAACCAGTCAGGCACGCAACGGCAGCTTCAGACCATTGATCTTCTTCCCGGTTCACGGCAGGACCTGCAGTTCGACTTTGTTTCTGGCAACTCGTTCTCCGGTGTCGTGACGAATGCTGAACAGCAGCCGGTGCCTGCAGTGGAAATTACTTATCAATTACCCAGCCGGAAGAGTGGCCGTACCGAGACGGCGGATGACGGCACTTTCCACATTGAGGACCTGCAAACATCGCAGATTACGCAGGTTCTCGTGGATCATTATAATTTTCTGCCGTTTCGTGCGGGGCCCATTGAATTGCCGCAGCAAAACTTCGCCATTGTGCTGCAGAAGGCCGGCCTGCTGCGCGCCAAAATAGAAGCCGACCCTGCGACACACTGGAAAGTGTTTCTTATGCAGTCACAGCCGTGGGGCGTGGGCAGCTATCCGGAGCAATGGATGTCGCGTCCGGCCGCCCAGGCGGATGCAGATGGTGGCGAGACTATCGAAACTGCCATGCCCGGCGCGGGACGTTACCGGTTTGTGGCGATCAGTCGAACCAATGCGCTGGCGGTGTCTGAGCCATTCGAGTTGCGCCAGAACGAAACGGCCCCGCGGAACGTAACGTTGAACGCGGGCGCAGTCGGTTCCATTTCGGGCGCGGTTGGCACCGGCAATGACAACACCGCCGAGGTTACCGCATGGAACACGGCACTGCCGGAAGGGCGGGTAGGCGCCGAATTTAAAGTTCAGCCCGTTGGCGGCAACTACCGTATTGAGGGGTTGCCGCCCGGAGATTATCTGCTGCTTGCCGCGGGCGAAAATGTAACGGCGTCCGCCGTGAACGTCACCCTTTCCCCCGGCGAAAATAAGCGGGTCGATCTCGCTGCAAATCCGCGGCTCGAGATCTCAGGGCAAGTCGTGCTGAACGGAGCTGCAGCCTCGGGTGCGCAGGTTCACCTGGTTTCAGAAACGGATCCCAGCGTAAAACCTCAAACCACACCATGCTCCGCAAACGGCGAGTTCCGGTTCAAGGAGATGCCGGCCGACACATACACAGTGCGGGCGACTCTTGGGACTGCAAAAGGCGAGTTGGCCACACAAAGGTCTGTTACTGCAAGTCGTGGTGGCAGGGTTCCGCCAATTACGCTCGACCTTACTCCTCCACCTCTCATCACCCTTACACTGCCCGATGGCACAGGAATTACTCCCGGCGCAGATGTGACCCTGATGAATCTGGAAACTCATAGCAGCGTGAAAGCACAATGGACAGGTGAAGTGCTGCAGGCCGCACTGGCACCCGGAAAATACGAGATATGGAACGGCGATGTGGTTGCCGGAACGACAACTGTCTCGCTCGATGCTGGAGCCGTGGTACAGCCAGCGCCAAAACCATAGCCGCGGGCGTAATTGGTCTTGAGCCTGAGCGCCACATGGCGAAGGCAGGTTCGCCATGCCTCGCGCAAAATCACGGCGGATTCGTAAAACCGCAACCGTAGCTGCCACCCGCGAGACAGCCATGGATTGGAAGCAGCGGTGGCTGCCGCCATTCGGGCTTATTCTACTTACGTTTCTCGCATATTACCCAGTGATTGCACACGGCGGCTTCATCTGGGATGACGATGATTACGTCACTGAGAACCTGACATTGCGAAGCCTTGGCGGGTTGTGGCAGATTTGGGCCAAGCCAGGTGCGACGCATCAATACTATCCGTTCGTGCACACCAGCTTCTGGATCGAGTATCACCTTTGGGGGTTGTGGGCAGCAGGTTTTCATGCAGTAAACGTGGTGCTGCATTCGGTGAATGCACTGCTCGTATGGCGGCTGCTGTCACGCCTTGCAATACCAGGTGCGTTGCTTGCCGCTTTCATCTTTGCACTGCATCCCGTACATGCAGAATCCGTGGCCTGGATTACTGAACGCAAGAATGTGCTTTCAGGGTTTTTCTACCTTCTGTCGATCGGTGCGTTTTTGAAAGCGGTGCCGGATATCGCTGCACTTCCCGATCGTATGGCCGAGGGTCGCAGATTCCGTAGTTGGTACGGCATCGCCATCCTCTGTTTTGTTGCCGCGCTCCTTAGCAAAACGGTTACTTGTACGTTGCCGGCAGTGGTGCTGCTCATCGCGTGGTGGAAACACGGGCGTATTTTCGCACGGCATGTCCGCCTGACGGCGCCATTCTTTGTGATCGGGTTCGCGCTGGCGCTGGTTACTATCTGGCTGGAGAGAAACCATGTTGGTGCACACGGAAAGGAGTGGGCGTTCACATTCCCCGAGCGCATCCTCATTGCAGGACGGGCGCTGTGGTTCTACCCCGGCAAGTTGATCTGGCCCGCATCACTTATGTTTTTCTATCCCAAGTGGCAGTTGGATAGCGGATCGTTGCTGCAGTGGCTATTCCCGCTCGGGTTTGTGGCATTGCTTATCGGCTTAGTGCTGCTGGCACGCAGGATCGGCCGCGGGTCGGCGACCGCAGTTCTCTTTGCAGCCGGCACGCTGTTTCCAGCCCTGGGATTTTTTAACGTTTACCCCATGCGCTACTCGTTTGTTGCGGATCATTTTCAGTACCTTGCAAGCCTCGGCTGGATTGTACTTTTCGCTGCGCTCGTCGTGGGCACGAACCAGGCAAAACCTTTGATCAAACCACGCTGGGTGCGGCTGGTTGGTGGGGCAATTCTGGCGTGCGTGCTGGGAGCATTAACCTGGCAGCGTGCTCACGTGCTCTCGTCCGCTGAGCTACTGTGGCGCGACACGCTTGCAAAAAACCCCGCGGCAGATATCGCGCATGACAACCTGGGCAATCTGCTTACGGCTGAAGGCAAATTCGAGGAGGGACTGAAGCATTACCGCGCCGCCATTGCACACGATCCGGATGACGATTTCGCGCACTACAACGCGGGCGTGAATCTGTACCGCCAAGGCAGGCTGCCGGAAGCGATCCAGCACTACCATGAAGCAATTCGCATTGAGCCGCGCTACTTCGAGGCACATTATAATCTTGGAAAGGCGCTGGAAAGACTCGGCCAGCGGGATTCTGCGCGTGGGTACTACAAGCGCGCTCTGGAAACCAACCCGCGTTTCGTGCCCGCCCGCATTGCACTCGCGGTGCTTCTGGTAAACGACGGCCAACGCGAACAGGCTGTGGACGAATACAACCGAGTCCTCAAGCTCGATCCCAACCATGCGACCGCACGTTACAATCTTGGTGCGGTATTGCTGGATCTCGGCAGGAAACGCGAAGCCGCCGAGCAATTCAGCGAATCCCTACGCCTCAACCCGGCGGACAATGAAGCACGGCAGATGCTGGAAGAACTCACGACCCGAAAATAGACCTGGCCGACGAAAACCGGCGGTTGTGGAAGGCTACCCAGCCGCCCTATACGCGAAAAAGCGGACAGGCGCTAAGCGCCTGTCCGCCAATGATTATATATGCTACTGTGGTTGCCTGGACTGTTCAGGCTGGCTAATTAAAAGAGCATCCATTCCCGAATGGCTGATATGGGGGCATAGAACTCATCTGCACCGCGCTCGATCTGAGCAGAGGCAGGATTCGGCCGTACCTGATTGTCCACATCATTGCCTGCGCCTGCAAGAACTGGAGCGGCATAGATGGCTGCCGGTTCCGCGTCAAAATGCAGGTTGATATCGTGGTACCAACGCCCGCTGCCAGGCGCACCAGACAATGGATCGGCGGTGTTACTACCCACGGTATCTTCACCTGCTGCCTGCCAGTCAGCTAACGTGTTGTATGTTGTCCCATTGAACTTTGCCATAACGGTGTTGGTGCCGCCGTAGAAATAGGTATTGTTCGAAAGGTTGAGGTTCGCGAAGTTAATGGTGGCGGCCCCAGTCGGGCCGGACAGTATTGCAGCGTATTGCTGCGTGACCCGGATAATGTTATTCCGGATGTTTAACGTTCCGGCGTATCCGGTGGCGTTAAGCAGCGAAATGACGCTCAGGCGGTTGCCCGGATCGCCAGGAGTCGCCAGGCTCTGAGGCTGCGGCCCTGGCTGGTTCAGCATGTTGATGGAGTTATGATCGATATTAATCGTCGCGCCCGCTACTGCACCGTTTTCCACAGAAATTGCACGCATCAGAAACCCGCTGGAAACCGGCGGCACTGCCGTTTGTTGAACTTGATAGTCAAAGCCGGCAATCATGTTGTTGAGCACGTTTGTTACGCCCGTGTTGGTGCCGGTCAAACCGCCGCCAATGCCGACAGCAAACAGGATACCCTGTGAGGCATTGGTTTTTAACTGATCAACCGTATTGCGAAGGATGTTCATCGTCCACCCTCCGCTGACGCCAACGCTGCCCGTGTGTTGGATTGCCACGGGACGCTGAGTTGAAGGAAGTGTAGTTACTGCCATATGAACCTTATTGTCACTGATTTCGCCGCCCGCGTTAGCGTCGTAGAAGATACCACGGAGGGTCGCGGTGACGTCGTTTTTTGTAACGGCCATGCCAGTAATGGCCCCACCGGCGGTCCCCGCAGGAATGGAACCTCCGAAGTTGTAACCTTTAACGCCCTGGCTCAAATCGCCTACGGTCGCACGAAGTATGCAGTTCTCTACGCGCGGATTGGTGGGGACATGAACAACGGTGGAAGCGTCTCTGCGGCCAGAGAATTGAACACAGATATTGTCGGTCGTAATGCCGTTGCTTGCGCCACTGGTTTGGTTATCGATCACGCAGTTCTTCACCGTCACGTTATCGCATCTGCCGATTACGTGGACCATGATGCGCGGGACGTCAGTGCTGGTTGTGGTGGAATTCGTAAATCGGAGATCTCTGGAGACACCGGACACAGTGTTGCTTCCGTCGATAATAAAATTGTCGGTATCGACAAAGTTGCTCGTGGCGTTCGCGTTAGCTCCGGAAGCTGCCGCCACTCCGACCACAATATGGCCATCCCAGATCGTGCCGCTTGTACCATTGCGAGTCTCACTCGTAAAGGTGACTATCGGGAATGTGGCCGGCGCCGGCTTGATAGTCACTGTGCGCCCGAGAGGTACATTGTTGCCAAACCGCGCGTTATGTGTTTCCGTCAAGTTCCCGGTAATGCTTAGCGTCCAGTTGCCATTGATGGAACCTGTGTAATTGCTGAAATCGTCGCCAGCATCTTTCAATGAAGCGTAATCCCCCGGAACAGTGGATACTACGTTTCCACCACTAATGCCGGAACTGAAAGTGGCTGCGGGAGCCAGGCTCGAGCTCAGCGCAAGTATAACGAATAAAACAGCAGATTGAAGTCTCAACGGGGGTACTCCTTCATATAAGTAACAGTGTTTGTTGCCCTTGCGAATTCCATGCGCACGTGCATCGGATAGCAGGATATAAGATCGGTTTAACGTATATGGTTAATTGCCTCACTGTGTCAACGGTTTGTTTGCGCTCCAAACGAAATCCGTCCATTCTTGCGGAGTGGAAATTGCACCGGTAACCGTATGAAAATCATTGGTTCATGTTTGATCGGTGTCTGTGCTACCTGGCGTGGTGGGAGTAATATAGGCCTGGATTTTCAGCAGATGATGGAGCGCGGAGAGTTGTTACCTGTGTGCCCGGAGCAGTTAGGCGGCCTGCCGACCCCGCGTCCGCCCGCTGAAATCATCGGGGGATCAGGTGAAGACGTGCTGGATGGGCGCGCCCGCGTGCTCACCCAGCAGGGCGTGGATGTAACCGAGAACTACCTGCGCGGCGCACGCGAGGTGCTGCGGCTGGCGCAAATGATTCGTGCTGAGCAGGTTATCCTGAAAGAGCGCAGTCCTTCATGTGCATCGCGCGAGATTTATGACGGCACGTTTAGCGGCACGCTGCGCGGGGGGTGCGGGGTTACAACAGCGCTGCTGCGCAGGAATGGTTTCGAAGTTGTGAGTGACGTCGAGTATCTTGCAAATACCCAAATTCATAATTCCCAATGATAAACGTGATTTACGGGTCGGCGGGCGATTCACCGGATTTCAAACTTTGCCGCAAGCCAGCGTCGCTCATTCTGTTGTCGGGTTTGTGTACCGTGTCGATATACCTGGAAGATAATTGACTAAGCCAACCGAGAGCGCACTCATTAATAGTGAAGCCGCAAAGAGCCTTAACTCTTTGCGGCTTTCTGCTTTATGTTCGCAACGTGCGGGCTTCAGGATCAAGCGTTGGCGGTGGCAGGCTCCAACGCCGTGGCGATCTGTTCCATTTCGTAGCTCTCGACGATGTCGCCCTCTTTCAGGTCGTTGAAGTTCTCGATTGTGATGCCGCACTCGGCCCCGGTCGCGACCTTCTTCACGTCTTCCTTCACACGACGCAGACTGCCCAGTTGGCCTTCGTAAACGACGACACTGTCGCGGACGATACGAACTTTTGAGTCGCGCACGATCTCGCCGTCGCGAACATACGATCCAGCGATCGTTCCGAGTCGCGAGGCCTTGAACAGCTGGCGCACTTCCGCGTGTCCCAGCACCTTTTCCCGGAAGGTCGGAGCGAGCATGCCTGTCATGGCCTGCCGAACTTCCTCGATCAGGTCATAGATGATGCGGTACAGCTTGATGTCGACACCCTCACGCGTTGCAATCTCCTGGGCGGCAGCTTCGGGGCGCACATTGAAGCCAATGATCACGGCATCCGATGCGGCAGCAAGCTGCACGTCGCTTTCGTTGATGCCGCCGACAGCTGCGTGCAGAATACGGATGCGAATCTGCTGATTGCTCAGCTTCTCCAGCGACTGGCGTACGGCTTCAATAGAGCCCTGTACGTCGGCCTTGAGGACCAGGTTGAGGTCCTGCGTTTTGCCTTCTTCAATATACTCGTGAAGGTGCTCAAGCGTGATGTGCTTTTGCGTCGTGGGCGCAAGGCCAGCCGCGCGGCGGCGAATCTCACGTTTATCCGCAACCTCTCGCGCCGAAGCTTCATCGGGCATCGCTACAAATGTTTCGCCCGCAGGAGGCGAACCGGCAAGGCCGATGATCTCCACAGGGAAGGCAGGTCCTGCTTCTTTGATTGTCTTTCCACGGTCGTTCACCATGGCGCGAACGCGTCCGCTGATGTCACCCGTTACGAAATAGTCACCAGCTCGTAACGTACCCGACTGCACAAGCACCGTTGCGACGGCACCGCGTGTCGGGTCGACGTGCGACTCGATGATTGTGCCAACCGCGCGATGGTCCGGATCGGCCTTCAGGTCCAGGATTTCAGATTGGAGCGCGACCATTTCCAGCAGCTGATCGACGTTCGTTCCTTGCTTCGCACTGATATCCACGAAGATCGTATCGCCACCAAATTCTTCAGGCACCAGGTTATGCTGAAGAGCTTCCTGGCGCACCTTGGCAGGATCTGCTCCGGGAAGGTCGATCTTATTGACCGCAACTACCAGGGGCACTTCCGCCGCTTTCGCGTGATTAAGAGCTTCGATGGTTTGAGGCTTGAAGCCGTCATTGGCTGCCACCACGAGAATAACCAGGTCGGTAACGCCTGCGCCGCGTGCACGCATGGACGTAAACGCTTCGTGACCCGGCGTATCGAGGAACACGATGTTCCCCTTTGCCGTTTTCACGTGATACGCGCCTATGTGCTGCGTGATGCCGCCAAACTCGCCCTCAACGACTTTCGAGTTGCGGATATAATCCAGCAGGCTGGTCTTACCATGATCGACGTGTCCCATAATCGTAACGACCGGTGGCCTGCGCTGCACCTTTGCCGGGTCATCCGGCTCGATATAATCTTCAACGTCAAACTCGTCGCCAACCGGGACGATCTCCAGTTCTGCGTTGAACTCCGGCGCCAGCAACTGCATGTATTCTTCGGTAAGCGGCGCGTTCATGGTCAGGGCTTCGCCCATGTCCAGCAGCACCTTGCGGATAATTTCCGTCGCGGAGATACCAAGCTTTTCGGCAAATTGTGAAACGGTAACAGGTCCTTCTACAATAACCTGCCGCGGCCCTTGATCCTGCACCGTATGCTGTGCACGATCCCCCCTGCTCTTGGGTCGCTTGCCCATGCGCCGACGGCTCCCAAACATCGGACGCGTGTCCGCACCCGGCAGGCGACCCGCGCCCGGCGTCTTCGGTCGGGCCGTCATCGTCATATCTTCATCAAGTTCAAAAATCTTGCGTGGCGCTACCTTACCACGTTTCTTATCGGCAGTCGCCGGTGGCTTCCGATCACGGTCTGTGCGAGCACGCCCGGCTGGTTTGTCCAGTCGCATGACGCCGATCTGCGGAAGATTACCTTCCGAAAGCTCCGGCGCCGCCCCACCTCTTCCACCTTCATCGCGACGTCCATAACCGCCACCATCCTGGCGCGGAGGATAGGGTCGATCACCGCGAGGAGGTCCACCGGGGCCGCGCTGTCCACCCTGTCCACCCTGGTATCCTGGACGTGCTCCACCTGGTCCGCCTTGCCCCTGGTACCCGCCTGGTCGCGGACCCCCCGGGCCACCCTGGCCCTGGTAACCGCCCTGCCGTGGTCCACCCGGACCACCCTGTCCCTGGTATCCTCCAGGCCGTGGTCCGCCTGGACCACCCTGGCCTTGATAACCGCCCGGCCGTGGTCCGCCCGGACCACCCCGGCCCTGATGACCCCCAAGTCGTGGTCCCCCCGGACCACCCCGGCCTTTGTGACCACCGGGTCGTGGTCTACCCGAAACACCCCGACCC
>JBPCLP010000054.1:0-34290 GCA_051003195.1 Candidatus Sumerlaeaceae bacterium | reverse complement strand
TTTTTCGGTTTCCGGCGCCCCTTCAGGGCGCGAAAAAATGGGCGTCTGTAACCCAGGGCTGCGGATTCCAAACGGCCGGAATCCTGACCCTGGGCTGTGTTCCGCTGCACCTTCGGTGCAAAAAACCCGAACTGAATTATGCCGCGAATTTCCGGGCCAGCGCACTAAGTGGGGGGAATTGGGAGCGGCTGATTCGAATAGATGCGGATCACAAATAGCGGGTAGGACTTCTGATAACGCGCTTCGCCCGTGGTTTCTCCCATTTCGTTCCACAGCTTTGTTACGAACCATTGCGGCGTCAGCTCCCATAAAACACCGCCCCTGTCAAGGTGCGCCCTGATCTTCGGGCGCAGGGTTTCGTTGCTCTTTGATGGCTCCAGCTGCAGTATGGAATGGGGCCGCTTCGCAAACAATGTGAGCATCTGCGGGAAAGTGATTTGATAGCTGACTCCAAGATCATTTCGACCCGACGTCAGCTCCTCCAGTTTTTCAATACCGCCGCGCATTCCGGTCTCGTGCAGACGATAGTGTTTCCGGTCGAAACTGGCAAGGCCAAGAACCAGGATGGCCGAGCAGGTTGCTGTTGTGTTCGGTTGCAACGTGTTCAGCAGGTGCAACAGGCAGAGTATAAGCGGAGGCACAAAGTGCATGAGGTAACGCTGGTGCAGCATCGGCTGAACCAGGGAAATTACGATCATTGCGAATACGGGCACAACCGCAGTACAGTGGATGATGATCCATAACTCGTTTTGGGTGCGGCGCGTTAACAGCCGCAGCAGAGTTATGAGCCAGGTAATTGCCAACACTGCAGCGAGCAGCCACGGCCAGTCAAATTTGTTTAAGTAATTTCCTTCTGCCCCCCAGGTTTGCCAAAGGACCTCAAGGCCGGATTGGAATGTTGGTTTTGGGATCCACGACAGCGCAAGTGGGCTGAGCCAACTGCACAAGGCCAATCCCAAGCCGTGCAGCAGCAAGCACGTCACGCAGATTGGCAGCAGGCGTGGGTCGAACGAAGCGCGAACGCGTTTCACCAGTAGTAAAAGAATAATGACGAGCCAGTTTGCCGCCAGTAAGTGGATCCAAAGTGAGCCAATGCACCCGACTGCGAGCAGTAGAACGACGCGAACGCGCGCAGGACGTTGACGATAAAAGCCGCACACCAGCAAGAGCATGGCGCATTCGAGCAACAGAGCCCCGGCGCTTGGTCGTGCAAGCCGGCAGTGAAAGAGAACGGTGGGGTGCACCGCCCACAAAAAAGCGCCAAGTACGCTCCATCCGCCCAACTGCAGTTTTAGAGCAAGGTGGTAAAACAGCAGCAGGCCGCCGAGTCCGAACAGAATCGACGGCGCAATGAGGACGGGAAGCGACGCCGGCGCCTTCAGCACCAGCAGTGCATGAACGAGCAGAAAATACAGAGGGACGTGCCCGGCCATAACGCGGTCTATGATGAGGTAGAACGGCGTCTTTTCAGCCGCAAAGAGCGTGTAAGCCTCATCCGGTAGTGCGTCCTGCCGCGAAAGCCTGTTAAACGCCAGGAACAGGTACAGCAGCACCGCGGCCCCTATAGCGATTACTCTCCAGTGTTTGCGGATCCACAGCATGCATGGCAGTGGAATGGTAAATCCACGGGGTGCAAAGCGAAAGTGCGCGCTGCTCGTTTTTCTGATAGCAATGCCGACAATAACATTCGACGACCAAAACTGTGAGCACTGTTAAAATGAGTTATCTGGCAAAACGAGTAGTCGAGAGGCTGGCTGCACGGGGGCGGGGCAAATACACAACCCTGCGGGCAGCGCAATGCGTCGGTTTCGTTTCGCTTGTCACGCTGCTTCCAATTCCGATCCACTGCCAAACCGCTGCGGACGTAAACACTACCTCAACCGACCCGTATCTTTCACACCTAGGTATAAATTGGGATGACGATGCAACATCGTGGGTTCGCGACCTGGAGGTCTTTACATCCACAACGCTGGAGGACCGGACGGCGTTGCTCGCCGCTGCTACGGCCGACGCGTTCCACGAAGATGTCACCGCGGCTGCAACCGCTCACAAGCAGCTCGAATCGCCTGGTGAAAAGGCTCTTGCTGCCAGCAAAGCCGCATCGGTGCCGCCGCCGCTCACCTCCATCCCAATGAAGCAGCCAACGGGAAGCCTCAGCGGGAAAATCGTGTTCTGCTCCGCGGGACACGGTTGGACTTGCGACGACACCAGCACCACACTCTGGTACACTCAGCGACCATCGACGTCGTGGGTGGTCGAGGATTTTGGAAACCTGGACCAAATGAACCTGTTCGCCGACATGTGCATCCGCGCAGGTGCAACTGTGGTACCAATGCGCCCGGTTGGATTCCAAACAATTGAGCGTGTTATCGACAACGATTCCTCCCAGGCCTCCTTCCAGGGCGAGTGGCGCGACTCAAAATCAGAGGCGTTCTTTGGATTTGACGGGGCGCGTGTGCCGTACCGCTTTGCAATCGCGCGCATGCAGGAGACTGCAGTTGCCCGCTTTCGGCCCCATATTCCCAAGTCCGATTACTACCCCATATATTGTTGGGCGCGCGACGGCGCTGATCGCGTCAATCAGACCTACCGGATTGTGCACAACGGCGGCAGCACGGATTTCCAGATCAATCATCGCCAAGTGGGCAAAGGCTGGGTTTACCTTGGAGAGTACTACCTTGCAAAGGGTCTGGACTGTTACGTCGACGTCACAAACCAGATTTCAGATCCCGCAGACGCGGACGGCCAGCACGTGGTCATTGCGGACGCGATACGGTTTGGCAATGGACTTGGCGATGTGAATCGCGGCGGAGGCGTTTCGGATCGCCCGCGCGAAGAAGAGGCAAATCGCTACTGGACCGAACGCGCTCTACCGGCGTCCGCACCGCCGATATTCAAAGCTTTCGAGGGTTCGGACCAGCGCACTAACGTCGGTTCCGCTCCACGCCTGGCCGCATATATGAACCGTGAACGTGAGGGTTCGTACTTTGACCGCGTGTTCCTCAGTTTCCACTCAAACGCAGCGGGTGGCAGGGGAGTGGTCGGACTCTTCAATGAACATGAGCAACTTCGTCCTGACAAGCAGGTGGAGTGGGCGCAATTGCTGGCAAGCAGCCTTAATGAAGAGATGACGAGCCGCGGCCTGGATCTACCTGTACCGTGGGTGGTCCGCAATAAACTTACCGATTCGCACATCGATTTCGGAGAGATTCGGCGCGATGCGATTCACAATGAGATGGTTGCCTCAATAACAGAAGTCGCGTTTCATGATAATCCCATGGATGCCGAACTGCTGCGCGATCCGGAGGTGCGCCTGTCCATGGCAGAAGCATCTCTCCGGGCAACATTAAGATACATGGATGGGTACTCCCCGGCTTCTTCAGAACGATACGTTCCGCCCGCTTCACCCAGGATGCTTTCGGTCCGGTCTGATGTATCGACAAATTCGGCTACCGTAGTATGGGCGGCGCCGGATTCCGACGGAGAATCCACACCCACCGCTTATCGTGTATGCCACTCTTTTGATGGCCGCGCGTTCGACTCCGGCCGGGTCACCACCGACGCCACGCAGATGCGTTTTGATGACCTCACCACCGGCACGCATTACTTTACAGTCACCTCTATCGGACCTGGCGGCGACAGTCGTCCGTCGCTTTGTGCCGGCACAGCGCGTTTCCATGCAAAAACGGAGGCACTTCTTTTGTGCGGGTTTGGTCCTGGCGCATTTGACGAACCGCTTACCCAAACGGCGCCGGCCAATATCGGCGCGCCGCTTAAGGCAGGCGCCGAGTTTGTCCGAATTATTCCAAGGTTGCTGGACCGGCGCGAGCAGGTGCCCACGTGGGGGAACGCACTGGCGGCCTCGAACGTTGGCTTCGATTCCGTTACGGCGACTGCCCTCGCGCAGGGCGATCCGGGCTACGCAAATTACGACGCCGTAATAGCCGCTTTCGGAAACTACAGGGAAATGGATAGTCCGCTGGATGAAGCGCAGCTATCCACGTTGGCCGACTATCACACTTCCGGGGGCGCCATACTGTTTTCGGGTTCGTTCTATCCGGCTGCACTCGCAGAAGAGGGAACCGGCACGCTGGAGGCCGGCCGCGAACTGGCAGATCTGCTCGCCTTTGAAGCCGGCGAACTATCTACCGGGCCGCTCGTTATCAGGGGAGCAGCGTCCACAGTCTTTTCTACCTACTCACTTTCGCTCGCAAAGGATTCCATCCGAAACCTTTTGCCCCGTAACCTCGGCACGCTGGAGCCAGCGGAGGAAGCAGTTCCAATTCTGATGTATGCCGACGAACACGAATCGGTTGCGGGAGCGGCCATTGCAGACAGTCCGGACCGCGCAGGTTCTGTTGTGCTGACTTTCGCGCTGGAGGAGGTTACACCGGAAGATCGCCGGACTTTGGTCATGCGCGATCTGCTGCCATGGCTGGGCATCCAGCCAAGCACTACCGGGCCGGCTGTTGTGAAGAAGAAGGTGCAGCCGGTTTTGGCAAAGCGCCGCGCAACTTCCATGAAACGAACCAAAAAAGCCGCAGCCAAAAAGAGTGCCCCAAAAAAGATCACGCCAAAAAAGGCGACCACAAAGAAGGCCGCAAAACCTGCTCCAGCCAAGACAGTGAAGAAACCCATGCGTAAGTAGCCGGTTTGAAGAAGCGTGGCCTGGCAGTCAGATGCTTCTGGGTTTGCTACTGCATTGACCAATTTGTTGAGGCTTCGGTATAATTCGCGCTCTGCATCGGTGCATGGTACGCAGGTGTCAACATTTCGCGGCGATGCTTTGCGCAAACTTGTTGAGTGCCCCTGCTGCCACGTCGCAACCATCGGGATTGCAAGTAGACAACCTGGCCTGGAGGAGAACGCATTGCAATTGGGTATGATCGGCCTTGGCCGTATGGGTGCGAACATGGTGCGGCGGCTGACCCGCGGCGGCCATTCTATCGTCGGGTACGACCGTGACGCAGTCGTGGCGCAAGCGCTGGCCTCGGAAGCACAGAATACTGTCCCCTCGGTTTCCCTCCAGGACATGGTACAAAAGTTGGCCAGGCCACGAATCGCGTGGGTGATGGTTCCTGCAGGAGCTCCGACCGAAAGCACCGTCCAGCAGCTGGCAGAGTTGTTTGAAGCTGGTGATATTATCATCGATGGCGGAAACTCTTACTTTAAGGATGACGCCCGCCGGGCAACGGAGCTGAGGCAGCGCGGAATCCACTATGTCGATGTAGGCACGTCAGGCGGATTGTGGGGCCTTGATCGTGGATATTGCCTGATGATCGGCGGCGACGCAGAAGTGGTTAAATCATTGAATCCAATTTTTGAAACTCTCGCACCGGGTGCCGGCACAATTGAGCAGACAAAAACTCGTAAGCCCGGCGGCACGGCGGAACACGGTTACCTGCACTGCGGTGCTGCCGGCGCGGGGCACTTTGTGAAAATGGTACACAACGGAATCGAGTACGGCCTGATGCAAGCCTACGCCGAGGGATTCGACATCATGAAAAATGCGAACGCGGCTTCTCTACCAGAGGAGATACGCTACGATATCAACCTCGCGGATGTTTCAGAGCTCTGGCGGCGGGGGAGTGTCGTGAGTTCCTGGCTTCTGGACCTGACAGCAATCGCTCTCGCGGAGCAGCCCGATCTTGCCGGTTACTCGGGGTTCGTACAGGACAGCGGTGAAGGACGGTGGACGATCCAGGCTGCACTGGAGGAGGCGGTGCCTGCCGAAGTTCTCAGTGCCGCACTCTATGCGCGTTTCCGTTCGCGCCAGGAGCACACATTCGCGGAGAAGATGTTGTCGGCCATGCGGTTTCAGTTTGGCGGACACACGGAGAAACCTTCGCATGGATAAACCACGGTGCTTCACATGACCGGCATTGTTCCTGAAAGCACTGCGGCACAGGCACCCGATGCTTACGAGCAACCGGCCGGCCCGTGTGTCGTGGTAATTTTTGGCGCGTCGGGTGACCTCACCAAACGCAAGCTCATGCCGGCGCTTTACAACCTTGGGGCGCAACAAATGTTTCCGAAAGAATTCGCAATCATGGGCGCCGCTCGCAGCCCAAAGAACGATGAAACTTTTCGCCAGGACATGCACGCAGCGCTCCAGGAATTCGGCACGCAGAAACTGGACGGCGAATACTGGACCGAGTTCGAACCAAAACTCCACTACACCCAGGGACAGTACGACGACCCGGAATCGTTTGCAGTACTAAAGGCGCGCCTCGAAGAAATCGACCGCGATTTCGGAACGGGGGGCAATTACCTGTTCTATTTGTCGGTGCCGCCGGACAGTTTCGCAACGATCGTGGAGGGGCTTGGCGCATCCGGGCTTGCGAAAGAAGAAGAAGGCAAGTGGCGGCGTGTCATTGTCGAAAAGCCGTTTGGCCATGATTTGGATTCCGCGCGGGAACTCAATCGTCGGCTCGCTGCTGTGCTGCAGGAAACACAGACGTATCGCATCGACCACTACCTCGGCAAAGAAACGGTGCAGAACCTGCTCGTCTTTCGATTCGGCAACGGTATTTTTGAACCAGTCTGGAACCGCCGGTACGTTGAATATGTGCAGATTACCGTGGCCGAATCCATTGGTGTAGAAAGTCGCGGCAGTTTTTACGAAGGCGTGGGTGCACTGCGCGATGTAATGCAGAATCACATGTTCATGCTGATGAGCCTGATTGCTATGGAGCCGCCGAGCTCGCTGCTGGGCGAGAGTGTGCGTGGCGAGAAAACCAAAGTCTTTGAAGCAATCCGGCCCATGACGCCGGAGCAGGTTGCACGCAATACTGTGCGTGGTCAGTACGGTCCGGGCAAGGTGAAAGCTGAGGACGCGATTGGCTATCGGCAGGAAAAAGGTGTGGACCCAAACTCGCAGACTGAAACGTTTGCGACCGTTAAACTCGGTATCGAGAACTGGCGCTGGGCGGGGGTACCCTTTTACCTGCGCACTGGCAAACGGTTGGCAACGCGCGCGACAGACATCCTGATTCGGTTTCGCGAAGCGCCACTGCTCCTTTACGGTGATGCACCCATGGGCCGCATTGGTCCGAACCGGCTGATCATCCACATTCAGCCGTGCGAGGCAATGACGCTGCAGATCCGCGCCAAAACGCCGGGACCTACCATGAAGACGCAGGCCGTCGCACTGGACTTCGATTACGCGGACCTCGGCGGGGTGAAAAGCACGGGATATGAAACGCTGCTTTACGACTGCATGCAGGGCGATCCGACACTGTTCCACCGCATCGACACGGTCGAAGCTGCCTGGAAAATCGCGACACCCATTCTGCAACAATGGAAACAATATCCGGCCGAATTCCCAAATTACGCAGCCGGAACGTGGGGCCCCGCTGCCAGCGAGGAACTCATCGCCCGTGACGGCCACACGTGGTGGACGCCGGATTGCTGAAGCTTCCAGCGGGGGTGGTCGTTCTTCCCGATCCCGCCGCGGTCACTCGCAGAGCGGCTCAGGAGATGGTGCACGTGGCGCAGCAGTGCGTTGCGCAGTTGGGTACGTTCATCGTGGCGCTTTCGGGTGGCAGCACGCCTAAAGCGATGTACGAGCTCCTCACCAAAGACGAAGAACTGCACGTGGGCATGCCATGGTGGCAAACTCACTGGTTTTGGAGCGACGAACGCCATGTTGCGCTCGATTCACCGGACAGCAATTACCGTATGGCAAACGAAGCCATGCTTTCGAAATCACCAACGCCAGCCGCGAACATCCACCGCGTTGCAGTCGAGCTCCAAGATCCTGTCGAGACCGCTCGACTTTACGAAGCTGAGATTCGCGGCACATTCTCGCAGCTTGGACGATCTGTGGAGCCGGTGCCGTCCTTTGATCTTCTGTTACTCGGAATGGGAGTTGATGGCCACACCGCCTCGCTGTTTCCGGGTAGTCCTGCACTTGAGGATTCTACACACGTGTTTAGCGCGAACCCTGTCGAAAAGCTTGGCGCGTTCCGTTTTACGGTCACACCGGCAACCGTGCAGTCCGCTGAGCGCGTGATGCTTCTGGTGTGCGGCGCCGATAAGGCTGATACTCTTCATCAGGTGTTGCGTGGCCCGTTCAATCCAAGACAGCTGCCGACACAGCTGGCCACGCGCCGAACCGGTTCCACTATCTGGCTCCTCGACGCAGCTGCCGCCGTTCACCTACTCGAAGTCGAACCAGCCTGAATTTGGATACTTTAGTTGTCCCTTTGGAGTACATACCTTAACCTGGGCTAACCATGGTATGCCGGTCCCGCATGCGAGTGCACAATCGCCTCCATCCGGAATGAAGCCCACTCGAGCAAAAGTGTTCTATACCTTACACAAATGATACGCGCCCCGCTTGTTGTCATAATCGCCTCATGTACGGCGCATGTGAGCGCGCAGTCGGCCATCACACTTTCCGAGATGCAGACGATTGCGCAAGGGCTCGATACCTGCCTGATTGATACGACGTACTACGTGTCACCCGAAGCACTGAACGATACCGGCAATTCGACTTCGACCCCCACTTACAACTACCTCAATGATCAGGGCGGCACGTTCGTCATTGTACCGGACTGGGGGTATTTTAAGCCCACGCGCCAGAATCTGATTACGGCCTTCAACAATTGGGAGGGACCTTACCTCAATTACCAGCCGGCCCGTACCCAGACCGCGACCACTCCCTACGACCAGGGTTCGCCGCTCGATTTATGGGGCGGGCCGTATTACCTGTTCTCACCGCTGGGTCGGCTGCGTGGCGACACGGGCACCGTGACGCTCGAACATTACGCCGACACCTTCGATCAATATACACTGGTGAGCCTTGGGTCGGACGGGGTCAAAAGCAGCGATGACGTGACCTACCAGTTTGGCGGCGGAATCACCATCACCGCCCTTTCGAGCGCCCGCAGCGCAACGAGCGCGAGCACCACGACACTTACGGCACCAGCAAACAGTCCGATTGTGATGCGCGGGGTCAATCTCGGCGCCACTCAATCAGGGGCGAAAGTAATGTGGGGCGTCCAGGAACTTACGAACATCACATCCTGGTCATCGCGCGAAATCGCCCTTACGCTACCGCCGGCCACCCAAGGCTCCGCGGCGCTTGTCATGCAGCGCGGCACCGCCACCACCAACGCGCTCAGCCTCACCATCTTTATCCCACCCACAGCCGCCAATGACTGGCAACTATACCGGTAAAGAAAAACCGCGCCAGGCACTCCACCCGACGCGGTTTACTATACATGTCTTTACTTTTCTAAATTACTTCGCGGCCCCTGCCGGCTGTTTCGCCAGAGCGTCCTTCGCAAGCTGCACGTATTGATTGAACGCAGCCGCATCACTGACGGCCAGTTCCGCGAGAATCTTGCGATCCACATCAATGCCGGCGATGCGCAGACCAGCCATGAACTTGCTGTAGGGCAGGTCCGCCGCGCGGGTCGCAGCGTTAATGCGCGCGATCCACAATTGCCGGAAGTCCCGCTTGCGCACCTTGCGATCGCGGTAGGCGTATACAAGAGCACGCTTTACGGTCTCGTTCGCATTCTGGAACAGCTTGCGCCGTCCGCTATAATAACCCTTCGCCCTGTCTAAAACCTTCTTCCGGCGGCGGCGAGACGCCGGATTGTTTGTTGCGCGTGGCATGCTATCACTCCTTATGAAACTTGAAACTCGTTAACCCGGATTCGCTCACGGGCCGGCGGAACTGCCTCCCGTTCTACTTATACGGGATCATCTTCTTAATGTTTTTTGCCTCGACCTCAGGGACGTAACCTGCCCCGCGCAACTGACGCTTACGCTTGGTCGACTTCTTCGTGAGAATATGGCTTTTGAAAGCCTTCTTACGTTTCACCTTGCCGTTCGCCGTCAGCGAAAACCGCTTCGCTGCGCCCCGGTTGGTCTTAATTTTTGGCATCTGCGGTACCCATCCTCGTCTGCGGCCGTTGTTTTGTCGGCCGTTTTTTAACTGTTCATCACTACCCGGTCGGGGCAGTTGCTCGAATTAACGCTCAACGTTTCCTCGTCAGGATTAACCCGCTCAGGTTTGGCCCGACCCGGTTAATCGACTCCTGCAATGCCACTTCATCGAGGTCCTTCAATATCTGCTCCAGCAGCTTCTGAGCTCTGTCCTGGTGCGTCCGCTCGCGGCCTTTATAGGTGAAGGTCACCTTGACCTTGTTACCGTCCGCGAGAAACTGCTTCGCGTGATTGATCTTGGTCTCGTAGTCGTGCTTGTCGATCGAAGGCCGCATCTTGACTTCCTTCACCTCGATCGTCTTCTGACGTTTCTTGGAATCGCGGGCTCTGCGCTTCTGTTCGTAAATCACCTTTTTATAATCGATGATTTTACAAACCGGCGGCTTGGCTTCTGGTGCGACCTCGACCAGGTCGAGCTCGGCTTCTTCAGCCATGCGTAGAGCATCTAGGATTGCGACCACGCCCACTTGCTGATTCTCGGCGTCGATCAACCGCACTTCACGAGCGCGGATTTCCTGGTTTACGCGAATGTTGTCCTTAATGTTGGCGTTGCCTCCATCTTCCGAAGTTTGTCCCCGCAGGACGATAACGCCGATGAAACCAGCAAACCGGCCCCGCGAACACAAATAAAAAAATCGGGGAGGAGCATACAGCTCTTCCCCGATCCGAAACTTGCGCCCCATTGCAGGCGGGCCAGTTGCACTCCCAAATGAGTGCTTTCGGAACCCCGGACACACGCCATGGCGGCACCGGGGTGAGAGAAATGCTGCATCTCTTCTTCCCATGGCCGGTCTCCCGGCCAGCGACATTCTATTGGCAGGGGAGCAGGTTATTCACCCTCCCGAGCCTGTAACTGGTATGGTCTACCGTTAGTTTGTAATCTGTTCTGTGTGCCGAATCTGGGGTAAGTTTGCTTCTGGTCCGGTAAAGAACTACCCATTCGGCACACTAGCGGTGGCAAACCACTCCATTGCAGCGCGAACCCCTGCACCACGCTCGAATTTATGCCCCAGTTCAGCCAGGGTTTCCTCCACCGCCTGCACAATCGTCACCACATCGTAGTTATTATACCATCCAAGCGTCGCGAACCGGAAGATTTTTCCCTTCAGGTGATCCTGTCCTCCCGCGATGATCATCCCGTACTTCTCGCGTAGAATCTTAACGATTTTTCCACCCTCAACACCTGTCGGCACCGCAACCGTCGTTACTGTGTTTGCCGGGCTCTTTGCAAACACGTCGCACCCGATGGCCTGCATCGCGCGCCGGGCGCCCTCCGCCAGGAAAGCATGGCGCTTCCAGACGTTCTCCATGCCCTCTGAAATCAGCATGTCTGTCGCGACCTCTAACCCGTAGATCAAGTTGACCGCGGGCGTGAATGGTGTCGTATTCGCTGCGAGCTGCTTCAGCGCCTTCGCCAGCGAGAAATAGAATTGGGGTGTCTTCGCGTTCTTAATCGCCGCCTGCGCTTTCTCGTTCGCGGATACAAACCCCAGCCCGGGTGGCAGCATCAGCCCCTTCTGGCTGCCTGTCACCACCATGTCCACGCCCCAGTCGTCCGTGCGCAGTTCATCCGCCGCGAGTCCGCTCACGCCATCGACAATCAGGACGGTGTCCGTACCCTTCGTCAGCCGGGCGATCGACTTGATATCCGACAGTGAGCCCGCGCTCGTCTCGCACAACGTCACATAAAGCGCTTTCGTACCGGGGTTCGCTTTCAGCCGTTCTGCAACGACGTTTACATCGGGGGACGTCCCCCACTCATGTTCATAACGATCGACGTTAAGTCCAAACGCCTGGCCCATGAGGCCCCAGCGTTGCCCAAACTTCCCGCCTTCGACACTCAGCACACGATCCCCTGGGCTCGCCGTGCTCGTCAGCGCCGCCTCGAAAGCTCCGGTTCCTGACGATGCCAGGATTACCACTGGTGATTTGGTTTGGAATACCGTTTTCAGGTTCTCGCTGACTTTGCGAAACAGCGGATCGAAATCCGGCGAGCGATGGTGAATCACCGGCCTGGCTGTAGCCGCCAGCACCTCAGGCGGAACCGTCACCGGCCCCGGCGCGTAAATGTAATTCTTCTTTAGCAATGTGCATCCCTTTTGCCACGGCAATCGCAGCGAATCATAGTCTCACGAGCGATTCCGGGGCCCACCACAGGCGTGTCAAATGCCAGTTTGGTGGCGCAGGGTCTTCAGAACTGCGACTGCGAAACGGCTCCCGTTTGTCCAATATGGTCAGGCCGAGATTAAGTGGCTCCCTGTGGCATTTCTTCCAGTCCTGGAACGTCGCCTTCCGCGATGCTATGCGCATGCTCGAGGTCCACTTCCAGCTTCAGATGCGTGATCGATGGGTCAACAAACGCCATGGTACCGTGCAGGCGCACACGATTGCCATAATCGCCGACCACCCGGCGGCCTTCGGCGGGCAGGAACCAGTGGATTTCCTTGGGCTGCCTGCGCCAGTTCGCGGTAATGGTCAGGGTCTCGCTCTCATGCGCGAAATCCACGGCGACGCTGACATCACCAAAATAGGTAGGAGCATTGTTAATCGCGACGCGCTGGCCCGGGTGGCACCACTCCGCGGGCAGCAGCCGGGTCACCTGCAGAACATCTCCCTGCTCATGAATCACGAGATTACGCATCATCAGCAGCCACTCGCTGGCCGCCCACCCATGGTGGCCATCACCCATGCACCCGCCGAACGTGCGGGGATGGATCGCTTCGGGCCAGCACCAGGTCGACGTAGCCAGCTTGAGCATGTAGTCGATCAGCTTGTACGCGCCGATGTCACCCGAGAGAAGCATGCACTGCGCCATCTGCAACGTGAGGTAGCTATTCACGCCGCTGTGGATCATCTGCTGGTAGAAACCTTCGTCGTGGAACAGGTGGTCGCGGATGAACTCGATCGTATTACGCAGCCAGGGGGTGTCCTCTGGCCGGAACAGCTTAAGCGGGTAGGCGGCCGCAATGTTGCCGATCATCCCGGCGTCCGGACGGCGGCCTGGCGCGGCGGGCAGCGCGCGTGATTTGCTATGTTCGATGTCGCGGTTCATTGCCTGCTCCAGGTCGCGCAGGTAATTCTGCGCGAGTTCCAGCAGCACCTTGTGATCTTTCTCGAAGCCGAGGGCCAGGGCGGCATCTGCCGCGTCGAACATGCCGCGCAGACACCAGAAGTTGTCCCAGTAGTAGTAGTCATTGGGTCCCAGGTGCTCCGCGCTAAAGCCCGCTGGCAGCAGCCCGCGTGGTTTCTGTTTGGTGACGGTGACGTCGTGGCGCTTCTTTTCGATCCACAGTGCAGCGCGCCGTATCGACGGGTACAGTTGGCGAAGGGTTTCGATGTCGCCCGTCAGGCGCCAGTGCTCGACAATAGTCCAGATGGCTTCGCCGTTGCTGTCCCACTCGCCCTTTTGTGAGCAGAAGTAGCCGTTCTTCCACTGTTTGAGCGGGATAAACTCCAGGTTCCTGGCGACCTCGGGGCCATAGCCGATCTTGTTTAGCGCGTTAAGCATGTAAGCGGCATCGCGGAACCAGTGGCGGTGGTAGGTAAGCGGTCCGGCGGTGATCTCGTGGCCGTCATTGAGCAGCAGCAGGAACGCCCGGTTCGCGTCGAAGCAGGCCTGGTAGCGCTCGTCCGGAAGATCCATCGTGACGCCCTCGCCCAGCTTGTCGCGCCACTGCAACAGAGTCTCCTGCTTGGCGTTTTCCAGGAACTCGGGTGTGAATCGCCCGAGAGGGAAGAAGCGGGGATTGGATGGCTCAAGCGGCATGATCGCATAGCGGGTGGCAGTTTCGCCGGGCTGGATCGTCAGCCGGTAAATACTGGCGGCCGTTGCGAGGCCAGCGGGATCATGCACCGAGTTATCATCCCATTCCTCATCCAGGTGCAGTGACACATCGCCGCGTGTGTGCGAGGACGCGAGCACGCGGTCCGGCTTCTCGACGAAATAAAGCGCCAGACTGTTGTCGATGTTCCAGAAGCCCCTGGTATTGTACACGATGTTGTTGATAAGGCTGAGGCCTTCCGGGTTTGCAGGTCGGACGGCGAACACCAGGTCGATGGTGATCAGCTGACGAGTGGGGTTGTGGAGGTGAACTTCGTGAACCGCGTAGTCGAGGTTGTCGTTGCGGAAACACCACGCTTCTTCCTCGACGCCAAGGTCGCCCGCCATAAAACGCGTCTGGATGAAAGGCATGTTCTCGCGCAGTATCTGTTGCACATCGGCGTCGCGAAGGCGCGAAGGAAACACGCAGTTGTTACCACGACGGATCCATGTGTCGAGGCTCCACCCCTGCATCCATGGGGTGACCATGCCCCTGGGATCGACTACTCCTTCGCGCGTGCTGCCAAGAACGCCGATGCCGGTCCAGTTACGGTGTGTGAGGTTGATCCAGGCGAGGCTCATTGCGCGCGGGATAAAGCTGGAACTTTTGGGATTGCCCTGCTGCTCCATCCAGTAGGGCCAGATCCAGTCGCTGTTGATCGAGAGAGTGTGCAGATTAAATAATCCACGCAACTGGATGAGCACGCCTGAAGGGATCAGTTCGTTGGGGACGGTGACTTCCGACGGTTTATTAATCTGGTGCAGCGCCTCGATGAACTCGGGGCCCTGCTCCACCTTGTAGTGGCGTTTGAGATGATTAACAATGTAACGTAGTATGAACATATTGTGGTGAACTATCCCGGCTGAAAATTGCGCGGGTACAGCCAAAAAGACAGCACGGTACAAAGCCAATTGTTTGCCATTGCATTCGTCCGTTGCGCTGAAGCGCGAAATAAAGTTGCCAAGGCGGGCGTGGCGCAGACTTTGCTCTGCTATATGTCGTCCCGATGCAAGTTCCGGCTGGATTGCGTGTCTGCTGGACTATGAACGTCGCCTTCTTCACAAACAACTACAAGCCGTTCATTGGCGGGGTTCCAATCGCGATCGAAAATCTCGCCAATGCGCTGCGCGAACGTGGGCATCACGTGCACATCTTCGCACCCGAATATGGGGACGACGATGAACAGGATGCCGATGTGTTTCGCACCTGGTCGATCAAGAATTTCAACGAGAGCAACTTCGTTCTGCCGATCCCGCTGGCGCTCAGCACGTACCTGACGTTCAACGATGTGCAGGCGGACATCGTACACGTTCACCACCCGTTCCTGCTGGGCATGGCGGGCCTGCGGGCTGCGCGGGCAGAAAAGTTGCCGGTCGTGTTTACGTACCATACCCAGTACGAGAAGTACGTGCACTACCTGCCGTGGGACAGCAACATGGTCAAAGAAATGGCAGTCGGAATCGCAACGCGGTTCGCGAATTCCTGCGACGCAGTCATCGCGCCTTCGACAGACATCAAGCAGCAGTTGGAAAGCAGGGGAGTGGATGTGCCGATCCGGGTAATTCCGACGGGAATAAACCTGGAACAATTTCGTAGCGGCACCAATACGTGGCTCCGCGAAAAGTTCGCTATTCCGACGGATGAAAAAATCCTTCTATTTCTCAGCAGGCTGGCAAAAGAGAAAAATGTCGAGTTCCTGATGGATGCGTTCGCGCAATTGACACAAAAGGTCCCGAAGCTACACTTTGTGCTGGTGGGCACCGGCGACCAGGTTGAGGCACTTACAGAGCAGGCCCGGGCTGCCAACCTGACCAATCGGGTTCATTTTACGGGCGCGCTTACGGGCACGGACGTCCCAAGCGCATACAAGAGCGCTGACGTGTTCGTTTTTGCATCAGTCACCGAAACGCAGGGCATGGTTGTCCTGGAGGCAATGGCGGGCGGGTGTCCGGTGGTTGCTGTGGATGCTCCGGGAGTACGCGATGTGATTGAAAATGATCGCAACGGTTTCCTGCTCGACGCGGGTGATCTGAACGGGTTTGTGGCGCGATGCCGGCAGCTTTTAGAAGATGACTCGCTGCACATGCGCTTCCGCGAAGCGGCACTGGAGCGGGCGAAAGAGCTAAGCCTTACGCGCACCAGCCAGCAGGTTGAAGCGCTTTATGAGTTCGTGCTGGAGAACCCCCATCCCGAACGTAACGAACGTTTCCTGCTCGTAAGGGAATTCGTTCGATATCACGTGAACAAGCTGACGGAAACTTTTTCCGGGTTGCAGGGAGCTGCAACTACCTCGCCGCTTAGTGTCCCGGAAGAATCCGGCGAATAAGACGTTTCAAACCGCCGCTGCCGCTTCGTGGCGCACCGTGGGCAGCGACTGAAAATGTGTGCAGTTCCGCGAGCTTCGACTTCTCCCGGACGTCCAGTCGTGAAACGGCAGAGTTGTTTGCAATCAGCTGGCGGTCGGCAGCAAAGGTGGGATTGGCCGCCCACTGAAGTAGCGGGGCGTACATTTCCTCCTCCACGTAGGTTTGCTCAAAGAAGTGTTTCGCCCTCATGGCGCGCTCCTGGGCGGTTTCGGGGTTGCGCTTGATCGCGAACAGCGCATCGCGCAGCGATTCAGGAGATCCGATCTTGTAGGTTTCTATCAGGTCATTGTCGCTGAGCTGGTGTGTCAACTCGCACAAGTCGGTTGTGACAACGGGTACTTTGAACTGAATCCAATCGATGATCCTGGTGCGAGTTCCCATTTCGCCTTCGACTGAATAGCGGTCGGTACTGATTGCACAATCCGCCTGCTGGTAAACCGAGGCGATTTCATCCGTGGCGCGCCAGCCCACAAAGTGGAATCGATCGCGGTACTGGCTGTTTTCGACCAGGCGTTCAAACGCGGCGAAGGATTCGGTGTCGTGACCCATAATCGCGCCGCCAGTCGAAACAAAGAACACATCGGGATCCTCACGCATGGCCAGCTCCAGCCCGCGGTAAAGCGTCTCTGGATCGCACCACGTATTGTAGCCGCCGGTCCACAGTACCACGAATGCCGTCGTCGGAATCATGTGCCCTTTGAGGCCAAGATTGCGCCTTCTCGGTTCGTTGACCAACGCACGTGAGCAGTTCGGCATCACATGGATGAGTTCCTCACCGCAGGTGTGCTGTGTCAGGCGTCCTGCAAAACCGAGCTGTCCGATCAGCGCGTACTTCTGAGCGTTGCTGGCGACGCTGAAACGGTCGCCGGCAAGGAGCGCAGGCAGCAGCATTTTCCATTGGTCGTGTAATGAAGCGTCGCTGTGATGGACGAGTGCCTGAAGCTGCTTCTCGGCGAATGGCTCGCCGTTGAAATCCAGCCACAGTGGCAGGCGAGCTTCCATCTGCGCGGCGAGGCCGTTCATGATGTCAGTGGTGGACACAACGCTGGAAAACCGGGTGCCGGCGTGCAGCGTCTGAAGCGATGTAACGGTGTGTTGCGGATGGTAGTGCAGGCGGACCATGCTGATGTTGTCGCCAAGTTCCTCGCGACGCGACATCTTTGCCTGGCCGGTATTGCTGCCTTCGAAATCTCCAAACCCAATCAGGCCGATAGTTATGTGGTGCCGCTTGTGTGCCAGCAGCTCGGCCATCTGCCAGGTTCTCAACCCGGGCGCGTGAAGTTTTTCGGTCTGCTCAAATGGAAGAGGGCCGACACCCAGGACGAGAATGTTCGCCACGTGCCGCTACACCGCGATTCCAAAAAGCGTGTGCGCGTGTGAGTCCGTGATTTTAACGTTCACCAGTTCACCGATTAAATCCGCCGAGCCGGCAAACACCACGCACTTATCACCTTTGGTGCGCCCCATCATTTCATGTTCGCGCCGTTTGCTCACGCTTTCGACGAGCACCTGCTGGATGCTGGCTTCATATGTGCGGTTGATCTCGCCGCTGATGAGCTCCTGCCGCTGGATGCAGCTATGTACACGCTGTTTCTTTACCGGCCCCGGGATCGAGTCCTGCCATTCGGCCGCTTTGGTACCTTCGCGGGGCGAATAGCCAAAGATGAACGCGCTGTCCCATCGAGCTTCTTCCAGCAGCTGGCGGGTCTCTTCAAAGTCCTCCTCGGTCTCGTCTGGAAATCCGCAGATCACGTCGGTCGAGATGGTTGCGCCGGGAACGCGCTCGCGCACCCGGCGAATCAGATCCAGGTAGTGGTCTCGGGTGTAAAAGCGTTTCATGCGACGTAATACGCGGTTGCTTCCTGCCTGCACTGGCAAATGAAAATTCGTGCAAAGTTTTGGAAGTGAAGCGACCGTATCGATCAGTTTATCTGAGCAGTCCTTCGGATGCGAAGTTATAAACCGAATTCGCTCCAGGCCCTCGACGTCATTGACGGCGCTGAGTAAGTCTGCAAAATCGTCTCCGTTGTGTTCGTAGCTGTTTACGTTCTGCCCCAGCAGCATTACTTCCTTGTAGCCCTGCTGCACCAGCTGCCGCACTTCGCTCACGACATCCGCACGCGGTCGGCTTACCTCGCGTCCGCGTGTCCTGGGCACTATGCAGAACGAGCAGAAGTTATTACAGCCATACATGATGGTGGTGAATGCTTTAAGACCGTGTTTGCGCCGCACAGGCTGGTTCTGTAAAAACACAGGTTTATCGACGTCCTGAATCGACACGATGCGCTCGCGAGTGGAAGCGGCGCGGTCGACCAGCTCACCAATCTTGAACAGATCGCGCGTCCCTACAACGAGGTCCGCCAGCGGCACTTTCCTGCTGACCATCTCGCCTTCATTTTGCGCCATGCAGCCGGTGATGCCGACAATCATCCCGGGCTTTTGCTTCTTCAGTGAAGCAAGACTGTTCAGGCGTCCGACGGCACGCTCCTCGGCACCTTCGCGCACCACGCAGGTGTTCACGAGAACCACATCGGCCTCGGCTTCCGTTTGCACCCGACGCATCCCCTTGCCCTCGAGTATGCCAGACATGATCTCCGAATCATTATCGTTCATCTGGCAACCGTACGTCACGATGCAATAGGTCTCGTGCTTTGGAGCTATGGGGGTTGCGGTGGACATTGCGGAGTTCTTTACGAAACGAGAACGCCGGTATTCAAATGACGCACGAGACATTCGCCTCAAAGTCTCCGTTCTGCGGGCCAGGAATCTATGTTGGCTTCATAACCGGAAATACGGAATTTTTCACTTCAGCCTTTCCGATTGAGCTTGAGTAACCCAGGCGCACATTCCAAGCTGGTCTCACATCACCCAGGAGTTCCCCCGTGGCTCGAAAGTACATCCGTATCGCTGACCTTCAATCCGGCACGAAAGTCGAAGCTGTGTTTCTGCTGCACAACTACCAGCAGCGCCCGAAGAAGGACGGAAATAATTTTGTGACGATGGCGCTGAAAGACGCGAGCGGCAAGATTACGGGTGTGATGTGGGATAATTTCGCAGGACTGACCAGCGGTTCGATCAAGGAAAACGATTTTGTGGAAGTGAGCGGAGAGGTCCTGACCTATAACAATCAGTTGCAGTTCAAAGTGTCCAAACTGGTGAAGGTCTCGGACAGCGAAGTCGATGCCGCGTTCTTTCTTCCGGTGTGTCCAATTCCTGTCGCCGAGTTGGAAAAAGAACTTCTCGAGCGAATCGAGCAAATTGCGGATACAGATTATAAGGCACTGGTCAAATCGGTCTTCGATCAGCCTATGTTCATGGAGCGCTTTCGCCGCGCTCCGAGTGCTGTCACCATGCACCAGGCATACCTGGGCGGACTGCTGGAGCACACATTGTGTGTGGTTCGAAACGCACTGAAGATGTCCGATAACTATCCTCAAGCCAACCGCTCGCTACTCATCGCGGGCGGGCTGCTGCACGATATCGGCAAGATCGTCGAATTCACCTACGAGAAGAAAATCGCTTACTCCGATGCCGGGCGCCTGCTGGGACATATCTCGATGGGTAATGCCATGGTTGAATGCCACTGTGCACGGCTGGAGTTTCCGATGGCTAAAAAAGTACTTCTTCAGCACATGATCCTGAGCCATCACGGCCTGATGGAATACGGCTCGCCTAAATGCCCGGCAACGCTCGAGGCGCTTATCCTGCATCACGCGGATCTGTTGGACGCCCAGTTGTCAAATTTCATGGAATTTGCGCAGAATGCCGCCCGCACCGGCTCCCGCTGGGAATACAACAATATGTTCGAACGCCACATGTTTGGTGCAACGGAGATCATGGATGACGGCTGCGATCTAATGCGTGAAGTCGCACATGAACCACCGCGCGTGGAACAGCGTCGTCATTCGCCCGCTGAAGCGATGGCCACCGCCGTGTCTTCGAACGAGTTAATGGAGACATTGGTCTCATAACAAAACTTGCTGTTGCACGCGCAGACCTTAGAAGCTACTAATCGCGTATGAGCGCTATAGAGTATAACGGCCGCTACGTTCAGTCCTCTGACGCCGACGCCACCATGGCAGGCGACAGGGCTGCTGTTTTTCACCGCGGCACACAGAGTGCGGTAACGCTGAATCCCTCCGGCACACTGCTATGGAATAGCCTTGCTGCTCCGAAATCGGTCGATGAACTGGTCAGCGGGCTACTTGCACGTTTCCCTTCACTGGCACAAGATCAGGCGCGAACTGATGTGGATGCCTTCCTAAGTGAATTACTATCCCACAAGTTGCTGCAGCGAGCTGATTAAAGGGTCGGTAGGACTGTTTTGTGAGCGACATGGAAACTGATTGCGTGCATACTCCCGGGGCGGATTTGCGAAATGCAGCCTCGGCATTTCAGGACAGCACGCACGCCCTGGCCGTAATGGTGACACGGCGATGTAACATGACGTGCGGACACTGCAGTGTTGAGAGTGCCCCGCGCGTGTCCGGACGAGACCCGTCGGAACTGGAACTGCTGCAGCTCGTTCGGGAGGCGGGAGCTGCAGGCATAGACGTGATTCAATTTACGGGTGGCGAGCCCATGCTGCGGCCAAAGGTTGTGCTCCGCCTGATTCAGGAAGCGAACCGGCTCGGCATCGTCAGTGGAATGGCGACAAATGGTTACTGGGGGAAGAAGCCACGGCAGGCGCGGCTTTACCTGCGCCAGATGGTGCAGAACCGCCTGGAATACCTGACTATCAGTTACGACCGGTATCATGCGGAGTTCATGGGACCTGAACCGATTCTCAATATTGCCGCCGCCGCGAAGGAAATCGGATTTTATATCAACGTGAACGTGACCCGCGTTGCTGATGATCCGGAGCTGGAGCATTATACGGAACTGTTTGGAAGCCTCCCGTTTGTCCGCATGCGCTTTTACGACGTGCAGCCGATAGGCCGGGCGCGGGATTTGAACAGCGAGCTGCGATCAGAGATCGAAGGCTTTTGCAGCGCCGTAGCCCAGGCTGCCGTAGGCGAGGACGGGCGCGTGCTTGCGTGTAACGGTCCCGCGTATTTTCAGCCCGAGTCCTCTCCGCTTTATCTCGGGCGCATGAACGAGGCACCGCTCGGCGAACTACTTGCTCGCCACTGGAATGACCCGGTACTTGCAACGATCCGGACATTCGGGCCCACCCGGCTTCGCGATGAACTTCAGCAGGTTCCGCAATTCGAAAACTACTTCCGGGACCAGTACTCAGGCCAGTGCGACTTGTGCCTGCACATTACTTCGAACCCGGACGCGGTCGAAGTTTTGCGTGACCGATTGTCCGACCCGCGGCATGTCGTGGAACGCCGTGCAAAAGAGAGTATTATGCACGCCGCTCGCCAGACGCTGCTCAACCGCGATTACATTAACGGCCCGGGTGTGGGCGCTATGATGCTGTCGGCTGCTCTCGGAAATGGCTGGCCAGCGGATACCAGTCGTATCCTGGGACGTGCCGATCTCGATTGGAACCACCTGCTTGACTACGTATGTGCATGCGGCATGGCAGGCGCCCTGGTTGTGCCATGTCAGCAGGAGGCATTCGCCCGCTGGGCTCCAAGCTTCTTCCAGGCACGCCTGCAGCAGCGCGCCACGAGAGACGCGTTGCGGGAGCTCAGTCAACGCCAGGCATTGGAACAGGTTGGCGCTGCGTTGCGGGAAATCGGCTCCAAAGGAATTCTGCTGAAGGGTCTGGCTCTGCGGGCGCTTGACCTGGCAAACGGGCACGGTGCTACATCCCGCATTCCCGGCGATATGGATATCCTGGTGCAGGACGCAACCGCGGCTGAAACACTGCGGAGGCGGCTGCTGGAGAGCGGATTCGCTGGAGAGCCGGATGCTCCACGTACAGGACCTCACCACCTCGCCCCCATTAGCTATCGCGGGGTTCCGCTGGAGATACATACCGAAATACTGCCCTCATTCTGGGGCTACCCGGAAGACGCGCTGACGCAGCTAATTTCGGTGTCTGATAAATACCCGCTGTTTGTACCAAGGCCGGAGGCAATGATCCTTCATGAAGGCATCCATACGACGACGCACATGTTCAGCCACGGCTTGAAGCTGGCCTTTGACCTGGCGCGGATATTACGTGTCCGACAGATTGAGTGGAACGAAGTTGAGGAAATGGCGGCTGGCACGAAGTGCCCGCGCGCCTTCTGGACGCCGGTACGAGTGCTCGCACGCGAGTTGCCGCAACTGCAGATCCCGGATGAGTTTCTCGGCCGTGCACCCGCCGACGGGCGACAACAACGGCTGGAGCTGATTGCGGGCAAGCGGCTGTTTTCTGAAATCGAGAGTGCAGAAGCCATGAACCCGTTCAGCCGCAACGCGATTTTCCTGATGCTGTTCGACAGCGTGTTCAGGCGCGCAGGTTACCTCGTAAGCCTGGCGACCGGGCCCGCAGCAGAGAGCCGGCGTGCAGCTTTTTCCGGCAGAGGGCAACAGGCGATCGGGTCGCTTCCCGAGCACCTGAAATTAGCGCTGCGCGACTGGCGCAGCTATCGCCGTGCTACGCGCTTCATCTAACTTTGGTGTGGTTTACCATTAGTTCGTTGGCAGGTTCTGTGTGCCGAACGAGCGCAGAATCACATCGATACGCGGATACGAACTTCTGGTTCGGCACATAGGAAGTGCTGCCGGCGATCTACAGGCCTTCGGCCGACATACAGTCTTCGATGCAGCCGCAAAACGCCTGATTTACTCGGGGTACAACAGGTACTTCTTACGGATTGCGAGGAATCGCTGTCGACTGGGCTCCGCGCTTTGTAGTATCTGGTCCACCGATTCTGACCGGAGCCGCGATTCTAACTCGGGAATTCCGGAGAGGCGGGTAGCGCTTGCGGTGCTCTTCATGTCATCCGGGTAGCGCTTCAGCGCGGTCTGCAGCATAACCAGCCCAGTTTGCACAGGCTTGAAGCTTTGTGTATCTGTAACGGCCAGTTCAACTCCGCCGCATTCCACGTTTTTGTGTTTCGATGTGGTGGGCGTGTAGCGTACGGGTGAGAATTTCACACCTGGAAGCGCGGCGGAGGTTAGCGCGTTCGCGTACTGCTCAGGATTTACAAATGGAGCGCCGATCATCTCGAACGGCTTCACCGTCCCGCGACCTTCACTTAGCTTGCTGCCTTCGAAAATGCACGTACCCGAATAAACGAGTGCTGCTTCCGGAGTGCGCATGTTTGGCGAGGGAGGCAGGTATTTGCGGCCGGTGTCTTTCCAGAGCTGGCCACGTTTCCACGCTGCCATTTTCAAGACGGTAAGTTCAACCCTTGGGTTCATTGCTTCCGAGTTCCACATCTTCGCAATTTCCCCGACAGTCATTCCGTGGCGTGTGGTAACACCAATGCCGGCACTGGGTATAACGCGCCCGATCAACCCATGATCCTTCTCATTGGCCGGCCCTTCTACTTTGATGCCTCCGACAGGGTTTGGGCGGTCAATGACCACGAACTTCTTACCCGCCTGCGCGGCGGCTTCCATGCACAGCGTCATGGTCCAGGTGAAAGTGTAGAAACGTGCGCCGACGTCCTGCATATCGAATACGAGGATATCCACATTTGCGAGTTGCTGGGGTGTGGGGGCTTTGCGCGGACCGTAAACCGCAACCACTGGAATGCTGGTATTCGGATCGACGTAATCTTTGTCCCCGCGCCCGGCAGGCAGTATTCCGCGGAATCCATGCTCGGGGGCGAAAAACGCTGTGATTGTTGTGCCGGCGTTGTTTAAAAGGTACTCAACATCCGGGCGACCGGTCTCGTCGCAGCCGGACGGATTCGTGATCAGGCCCAGCCGTTTACCATGTGCCATTTCCACCAGGGCGTCGAGCTGCTGTTTGACGTCTCGAGCAAAGCTTGCCGCCGGGCAAATCGACAACACCAGGGCAGCAACAACGCATTTCAAAGCAATCACGACGGACTCCAGTCACGAATCAATCGGGCCACCAGGTCGGCGGCCAGCCGAGTCAGTCAGCATAAAAAAGAAGCCGTGAGAAAACTCTCACGGCTCTGAATGTCATTCTATAATAATCAGCCGTGGCCGATTACTGGGAAAAGATTATTCGCCGGCCCGACGGACGTTGGTAGCCTGCGGGCCTTTGGGGCCTTCGGTCGCGTCAAACGTTACCGGGTCACCTTCGTTCAGGCTGCGGTATCCGTTGGCAACGATTGCCGAGTGATGGACGAACAGATCTGGTCCGTTCTCCTGTGTAATGAACCCGAATCCCTTCGAGTCATTGAACCATTTTACGGTTCCATTGGGCATGATGAGCCTCCTGCTTATACTTGGAGCATTCGCTCCATTAATGTGAGAAGGTTAGTGAAACGGGGGAACGCCCGGGAGGTGCTACTCAACCGGCCAGCGTACCGACAGACGATTAAGATACAGAACCTGCTACGTGCTACCCCTCCGCTCGCACGGAGGTCTTCTCTTTATGCAAAATTGTCTACGTGTTCTAAACCTGCTTCATTCATAAGATTGTTACAAGACGCCATATTTCAAATGCCGTGCCAAACATTAATTATTGCTGTTAAAAACGGTCGCGACCGCCTCCACCGCCCCCACCACCGTAGCCACCACGACCGCCGCCGCCGCCGCCACCGCCACCGTAACCACCGCGTCCACCACCACCGCCGCCGCCGCCGGGGCCACGTCGTCCACCACCACCGCCGCCACCACCGGGACCACGCCGTCCACCACCGCCTTCACCCATCGGGCGGCTCTCATTTACCGTGAGTGAACGACCGCCTACTTCTTTGCCGTTTAGCGCCTGGATAGCCGCATTGGCCTGATCCTGGTTCGGCATGTCTACGAAACCAAAGCCGCGGCTGCGCTCGGTGAAGCGGTCTTTCGCTATCGAGGCAGACGTTACCTCCCCAAAGGGTGCAAACATGGAACGCAGTTCCTCATCTGAAACCGCCCAGGCCAAGCCGCCAACGAAAATTCGCACAAGATTCTCCGCAAAAGTGATAATGGATACTAGCTGAATGCAGCGACAATCCTGTCAATGCCCAATAGCAACGGAATTCGTGCGCCGAACTTCGAAGTGCATGATCCGTCGATTACTACGTGGGGCCGCGGTTAGGAGACTGCTTTAATTCCGGAAGCAAAATCTCGGGCCTGGCCCAAAAGACGGCGCCGGTAGTTGGCCGTTCGCTCATTTCAAGCTTCAGTTTAGCGTGTTGCTTCAGTCGTCCACGCAGAGAGAAAACATCATCCTGCTGGAAGGGCACTCGACGCCCGTTTTCGTCCAGGAGACTGGTGGCGTATATGGGCTTCCTAGGATCGTCAGCGGAACTGATGCTGAAAAACAATCCTTCATCGGATATGGGTCCACAGCGCACCTGTATGACTCGATTATCGCCATGGAAATCAGTGAATGTGTGCATAGCATAGGACCACGGATCTGAATCGACTGCGCCGACTGCGTTGTTTGCGTCCTCTGTTAGGATTCCATCTATAACGTTGCTGCGGGTCAGCGGGTCGGCATCGTCAGTCAACTCAACTTCCAGATTCCATAGATCGCTGTTGCACGATGGGCTGAACGCAATTTGGAGCTGCCCGGGGGCGGTCGTTTGCCTGAGGTTATATGTATTTACTGAAATTCCGCCGGCGGAGCGGGCCTGCAAATGCCGAGCTACAAGACAGTGAGTTTCCGCCCCTTGACCTTGCACCCGAAGCGTGACACTCGTGCCGAGAAATTCCCGGCCGCCCGCAGTGGGGCGAAAGAACGAATCGAAGAATGCAGGGGGGCCATACGGTACGCCGCTCGTGAACCCCACGATCGAAACATTGTACCGTCCAATCGCTTGACGAGAATCCGACGAGAACTCGGGTTCGGGCTGCACGGCTAAAGGGTTGGGAGCCGAATAGCTGACCAGTTCGTCTGCCGTTCCAATGCTCGATTCCGGGCGTTCGAACAGGTGGAGCCTCAGGGTTTTCCCCAGAAACATGGAACGTGGAATTGCCCAGCCCTGCACGACACCGTCAGAAGTTGGATTGAAACGGTCCCGCAATACCGATGACGCATAGGGTCCCTGCGCAATTCGGTCTCGGCTGCCCTTTTCATCGGTCACCATTGCCGAGAGCGGGCGGACATTGGTTTTGCCGAAAACTCGCCGGGTCCAGAACACCACGCAATCAACCGAGCTCGTCGTATTTACATCCGTGATTTCACCGGCGATGTATGGGCCAAATTCCCGCGAGTACTTACGGACCGTATTCGACAGGCTGAAGTACTTCCAGCATACCCGATGCTCTTTACCTGTGGTGACAGCCAGCAGCTTGATTCGGGACCCATCCGGCAGGGGAGTGTAGCCCGTCCGGTTCATCCCGAACACGACCAGAGCAGTGAGCAGCGCCAGCAATGCGCCGACCGGTAACAGGAAGCGGCTAACCCACGCTGGTAACTGTTCAACTTTCATGATCTAGCCCAGTGTCCTATGCGAAACTACTTGCAGCAGTTACAGCGGGTCAAGTGCCACTGGCGCCTTGTGCCGACTTCGCTTTATCGGCATTGCGACGGCCGGTGAAAACATAAGCGACACCGCCTTTATCAAACCATGCCCGCGCAAGCTGATCCGGCTTCCATAGCGAGCTGACGCCATAATCTTTGGAGTTGGTATCGTGCACTATGATCAGACCATCTGCGTTGATGCCACGAATGAGCACAAGGTGTCCGAGTGTCCCCTGTTTCCGTTTTCCGTGTGCCGCCAGCGGATCCTCCACTTCGCCAGGTCTAAACCGTATGCTTGCGCAGATAATATGGCGCTGGGCCAACTCCCGATGAACATCCGGCCAGTTTCGGAAGCGGTGTACATAACCGCGCACGCCGTGCTGTGCCGCGCTCTGCACGCTTCGGTGCCAGACGCCAAATGCATCGGAAACGCGGTCATACAGTTCGTTGGCTACATCTTGTGTATCCTGCTGAATGCCATAGGCGGCGAGAGTCATTGCAACGGAACAGGGCGAGCAGATGCGCCCTATAACCTTCTCATTAGGAACCACTTGTGAGCGGTACGGAACTTCAACAGATGTTGGCGACAACCGGGCGTTTGCCGCAGGACGACCAAAGCGTGCGAAGAGTGACTTGTCGCCGGTACTGTTGGTATACGACAGCGCCATCAAACGAAAAACAGGCGCCGGGCCGGAAGGCTTTCCGCGCACCAGGTCGATGCGAATCTGCATAGCTTCTGCAGGCCGCCGCAAAAGCAAAGTATCGATGTTATAAATCCCGTCCTGCAGAACCGTGATACGTGTTGTCGGCTCATCATTCAGCTTACCCCACGTTCCTGCTTCAAACCATCCCGCCGGCGTTCCGGAAATCACCGGGCACATCCACACGCGAAAGCCGCCGTCTTTTGGTGCCCAACCATTCCACGAGGGAAGGGCCTCGTTAAAGCCAAACTCGGTTTGCTGTGGTTTCAAAATGATCGAACCGGCTATAGCGCCTGGAGTCAGCGTGATGCCACTGCCATCCTCTGTTGCTCGAACGTTGTCCACGTTCGCCCCGGACAGAAGCCCCCTCGCACCTTCCACCATAATGATACTATCAACGGTGTTGGGAGAGTTTCCCAAAGTATTCTGCCCGAACGCATGGACAGACCACAAAGTCAGCAGGAGAAGGTACCACTTACGGGGCATCAGCATGTCCTCACAGTCATGAGGTACCGCTTACAAGCGGTTCAGCTGGGCATTTACTTAAGAGCAGCCTCAATTGCCACCCTTGCATTCATCTCCGTACGGTAAAGCGCTATGTAGCATCATATGCCACTTGTCACTTTCCTATTGCACACCATCCATGGCGGGCAAAACTGGCGCTGGTTTTCCACGAGATAGATAAGCCAGAACAGGAAAGAAGCGCCCCGCGAATGGCCGAGAGCCCTATCCGAAAGAAGAGCGCCAGGATGGCGAACAGCGATGCATCTACGGGTACGTTGAGCATGGCTGATATCAAAGAGCTTTTTGCTCTCATGCGCGAGAACGAAATAGCGGAACTGCAACTTGAGCAGCAGGAAACCAGGATTCACATCGTCTCTAAAGGCGCCCATGCTGCACCAGCAGCGCAAATGGTTCCCGTTATGGCGGGAGTTCCGCCCCTCGGTGTGGTTGGGCTGTCCGGTCACGTTCAAACAGGGCAAGCAGCTATAACTGCTCCGGGCAAAGGGGAAGGCGCTGACGTGTCCACTGCTGAACCCGGTGTCGCCGATTCTGCCTCCGCTCCCAGTAACGTGCTCACGGTTTACTCACCGATGGTTGGCACGTTTTATTGCGCCCCGGCACCTGATGCGCCACCATTCGTAAGGGTCGGCGAGAGCGTTACTGAAGACACAGTGCTGTGCATTATTGAAGCCATGAAGCTGATGAATGAGATCAAGGCGGAGACGAAAGGCCGAATCTTTAAGATGCTCGTCGAGACTGGCAGTCCGGTCGAATATAATCAGCCCCTGTTTCTCATTGAGCCGTAATTTGGCGAGTCAGGTTTTCTTGTTCCGCGTTGTTGCCAGGACTTCCGCTCCTCAAAACATTGGAACCCTTTCTCATGTTTAAGAAGATACTTATCGCAAATCGCGGAGAAATCGCGCTGCGCATCATTCGCGCGTGTCGCGAAATGGGAATCAAAACGGTGGCCGTGTATTCGGAAGCCGATGCGAATTCGCTGCACCGCAAACTGGCCGACAGCGATGTGTGCATTGGTCCCGGTCCCAGCCGTGACAGTTACCTGAACGTCTCACGCATTATGAGCGCTGCAGAAATTACGGACGCCGATGCGATACACCCGGGATATGGCTTCCTGGCGGAGAATGCCGATTTTGCGGAACTGTGTGGTTCCTGCAAAATCAAGTTCATCGGGCCGTCGCCTGAAGTCATTGCAAGGATGGGAGACAAGTCGGAAGCAAAGAAGGCCATGCGCGCTGCGAAGGTGCCGACCACGCCGGGCAGTGAGGGCCTTGTATCAGATCTCGACGAGGCGCGTGCGATCGCTGACAGCATTGGTTATCCAGTAATCGTAAAAGCGGTGGCGGGAGGTGGAGGCCGGGGAATGCGTGTTGCTCATACACCTATCGCACTCTCGACCGCACTCGCCACAGCTCAAGCCGAGGCTGAAAAAGCTTTCGGCAACGCCGGCGTTTACATCGAGAAGTTTATCGAAAACCCAAAGCATGTTGAGGTGCAGATACTTGGCGATGAGCATGGCAATGTGATCCACCTGGGCGAGCGCGATTGCTCAGTGCAGCGCCGCCACCAGAAGCTGATCGAAGAAAGCCCCTGCCCGATCATGGATCCGAAGACGCGTGAGAAGTTGGGCAACGCCGCGGTGCAGGCCGCCAAAGCCGTGGGCTACGCCAACGCCGGCACCATTGAATTCCTGATGGATGCGCAGAAGAATTTCTATTTCATGGAGATGAACACGCGAATCCAGGTCGAACATCCCGTAACGGAGCAGGTTACGGGCATCGATCTTGTGAAAGAGCAGATTCGGATCGCGGCGGGGGACAAGCTGCGATTCAAGCAGGACGATGTGCGTTTTACCGGCCACTCGATCGAGTGCCGGATCAACGCCGAAGACCCGAAACGTGGCTTCATGCCGTCACCTGGTAAAGTAAGCACCTATCATGTGCCGGGCGGACCAGGTGTGCGTGTGGATTCACACGTCTATGAAGAGTATGTCATTCCGCCGTTCTACGATTCGATGATCGCGAAGCTCATTGTGACGGGTGAAGATCGGGACGAGTGCATCCGCCGCATGGAACGCGCGCTGGGCGAGTTTGTCATCGAAGGCGTAGCTACCACGATTCCGTTTCACCAGAAGGTGTTACGCAGCGAAGAGTTCAAGCGCGGGACGTTTGGTACGAACTTCGTCGAGAACTTCTGGAAATAAACGCCCCGAAGAGCCTCGCCAACAAAGGAACGAATCGCGGTTGACTCGAAGCTGTATTTTGCAACTGAAAGAACCATGAGCACCGCGCCTGTACAGTCTCAGCATTTTACGTACACCGACTATCTCACCTGGCCGGAAGACGAACGCTGGGAGTTGATTGATGGTGTCCCGTATGCCATGACTCCGGCGCCGAGTAGTATACACCAACTTATCGCCGTCGAAACCGGGCGACAGTTGGGGAACTGGCTTCTCGACAAACCGTGCAAGGTCTTTCTTTCTCCGATTGATGTACGGCTATCCTCTTCGACCGAAGCTGACACGAAAATTGATACTGTCATCCAGCCCGATATCCTGGTAGTTTGTGATCCGAAGAAAATCGATCGCCGCGGCATCCTGGGTGTTCCCGATCTCATTATTGAAATCATTTCTCCGTCCTCAAGCTCGATGGATGAGATAACAAAAGCCGCGCTGTACGAACGACATGGTGTGCGGGAGTACTGGATCGTTTATCCTGCGGAGCGGTTAGTTCATGTCCGTTTGCTCGGAGCCGATGGGAAATTTGTTTCGCGGCATGTGGCGGCGCGGGGACGAATACCTGTTTCTATTCTCGATGGCTTTGAGTTCGACTTTGACATGGTGTTTCAGCAGATCGGCGACATTGATTTCGGTGAGTAATGGATGCCAGATTGCTATAGACTGTGGAGGCATAATGCCATGAAACAGATGCTCGAAATTTTAAAGCAGTCGTATTGTGCGAGATTCGATCCCGCTGGTAATACGTATGTGCGTATTCTTTTTTCGGCAGGCCTGACACTTGTTCTCGGGTTACTGTGGCTGAAGATCTTGACCAATGCACCGCATTTACTGCCAGCTTTCAATCTCACGCTCGCGGCGTGCACTTGTGCCGCTAGTTACTTGTACTTATTTAGTGGCTGGAAACTTGTTTTTTCAGGCCACATAACTCTGTCGGTTCAATTGCTCTTCTGGATCGCAGCAATTGCCGAAGTCACGCTGGTACTGACCAGCGTATATGTTGTTCGGTGGTTCTCGACCTCCCCCGTTCTGGATTTTAGCGGCCTGGCTTTAGTATCACTGCTGCCGATCAATCTGGTTCCGGGAACAGAACGATTACTGAGCAGGAAAAGCGTACCGGTTTCATAGCGACAAGTGTTTCATCGGAAGCGCCTGGCCAACCCCCAAAACCATTCGGGCGGCCTCCGTTTGGAAGGCCGCCCGCTGTGATCACTTCATGTAATTACCTTTTAGGCGCTGCGCCGGTCCCGATCCTGAACTGCACCAACGACCTGCTCTGCCACAGCCTTCGGGACCTTCTCATAGTGGCTGAACTGCATCGAATAGCTTGCGCGTCCCTGCGACATCGAGCGCAAATCCGTGGCATAACCAAACATTTCGCTTAACGGCACGTTGGCCTTCACGATCTGGGCATTACCACGGCGTCCCGATTCTTCAATTTTGCCACGACGTGAACTCAGGTTGCCCAACACGTCACCGAAGAAGTCCTCAGGGGTCACCACTTCGACAGCCATGATAGGCTCCAGCAGCGTCGGGTCGCACTTGCGCGCGCCTTCCTTGAATCCAATCGAGCCGGCGAACTCAAAGGCCATTTCACTCGAGTCGACTGCGTGGTACTTGCCGTCGAGCAATGTCACCTTTAGGTCCACCATTGGGAAGCCAGCGAGCACGCCGGTCTTCATTGCGCCCACAATGCCCTTCTCAACTGCCGGAATATACTCTTTCGGAATCGCGCCGCCCGTGATCTCGTTTGAGAATTCAAACCCGAAGCCTGGCGCCATTGGCTCGATGGACAGGAACACGTCACCAAACTGTCCCTTACCGCCGGACTGCTTGATGTACTTGCCCTCGACCTTGGCAATCGGCTTGTTCAGCGTCTCGCGGTAAGCGACCTGCGGTTTACCGATGTTGGCTTCCACATTGAATTCCCGCTTCATGCGGTCGACGATGATCTCAAGGTGAAGCTCGCCCATTCCGCTGATGATCGTCTGGTTAGTTTCTTCATCCGTGCGAACGCGGAATGTGGGATCTTCCTCGGCCAGCTTCTGAAGTGCCGTGCCCATCTTCTCCTGGTCGCTCTTCGTCTTCGGCTCCACAGCGATGTGAATGACCGGCTCAGGGAACGTCATCGGTTCCAGCACGATCGGGTGATCGGGGTCGCAAAGCGTGTTGCCCGTCGAGGTGTACTTCAGGCCGATGGCAGCCGCGATATCGCCCGTGCGTACTTCGTCGATCGGTTCGCGATTGTTGGCGTGCATGAGCAGCATGCGGCTGATGCGCTCGTTCTGATCCTTGGTCGAGTTATAGACATAGCTGCCCGATTTCAACACGCCTGAGTAGACGCGGAAGTAGGTAAGTTTCCCAACGTGCGGATCCGTCATGATCTTGAACGCGAGCGCACTGAAAGGCTGGTTATCGTCCACCATGCGCTGCTCAATGCGGTCGGGGCTGTCCTCCGCCTTCTCAGGGTTTTCACCCATTACGGCTGGAACATCGAGCGGAGATGGCAAATAATCCACGACGCCATCGAGCAACGGCTGCACACCCTTGAACTTAAATGATGAGCCCAGCATGACTGGAGTAATTTTCGCGGCGAGTACGCTCTTGCGTATCAGCGCTTTCAATTCAGCGGCCGGAAAATCGTGATCTTCTGTGGCCAGATATTTGTCCATAAACTCTTCGTCATACTCGGCGATGGCCTCGAGCATTTTTCGGTGCCAGTCCTTGGCCTCGTCCACCAATTCAGCCGGAATATCAATGGTCTCGAAAATCTGGCCCTTCGTATCATCCGCTACATCCGGCCACACAATCGCTTTCATCTGCACCAGGTCGATGACACCCTTAAACTGGTCTTCCGCGCCTATCGGGATCTGCAGTGGCACAGGATGACAGCTCAGACGGTCGCGCATCATTTCTACCGTATGATAGAAGTCCGCGCCAATGCGGTCCATTTTATTAACGAACGCCATACGGGGTACCTTGTACTTATCCGCCTGACGCCACACGGTTTCTGACTGCGGCTCGACACCACCGACGGAGCAGAATAGCGCGATGGCACCGTCGAGCACGCGAATGGAGCGCTCGACTTCGACCGTGAAGTCCACGTGGCCCGGCGTATCGATGATATTGATGGCATGTTTATTCCACTGGCAGTGCGTCGCGGCGCTGGTGATTGTTATGCCGCGCTCTTTCTCCTGCTCCATCCAGTCCATCTCTGCGGCACCTTCGTGCACTTCACCGATCTTATGGGTGACACCCGTATAATAGAGGATACGCTCTGTCGTCGTCGTTTTGCCGGCGTCGATGTGCGCCATAATTCCTATGTTTCTTGTCCTCTGAAGCGGGGTCTTGCGAGCCACGGAAAATGTGTCCTTTCAATCAACTGCACAAACGGAATGGGAGGGCGGGTTCAAAATGCCCGGTCTCTCTACCCAAACGTGCATGGGTTTATTTGGGTTGGCTTCATTCGACTTGCATGCCTGATCTCCGCCTAACAAAGCCGCAGCATGGTAATGCATGATAAAGTCAGCGTCTTACTGGTCGACGATCGACCCGAAAACCTCCTCGCTATGGATGTCGTACTCGAGCCCATGGGCCTGGACCTGGTCAAAGCCCGGTCAGGGCACGATGCGATAAATAGAATCGCGGAACGGGACTTCGCGGTCATACTGCTGGACGTCAAAATGCCGGGGTTCGACGGTTTTCAGACGGCTCTCCAGATTCGCGAGAAAGGCCGCGGCGCCCAGACACCCATCATTTTTCTGACAGCGCACTCTACCGACGAAGCCGAATTGTTGCGCGGCTATGCCGAGGGCGCTGTCGATTTCGTGCTAAAACCTTTCCGTCCCGAGGTGCTGCGTACCAAGGTGAAGGTGTTTGTCGAGCTTTTCCAGCGCATCCACGAGTGCAGGAACATGGGCGCGGAACTCCGCCGCATGAACCAGGAACTTGAGAAGCGGGTGGAACGCCGCACTCTTGAATTGACCCGGGTGCTCGAGGACAGTCGGCGCGCAAGCGAAGCAAAAAGTGTATTCCTGGCGAGCATGAGTCACGAGCTGCGAACTCCGCTCAATTCTATACTTGGATTTGCCGAGCTGCTCGAAGAGGAGCTCTCAGAACAGGTTCATAGCGCGGCTGCCAGCGATATACAGAAGCTTCGCGCAGCCGGTGAGCATCTGCTTCGGCTTGTGAACGACCTTCTCGATCT
>JBPCLP010000053.1:0-163370 GCA_051003195.1 Candidatus Sumerlaeaceae bacterium | reverse complement strand
TTTTTCGGTTTCCGGCGCCCCTTCAGGGCGCGAAAAAATGGGCGTCTGTAACCCAGGGCTGCGGATTCCAAACGGCCGGAATCCTGACCCTGGGCTGTGTTCCGCTGCACCTTCGGTGCAAAAAACCTGAGGGCTGCGGATTCCAAAAAGCCGGGATCCTGGAATTATGCCGCGAAATTCTGAGACACCACTTTGGAATTGCTCGGCGCACGCCGACATGACGCTGCCGCTCTAAAACACTTGCGCAGGCAAGCCGCGCTTGGCGACTGATCATTCATGAGTAATCAAGTGTACATTCAACCTGCGGCGCCCGCGCCGGAGAAGCATCGCTCTACCGGCGGGTGCCTCGGCGCGGCAATTCTATTGGTCCTGTTTATCGGGGCGGTCTATTTTTTGATGCGCGGGTCTCGCGGGAACGAGCGGATGGTGCCTGTATTTACGTCGTCAGTGGGCGTCGTTCGCATCGAAGGCCCTATCAGTGAGAGCAAGGATATCGTAAAGATACTACGCTCGTTTCGTCGCAGTACAATGATCAAATCCATCGTGCTGAGGCTGGATACACCAGGCGGCTCTGTCGGTGCAAGCGAGGAAATTTATCGCGAGGTGATGCGCGCCCGCACCGAGGACAAAAAGCACGTCGTGGCGAGCATGGGCAACGCGGCGGCGTCGGGCGGATACTATATTGCGATGGGCGCCGAGGAGATTTTCGCCAATAGCGGCACTATCACCGGGAGCATCGGCGTGATCGCTCCTGATTTTAATATCGAAGAAACCATGCGCAAACTCGGGGTCAAGTCGATCACCCTGAAAAGTGGCGAGCACAAGGATAGCGGCTCTCCGTTTCGCGAGATGTCACCGGAAGAACGCCACATGATCCAGGGAGTTATTTATGACATGTATCGGCAGTTCTTTACCGTGGTGCTGCGCGCCCGCCACGATCGCATTGAATCGATACTGCATCAGTACCCGGAGCAAATTGGACGCGTTCTGGACACCGCGGGAACAAAGACCACATCCGGTTCGCTTGAATGGGACGCGTTTACCACCGGGACAGCAGCGGCGGACGCAAAGGCCACAACGGAAAGCGAAACTGCGCTGCGCCGGATGGCGGACGGGCGCATTTTCACCGGCGACCAGGCGCTGAAGCTGGGGCTGATTGATCGCATCGGCACGCTTCAGGACGCAATTGAGCGTGCCGGTAAAATGGCGGGCCTGGATAAAGATCCGCACGTCGTGGACCGCGAGCCCGAAAGCGACCTGCCGTCATGGCTCGGCGCGAGCGCGGGCAGGTTCTGGCAGGAGTTGAGCCGGTCGAGCAAGGCCGCGCGTATCGAAATGCGGGATGACCGCTGAAGTGCCGACGCATCACCTGCTGCCGGGCTTTTCATTGTGGGGTATTGAGGAATTGCACGACCCGCCCGTAGCAGGTATTCCCGCGCTCAAAGAAGCAGGTTACGCCACACTTGAGGTGGCTTATTACAACATCAGCCCGGAAGTGGTAAAGGCTGTCCAGGAGAACGGATTACGGCTCATCGTCCAGCGGACGACCTCCACCGTGGCGGACCTGGTTCCTGCGCTTGAGGCCGCCAAACGACATGGCGCGCTGCTTGTAAACCTGCATGCTGGTACTCCCCACATGCGAACGCAGGAAGCTGCGGATGTGGTGAACGCGATGATTGATGCCGCGGACTCGTATTCGCTCCAGCTTCTGTTCGAAACGCACCGCGGTACCATGACGCAGGACCTGTTACGTACGGTTGATCTGGTCGAATCGGTTCCCCGCATGCGGCTGACTCTGGACGTCTCGCACTACATCATAGCGGAAGAACGTCCCGGCCCTGTAGACCAGTTGCGACCGCTCCTCAATACGCTGCTGCCGCGTGTGCAGATGATCCACGGGCGCATCAGCAATGGCGAGCAGATCCAGGTGGATGCAGGCGATGGTCACGGAGAACTGGCGCAGCTCTACAAGAAGTTCTGGTGCGACGCGATGCGCGCATGGCGCGAGCATAGGGCACCTGGTTCCGCATTCGTGTTTACGCCAGAGCTAGGCCCGCCGATCTACGCGTTGACGGATTCCAAGGGCCACGAGCTATCGGACCGTTGGCAGCAGTCACTGGTGCTTCGCCGTCTCGCAGAAGAAGCGTGGAAGGAGTCTGCCCGCGCGATTGTCGTCGGCACTTAATGCGTGTGCTGGATAGTCCGGCACGCTACTGCGGTTTACCATTAGTTCGTTGGCAGGTTCTGTGTGCCGAACGAGCGCAGAATTAGATCGATACGTGGATCCGAACTTGGTTCGGCACACTAGGTATGCCAGCGATAGCTGCGGCGCAGGTAGACAACAGCTATTACCATAAATGCGATCGTAGGTAACACCGTGGCTGAGTAAGGCGATATGCTACCGCTGTGCCCCAGCGCCTGCGCCACAGCATTTACAAGGTAGTAGGTCACGGCCCAGCCGATGCCGTAACCAAAGATCGCCACCGCGGTGCCTGCCCGCGCTCGAACCGCGTACCCGAATCCGATCAGCATGATCACGAGTATCCCAAGCGGGAATGTTATCTTGCGGAATAAATCGGTTCGGAGAGCTCCGACCGGCTGCTCGCGGGCAGAGAGAATCTGGATCCGTTCTCTCAGTTGGTGAAAGTTCATCTCCTCAGCCTTTGCGCGCTGGCTCAGAATCTTGTTCAGGTCTTCTTCGAGCGCGAGCGTTACCGACGTGTTAATCGCGCTGTAGGTGGTAATTTGTCCCCCGTCGAGTTTCCATGTTCTTGGAGCTTCTACGTTCCATAGCGACTTCTTCTGCTGAGGATCGTTCTTAACGAGAACCGCGGCACTCGCTTCAATCCGCTGAACCAGGTTCGTCTGGTCATCGGCAAGCGTGACGATCGTCGGTTTCGCCATGCGTTTATTGCGTGAAGTGTAAACACGGCACATATAAAACCAGTTATCACGACCACGGGCAAAAACACTTTTAGCTGCCTGGCCGCTCTCGATATCCTTTTCTTCGAGGATAAGCTCGTATTGTCGGGATAATCGCTCAAGTGGGGGCACCACGTATTCGTTCATCACGAACGTTGTGACAACGATAATGATGCCGCCAAAGATGATCGGCACGGAAAGTCGCAGGCCATGCACACCGTTCGTCAGCATCGCCAGCACTTCGTTGGTCCTTGCGAGTCCACCCACCGAAAACAGCACCGCCAGCATGGAAGCGATGGGTACCACAACCATGAGCCTGCCCGGAAGGCTGGTAAGGAAATACATGACGACGTCCAGCCATGCAGCATCGTGCTCCATGATGTCCGAAAACTTTGTGAAGATGGAGCCAACCAGCATCAGCAGCGTGCAAAAGGCCATGACTGTCACAAACGAGAGGACGAACTCGCGGAAGAGATAGCGATCCAGGATGTGAGGACGAAACGTCATATCGGATTATTCTGCTACCAGGAACTGTAGCGGCAAAATCGCACGCTGGTTCAGAAAAACTTCTCCACCGGGGTATAGCCGGGCCTGTTGAAGGCCTCCGCCACCGATTTATAGGTGAGCTTTCCGTCCACGGTGTTTACACCCGCGGCCAGTGCTTTGTCTTCGCGCGCAAACGCTGGAAACCCAAGCTGCGCAATTTTGGAAGCGTACGGTAACGTTACATTCGTCAGAGCATAGGTAGAGGTGCGGCCCACAGCTCCCGGCATGTTGGCGACGCAGTAATGAACGATGCCGTCCACAATGTAGATAGGATCCGCGTGCGTGGTTGGTCGTGCGGTTTCGACGCATCCTCCCTGGTCGATAGCCACATCGACAATCACAGCGCCCGGCTTCATAAGCTGGAGCATTTCGCGCGTTACCAGCCGCGGCGCGCGCGCTCCTGTTACCAGCACAGCCCCCACAACCAGGTCCGCCGTGGTGATCGCTTTTCGGATGTTATACTCATTACTCATGATAGTGACAACGTTCGGCGGCATGATATCCGCCAGGTAGCGCAAGCGATCCAGTGAAACGTCCAGGATGGTGACGCGCGCACCAAGCCCGGCAGCAATTTTTGCAGCATTGGAGCCTACGATGCCGCCGCCGATAATGACGACTTCCGCCGGCTCGACACCGGGTACACCGCTCAGCAGAATGCCACGGCCCTTTTGTGGCTTCTCAAGATATTTCGCGCCCTCCTGGATGCTCATACGCCCGGCCACTTCGCTCATGGGAGTTAATAGCGGCAGCTTGCCATCCGCCGTCTGGATGGTTTCGTACGCGACACTGATCGCCTGGCGCCTCAGCATCGCGTCCGTTAATTGTTCCGAGCTCGCGAAATGAAAGTAGGTAAAAATGATCTGCCCGGCGCGGATGAGATCGTATTCCTCCGGAAGCGGCTCTTTGACTTTTACGATCATTGCGGCGCGCGCATAGACTTCCTGAGCGGTCGCGATAATTTCTGCCCCGGCTTCCGAATACTCGAGGTCGGTAATGCCGCTGCCTTCACCCGCTTGCGTCTCGACCAGCACCGTGTGCGCATTCCGTGTAAGGTGGCGAACACCGGCAGGTACCATGCCCACACGGAACTCGTTGTTCTTAACTTCTCTTGGCACACCGATGATCATTCATTCCTCCAGCAGCGTGGTCCGGCACCCATGTCTCTGGCGCTTAAACGCAATACGTGATTTCAATACGCGTCCGTGCGAGCGCAATAGAAAAGCCGATGCTGGCATCCCACCGCTTGTTATTCGCAGCCAGGGGCCAGTTAAACGTGCGGTTGCGTGTGATCAGGCGGCAACCGGCGTTCCAGTTCCTCGATTAGTTTTGAGTTAATCTCGTAAAGCGCCCGCAAAGCGCTGATCTTCGAAAGTACAATTTCCAGCGTCGCTATCAGCGTCAGGACAAAGAGCGAAAACCACAGAAATACGAACCAGAACACCCTTGGGTCGCTTATGGGAATCAGCTTGTAGATGGTGATAATGAACCCCAGGCCCGAAATAAACAGCATGATGACGATTCCGGATTCCCACCACTGTCGCTCGATCCGCTCGCGGTAGCGATGGATCTTCTGGATATCCTTCACGCGAATCGCCGCGTCGACTTCCTTAAGCAGCATCTTCGGGTCGCGGGCGGGCCGGAAATCCTCCGGTAGTATCATGAGTGCAGGTTCAGCCTGTGGTGGCAGGATTGCAACAGGAGACTCGCGACTTCATTCCAGCGAAAGAGCCACGGGCAGATTCCCGAGAAATGGGCGTTTGCCCGCGAGCAGGAGAGCCATCGCGTGTTGGGTCGCCTCGGTCGAGCCATAGCCGCAGACATAGGCCTGCACCTCGCGGAATTGTTTGACCAGGTAAGGATTGCCAAAACTTACCAGTACAACTGGTTTTCCCAGCGCGCAAATACGCTCAACGAAATCGACATAACGGCGCTCAAGACCGACGCAGCCACGATTGATTACCACACGTACAAATGCGCCGAGCACCACGACATCGCTTTCTCTGGCGGCCTGCACTGCACGGTCCATAACCTGGAACTCATGCACCGCCCGCTCGTCGAGCATCGCGCAGTTGACGTCGCTCACACGCAGGCCTTGCGCGCGCAAATGCGAAGCGAACGTCTTTGGCTCAAGGTAGTATGATCGACTGTCTTCGAAGTTGGAAAACGAGATGACCGCGACCCGCCGGTTTTGCTGGAGCGGCAGCGCGCCGCCTTTGTTGGTGATTAGAGTGATGCCGGCCAGCGCGGCCTCAAGCGCGTCCTGCTGATGTTCAGGAGTATTCAGGCGTCCTGCTAGATTACTAAGATCTATCGGGGCAGCGTCCATCACTCCGCGTCGCTCCTTCAGGGTAAGGATGCGTGCAACAGCTTCGTCGATGCGCGTTTCCGAAACACGGCCATCTTTGACAGCATCCAATAGAATCCCTGTCGAGCGCGCATTATGCACGGGCATAATAAGCTGGTCTATACCAGCATTGACCGCGCGGACGATAGCCTCTTCCGGGGAAAAGTTCTTTGCGATGCCACCCATCTCAAGCGCATCGCTCACCGTTACGCCGTCAAATCCAAGCTCCTCGCGCAGCAGGTTGTGCATGATGCGCCGCGACAGGGTGGCGGGCAGTGGTTCCGGTTCAAAGGCCGGTATCAGCAGGTGCGCCGACATCATTGCATCCACACCAACTGCAATCGCCGCGCGGAAGGGGAGCAGTTCCACGCGTTCCATCCTGTTGCGGTCGGCCTCGATACTCCCCAGGTTTGTATGGCTGTCGACGCTGGTATCGCCATGTCCTGGGAAGTGCTTACCACACGTAATGACCCCGCCGGCCTGCGAACCGCGAATGAATGCGGCTCCCATTCGTGCCACAAGCTCCGGCTTGCCTCCAAACGCGCGTATATTGATGATGGGGTTGTCCTCGTTGATATTCACGTCGAGAACGGGCACGTAGTTCATGTTAATGCCCATCGCGATGGCTTCCTGGGCAATGGCTTTGCCGCAGCGATAGGCAAATTGATCGTCGCCGGTTGCGCCAATGCACATGTTCGTCACAAGGTCAACGGCACCCGTGACGGTGGATCCGATTCCCCGTTCGAAATCAGCACTCAGGAGTAGCGGTGTCTTCGAACCCGCCTGCAATGTCGCGTTTTGGCGCGCCACCGTGAGCGCATCGCTGTATATGCGTACGTAACCTCCCGGGTGCAATGCGAGATCCTGCATCGCCTGGACTTCATTAACGATGGTAAAAATGAAGACCTGGCCGACTTTTTCTTCCAGCGTCATTTCGCCCAGAAGTTTATCAACGCCCGACGATATCTGCATTTTAGCTCCGCATCCGGATTAGTGCCACGGCGAAAGGGCTCCGGCTACCGGCCGGTGGCGAAGTAGATGGTCAAAATCTGTTTCGGTCCTGATGAAACAAGCAAGTCAGCCTGCCCGTCGCCATTCAGGTCTTCTACGTTAGTTGTCGCATCAGATGGTACAGTGAGGCTTTCGGATGGCTTGGCAGGAAATTGCATGCTGCCCTGGCTGCAGAAGATGTCCAGCTTGTCTTCGGCTGTTCGTACAATCAGGTCACGGACGCGGTCGCCGTTCATATCGTTTACGATCATGACAGGCGCATTCCCACGAAAGTTCTCAAGCTTTGTATTAAGCGTAATTTCCTTATCAGCGTCTGGCTGGCGATTGTAACCGCTGGCTCCGCGGCCGAGGAAAAACTGCAGCTTGAACTTTATCTTGTTCGCGAGAGCCAGGTCAATGATGTCCTCAGTCGAACCGAACTGGTAGCTGAAAAATGTCATCGCGAAATCGGTGAAACCATCCGAATTAAAGTCTGCGAGCTGCACCAGCCCGATCGGGTCCTTCGTAACAAAACGATCGCTTTCCTGGTTAAAGACCTGGTACCCCGAGCCCGTCCCCACATAAAACTTAACCAGTGTGCGGGGATTTACGATATCGAGATTACTGCGAACGACTACGGCATCAAGCTTCCCATCGGCATTCACATCCCGAAATGTCGATTGCGCCGTGCTGTCGTAGGGAATGGCGAGAGATTGGTTCGGCTTCGTCTCAAACGTCATCCCCTTTTGCTGTAAGAATACATCGTACCGCTCGACTTCCTTCGACTGTTCGGTCATCTCCGTGCTGCTATAGATCAGGTCCTGGAGTTTGTCTCCATTGGCGTCGTAGAACAGCAGGTCGTCGATGCCGCGTCGATGCGAAATGGAGGCGCTGAAAAATGGCGCACGTGTCGGATCCGCCACGACATCATTTGAAAATTGATAAACGTCCTTGCGTTTGAAAGAATTCCTCGGCAGCGGAACTTTCGAATAAGCGCCGCCGTTTCCCTGACGCAGAATTGCAAACCCGCTTTCCTCCGGCACGAGCAGTTCATCCACGCCGTCGTTATCCATATCGAGCGCGAGATCGTAGTATTGCACGGGACTGCCGCCGCTTTCACTCTTTGCCAGCGGCCCTTTGTAGAACTGTACCGGTTGTTCCGATATTTGCTTTCCGTCATATGGGTAGTGAAGCAGACCGCCGGAAGCCATCACGATGAGCGACTTGGGGGAGTTCTTTGCCAGGCGACCAAAGCCAAAGTAAACACGATTGCCGCTCGTGCCATCACCCGCCGGCAGCAGCAGTCGCTGGACGTTCACATACTGTCCGTCGGAAATCAGGTAAACCGATACATCGTTGCGTTTGACGACAACCAGTTCTTTTGCAGGATCCCCCAGCACATCGACAGGGAACACTCGACTTTCCGCCGTGACACCGCCTGCGGGAAACCCAGCCTTCTGCAGCCCGAAACTCCAGCAAGGCCCGCTCGCACACAATGCGAAGAGCAGCAAAATGCCGCGCAGGTTTAGAACGTATAAACGACGCGCGAGATTAGCGCGGGAATATGGAATTCTGAACAACACCAGCGCTCAGGAGACCGCGTTTTCGGACTCTTGCTGCAGTTTCAGTCGGTGGACGAAGGAGCGAAGCTGCTCTACGATTACCGCCGGGCAGTCTTCGAAGAACAAGCCTATCTTGAACGTCCGCGTCTCTCCCTTGCCTTCCGGTTGAATCCAGACCGAGCGTCCAACTACCCGCTCGGGAATATCATTTCCTGCCGGAAAGTTGACGCGGCAGAACCTGGTTTTTTGCAGAAGCATCCGATAGGTTTCCGTGTCCAGATCAACTTCTACCATCGCGCCACGCTCGCTTAGATCGCGAATGATGCACGGAAAGTTCAGAGGTTGAAAAGTTGCCTCCGGAAGGAGGATATTAAACTGCGCCGCGACGGCAACTGAGACGCGCTCGTAGCGGCGGGGTTGGAGCTTTGGGTTCATGTATTCCGGCATTCTGTGTTGGCAGGCTAACCCGTCAAGGCAAGTTTCCGACGACCAGAAAACAGAAGACCGCAAAGCATCACGAGGGAAATAAAAAGGCCGAGACGAAATGAGTAGGGTTCATAACGCAGTTGGATTAGCGTCTGTGCTGGAAGTGCTCCGGTCAAGGGTAGCAGCGAGCTTGCGCAGGTGTGCCGCAGCAGTGGCAGTCGGTTTTGCATACCGGAGTGTTCTATGTAAACGTTCGATCCAGCAAACGAGGGGCCGAGGAGAACAAGGTTGTGACTTACGGGGCGCTCGAGACGGAACGAAATTTCATTGAACCGCAACTGCCCGGCAGCCGCGCAGGAAAGGCTCGTGAACTCCTGCCGGCTCATAGTTGAGAATGCGTGCGATACGGCCTTCCTGCCGGGCAGGGCGAATGCATAACCTTCGCGATTCACGAATTCTGCCGCCAGGCCGGTCGTTGTTTCCTCGTTAAAAGTTTCACGAATGCGAGTTGCGACCGAAACTCCATCGCTCGTCAGAACATCTTCCAACGCGGCTACGGGCGAGAACAGGTTTCCCCAAAGGCTGATTCCACCGGCGGGCCACTGGTGGGCTGCAACGGATTTCCATTCCAGGCCAAACGACCTGATCGGATAATCCGTGAGCAGGTGCCCGGCACCGAGGAGGGCGACCAGGCGCGCATCCACGTGATCCGAACGCAGGTTCCGGTTGTAACGGCGCAGAAGATTCGCCCACGCGCGCGTTGGCAAAAGGGCTTCTTCATATCCGTCCAGCACCTGCACCCTTTGAACGCTGGTGAGATTCGGGAGTAGCCGCGCTCCGCGGTACGGCACCAGGCTGGCACGGTTATCCAGGTAGAGATCACTGTCATTCTGCATGAACCGATATAGACGGGCGCCATCCTTCAGATGGGAGGCCAGCGGTGATATGCGTCTTACTGCTGTTGAGTCCACAAGCTGGCCATATAACTCAGTCCAATTGGTCCAGCAAAGGTCGGCAATCAGTAGAGCGATACAGGTGGCATAAACAAGGCCATGTCGCTTCAGGCCCTTACGGGTGGCCAGAAATCGCACGGCTGCGTAAAGCCCATGCGCGGCGAGCAGTGTGTAGCAAAGGGTAGACGAATTCAGCATACGGCCCACACCGCGTGAATGCGTAAAAAGCGGAATGAACTTCACGAATGGGTTCGCAATGAGGCCGCTGTTGCCCAGCGCGAACAGCATGGAGAATATCCATGTCGCCAGCAGCGCACAGCCTGTCGCGTCCCGATTACGCACTGAGACAACTGCACCCCAAACAGCCAGCGGGAACGCCAGGACACCGCAGTAAAGTCCCAGTTCAGTATAACCAAATGCCTTACCCCAGCTCACGTGCGCGAGGTGTCTGAAATAGCCGGGAACCACCAGCGCCGGAAGGTGCTCCCATTTAAGCGCTGGACTCATCGGGTCTGGCCATGACCATACGCGTTCAGATAGCGCGGATAATTCCTGCGTCGGCAAAAGTTGCGCCGCGGTCACCCCCAGCGCGCCCATGACGGAAAGCAGCGCGAGCCGAAGCGCGGCCGCGTAGCGACTTGCGGAGCGGTTGAACACCGCCCGTGACGTTATGAACACGGCGCAGCCAAGCAGGGCCAGAGCCGTGGTTTGCGGATGCCCGGGCAAAATGCACAGCGAGATTGCGCCGAGCATGGCCTGCCACGATCCACGACCATCCATGAGGCGGGTAGCAGTAAGAAAGATCCATGGGGTCCATGAGAACGTCGCGACGATGTTCGCCTGTTCGATTCGACCGACATAATAGCCGCTGCAGGCGTAAGCGATACCGCTGAACGCAGCCACTTGCGACGGGCACTGCAAAAGATAGCGCGCGAGTAGAGCCGCGCCCACTGCCGCCCATACAACGTGTACAAAGATCGAAACCTGCAGGCCATATGGCTGGGGAAGGAGCAACATGGGCCAGATGGGCGGGTAGAGCACACTGCCCTGCATTGCTGCCAGCAGCGGACACCCGCCCCATTCGTAAGGATTCCACAGTGGTATACGACCTGCAATAAATGCCCTGTGGATTAACTCGGCTCGCGGGTAGTCGAGGTTCAAAAAATCCATGCCGGCAAGGGTAGTCCCCGGCCAGAGCAGGAACCCATAGTGACACAGGCACCCCAACAGCGGAATCAGAACGATTGCGGCCCAGCCACGCTTTCCCATGCTTGCAAGCCCTCAGGATGGCCGGCTCCTGCGTCAACGGGATGTTTTTATTGACGTGTCTACGCCGCTTTCGTGACCTGTGCGCCAGCAAGTATCAGGTAAAGCTAAGGCGGGTAGATGGAACACATTATCTCTGTTCTCGTCGAGAACAGGTTCGGCGTTCTGGCGCACATTGCAGGGCTGTTTTCCGGCCGTGGCTTCAATATCGATAGCCTGGCAGTGGGGGAGACGCAGGATTCAACCGTGTCACGCATGACCATTGTCGTCAAAGGCGACGACATGGTGGTCGAGCAGATCCTGAAGCAACTGAACCGGCTCATCGACGTGATTCGTGTAGATGACCTCTCGGAGGAAAAGCACATAGAGCGCGAACTCATGCTTCTGAAGATATCGACCAGCCAGAAGAGCCGCAGCGAAATCATTGAAATCGCAGACATTTTCCGTACGAAGATTGTCGACGTGCAGCAGTCGACGGTTACCGTGGAAGCTGCGGGCAGTGCGGATAAACTGGCCGCATTGATTGATATGGTTCGCCCGTACGGGATCAAAGAACTGGTGCGCACCGGCCGTATTGCGATGGCGAGAGGCTAACAGGAGTCAGATATGAATGAGCGCGTCGTAGTTACATCACCCAATGCCCCGGCAGCGGTAGGGCCATATTCCCAGGCTATCAAAGTGGGAAACATAATTTTCTGCTCGGGTCAAATTCCGCTCGATCCAAAGACCGGCGCCGTCGTTGGCAGCGATGTGGCAACCCAGACGGAGCAGGTGCTTCGCAACCTTGAATCGGTGTTGGACGTCACGAACAGCGGATTGTTCCAGGTTTGCAAGACGACCGTTTTCCTGAAAAACATGGAAGATTTCCCCGCAATGAACGCAGTGTACGCGAAACACTTCCCTGTCGACCCGCCCGCACGCGCCACCGTCGAGGTCTCCCGTTTACCCAAGGACGTTCTCGTGGAGATCGACTGCATCGCGATTATCCCGCAGCGCAACCAATCGCCGGCGATGGCGCAGTTCTAACTGGCACGCCAATGGCAAATGACGCCGGCGCGGCGCGCATGCTTATCCATAACATTGCGCGCCTGCAATCCCAGTGCAAAAATGTGGGGGACGACCATTGCAGCGTATTGTAATTGAGGGCGGTGTACCGCTTAGAGGAAGTATCAGTATCAGCGGATCGAAGAATGCGACTCTCCCCCTGATGGCGGCTGCCTTGCTGGGCGACAGCCCTACAACCTTGAGCAATGTGCCTGATCTGCGCGACGTGCAGACCATGGCGGAGGTATTGCGCTCTGTCGGCGCAAAAGTCGAGTTCCAGGATCATCTCATGACGATCGACCCGCGAGGATTCGATAATCATGAAGCGACGTACGACATCGTTCGTAAGATGCGAGCTTCGATTTACGTCATGGGCCCGATGCTCGCACGTCTTAAACGGGCCAAGGTGTCTCTGCCGGGTGGATGCGCGATAGGTCAACGGCCTGTCGACTTACACCTGAAAGGTTTTGAGGCGCTGGGCGCCGAGATCGGCCTGGAGTATGGGTACGTACTGGCGCAGACAGACGGCCTGCGCGGTTCGGAGTTCAACCTGTCGGGTAGTTCGGGCTCCAGCGTAGGTGCAACATGTAACGTCCTCATGGCTGCTTCACTGGCGGAAGGCACGACGGTGATTCACGGCGCTGCACGCGAACCCGATGTGCTGGAATTGTGCGGGTTTCTGAACTCGATGGGCGCGCAGGTCGAGAACGCCGGCTCGCGCACGGTGACCGTTCATGGCGTCAAATCACTCAACGGCGTGAAGCACTCCGTTGTGGCCGATCGAATTGAAGCGGGAACCTTCATGACGGCTGTCGCTATCACAGACGGCGATGCGGTGATTGAAAATGCCCCCATGCGGGACATGGAATCTACCGTGGACAAGCTGCGCGAAATTGGTGTCCATTTGGACGCGGATGGAGATCGTGTCCGCGTGTATGGCAAGCATTCCGAATTTCTTCCGACGAACATACAGACATGGACATACCCTGGATTTCCGACGGACATGCAGGCGCAATTCATGGCACTGCTGGCGACCGTTGCCGGCACCAGCACTATCCGTGAAACGATTTACGTCGATCGTTTCATGCACGCCGCAGAACTGAACCGCATGGGGGCGAACGTGAAGGTCGTCTCGGGGATGGCGACCATTGACGGGGTGGAGCAACTGGGCGGCGCGCCTGTGATGGCCAGTGATTTACGGGCCTCGGCAGCGCTGGTGGTCGCGGGTCTGGCGGCAAAAGGTACCACGCTCGTGAATCGCGTATACCATATTGATCGCGGATACGAGTTCATCGAAAAGAAACTGCGCGGCCTTGGCGCGAAAATTGAGCGTACCACGGATGATGAGCCGGATGAGGCGCCACCAGCAGAAGGATGATCCGCCGATTTTTTTATCATCTCTTCTGGAACTTCTACGACTACCTCGGGACGTATCTCGTTTTTGGAGCCGCATTCTCGCTATCCGTACTGTTACTGGTCACCAGCGTTGGATCTCTTGGCGGAAGTGTCGGGTCTAATGTTATCCGTTTTTCACTGATCGCCGCTGCGGCGATCGGCAGTTGGCTATTGTTGTCCGCCGCGCTGGCGGGCTTTATGCCGTTTGCACTGCGCGCGGCGCGGGATCACACACCGCGCGTTCCCGAGTTGCTTCGCTACATGCGCGAAAATCTTCGCCGCTATTGCTGGCTTTTACTTCTGGTAAGCGCCGGCGCTGCACTCATCGGCGTCAACGTTGTCTTTTATTTCCGCATGTCCGTGGCAGCTAAGGGTTCAGTTGCCATGGTTGGAACTGTGCTCGGCGCGGTATTTTTCTGGCTTGGCTTCGCGGCGTTCACATACGCGACAGTACTGGTTGTCGTTGCGGCGGAGAAGTCCACATTACGAACACTGGCGCGCCGGGCATTCATGGCAATGGCGCTCGCACCCGGGCTGTGGGTTGCCACCATGGTAACCTTGATCGGGGGTATCGCTCTATGCCTTCTGTCTCGCGTCGGTATTGTCTTCGTGCTGCCATGGTTTGCGACAGGTGCGGCAACCGCGTATCACATTGTCGAGCAGCACGCGGATTACTTGAGTGAAGCCCGAGAGGCCATTGGCCCCGATCAGTCCGTTTCTGCATACCGCAAAAAAGCGCTGGATCTCGCCTGGCAATGGGAGCTGCGCCAGCCGAGGCGCACACTTCGTGAACTGATCAAGCCCTGGGAGTACTAAACTTAGCCACGTAAGCACGCGGATCCGGTGCCCGAGTTCCGCGTTGACTCGCTATGCCGCGAAATCTGCATAGCGGCGTGCCAGTTTCTGTCTACCTGCAAATGCTTCTCGCCACGTTTCTTTGGGGTACCGCATTTCCAGTTGCAAAAACGGCGCTACAGCACGTGGGGCCGTTGACGCTGGCGGGCCTCCGGTTTACCATCGCCGGCCTCTTGCTGCTGGCGAGTTCGACCGTTTTCCGCAGTCAAATGGAACCAGCGGAGCCACAGGGTAAGCGACCGGTGGAATGGCTGCGAGTGCTTGCTATTTCACTGATGAGCACGGCCAGCTTTTACGGTTTGCTTTTCCTCGGCATGACGCGGACATCTGCCGCAAGTGTGGCTGCCATCGACGCAGCCGGGCCGGTCATTAGCGTCGTGTTTGCCCACTTTGCGCTTCACGATGATCGGCTGAGCGTCCGCCGCGGCGCCGCCATTCTGCTCGCATTTGCGGGCATACTTAGCATCGCCCTGGCAAAGCAGGGACATGGAATCGCCCAGACCAGCCTGATTGGATGCGGATTGATCCTGCTGGGACTGACGTTTAATTCGGCTGGCACAATGCTGGTCGTGACCTATCGCGGACGGTTCGGGATCGACAGGCTCACCGGTACCCAGATGTTCCTTGGGGGTTGCCTGCTCCTGATACTGGCGTGGATACTTGAGCAGCCACTTACGCAGTTACGGGTGCCGCTGAGCTTCTGCTGGCTGCTGCTGTGGCTCGCGATCGTGTCCGCCGTCGCTTTCAGGTTGTGGTATGGTCTCATTCGCCGTTACAAAGTGACTTCGCTGACCGTGTTCTCCTTTTTAACCGGACTCTGGGGAGTGGCCTTGAGTGTAGTATTCTTAAACGACCGTCTCACTCCGCAATTTATCGTCGGGCTCATCGCCGTTGTTGCAGGCGTCATTATGATGAACAGTGAAAAAACATCGCACCGCAGAACAGCTCCTGTGGATGCCTGAGTCGAGCTGCAGCAGGTAGAGCTTTTTTCTGGCAAGCAGCTTCCCGGTAGCAAAGGCTTTATGGGCATGGCGACCACCTGCGACACCGGACTCAGCGCGCGCATACCGAGGCGGCTTCTCGTTGTGGACGATGAGCAGCGCATGGCAACCAGTCTGAAGCTTCTCCTGGAGGAATCAGGTTACGAGGTAGAGACTGCGTTTTCCGGCGGAGAGGCTCTTCAGAAACTAGGCGCCCGCGATTTCCCCATTGTGATTACGGACCTGCGGATGGGCGACATGGACGGCCTCGACCTCATCCGTGCAACCGAGGGTCGCCCTGGCATCGGCTTTATTGTCATTACCGGGCACACGTCCGCCGAAACCGCTATCGAAGCGTTACGCTTAAGAGTCGTGGATTTCATATCCAAACCGTTTGAATTCGAAGTTCTACGCGCGGCAGTCGAAAAAGCTTTCATTCGAATCGACGCGGACCGGTTTCGCGAAGACATGCTTTCCATGATCACGCATGATATCAAGATACCGCTGTCTTCCATCCTGGGTTACAGCTCCCTGGTTTTCACGAAAGATGGAGAGCTCAATACACGCGCCCGCGAATTCGTGCAGACGATCAGCTCGAACGGCCTGAAGATCCTGAACCTGATCGACAACTTTCTGACTTCGTGTAAGATTGATGCCGGCAAGCTTACAATATTTTACCGGGATGTGAACCTCGAGTATCTCATCGAAGACCTCACCACGATGTTCCAGGTGGAACTGGAGAAGAACCATCTGAAACTCGAGGCCGACTTATGCTCTCCCCTGCCCACCATTTCCGGGGATGAAAACCTGATGTTCCGCGCACTTGGCAATGTGCTTTCAAATGCCTGTAAGTTTACGCCCGCCGGAGGCACCATAAGGTTGCGGACAGCCATTGTCGGTCCCGACGAAGGTCCCCTCCATGCCCGATGTGTATTACTTGAAGTCAGCAATACGGGACCCGGAATCGCGCCTGAGGACCTGCATTCGATCTTCGAAAAGTACCAGCGCAGCCGCACCCACTCCGCGGTTGAGGGCAGCGGTATCGGGTCCTATGTGCTGCGCTGTATTGTGGAGGCCCATGGAGGTTGCGTCACCGCCACAAGCCAACCAAATGAATTGACAACCTTTTCGGTCTATTTGCCTGTGGACAAGCTTGTAAGCCGGTAAAGGAAGGAAACGACGATGAAAAGCTGTTATCATCGCTGGATGATCATCGCTCTTTGCGCCCAGGCAGTGGCCATAGCCGCTGCCGAGGATACTACATATCAAAGCCGCAAGCTCTACCCCCAACACAAGTTACAGCAATCGAATGACATCTACAACAGCGCGGTAAAAGTGCAGGCTGCGAACGATAGCGAAAGCCGCGGGCTGCAGCAGCAGGAACTATGCAAGAAACTGATCCAAGCCGAGAAATACGACGAGGCGCTGAAGATCGCACATGAGATCGCAAGCACTCCCAGCGTCAATGCCGAGCGCCGTGCCGCGCACCATTTCCTGATCGCGGACATCTATAATCGTAAAATGCAGGCGAGCCCAAACGCACAGCTCATGCAGCAAAATCGCCAGCGGGCCATGCAGGCTGCGCAAGAGGTCGTTACCCAGAAATACCCTGCCAAGTGGCACGCCACGGAAATGGCATCGTCGCTTCTAAAAGATTTGCAGGACCCTCAGCACATGCAACAGGTGTCCGATTGGGTGCAAAAGCGCCAGTGTGGCGGTTGCGACAGCACCAAGGAGAACTTCGCACAGCGGCAACTTGCCTACATGGAATCAGCGGCAAAGAAAACTGTGGGAGGCATCTCGGCAGTAAAGCGAACCGGCTCATCGCTGCTGGGTGTCTTTGGTCGCCGCTCAGATAAAGCGGCATCAATGCCATCGGGGGACGGGCAGATAAAGCCCTCTTCTGCGGTGCAACTGGCTGCTGCAAGGCCGGCGCCCACAGCATTGTCCGCGCCGTGGGGCAGCGCGTCAAAAGTAGAGTCGAGGTCCGTTTCAAATTCTACACTGAATCTCCCAGGTGCAGGGACCGTGACTTTCTCTCGTGCCTCAAATACCGCTGCTCAAAAGTCGTTGGCCTCAGGTAGCAGTGCTGGTTCTCCGCGCGCGCCAATTATCATCGATGGTGCAACCGTACGCCGGAACACACCCATTGAATCGGCAGTGAAGCAGACCGACTTCAGTGCGGTTGGAACGGCAGCCTCGCAACCCGCTGGCGGGCGCTACATTGCCGAGAACGCAGTCGAGGTGGCGCCGGGTGTGAAGCTCGCCGGATCAGCAGCTTCTACCTATGCCTCCGGCCAGGCGCCAAGTCGAGGCGCGGTTAAAAACTAATCGCAGCTCAGCCGCGGCTCACTCCAGGTATTTGACGAGCAGGCTTTTTGCCATGGCGTTGCTGTGCCGGCCAAATACCAGGGTGACTTCCGTCCGAATACCGGGCTGAATGCGTACAAGCATTCCGTCACTGATGCTTCGCATCAGGAAAAATCCACGGCCGTGCTCGTCCAGTAGCCCCTTCATTGTGAGGTGCCTTGCAAGGTTCTGTGTAACGGTTTCGGCTCGCAGGCTGCCCGACGTGTCACTTACGCTCACGAGGTTATAGTCTGGATTACGCGCGATTTGCAAACTCACAACATCGTCACCTTCCAGGGTATCAAACGTCTCGGCAGTGTACTTTTCATGACCCTCGTCGTCCCGGAACGAATGATAAAGCGCGTTGTTCAGCATCTCATCCAGCGCCAGCCGTATGTCGACAACCGCATCCGGAAACTGTGCATCCGCGAAAAATGCAACTGCCTGTTCCACGGCATCCTGCCTCTCCCACCGGTCGCGCACAAGAACAACGCGTGCCTCGCTCATGGGACCAAAGAGCTGTTCAAGGGAAACGCCGGGCGTCGTTGTAAGCAATGCACGGATTTGCCAGCCGAGTTCGCGGTCAAGCCGGGTAGCCGCTCCGCTGAGAAACTGCCGGGCTCCCACACTGAATAGTTGATCGAGTTGCGGATCGAGAGAACGAGCGCTGAGAATCGCAAGCCGCTCCGTCGGCCATACTTTGAGCAAAGTTTCGAAGTCATGGGAGGTCCGCTGTTCGTCAGTGGAGGCCACGAGAATGGCAGCAGATGCACCCGCCTGTGGCAGTTGCGCGATGTCCGCTACCGCCTGGCACCTGCAGTACCCATTCAATAGCACAGCCAGTGCCTGTCGACGTTCCGGGTCAGCGTCGATCAGCAGCACCTCAGCAATGGGCGGAGTGGTGGACAAGTGCTTTTAACCCATCATTCCGCGATGCACTCGTCAAACGGTATCTTGTGGTGCTGTCTTGTCTGCGTTCACATCCTGCTCGCGGCTTGCGTCCATCATCTTAATCGCCCATATCGCTCCCTCGTACAGCACAAGCAGAGGAAAGAAAAGGGCAAGCATACTGAACGGGTCGGGGGATGGCGTGGCAATCGCCGCGACAACCGCCATGATGACAATGGCGACACGCCGGCGCTTCACTAGAAGCGACGCACTTACAACCCCGAGCCTTGAGAGTAGCACCAGCAGTAGCGGGAATTCAAACGCCAGTCCGAAGGCCAGCATCATTACCAGGGCGAACGTCAGATATCGCGAGGCGACAAGGTTCGGCTCAAGCCCTGGAATAGCATTGCCAAACCCAAGCAGAACCTTCAGCGTGATATGAAGCAGGAGATAGGCTACATATGCGCCCATGGGAAACAGAAGCACTCCGCCCATCAGGATGGGCACAATCACCTTTCGCTCTTTGCGAACGAGCCCGGGTGAGATAAAAAGCCACAGCTGGTAGAGCAGCATCGGCAAAGTGAGCACGGCACTCACCAGCAGCGCGGCCTGCAGCCACAGGATAAACGGCTCGAGCGGCGAAAGGTAAAAAAGACTGGACCGGGATTTATGTCCGACATCATACGCCGGAAGTCCCAGCGGGCGTTCAACCCTGATGGAATCCGGAAGCACGGCCGCGAGCGTTGCCGTTGTGATGGGTAACGCTTCTGAGCCAGGTACGGCACCGTTTCGCAGGATCCACTTTACAGTTCCATCGGTCTCGAGCTTAAGTGTCAGGAGCGGCTGCTGCGGTTGTCGCTGCGGCAGGCTGACCAGTGGGTTGATCAGGAACCTCACAACGCGCGGTGCGATTAGGAATCCTCCGCACAACGTACACATGAAAAAGATGAGGCAGATAATAATCCGTACCCGCAGTTCCTGCAGGTGATCCGTGAACGAAAGAACGCGTGTTACATTCTCGTGGCGTTCAGGAATCATAAGAATCCGGAACGGATGTTGGCATACGCCGGGGGATCAGCAAAATGCGGGGGCTGAGCTGAGAGTGAAACGAAGCGCCGGCGATTTATCAGGCCTGCGGAGTACCGGTGTGGTTCTCTACAGGAGCGGGAATCGCATCATGCGTGACAGGCTGCGTGATCACAGGGCGCGGCTGCTGACGCTCATCCTCATCTGAAGTAAGACCGCGCGCCGCGTCTTTGAACTCGCGGATTCCTTTGCCAAGTGCCTGCCCGATTTTCGGCAGTGCCTTGGGTCCAAAGATGATCAGAACGATCAGGAAAACGATAATCATTTCGAACGGACCGATATTTGGCATGGCTTCTAACCTCGAGGAGTTCTGCCCGAAATTAACCGTATCACGGTACTCTATTCACCTGTCAGGCACTGTGTAATCGGGATTGCTACGGTAAATTCCTGGCTTCCAACTGCTCTCTTATGAGTGACTTACAACAGACTTTGCAAGAAGCTTTGCAGGTGGCCGGCAACGTCCTGATGCGGCATTACGGGCGCCTGGAGGCGATTGGCCGCAAAGGCGAGATTGACCTCGTGACGATCGCCGATCGCGAGAGTGAAGCCGCCATAAAGGAGCTAATTTGCGCCCGTTTCCCGTCGCACGCTATCATTGCCGAGGAGTCCGGCGAGGTTTCCGGCGACGAATTTACATGGATAATCGACCCTCTCGATGGCACTACAAACTTCGCACACAGTTTCCCGCTATTTTCGATATCCATTGCCGTCCTGTGTCGGCATGAGGCTGCTGTTGCCGGAGTGTATAATCCATTCTACCGCGAGCTTTACATGGCGCAGAGGGGGAGCGGCGCTACACTAAATGGCGAACCCATCCAGGTTTCCAAAGTGGCCAGTTTGCGCGATAGTTTAATGGTGACGGGCTTCCCCTACGACAGGCGCGAACGGATGGACCATTACCTGGCTGGGATGAGGCAGTTTCTGGATCGTTCGCAGGGTGTGTTGCGTCTTGGAAGTGCCGCCCTGGACCTGTGCGCTGTTGCATGCGGCCGACTGGAAGGTTTCTGGGAAGAGAAGCTGAATGCCTGGGATACTGCCGCAGGCTGGCTCATCGTCGAAGAAGCCGGCGGTCGCGTCAGCAACTTCACCGGTGGGCATTTCGATCCGTTCGGCGCGCAAGTGCTCGCCACCAACGGCCTGGTTCATGAAGAGTGCATCGATGCACTGCGCCCGCTAAGCACGACAAATCCATAAATGCCCTTCAGCTCGTTACGTGACGCGTCGTTCGAGATTACGAATTAACGGTAGACCACACTGGTGTGCCGAATCAGAAGTTCCTATCCAGTTTGAGCGCGGAAGATGAGCTCAATTCGGCACACAAAACAGATTACGAATTAACGGTAGACCACCAGAACCTTTTTGTAAACCGCCTCGGTCTGGCGGGCAATTGCCTCCGGGGTAAAAATCTCGTGCACGCGCGCCTTACCATTCTGCGCCATCGCAGTTGCGGCTGCCGGATTGTTGAGCATCTCGATAATTGCCTGCGCAAGTGCCGCGGAATTCGCAGGCGGTACCAGTCGGCCCGTTCGTCCATCTATAACGGATTCACTTACGCCACCTACATCAGTCGCAACAACGGGAAGGTCGGCGGCAAAAGCTTCGAGGATGCTTGTCCCCAGGCTTTCTCCCTCCGTCGGCGGGAGCACAAAGAGATCGAACCCGCGCAATAAGCGCGGCACGTCTTCGCGGAAGCCGAGCACGTGAAATCGCTTGGGGAGATCACCTGGAAGCGCAGCAATCTGCTGCTCAAGCTCCGCGCGAGTTCTGCCCTGCCCAACGAACACAAACTGAACATCGGGAACCTCCCGCGCAATTTGCCGACTCGCCTCAACGAGGTACCTATGTCCTTTTTCGGGCGCGAGTCTTCCGACAACTCCTACGACACGCGCGCTCTCGTCCAGGCCGAGCTCTCCACGCACCTCCTTCCGCTGTGCGGTCGCGTCTTGTGCAGATAGATCAAAGCGAGATAAGTCCGGCGCGGAGTAGATCGACGTGCAGCGTTCCGGCCCGACCACGGCCGCCATTTGCGGTATAACCTGCGGGCTGATGACAATCACATGATCGATCTTCGCGTACAGCCACTTGTTCAGCGGATTGCCGCTTACGGGGAAAATATTGTGACGCGAGCGGACAAACGCCGGCCGATCCTCCGGCTTCATGAATTGCAAAGCGTAATGCACGCGCCATGTATCCTGGCTGCCATGCGTGTCGACAATGTCGTAACGCTCGGCCAAAAGGTGCTCACGCATACTGGCGACGTCACGCCATATGCTGAGCGGTCGAAACCCACTGCGCAGTTCCAGGTCGTCGAACGTACGCAGCCCTGCTTCTTTTGCCCTCTGAACCAGTACACAGTCCCTGGGACCACTGACCACCACCTCATGCCCGAGGTCACGTAGACCACGCGACGTCATCAGTACCCGGTTCGGTTGGCCGCCCCATTGGCGGTGCATATTTATATGAAGGATCTTCAGGGACGCTTCCTCCCGGCCAGTCGCATCACAGTATTTGGCTGCGTCTGCTCAAAAATTTGGCACTTAATCAGTCTCCAGGCAACTTGCCGGTTGCATTTCGCTACTATATACCCACTGATTCTACATAACTTAGAAAAATATGCATATAGTTGGAACCAAAAAGCAAGTTCGTGTCCTTGGGTAGAGAGTCGTATTCCTGGAGCATGAGAAAACATGACGGACAAGCGCCAGCGCTGCAACTATTCGATACTCGTTGTCGATGATGAGCCCGACTACGTAAATCTGCTAACCACGGTGTTTATCAACGCGGGTTATACCCAATGCTCAGGCATTGTCGATCCCCATCAACTCCCTGAAGCATTCGATCTTTTGCAGCCCGACTTGATCCTTCTGGATATGCATATGCCGGGAATTAACGGCTGGGAGTTGCTTCGTGAATGGAGACACAAACGCGAGCAGCAGGAAATACTACCCGTAATCGCAATGACTGCCGACACGTGCGACTCCACTCGCCGGACCGCGTTGGAATTAGGGGCCAGTGACTTTTGCTCGAAACTGATCTCAATGGACGAACTTCTGTTGCGCGCTGCGAATATGCTGCAAATTCGCTCACTGTATCTGGAGCTGCGACAACATGCGAATGAGATGGAGGACCAGGTTCGACGTCGAACGGAAGATGTCATCCGCGCGCAAATGGCCCTGGTGGATCGCCTGGGCACCGCGGTTGAAGTGCGCGATGGCGGAGAAACCATTCGTCATAGTAATCGCGTAGGCGACGTCGCGGCAACAATAGCGGAACGCCTGGCTTGTCAGCAGCCCGAGATCAGTCTCATCCGGCGTGCCGCGCCCTTGCACGACATCGGCAAGATCGGCATTCCAGACTCAATTCTGAACAAGCCGGGCAAACTGACACCGGAAGAGTTCGCCGTGGTAAAAACTCATTCGGAGATCGGCCATCGTATACTGGCCGGAACAGGGATGCCGCTAATGGAGCTCGCGGCAGAAATCGCGATCGCGCATCATGAGAACTGGGACGGAACCGGCTATCCAAAAGGGTTGCAGCAAACCGAAATTCCGTTTGCCGCTCGCGTTGCGGCGCTTGCCGATGTTTACGAGGCGCTTACAAGTGAGCGCCCCTATAAGCACGCATGGACACACGAGCAAGCCGTGAAGCAGATCGTCGAATATCGGCGATCTAAGTTTGATCCTGCCGTGGTTGATGCATTTATGGAATTCGCGGCCGACTTGATCCCAGCCTTCGACTCAATTTGAGCCGCAGGAATTTTAATTGCTCCCTTCTGCTTTGAGCCACACAACATCAGGCCTCTTATGCGCGCCGCGAGATCAACGCTTGCCCTGAGGCAACGGTCGCTTGCGCTGGCCTTTCTCGCACCTGCCCTGGTGCTGTTTGCCCTGTTCAGTTGGGGCCCCATTCTCGAAAGCTTTATCGTCGCTTTCCGCGCGTATAGCCCGGATCCGACGCAACCCTCGCGCTGGGTGGGCCTGGAGAACTTTCGCCAGGTCCTTGTCGTGGATCGCGACATAGCCGCAATTGCATGGCTGAACGTGCTGTTGTTCGTCATCCTCGCGTTGCTTGTAGGGTACATTATTCCGATCCTGTTGGCAATCGGGGTTAATGAAATGCGGCACGGGAACTCGTTTCTTCGCGTCGCATATTACCTTCCAGCGATCCTGCCCGCAGTTGTCGTCACCATCATGTGGCGTTTCATTTATGCTCCCGAGGAAGGGCTTCTCGATTCGCTGTTCCAGGCCATGCACCTGCAGCCCGTCGGTTGGTTGATCAACAAATCCACCGCGATGTTGGCTCTGGTGATCATGGCAACGTGGAAAGGTGCTGGCGCGACGATGATCATTTACCTGGCCGCGCTGCAAGGCGTTCCCTCAGATCTGTACGAGGCAGCCGAGCTGGACGGCGCAAGCATCCGGCAACGGATACGACATATCACTTTTCCGCAACTGATGCCGATCATGCTCATTCTTCTCATCCTGCAGATCATAGGTACGTTTCAAATTTTTACCGAGCCCTATATCATGACCAAAGGCGGGCCGGCGCGCGGCACTTATACTGTCATGATGTATATCTTTGATAAAATGTTCGGCGAATACAACTACGGGCAGGCGGCAGCCATGGGCCTTATCCTGTTCGTAGTGCTGGTGGGCCTCACCATTGTGTACGCCCGTGTAACACGGCGTTTGCAGCGGGATGCCGTATGAAGGCAGAACGCGCGCGCACCCTGCTTTCCGATATAGATTATCGGCATCCCCGGACACGGCTCTTATACTGGATTCTCTTTGCCGGGCTCGTGCTTGGAGCTGTCACCACAATCCTGCCGTTTGCGTGGGGATTTCTGAGTGCTTTGAAGCCATCAGACAAGGTTTTCGCATATCCGCCAACGTTGTTACCGGAGCCCGCAACGCGGCCGGACCTGTGGAACTGGAAAGTATATGCAGAGGTATTTAGTGGAACGCGGTTCGTGCGGTATTTCTGGAACACTTTCCTCCTCGCGGTATGCTGCTGGGTTGTCGCGCTTTTGCCTTCAGCATTGGCGGGATACGCACTCTCGAAACTGCGCACACCCTTTCGGCGCATTCTGCTGTTTCTGTTTTTCGCAACTCTCATGGTTCCCTTCCAGGCATACATGGTGCCTCTTTACCTTACCGTCAGCCGCCTTCGCATACCTTTTCTAAACGAAACGCTCACGCGCGCGTTCGCCGGCTACCCGGCGGTGATTTTGCCGGCCGGCGTAAGCGCCTTTAACATTCTGCTGTTTAAGAGCTTCTTCGATGATATTCCAACATCTCTGGTCGAGGCTGCACGTATCGACGGCTCTTCGGAGCTTGGAATTCTTTGGCGCGTAGTCCTGCCGCTGTCCTACTCCATCTTTGCCGTCGTATCCATTTTCTCCTTCATGGGCACTTGGAACGACTTTCTATGGCCACTACTGACGATATCGGACGAGAACTGGAAAACAATCATGCTTCGCCTGTACCAGTTCGACGCACAGGGCGACGTGGGTAAGAACAAGGTGCTTGCCGCTTTAATGATAGCCAGCGTTCCGCCGCTCGTACTTTTCGCTTTGTTCCAGAAGCGGATCATGCAGGGCATTGCCACGGTTGGGGTGAAGTTTTGATTTGCTAGCGCGATGCGACGCCCGAATCTGGCAATTGCTAACGCCTGACCCGGAGAAAAAGATGAACAAGAAGATGAAACTGGCCTGCTTGCTCGGGTGCATTGTCGCACTGGCAACTGGAGCACCCTCGAAGGACGTCGTGAAATTCCTGTCGGCAGAGTACTCAACCGCAACAGGGCCTTATTGGAAAGAGGTGGAGGCTGCATTTGAGCAGGCGAACCCTGACATCGACCTGCAGGTGGAAGTGTCGTACTGGAAAGGGCTACATGACAAAATCACAACACTGATTGGCGCAAAAAACCAGCCCGACCTTGCGATCATCGGCACGTCCTGGTTACCTGAGTACGTAAAGGAAGGCGTTGCTCAGCAGATAGATGATCGGCTGACGAGCAGTTTCCGCGATCGTTTTGTGCAGAACCTGCTGCAGGGCGCTGCGATGAATGGCCGCACATATGGTTTGCCCGTTGCCACGTCGGCGCGTGCACTTTATTACAACAAGCAGCTTCTGGAACAGGCAGGCCTGCAACCGCCAACCAACTGGGATGAGCTGAAGGCAGTCGCAAAAAAAGTCACGAAGCGCCCAAAGGTGTATGGACTTGCGATGCCGATCCACCAGGATGACCAGGCAGACACATTCGACTACTTCTTGTGGGCCGCGGGTGGCGATTGGTTTGATGCTCAGGGAAACGTGGTACTGAATTCTCCCGAGTCGGTCGAAGCGTTGCAGTTCATGGTCGATCTTTACAAGGAAGGCCTCACTAATCCGGAGCCCTGGACGAACAACCGCGACGAACAGCACAAGCTGTTTTTTAACGGCCGCGCCGCGATGATCCAAACCGGCAACTTTATGATCCCGAGCCTTGAGAAGAATGCACCAAACCTGCAGTATGGAGTCACAGCAATTCCGAAGAAGCGTAAGCCGGGCACCCTCGCCGTAACCGATACACTTGTGTTCTTCAATCGTGACGGACAGAATCGCGAGGCAGTCTGGAAGTTTATTGATTTTGCCTACCAGCGGAAATGGCGTGAGGAATTTATGAAGCGTGAGAGCATGCTTCCCGAACTGAAAGAGTTGGCTTCGCAGTTGGAGAGCGATCCTAAGCTAGGCGCATTTGTAAAGCTGCTGCCTGACGCAAAGTTTCAACCCAACCACGAGAGCTTTATGCCGATCAGTCAGCGTTTGGTGAAGGCCATCCAGCTTGCATTGCTGGGACAGAAACCGGCCAAACAGGCACTCGACGAAGCAGTGGAAGATATTAACAAAAACATCCTGAAGAAGTAGCAGATCCTGGCGCGGCGAAAAGGCTGACGCGCGATGCAGGTGTTGCGCGACATGCTGTTGTTTGGCTGGATTGCGCTGCTGCAAGGCTATGCTGGCCGGCGACTGCTGCGGTTTCTGCTGCCGGAATTGCAACTGGGCAGAATCGGTATCACGTGGCTTGGCTGCGTTGCCGGTAATGGAATGCTCGCCTTCCTTCTCTTCGCGCTGGGGGTATTTCACCTCGTATCGGCGGACCTCCTTATGACCGTGCTTGTTTTTGCCACGGTCATCACAGGATTCTTTGAATTTCCGGGTGCCAGGCACTGGAAACTTCCGCAGTTCCATATGGCAGGAACGCACCTGCTTCTGCTTCTGGCCATTGCGGTAGTCGCAGTAGTCGCATTGGGGGGAGCGCTAAGCCCGGAGGTTCGCGGCGACGCGATCATTTATCACATATCCGAGGCCCTGCTTTTTTCCGTGAATCATGGGCACGTGGAAATCCCCGGCTCTGCACTTACTTACATTCCCCAGTACCAGCAGCTCCTGTATGCGATGGCGCTTACACTCGGTACGGATATCCTGGCAAAACTCTTTCACTGGTGGGCAGGTGTGCTGTTACTGGCGGGAACTTACGCATTTGCCCGAATGCTAAATGCCGGGCGCACTGCAGCTCTTGGAGCAACCGCTCTGTTGGCCCTGTTCCCAATCTGGACCTATCTCGCCACATCGTGCTACGTCGACCTGGCGACGGCAAACTATACGCTTGCCGCGGTGGCGCTTCTGGTAGTTGCGACACGTAACCAGATTCCATATCGTGTGCTGGCGTTGAGCGGCGCCTTTGTTGGACTCGCGATGGGAACCAAATACACCGCCATCATCAACGCTGCGCTCCCTGCAGGCACCGCGTTCTTATACGTTCTGATGCGGACGAAGGCAACAACACACCAGGCCATCGTCGGCCTCACTTCTTTCACGCTTGCGGCCTTTCTGGTATTCTCCCCCTGGCTGCTTCGCAATTTCCTCTGGACGGGCAACCCCGTGGCTCCGAGCCTCATGCGCTGGCTTGGCCCCGCTGCTGTCCCCGAATCGACACTGAACTGGCCCGACATCAGCGCCGTGGATCCCGCCGTGTTCGATTCGCCGCTGCGGCTGCTCAGCGCTTATACAAGTATGCTGTTTTCGTTCAGCGATTACGGCAATTATCTGCCGCTTATAGCAATGGTGCTGGCGATCACGTTACTCGCCGTCTCGAAGAAACTCGTCATTCCCACAAGTCCGGAGATCCGGTTGCTGCTTGTATTCCTTGGATGTGCGCTGCTGCTCGGGGTTCCGACCATGACCGTCAGACGCGATTCCCGGTACGTCATGGCACACATGGCCATCGTCGCAGTCCTAATCGTGCTGATGGCTGAACGCCTGATCCTGTTTCTAAAATCCCCCAGGACGACTGCTGTGCTCGTAACGTCCGCCACTTTCCTCTTAATGCTGGTACTGTACGCATTACGGACCGCGACGAGCTTTCGCGACCTCAATGAAACCATCATTCCACCGCTTTCGCAATCCGCACGGGCTGCGTACCTTAGACAACGCCTTACCGACTACGACGCAAACACCGCCCTCTCCTCGGCGGGGCTCCCAGCAAATCTTAAGGTTTATGGTGCCGCGTATCCGGCGCGTGTTCATTATGTGATGACGGGTGCCGCCCTGACTTCGGATCTGCAGCTGCCCGAAACGCAGTCGCTAAGGTTCGGCGAGCTGAAAAAACTCAAGCGGCAGCAAGTGGGCTTTATCTTCGGCGATGTCCCACCGGCATTGCAGCCATTGCTGCAATTCAAAAACCGCTACGGCGGAAAGCCGCTCTACGAGATTCCGTGATTCAGCCCTGCCTGGCTGCGTGGAAATCGGCCTTCTTTTGCATTTGGACAAGCTTGTCGAGAATTCCGTTAATAAAGGACGGTGCATTCTCATTCGCAAAGCGCTTTGCCAGCTCGATGTACTCGTTAATGGTAACGCGGGGCGGTATGTCCGGGTAATAGAGAATTTCAGCACAGCCCAGTTTCAGCATCGCCTTTTCAACCGGGGCGACGCGCTCGATCTTCCAGTGTTCAAGGACGGCCGCTACCTGGTTCTCAATCTCTGCCGCATGCTGCACCACGGTATACGCCAGTTGCTCCGTGAATTCCGGCAACTGCTGCCACTCCCGATGCAGGCCACGCATCAAATCCAATACTTCATCCATTGGATATCCGGTCACGTCCGACGAGTAGATCGCGGTCATCGCAATCCGGCGCGCTTCGCGCCGAAGACCTGTAGCGGCCTGTGTCACCGAAAGCTCACATTGCGCTGTTGTGGTTTGAAGCTCTGGTCGGTATACGCAAAGTAGCTGTTAATGGCGTTGAACACAACTATCGCGGTAACCTGTTGAAACTCCGGGTTCACTAAAAACTTCAGGTCCTCAGCGTTGGTAATGAATCCGATTTCGAGGAGCACGGCTGGCATCATGAAGTTTTTCAGAACTGCAAAATTGGCGCTTTTGATACCACGGTAGTTCGCACTGTAATAGGGAATGGTAAGCATGGCCTGTTCCAAATGCCGGCAAAAGGCGGAGCTTTCATATTGCCAGTCCAGCAGGCGATCGCGCTCGTACCCCGTCATCAACTCTTTCAGCAGTGAGTTGCCATTCTTTTTTGTCGCGGAGCCCACTTCCACGTTTTCGCGCTCCTCGACTGCCCTGGCCGCGCCGTCCACTGTGGCCTTGTCGTTCATGAAGTAAACTTCCAGGCCGCGGGCGTTCGAATTGCCCGCCCCGTCGTTCATGTGCAGCGAGACAAATAAATCGCCTTCGTTCTTTTCGGCAAACTGGACGCGTTCCTGCAGCCCGACGTTACTGTCATCCACGCGCGTAACAAGGGCTACCATGTTCGGTGAGCTATCGATTGCCTTCTTGAGCTGATATGCGAACTGGAGCGCCAGGTCCTTCTCGAGCACCGATTGCCCGTTCACCTGCGCGCGCGACTTCGCGCCGCTATTTGCGCCTCCGTGTCCCGGGTCGATAATGACAATCTTTCGCGTGCTCGAGCCTGTGGACCGTGGCCGCGAAGACGGCTGCGGGATGTTGGGGACTGACGTACTGGGTGCGAAGCTTGCCTGCGCGAGCGCCGAGGCAGCAGGCACAGGGGTGGCGTTCACAGTGAGGTTCGCGCTGCCGGTCATTTGAGAGGCTGACGCCTGTGCGTTCGGGGCGGCCGCCGGTTGCGCCGAGCCTTCCCTTACGGTATCGATCACCAGTCTGGGTGGATCGTTTACCGTCTGAACCTTAAAGCTGCTCGTGCCTTCCTTCGTGTAGAAAACCAGGCGCAGCACGCCGTGCTCCGGATAAGAAAGAGCGTCGACATATTTCAACGTGTTGTCGTCTACCTGGAGCAGGCGATGATTGTAGCTTTGCTTCAGCCCGTACACGTCCACATAGAACAGTTTGCTCTGCTGCAGCGAATCCACGGTGTTGTACTTGGGCAGTTCATCGAACTGCATAATGAAGCGGTTGTATTGCGGCTGACTGTCCCACGCGATGCTGTTTACGGTTGCCGCGCGGGCAGGCATAACGCCCCCGAGCAGGAGCAGAAGAGCAAATAAGCAGGTAAAGCGGGCCTGGTCACCCAAGCATGTATAATGAAAGCGCACTTATCCTCCGCCGTGATGCGTCATAACGAAAAACCGCGCCTGGTTTGCGACATGAATCGCATCCCGGCGCGGTTCTCAAATCGTGCAAGATACTAAATTAGCCGCGAAGCTCCGTAAGGTGAGCATCCACCACACGACGCTCGTCATCGGCCTGCGTCAATTCCTGGAAGCGGCTCCACAAATTAATAGCATCGCTTTTGCGCTCGAGCTTCTCATAGACCATCGCGAGATTATAGGCAGCATCCGCGAAGGTGCCGTCGAGTTCCAGGCTCTTCTGCAAAAGCTTGGCTGCCTGGTCCCAGCGCTCGTTTGCAATCTCAACGCCGGCCAGGTTAAAATGGTCGACTGCGTCGTTGCCCATGAAACCCAGTTTTTTCGAGAGCTGCACCTGCTTGATCGGGGGCAGCGAATGCCACAATGTAAAACCGTAGCGCTTAAACGCCTCGTCCAGGTCGCGATCTACCGTCGCCTCATAGCGACTCACTTCGGCCAGGTAAAAGTCCTCGCCGCTCTCTTCGCCATTTCCATCCAGGTCAAATTCCTGCCCATTCATATCATCGTCTGCATTGCGTTTTTTGGCAGCCATCAGTTAAGTACTGTCTCCTTCAAAAGGTGTCCAACGACATCGCAATTCACGACGCGTCAGGTCAACGGCTTATGCACATAGCCCTCAGCCACTGTTTTATTTCATCGCGGGGCAGTCTGAGGTTAAACGTCCCGGTATTCTTATTTTGTTGCAGAAAATACGATTACACGCCTGCAGGCGCTTCAACTTCCTTAACGCTCATACGTTCGACCAGCAGCGCGGGAAGCATCTCGCCAGTCGGCTCAGCCCCGCCGATCTGCGCTACCAGCATAGACATGGCTCGACCCGCCAGTTCCTCGATCGGTATGTGGATGGTCGTAAGTGGCGGATCCAACTCCGCGACTGCGTCCATGTCGTCAAATCCCATGACGGAGAGTTCATCAGGCAGGCATTTGCCCATGGTGCGCGCTGCCGCCAGTGTTCCCAGCGCAATAACATCACCCGCCGCAAAAATGGCCGTGATCTCAGGCTCCGGATTTTTCTCAAATACTTCGAATGTTGCACCGTAGCCGTTCAGCTCCACCGGGTGCGTGAAAGCGACCAGCGATTCGAGATACGGAATCTCAGCGTTGGCAAGTGCCCGCCGATAACCCTCCAGCCGCTCCCGGCTATCGGTCATTTCCAGCGCCCCGCTGATCATTGCGATCGTGCGGTGTCCCGAATGGATCAAATGCGAAACAGCGAGTTCCGCAGCATCGGCGTTATTGCTATACACGAAACCAGCCTTACCGCTATCCACTGTACGCCCGACCACCACCACCGGATGCGACGCACATAGAGTCTCTACAAACCCAAGATGCTGGTCGCCCGGGTAGACAAAAATGATGCCGTCGACTCGTTCGCGTGAAAACAGGAACGGCTCGAGATCTGCAGGATCATTAGAATAGGGAATCATCTTCAGGTTGTAGTGCGCCGGCCTTGCTGCTTCCAGGCCCCGGTACAAGCGTTGAAAATTTACGTGCGATGGGATACGCGCGTCCCAGGGCAGAAACACCGCCACACGCCTTTCCTGCGATTCCGGGCCGCCCCTCCCGTTCGGAAGCGAACGCACGAACGTTCCCCGACCCTGCTCCCGCACCAGCAAACCTTCGCGCTCCAGCTCATTCATCGCCCGCGTTACCGTGGCAAAGCTCAACGCGTACTTCTTCATAAGGACATTCTGCGAGAAAAAGCGGTCACCCACTTTAAATTCCCCGCTCGTCATCTTCTCCCGCAGAAGCTGCATGAGTTTTTCGTACCGCGGAACACTTGCCATTCCAGAACTCACCCCATTGACTCTGTCCGCAACTCATCATTTTTGATTCGGCCGGTGCAATGGGAAAAGAAGACCTGGTATTTCTCACGATGGATTCGGCGCCGACCTTTGTCCCATTCTCTGTCCAGCATCTCCTTGCGCTATTATGCATTGCCACACTCGCGGCAGGCGCCGTCGTTCTCGGTCACCGTGTCACGCCATCATCGCGAAACCGCGGCGCGCTCGCGCTGGCGGTCCTATGGGGAGGCGCCGAACTCTATTGGGTTCTGACATCCCTTGATGCGTGCGATCGCATTCGCGATTGCCTGCCGCTGCACCTGTGCGACCTCAGCGTTGCAATGACGGTGCTGGCGCTTGTGACGCATCGCCAGATCCCCTTCGAATTCGCTTACTTTTTCGGCATCGGCGGAACACTCCAGGCGCTCTTCACGCCCGATCTGCCGTTCGGCTTCCCCACCGAATCCTACTTTCGGTTCTTTATCGGCCACGGCGGAATTATTATCTCGGTCGCGTATCTGATCGCTGCGTTCAGCTTGCGCCCGACCCGCGCCTCGGTGATTCGCATGATTGCGGTGGGCTACGCGTACATCCTTGCTATAGGCGCGTTCAACTGGCTTGCCGACACCAACTACGCGTATATCTGCCGAAAGCCGTCCAATCCCTCACTTTTTGACCGCCTCGGGCCATGGCCGTGGTATGTGCTGCTTGCCTCGCTCATCGCCGTGGCCAACATCCTGCTGCTGTACCTGCCCTATTGGTGGATGGATCGCCGCGCAAAAAGAATACAGGCTCGAACCGAATGAGGCGCCGCAATTTCGCTATTTAGACACTTGATCAATCTGCGGCCATGCGCCGCCCACGAGGTGTACCAGGTTTGAAACAGAATGGCAAGGTTACCGTCACAGAAGAACTTCTGCGAAAGCTCCCCAAAACAGAGCTGCATTGCCACCTTGATGGGTCCCTGCGAGTTTCCACCATTCTGGAGCTGGCCGAAGAACAGGAAGTTAAGCTTCCTGCTGACAGCGTGGACGGCTTACGCAAACATGTAGTGGTAGGGGAGGAGTGTACCAGCCTCGAGGACTACCTGAAAGCGTTCGAAATTACCCTTTCCGTAATGCAGGATGAGGAATCGCTGGCCCGAGTCGCGTATGAATTGGTCGAAGACGCCGCCGCCGAGAACGTACGCTACCTCGAGGTGCGTTACTCGCCGATCCTTCATACCCGAAAAGGACTTCGCCTCACGCACATTGTCGACGCCGTGAACGAAGGCCTTACCCGCGGCGAGAAGGACTTTGGCGTGAAGACGGGCGTTATCATTTGCGGTATGCGCAATATCAACCCGGAGACAAGCTACCAGCTCGCCGAGCTCACCATCGCTTACAAGAACCGTGGCGTTGTCGCTTTCGACCTTGCAGGCGCGGAGACCGATTATCCCGCCAAGAAACACAAGGATGCGTTTTTCCTCATCCTGCGCAATAACATCAATTGCACCCTGCACGCCGGCGAGAGCTACGGCCCGGAGAGCATCCACCAGGCCGTCCATTACTGCGGCGCCCACCGTATCGGGCATGGTGTTCGACTGAAGGAAGATGGCGATCTGCTGAATTACATCAACGATCACCGCATTCCACTCGAAATCTGCCTCACCTCAAACGTGCAGACCCGTGCGACGAAAAGTTTCGAAGAACACCCATTGCGATTCTACTACGATTACGGGCTGCGTACCACCATCAACACCGACAACCGCCTGATGAGCGACACCACGGTCACGAAGGAACTTTTCCGGGCCCATACGCACCTCGGTTTCGATCTGGACGAAATTATCGACCTGATCATATTTGGCTTTAAGAGCGCATTTCTACAGCATCGCGCAAAAGTGAAGCTGCTGCGCAGCATCTTCCAGGAGCTGAACGAGATGGATCTCTCTCCAAAGACACAGAAGCTTTATACACCCGCGCCTGCAGAGGCACTCTAAACAGCGACTTAACTTTGCAGTTGCAGCGAAAGCGTCAGCACTTGCTTCGCCGTGATCTCAATTTCGACGGACTTCTTCTCCGTTATCTCTATTGCATTAATGGGTTCTTCGCTCATTCGCAGAAGGTCGACACTCTCCAGGTGCAGGCCAGTCTCCAGCCGGACGTTTTGCGCTGAACCGGTATAATTTACGAGCCGGATAACAGCGCTTTGTCTACCGTTGTGCACGCTGCCGGCATCCCCGCCGCGATCCCGCGCCTCGGGAAATTTTACGGTGCTCAGGTTTACATCACCGACCACCGATAAAAGGCTGACCTCTGCCGCCAGCTTTACTTCGGGCTCGGGCAGCCGGCTTGCATCATCCTCGAAGTAATCGAAAAACCTGGGCGCTCCGGGTCGGAATCCTTCCCACGATTTGCGGTCGACTGGAAGTTGAAACGTTCGCATCGGGTGCACGAACCGCTCGCATTCCTGCTTTATGTGTCCCGGGTCCGCGACACCGTCGTACGGATAGATGCCGTAACGGAATTCATACTCCCGCTGGCACTGCGCACCCGGTGTATAATCACTGATGCACTGCTCTTTTGCGTATCCCTCTGGCGGTATGTCTCCCAGCAGATCCACGCAACGCAGCAGCGTCAGCGCGATCGTCGACTCCTGATTCATCACCTCGTATTCGGGCGCACCCGCACTGAACACCGCCAGCCCGTGACGCCCGTCCGTCACCGTTACCATGCTTTCCAACGGGTGCTGGTTATTGCGGTTCGACTGCTTCAGGTCGAACGACCGCTGCACCATGTCGAATGGTGCGTCGGCGAAACACTTATCAGTCTTCAGCCGCGTGGGGAACAGCACGCGAAGCCGGTGATCCTTAATGTTGTTATGTAAGATAGTGCGGACATCAAGATGCTTCGCGCCCTTTGAAAGCGTGAAGGTAGATCGCACAACATAATCGACCAGCTTCCCGGGACGGCTCTCATTGCGGTCGTCCACTTCTGGCGGAAGCTTCCATTTATACGTGACGCGCACCTGCTGGCGCAGCGCATTGTGTTCGACAATCTCCACTTCCGCATCGATATACTCGGTCGTGCGTTCCGTATCGTTTTTCGGGCGCATGAAAATGTATTCGTTGCCGCGGTCGCCGACATCTTCCAGCACGTGCAGTCCTTCGTATTTACGACCGTTTGCGAGCGTCATGTCGAACGAGCCGTTACCCCGGAACTTTACAGACAGGTAGTCGTTCGCCAGCGTCACATCAGCCTCTGCGATCTGCTGTCCTTTAAAGCGGGCGTTTTTACCGCGCTTTTTTTTCCATGGGATCGGTGTATCACCGCGCACGGGTACGATTTCCGGCGAAGCGGCTTCGTCCTCCCAGCTTCCCGTCATACGTATGGTTAATTCATCCGAAGCCGCAGTCCCTGCGTCCTCGTCGCCCACATTTGCAGGTTTGAGTTTTGTATACTGAACTCCCTTGCCTGCTCGCTTCTTCTTTTGCATGAGGAAAAGCGCCTTGTACCCGACGCCTGGCACGTCCCGCGCCTCGATTAGTACGCGGTAGCGTACCACCGCCAGTTGCTTGGGCAGTCGCTTCGGATTCACCACCCGCATCGCGAGACGCTGCGCGTCCAGGATCACAAACTCCACCGGGTTTCCCGCCGCATCAATGAGATGAAAATCCGCTAGGGATGACTCGCGTTCGCCGAGATCCAGCGTGCTTTCAATCACACCGCTCTGCATCCACGGATGCGCATTAAAGACGTTTACCACGCTGTGCGGATCGCGGTCGCCTGCATCAACCGCGGCTGTCAGGTAGCGGAAACTGCGGCGCAACTGGTCGGCCATGACATCCTGCACGCGACGGAACCGCGCCTCCATCTGGAAATGAACCTCATCAATCGAGCAGCCGCAGATTGAGTCGTGCGGATGGTTCTGAATCAGCGTTTTCCATGCATAATCCAGCACATCCTCACACGCGTAGTCGCTCCCGCATGCCCGGGCGAACACCGCGAACGGCTCAACCCATCGCCGCAGCGTCTGCTGACACGCGAAATTTGCCAGCTTCAGGTGGACACGGCTGCTCGCCGTTCCGCTCAGCACGGCTCCCTCGTCGCCCGCCCGCATTTCGCCTTCGTGCACTGCCGGGTTTGGCAATTCTGCCCGCACGATTTCCAGGTAATGAGGTAGCGTATCGTGGATGAGTTCAAATCCGTCAGCGATCGCGTTGGTCTCGGTAATTACGTCGCCGAGGTTTTCCTGCGCTTCGAGGTGATCCACGCCGTTCATCAGCAACAGGTGACCCGTCTGCGCGCGATCACGTTGCGCCGTCACGATCTCGCGACACATCTGTACCGCGTGCTCAGGGTTGCGCGGCAACCGCTGCGCATTGTTGTACCACTGGAACAGGTGCACGGCAAATACCTCGCTGCCGTCCGGCGAACGCCACGTGAATTCCGGCTTCTTGTTCGGCCCCTCGGAGCCCCGACCGTAAACTGCGTAGGGTATTTCGAAACCTTGCAGAATTTGCGGCATCTGCGATATGTTGCCGAATTGGTCGGGAATGTAGCCAACCATCATCGGCTCGACGCCCCAGTCGCGGCGGCATTGGCGAAATCCAATCAGCAGGTTGCGGATCGTGCTCTCGCCATCGGTCAGATACTCGTCATTCTGCAGGTACCATGGACCGATCAGAATGCGCCCATCCGAGATCAGCTTCTGCAGGCGCTCGCGCATCGCCGGCCGAATCTCGAGGTAGTCCTCCAGCACGATCGTCTGCCCATCGAGCTGAAAGAACTTAAACTCCGGGTCAGACTCCATGATTCCAATCAGGTGATCGAGCAGGTCCACCAGCCGCAGACGGAAATTCTCATGCGAGAAGTACCACTCGCGATCCCAATGCGTGTGCGAGATTACGTGAAGCTGGTAAGCGTCAACCGAAGCGGACATCTAAACTCCTGATCTGTAGTAGCCACGACTGCAATGCGGCGCGTTCATGTGAACCATTACTGAAAAGCAGCTCGTTCAATCGCAGGTAATTGCCGGTCAAAAGAAAGTCCCCGCTGGCGAACTAACAGGGACGTCGAACGGCTTCCTGTATAATTACTGTCTGAAACGGATAATGTCGCCGTCGCTGACGGTGCCGTTTGTGGAATCGTATTCCTGAATTCCAAATCCGGGTAAAGTGCTGGTATATTCCGGATCCAACCGGTCGAGGTCTTTGTCAGGACCCGCGCTGTAGATGACCCAGAATGGATCACCAATTTTTGCCTGTGCCGACTCACGCCACAGTACAGACGGTTTTCCAATGCTTCCGCTGTACGGAGCTTCTGCGGGGTTTGTGACCTCGGCAAGTCCCGGTGGACTTTGAATGATCAAAAAACGGAGATTTGGCTCAACGTTCGGCTGGGCGAAAGCGTCCTGGTAAGGCGAGGTCAAGTAGGCGATCGGGGTCGTTAGCCAGTGCCACCGATTGATTCGCTTATCAGGTGACGCCGCATCTCCAGTGTCCCCCCAGGGCAGAACAATCGAATTATTATTAAAGGTAGGCGAGCACTTATTGTGATCAACCGTATAAGCCTCCATTGCTGTCGCAAAAGAACGCTCGTCAGCTTTTACGCGACTGACTTTAGAACGCGTTTGTGCCTCGAGAAAGTTCGGTACTGCAATCGCCGCGAGGATGGCGATAATCGCCACTACGATAAGCAGCTCAATAAGCGTAAAGCCGCTACGCAACCTCAGCTTAGGATATCGGTATACCATGATAAACCCTCCAATAGTTTCGGCGGGCCCGGAGCGGAACGTAAGACGTACGGGTTAATTTAGAATCCAGATCAGGCCAACTGCACCTGAACCGAAACGCACTTTCCGATCAAGTCCTATCTGCCAGACGGAGATGTCCGAAAGAATAGGACCACAAAACGGCGACTTCACGCTGCTTCTTCCGCGATCCTCGAACGTTTGACGGTTTTAACTGTGGTTGGAAGCACCGCGAGAACACTGAAAGCGGCTGCGCCAGCAATACATGCCGCCACAAGCCAGCCCGACGCGGCGAACAGACTGCCGGGCAGGAAGGGCAGTCGCGGAAGGCTGCTGAGCACTCGATGATCGAGATAGCGTAATACCGGCAGCGTAATCGCCACGCCGATCACTCCGCCTGCCAGCCCCAGCACGAAAGTCTCCGCTGCATATAAGCCGGAAATCAGTCTTCGGGTCCCGCCGACCGCCTGCATCAGGGCAGCTTCGCCACTCCGCTGCAGCATGATCAGACCGAACATGTTTACGATACTTACAATGGCGATGATCACAATCACCGCGGCGAACAAGGCGATCACCACCCCTGCTGCGCGCGTCGTAAACCGGATGGTCTCATACGTTTCCTTGTTTCCTTCCACCTGCAGGTTCATTTGCTGGATGGCGCTTGTCACTTCGTCCAGGCGGTCAAGGTCCTTCACCGTCACGTGCAGCGCCGTATAGTTTTCCGTATCCTTGCCGGTGTACCACTTGTTCAGCTCCTCGGCGTGCCGCAGCGGAATGTAGATTCCCGCTACAAGGCTTGGTTTCGAGCTCAGCCCGACCACTTTGCAACGCACATCCGCTGTCTTGTTCTGGCTGCCCCCGCCCATGAAAATTGTCGTGCCGATATGCAGCAGAAAATCTTTACCGAGCAGAAAGTTCTCATTTATTTTGGGCAAACCGACGCTGTCGGCATAAGCCAGGTTGTACATATCCAGCAGGAATTTCGGCATCACCGCCGGCACAGGTTCCGTGCTTTGCTCGTCGTATTCGAACGTAAAATGCGGATCGACTTCCGACTCCACGGTTTCCGGGTCTACGCCGACCACCACACCGTCCGTTTCGGCGTGCTGTCCGTAGATCTCCACTTCCATGCTCAGCGGCATTTTCATGCTCAGCTGTGCCGAGGCCGACGCAACCCCAGGTAATCCGCGCACCTTTTCAATCACCTGCTTGTCGATAAAAGCGGCGTTAAAACTGAGCATCGCGACATTCAGTGTCTTTGGCTTAACCATGAGCACAGAAGGCGGAAACACCTCCGCCGCCTTGCGCACCACTCCGCGCAGGAACCCGTTGCACAGCGCGGCGACCGCCAGCACCACGGCAACCGTGAACGCAATTACGAGAATCGCGGAGAGCGTTCGCCCTTTTCGCTCCAGCAGATTGCCCCAGACAATGTGGGTAAAGTTCCCTGCACGCATAACCTGCAACAGCAGGAACCCGCACCGCCGAACGGCAACCGAATTCGTGGCTATGAGCAAAGCCGCCAGAGCGGACCAGGCGAAGCGATTCCAAATTCTGAATCCGCAGCATTCCGAATTCCGAAATCAGAATTCCGCATTCGAAAGTGGTGGGCCTAGGTAGATTCGAACTACCGACCTCACCCTTATCAGGGGTGCGCTCTAACCAACTGAGCTATAGGCCCTCCCTCGCAGCGAATGGGCACTACATCGTTACCCGCAGTTCATTTGCCGAAAAACCGTCTACCGCAGAGCCCTGCCACGTACGAACGCCCTTCCTTGACAATACGAACCCTTACCCGGTGCTATATAAATGAAGCAATGAAACACACATCGCACATACGTCAGATCGGTAGATCGGGTTTTGTGCTGCTCGAGCTGCTGGTGGTGCTCGTCGTGGTTGCGATCCTGGCGGGCAGCTATTTCAGCCGCGGCAACAACCCCAAAGGCGACAGCCAGAGCACTTACGAGCGCAGCATGAGCAAAAGCCAGGATGCCGCCTGCCTCGCAAATCGCCAGGCGTTGCGCACCTCCATCGAGATGTTTAAGATGAACTACCCGCAAACCCCCGTCACTACCGAGAATATGCAGAAGGCCGGCTATTCCGTCGCGACCTGCCCCGAGGGCGGAAGCTATGGCTTCACCAAAGAAAACACGCTCATCTGCAGCAAACACCCGCAGTAGCTGCACCCGTCGAAAACAATTGAGCCTGCCGCCGAGCGGACTGCCAATTGCTCTTATCTGAAGCCAAAGAGGACCAAAAATGTTCCGCCTGTTCCGTGTTCCAGCCGCATTACTTAGCGTAAGCCTGTCGCTTTTGTTAGTTCCCGGTGCCGCAGTTGCCGAGGCCAGCCCCGAAACTTTGCGCGCGCTGGGAGAAGTAAAAGCGCTTAGCGACAAAGTGAACTCCTTCCGCGCTAATCTGGAAGTGCGGGACAAGCAAGGGCCGCAGGAGCAGGTTACGACGTCCTCGTTGTCAGCATCCAAAGATTATGGCTGGCACATCCGCAGCAGTTCGGAAGGCTCCGACTACGAATTCATCTGCGACTTCACGAATTTCTACCAGTTCTACCCGGCCGAAAAGAAAGCGTATAAGCACACGCCCGGGCCGGAAATGCAGCCCATGCTGCGCAAGCCCGTCACCGACCTGAACCCTGTTACCCTACTTGAACCTGCGAGCCTGAAATTCCAGGGCAAAGGCGACATTGCCGGTGAACCTGTTTACCATTTTGAAGGAACGACGAGTACGCAGTTTCTGCCACAGGGCAAACCCGTGCAGCGCAAAATGGAAGCGTGGATCTCCGCGAAAGACGGCCTTCCTCGTAAAACCATTGAAACCGTGGGCGCCTCAGTGGGCACCACCGTGTACACGAACGTCGAAATTAACCCAAAGCTGGATGAGAGCGAATTTAAGTTTACGCCGGCTGCCGGTGTGCAGGTAATCGATGCCACAACGCAGATGAAGGCCATGGAAGAGCAGGAAAAGAAGGCGGCACAGCAACGAGCCTCCGGAGCATCGGATGCAGCGACGACCGCAGCCCGGCCACAGGCGCCCTCTTCGGCCGACGAGAAGCCTAAAGATTAATCAGATTCCCGCGGCTAAAAAGATCAAAGATTCAGTTAAATCGATTCAAACGACTCCGGGAACTTGCACCGCGTCACCGCATCTTCATAACTGATGAGACCCTGCTGATACAGGCTCTTCAATGACTTGTCCATCGTGACCATGCCCAGGTCATAATTCGTCTGCAGCAATGTGTTCAGCTGCTCGGTCTTGGCGTTGCGAATAATATTTCGCGCACCCACAGTCGCCAGCAGGATCTCGACAGCCGGGACGCGCCCGCGCCCGCCCGGCACCGGAAGCAACTGTTGCGCAACAATGGCCTGGATCGTATTCGCCAGCTGGATCCGCACCTGCGTCTGCTGATAGGGTGGAAACACGTCGATAATACGATCAACCGTTTGCACCGCATCCGGCGTGTGGATCGTCGCAAAAACCAGGTGACCCGTTTCCGCGGCGGTCAGCGCCGTGCTGATCGTTTCCAGATCGCGCATTTCACCAATCACCACCACATCAGGGTCCTGCCTTAGAACGTGTCGAAGTGCGTCCTGGAAGCTGTGTGTATCGCTGGTCACCTCGCGCTGCTTCACGATCGATTTTTTGTTCCGGTGGATATACTCAATCGGATCCTCGACCGTGATGATCATCTTGTGCTGTTCGTCATTGATCTGGTTGATCATTGCGGCCAGGGTACTCGTTTTGCCGCTTCCCGTTGGGCCGGTCACCAGGATCAGCCCGCTCGTCTTTCGCGCGATCTCCTCTGCCACGGGTGGCAGCCCGAGCTGGCGCAGGCTTCGGATGTTCTCGTTCACCACGCGGAACGCCGCTTCCACAGCTCCCCGCTGCTTGTGCACGTTCACGCGGAAGCGGCCAATGTCCTCGATTTCAAGGCTGAGGTCCAGTTCCCACTTCTCTTCAAACTGCGCCTTCTGCGTGTCGTTCAGCAGTGAGTAGATCATCCGCATGCTGTCCGGTGCGGTGAGCGTCGGCAGGTCCAGCAGTTCAAGGTCGCCATCCAGGCGCAGAATCGGCGGCGCGCCCTGCGTCAGATGCAGATCACTCGCGCCACGTTCAATCGCTTCAACCAGCAGATGGTGGATGGTGATCATCGGGGCGAATTGTTACGGGCAATATACCCGGGAAGAATTGCAGGCAAACTCACATGCATTCCAGGTTCCGGCTCATGCGCTCTCCGAGGTTTGCTTCGGAAGTCTTGGCGAGCTTGAGCGCCTGTTGGTCAAAGTGGCAGACTGCACCGCCTCGAGCAGCTGGGGGCCGAGCTGCTCCGTTTGCCAGTTGTAAAGGTCGCCGGCCGCCTGAAGCGCTTCCACAGTCGCCGGTCGTGCCACCGCAATGAGTGATAATGCCGCGCCAGGCAATAAAATACCCGGATCGAGCTTTAGCTGGGCGGCCGTTTTATCACGAATTTGCTTCAGCTTTGCGACGAGCACTTCGTCCGGTGGGGGAGTGTCGCGGCGCGGCGCGCCCAGTGGTTTCGGCCACTCTTCCTGCGCTGAGGCCCGCGCCTTGCCTATCGCCTGGTCTAGAAGCCGCCGACGCCTGCCCACAATGTTCCGTGGCAACTTTGGCATCGCGGCCGGGTCGGCTCCGTTATTTGCCCAGGTCGCAATTTCTACCAGCGTTTCATTTCGCAGCACTTTAAATGGCGGGAAATCGGCCTGCTGTGCCTCCGCATCGCGCCATCGCCACAATTCCCGAAGATAATTCCACCCGCGAGGTCCCCGCAGCGTATGCCACCCTTTGATGCGCCACTGTCGGTCCGGGTCCGGGTCACGCATGCCCTGCGCCACATACTCCAGCAGCCGCTGGCAAACTTCCAGGTGCCATTCCAGACGCCCAAGCTGGCGAAGCTCCTCCTCCAGCTTGTCGGCCACCGTGAACAGGTAATGCGTATCCGCTGCCGCGTAGGTAATTAGTTTTTCGGGCAATGGCCGCTGCGACCAGTCCGCCTTTTGCCCGTGCTTGCTGAGCACAACCCCGACATGCCGCTCGACCAGGGCTGCGTAACTGAACTTGTCATATCCCAGCAACTGCGCGGCGCTCATGGTGTCGAAAATATTCGAGGCCGAGAACTCGTAATCCCGTTTCATCATTCTGAGGTCATAATCGGCACCCTGGATAATCAGCTGCTTCGAACTCAGCGGAGCCAGTAGCGGCGACAGGTCGAGATCGGCCAGAGGATCGACAATGTAGTCGGCATCCGGCACGGAAAGCTGCAGCAGGCAGACCTTCTCGAAATAATGATGCAGGCTATCCGCTTCAGTATCGAGTGCCACCCGCTCAGCGGCGGCGATTTTTCCGGCCAACTGCAGGACAGTTTCTTCGTTCTGTACATATACTATTCTAGCCGGATCAAGCATGCCAAGATAACTCAATGGTTTAGAAACCAGATTTCCATGAAAAAGACGGCAGTACCCAAACGTGTTTCCGCTGTGGGTTTCCATTGACGAAACAAGGTTCGCTGGTACACAACCACTGTCCCATACACATTCTTGATAGGACTGAGCTTGCATTATGGCCAGCGTGATGGAAAGAAAGCTCGCGGAAATGCTGGTCCGCGACAATGTGATCAGTGACGCCGACCTCGAACTTGCCCTTTCGCAGCAAGGGGACAAGGGCGGAAGCCTTGGCCGCATTCTCATCGACAACGGTTATGCCTCGGAGTGGGAACTGGCAGCAGCGCTTGGAAAGCAGCTCGAAGTCCCCTTCATCACGCTTTCCCATTACGAAATTGATCCGGAAATCCTCAGCAGCATCCCTGCGGACATCGTCCGAAAGTACCAGATTATCCCTGTGGATAAAACCGGCGACACCCTGACGGTCGCGCTCTCGGATCCGTCCAACATCGTGCTCCTTGACGAGTTGCGCCTTGTGACCAAGTGCAAGATCGTGCCCGTGATCTCGTTTGAATCCGATATCCTGGAAGCCATTCGAACCTACTACCAGGAAGGTGGTGACGTCGACGAGATGCTGAAGGAAGTCAGCGAGATCGACGACCAACTTCTCCAGATGACGGAGATCAGCGACGACGGCGAGTTGATCGACGACCTGGCCCCCGATGCCGAAGACGCGCCCGTTATTCAGCTGGTCAATATGGTCATCGCCGAGGCCATTCGCCTGCGAGCCAGTGATATCCACGTGGAGCCCTACGAGAAAGTGCTTCGGCTTCGCTATCGTGTGGACGGTGTGCTGCAGGAGGGCAAAAGCCCGCCGAAAAAGTTCCAGAACGCGATCATTTCCCGCCTCAAGATCATGAGCGAGATGGACATTGCCGAACGCCGGCTGCCCCAGGATGGACGTTTCAAGCTGCAAGTCCTGGGCAAGGCCATCGACTTCCGTGTTTCCTCCCTTCCAGTCCAGAATGGAGAAAAAGTCGTCATCCGTTTGCTCGACAGCAGCAACCTCATGCTTAATCTGACCGACCTCGGCATGTCGCGCGAAGCGCTGGACAAGTTCGAGAGGCAGATCCGCGCGCCCTGGGGCATGTGCCTTGTCACGGGTCCGACCGGCTCGGGCAAGTCCACGACCTTGTACTCAGCACTCAGCACAATCAACGATTCCGGCAAAAACATTTCCACGATCGAGGACCCGGTCGAGTACCAGCTCAAAGGCATTAACCAGGTCCAGGCCAAGCCGGACATCGGCCTCACCTTTGCCGCCGGCCTGAAGAGCTTCCTTCGCCAGGATCCCGACATCATCATGGTCGGCGAGGTGCGCGACCTCGAGACCGCTGAAATCGCCATCAAAGCCGCTCTGACCGGCCACCTGGTTCTCTCGACCATTCACACCAACGACGCCCCGAGCACCGTCAACCGCCTCACCAACATGGGCGTGGAGTCTTTCCTCGTCACAGCCGCGCTCAACATGGTCGTGGCACAGCGGCTCGTGCGCAGAATCTGCGATTACTGCAAGCAGCCATATGGCCTCCCGCCCGACATGGCCAACGCCCTGGGCCTTCCGGTCGACATGACGGTTTACCGCGGCGAAGGCTGCGAGCGCTGCAACGCACGCGGGTACAAAGGCCGCATGGCCCTCTACGAAATCATGGTGCTCAGCGACAACATGCGCGACCGCATCATCGACGGCATTTCCACCACCGCGCTCAAGCGGCTCGCCAGTGAAGAAGGCATGGAAACGCTGCGCATGGCCGGCCTGACCAAGGCGAAGGAAGGCGTGACGACTGTCGACGAGGTACTGGGTACCACCGCGGCCGACGAGCGGTAAACCAGTGTGCCGAACCAGAAGTTCGTATCCTCGTGTCGATCTGATTCTGCGCTCGTTCGGCACACAGAACAGATTACGAACTAACAGTAGAATACACTAACTACATCTGCTCGCGTAAACGCAGGCCGAGCTTGGCCTGGCGTTCACGCGCGGCGTTGCGTATCGATTCCTTTTTGCCAATCGGGTCGATCACGTCATCCATGTTTATCGTCGGGTTCGTCACATCGCCAGTCACCACCTGGATGTCGCCGCAACCCACCAGCTTGTCCCAGAAATCCTGGTTCACAAACACATCCTTGTATTTCTCCAGCTCGATCTCGTCCGTCCGCTTGTTCAGTATGCCGAACGTGATAAAAATCCGCTGGCTTGTCAGCCGGTAACGTATCGACCGAAGCCGGATCAGGCTTCGCAGCAGCATCAGCAACACAACCGCAGCGACACCGAGCGTCAGGCCCCAGCTCAGTGCATCGTGGCCGTTCCAAACCGGCCGCCTGTCGAGCGGCAGCAGAAAACGGATGAGCAGCATCACCACAACCCAGAGCACCAGCACAAATACCACCGGTGGAAACGCGGTCCTCAGGCTAGGGTACTCGTCCCAGATACCCTTCTCGGTAGCAGTCGCCATTCCCGTGAGGGCCGCGGCATCCATGGCATCGAGTCCATGCCCGGCAGACCCAGCCTGGGCATTTGTTAAATCAGCGCTCATGCTCAGCGATTTTCCCTGCTCGTTGAGCGACGCTCCGCAATGGTTGCAGAAACTGCTGCCACTCTGTACCGTAAGCCCGCATTTCGGACAATTCATCTGAGCAACCTCCACCGTTACAACGGATCACCGGCCACTGCTACTACCGGTTTTGTACTTACCTCGTCCACTTTCAGGCGCAGCCAAAGCGGCTGTGCAACAGTTTCCCCTTGCCGCTCACGCCAGCCGCTCTTTTGCTTCATACCGGGCATTCTCAAGAGCTGGAGGCATGCGTGGAACTCAAAGGCACCAGGATCATACTCGGCGTCTCGGCCGGCATAGCGGCATACAAGGCAGCCGACCTGTGCTCGATGCTTGTGCATGCCGGCTGCGAAGTGCGCGTCGCTATGTCCCGCCATGCCCACCACTTTGTCGGCCCAGTCACTTTCGAAGCCCTCACGCAGCACTCCGTTTATTCCAGGGTGCTCAACCAGCCCCACTCCTTTGAGATGGAGCACATTAGCTGGTCCAAATGGGCCGACCTTCTTCTCATTGCTCCCGCCAGCGCCGATCTCATCGCCCGGATGGCGGCTGGAATTGCCGATGACCCGATTACCACGACGTACCTGGCATTCACCGGCCCGGTCGTCCTGGCGCCCGCGATGAACAGCGCCATGCTACAGCATCCCGCAACCCAGCAGAATCTCGCCATCCTCCGGCAGCGCGGCGTTGAAGTGCTGCCAACCGATTCCGGTCCCCTCGCATGCGGCGACGAAGGCCCGGGTCGCCTTGCGGAGGCCGAGCAGATCATTTCGTTCCTGCGCGAGTTCAACGTGAAACTTGAGCCGCGGCGGTCAGAGGCTGCCGTGCAACAGCCCGTCGGCCCACGTGACAATTCGCTCGAAGGAAAGGCCGTCCTCATCACCTCAGGTCCGACCCGTGAGTATATCGACCCGGTCCGCTTCATCAGCAATCCATCCAGTGGCCGTATGGGAGCCGCGCTGGCGCGCGAGGCGCACCGCCGAGGCGCACAGGTACACCTCGTCACTGGCCCCGTCGATGCGCCGCATAAACCCGACTGCGCGACTATCCATGATGTGACCACGGCAGAACAGATGCTGGCGGCTGTTAAAAAACTCGCGGCTGAAATGGACATTTTTATTTTTGCGGCGGCCGTTGGCGACTTCAGGGCCGGCAAATACGTCCCCCAGAAAATCAAGCGCACCGGAAACTCCATCACCCTGCCGCTGGTGGAGAATCCCGACATCGCCCAGTCCATCGGCTACACCAAAAAGCAGGACCAGCTTACCATTGGCTTCGCGGCCGAGACGGACGAACTTGAATCCAACGCGCGCATTAAGATGGAGCGCAAGAAACTCGACCTCATTGTCGCCAATGACATAAGTTCCGACGACGTCGGTTTCCAAAGCGAGCAGAACGAGGTGACCATCTTCTTCCGCGATGGCCACAGCGTCCACATTCCCCGACAGGATAAATCGGCGGTCGCCCGCTCAATCTTCGACGTGATCGTGCAGATTCAGCCCGGCGGGACTTCGTAAACCGGGCGCCGCGCGTTACCTGCCTTGGCTATTCGAACAGCTCCCAGTCCCTTACATGTGTGAACACGCTATAGCCAATAGCGAAGGTGGAGAACGAGGTTTGTCCACCGAAGGTAAAGAGGCTGTTGGCGCCGTTGAGCGTAATCGTGCAATTCGGTACCGCAACCCAGGTGGCGCCGTTATTGGTGGATTTGTAACCGGTGAGCGAATTGGGATCGATACCGGCGCCCACCAGGTCGTTCACGTTAAACGTGTGGGTGATGGTCGTAACCGAGCTGAGGTTCGTCGGCGACATGCTGATGTTCCAGATCGTGTTGTTGAGCGCCGGGCGTGGCAGCGTGGGCGGTGTGGATGTGACCTTGTCGGCAGTCAGCGTGCCGTAGGTGGTGAAGTTCAGGTTGGAGCTTTGCAGCGACAGCCCGATCGCGCTCATGTCGAGGGTGGCAGTGGTTCGTCTTTCGATGAAGCGAACCGCGCGGATAGGAGACGGCACCGCGCGCCACGCGCGTACGCGGCTGCACGATACCGATGCAGTGCCGTTGGTATTGAAGCCTACGGTCGACTTGCCGGAATTGGGAGTGGGGAACAACTGGTACTCGGAATAACCGGGAGTCCAATTGTCCGCGTAAACAAGGGACCGGGTGGTTTCCATCGCGAACGTATACGTGTGCGGGGTTTGATCGTAGGTAGGGCCCGAGGTGATGGGACTAAGTCCGGCGGATCCGCCCTGGGCATAGCCGTAATCAAAAACATAGGTCGTGTTACTCAAATACCATGACAGGGATTGGCTGCCGCCGGATACGGATACGGAGCCATTGCCGAGGGTCCGAAAGGAAATTCCGGCCGAAGAGCCGTTGCCGGTGATGTTCGAAAAGGTAACGTTCTCAAGCTCGACGATGATGGGGCATTCCAGGAATCCTGGGGACCACTGCATGTCGGTTCCATTGCTGAGGGTCACCGCGCCCCCGGAGACCACCGGCGCAGCGCCAGTGACTGTCCAGCTTGTTCCAAGGCCGGGACCATCGAAGCTGTCGTCGAGGAGCAGGTCGCCTTTGGGCGACGCCTGGGACATACCGGTCGCGGCAAGTGCCGTGAGGAGTCCTGCCGCGATGCCAACAGCCAGGGTGCGCAACGAGCTGAAAGGGTAGTTTCGGGAGAACATAGTAGGTTCCTTGGAGTTGCAGGAGTGGGGGATAGATATAAGGCGCTATGATTGTCGCAAAGAGGAACCGGGTGTCAAGGCGGATGACGCCGGGCGGGGCTGGATATCTATCACCGCTTAACACCGGTGTTGCGCACCGTGGCCACCCGCCTGGTGACCTTGCCCGGTGCGACCAGCTTCCACTGCCCGCGGGAGTAATCCAGCCGGGGCAGCTGCGCGACTACCAGCGCATACTTCATGTTGCCGGCCTGGTAAGCCCACTGGTTGCCGATCTGAAAGAATCCCAGCGAGCGCAATGCGCTGAGTTGACCCCGCGAGTAGGTGCCCCCGGGCGAGTAGGAGCGCGTTTCCAGATTCACCGAGGCGCGGACGGTACCCGACCCACGAAACACCGAAACATTTTCGACGTCGAGCGAGCTGACCGTTACGCTTTGGCCGGATACTGACCTTGCCGTAAACAGGATGACGGACGCCGCTACGATCTCTTTCATCAAATGCTCCCAACTCGTAATACGCGGAAAGACGGGATCGATTCTGAGAACCAGCGCTAGTGTGCCGAACCAAACGTTCGTATCCTTGTATCGATATGATTCTGCGCTCGTTCGGCACACAGAACCTGCCAACGAACTATGGTAAACCACGTTACCAAGGCTTTATGGCGATGGAAGCTGGCGTGCCGAGCGGGACCTTCGTGCGCGCGAACCTGCAAGGCGGTTTCGTCCCCTTGGTTCACTATTCTCCTTAATTGACGACAGGCCCTGGCCCGTGCAACCCGCCGGCGCGAAGCATGTGCAACCCGCCGGCGCGAAGCGCTTTGGAGTGCGAAAGCTTGCTTTCGCTTTTCCTGAAGTAACCGATAACCTGATTCAGGAAAACACTACTATTGCCAAAACCCTCTTACCCTGTGCAACCCGCCGGCGCGAAGCGCGCAGATGGCGGCGCCCCAGTCGAACAAACCAATCAATGTATTTCGCCCGTCTCCAGAACTTACGCGGTTTTAAAACGGTGGGCGAGCCTTCTTAATCAAAACTAATCAAAACTAATCAAAGAATTGGCGTCGCTCATTGGCATTTCACGCTTTAAATCAAACAGGCCGATGGGGTAATTTCGCCCTTTGATTTCCGTAATGTTCCGATCATGTGGCCGTGCGTGCTCCAAAGATCGGCGGCGTGGGGACTGGGTAGCAGGGGCGACTGCGGTTGGAGGCTTTCAAGTTTTCAAGTTTTTCAAGTTGGTATTCAAGTTTGCGTATGGAAGCTTGAAATGCTTGCAGATAACTATTCAAGTTTTCAAGTTGGTAATTTCGCCACTTGAATAGTTGTAATCCTCGCGTAAGAATTCGCGGGGGCCGTGGATTTCCGGGTTCCTTGCGCGATGGGCGGTTTTTCCCGCGAACGCAAAGACGGAAAATGCCACGCGGATTGGGCGCAGAAGTCCCTTTGCCGTGGGTCACGGCGTTCGGGCCGCATAGAATTATCAATGAACACGTTCAGCTTACTACGCTGGCAGGTATACACCAGTTTGGGGGGACGTGTCACTTCCCTGGCGTCATCTTAGCGTGGGCTAAGTCCAATAAAGTCGAAAAAGATTTTGGGCGTACCTGCGCTGCAATGCCAGCCCACCCTGCGGCCGCCCACGCTGGCATCGCTTTGTCGCTATTCCTTGCCCGCGCATTCCGAGGGGTTGTGACTCCTGGTCAACCAAGCAGAAAGGTAGAAGGAAAATGACCACGCCTCTTTCAATTGTTCGGGCCTGCAGGTTTGTCGCTGCGGTGCTCCTGGTGTGTGGGTTGGCTGCGACTGCCGCGGCAGATGGTGAGGCAAACACGACGACAGCACAGTCATTGAGGGAATATGAATCGCTGGTCGAGTCGATCACCGGGCTCAAGGGAACTCGCAGCGAAGCGGAAGGTGCGTTCAAGCTCAGCGCCCCGCGCACCGACGTAAAAGTCGTCATCGACGGGCAGCTGTTCCCCCCGTTCATGGGTCTTACGAGCTGGGTGGCATTCAAGGGCGGCAGCAAGCAGGCAGCGATGATCATGGGCGATCTCGTTTTGTTCCAGGACGAGGTGAACCCGGTAATGAGCACGTTGTTCGACGCAGGCCTGGATGTCACGGCACTGCACAACCACTTCTTCTTCGACGAGCCTAAGGTCTACTTCATGCACATCGGCGGTGAGGGCGAGATTGAAAAGCTGGCGCGTGGGGTACGCGCTGCTTTCGACCGCGTGAAATCAATTCGCGCGGAGAAAGGTGCCGCCCCGACCCGCAGCTTTGGGAATACCACCGAATTTCCAACGTCCAGTTCGATTTCGGCAGCCCCACTGGACGCGATTCTCGGCACGAAGGCGCAGATTAAAGACGGCATGTACAAGGCGGTGTTCGGACGCACGGCAAAGATGCCGTGCGGCTGCGAAGTTGGGAAAGAGATGGGCGTCAACACGTGGCTGGCGATGATGGGCAGTGACGACAATGCCATCTCGGACGGGGACTTCGTTGCCTTCGAAGGTGAACTACAGCCGGTGCTGCGCGCGCTGCGCAAAACAGACATCCAGGTCGTCGCGATTCACAACCACATGGAAGGCGAAACACCCAGGGCGATTTTCCTGCACTACTGGGGCCGCGGACCTGCTGAGCAACTCGCACGCGGGGTGAGATCGGCGCTCGACGCCCAGAAGGCCGCTGCCCCCTCAGCAGGTGTGGCTACAGCAGCCGGCGCAAGCATGTCGTACACCGCTGCTGACGTGACATCCACCACCTCCGCGGGCGAAGCAATGAAGCCGAACCTCTTTCCCCTCGCGGCCATCACCTGGAAGCAGGGCCCTCCTTCTCTGCCGAAAGGGGCGCAGATCGCCGTGCTGGAAGGCGATCCCGCAAAAGAGGGCACATTTGTTTTCCGGCTCAAAGTACCAGATGGATACCGCATTCCTCCGCACACGCACCCGAAGGTCGAGCGCATCAGTGTCATTGCCGGCACGTTTAGCATCGGCATGGGCGAGAAATTTGATCCGCAGGCGATGCAGGTGATGCCGACCGGCACGTACGGCTACTGGCCAGCGGGCATGAAGCACTTTGTGTCCGCCACGGGAGAGACAATTCTGCAGTTCCACGGAACGGGCCCGTGGACGATCAACTACGTAAATCCAGCCGACGATCCGCGCAACGCGCCCAGATAAGCCTGATACGCAGGCCAACAGGCACGAACGCGCGGCAGTGCGTCTCGTGCGCTATTCTTCCAGAAACTCGGGCGAAACTCGGGGACAGGTACGCATTAATTCTGCCGGGTTCTACGGATTCTCGTTCGAAAATTCGAGGACGAAACTTCGTGTACGGTTGATGTTTGCACTAATTAATTTGCTATCATCATCGATGTTTCACCACAAGATTCGTTACGGGACGTAGGCGACCGTCCTCTCTGCGACGCTCGACGAACAAACTCCTCATCAGCATATGACGTCGAGCAACGGCCCTAGCCCGTGCAACCCGCCGGCGCGAAGCGCTTTGGAGTGCGAAAGCTTGCTTTCGCTTTTCCTGAAGCTACCAAAAAGCCCCATGCAGGAAAAAACACCACCCGACCTCATCCACCGAAACTGGCCACACGCACCGCCCCATCGCTTCGTGCCGAATACCAGCTATCTGGTTACGTGCGGAACGTACCTCAAACACCACACGCTCCATACCCCAGGCCACCTCACGATCGTGCGCAACGCGCTGTTCGACCACGCCGAGGAATTCGGTTGGCGGCTGGAAGCCTGGGCCGTTCTCATCAACCACTACCACGTTGTGTTACAGTCCCGCAATGGCCGCGAGAACCTCACCGAGATGCTGCAGTCACTCCACAGCAAAACGGCCATAACCTTGAACAACCTCGACGCAACACCGGGGCGCCAGGTGTGGTGGAACTTTCGCGATACGTGCCTAACCTACCAGCAAAGTTATTTGGCTCGGTTGCACTTGTGTGGTCTACCATTAATTCGTATTCGGTTCTGTGTGCCGAATTGAGCTCATCTTCCACGCTCAAACTGGATAGGAACTTCTGATTCGGCACACCAGGTGCACCGCAACCCGGAACGCCACGGTGTGGTAAGCCGTGCAGAAGATTATCCCTGGTGCTCCATGAGCTGGTTTATCCAGGAGGCATCACAGGCTTTTAGCCGGTCGGTGTTGTCGTTCAAGATTGATAAGCTTAACGTGCCGGATGACTTCTGAAAGCGGGCATTTTCGGGTAGCTTCAGGGAAAGCGAAAGCAAGCTTTCGCACTCCAAAGCGCTTCGCGCCGGCGGAGCGTGCGGCAATAGTTTCCCAGGAGTGCCAGAATTTCTCGCAACAGGAATCAGCCCACAGCAGGCGGAACAGCTTCGTATAAACACAACCACAGGCCGCCGCGCGAACCGGGTTGAGCTCCACGTATCGCACAGCCGCCCACAAGTGCTCACGGTCCTCGGCTTCGAAGAAAATGCGCGCGCGACGGTTTCCCTTATGCGTAACGTGGTAACAATATCCCGGGACCGCTACCCTTGCAAGCCGAGCCATGCAACTACCACAAAACCGCCACCGCAAAGCTCAACCGGAATCAACATCGGAAGCCGTCCCCCCATCTCAGTCCCCACATCTCACAGATCTATCGATGCCTGCTTGATGAGAAACGAAAGGGAAAGAGACCTAATTCTGGGCTTTGTGGGCCCCGCACTAATTGTCAAGAATGGGCAGACGATGTCTACAGGGACTGTTTAAAAGAATGCAAGGGCAAGTAATGTCAAACGTGCGGGCTCGCCGATTTTCGATAGGAATGCCGTTCGCCAAGGCTGTATGGGCATTATTCATGGTCATACCATTGGTTGCTTTCTTGTGGTACATAGACCGCCACGGTCATCGAGATATAGACCTGCTACTAACTTGGTATATGATTGTCGCTGCTTTCCCGCTGAGCTTACTAGGTACTGTCTGTTGTGCTGCCATCGGAGATCTTGCTCCAGAAATAATCCCAATAGAAATTATTTTAGTTATGAACTGGGCAATTTTTGCGGCTTGTGGGTACTTGCAATGGTTCTGGTTGATTCCACGCTGCTTACGTGCCTATCGCCATATGCGGAAACCAGATTCGAAAATCAAGGACGGTTGAAATCATGCACTTTGAAAGCGAGCCTTGAGATCGCGCGGACAACTCCCGATTTCGGAAGTTCTGCGCACGTTCGGCACACAAAACAGATTACGATCTAACGGTAGACCACACTGACTGGTTCTATTTTACCACTGGATTTCTCTGGTGGCGGCATTTAGCCATGCTCCCGTGACCCTTCCTGCCAACGGAAACACTACCAAAGCCGGGTTCGACCGCGAACATCGGCTCAAGGTACTGTACCGTATTGCCGACCTTATAAATTCGACCACGAATTCAGCGACACTCCTGCGCCGCATCCTGCGCGAGACGATCTCTGCGCTTCCAGCGATGAGCGGGTTCATCGGGTTCCTTTCCGACGACGGGCAGTCGCTGCGAATTGCGGCAGCGCAGGATCTGCCCGGCACAGACATCGACGCGTTGCTTCCGTTGGACGGCGTGTGGGGTGAAGCCGTGCAGCAGGCACACTGCGTACGCGTTGAGGCGGCAACCGGATCGAAGAACCAGCGGGTTGCCGGCACGTCGCAAATGGCTGCACCGCTGCGTATCGATGGCAAAGTGGCCGGTGTGCTGCACCTGAATTCAAACGATGGAACGGCATTCAGCGAGGACGACGAGAAGCTGCTGTTTGCCGTCGCTAACCAGGCCGCGCGGATGATCCACACCTCCCGGCTTTACGATCGGCTGACCGAGCAGACTCGCAGGCTGGAGACGCTATTCGATGTCGGGCAGGCGCTGATCTCGCCCGACCCGTTGCCGGACATATTAAACCGCATCACCGATTCGCTGCTGGGCGTCATGGATGTGAAACAGTGTTCAGTACTGCTGATCAACGACAGCCGCGAGATGGTGTTGAGCGCCGCGTCCGGGTCGGCGGGCCGTTACGTTCAGCGGCCAACGTCGGTTCTGCCGGAAGGTCTGCTTGGCGATATGTTGGGCAAACGCCAACCGGTGCAGGTGTTCGAGGTAAAGCGCCCCGAGCACCGGAAACCGGGAAAAGTTCCCGCGCGTGCAAAGCCTACGTCGCTTCTCACAATCCCGATCTTCTTCCAGGAAAGCCTGGTGGGTATTCTCAACGTGTACGCCGATCGTGTGAGGCAGTTTGAGCCGGACGAGATGCGCCTGCTCAATGCATTCGCATCGCTGTGCGGTATCGCTATTGAGAACGCGCGGCGATACGAGCGCGTGATTACTGCCGAGCAAAGCATCCGGACAACCGATCGCCTGGCGACGCTGGGTACGCTGAGCGCGGAGATCGCCCACGAGATACGCAACCCCGTAACGATCATCACCATGCTGATGCACTCGCTGCGCGAGGAAGGTGCCATTGCTCCCGGCCGCGCGAAGGATGTGACGCTGATCCTGGACAAGCTGGAGCGGATCAATCGCATCGTGTCGCAGGTGCTGGGATTTGCAAAGCGCCGGGGCATGCGACTTGAATGGGTCGACCTCAACGTCGTGCTCGAAGAGGTGCTCTTCCTTGTGCAGCACAGCGTTTCCGCGAAGCGGATTCTGGTGCACAAACAATTGGCGCCCGATCTTCCGGCCGTGCTGGTGGACCGGGGACACATGGACCAGGTTTTTCTGAACCTCGTGCTGAACGCGATCGAAGCCATGTCGCATGGCGGAATCCTGACGGTGGAGAGCGTGGTCACGCCTCCGCGCAAACGATCGGGTGAGCAGCCGCTGGTGCGCGTCGTGGTGCGGGATACCGGCGTCGGCATGACTCCCGAATTGCAGGAGCAGATTTTCCTGCCGTTCGTGACCGGCCGTGAGGCTGGAGTCGGGCTCGGACTGTTCGTTTCACAAAAACTGCTGTCGCAGTATGATGGAAAAATCAGCGTGCGCAGTGCGCCGGGGGAAGGCGCTTCGTTCGCGGTCAACCTGCCGCTGACCGAAGAGGAGAGTGAAAGTTGAGCGCTGGCGCGCGCAGCAAACTGCTGGTCGTGGACGACGATCCGGATGTTGCGTACTCTTTCACGCGCGTTTTCCGGCCTCCAGAGTTCGAGATCGTCGAGGCGCGTTCAGGCGAGCAGGCCATGAATGTCCTGAAGTCGGCGCGACCTGATGTAGTGCTGATGGATGTTCGGATGCCGGGCGGTAGCGGATTGGCCACACTGACAAAAATGCGGCGCAGCGGCTCCAACGTTCCCGTGGTTCTCATGACAGCATACGGATCACTGCGCATTGCCAGCGAGGCGGTGCAGGCCGGGGCGTTCGATTGCATCATGAAGCCGTTCGATGTCAGCCGCATCCGCCAGGTTGTAGCTTCGGCTCTGGAAGCTTCGCGGCTTGGAAGGCAGGCAGCCGCGGGAAAACCGGTTACGCGCGCCGCCCCGTTCGACGAACCCGCGGATTCGCGCGGCCGATCAGCGACCTCCACACTCGAGGCGACGCTGGGTGAAACGCTGTCAGGTTCGCAACTGGCGGGTGATGGCGTATTCGATCTGCTGTTCGAGGAAATCGCGCGCCGCCAGCCGCTTGAAGAAGGCCTGGACGCGTTTGATGTCGTGGAGCGTCACCTCATCCAACGCGCGCTGCAATCGTGCAAAGGGAACCAGTCGAAGGCCGCGAAGTTTTTAGGCATCACGCGCAATACGTTACGCAAGCGCATCAAGAAGTACGGGTTCACGCGCGACTCCGATGACGACAATTAGTGCGCGCGGCAACTAAAGCAGCACATGAAAAGCACCGGCCATTGAAGTGAGCCGCCTTCGTATCCTTTACCTGGTGAACGCATTCGAGCATGACTCGCCAACTCTCTTGTGTAGAGAGATCGCCAGAGGGAGCGTGAACCGTGGCCACGAAGTAGTAATGATGGCATGGTCGCGCACGGGACCGCTGGAAGTGGAGTTACAACGTGACGGAATTGCGCCGACTTCAGTCGATAAGTCATTGGTCCGGCTGCGAAAGACGTTGAAGGGCTTCAAGCCGCACCTGGTGCATACGATCCTGGCCAGGCCGACCATCGTCGGTGCGCCCGTTGCTAAACTCGCAGGTGTGCCCGTCGTGGTGGCCGGCCACCATGGTGTTCATGAATGGGAGGAGAAGGGGAGGGTCGCTTCATTCGTTGCTCCGCGCCTGTTTCGGTTGTCTGCGCGCTACGTAGATTGCTTTGCCGCGGTCTCAGGTTCGGCTGCGGACGAACTGCGCGACAATGGAATTTCATCGCAGAAGGTCCAGGTTCTCCCGAACGGAATCGATACTGAGCAGTTCAGTTCGTGCGAGGAGACGTCCGGGCTGGATGTGCGCCGCGAGCTGTTTCCCGATGACGATGTTTTCGCCATCCAGGTTATCGGCTCACTCGGCAACCTGCGGCCCGTAAAAGGGTATATGGAATTGCTGCGTGCGGCCGCCGCCATTTCGAAGAGTTGTCCCTCAGCGCGATTTGTGATCTGGGGAGAAGGCCCGTTACGCGAAGATCTCGAAGCAGCCATTGGGCTGATGAGTCTCACGCCAGTGTTTAAGCTGCCTGGGAAAACTAACGATGCCGCGGGCTGCCTGCGCGCGTGCGATGTATACGTACAGCCGTCGCAGCGTGAATCCTTCGGCATGGCTATCGGTGAAGCGATGGCATGCGGTCTGCCGGTCGTAGTCGCAAATGCGGGCGGTTTACCGGAGCTGGTCGCCGACTCAGGTATAGTCTATACGGAGGGCTCTGCCGGCCTGGAGAAAGCGATTATCGATTTATTGAAAGACGCCGGGGAGCGCAGGCGTCTCGGGGCGGCGGCGCGGCTACGAATTGCGGAACAGTTCAGCCGCCGGCGGATGGTCGAGTCCTACATGGCTTTGTATGATCAACTGGCTGCAAAGGCGGGGTTATAGTGCCGGTGGAATGCCGCCAGTTGGAGAGCACCGAATTGCCGGAATGGGATGCGCTCGTACTGGATTCCCCGCAGGGAACCGTTTATCACACCGCAGCCTATAAGGCTGCAATCGATGGTAGGTACCAGGATGGCAAGCTGGTGTTCGTGGGTGCCTTTACCGCCGGCAAACTGGTGGGGGGGTGTGTGGCGCTGGAGCGAACCCGGATGCGCCAGCGAACGGCCGTAACGCCGCTGTTGACGCCGTATGTTGGATTCTTCTTGCGGCATCACGTGGATGAAAAACTCTCCGGACAAATTTCCAATGATGCCGAGGTGCTCACCGCTCTCACCAGGTGGATGTGCGAGAGGTACTCCTACCAGTTGATTGTGAACGCGCCGGAACTACAGGACGTTCGCCTTCTGCAGGCGGCCGGATACACGGTTTCGCCGCGTTTCACTTACGAAATGGACCTGCAGTTTCCGGCCGCAGAACAGTGGCTCCGGCTGGAAGGCCACGTGCGCCGCCACATCAAAAAAGCAGAGAAGGCAGCTTTTGTGATCAGCAGTGCGCCTCCGGGGGCGGATGCCTTCAGCATCTTTGCGGAAACGTTTCGCAAGCACGGAGAGAACTGCCCGGTGGCGGAGAGCTTTTTCCTGGAGATTGTCGAGGGGGAGGCACTACAGCCGTATCGGAAGCACCTGACCGCAACTAAAGACGGAAAGTTGATCTCATTTATCACCGCGCTGCATTTTAAAGAGGTAGCCTATTACGCGGTTGCTTCGACGTTGCCCGACCATCTGCAGAGCGGGGTCAGTTCCCTTATGATCTGGCGGCTGGCGGAGATGCTTCGAAAGGATGGAATCAAAAAGTTGGATCTTGTCGGTGCCAACATTCCATCGATTGCGCGGTTCAAGGAAGGCTTCGACCCGATACTCCGAACCTTTTACCAGGCCGAGTATTACCGCGGTCTGCACGTGAAACTCGGCCGGAAAATCGCCCGAATCACACGCCGCTAGTGTGCCGATCAGTAGCTCCTTACCAGACCAAGGGGCAGATTTGACCTCGATTCGGCACGCAGAACCGACTGCGAACTAATGCTAGACCACGCTAGCCGGAAGCGCGCGTCTTACTACCACGGCCGGGTTGCCGGCAACTACACACCGCCCTTCAGGAAAACTGTGTGTAACAATACTGCCGGCGCCCACAATCGTTTCCGGACCCAATACCACGCCTGGCAAAATGACCGCGTTCATCCCGATCCACGAGCGACTGCCGATTTGGATGGGAGGGGCGGGAAGGTGCTCGGCAAGATTGTCCGGATTGTGATTGGCACTGATAATTCCCACGCCCGGTCCAAACTGACAGCCATCACCAATGACGATTCCATTGATGCCCTGGACGTAGCATCCCGGCATGTCACCCGGATAGCTTCCCCTGCCGCACGTGATCTTCTGCCACGCAACCACGCGCGATGTAAAGTGAACGGGCCATGGAACACCGTTATTTATGCGAAAAATATGCTTCCACAGCCAGTCCTGCACATGGGAGCGCAGATCCACGTCCGGTGGTGTTCGTAGAATTGATCTCAAGATGTTCTTCACACCGGCAGCGTGTTGTGTGGAATACGGAAATAAACAGTTTTTGCGAGGCGAAGTAACTTTTGCGCCGCCTGTGCTTTTCTGTAGCATCCGCTCTGTGTTGTCAATGGGGTGACCGGCGACATGGCAGATGTGGAAACACTGATCGAAGGCCGAAATATTTCGAAGCAATACGTCTCTGCTGAACGGACCGTTCGCATCCTGGAATCAGCGGATTTCCAGATCAACTCCGGGGAGTTCGTGGCGCTCGTTGGCAGAAGCGGCGTTGGAAAAACGACGGTCCTGAACCTGCTCGGTGGGTTGGATCGTCCGAACAGTGGCGAGCTTTTGTTCTCGGGTACGCACCTGGAGACCATGGACGATGCCGGGTTGTCGGCCTTCCGTAACAAAACCGTGGGATTCATATTCCAGAGCTTCTTCCTGCGTTCGTTACGCAGCGCGATGGAAAACGTAATGGTACCACTGTTGTTTGGAGAAATGTCGGTGGCGCAGGCGAGGCAGCGTGCGCGTGTTGCACTGGGCGAGGTGGGCCTGGGGCAGCTCGTCAACAGCCCGGCGAACCGGCTATCGGGGGGGCAGAAGCAGCGCGTGGCGATTGCACGCGCGATAGCCAACCAGCCGCGACTTATCCTGGCGGACGAACCTACAGGTAGCCTGGACACTGCAACGAGCATGGAAATTTACGAGCTGCTTTTAAACTACAATCGCAGTCACGGGACGACGATTGTCGTTGTGACGCACGACCCGCTCGTCGAGCAGTTTGGCGTGCGCAAGCTGACGATCGAAGACGGAAGGCTGGTCCCGTACCTGGGCACAATTTAAGGCGTGGCATTTCGCCGCAGTACCTTGCCGCCCCGATTGCCTGTGTGCTGGTCGCCCTCCAGTGTAAGGACACCATTTACGATAATCGCATCGATGCCCTCGCAGTACTGATGCGGCCTGGCGAACTCAGCCTTGTCGGTATATCGCGGAAAATCGATCACGAGCAGGTCCGCATAATTGCCGGCCGCGATGCGTCCACGGTTTTTCAGTCCGAACGTATCGCAGGAAAAGGCGGTTACCTTGTGCACTGCCTGCTCGAGCGTCAGCAGCTTGCGCGTCTTTACGTAGTCACGGAAGAAACGTCCGAAGGTGCCATAGGCGCGCGGGTGCGGACAATCGTACAACAGTGCACCGTAGGGAGCACGGCACGCCGCGTCCGAGCAAACCATGCCAAGCGGGTGCAGGATGGCCATGTCCGTCTCATCCTCGCTCATCGTGAAGTTGCAAATAGACGTCGAGAGCCGCGATGCCCGGAGTAGTTCGATAAACGCTTCTCCGCCCGCCAGACCCAGCTGCCGCGCAATTTCGCCGACACTTTGACCCTGGTATTTTTCAAACTCAGGAGCACCCGCTTCGCAGATCAGGACTGAATCCCAGCCGTCTTTGCCCTCGTTGATCTGCTCCGATTCATGGATGATGCCGTCCTTGTTGGTGGCGTCGCTCAGGCGCTCCATCGCACTATCGCGGCCACCATTGCGAACCCAGCGCGGTAAAAGCGACGCCAGCTCCGTGCTGGATGCGACATAAGGATACTTGTCAAACCGGACATCACCTCCGCGTGCGTTCGCCTGTTCAATTTGCTCTATGACTCGTGCAACTTTGCCCCAGTTGCGCGGACCACTTGCCTTAAGGTGACTGAACTGTCCCTGGCATCTCGCCTGGTCTACAATCGTCATAAACTCATCCGCGGCTTCCAGCAGAGTGTCTCCCTCGCCACGCACGTGCGAAGCATACATTCCGCCTTTCGCCTCGGCTGCTTTCTGCAGCTCCACAATTTCGCTTACTTCCGCGAACATCCCGGGAGTATAGATAAGACCGGTCGAGAGGCCAAGCGCGCCGGCATCCATCGCGTCTTCCACCTCACGGATCATGACCTTCAGTTCGTCGGGAGTGCAAGGGCGATCATCAAAGCCCACGACTGAACCGCGGATATTACCATGACCGACAAATGTGGCGATGTTAAACGCCGGACGTGCCTGCTCCAAAGTACGGAAGTACCCATCCGCGGTATCCCAGGTTGTCTCGACGCCTACCTTCCGGTTAACTTCTGCTTCTTCAGCCAGGGTGGCGCCTCGCAGCGGGAACGCACTAAAGCCGCAGTTGCCGACGATCTCTGTCGTGATGCCCTGGCGTAATTTGCTCTCACCGTTTGGATTCGCCAGGATGTTAATGTCGCTGTGGGAATGGACATCGATGAAACCCGGCGTTGCGATCCGCCCTCGTGCGTCGATAACTTTCGCCGCCTCGCCTTCAAAGCGCTGCTGCCGGCTGGCATCGAATACGCGGATAATACGGTCACCGGTGACAGTGATATCTCCGTCGAAAGCGGGTGAACCGGTTCCGTCTACAATCGTGGCATTTTGAATGAGCAGATCGCAGTGCATGTCACTTCCTTAGAGAATGGATCAGCCGCAGCGGCTGAATTACAGCGTAGCGTGTCAAGAGTCACGACACTTGTGCTGAATTCGGGTTATAACGTTTCGGGAGCGGCTCGTGGCGAGGTTTTCAACGCTTTGCGAAACTCTTCGATGATCGCGAGCTCCTCGTCGGTGGGAGCGTGACCCTGGTAACGGCTGCTATAGTACATCTCGGTAATCGGCATCAGAGGCGAGAATACTTCAACCCTGCGCAGACGCGATGCGTACTCGCGCGGGGTTTCCCCGGTGGCCAGCTTGAATCCCTTTGCCGCAAGGAGACGCAGGAGCTCTGAATAGTAGCGCACCATGGTTTCCGGCCGGCGTCGCTTTCTCTTCGGTCGTAGATTGCCTGCCGCCCAGACGCCAAAGACAACCGCTCCACAAGCGAGAGCTGCAGCAATGAGCACATTCACATACGTATGTGCGCCACCCACGTTAGTGGACGAGCTTAGGTCGGGCAGCCAGATGCGATTTTGCATGCGACCGAAGAACGAGTTTATGCGGTCACGCGCGTTCGCGAGCGTGCGCATCACCGCCGCCTGGTCGGTAATACTATAATCCACTACGTAACGATACCAGCGAACCCGCAGCGCATCAAGGTAGCGGCTTATCGCGAGCAACACGGCATTTTGCCGATTAGGACGCCCCACACCAGAAGGCGGTGTTGGATCGAACGTCATCCAGCCATAGTCGTTGGCAAGCCACACCTCTACCCAGGAATGGGCGTCGCGCTGGCGCACCGTGAAATTGCCGCCGATGTTATTCCATTCCACAGAGTAATAGCCGTTCACGACACGTGCCGGAACACCGAGCGAACGCACCAGCACGGCCATTGAAGTTGCGAAGTACTCACAGTGACCCTGCTTCGTGCGGAAGAGAAAGTCTTCAATGTAATTGCCGCGAGCTTTTGGCTCAAGGCTGTAGGTAAATTCGCTTCGGAGCCTCGACTCGATGGCGAGAGATTTCTCAAACGTGGTTGCGGCGTCGCGAGTCCACGTGACCGCCAGGTCTCGCAGGTTGTTTGTGCTCAGCATGGCCGGAAGCGTTGTGCAGCGTTCCAGGTAGCGGAGCTGTTCCGCGTGCGCCCCCCGGGAAAAGAAGCGCGGGTAGCGGCGTTCTCGCGTCGCCGAACTTCCCTCATTTGCGAATCGCTGCTGAATATCCCTGAACCGAAGGCTGATGTCCTGTGGAAACGGTGCGGAGCTGAACATGGAAAGAGCCCGCTCCCTCAGGTTGTTCCGGGCGGGGTCCTTGCGCTCATCGAGGGACTCGACCCGGGAGCTTGACACGTATTGGAATTCTTTCGGCTGCATGCTGGCCAGCCATGCGGCTCCACTAAGGCCATCGGAGTAGTATTGAATTTCGGAAGCAACTTTGATGGATTCCGCGAAGGTCTCTGCGAAGAGGTATTGTGTGATGCCTGGCGGCTGGATGATACGGTGGGTCGCGATGTCGGAATATAAACGCGTGGTGAAGGCGGGGAATTGCAACGGCCCCGTCACGCCGTGGGAACTCGTGGTGCGGCGCCAGGCACGTCCATCGAAAGTATCCAGCGCTACACCGCGCAGCCGGATGTGATCGCGCCGCTTCTTTTCCAGCGGCTGAACGAACATCGCGACAGCGTTATCGAGCTGGATCTTTTCAAAGGTCCCAAACTCGATTGCTTCATCAAAGGCCGACAACGAAGGCTTCTCGGGCGGTTTGCCATAGCCCTGAAACAGGTTCTGAGTGGCAAGGCGCGGCACGATCGCGAAAGTGACAATGGTGGCAGCAACAATAAGAATTGTGAGCGACGCGGAGGTCCAGATGAGTCCGCGCGGGATTCGCGCTTTCAGTGCCCACGGGATGCGCAGGCGTGGCCGGGTCGTGCGCCCGTGTGTCGCGTCCAGAACCTTCGAATAGAGGCTGCCGGAAATTCTCTCACTGGTTTCCGACTCACGCCTTAAGGTGTAGAGCAGCAGCGAAAACACCATGAGGAGCACATAGACCAGGAACACGAGGCCGAAGGTCATCGACGTTGTAAGCACCGATGCGCCGATTACCTGGAACAGCGAAATGATGTAGCTCCACCTGCTTTCAACCGCAGTTCGCGCCGTGAAAAGCTTTACGACCTGGAGAAACAGGAACAGGTACACGGTCGCATCGAGGAGCTGGCGAGTCGCCATTGCGCCGGCCGCAATCAAAGCAATGATCGAAATGATATTCCAGAGCCAACGCGGAGCTTCGACGTTTTTGCGTCGCGCAAGAAACGCCGCAAAAGCGAGGGCATAGCACGCGATAAGAATCGGGATGCTGAACTCGCCCGTTAACAAGAGGGCCGTGTAGCCCCATAAGGCTACAAGAAACACCGTGAGGTTATGGGCTGCTACGACGGTCATTCGCCGGTAGTCCGAATGTATCGTCCATTCGAAACGCTGAACTGGCGCGAGTCCACGGTAATGGTTTGTGAGCGCGCGTACTGCTGCCATTCGTTATTATGGAAACGTACCTTTACCAGTGCGCCGCTATCAACGCGCGGTGCCTGTTCGCGACCATGGCTGAGAAGCTCAAGAGACGCAAGAACGCGGAGAATGGTGTACAAATGGTTGCGACCCTGCCCGTCCGCCGTGCTGCCGCTCGCCGTGACGAGCTTCACCTCGAAGCCCTCGCGAATCAGAAAGTTTGCGAGAGAGGCCGTCAGGTTTACCGCCTCTTCAAAGTCCTGCAGCAGTTCATCCGGGATTTCACCGGCGGCCACATTCCACAACTGCAGGCTCACATGGCGTCGCTCGTCGCGTTCGTGCTCGATCACCATCAGGCGCTGTAAGCGAGCCGACGATCGCCAGTGAATATGACGCGCATGCTCGCCGGGTATGTATTCCCGCAGCCCGTAGAGCTCTGTACCAAAACCTTTTTCCGAGACTTCCTGGTCGCCAAATCCCGCGACCAGGTTTGTTCCCAGCGCTCCAACTTCATTGACCTGAGGGTAGACGAGCATTTCCTGCGTGATGTTGATTTTCAGGCCGCGTTCCACCAGACCGAATGGGTAGCGGGTGATTGCTTCAAGGTTTCGCAACAGATGTATTCCCCGTACGGGAAACACGGTTTCATAAACTTCCTCAGACCACCCGTGCTTCGGAATTGTGCCAAAGAATACCACACCTATACTCTTGGAATTTGTACCTGAATCGCTCACCCGTAAACCATGGCTGTCGATGTAGTGCTTGCGATTATACAGCCGAACCGTAATGGAGCATGGGCGTCCGGCATATACATGAGTTGGCAATATCCGCTGCATGCGAATGCCCAGCAGGCAGAGCCATACCAGTAGACCGTGCGTAAGGAACAGGGCGATGAGAGTCGCAAATACGAGGTAGAGAAGATTCGTGCCGGAATGCCATGCCGCAAAGCCGATAAGGCAGCTTACAAATATGAGGCTCATTCCCTCAATGGTAATCCGGTACCTTTGCAGCGTGAAAAGATCGTGGAGCATCCTGGCAAGCACTCCGCGCGCCGATGAGCCCGAGTCGGCTGCGGGAACAGAAAGATAATGCTTGTCGTATTGAGACATGGCCGTTTTTCTAGCGCTCATTGCGCAAGAATCGATCCATGGGTAGCAAACGGAATTTAACAGAATCGACTAAGCGGCAGCGGGCTGAGGTTCACCGGCCCGGAGAGTAAATGCTGGGAGGCAGAGCAGACGCAGTGGCGAAGTTTATAATAAAGCAGGGTAGCCAGCCGGGAACTGAGATTGCGATGCAGGGGCCGCAACTGGTGTTCGGTCGAACCGAAGAGTGCGACGTGATGATCGCGGATGCGAATGTCTCGCGTCGGCACGCGCAGGCCGTTATGCTCAACGGGCTCGTTGCAATCGTGGATCTCAACAGCTCCAACGGGACGCTGGTGAACGGCCTGCCGATCAGCCGCATTTTCCTTATGGACGGCGACGAGGTGCAGCTCGGGTCAACTACCCTGGTGTATTCAGATGAGCGCGACGGTCGCGATGTAACCGGCGCCGGCGCCGTGAAGTATCTGCGGCCTGAGGCTCCCGAACTACCATCATCTGAGGGACCGGGCGCGAGCGCTGGCGCCGCGGACCAGCTGACGCATACACAATTATTTTCCCCGCTGTCCGAGGATGTGCAGGCGGACGCACTCAAAGAGGTATATCTTAAACTTAAGTCGCTCTACCGGGTTTTCGCCGAGGTGGCGCAGGCCGCAAGCCTCAAGGAAATGTTCGAGGCGGTGGGCCGCGCCGCCACCCTCAGCACGGGCGTGGAGCGTGTGATATTTTTTCTGCCCGCCGACAAGAGCGGGAGCAGCTACCAGAAATACTTCATGCATACCGCCACCCGGCTGGATCCAAAGGCAGCTGCCGCGTCCGAATGTCAGCAATTGCTCGACCGCGCGCGCGCGGACCAGCGGCTCGCCATGGGCCTCCTCGATGAAAAAGGACGCTGTTCGTTCGGTGAAAGCAAAGCGAATGCACTCGCTCTGCCGTTGATACGCGGCGGTAAGCTTGCCGCGATCCTCTACACTGACAATCCTGGTGACCAGGAGCCGATCAGCAAAAACGATGTCGATTTTCTAACAACACTCGGTCTGCAACTCTCCATCCGCCTTAACCAGTTTGAGCAGGTGCAGCAACTGGCGCAGGAGAACGTGCAATTACGCCGTTCGCTCGACGAAGATTTTGCGGTCATTGTTCAGAACGAGAAGATGAAGCAGATAATGGCCGTTGCGGCTCGCGTTGCAGAGTCGGACTCCACGGTTCTCATTACCGGCGAAAGCGGAACTGGCAAGGAAATGATCGCCAAGACCATCCACAAATTCTCACGGCGCGGCGGCAAGCCATGGGTTGCCGTCAACTGCGCTGCGCTGCCGGAGACGTTGCTTGAGAGCGAGCTGTTCGGACACGAAAAGGGCGCATTTACCGGCGCAATGGAGCGGAGGGTCGGCAAATTCGAACTCGCCGACGGCGGGACCCTCTTCCTTGATGAAATCGGCGACATCAGCGCGTCGGCGCAGGCCAAGCTGCTCCGTGTTCTGCAGGAGGGCGAACTGCAGCGCGTAGGCGGTAACAAGGTCATCAAGGTGGACGTGCGACTGGTCACCGCGACGAACAAGACGCTTATCGATGAAGTGAAGGCGAAGCGGTTTCGCGAAGACCTGTTCTTTCGGCTGAAGGTAATCGAAATCTCATTGCCGCCGCTCAGGCAGCGTCCTGATGACATCCCCGCGCTGGCCGAATACTTTTTCAAACAACTGCGCCAGCGCGTGAACACCAGCGCCAAGACGATTGCGCCGGAAACCATGCAGGTGCTAAGCCGTTACCCCTTCCCGGGCAATGTGCGCGAGCTGCGCAATGTCATCGAGCGTGGTTTGGTATTTGCGTTTGGAGACGCCCTGTTGCCTGAGCACCTGCCCATCGAGGTCACCCAGGGCCAGTCCGGACTCGTAAACGCCGTGGCCGCGGAGCCGGGTCTTACCTATGGAAGCGCGCCCGACCAGGCACCGCTGTCGCTCGAGGAGATGGAGAAGCATCACATCCAGCATGTGCTGAAGTTTGTGAAGGGAAACAAACTTAAGGCGGCGCAACTGCTCGGCATCAGCCGCACGACGCTTTACGAAAAGTTAAAGCAATACGAGCTGGCGACCCTGGACGAGGGAGCGGCTTGAAGGCAAGTGACGGCTCCGGCGCGGAACCCGAAATTTCCGGGGCCGATCACTACCAGATGGCAGGCGGTTCCGGTGTTGCCGCCGTTCTTCTCTTCCTTCACATCGCGTTGATCGGCTACCTGGGATTTGCGGGTTACTATGTCCTGCGGTCCTGGCGAACAAATCTTGTGGCAGCTCCCGCGATGTCATGGCAGTTCTATTTCCCAGCCGCACTGGCAGCATTGTCTTACTTCCCGACGGACGGTCTTACGCGAACGCTCGCGGTAATCGCGCGTACAGTCGGTATTGTTGCGTTGGTTCTGCCACTCGGAGTGGTCGCAGCGCACGCAGCCGCAGCGGAGGGTGCGGTTTCTCTTCTGTGGGCATGTATTAAACTCGTCCTGCTCGGCGGCGCGGCAGGCGTACTCGCAGCAGAATGGTTTCGTGTCGGCTTGACAACTTTAGACGCAAACCGTCGCCGCACGATCTTGCCGTTCGCAATACTGAAGCGCAGTGCTGCCGCGACTGGGCTCGCGTTTACGTGGATGGTGTGGATGCTGCTGCTGGCGGGCCCTGCGTTCAGGTTTGGAATCTTAACCTGGGCAATGGTACTGGGCGCCGTTGTTATCGTAAGCGCGAGGATCCAGAGGGACTTTTCTTAGTCGGGATCCTTCCATCGCAGATCCAGCGAATGTTCCAGGCCCAATACATCGAGGACCTTCAGCGCGACATGCCGCAGCAGATCATCGATGCTTTGCGGTTTCTTGTAAAAGCCCGGCATCGCAGGCAACACGATGGCGCCTGCTTCGGTCACACTTACCATGTTACGAAGATGCACGAGACTGAGGGGTGTTTCGCGCGGCACCAGCACCAGCCGCCGTCGCTCCTTCAGGCACGCATCCGCCGCACGAGTAATGAGGCTTCCCCCCGTTCCCGAAGCGATCGTCGCGAGCGTCCGCATCGAGCACGGGCAGATCACCATGCCAGCCGTACGGAACGATCCACTCGCGGGCGGGGCCGCAAGGTCATTGTCCTCGTACTGAATCACGCGATCTTTCGGTACTGGCTGGTTCAGGTAGCGCTGAATGTCGAAGCGCCCATCTGGAAATGGTATGTCGAGCTCCTCCTTTATCACGAGCATTCCAGCCGCGCTCACGACGAGGTGAATTTCCACGTCCAGGCGCAGCAGTTCCTGCAACAGGACCCGCGCATACGCGGTACCGCTGGCCCCTGTAATTCCAAAAACAATTCTGGTACGCGGTTGCGGCATCACATCGGTACTTTGAACATCATTACCCGGCTCTACAAAGTAACAGGTGCGCTACGCAATGCTTTCTTCCGTAGTTGACGCCGACGCTGCGCTGCCACAGGAATACGAAATGGCGCAAAAGAAAGGCATCGTATATGTAGTCGGAGCGGGACCTGGCGACGTTGGCCTGATCACCGTCCGAGGCGCCGAGTGCCTGGCGCAATCCGACGTTGTAATTTACGATAATCTCGCGAACGAGCTGCTGCTGGAGCATGCGCCGAAATATGCCGAGCGTATCTTTGTGGGAAAGGAAGCGTCGCAGCACTCCAAAAGCCAGGATGAAATTAATCAACTGCTGGTAGAGCGGGCCACCTCCGGGCTAACGGTTACCCGGCTCAAGGGTGGCGATCCGTTCCTGTTTGGCCGCGGTGGTGAAGAGGCCGCTTTTCTCGCCGAGCGCGACGTCGCTTTCGAAATGATTCCCGGCGTTACATCCGCGCTTGCCGTTCCCGCGTACGCGGGAATACCGGTGACCCATCGCAGCGTTAACGGCTCGGTTCACATTGTGACCGGCCATGAGAACGTGCAGGGCGTTGGACCGGACATTGACTGGAACATACTTGCCAGCGCACGCGGCACCATAGTCTTTTTAATGGGCATAGGCAACCTCGGCACCATTGTCAGCAAACTGCTGGCGAAGAAGCTCTCGCCAAAAACTCCCATCGCACTTATCCGCTGGGGTACAATGCCCGAGCAGCAGACGCTGGTTTCCACGATTGGCGAAGTGGTGGACGAAGTACGTCGGCTGGGGTTCAGCGCCCCCGCCGTGGGCGTGATTGGAGAAGTTGTGCGTCTGCGCGAGCAGATTTCCTGGGTGGAGAAGAAACCGCTGTTTGGCGTGCGCGCGGCTGTGACTCGTCCCGAAGGCCAGGGCGCTTCGCTCGCCCGGGAGCTGCGGCAGATGGGTGCGGAGGTTGTTTCCACGCCTACGATCCGAATCCGCGAGACAGCACTTTCGGATGATGCAAAGCAGGAGATCAAAGCCCTGGTGGACGGCAAGTACCACTGGATTGTTTTTACAAGCGCAAGTGCAGTTCGGATTTTCCGCGACTGGCTGTTCAAATCTGATCGCGACATGCGTGCACTGGCGCGTGTGCGCGTAGCCGCCATAGGCGAACGCACGGCCGAATCCCTGAACGAGATCGGGATTAAACCGGAACTGGTTCCGTTATCCGCACGGCAGGAGGGACTGGTCGGGTCCATGTGCACCCAACCTGGCGAGCGGGTGCTGATTCCTCGCGCGTCCGCCGCACGCGACGTTCTCGAGAAGGAACTGGGCGCCCGCGCCGTGGATGTAACAGTGCTGCCGCTTTACGATACGAAGCCGGATCGCGAAGGAATTGCGCGCCTGCGGAAGCTTCTGACGCGCGGACGTGTTCACCTTGTCACGTTTACTTCCGCATCCACGTTTGAAAGGCTGACGGAAGCGATCAAGGCGGAAGATCTTCCGAAGCTTTTCGCGGAAGTGACGGTCGCGAGTATTGGCCCGGCGACGAGCGAGGCCATTCGCGCCGCCGGAGTCACGGTGCATATTGAAGCGGCAAACGCCTCGGTTGATGATCTGACGTCAGGCATTCGCAGTTGGTTTGAGGACATGAAGCTCGAGAAGACCAGGACGCGCTGAATTGATGCATGCGCAGTAAATGAAACCGCGACGTCCTCGTATATCCGCAATGCTTGTCCTGTTCTCCGCGCTAGGGTTTTGTCCACGTGCGTCGGCGCAACAGCCGACTTTTCCCATCAATGATGCGCCGGACCGACCGCCGGGCTTTTCCGGCAATCCACGCGCAATCCGAATGCTGCGCGACCTTGAATACAAGGTCGACATCCGTGAGTTGCTTTACGTCGACCTGGTATGCACGCACACAATAAGCAATACTAATGGCGACCAGCACATGACCACGGCCACAGCACGGCTCTGGCGCAGACAGCCCGACAAGCTTGTCTGGATAAGTTCCGGCGCGCGGCCATGGACGGTAACGTGTGACGGTAAGAAGGTAATATCTTGCCTGCCCGACCGCGCTATCTACACGTCTAAAGCTTACGATCGCACGGTGCTCGATTCCGAGCTGTTCGCCTTCAGCAGCGACTACGGAGTTACGCTGTCGCACCTCATGTGCAGGTCTTTGCGCGGCAGCCAGAGCGTTACATTTCATCGCGGCGAAGATCTCGGACGAGAGGAACTGCTGGGCACCGAGGTACATCACATTCGAATTGGATCTGGCCCGGGAATCGTGGATGTGTGGCTCAATGACCAGGAGCTGCCGGTGCACATCATGGAAACTCTACAGTCGGCTATGGAAAACAGCACGCTGATCGTATCGCTGAAGTGGAAGACCGACCAGCCCATACCTGAGAGGTCGTTCTCCATCGGATTTCCGGAAGACGCAATGATGGTCGACGCCTTGCCTCAGCGCAATGCGCTCTCGGATGACAACAGTACGAGCGCAACAGGCCAATAGTTTAGGGAACTTTGCGGTCGACCGTGCGCGCTTCGGTTTTGCTTGCGTGTCCTCGGGCCCAACCGGAAATTACGGTACTCAACATCCTGGAAGGGCGTCTCAAAGTGGTATTGTATTTCTCACGTGCGCTCGCTTGCATATCTGTACTGGCGCTGTGCTGCGGTGTAGCTGCGCAGTCGCAGCGCAACTCCGATTCAGAAGGTTCCGGTTCAAACCAGCGGGGAATTTTTGGACAGGGACAGCCCGGCGAAGTCAGTGTTGTGCGCATGGAAGCGAAGCGGCTTGGGATGAAGAATTTCAAGATGCAGTCGCGTTCGTCGAACGGTCGTCTCGCGATCGATGCATTTACGTCCACCCTTGGCAGCGGTACCTTCAAAGGTGTAGGACTGGTCGACTGGAGTCGGCCAAACGATCGACAGCAGATGACCATTCAGTTTCAGAACGTCGAAGCGGCTGCATTGCTCAAGGCTTTCGAGATCAAAGTGAACGCGCAGGTTATCGCCATGGTGTCTGGAACGATACAGGTGCAATGGAACGGCACGCGTGGCTCGCTTCCTCGCGAAACCATGACCGGATCCGTGAGTATTCAGTTCGGGCCCGGAACCGTGACAAACGCGGACGTTCTCAACATGACTGCCTCTGCGACAGGAATTGCCGAGCTTCAGAGATTTGATTTTTCATCGGCCCAGCTCGAGGGCACGATATCAAATGGCCTCGTCACGTTTACCAAAGCACTCTTTGCAGGGCAGACGCAGCAGGCCGTGGGATCTGGCAACCTGGATTTGCGCACGGAAGAAGTACGCGTGAAGTGGGACGTCTACCTGTCGCCAGACCTTGCGCTTCGCTCGACCCGTCCGGAGATTCGCGCGGCGGGTGGACTGGTAAACAAGGCGCGCGGCAGCAGCGGCCTCACTAAAATCCCATTGCCGATCGCGATGGTGGGCAGCGTTCGGAATCCGGATTTCGTTTTTGCGAATACAGGCGCCGATAAAACAGCAGCCGCATCGACTACGGGATCCGGTAAGCGCGGCAAACAATGAAGCGGCTGGTTGCAGGTTGTTCATTATTGGTGCTGCTTAGCAACGGTCTTGCTGCGTCCGAGGACAGAAAACCGACAAACTTAAAACAGTCCAATTCCTCCAAGAACGCCGCCGCCACCACACAGACGCGCCCGGCCAGTCAGCGGATCGATCCGTTGCAATTTGATCCTGACCTGGTAGCCCGCCTGGTATTTGAGAAAACAAACGATGAACGCCGCAAAGCGGGACTAAAGCCGTTTGCATGGATGGATGGCCTGGCGGCCGCGGCTGCCGGCCACAGCGTGGAGATGGCCGGACATAATTACTTTAGTCACACGGGCAAGGGAGTGTTCAAACGTTCGAACGTGAGCAGCCGCGCGGACAATGCAGGAGTGCAGGCACGTGCCTTGGCCGAAAACATCGCAATGCTGCCGACTTTCCGCTCACAGCAAACGCGGACATTCATCGATGCACACGGCAAAAGGTCGCAGCGCGTCGAGCAGGAAGGCAACAGCTACGAGGAGCTCGCCGTGTGGGCAATGGATCAGTGGATGAACAGCCCCGGGCATCGGCAAAACATACTGAATCCCGCTCTCACACAGCTCGGAGTAGGCGTCGCGCTCGGCGACAATAAGGGTGTGCCGTACGTCTACCTCACGCAGGATTTTGCAGGCGAATAAGAACTGCGCAGGCAGGGTAGGGTAGCACGCTTCCGGAGGAATAATTCCCCGGCAGTTTTCCCGGCGGATGGGTGCCCGAGTGGCTAAAGGGAACAGACTGTAAATCTGTCGCGCTACGCGCTACGGAGGTTCGAATCCTCCCCCATCCACCATCCTTTCTGAAGAGCAAAGAGCAAAGGCCGAAGAGCGAAAATCTCAAAGCCAGAAACGATCCCCCGTTTCCCCCCAATTGACTTGACCGCGCTACGCGCTCAACGATTTGCACGAATTGCTGCTGGCATGGAGCTTTTGAACTGCGAGCGTTGACATCTTTTAATCGATGTAACGTCCTGCGCCCTGTGACTGAAGGCCGTGACAATCAGCATCAGACGCCCTCGAGTGCTATAGGAGTTGTGCTTCGCGTAATTCTTGGACTGGTACTTGGAATTGCACTACTGCTGCTCTTCATGTATGGCATGTTCTACCTCTCGGCAGGGCGCTTTTCGCGTGAGCGGTGGGAGAAGGTTGCTGCGAATGCAGAGCCTCTCATTCAGGCAATCCAGCAATACGAGCGCGATAAGGGCAGACCGCCCGGGCTTGTGGAGCAACTCATGCCGAAGTACATAGTGCGGATTCCCGGTACAGGCGATCGGCACCATCCTGATATTACGTATAACTACTGGCCACACACGGACGACTACGGCAACTCGTGGACCCTATATGTTTCGGCAGGGTCTTTCACGAATTTCGATGCTTTCATTTATCACCCCTCTGGCGTTTATCCACCAGATGACGGAGGTAATTGGTACGAGCGTATCGGCAAGTGGGCATATTATCATGAATGAGGTTGGACGCGCTGCCCGGCCCACTGACTACAGCAGATCCTTAATCCTCACCCACCCGCGCTGTTTGTCGCTCATCTCGACGGCCTCCAGCACCGCCTGCACCATCACGCCATCGTTGATGTCCGGCGCGGTGCTTTTCCCCTTCGCGAGGTTATTCAGGAAATCGTAAATGGCATGCGCGAACGTGTGCTGGTATCCAATAATGTGCCCCGGCGGCCACCAGCCTTTGACGTAGGGATGGCCGGGTTCCGTAACAATGATATCCCGGAACCCCTGGCTCAACGGGTTATCTTTCGTGGAAAGAAACTGCAGTCGGTTCATGTCCTCGAAATTGAACAGCAGGCTGCCTTTGCTGCCGTAGATTTCGAAGCCATTGTAGTTCTTCCGCCCGCGTGCGAAACGCGTGGCTTCGAACGTACCGATGGCTCCATTGTCAAAATTCGCGATAAATGCAGTCGCGTCATCTACCGTCACGCGTGCCTTCTTGCGTGAACCCGTTTCGATCGGCCGCTCTTTTACAAACGTTTTTAACGTGCCGACGACCTCGTCGATTTCTCCAACCAGGAAGCGCCCCATGTCGATGATATGCGAACCGATATCACCCAGTGTGCCGCTGCCGGCCTGCTTCTTATCCAGCCGCCACACCATCGGGAAATCCGGGTCCGAAATCCAGTCCTGCAGGTAAAATGCGCGGAAGTGGCGAATCTCGCCGATCTCACCCGCGCGGATAAGATCGCGCGCGTACGACATTGCGGGGATGCGGCGATAATTGAACATCACGGTGTTCTGCACGCCCGCCGCATTGACGGCGTTCGCCATCGCCTTCGCTTCTTTCAGGTTGTTACCAATCGGCTTTTCGCAGATGATATGTTTGCCGGCCTTAGCCGCCGCTATCACCTGGTCCTTGTGAGCCCACCCCGGCGAGCATACGTCCACCACCTGGATGTCGTCGCGCCGGATCAGCGTCATCGCGTCGGTTTCGTACTCTTCCCAGCCAAGGCGATTTGCAGCCTCTCGTACCGCTCGCTCGTCTCGCCCGCATATCGACTTCATGACGGGTTTCAGCTTCACATCCGGAAAATAGATCGGCACATCGCGAAACGCTGCGCTATGCGCTTTGCCCATAAATGCATACCCAATTAGCCCCACGTTGACGGTCTTTGGCATCCGGTCCTCTTCTGGCGTGATCTTATAACCTGCCCAACCCGCTGTGCCGATTTCAAAGGCTCAACAAAAAGCGGAACCTCCCCGGCTCAAATATTACACAGGCTCTGCCACTGCCTGCTGGTACTCTTCTGTCGCGTGCGCCCACGCGCGCAACCGCGGCAGCGTCAGCGAAAATCCAAGCGCGGTCAGAAGGCAAACCGCGCCATTGATTGTGAACGCCGTTCGCACTCCGAAATATTGCGCCAGCGCGCCGCTGATCAGGCTGCCAAATGGCAGCATTCCGACCGAAATCATCGTGTACAAGCTCAGCACACGACCGCGCACATTTTCGGCAACAAGTGTCTGCGCGAGTGTCTGCGAGCCGATCATTGCCATCACCATGCTGAAGCCGGCCGCGCCGATCGCGAGGCTCGCGGACCACAGGAAATCCATCCGGGCGAAAACCAGGATGCAGATCGCGAATGCAGCAGTCGATGCCGTCATGTGTCGCCCGAGGCCGCGCACACCTTTGCGCATTGCCATGATCACGCCTCCCGCCAGCGCGCCAATGCCAATGCTTGCCATCAGGCGTCCGAAAACGCTGGCGTCGCCATGAAGCACTTCTCTCGCAAACACCGGGATAAGAAGCAGGTACGGAATGCCGAAGAGTGCCATGATGGTAAGGTGCAGCAGCAGGCCTGCGATGTGCGGTCGTGCCGCCACGTAGCGAATGCCATCCAGCAGGTAACGTGGGCTGTAGTCGGCTTTCCGGTCGGCGGGAGGCGCTTCCACACGCATCTGCAACAGCGACAGCAGCACGGCGATATAGCTGACCGCATTCATCACGAAGCAGAGTCCTTCGCCAAACCCCAATCGATCCGAGTACGCACGTGAGAACCAGGCCAGCAGGGTTCCCGCCAGCGCGGGACCGATTACACGCGCGCCGTTGAACGTGAGCGAATTCAGTGCGACCGCGTTCTGCAAATCTTCCCTGGGCACCATCTGCAGAAGGAACGCGCTGCGCGCTGGCAGGTCGAATGCCTGCAGCACACCGCTCACAAACGCCAGCCCGACGGCCAGCGGATATGTAAGCAGCGGCGCGCCACTGCCGTGATGCAGCAATGTGAGCACCGCTAGAACCACTGCGTGTACCATGAACAGTCCCTGCGTCACCAGAAGGAGGCGATGCCGGTTCACCGTGTCGACCAGCGCCCCCGCGAACAGCCCAAGCAGCAGCACCGGCACCTGAAGTGCGAAGTTGAATACTCCGAGCTGAAAGCTGCTGGCCATCAGCACATTGAGCACGAGCCAGTTGAGCGCCGTGCCCTGGATCCAGTTGCCGACCAGCGATACGATCTGTCCAGCAATGAACAGGCGATAATTGCGGTGGCGCAGTGCGCGGAGCAGGCCGGGTATCGGCAAACCGCGCCATCTGGGACGTTCGGACATGCAGTTCGCTACAATACCCGCAGCAAACTTATCGCACGACTACGGAAGAAGCGGTTTCGGATCGACCGGCGTGCCGTCTTCCCTAATTTCAAAGTGACAATGCGGTGCAGTCGCGCGGCCCGTCATCCCGACACACGCGATCTGCTCTCCGCAGCGTACTGTGTCGCCGGTCTGCACCAGCAGTTTGGAATTGTGCCCATATATCGTGGCGACTTTGCACCCATGATCGAGCACGACCACATTCCCAAAACCGGATAGTTTCTTCCCGGCATAGATTACAGTACCGGCCTTTGCAGCGTAAACCGGTGTACCGGTAGGTGCCAGCACATCCAGGCCGTAATGCCCGCGCTTGAATCCGCGGGAAACTGTACCGTAAGCGGGCCAGCAGAATCCCTGTCCGCTCAATTCGCCCTGTTGCGCACAAACATCATACGGGTATACCGAAGAACTGGATTTGAAATGCGCGAGACTGATCACCTTGTCTGCTCCGCTTATAACCTTCCCGGCGCCGCTGCGCATGGTGTCGGCGCCTTTGCGAGCGACATCCACAAGGCGCTCCGCACCCTCACGCGCCTCGGCCGAAACGGTAGACTTCACCTTCCCGGCGCTACTGCGCATGGTCTGGGCGCCTTTGCGCGCTGCACCCCCAAGACGGCCCGCGCTTTCGCGCGCCTCCGTCAAAACGCCAGGCTTCGTTGCGTCCCACTGCGGTGGGGGAGGAGCGGGTGATGCCGCGGTCCTTGGCACTGCAACCTGGCGCGTCGGCGTCGTTGCAGCACAGCCGCCCAATAACAGCAACACGATCCCTGGCATTGACGTTACGAGCTTCAGTGCGGCCATTCCCGTGTTCTCCTCGGCTGGAGCACGATTGGTCAAACTCACCTATCTAATAGCTGTATTCGTGTGGCTCACTCGGCGGGCAGCTGCAAACGACTTTGAACTTCAGCGCAGAAGCATTTGCAGCGCAACCAAAAAGAGGCACAGGGCCGCTCCCGTGCGGCCTGCTTAAAACTTGCACCAGTGCTGGCTGGGGAGAAGCTTTTACGGAATGAGGCATATAAATAGGCAAAGTTTTCAGGCATTGGCAGGTACTTCCACTTTCATGATGTGTTTAAATAAAAGCTCTCATCGTTCAATGATGCGGACCAGTCACGTAGCCGCATTTTACATGCTTTGTACATCCGTTGCTTTCGCCGATATTCCGACACGAACTGCCACCCGCAATGCTGCAACAACCGCCGGAACGGCACTCGTTGCAACCCGGGGTGACACCTACGTTCGCGGTATCCAGCACCGTGACACCGGTTTGACGGCCACCGTCGTAGGTGAAGTCGCGACGACTAACACAGAAGCAGACAATCTCGAATTCGATACTGCCACGATGATGGCCGTGGAAGATATCCGGCCCGGGATGAAAGGCTATGGCCTGTCCGTCTTCAGCGGAATTCGTCCTGAGAAATTCGAAGCAACAGTGGTCGGCGTGCGCCACCGGGTATATCCCGACATGGACATCATCCTGTGCCAGCTGAATCACCCGATCCTCACTGACATGGGTGTCATCGCCGGCATGAGCGGCAGCCCCGTTTACATGGATGAAAAAATGATTGGCGCCGTGGCGTACGGCTGGACCGAGTCGAAAGAGGCGCTCGCCGGAGTGACGCCAATCGCTTCCATGCTGAAAGTGCTGAAGAGCACGCCGACTGAGCCGCTGACCGATAAGGATGAAGATGATGGGGCGACGTATCGCGCGTACAACGGATATATGCAGATGCGCCGCGACCTCGCATGGGCAATTGGTAATGATACACCCTACCTGCGAGCGAACCGCGCATCGACGTTGAAGTTCCGCGGAACCGAGTTCCCTGATACTGTGCGCCAGCAGTTCGGCCTTCCGGACGAATTCGAGATGCGTCCGCTCACCGCTCCCATTTTCGTTTCGGGGGCATCACCGAAAACGCTGGATTTGCTGCGCAACGTATTCCAGGGGCTCGACATTCAGGCGCCCAACAGCATGCTCCCCGTGACGACGTGGTCGCCGTCCGCGCCCGCGCAGAATTCCCCCGGTGGTCCTGTCGCGGATTTGAAGGCGCTTTCCCAGGAATTCGCCGAAGGGTATGGCCTGGCCGTGCCGTTTGTCGAAGGCGACATGAACATGTCGGGAGTTGGTACGGTCACTTATCGAAAGGGAAACCGCCTGGTCGCCTTCGGACATCCGATGTTCGAGTATGGCAACGTTCGCTTCCCCATGGCGCCGGCGCGTATCAACGCGATCGTTCGAAATCTGAGCCGTCCGTTCAAGGTCGGCGAGCCGCTTGGTCAGATTGGAATGGTGCGTCAGGACCGTCAGCCCGCAATTGGTTGCCTGTTTGGTCAGACTGCGGATATGTTTTCAATCCGCGCGAGTGTCGAAGATCCCCGCTATCGCGGTAAGCGCGAGTTCAATTACCGTGTGTGGAATGATCGCGAGATGGGACCGTCGCTCGCAATGGTCACGCTGATGGAATCAATGGTCGCCGCGTCGCGCAGCGGCGACGACGCAGTCGCGCTGTTCAACTACGCGCTTTCCTTTGATGACGGAACCAGTTTTACCAAAGAAGATTACGTTGCCGACCAGTACGGCGGTGGTTCGGCGGCGGTCGGCGCGGCGTCGGACGTCGGCGTGATGATGACCAATCCGTATCGCCGCGTGAAAATGAAGTCGCTGGATTTCAACGTAAAGCTCGCGGATCGTTATCTGCAGGGCCAGCTACTCGCGGGTATGCTCGATAAGGCAATCTACCGACCCGGTGACCAGGTCGCTGTCGAATGGGAAGTGCAGCCATACCGCAAACCGGCCGAGCGAATGCAGTACTCGTTCCGCTTGCCCGACAACCTGGCAGACGGCGAGTACGATCTGCTGGTGACCGACGCGGGACAGCGCGAGAGCATCGAGGGACGCCGCAACCCGGGCGGCGATCGCGTGTTCGACTATGAAAGCCTGGTGCGTCTGCTCGGCCGTAACTTTCCGAGAAACAAAGTGTACGTCACGCTGCAGGATGAAGACACCGGCGCGGCCGTGCGCGGCAGCGAAATGCCCAAGCTGCCCAGCAGCATCATCAATACCATTGAAGCCACGGTGGAGAGGCGTTACTACTCGTCCGTTCGCGGCAATTTTCTCGTCGACGCCGACGTAGTGACCAATTACGAAATCAGCGGGCGTATCCCGCTCACCGTCAAGGTCGTCCGCCAGCCCGGCAAGGAGTAAGACGGCCGCATCGTGCGCGGGTAGTGCCCCGCAACGCGGGACTGTAGCAAGGCGCCGACGCCTGTCATTTCAAGTCAAACGTCAGTGCGGCGTCAGGCGGCATATTGGAAGGGATCGGCGCACGCAGCGGCGCATAACCCGGAACGCTAAACTCTGCCTCGAACGGTTGGTATGGTATGGGAAGCTTGAATCCATCGGAGCCATTCGCGGGCATAAACTTATGCGGGCGCAAGCTGGAGTGCAGGCCAGCCATTGCTACCGGACCATCATACATTTTGCCGTCGGGCTTACGAAGGTAAATACTGTATCGACCCGATGACGGCCGTCGCACGAAACTTACGCGCGCCTCCTCGCCCAGCCCCGGCGATGCAGATTCAGTATAGCTAAGCTCGTCGCTGTTGTGCGCGATTCCGATCCGATATTCGCCCGGCGAACTTACCGAAACTGCGATGGTATTATCCGATTCAGTAAACTGATCCACACGGTCATTCTTCCAGGGTTGATCCCCTCTGTCGCGCTTCTGAAGCAGATAAACGGGCCAGTGAAAACCGTACTCGCGCCCTGCGATAGATACCCTGGAACTGCCAGCCGTTCGCTTCACGTCGGGCAATTCCATCACCAGCCACGAATATGGCCGCAGTTTCCATGTCGCACTGCTCAAAAGCGACGTAGTGGTCGGAGGTTTAAACTGGAAACGTGTGCGTGGAGCCAGTGCCCGGCCTTGGGCACTCGATGCCGTCGTTTCGACAAGAAACTCAGTGGGTGTAGAAAGTGGAATTCCGTCGAAGCTTACGGTACCATCATTATTCGTCACGTGCTGTTCGCCTGGGATTTCGTTTTTCATCCGCGACACTACAGCGCCGCTTAGCGGCGTGTCGTCTGGCTCAAGCAACACCCGCGCGCGAAGTGTCGTGCCGACGATATCACGCGTCTCAAATAGCGCCGCACAATCGATCTCCACATTTCGAATCACCCCCGGCTCCAACGCGAAAACAAGGGGCCCGGTTTCGATGCCAGTCCCGGTCGCCAGCATAAGTCCGACGGACGGATCCTGCGGTAGGGGAGCAAGGATCGTCGTCGCGGTAGTCGCAAGCAACAGCGCGTCCTGCTCAATAAGCGCGTCTGCAAGCTCAGGTTTGAAGAGTTTAATCATGTGCAGCAGCGCGCTTGCGGATTCAGCGTTTGCCCGCTCGCGGCTCGGCTGTCGGTCAATCCTCGCTTGGATCGCGGAGCCGAGCGCCTCCGAATTCACCAGCCGGATCGAAAGCCCGGTCGCCGCGACCGGCTCGACCGCGATCGGCTCCTGTGCCTGCAACGCCTGTGCGTGCGTGATTCGGTGATGATAAATGCGGTCGTCCGCATAATCGTAAGCCGCAATTTCGTAAACGGGCGCAATCGGCAGCAGCTGGGAGGCTGCAATAACATCCCCTGGCTGAGGCACGTCGGCCGCAATACTCGCGCTTGTCCACGACAGCACATTCGCCAGTTCCAGTACATCAGATGCACCCGCGCCGGTATTACCGCGGGCCGCACGCGCGTTCTGCTCCGCCAGGTCCACCGGATTGATTTCGGCCGCAGCAATGTACGTCACAAGCTTGCCTTCCGCAGCCGAAGTTGCAGCGCCGACGAGCCGTGCACGAACGCCCACGCTGGTCGTAATCACGGCGGCAGCTTCAGCACGCGGCACTTCAGGCGCCCCGGTGGCACGACGCCCTGCACTCCTGCTTTCACTCTGCGCCGAGCGGACAACCCGGTCGTCTCTCCGCTCGCCTCCCACGTCACTTCGCGCGGCTTGGCGCGAAACCACGCCTCGTCCGCTGCGCTCTGTCTGCCACATCAAGCCGGCAACCAATACTAATAGAAACGCCCCGACGATGATCCACCATCGCCGGGGCGACACCGGTCCGTTCAATCCTCGAACTAGTCCGTGTCAGCGCTCGAGTACATTTTCAGCCATATAGGCGCGTGATCGGACAGATCGTTATATAGATTCAGCGGGCTCGCAACGTAGTCGCGTCCCGAGCTGGAGTATTCCGTCAGGTAGGTGCTCTGCGCCCAGAAATGGTCATACGCACTCACATAGCTGCCGCTGGAATTGATCGTCGTCGCCGTGTTTACATAATATCCTACCTGCGGTGAGACGTTGGCAGTGCTCTTGAACACGTTCCAATAGCTGGACGTTGCATCTGCGTTGTGGTCGCCAAGCAGGATCACGTCTTCATCGCTGGTGCTTCCACTTTGCACGGAGTTGAACACGTTATGAATCTTTTCAATTTCTGCCTGCCGCTCGGCGGCCGTACCCCAGATAGTGTGCCAGTTAATAAAGGTGAAATCCTCAAGCGTTCTGTTGTCGCGGATTTTCACAATCTGTGGTTCACGTTCGAACCAGTCGTTCACATCGTTATACACGGACGAAGAAAGCAGCGTGACATTATCCGTGCGATAAATGACCGCGTAACACTCCTTGTACGTCGTGCGGCCAATCGCCGCGGTGCACGAGTAAGACCACGAAACGCCGCTGATGGATGTCAGCGCGCTCGCGATACCCGATGCCGCAGTGGCATACATAACTTCCTGGCATAGTACCACGTCGCAGCCGTTCGTAGATGTGCTGCTGCTCCCAAACTGATTCCAGATTTGTGCGGCGTCGCCGGCATAATCAGTCTCGCCACTCCAGCCTTCATGGCGCAGGTTCCAGCTCACTACTCGCGTGTAGGCGGCGGCGAGAGCACTGCTGGTGAAAGAAAGAAGAAGTACGGAACATGCTGAGAGGCGAAGGAGAGAGGGGAAACGGAGCATAACCGGGAGACCTCCTGAATTTTTACTCATGTTGCGCACGTGGCGAAACATAAAGAGATCCATTCACAGGGCCCATAATAAAAAAGCGAGCAAAAAGCAGCCAGTGGATCGCAGTATCGTTAGATCGGTTCGATCATCCGGCAAACATTCCATGAGGCTAAGAGCCCACTTGCTTTCGAATCAGCCGGATGAATGTTGATCCGCCGAACATGGATACTTCGAACAAAGACATGCCGCTTGAAGAGCGGTTTCAGTTCGGTGAGAATTGGGCACGCTTTCTCAAGACGCTCGACGACGAGCGCATTGCCGAAGCCGAGAAATCGCTGCGCGATATGCTGCATGTCGAAAACCTCACCGGTCGTACGTTCCTCGACATCGGCAACGGCAGCGGACTCTTCTCGCTCGCGGCACGGCGGCTTGGCGCAACCGTGCACTCTTTCGATTTCGATCCGAACTCCGTGGCATGCGCCGAAGAATTGCGCCGCCGCTATTTTCCGGACGATCCAAATTGGCAGGTGGAACGCGGATCCGCGCTGGATCGCGAATTCATGAAGCGGCTCGGCCACTTCGACATCGTCTATTCCTGGGGCGTACTGCACCACACCGGGCACATGTGGGAAGCACTCGCCAACGCAGGGGAACGCGTCGCGCCCGGTGGCATACTGTTCATCGCCATCTACAACGACCAGGCTGGCACCAGCCGCCGCTGGCTTAAAGTGAAAAAGGCGTATGTTAAATCCCCGAAGCCCATGCGAGCGGTTATCCTGGCGGCATCCCTCGCAACCATTTGGGGCCCGCAGACCGTGTACGATCTATTGCGTGGAAAGCCGAACCACCTGTGGCGCACCTACAAAAAGGATCGCGGGATGAGCCCGTGGATCAACCTGGTGGACTGGATCGGCGGGTACCCGTTTGAAGTCGCGAAGCCGGAGCAGATATTCGAGTTCTACAAAGCGCGCGGCTTTGAACTGGTGAAGATGAAGACCTGCGGCGGCGGCATGGGGTGCAATGAATTCGTGGTTAAGAAGATTTGAGTACCGCAAACGCGAGCAGACTCCCCAGCGGAGTTTTGTTCTCTAGTTCTGCTCTCTAGTTAACGGCGTCCGCCGCCCCCGGAACTGCGTCGACGTCCACCACCACCTCCGCCACCGGGACGGCCGCCACCTTGCGGCCTGCCGCCACTCTGCGGTGGGCGCGGTTCTGGTTTTGCGCGCGGTTCGCGTGGTTCGTCTGGTAGGGCTACGGGCGCATGCAACGTTTGCTGGTAGTAGTCGTCCAGCAGCATTGCGATGACACTCATTTCATCCTCGCTCTCGCTCAACCGCTTCGCCAGCGGAATAAATCTTTGCATGCGCTCGGACTCGATACGGTCGCGGCTGCGCAACTTTTGCTCCAGCAGCGCCGTTGCTCGCTCCGATACGATCGCCTGCACCTGCTCGTCCGTCGGCACTTCCCGCTTTTCCATCTCGATGCCGTAGCGCTTGGCCACACGCTCCAGCTCGCCAATCTCCGTGAAAGAAACCAGCGAGATGCACACACCGCTCGCACCCGCGCGACCGGTGCGGCCCGCGCGATGAATGTAGCTCTCCTGGTCCTCCGGAAACTCGTAGAGCACCACGTGGCTCAGGTGCGCGATGTCGATCCCTCGCGCGGCCACATCGGTTGCAACCAGGAAGCGCAGATTTCCCGCACGCACCGAATCCAGCACCTTCTCGCGCGCCTTCTGGCTCAGGTCTGCCGATAGCTGGTCAGCGTCATACCCGAACCGCTGAAGCACTGTCGCCACATAGTTCACGCGCTGCTTCGTGTTGCAGAAAATAATCGCGCTCGCGGGGTTTTCCATTTCGATAATCCGCACCAGGCAGCGGTCCTTGTCCATCGGCGGCAGCTCGTAATACACGTGCTCCATGTTGGCGATGTGCACCGTGCCATGGCTCAGGCTCAGGAACTCCGGCTCATGCAGGAATTCTCGCGCCAGGTTCTGCACTCCCGCCGGGTACGTGGCGCTGAACATATAACCACTGCGTTTTCGCGGGAGGTACCCGCGAATCTGGCGCATGTCGGGATAGAATCCCATGCTCATCATGCGGTCCGCCTCGTCGAACACCACGATCTCCAGGTCTTCGAGATCCAGCGACCGCTTCATCAAATGATCGAGCACACGCCCCGGCGTGCCGATGACCAGTTGCGCGCCCTTCTGGAAAGCGTCAATCTGCGGGCCGTACCCGACGCCGCCATACACAGCGACCGTCCGAATGCCGCTGCCCGCCCCCAGGTGCTCGGCTTCGCGATATACCTGCGAGGCCAGTTCGCGCGTCGGCACCATCACAAGCGCCTGGCAGTAGGGATGATGCGGATCCAGCCGCGCCAGGATCGGCAGCAGGAACGCCCCGGTCTTTCCGCTGCCCGTTCGCGACTGCACCATCACATCGCGGCCCTCGAGCATATACGGGATGGCTTTCGCCTGCACCGGCGCCAGTTGTGTCCAGTTGGCTTTGGCGGCCGCCGCGCGCAGGCTGTCAGGCAACTCTTCCAGCTTAATTTCCGGTAATGCGTTTTCGGGTTCCAGGATCTGCTCGGCGGCCTCCCCGGCAAATGCGGCCATTTGAGATTCGGCGGCAGGTTCGGCGGCAGTGCTCTCGGCGGGCTGGTCGCTCTCATTCACTTGTTGATCGTCAGTTGTCATAGGCCGGTAATCTCCAGTTTGTTGTCGGGGTGACAAGAACCTTTTAAGCGCGACGGCGCGGATTGTTTTGGAGGCAGGATCGACTGGATACATCTGCTGTATTTCTGCTGTTGCTGGCGCCCGCGTGTAGCTGGTGCGCCGGGCTGGGCCTGTTCAAGACGCTGCTGGCGTTGGGGTTGCTGCACCGCTATGCCCCCGGCGGTGCATTGCCCGGCGCGCTGCATCACCTCGGCCATACGTGGGTGTTCTGGCCCGTCGTTATGCTGGCTGTAACCGAGACCGTGGTGGACATGATCCCCGGCGGCGACGTGCGCTGGGACCGCTGGAACGGCAAGCTGCGAGTGCTGGGCGGAGCGGCACTCGGCTGGATGGCAACGCTGCACACGGGTATCTTTAACGCCGCCATCATGGCGCTCATCGGTGCATTCCTCGCCCTCATCACCCATGGCTTCCGTTCAGGCGCGCGGCTGGCCGCCGCCGAGGCGGGCACCAACAAATTCGTCTCACCCGTCACCGGGCTTACGGAAACCTGCATGGTTTTCGCCATCCTCCTGCCGCTGTCGGCCCAGCCAGTCATCACGTTCATGATGCTCTGCTTCACACTTCTGGGCGGCTGCCTCGTCATGTACCTCGTATGGCCAAAGGTCCGGCAGGCATGGACGGAGGTCTTCAACCTTCCGTCCGCGCCGGTTTCGCAGCACTGAATAAAGGCCCTGTCCTTCCATAAAAGCACCTGCCCGATTGGCAGTCCGGCGGGCCCGAGTCGGGGTGTAGCGCAGGTGGCTAGCGCGCATGCTTCGGGAGCATGAGGTCGCAGGTTCGAGTCCTGCCACCCCGACCACTTCTGCTTGAAATATGCATGTTTACCGCGTGTAGATACCGCATGAATTTGACGGTCAATATCGCCCAGGAACGAGTTGAAAAGCTGCAAAAGCTGGCGAGTTGCTCCGGACGCTCGATGGAAGAAGTTGCCACCGAACTTCTGCAGCAGAAATTAGACACTGCCATTGTGGATGCTGCATTGAGTGCGGTTCAGAAGCGCGATCATGACCCGAGATGGGGACACAACGGAGTTCCATGGGATCGAATCCCCAGAGTTCAACGCGCACTCATTGAGCAGGAGGCCTACGCTAAGCATCCCCTCGCGAACGACGAGTTTCCAGTTCATCCGGATGATGTCGGAGCGTTTGAGCAAGAGCGTTGGTGAGGTGGCTTGATGTGCGGTGGTACACTTTTCGTGCGCCAGACAAACGGAGGCCTGTGCTGGTACTTAGCCGACCCGAGGTACTTAATCATCTCGAAAAACTGGTAGTGGCCTCCATTACCACGAACCGTCGCGGACTGGCTTCAGAGGTGATTCTGGATGTGGAGGATGGAATGCCGTAGAGATGTGTCGTTACTTTTGACAACGTCTTCACAGTAGCCCGAGAGCAACTGGACGGTGAAGGGAGCCTTATTACCACATTGTCAGGTCCCGTTGTGGCAGATGTGCGGAGTGCCTTACTAATGGCATTCGGCTTCGCAGATTAACGGTTTCCGCCTAGGCCGCCGCAGCCTAATAGCGTTGCATCGACAAGCTTATGAAAAGAATCAAAGGACTTGAATGCCCGACATGCGGTAAACGCACCGTCGATCTTAGACGCGAGGATGTAACCCTTCAATCCGCAGGGGCTCCATACACCGTTAAAGACCTCGAGTTCTGGCAATGCGCCATCTGCGGCGAGAGAATGTATTCCCCAGAGGCAGTCAGACAAGTCAGTCCGTGTCACCCGCGTTCCAGAAGAAGAGCCGCACCAAACGCAAAGCAGCAAAGGGCCTCAGCGCGCATCGTTCGGGACGATGAAGTCGCGGGTTACAGTCCTGCCACCCCGACCATTTTCTATTTCTCTCAGCAACGTTGTTGAGTATGCGCTCCAGGTCAGAAGGCTGCTACTATGCAGAACACAGATATTCTTCGCAAAATTAAAAGGGCTGTGCTTACTGGTCGATTTGAATTTAGCCTGAAAGCCGCAGAAGAACTGGAAGCCGACGGCCTCACGGAAGCCGACATCGTTGAATCCATTGTCAGCGCCGTCGCCATTTATAAAACTTTACGAAGCCGGAGTTTATACAAAGCACGGCGGTCCGAAAAAATTTACATTATCATCAGCGCCAATCTCGATGGGCTCGCAATCTATACCAAGGGCAAATTTGTGGATAGAGGCGGAGTAGAATACTTTTACCTGTTCATCTCATCAAAACGGTCTCAGGCACTATGAAAGCCAAATCAGTTCGAAATTGCCCCACTTGTAATGATCCTGCGATGAAGCTTGTTATACGAGATCTTCGGCGCTCCTGGAAGGGCATTTCGTACGTTGTTCCCGGCCTGCAGTTTTGGGAATGCCAGAAGTGTGGCGAAGTGATTTTTTCACCAGAAGCTGTGCGCCAGATAGAAGCAGTATCGCCAGCTTACCAAAAGAAGAAACAACCTACTGCCTCAGGACGAATCAAAGTCAAAAAAGCAGAACGAGTCGCGGCGCATCGTTCGGGACGTTGAAGTCGCGGGTTAAAGTCCTGCCACACCGACCATTTCCGGCTTGAAACGTACACTTTTCGTGCGCCGGACAAACGGAGGTCTTTGCTGGTACCCTCTACGCCCCTGGTTCGACGGCTGCCACAGGAAGACTTACTGTAAAAGTTGTGCCCTCGCCCGGGTTGCTGACCACGGTAATTTCTCCGTCCATAGCCCAGCATAGCAGACGACTAATGGTCAGCCCGAGCCCCGTTCCAGAGAGCCTGTGCTTTTTTGAATCCATCTGAACATAGGGTTCGAACAGCCGCTGGATTTGCTCCGGCGTGATTCCAACTCCCGTATCGGTGACACTTACGTCCAGCCAGCGCCGGTCCTGGCGGTCTTCATGCTGCGCACGAATCGTGATCTTCCCATTGTGCGTGAACTTTGCCGCATTCGACAGCATGTTCACGAGGATTTGCAGCAGTCGCACATCGTCCGCCTGCACTACGGTAACATTATTGTCGATTTCCACCGAGACCGTGTTGCTGTTGGCGCGAATCACGGTTGCCACAAAAACCAGTGCCCGCGAAATGATCTCTTTTACGTCGACCGGCTCGTAGTGGAGCTCCAGCTTTCCAGCTTCCATTTTTGACAGGTCCAACAGGTCGGCTATTAAAAGGGCCAGATGCTGTCCGGCTTCGCGAATCTTTAGAACATCGGCAGCAATGTTCTCCTGGCCTAATTTTGTCAGGTCTTCCTCAATCATTTCAGCGTAGCCAAGTATCGAGTTGAGCGGTGTTTTCAGCTCATGAGTCGTAAAGGCCAGAAACTGTGCCTTCACGCGGCTCGCCTCCAGGGCCGCATCGCGCGCCCGCACGAATTCTTCACAGTCCGGATGAGGCGCTGCAGCGGAGTCTTTAATTTTCCGGCGTTCGCGCGCGATCTGCACAGCCAGCAATATGCTTTGCGCAAGGGCATAGGGTGTCAGTCGCGCCTTGATCAGGTAATCGACAGCGCCTGCCTTCAGCACTTCCATCGCAACAAGTTCAGGCTCGGCACCCGTTAAAACTACAACAGGAGTTACATTTCTCTCACCCTGCATCCTGCCGAGCAGGTTGAGCGCCATCTTTTCTCCATTGGCATCGAAAAAGTCCACCACAATGCAGTCGTGTCTGGAGGCCCGTAAGCAACTCAGAGTGGACTCCAAAGTATCCGTCTCCTCGAACTCCAACAGAAAGTTGGCTTCCTGCAAAGCGATGCCGATAGCGGTTCGAAAAGGGCCATCGCAGATGGCGAGCAACACTTTCATCGTTTCATCTTTAGCCATTCTCATCCCGCTTACGCATATGCCGTTGGCCTTCTTCAAATAAAATCCACGTCGAGGTTATTTTCCGAATCCTCGAAAGCTGCGGGCCGCAGGGAATTGGCTGTTCCGCCGGGTTACCAAGCCCCACATTAGACACGGGCTGAAGCATTGCACCCGGCTCGTGCCCCGCCCGGGACACTAGCCTCGCACGACAGCGAACATCAGATCGGCAGTTGACCCCAGAACTCCCGCAGAACTCCGGAATCCCGCCCATTTCGCCTGGTTTCAATGCCGCAGATGCCTCTTGAACTCTCCGCTGCCAATCGCGTACCTGAGATGCTAATCATGCTGCTCACGCCGGAAAAGCAGGCCAATCTCGTCGAACGCATTGTCGAAGCGTCGAATCCACGTAGAATCGTGCTGTTCGGATCAGCCGCGTCTGACAATCGCGATACCGCAAACGACATTGACGTGCTCGTCGTGATTGAAAACGGAAAACATAGCCGCAAAGTCGAGCAGGCAATCTACGCAAAATTGCTGGGCTTCGGTCTGCCCGTGGATGTGGTCGCGGTTACCGAGTCCACTTTGCAAAAATACGCCGACTCGCCCGGCCTGATATACCGCGAAGCCCTGTCGACGGGGCGCGAACTGTATGCCGTTTGATCATAATCGCAGAGAGCTGCTGAACAAATGGATCGCCGTTGCGCGAGCCGACCTTGCCCACGCCACCAATGGCCTCCCGCCTGGCGGAACTTACGAGATCCTCTGCTTCCATGCGCAACACTCTGCTTCACTCGGTGATCCTCCAATCCATGACAATGACGAGCGTTTTCATCTATTTCCTGCCGGCGGTGTTCGCACTGTGCCCGCTGACGCTTCCTGCCCAGATCATCGCAACGCAGGAGGCCGAGGGCTGCACCATTGCCCCGGCCAAATTCTATCACCTCGAGAACTCGCGCTTCGCTAGTGCGGACAAGTACATCGCGCAGTTTGGCGGATGGACGCGCCAGTCGATGGCGTGGAGCTTCAAGCTGCAGCAACCGGTCACCGAAGGACGCCTCGCCATTCGATATTCCTGTGACCAATCAAAGATACAGGAGCGCCGCGGACAGAAACCCGCGCCGCGTCAGCTGCTGCTGACCGTTGATCGCACGCTCACCGGCACTGTGCCGGTGCCGGACACCGGCGGGTGGGACACCTGGCACACTGCCTACATGCAGCTCACGTCCCTTTCTGCGGGTGAGCACACGTTCACGCTGACCGCACCCGCGCCCCTCACCACCACGCACCTCGACTGCTTCACCCTGTTTGTCGGTGATCCCGCCCAGGTGCTACCCGGCCCATTGCGCAGCAACATTGTCGCCAAGCAAAAATATCCACCCATCACCATAAAGATGACGCCCGGCGCGCACTGCGGTTGGACTCCAGAACAGCTTCTCGCGCACTTCACAAAAATTTACCACTGGTTTCATAACCACATGGGTTGGGAGCCGGATCGTCCGATCATTAACGTAAACATCTACGACACCATGCATGAGGTGGCTCACGAGAATGGCGCGGGCGTTCACTTTCAGGCCGCTGACGCGCAGTGGAACGTCGGAAACTGGGTCCACGAGATGAACCACGTGTTCGACAACCACTACTTCCCGGGATGGATCACCCATCCGCTAATCCGGACAAATGATGCATTCGATTCATGCGATGCAATCTTCCCCGACATGCCGAAGCAGATGCGCGAGTACCAGCAGAAAATCCGGCCTGAGCGGACTGCCCTCGGTCTCAAACTGCTGGAGAACCCCACCTACAGAACCGACGACCCGCACGAAGTGCTCTACGCCGTTCGCGTAAAGTACGGTCCGGATATTCTGCGAAAATTCTATCACGCGCTCAAAGCCGCCCACGACCGCGGCGAGATCAGGCTGCAGCGCCAGATGCCGCACAGGGGCATTTTCCCGCTCAGCAAGCTTACGATCGTGAAGTACATGAGCGAAGCCGCAGGCGAAGACGTGGGGCCGCTATTCTACCGCTGGAACGGATGGGTAAACGAACGTTAGTTGGTTGCGGCACGGCTGAAACGAACGACTTAACGAACCATAGCTGGCTACAGTACCACATCTAATGTCTCCGTTATTCGCATCCGACCCATTCGCCCCATAAAACTCATTCCGCGCTCTCTACCAATATCCTTTGTTTGGGCGAGCGCCAAAAGAGCTAAAGAGTTACGGATTTTTTAAGCCATAGCGCCAGCGCTCCCGCCTCGTCTGTTCCCCGGAATCCTGCGGGACACCATATTGCCTAGCCCACTCCTGTTTAGCAGCGTCCTGCCGGATTTCACGTTCCTGTTTTTCTCGTGCGGCGGCTGCGGCTTCCTTTCTCTCACGGTCCTTCTGTTCAGAGAGACCGGCAAATTGCTGCTCAGCTTCAGCCCTGGAACTACTCCGTTCCCGTTCAAGGTTCGCTCTTTCACTCTGCAGTTGTTTTATGGCCTCTGGTTCGGGCTGGGGCACTGCGGCGATCAAGGCGCGGTCAAAGTCCGTTAATCGTGAGCCCAGTTTTATCGAAGTCGTTTGCAGTCGCTCATATTTTCTGGCATAGCTGCTGAGAGAACGCTCGAGAATAACTGGGACGGTTGACGTTTTCACTAATTAATTTGCTAGCGTCGATCTTTTCCCACAAGATTAGTTACGGGGACTGTGGAGAGCGTCCCTTTCGCACGCTGAAACTCGTGGGAACGGTTGATGAATTAACAAAGTAAGCTGCTCATGTACAGGCTTTAGCCTGGGCGAACGCAAGCTCGCCGAAGATCCCCCCGTTCGGAGTGCAGGCTTTGGCCTGGGATGACTTCACCCTACAAAAGATCCTTGGAGTTGCACAATCTGCCCAGGCTAAAGCCTGTACTCCGAACAGCGCTTGTGCTCCAATCGATGTCAGCGTAGTTTAGCAAGGATTCGCGAAATCATCCTTCAGGCTGGAGTAGAGATCGCGGAACAGGGCGTACTGTCTGTCGTACTTCGCGACGTTGGCGGGAGAGAATCGGGGGGACAGCTCGCGATCTCGAAAGTTCAGCGCACGTTCGCCCAAAAAATCTTTTTCGACTTCATTGGACTTAGCCCACCCTAAGGTGACGCCAGGGAAGTGACACGCCCTCCACAACTGGTGTATACCTGCCAGCGTAGTAAGCTAAACGTGTTCTTTGACAACTATGCAGCCCGAACGCCGCGACCGACGGCAAAGGTACTTCCGTGTCCAATCCGCGTGGCATTTTACGTCCTTGCGACGGACGGAAAACCGCCCATCCGGCAAGCCTGACTGCAGAGACACTGGCCCCCGCGAATCCTTACGCGAGGATTACCGTTTTTCAAGTGGCGAAATTACCCATTTTTCGCCAACTTGATTTATCTGCAATCCATTCAAGCTTCTACACCGCAAACTTGAAAAAAACTTGAAAAACTTGAAAAGCCTCCAACCGCCACCACTAGCGCCCTCCGACTCACATCATTCGTGGGGCTATTCGTGGTCATTCGTGAGATTCGTGGATAAGAATTGGAGCACCCTCCGCTATTCCTCCCTCTGCGCCGCCTGACCCAGCCGTTCGATCATTCCTTTCGCCCGTTCGGCATCTTCGACAATCGCGAACATCAGCGTTTCCAGTTCGGGTGGAGGCAGTCGGGCGATGTGCATCACGGTGGTGGCGAGATGGGCGTCGGCGGGATGGACCGCGAGGAAGCGCCGCCACAGTTCAGACCCGGCCTGGATCATCCACGGCTCGAACTCGATTTTGTCGGCCGCTGCCAGTACCCGGAGATAGATGCTGCGCTCCAGTCGGTTGAGGCCATGCAGGCAGATCAATTCCATGACGGCTTTGACAAGCTCGTGTGACAGCAGCGGCCAGACCACCCCGCGCGCGACTACGCGAAAACCGCCCGGCGATTTAAGCACACCTCCATAGCCCACGGCCGAGCTGCGGAGAAGCTGCGCCTGCACGGTGTCAGGTTTGCGCAACATTCCGAAGGCAATGTCCCTGGTGATATTCGCATCGAGCCGGCCGATATCGATGCCCCAGATGGTCCGGGTGGCGTGCTTCGCGATCTCTTCCAGGCGCGTGATACGCGGCTTTTCCAGGGACGCGATGCGTGAGTAATTCCGCATGACCTGCAACGAGAAGAGCCCCGGGGTGAGCGTCACCCCCTTTTGCCGTGCGCGTGCTTCGACGTGATCCCGCGCTGCGTCGGCAAGTGCAGGCCCATGTCGCCGCAGCAGCGGATGATTGCTGAATGGATGCTCGGCGTCGTGGATGCGCTTCCAGAAACGATCCGGCTTACCGTGGATCAGCGCGTTGACACCGATCCACGACGTCAGGAAAGCGCCGAGAGCGAACTGATCGTAGAGTTTCAGCAGTGCAGGGTGCAGGGCGTTTAGTTCATCGGTAACTATATAGTGGGAAGTAAGAAACGCGTGCTCGGCGGAACCCTGGATCAAAAGGTTCAGCGTCATGCGCTTGTTGATCTGCCCCTGCAGCTCCTGCATGCGAACTCGCTAAAGCGCGGCAGACCTGAGGCGCGCCTTCGGCTCCGGCTCAGGCAGATCGTCAGGCCATTCGGGATTGAACGGATCAGGTGCGGGTTTGGCAGGCGGTTGCGGCGCCGGAATACGCTCGGGTCGTGGCGTGGTTTGTGGCTGCGGTCGGGTCTCGGGCGGCGACGTCGGCGCTTCCGGCAACGCCGGTGACATTTTGGAGATGCAGTGCATACTTGGCACATTCCGCCCTCCGCGTGCGTATGCAATTGAGAAGCAGAGAATGGGATCGAGATTCGGCTTTACTGACTCACCGTCGATATTGGCACAATCCGAAAAAGTTTGGGAGCTATGACCCTTTTGAGTACATCGATTCAGCACGACATTCAATTAAGTGAACGCCTGCAGAAGCTTCCGCCTTACCTGTTTCTTGAGCTCGACCGCCTTAAGACGGCTGCAATTGCCCGCGGCGAAGACGTCATCAACCTGGGTATTGGCGACCCGGATCAGCCCACCCCGCAATTGATCATCGATGCGCTGAACGAGGCCGCACAGCACGTGGAAAATCACCAGTACCCGCTTGGCGCCGGGCTGCTGGATTTCCGCAGTGAAGTAGCCAGCTACTACAAGCGCACGCGCGGTGTGCAACTGGATCCCGCGACCGAGATTACCGCTCTCATTGGCAGCAAGGAAGGTATCGGCCACTTCCCACTGGCGTTTGTAAATCCCGGTGACGTGGTGCTCATCCCGGAACCCGGATACCCGGTGTACCGCAGCGCTACCGTGTTTGCCGGCGGCGAGCCTTACGTGATGCCGCTGCTGGCGGAGAACGCTTTTCTGCCGGACCTCGATGCGATTCCGGCACAGGTGTACGAACGCACGAAACTGATGATTTTGAATTATCCGAACAATCCAACGGCGGCGTTCGCGACACGCGAGTTCTTCGAGCGGGTGATCGCGAAGGCCCGGCAGCATGGTTTCATCGTGCTGCATGACGCCGCCTACCTGGACATGACGTACAAGGATGAGCAGGCGATCAGCTTCCTCGAGTTGGAGGGCGCAAAAGAAGTTGGAATCGAAATGCACTCGCTGTCGAAAACGTTTAACATGACCGGCTGGCGTGTGGCATTTGCGGCGGGCCATCCGACACTGATCAAAGGGCTGATCAGCCTTAAGAGTAACCTCGATAGCGGGGTATTCACCGCCATTCAGCGCGCGGCAATAGTCGCGTTGCAAAACTACGAGAAACTCATCACGCCGACGCTCGAAATGTATAAACGCCGCCTTGCCGCGCTCGACGACGGGATGAAAGAACTCGGCTGGTCCGATTACCGGCGGCCGGATGGCACCTTCTATGTCTGGCTGAAGACCCGGGGCGGCCGCGGATCGATGGAAATGACGCGCGAACTGATCGAGAAATGTGCGATTGTAACCACGCCGGGCAACGGGTTCGGCCAGGCAGGCGAGGGCTATTTCCGCCTCGCACTGACAACAAACGAGGAACGCATACGCGAAGCATGCACCCGCATTAAGGCGAGCGGATTCTTATAAACCTGGCTTGACGATTGGCTGAAGTATGGCCACTGAAGGTTTTGCGCGGATTTATTTGGCTCCACGTGTCAACGAACCTCCAGTAGAGTACGTCCAACCAGCATGCATAAGTGTTCATCCTGTGGCAGAGAACTCGGCGTCTCCCAGCGCACCTGTCTGTGCGGGCAGGTCGTTCGCGAGGTTCCTGGTGAAGACACCTCCTCACGGTTCGATTATGGAATGCTGCTGCCATGGATTCCGGCGGCCGCATTTGTTCTGCTGGTTGCCTGGGTCCCGTGGCTGGATTACAATGCGCATCCGGGCACAAAGTTGCTGAAGATCGTCGGGTTTACCGTGCTGCTGTCGGCGCTGTTCAGCCTGCTCGACGCTGAGCGGCTGGTCAATGAACCCCCCGCTACGCCGCAGCTCAATTTCTCCGGACCCATGTGGTTCCTCCTCCAGGTGCTCGTCTGGCCGGTCGCATTTCCACTTTACCTCTACGCACAATATGCGAAGTTATCGCCGCGGCGCATGCGGGCGGGCTGGGTTACCGGCGGGTTGTTCCTGGTAGCCGCGCTGGTGGCATGGAATGTACGTGCGACCGGGCCCCGTTTCGGGACCGCTCGCGCCCCGCGCGCTAAAGCCCCTTCCTCCGCGCCTGTTCAGGTTGCCGCTGCTATCCCTTCGCCAGCTTCACCGGCGCTTACACCTGTGTCGATTGTCGCAAGTGCAACAACAACGCTGCCAGTAATAACCCCCATTCCATACGAGTCTGAAACAACCGCACCAGCTGCGCTTGCGGCAGCCCCTGCCGCCGCCCCTCAAGCGCCTCCCACGACACCGGCACCTGTTAAATCCACTAATAACGACAGGCCCGATGCGCCCGCTTTTGGTGCGGATATATTGCCTGGAGGAAGACGAAAATGAGAAGCAGAATGTTTTTTAACCGTGGCGGCTTTACACTCGTCGAGCTACTCATCGTGATTGCTATTATCTCGATGCTGGCGATGATTGCGTTGCCAAACTTCGAAGAGGCACAAACGCGCTCCAAGGTTTCTGCAGTTAAAAATAACATGCGTACAACGGCGACCAAACTTGAGATGCTGCAGGTGGACTCAAATCGTTACCCGCTCGCGGGCAAGTGGCGCTGGCTGCTTCTGTGGCGCGTACTGGCTGATGAAACCGAAGACCCTAAAACTGAGTTCATGAAGCGAATGAGCTCGCTGTACGGCGCCCATTGGGACATTTTTGAATGGGAAGCGCTGAAACGAAATGCGATTCAGGATACGGAGTGGATGGCCAACCAGAATCGCTCTTACCTTTATCATGGTTTCAACTTCTTCAGTCCGCCTACCATGGTATCCGCCCTTCAATATTGCATATTGGAGCCACCAATATCCCGGGTCCAATGGGAAGACAGTGCTCTGAGGCACTGGGAGGCTGTGAGAGATCTCGCGGGAGATTGGCTTCTGGTTTCTCCCGGTCCGGATCTAACCATCGAGACACCTGCGTGGATCGAGTTTCCATGCAGGCCTCAGCATTTCGACCTGCATCCGGAAGGTTATACGGAACGAGGACTATTCACCGAGTATGATCCCACCAATGGCAGTGTCAGCTATGGCAACATTTTCAGGACGCACAAAAATCCCGGCGGTTTGCGGGCGGACGGGCACTTCTGGGAAGCTTTTGGAGAAGAGCAAAGCGAAGGTGTCGCTGCCCAGGAGCTGTAAACTTTCAGCACGGTGCGCCGACGTAAATGGGTATCTGGTTGCTGGCGAACATGGGCGAATACGCGGGGTTACTTCAGAATGCCGAACGATCTAAACGTCACATTCGCCGCAATCCTCTTGTTGTGCTGCGGCGCTGCGAACGCTACATTGGATACGGAAGATCGCGTAACAACTCAGATCAGTGCATCGCTGGGCGAATTTACTACGATCACGCAGCAGGTTAAACCATTTCGCCCGCTGTCGAATTTGCAGAAGCAGTTGCCGAACCTGCCAGGGCCAAATGCGTCTATCGTGAAATGTCTGCTCGAGTACCCGCGTACCGGTGTGCACACCTACTGGTGGCCAAAGCGCGGCGAGGGGCAGTACGATGGTGCGACCACCGACGTGATCGTTGCCGGTATTCCCGCGATGAAGGGCGAAGCCAAAGGCCGCACGTTTTGTTGCGGCCTTACGCTGGAAGTGCTGCTGCGCACCATCGACAAGGATCCAGCCATTGCAGGTGCAATAACGTCGGAGACCCTGCCGCTGTTCAAGCGGCTGTGGTTCTGCGACCAGCTCTTTTCACCGGGCCCGGAGGACGCGCTCCTCGGTTTCGGGCTCGGCAAGAAGATCGAAAACCTCGACGCCGCGCTGCCGGGTGATTTTGTGCAGATCTGGCGTAACAATCGAAGCGGGCACTCCGTCATTTTCGTCGCCTGGGCCTACGACCCACAGGGCCATCGCGTGGGGTTGCACTACTGGAGCACGCAACCGGGCACGAAGGGGATCAACTTTAACTCGGAATTGTTCGGCGACCGCGAGGCAACGATCGACGAAAAGAAGCTTTCCATCTCGCGGCTTTTGCCGTCCAGCGAATGGCGCCAGGTGCCGGCGGACGCAGTGCGCGAGAGGTTTGGGCAGTAGGAGGCATCCTTCCGGAAGTTCAATATTGTCGCACGGGTGCGGTAATAAGTAAAATGAAACGATCCGGCAGAAAGCTTGCAGATGGAATTGCGGAGCGCTCCGTTCCGTATAAATCTTCGCAGACGCCATCGCGCGCCAGGACCAGCAATTCACGTACTTCGGGTACACCCATTCGGCCTACTGCCAGGGGCAAATACGCGCACGTTCGAGGCACAAGCGAAGACTTCGCCCGGCAAAAGCAGAGAGAGATCGCGGCGGAGGATTCGCGCCTGAATTGAAGCACGTTCTCGATGCATGCGCAATGTTAGCATACCTGAAGAACGAAACTGGTGCCGAGGTGGTTGAGGCACTACTGCGCGATGCCAGTCACGAGTGCTTGGCTCATGCAGTAAACCTGTGCGAGGTTTACTATGACCTTTTCAGGAATTCGGACGAACGTACGGCAAAACGTGCCTTACGCGATCTTGAAGGCGACGGAATAGCTGTACGGCGCGACATTAGCCGAAGCTTCTTGCAGCAGGTTGGACAGTTAAAGGCACGCGGACGAATTGCTTTTGCCGATTGCTTTTGCGTCGCGCTCGCTCAGCATTTGGGAGCCCCTGTAGTGACCTCTGATCATCATGAATTTGATGCACTTGCGGAAGGAAGGATTTGCGAGGTGCTTTTTATCCGTTAATAGCCACCAGCGTTAAAGAAGAACTCGGCTATAGTTTTCTTTGTTGCGATACACTCAGCAGAAGTTAGGAATTACCTTCATCAATTTTACACAACTGCCCTGAACTGGAAAGGCGTTTTGCCCCATGGCAATGGAAATGAACGAGATGTTGAAGCTGGTCGTCGAGCGCGAGGGCTCGGACCTGCACATCTCCGTCGGAAAACCACCTGTTATGCGTTTGCATGGTGGTCTCGATATCGTGGATCCGGACGTGATCACGCCGGAGGATTCCGACCGCCTGATGCGCGAAATTACGCCGCCGCGCTACCAGCAGTCTTTGCAGGAGCAGGGCGGTGCCGACTTCGCTTACGCCTATAGCGACATGGCGCGGTTCCGCTGTGCCGTGTTCCGGGCGCGCGGCAATATCTCCATCGTGATGCGGCTTATCCCTTCGCGCATTCTCACATTCGAGCAGCTCGGTCTGCCCAAAGACTCCATCATGGAAGTGTTAATGGCGCATCGCGGACTCGTGCTGGTCACCGGTCCGACCGGTTCGGGCAAGACAACCAGCCTGGCGACCATGATCGACTTTATTAACTCGGATCGTTACTGTCACATTATCACCATCGAAGACCCACTGGAGTACACGCATCCGCACAAGCGCGCCATCGTCACGCACCGTGAGCTGCACGTCGACACCCCGAGTTTCGCCTACGCGCTGCGCGGCGCTTTGCGACAGGATCCAGACGTAATCCTCGTCGGCGAAATGCGAGACCTCGAAACCATGGAAGCCGGCATCACGGCGGCTGAAACCGGCCACTTGGTTTTCGGGACGCTCCATACGATCTCGGCGTCGGAAACCATTAACCGAATCATCGACGCATTCCCCACCAATCAGCAGGAGCAGATACGCGCCGTGCTGTCCGTCGCGCTCAAGACGGTCATCGCGCAGACCCTGCTGCCAAAAGCAAGCGGGCGTGGTCGCGTGGCTGCTTATGAGATTCTGCATAACACGCCCGCCGTGGCAAATCTCATTCGTGAAAAGAAAACCAACCGCATTATCTCCACCATCCAGACCAGCGCCAAGCAGGGTATGATCACCATGGACGATTACCTGATCAACCTCTACAAGCGCGGCATGATCAGTGGAGAAGTCTGCTTGGAACGCTGCCATTATCCGAGCGAAATGCGCGAAAAGATGATGGGGCTGCTCGGCGGCGGCGATGACGGCGGCGGAGTGCCGACTGGGGTGTAAGATCGAACCTTTTTTAGGCACCTCGCATTTTCTAAGGGCATGACGAGTACTTTGATGAAACAAAATCCTGTGGGAACTGTTTTCTCACAGGTATGAGCAAGCTCGAAATGGAATTGCCGCCCGAGGTGCCCTTGGAGGACGCCCGCCAGCATTTGGCGATGTGGCTTCATCAAAGTGGCTACATTTCGGCGGGTAAGGCGGCCGAAATGTTGGAGATCCCATACCCGGATTATATCCGCATGTTTGGCCAGGCGGGCGGAACTCTGTTTAACTATCCAGCCGCCCAACTCGAACAGGAGCGGAAGAACTGGGGCTGATCGCGGTCGTCGATTCAGCCGCTCTGATTTCACTTCATTCCATGCGGTACGCTTCGTGGTGGAATCTCTGTGCCCGCTCTGTGTCTCTGTGCCTCGTTTTTAGCTCGTTAAACCCAATACGTATCCAATCGCGCTGCAGCAACTTGATAGGGTTACAATTGAATTGATCCCCTCCGCTGTACTAGCCAGTCTAGACCAATGAGCATTTCGCCCAGCCTTGACCAGGTAATCAGCGGACGACGCCGCCGGTTTACTGTCGCTGAGTACGAGCGCGCCTGGCAGAGCGGCGTGTTTGGGCGCGACGAACGCACCGAGCTCATCGAAGGAGAAATCATCCACGTGACGCCGATGGGCAGCAGGCACGCATCTGTAATTTTGAGTCTGGTTCATGCCTTGTACGAGAGAACGCGGAAATACTTTATCGGCTCGCAGCTGCCCGTTGCGCTTGGAACACGCAACGAGCCCGAGCCTGATGTATTGGTGCTCAAACCTGCCGCCGACAAGTACAAGACCCGCAAGCCCCTTGCCGCTGACATCCTGCTGTTGGTTGAGGTGTGCGACAGCTCGATGGAGCTCGACCGACAGGTGAAGCTGCCAATGTACGCGCGTAACGGTGTGCCGGAGGTGTGGCTGATCGACTGCGCAGCAAACCAGGTGCACGTCTATCGTATGCCCGAAAAAGGCAACTACACTAAAGCGCTGACTGTTGGGCTCGAAGGCGAGATCAAACTCTCGCAGGCACGCGGAGTGTCGGTAAAGGTATCAGAGTTTTTGTCGCCGCCATAGGTACGAGTTGGCTGTCGGAGCTGGGCCAGCAGATCGCCCACGCTTGGTTAAACTAACGCGGTACAGGACCACGCATCAACGAGATCACCCAGTACCGGTGAAACAGCGCTGAACTGTCTTAAGGTAACTGGTTCTGAATGCTCTCAAAAATATTTGCGTAGAGAACATCCCGCCTGTGACGTGCATGGGTGGCAACAAGAGATCGACGCTATCTGATAAACAAACCCGGCAAGTACTACGTCGACTGCACCTGCTTGGACTGCGACGCCTGCAGACAAATTGCGCCGACAGTATTCAAGCGGTACGATCCCGACGGAGTTAGCTATGTGTTCCGTCAGCCAGAAACTCTTGAAGAGGCAAACTTAGCAAACGAAGCTGTTGAGGCTTGCCCTTGTGAATCCATAGGCAATGACGGCGATCAAGGCGACGAGACGTACACAGATTGTGACAGAATGATTAAGCCAAGTCCGGAATCAGGTGAGCCGAAAGAGCAACGCGGCATGGTGCGAAAGTGCGCATGCCGCATTAAGAAGATTTTCGGCAAGTAACGCTGGTCCCGACGGAGATCCCGGTCCTCTCCCGATTACATTCACCATTCTCAAAGCCAACACCCCTATTACTCCTAACAGAAAATCAGAACGCGCACGCCACCGCCCGCCCCCGCGTGAAAGCCTTGCGTCTGCCCTAAGTAAAACTCCTTTCTTATGGCATCTCACCACTAACCAGGACCTGCCCACACATGATCCTTCGCTCACTCTTCGCACTCGCCCTCCTGCTAATCTTCCTGAACACTTCCCGCGCGGCGGAAAAGGTAACCTTTCCGCCGCTGCACGTCGTGGACGAGCATGGCGCACCTGTTTCCGGCGCACAGGCCACCGCACGCAAAGAAGAAGCGATTTACTCATTCCTGGCGCCGTGGCGTAGTTCCGATGCTCGCGGCGTGATCCAGCTGGATGCACACGAGTGCAGGGGCGACTGGCCGGGCGCTGTGACAGAAGGGCGTTATCTCATATTTCTCCGCGCGCGGGGCAGAGCGCCTGCGCGGTTCACGCTCGATTTGCCAACCACCCAGTCGCGCGTCCAGGCTTTGCTCCCGACCGGAAAGGAACATGAAATCGAATTCGTCCCGCCGCCCGGACGCTCACTGCCGCCAGATCTCCAGCCGCTGGTCTGCCTCGGCCCGGGCGGATCCAGCCGCTGGTCGGAACTGGTCGAGATCACATGGTCCAGCCTGAATCCCGCTATCGAATCGAATCATACCAGCGAACCGCTGCGCCTGGTCGAAGTGCGACGCACCGGCGGCGACCGTTTCGCGCTCCGCCTGCCCGACCCTGTCAGCACAACCGTCCGCGTTCTCGTTCATCATCCCGGGTTCCTGCGCCCATGGGAAAGCCGCGACATCGCACCAGCGGAATGGGGCGACGCGCCGGTTCGCGTGGAACTGCCCGCGCCCGGGTCCGTCCACATCGAGTTTAAACGCCAGGACACCACGGCCACCGACAAACTGAATTTCCGATACCTCTCTGCCGCCTTTTTCCAGCGCGCGCGAGCCGTGGAGACCACCTCGACCGATTCCATCGGCATGACCCTGTCGGATATTGCGCCCGGAACGTACAGCGTCTCGTTCCGCGCAACCGACAGCGCTGTCGTTCCAGTCTATAGCCAGCTGCAGCCCGCGTACGGCAATTGGCCAGACGAACCCCTCGTCGTTCAGTCCGGCGTAACCACAACGATCGCAGAAACCATCCAGCCGCTGGATCTTTCGCTCATACACGGAAGTGCAAAAGCGAACATTTACATTGCCTCCGCGACAGGGCGCGACCTTCGCGGCAAGTCATGGACAGTATCGACGGACCTTTCCCAGCAGGCATACTACAACATACCATTCGCGTCTGGCGTGCTCGGGGCGGATTCGACCGTCCATCTTACCGGCCTGCGTGCGGGTAAATCTGCGTATCGCCTCGTCGTGGGCGACCAGGAGCTGTTTACCTACCTGATCCCCAAGACCGACGATGATCTGCTCAGTGATACACGGATGATTCCGCCGGCGAGGGGTGACCTGGCGCCCGATCTCGACCTTGTCGACGTCGCCACCAGTCAGCCCGCACGACTCAGTAACTTTAAGGGCAAGTACATCATTCTGGATTTCTGGGCGACGTGGTGCGGGCCGTGCCAGCCAAGCATGGCCGCGTTGCACGCCGCCGCAATTCGCCACGCCAGTAACTGGGCAGACAAAGCCGTCATAGTTACCGTCAGCGTGGACGATGATGTCGATACCGTGCGCAAACACCTGAAAAAGACCGGCTGGGACACCTCTGGCATTCATCACCTGTGGCTCGGGCCTGGTAAACCCAGCGCGCGCGGCGGGCCGTACGGCGTCTCCGGCATTCCGCGTACCGTGCTTATCGACCGCGACTTCAAAATCCTCGAACCCGCCACCGGGTCATCCGCCGCAGAAGCCACCGTCGATGCGCTTGTGTCGCAGTAGGCAAGCGTCCGCTAGGAAAGCGGGCAACGCGATGCCGTTACGTCTTTGAATTTTATAATACCGCTGTCAGCCTCGCAATTATCCCGGTCCCACGCGCGCCGCCAATCGAGGCCATTCCGTGTGTTCTGTGGCAAAATCTCTGTGCCCGCTCTGTGTCTCTGTGCCTCTGTGGTTAGTGGATCTTGCGCGACTTAGCCCATAAACCCACGACCAATCGAATCAAACGCGTCCCCCAAATCAAAACTTTGATTACACCTCCGCAAAATCGGCAAACTATGATTGTACTTTGATTCCTTGGATTCTTTGATTTCGCGCCCACTACCCTAATGACTAACCTGAACCTGACATCTCGCGCAGCCGCGGCTGCTACCAGAGTAATCGCGCGCCTGAAGCAGCAAGGCTACCAGGCGGTGCTCGTGGGCGGATGTGTGCGCGACCTGCTGCTCGGTCGCGAGCCGGATGACTTTGATGTCGCGACAAGCGCCACACCGGACCAGGTAATTCCGCTCTTTCACAAGTCCATCCTGGTAGGCGCAAGTTTTGGGGTCGTCATCGTGGTGCAGGACGGAATTCACACAGAGGTCGCGACATTTCGCGAGGAAACCGGCTACTCCGATCGTCGTCGGCCGGACAGCGTACGTTACAGCGACGCCGAACACGATGCGCTCCGGCGGGACTTCACCGTGAATGGGCTTTACCTGGAACCGCTCACGAACGAGGTCATCGATTACGTTGGCGGGCAGCAGGACCTACAGGCGCGGCTGCTGCGCTGCATCGGCCAGCCTAAGGACCGCTTCAATGAAGACGCACTGCGGCTCATACGTGCGGTGCGTTTCGCCAGTTCGCTCGATTTCGAAATTGAGTCAGGCACCTGGACGGCGATTCAAGCCAACGCGCATCTCGTCAAGCACGTCAGCGCCGAGCGCGTGCGAGACGAACTGATGAAGGGCCTGACCCGGGCAAACCCCGCGCGTTTTCTGGAACTCCTGGACACAAGCGGTCTGCTCGGCATCATCCTGCCCGAGGTGGAAGCGATGAAAGGCATGGCCCAGCCACCCCAGTTCCATCCGGAGGGAGACGTATTTGAGCATACGAAGCTCGTCCTTGCCAACCTGCCCCCCCAGCCGTCCGCCGCGCTTGCCATGGCCGCTCTGCTGCACGACGTCGGCAAGCCGCCTACTGCAACGCTCACTGACCGGATTCGCTTCAACAACCATCATAAGGTTGGTGCAGAGATGGCCGATTCCATTTGCCGGCGCCTCGCATGCTCCAACGAGCTGCGCGAGCAAGTCATGGCGATGATCGAGCGCCACATGCGCTTTGTCGATTTCCCGGATATGCGCACCAGCACCATGCGGCGCTTCCTCTCTTCCTCGTTCATCCAGGAGGAGCTTGAGCTGCACAAAGCAGATTGCCTTGGGTGCTTTAACGATCTGGACACCTACGAACTTGCGACCGCAAAACTGGCAGAGCTGCGCGAAGACGAAGCTACCAGGGGCGCCCTGCCGCAGCCATACATCAATGGGGTCGATTTGACAGCCCTGGGGCTGATCCCGGGACCTCAGTATAAACTCATTCTGCAGCGCATGTTTGATGAGCAACTCGAGAATCGTTTTGCTTCGCGCGACGAAGCGCTGGTTTACCTGCGTGAAAATCTGGACAGTCTTCGCAAGGACAAGCCTTAAAGCTATTCATGAAGCTGGACGACTCAAACGCAGCCATCTACGCAGCAGAGCATGGACTCATAAAATCGGTCGATGGCGTACGAACCGAGCCATTGACGGGTGGAGTATCCTGTAGCGCTTTCCGGTTGTGGCCGCATGTCGGGGAACCCGTCGTTATTAAACAGGCTCTTCCGCAGTTGCGCGTCGAAAAGGAGTGGTTCTCCGACCCTGCGCGCGCGCACCGCGAAGCGCTGATGCTGCAGCTCCTCCATGCCGAACTGGGACCCGACCACGTCCCGAAGCTGCTTTTCGAGGATCGCGGGCAGGCAATCGTCGTCATGTCCTCCGCGCCCCTGGACTCCGAAAACTGGAAGGTGCAGCTGTTAGCCGGGCACCTGGACATGAAGGTCGCTGAGCAGGTGGGACGCCTGCTCGCACGTATGCAGAAGATTCCGGGCGATGTTGTGCCGGAAGACCTGCGCGACAAAACGTTCTTTTACCAGCTCCGGGTCGATGCATACGTGCTGTTTATCGCCGCTCAGCATCCGGAATACGCAACGGAGCTTCGCCGCCTTGCGGCAGAACTAATGAGTGCTACAGATAGCCTGACCCACGCCGACTACACACCTAAAAATCTCCTCGTAAGCCAGGGGAGAGTGATCATCCTCGACTTCGAAGTCGGGCACATTGGCCACCCCGCCTTCGATGTCGCGTCCATCGCGAATCACCTTTACCTGAAGTCCGTCCGTCTGCCAGAGCGAAGCGCTGATTATCTAAAACTTATCGAAGTTTACCTGGGCGGATACTTGAACGAGCTGAGTGCTGATCTTCCTCGCGATTTCTGGCCCGTGCTCGGCGCGCTTATGCTGGCCCGCGTACTCGGCAAGTCGCCAGTCGAGTATCTTGATGAACGTGGAAAAAAGGTCGTCGTCGAAACGGGTGCGCGGCTGCTGAATGGGACACAGGGACTGGACGCATTGAAGTGAAGCTTGAACGCATCTACGCGCGCGAAGTGCTGGATTCCCGCGGCCGACCGACCGTCGAAGCCGAAGTGATTCTGGACGGTGCGCGAGGTCGCTCCATCGCTCCCAGCGGCGCCTCGACCGGAACTCACGAAGCACTTGAGCTCCGCGATGCTAAACCTACCAGGTTCAGTGGATTCGGAGTGCGGAAAGCCGTCGCTAATGTGAATAGCCAGATCGCTTCGCAAGCAACCGGCAGACGTTTTAACAGCATCGCTGATTTCGACCGTTTCCTGATCGAGCTGGACGGAACGTCGAACAAATCCACCTTTGGTGCGAATGCCATTCTCGCGGCTTCCCTTGCTTTCGCGCACGCGTTCGCGTCCGCCTCCAATCAGCCGCTTTATCATCTGTTTGCTAAAGCGATGCGTGGGCAGCCCAGTATGCCGCTTCCCATGATCAACATCCTGAGCGGTGGCCTGCATGCGGGCCGACAACTCGACTTCCAGGATTTCCTGATTGTGCCACACGGCGCGAAGTCGATCATGCAGGCGCTGGAGTGGACACACGAGATCTATAAGGTCGCCCTCTCCCGGTGCGTGAAGAAAACCGGCTACAACCCGCAGCTTGTTGCCGATGAAGGTGGGATTGGGCCCAATTTACCCTCCAACGCCGCCGCGCTCGTGCTGCTGTCCGGTTCCATCCGCGACGCCGGTTTTTCGCCCGGCACTGTTGGAATAGCGGTCGACGTTGCCGCGAGCCATTTCTACTCCGACGGCGTGTACCAGATGAAGGCCGATGGCAAGCGTCGAACGTCTCGTGCGATGGTGACTTACCTTGAACGCTTGGCCGATAAACATCCTGTTATCAGCATTGAAGATGGTCTTGCCGAGGATGACTGGGACGGCTGGGAGCTGCTGACCGAGCGGCTCGGTCCACGATTGCAGCTTCTGGGAGACGACCTCTTCGTTACCAACACCTCGCGCCTGCAGCAGGGTATCGACCGCAGTGTCGCAAACGCGGTTCTGATTAAGCTCAACCAGATTGGTACCGTGACCGAAACACTTCAGGCAATGTCGCTTGCCAGGCAGGCGCGCTACGGCACCGTCGTCTCCGCCCGGTCCGGCGAGACAGAAGACGCAACGATGTCCGACCTCGCGGTCGGCTCCGGCGCCGCTCAAATTAAGATCGGCTCCATCACCCGCTCGTCCCGGCTCGCAAAGTATAATCAACTACTTCGTCTATCGGAAAATGCGGACGTTGCGCACTGGAAAAAACGAGGCTGGGCATGGGATAGCGCAGCGCGTTAGCTGCCGTTGTGGAAAAATCGGCGATTGCTGTGCTGAATTCTATAAGACGGATGTATTGTGAGCCCATGACAAGCCCACGGCGAGCGGTCGCCGAACCCAAACGGCGTGTGCATCACTTCGCGATGCTGAAGCAGCGCGGGCACAAAATCGCCATCGTTACCGCTTACGATTACCCTACCGGCGTCGCAGCGGACAGCGCTGGATGCGATGCCGTATTGGTGGGTGATTCTTTGGGAATGGTGGCGTTAGGCTACGATTCAACCATCCCGGTCACCCTCGATATTATGGTCCACCATACAGCGGCGGTGCACAGGGGCGTCAAACGGGCATTTCTTATCGCGGACCTGCCCTTTTTGACCTATCAGGCCTCCGCGGAACAGGCGCTCCTTAGCGCCGGCCGATTGGTACAGGCCGGGGGCGCCGAAGCCGTGAAGCTTGAAGGCGGCATCGAAATCGCAAATTCAGTGCGGGCCATCAGCAACGCCGGAATCCCGGTAATGGGCCATATTGGCCTCACGCCACAGGCCGTTCACAAGCTCGGCGGATATCGCGTCCAGGGCCGCCAGGACGAGAGCGCGGCAAAACTCCTGGAAGATGCCCATGCGTTACAGGAAGCCGGAGCCTTTGCGATCGTCCTGGAGGCAATGGACCCGGAAGTAGCAACTGAGATAACGGCATCGCTCCAGGTCGCAACGATAGGTATTGGCGCGGGAAAAGGCTGCGACGGCCAGGTTCTTGTAATGACAGATTTGATCGGCCTGTCATCCGATGTCCCACCCAAGTTCGTCAAACAATACGCAAGTATGCTGGAAACAATGGAATCCGCGGTGCGAGAGTTCTGTACGGATGTGCGGAGCGGGACGTTTCCAGAACAGAAGCACGAATACTAACCAACACGAGCCGGTTCTAAGCTGGCCGGAGTAACTGAGAAAGGAAACCATGAACCAGACGCAGGACAGCTACAGGGGGGCGCTTGTCGGCGCAGCAATTGGCGACGCGCTAGGCGCCACCGTGGATGCCATGAGTCGTTCAGAGGTGAAAGAGAAGTACGGAATCCATCGCGAACTTGTTGGCGGAGGAAGACTGAACTCTAAAGCCGGCGAAGTTGGCGACGATACCCGACTTGCTTATGTTGTGGCCAAGTCACTGATCGAGAACCAGGGCGCTGAGATACGGATTATCGCAGGCCACATGGTCGAATACATCAACAGCAACGGCAGTGGAAAGGGGATAGGCCCCACCACCCGATCCGTTTTAAGCAGTTTAAAGCCCAAAGCGAAGGACATCTTCTCTGCGGCCACCAAGGTGTGGCAACAGCGGGGCGGCGATGTTGCCGGCAGCGGCTGCATTGTCCGGGTCGCACCTGTTGGCATGCTGCGTCGCGTCCAACCGAAGGAACTGGTGCAGGAGACCATGGACGTTTGCCGTCTTACACACCATGACCCCCGTTGCGTGGATGCGTGCATTGCTTTTAATTTCGGGATCAGCTATCTAACCAGCGGCAAGGATCCTTCCAAGTTGCTGTTTAAAACATGGCGCTTCCTGGCAGATTCCCGCGCCACGAAAGAATACCGGGAGCAGGTCGGCGAAGAAGATGCGGCCGATCCGCTGCAGGATATGGTAAAATTCCTGAAGGCGGTCAACGACGTCCAGTATGATGACCTAAAAGCGAACGGCATGGCCATCGAGACAACGCAGGCCGGCTACTGGCTCACGCTCAACGCCATCGATTTCGAGGAAGGCCTGGTTCGCGCGGTAAACCTCGGCGGGGACGCCGCCACCCTGGGCGCCGTTGCAGGCGCGCTGCTGGGTGCACGCTTTGGCGAGCAGGCAATTCCCGAACGCTGGCTCGAATCGCTTAAAATGCGTGTGGAACTGGAGGCCGTCGCAGACAAGCTGTGCAAAATGGGCGAGCCTAAAAAATAATCCAGGTTAGACGATTCAAAATTAACAATCGGGCATCTCGCTCCTTGCATTTCAGATGCTCCGACAGAAGCTAAAGCGATTTGAATTTAGAATTTTGAATCTACGATTAGGAGTTTCTTCATGTTAATGGGTCGCGTGGTCGGAACCGTCGTTTCGACGCAAAAAGATGAAGGCATGCGTGGCTTTAATCTACTGGTTGTGCAGAACGTCGACGTTAACATGAAGCTGATGAACAGCTATACCGTGGCATGCGACGCAGTGGGCGCCGGCCCAAACGAGCTCGTCATCGTGGTGCAGGGCAGCAGTGCACGATTGACCGGGCAGACGACGAACAAGCCGGTCGACGCCGCGATCGTTTGCATCGTCGATTCCGTCGAAGTCGACGGCAAGCAGGTCTATTCCAAGAGTGAAGGCCGCGAAGCACGGCCAATCGAGATGCTTCAGGGCGGAAGAGCCGTCAACGCGTGATTCACTAATGCCGTTCCCGCGGTTCTTTCGCTGGTTCGTATTTCCTGGCGACCCGGTAATCAAGTGGATGCCCGTTTTGGCCTGGGCGTTATTGCTGTTCATTCTTTCTTCCGTTCCCGGGAACAACTACCCCGAGGTTGGATGGCGCTTTGCAGATAAGTGGGTGCATTTTGCGCTATACACGCCATTTGGAATCCTTCTGGCGCGCTGGTTGGAATTGCGGTGGCGCGGCAGTGCGGCTGTGCTCGCCGGCTGGGTCTATGGCGCCACCGATGAAATGCACCAGCTATGGGTACCCAGGCGCAGTTGCGATTTCGCCGACTGGATGATCGATGCGATCGCAGTGGTTATCGGCGCCGGGTGCTTTTTAATGCTCAGGCGCCACGTCAGCCTGTCCGCATCCGACTTCGCATCCGACCAGCAATGGAACCCTGAATCGCCTTGACCGCCCATCAAGGTCTCCAGATAGTGGCCGGATGCCGATTTCGTTAAAGCCGCAAGGCATTCTCATCATCTTGTCCTCGCCCTCGGGAGGCGGAAAAAGCTCGATCTGCAAGGCGCTGCTCGATGCAGACACCCGCTTATGCTACTCAGTTTCGGTCACCAGCCGTCCACGCCGCGGTCATGAGGTCGATGGTCACGATTATCACTTTGTCGGAGAAGATGAGTTTAATCATCTCATTGCTGGTGAAAGCTTTTATGAGTGGGCACGCGTGCATGGCAACTTCTACGGTACGCGGCGTGACCTCGTAGATGCCAGGCTGGAGGGCGGCATGGATGTGGTGCTCGACCTCGATGTGCAGGGCGGCCTGAACATAAAGAAGCTGAACGACAAGGCAGTGCTCATCTTCGTGCTGCCGCCCAGCCTGCGCGTACTTGAAGAGCGTCTCCGAAATCGCGATACTGACAACGATGCAATCATCCAGACGCGGATGCGCAATGCGCGCCTGGAGATACCTTTCGCGCAGAAGTACGACTACGCGGTGGTCAACGAGGACTTGGAGCAAACGATCGGGATCATCCGGAAAATCATCGATGCCGAGCGACACTCCTCAAACCACCAGACAATTGTCATGAGTGGCGAAGATACCCTCTAATGAGTGACGAACGCCTCACGCTTCTGCGTGCCGCAATGCGCAAAGAGAAGCTCGACGGCATGCTTGTCAGCACCCGCACTAACGCACTGTATCTCTCGCGCTTTTCTTCGAGCAACTGCGTCGTGCTCGTCACGCGGCGCGACGCGTTTTTTCTCACCGACTTCAGGTACATAGAAAAAGCGACGCAGCAGATCAGCGGCTACAAGGTACTCCGCATGACGCAGAACGCAACGGGCGAACTGCGGGACCTAATCAGGAAGGTCGGCGTTAAGAGACTGGGATTTGAAGGCGGCATCACCTACGACCAGTTTAAAAGATTCAAGAAGGCAGCGGGGCGCACGACCTTCATAGAGGCGGGGAACATTCTGCGGGAGCTCCGATCCATCAAGGAACCTGCCGAGACTAAACAGATCGCCAAAAACCAGAAGCTGAACCAGGCGTTATGCGATCTGATCCTGCAGACGGCTCAGCCCGGCGAGACTGAATTCGACATTCAGCGCAAGGTCCGGCGGCTTATGTTCATCAATCGCGTGGAGGAAGCTTTCGAGACCATAGCCGCTACCGGCCAGAACACCAGCTTACCGCACGCAACACCAGGAAAAACAAAAATTCGCACAGGCGATTATCTTCTGATCGACATGGGTGTACGGGACAGGCTCTACCACAGCGATCTAACCCGGACCGCATGCGTTGGAGAGGCCTCCCCGCAGCACCGCGAGGTCTATGAAATCGTTAAGGCCGCGCAAATCGCCGCGCTAAAAAAGATTCGCCCGGGCGCCCTGTGCAAAGACGTGGATGCCGCAGCTCGGACCATCATCTCGGACGCTGGATATGGCGAGCAATTTGGCCATGGGCTTGGCCATGGTGTTGGACTCGAGATTCACGAAGCACCCACGCTGAACCCCCGTAGTGAGGAAATACTGCGCGAAGGCATGGTCGTCACCGTCGAACCTGGCATCTACATCCCCGGTTTTGGCGGGGTCCGGATCGAAGATTTGGTGGTGGTGACGAAAAAAGGTTTTCGGAATTTGACAACGCTTTCGAAAGATCTTCGTCTTATTTCTTAGTTGCCCGTAAATAGGGCACTTACACCGTAATACTTAATTGGCTATGATTTTGCCCCGACTACATACTGCAGTCCAGGCCGCGGCGTTCTACGCATGCGTGACGCTTGGATTGCTGTCGAGTCAGAATGCGATCGCGGCACCCTCCCTCGGAGAGGCGCTCGTTCTCAGTGGGCGCTCGACGGATAACCGCCATCCCGTGGTCGCATGCTCGCAGGACGGCGTACATACTTTTGTAGCGTGGGAAGGCCTGGTCGGCAAAGAGCGCCGCATCTTGTTGCGCGAAGCCGTGAACGGTACATGGTTGCCGGAAATCATCCTCGATGCGCTACCGCTTGGTGAAAATGAACTTCCGGCGCTCGACGTCGATGCGGCAGGCAATCCGCACGTTGCGTGGATCGCTTTGACCGATGGCAGATTTGTTCCCCATTATGCCGCGCGTATTGCAGGCAAATGGAACAGCATGAGCTTGCCTGCCACTGAGGCAGCGGGCGATTGCGACTATGTCACAATTAAGCTGGATGACCAGGGAAGTCCCTGGATTGTGTGGCAGTCCGCACGCGGCAGCGCATACGAAGTTCACTGTGCATTTCTGGATGGAAAAGGAACGTTCCATGTCGAGGCGCTGACTCCCGCCGCACAGACGCATAACCTGTTTCCTGAAGTCGTTTTTGATCCGGAGCCCACGATTCTATGGTATGCCGGGCGTGAAGATGGTTTCTACCTTGTCGGCGAACGTTATGTGCGCAGCGCCGGGCTGTGGGGCGATGCAAAGCTCGCAGAGCTGGACAACCTGCCGGGCGAGCCATTGCCGCAGCTTATACGCCGTCCTGCCGGTCCGTTGGCCGCGTTCTGGTTTGAAAAACCTCCCGGTACTGAGAACGAAGCGGACTTTGATCGTGTCTACTTTGGCGAACAGGCAGCGCGGCTGCTCGGTGCTGGTGAAACGCTCGACCAGCCTCTGGATGCATCGAATAGCCAGATCAGCGGGGCCGCTGCCGGCGACGCAATTGTAGCTGCATGGTGTTCAACGTCCGTCATCGAAGGAACGCAGATATACGCTGCTTATGGGCGCTCGGCTCGAGAGTCGACCTCAGTTAAACTGTCCGATGGAGAAGAACTGTATTACGGGAATCCCCGGACGGCGTCCGGTGGTAAAGATGCGGTAGTGGTATGGGAATCGACCCAGGCGGAAGGCGGGGACGGCCAGATCTACATGCGGCAGTTGCAGAACATCTGGTAGAAAGTCTGAGAGCTGCGCAAAATGGCGCTCGATGGCTGGCGCTCGGTTTAGCCCTATCCGCATCTGCTGCCAATGCTCACGACATGGGCGAAATGGAAGACAGCGGGCTGACTACCACAACCAGCAGGCTGGCGGGAGGTATTGTGTTTAAATCGTTGGGGCCTGAGCTGATCAGTGCGACATCGGGAACATTGGACTCAGCGGGTAGTCAATTTCCTGCTTCAGGGACTACCTCACTGCCATCGGTCTTTTCGCTAAAAACTGCACCAACGGGCAGTGTGCAAATGAGGCACAGGTCTGCCGATTCAGCCCATTACTGGGAGCACACCACCATGAGTAGTTCGACGCTCTTAAATGCCATAAAATGATGGACTGTAGCAGGTGGAATCGAGGCAGCGGACTAGGGGCCCGTAAGGTAGTGCAGTAAATTTCTGATCGGCTGGCGGTTATATGCTTGTACTTTGGTGACGGGATTTATCTCGTTACCGCCGCACTCGGATATGGACGCTCTACTTAGCCAGGTTAAATTCGATGATAAGGGACTCGTTCCCGCGATCGTGCAGGACCACGCCACGGGCGAGGTACTGATGTTCGCGTGGATGAACCGCGAGTCCCTGGCGCGCACAATCGAGGAGAAACAGGCCTGCTATTGGAGTCGCAGCCGCAAGGAATTGTGGCTCAAGGGTCAGAGCTCCGGCCATACCCAGACTGTCCATTCGATCCGGTTGGATTGTGATGGCGATGTAGTGCTGCTGGGCGTGGAACAGGTGGGCGGCGCGTGCCATAACGGCTATCGATCGTGCTTTTATCGCGTGGCCGACGGCGAACGATGGCGTGAGACGGGGGAAAAGGTTTTTGCGGCGGAAGAGGTCTACGGCCGCTAACCTGTGGTTGTTCCGCAATGCGCGCACGTCAGTATGGCGACGCTAACTCATCGCTGTTTTTACCGGAAAGAATCTATAATGTTTCTCGACATCCACAGTGAACCGACAAGCTATGGGCAGGGACTTTAATGGCAAACATCTATCCCACCCGAGAAGAGTTTCTTGCGAAGGCGGAGCAGGGAAACCTGATTCCGGTGTATCGCGAAATCGTTGCCGACATGGACACGCCCGTCTCGGCTTTTAAAAAGATCGGCGATGCTAAATACGCTTTCCTGCTGGAGAGCGTCGAGGGAGGCGAGAACCTCGGCCGCTACAGCTTTCTCGGCGCCAATCCGCACATCATCTTCCGCAGCAAGAAGCACGAAGTCGAAATCAGCTACGCCGGCGGCCGCAAGGAATCCTTCCATGATTTCGCACCGCTGGACCGCCTGCGCGAGGTCATGAAGCAGTTCAAGCCGGTTGCCGATCCTACGCTGCCTCCCTTCTGTGGAGGCGCGGTTGGCTATGTGAGCTACGATGAGATTCGGAACCTGGAGCCAATCGGCAACGGCCAGAAAGACGATCTCGGAGTTCCGGATATCTACTTCATCGTCACCGACTCTGTGTTGATCTTCGATCATGTGCGACACCGGTTAAAAATCCTGGTGAATGCGCATGTGACTGAACGCACCACGCCCGATCAGGCGTATGAAGAAGCGGTTAAGCGCATCGGACAACTTCATTCGCAGCTCGCGCGGCCCATATACACGAGCGAGCAGACGGTGAACACCCAGCCCGTTGAAGTGCGTTCCAACTTCTCCCAGGATTCCTTTGAAGAAGCCGTCGATAAATGCAAAGAGTACATTGCCGCGGGTGACGTTTTCCAGGTCGTCATCAGCCAGAGATTTCACGTGCCCGTATCGTGCGACGCCTTTGAAATTTACCGCGCACTACGGGCGGTCAACCCATCGCCATACATGTTTTACCTGAAATTCGGCGACCTGCGCCTGGCTGGGTCCAGCCCGGAAATTCTCGTTCGCGTCGCCGACGGGGAAGTACAGGTGCGGCCCATTGCCGGCACACGAAAGCGCGGCGATACGAAAGAACAGGATCTTGCACTCGAGAAGGAGCTTCTGGCGGACCCCAAGGAATGCGCGGAACACATCATGCTCGTGGACTTGGGTCGCAATGACTGCGGTCGCGTTTGCAATTATGGAACGGTCGCCGTCGACGAACTGATGGTGGTCGAGCGTTCCTCGCACGTGATGCACATCGTATCCAATGTTCGCGGGAAGCTCGATCCCCAGTACGACGCCTTCGACGTGTTCAAAGCCGCCTTCCCGGCCGGCACCGTAAGTGGTGCACCCAAAATCCGGGCGATGCAGATCATTGATGAGATCGAGCCAATGAACCGCGGCACTTATGCGGGTTCTGTCGGGTACTTCAGCTTCAACGGCAATCTGGACTCCTGCATCACCATCCGGACGATTCTCGTCAAAGGTGAGGATGCGTATATCCAGGCTGGTGCTGGAATCGTTGCAGACTCTCAACCTGCCGAGGAATACAAGGAAACCATCAACAAGGCCAGCGCGATGATCCGGGCGATCGAAATTGCCGAGTACGGAGTGGAGTGAACCCATGATTCTCGTGATCGATAACTACGATTCATTTACCTATAACCTGGTGCAATATCTCGGCGAGCTGGGTGCCGAAATGCAGGTAATTCGGAACGATAAAATCGACGCATCCGGCATACTTGCTATGGGGCCTTCGTGCATCGTGATCAGCCCCGGCCCATGTACGCCTAATGAGGCCGGTGTTTCGCTCGACATCATCCGCCTGCTGGGCGAATCCATTCCTGTGCTGGGCGTGTGCCTTGGTCATCAATGCATTGGGCAGGCCTATGGCGGAAACGTAATCCGTGCCCCAAAAGTGATGCACGGCAAAACGAGCGAAATCGAGCATTACGGCGATGCGCTGTTCGCCGGCCTGCCAAATCCCTTTGTCGCCACGCGCTATCACTCGCTTATTGTTGAACGCGACACGCTGCCGGCGTGCCTGGAAATTACCGCACAAACCAACGACGGTCTTATCATGGGTGTTCGCCATAAGGAGCATCCGGTCATGGGCGTGCAGTTCCACCCGGAATCGATCCTGACGACGGAAGGCAAAACGATCCTTAAAAACTTCCTGGACCTCAGTCAAACGCATAGCCTGAGCCCTAATGGCGGATAGCTGTACAAGAGGGTCAATAGCTGGCACCTTGGCTGCCGTTGAATTTCAAATGCGGTCCGCGCTGGCGGACCGCCTTTCCATTTTAGCAATTCTGCTGCTCTGCTGTCTCTCGCTAACTGCCAGTCTCGCGGCTGCAGAACGCCTCGTTAAAGTCGGTATTTACGCAAACAAACCCATGGTCTTCCTCGACGCCACGGGAAAGCCTGCTGGCCTCGATGTCGAAGTCATCAAGGAGATCGCCGAACATAACGGCTGGGAGCTTCAGTTCGTATATGGAGAATGGGCGGAATGCCTCGACCGCCTCGAAAAAGGTGAGATCGATGTGCAGTTGGATATCGGGTTCTCCGAAGAACGCTTGCAGCGTTTCGACTTTAACGAGGAAGACATTTTCTCAACGTGGGCACAGGTCTACGTGGCACACAATTCCGGCATTCGAACCGTAACGGAGCTTGGCGGAAAACGCATTGCCGTGTTGCGCGAAGACGTCCACTTTCCCCGCCTGCAGAAAATCCTCCAGTCGCTCAACCTGGCTGCACAATATCAAGAGTTCGACAGTTACGATGCCGGGTTTCAGTCCGTTAAGGCTGGACAGTCGGACGCTGTCCTCGCCAGCCGAATCGCCGGCTCGCAGATGCAGTACAAATATGGCGTCGATACGAGCGACATCGTGCTCGATCCGATTCGTATCCGGTTTGCGTTTCCGAAGGGAAAGAATGCGGACCTTAGCAAGGCGATTGATGCGGGCCTGCGCGAACAGAAGCTCGACCCTGATTCAGCCTGGCACCAGGGTATTGAGCGCTGGCTCGGTCAGGTAAAGGGCGGCTGGCCGTATTGGGTGAAGTGGCTCCTGGCCGGCGCGGTCGGCCTGCTGGTGCTGTCATTTATCCATACATTGCTGCTTCGTTCCGAAGTCCGGCACAAGACCGCGCAATTGGAGCGTCAGCGGCAGAACCTCGAGCAAATCGTGCTATCCCGAACGGAAGAGCTGAGCGAATCCCTCAAGCGCCTTGAGGATGCAAACCTGCGTCTGATGGAAGCCAATCGACACAAGAGCAGGTTTCTGTCGTCCATGAGCCATGAGCTGCGCACGCCGCTGAATGCCATTCTCGGGTTTACCGATTTGCTACGCGGCCAGTTCTTTGGTCCGCTCAATGAAAAGCAGCTCGATTACACCCGCCAACTCGAAAAGAGCGGAAAGCACCTGCTGGCGCTCATCAACGATCTACTGGACATTACAAAGATCGACGCAGGCGCCATGGAGCTTGCCACGGAAACGTTTCATCCGCGCGAGTGCATCGATGCCACGGTTTCAATGCTGAGCACCCAGCTGCGCGCGAAACATCTGGAGGCAGCCATCGTCACGGATCCTGCCGTGCAGCACATGTCCGGCGACCTGCGCAAATGTAAGCAGATCATGCTGAACCTGCTTTCGAACGCGATTAAATACACACCTGAACACGGACGCATCACGATCAGGACGGAGCCCTGCGACGGGTCCCTGAAGATTTCCGTCATCGACACCGGGATCGGAATAGAACCTGCCGAGCAGGAAAAGGTGTTTTCAGAATTTCACCAGGCAGATCGCGTTCGCGACGAGCAACTCGGCGGTACCGGCATTGGTCTGGCCCTTACGAAACGACTCGTCGAGTTGCATGGCGGAAAAATCGGGGTGACCAGCAAGCCCGGCGAGGGAAGTACGTTCTGGTTCACGCTTCCCCTCGACGACATTGATTCCGAAAACTGGCACCAGGATTCCTCCGGATCCATGGTTGCAGTGACTCGGCCGCAGCAGCGGCGTATCCTCGTAGCCGAGGATAATGAGGCAAACATCAGTCTCATGACCGACATGCTTACCGTCCAGGGCCATGAAGTGCTGATAGCGCGGGATGGGCAGCAAGCTGTAGATATGGCGGTACAGCACAGGCCTGACCTCATCCTGATGGACCTCCGCATGCCCGTAATGGACGGCCTCGAAGCAACGCGCCGCCTGCGAGCCATGAATGATTTTCGCGACACTCCCATACTGGTCGTAACCGCCAGCGCAGGAAGCGAGGCAAAGGAACTCTGTCTTGCAGCCGGGTGCACCGCCCACCTTGCAAAACCGATCCAGACCCGTGAATTGTTCGCGGCGCTTGAAACGTATCTGCCGAACGGGCAGCTCCCCTCATCCTGATCCAGCAGGCGATCAACGCCGACCGCGCCAATCTCCACTTGATGTTGTCCCGCCGCGACTGCCGACAAACCTGATGGACAAGCGACATGCACTCAGTGCTCTCACATTTCTGCTCATGACCTCTACCGCAACCGCCGACCTTCCTGACTGGCAAAACCCGCAGCTAACCGGGCAGAACCGCGACGACCCGCACGCCAGCTTTGTTGCCTATCCGACTGAACATCTCGCACGTGCCAACGCCGACACCACCGTTCCGCTCCTGGCTCGCCGCAATGCGTCTCCATTGGTTCGCGACCTCAACGGTACGTGGAAATTCTCATGGGCGCCGAAGCCCGACGTCACCCCGCCCGGTTTCGAACAACCGAACCATGACGACAGCGCGTGGAAATCGATCCAGGTTCCTTCCGCCTGGCAGAAGCAAAACGCGGGAGCAAAAGACTACGCCATCTATGTGAACCGGATGAAAGACGACTCCCTGTGCCCATGGGGAAAAATGGATCCGCCACGTATTGTCGATGAGCACAACCCCGTCGGCCTTTATCGGCGCACAATCGAAGTACCTGCCGAATGGAATGGCAGCAAAGTCATCGTCCACTTCGACGGTGTCGAGTCGTTCTTCTACCTCTACGTAAACGGCCAGCGCGTTGGATTCAGCAAGGACAGCCGCACTCCTGCCGAGTTCGACATCACAACCTACGTCAGGTTCGGCGCGCCGAACCTGCTCGCCGCGAAAGTTCTCCGCTATTGCGACGGCTCGTACCTGGAAGACCAGGACAAGTGGCGCATGAGCGGCATCTATCGAGACGTGTACATGTTTGCGCGTCCCGCCTCTGCCCACGTAATCGACTTCCAGACAACTGCCGCACTCCTGGCCGCAGCGGGCCGTGCGGAGTTTGCTCTCACCGTCGACGTATCGACGAGCACCACCGCTGGCGCGCTCAAGGCCGAATATCGGCTCGTAAACAGCGACGGAAAACAGGTGTCCGGTGGCGCGCTCACCCCGCGGTTATCCCCTGGAATGAATGCCTCGAGCGTTGTACGCTTTGCTGTAACGGACGATCAACTGCGTGGCATTCTCCCCTGGTCCGCGGAAAACCCGGAGCTCTACGATCTTCTCATTACGCTGGCCGACGCACAGAAGGTCACCGCAGTCATCCCGTGGAAGGTGGGATTCCGCCGCGTCGGAATCTCCGACGGACAGCTGAAGCTAAACGACAAGCCGCTGCGCATCGCCGGCGTTAATCGCCACGAGATGGACCCGATTCACGGCTACACGATTTCGCGCGACTCCATGATCCGCGACATCCTGCTCATGAAGCAGAACAACATCAACGCCGTGCGGACCTGCCATTACCCCAACACGCCGGAATGGTACGAGCTGTGCGACCTTTACGGTCTTTATCTCATCGATGAAGCCAACATCGAGACCCACGGAATCGGCTACGACAAACACAAGACGCTCGGCGACAAGCCCGAATGGCTCAAGGCGCACATGGACCGCACGCAGCGGATGGTCGAGCGCGACAAAAATCATGCATCGATCATCATCTGGTCGCTTGGCAACGAAGCCGGCGACGGCAGCAATTTCGAGGCGACATACGCCTGGATCAAGCAGCGCGATCCATCCCGCCCGGTTCAATATGAGCAGGCAAAGTCGAAACCGCACACCGACATTATCTGCCCCATGTACGCGCGCATCGAAAAGCTGCTCGATCACGCCAGCAAACCTCGCCAGCGCCCCTTGATCATGTGCGAATACGCGCACTCCATGGGCAACAGCACCGGCAACCTCGCCGATTACTGGCGTGCGATCGATAGTCACCCGCAACTGCAGGGAGGCTTCATCTGGGACTGGGTCGACCAGGCTCAACGCGAGCACGACAAGAGCGGGCGCATGTACTGGGCGTGGGGCGGAGACTATGGCCCGCCCGGCGAACCGACTGGAAACTTCTGCTGCAACGGGCTGGTGCTGCCCGATCGCTCCCCGAACCCCGGGCTGCTTGAAACCAAAAAAGTTTATCAGCCCATCAGCGTCGAGGCCGTAGATCTTTCCGCCGGCAGGTTCAACGTCCGAAACAAGTACTCATTTTTGAATCTCAATTGGCTGCAGGCTACGGGAGAGATCGCCAGCGATCTCGCGTCAACGGGCCCCATCCAGCTCCCGGCTATGGATGTACCTCCCGGCGAACAACGCGAGTTCACCTGGCCGGCATTTGCATCCATCGCCTCCAAAGAAGGCGCGTCTTTCGCAACGATCCGTTTCGCACTGCCCGCCGACACTTCGTGGGGTCCGCGCGGGCACGTGGTTGCATGGGAGCAGTTCGCGCTTCCGAATGCAACAGCTGCCAAAATCGCATCACATGCTGACAAACCAGAATTCATATTCGGCATCGAAAATGCAAGCGGTTCCATAAACTCCCTGAGACTTGGCGGCCGTGAACTTTTGCGTTCCCCGCTGCTTCCCAATTTCTGGCGTGTTCCGACCGACAACGACAACGGCAACAAAATGCCCGCACGTTGCGGCATCTGGAAGACCACCACTTTCAAGCCCTCCGCCTCTGGTTTGACAGCTACCACAACCGACAGTAAATCGAACTGCACGGTCGAGTACACCCAGGATGCCAACGGTTCACTTCGCGTCACACTCACCCTCGATCCCCACACCAGTGCGCCCGAAATCCCCCGCATCGGAATGCAATGCGGCATCATCAAGGAACTCGAGAACGTCACCTGGTTTGGCCGTGGACCGCACGAGAGCTACTGGGATCGCAAAACCGGCGCCGCGTTTGGTCGCTGCACCGCCAAAGCCGGCGAACTGCGCCACGACTACGCCCGCCCGCAGGAAAACGGCAACCGCTCCGACGTCCGCTGGGTCGAGCTTACCGACGCGAACGGCCACGGTATCCGGATCACCTCAGACGATAACCTGCTCAACTTCAGCATCTGGCCGTACACCATGCACGACTTGGAAAAAGCCACACACGTCAACGAACTCCCCACGCGCGACCTCTTCACCCTCAACATCGACCACCAGCAGATGGGCGTGGGCGGCGACACCAGCTGGGGCGCGAAAACTCACCCCGAGTACACGTTACCTGCGGGCCGACGCTACCGTTACAGCTTCACTATCAGTCCGATTTGACAATTTTCCGCGACCGGAATGAGCGCCAGCGCAATCAGCGCGCTCACCCCCGGCACGACCAACTGCCTCCGGCTCCATGTCGACAGACACTCCTGCGGCTGCGAATCACTCACCGGCTGTGGCACTCCCCATATATGTCTTTGTCCCCGGCGTGACAAAATCCAGCGACTCTGTCGTTTTCGGATCCCCGATTCCCTGCCACGGATCATCCGCGTCCAGTTTGCGTCTCATCGCGTCCGCTGTAAGCGTCAGCGATTTTACTTTGTCTGGATGTTCAGCCGCAAGGTTGTGCGCCTCGCGCGGATCGGCGGCAATGTTGTAAAGCTCAGGTTCCGTCGTCTCGCGCGTCGAAGTCTTGCCGCGTTCGCCCCCGCGCATCTCCTGCCAGCGCCACTCCGTAATCAACTTCCAGTCGCCGTCGCGCACCGCGCCCACATGGTCGTGCCCGTAATAATCCGGGAAAAACAGCGTGCGTTTCGACGGCGAGCCGGTGCCCTCCAGCAACGGGAAAATATCTTCGCCGTCCAGCGCCGTTCTCTCCGGCAGCGGCGCACCCGTCACGCGGCAAATTGTCGGCAGCAGGTCCGTCGCAATCGCAGGCGCATCCATGCTCTCGCCGGCCGGCAGATGTGTCGGCCACCATGCGATGCACGGCACCCGGATTCCTCCCTCGTACTGCGTCCCCTTGCCATCGCGCATTGGCCCCGCGGAGCCCGCGTCCCTTCCTTTTATCAGCCACGGCCCGTTATCGCTGAAGAAAATCACCAGCGTGTTCTTCTCCTGCCGCAATGCGCGCAGTCGGTCCATCACCTGGCCCACGCTCCAGTCCAGTTCCTGCATCACGTCCCCGTACAGGCGTTCGTTACGGCCCTTGAATTTCTCGGATGCGTGCAGCGGCACGTGCGGATAGTTGTGCGCAAAGTACAGAAAGAACGGCCGCGCGGCGGACGTCTGCTCGTCAATGAAGCGCAAAGCCTCCTCGGTATAGCGCGGCGTCAGTTGGGTCTGGTCAATCGTCTGTTCGATAATCCGCGTATCGCGCATCAGTGGCGCGGGTTTCATGTCATTGCTGTACGGTATGCCAAAATAGTGATCGAACCCCTGCCGCGTGGGCAGGAATTTTGGCTGGTGCCCGAGGTGCCATTTGCCCACAAGCTGCGTTGCGTATCCACGCTTTTTCAGGATTTCCGCCAGCGTGATCTCCTCCGGTGGCAGTCCCGTGGTGCTCTTCGGCCCAAGCACCCGCGGAACACCCGCGCGCAACGGATACTTGCCCGTCAGGAATGCCGCGCGCGAGGGCGAGCACGCGCCCGACGCGACATAAAACTGCGTCAGCCGCACGCCTTCGCTCGACATCTTGTCCAGGCATGGCGTCTGGTATTCGGTGTTTCCAAAGCAGCCCAGGTCGCCGTAGCCCAGGTCGTCCGCCAGGATGACGATGATGTTCGGCGGCGTGGACGCGCTTACGCCGGCAGAATGATCGCCCGCCAAACCGATCGAGCAGGGGAGCAGCAGCACTGACATAACTGCCGGCAGCAAGTGTGGAAAAGCTGAGCGCATCCATGACTCCAGGATTTATGTCCGCCACTAACGCGATGCAGAAATGTCACGGCAACAACAACCGTGAGTTGTGCGGTGGGCTGCCAGGACAAACTCAAACCCATCGCTCGCGAATCCGCCGCGGTTTCGTTCACGTTCTGTGAACGTTGTTTTTTGGCCGAGTCGCAAAAACCTCGCAACCCTTGATAATGCTGGAGCGGGAGACGGGGCTCGAACCCGCGGCCACAAGCTTGGAAGGCTAGTGCTCTACCACTGAGCTACTCCCGCGTACCGAGGGGTTTCTACAGGTTCTGGCTTTTGTCATTCACCCCGATACTACCAGCGCCGCCGGTCTCCGCAAGGCTGTCTACCGCGCTGCTGCCATGCAGCCTGGCTTCGAGCCGCAAGAGATGCTGGTGGTCAGCGCGCACACGTTCGATGCCATTGGTGCACGCGCATGCGGCTATCGCGCCATCTATGTGAACCGTTACAACCTGCCGATAGACGATCATAACTATCTGCCCGACGCCACCGTGAAAGATTTAACCGAAATCGCCAATGTGCTGCTGAGCTAAACCTGCGATAAAGGAGTTTGAAGGCGGCTGGGAAGAGGATGATCGCACGTGGGAGCGGCTGCCCGTGGAGGAGGTTGAAGTGCGGTCGCGGGAAGGCTCATTTTTGAAATCGGGGTGAACGTCAACCGTCACAGAATTTCAATGGCAACCATAGGGCTTGACGTGGGGGCGGTTGGCCGGTTCATATAGGAGAGATTGGGAGCCATCGCCGGTGTGGTGTGTTCGAGACTAAGCGCAGGGGCCGCCGGGCCGACATGCAGCGTCAAACTCACGAATTAAGGACACAGTCCCATGCCGCGTTTATCAGGATGGTTTACCGGCGCCTCGCGCCCTAAGGCGCTCAGCGCTGCTCGGAGTGCTACTCGCGGGCAATGCCGGCAAAATGCCGGGGCCGCAGGCAATGCCGCAGCAATGCCGCCGCCTGGCGGGGCAGGCACGTCGCTCCCCGCGCGACTCCATTCTTGCTTCTCTCTGTCTGTCGGTCTCTCTCTCGCTCTATTAGCTGACTCCGCCGGCGCGGCGAGCGTGAACTTCGCCCCGGCGACGAACTTCGCGGTGGGAACGAACCCTCGGTCGGTCACGGTTGGCGATTTCAACGGCGACGGCATCGCCGACCTCGCCGCGACGAACAGTAGTTCCAACAACGTCTCGGTGCTGCTGGGCAACGGCGCAGGCAGTTTTGGAGCGGCGACGAACTTCGCGGTGGGATCGAATCCGAAGTCAGTCACGGTCGGCGATTTCAATGGTGACGGCAACGCCGATCTCGCCGCGTCGAACAACAGCTCCAACAATGTCTCGGTTCTGCTGGGGAACGGAGCGGGGAGTTTTGGCGCGGCGACGAACTTCGCGGTTGGAACGTGCCCGGAATCGGTCGTGGTCGGCGATTTCAACAGTGACGGCAAGGCTGACTTGGCGGCGGCGAACAATTGCTCCAACAATGTCTCGGTGCTGCTGGGCGACGGCGCGGGGAGTTTTGGCGCGGCGACGAATTTCGCGGTTGGAACGTGTCCAAGGTCACTTACGGCTGGCGATTTCAATGGCGACGGCACGGCCGACCTTGCCGTGGCAAACGTCTGCTCCAACAACGTCTCAGTTCTTCTGGGCGATGGCGCGGGCAGTTTTGGCGCGGCGACGAACTTCGCGGTTGGAACGTTCCCGATTTCGATTGTGGCTGGCGATCTTAACGGCGACGGCAAGACTGACCTCGCCGCGTCGAACACCAGCTCCAACAATGTCTCGGTTCTGCTGAGCAACGGGGCGGGCAGTTTTGGCGCGGCGACGAACTTCGCGGTTGGAACGGGCCCATATTCGGTCGCTGTCGGCGATTTCAATGGCGATGGCATCGCTGACCTTGCCGCGGCCAACTTTAGCTCCAACAACGTCTCGGTGCTGCTGGGCAATGGCACGGGGAGTTTTGGCGCGGCGACGAACTTCGCGATGGGAACGGGCCCGATTTCGGTCACGGCCGGCGATTTCAACGGCGACGGGAAAGCTGACCTTGCCGCGGCAAATACTACCTCCAACAACGTCTCCGTCCTCCTTCAAACCTTCACTCCCACCGCGCCTACCTTCGCCAGTACGACTACTCTTACCAACAGCGGTGCTTTCGCCATCGGTGCTGCCGCGGGTGACTTCAACCGCGACGGCAAGATAGATATCGTCACCGCCAATTTCGATGCCAACAGTGTCGCCCTTTACCTGGGCAACGGCGACGGAACCTACGGCACGGCGACAAATACTGCCATCGGCAGCCGCGCCCGCGCGGTCGTCGTCGGCGACTTTAATGGTGACGGAAAGCCTGACTTTGCCACGGCTAACCAGGCTGCCGACACCACCAGCGTGTTTCTGGGTGACGGGGCGGGCGGTGTCTCCGCGGCCGCGGGCAGCCCGTTCTCTGTCGGGACCGGCCCGGTGGGTATCGTGACGAAAGATTTCAACGGCGACGGCAAGGCTGACCTCGCGACGGCCAATTCGGGCAGCAATGACGTAACTGTACTGGTCGGAAATGGCTCAGGTGGCTTTTCCGCCGCCGCGGGCAGTCCGTTCGCCACGGTTATCGGCGGCGCCTCTGCACTCTCCACAGGAGATTTCAACGGCGACGGCAAGGTAGACATCGCAGTCAGTAATGGCGGAGCGAACAACGTCAGTATGCTGCTGGGCAATGGCGCGGCGTCGTTCTCGGCGGCCCCGGGAAGCCCCTACGCCGTCGGCTCCGGCCCATTTCCAAGCGCCGTTGGCGACTTTAACCATGATGGCAAACTTGACCTCGCCGTCACAAACGAACAGAGCGACAATATCTCTGTGCTGCTCGGGACTGGCACCGGTGCTCTGTCTACTGCCGTGAACTATGCCGTGCAAAGCAGCCCCGAGGCCCTCTCTGCAGTGGACTATAATGGAGACGGAAACCTGGACCTGGCCGTGGCTAACGCCGGCTCGAATTCCGTTTCACTGCTCGGCGGAAAAGCAGACGGCACGTTCCAAACTGCTACAAACGTGGCAGCCGGAACCGTCGCCTATGGCATGGTCGCAGCCGACTTGAACGGGGATGGTGCCCCGGACCTCGCGACGGGAAATCTTAATGCGAACTGCGTCTCGGTGCTGCTGAACAAGGAGATCCACCGTAGCGCGAAGTTTGATACGGCGGTGAACTTCGCGGTTGGAACGAACCCGCGTTCGGTGACGGTTGGCGATTTCAACGGCGACGGCAAGGCCGACGTCGCCACGGCGAACGAAAGCTCAAATAATGTCTCGGTGCGGCTCGGCAATGGCTCGGGCAGTTTTGGCGCGCCCACCAACTTCACCGTCGGGTCAGGCCCCTACTCGGTGGCCGTGAACGACTTTAACGGCGACGGCAAGGCCGATCTCGCCACGGCGAACCGTAACTCCAACGACGTCTCGGTGCGGCTGGGCGACGGCGCGGGCAGCTTTGGCGTGGCCACCAACTTCACCGTCGGGACAGGCCCCTACTCAGTGGCCGTGAGCGACTTTAACGGCGACGGCAAGGCCGATCTCGCCACGGCGAACCTTAACTCGGACAACGTCTCGGTGCTGCTGGGCAACGGTGCGGGCAGTTTTGGCGCCGCCACCAACTTTGCCGTCGGTACAACCCCACTCTCAGTCGCTGTGAACGACTTTAATGGTGATGGCAGGGCAGACCTCGCCACGGCGAACTTTAACTCGAACAACGTCTCGGTGCTGCTGGGCAACGGCGCGGGCAGTTTCGGCGCCGCCACCAACTTCACCGTCGGGTCAAGCCCCTACTCGGTCGCTTTGGGCGACTTTAACGGCGACGGCAAGGCCGACCTCGTTGCGGCGAACCTTAACTCAAACAATGTCTCGGTGCTGCTGGGCAACGGTGCGGGCAGCTTCGGCGCCGTCACAAATTTCGCCGTTGGAGCAAATCCCTACTCCGTCGCCGTAGGCGACTTTGACGGCGACGGCAAGGCCGACCTCGCCACGGCGAATGTTAACTCGAATAACGTCTCGATGTTGCTGGGCAATGGCGCGGGCAGCTTCGGCCCCGCCACCAACTTTGCCGTGGGGGCAGGCCCTGCCTCGGTTGCCGTGGGCAACTTTAACAGCGACGGCATGGCGGACCTCGCTGCGACGAACTTTAGTTCGAACGACCTCTCGGTGCTGAAGAACATCGGCGGCCAGTTCAAGCTGGCGACGACGAGTGTTGCGCCCTCCGGCATTGCACCCGGTACAACGACGAGCCTGTTGAAGATTATAGACACACACAACGGAACGGCCACCGATTCGGCAGAGTATCTCTCCAGCCTGCACCTTGGCTTCGCCAACAGCTCGGGCACGACGCTGACCTCGACGCAGGCGAACTACCTGGTCTCCGGGCTGTCGATCTGGCGTGACACCGGCTCGGGCGTCTTTGAGTCCGGGAGCGACACGCAGCTTGTGCGCTACACCACCCTGGACCTCGACTGGCAGGGACGCCTCTCGATCCCGCTGCCGTCGAACGCCGATACACTAATCGCGGGCACTGCATCGAAGACGTACTTCGTCGTGGTACAAACGAGCGCAAACACAACCGGCGCCGACACACTCAGGATCACCCACGTCACCAGCGCCAGCAGCAAAGGCTTCGATAGTAATTCACTCAACCCGCTGTCGCTGGAATACATCGCCGACACTTCAAGCACACCGTCCACACTGCCGGTGACCTTTAGTAGTTTCAGAATCGAATAACCAGGTAAGAAACAGGCCCAATCCTGCCTAAGCGCTGAGCCGTGACGGAAACAATGCAGATGGCGGAATCAAATTTGTGCGCATATATTGGCTGTTTCGCCTTGAAAATTGCGGACGTGTAAATTTTCTTTTTGCATACTGCACGATGAGATTGTGGACGGTTTTGCATGCGGTGATTTGCAAGAGTTGTCGCGACGGGTGAGCCCTGCCACATCAGCCATCGGAGCCATCATGGGGCCAGCGTATTCTTCGTGATCGCGAGCCAACCCCTTAATTCGACTCTTTAATTCGAAGAGAGAATGTTCGAAGCCGCTATACTTCCGCCGTCGTAAAGAGGTCAGCTTTAGTGCCATTGGGAGGCCGCCGATCTCAAATCTCCAAGTTTTTAGAAGGTCAGCACTCCGGCCAGGCTGATCTTATCCAGCTCGTAATCCACGCTGTTCACGTTTACCGTTTTCCTTGTCAGCACACCTGACCACGGAGCGCTAACGCTGGATATACCCGCAAAGTTCAGCGTCACTGCCATCGGCACATCTACGTTCTTAATTCCGGTTGACGTCCCAATCAGTGAGGCGGCTACCGGACTTGCCGTATAAGGCGTAATGCCTTTTATGCGCAGCCTGAAGTTGCCATCACTCCAGCTGGCCTTTACCGTCAGCACAACAAGTGACCCATTTGAAATCAGCACCACGTTTCGAAGCTGAACGCTTGTGTCGCCGGCCTGGTAATTAGGATCGTCCCCGAGTGGAGCCGAAAAATTGAAGTCGCCTATCTGAACTGTGAGCGAGCTTTGCTCATCCAGCGACAGTATGAAAGAGTCACTGAGGCCAAATGTCGCAAAACCCTGGAATTTGCCTCTCTGATTTTCGGTGCAGGTCGGATCACAAACTATTTTTTCTTTCAGTTTCTCCGTCACGAAAAACCCATCGAACGCTGAGGCTGATCCAGTGAACAGCAGTGCGCTTGAAACGAGCAGAAATGTACCGAATGACTTCATTTGATGACTCCTTTATAATGTGCACTAGTTTCTCACTATGCGACGAACCGCAATAAAAATAAGCCCTTAGCCACATCCCTCCGCCTTGGGCGCGCACTGGTGAACTCCCAAACTTGAAAAACTTGAAAGCCTCAAACGCAGTCACGCCCGCACCCTCCAACCCATCGCATCATTCCTGATATTCGTGTGATTCGTGGATAAAAATTACTGCTTTACTACAGGCTGAGAATATGCGTGATCCCGGACAGACCAAGCCCGGGCGACGCTAATCGTATTCGTGCATAGCGCTAAGCACGCCAACCTCGTCTCCTCGCAAAGTTAGTGAAAACATAGAGCCGCGGCCCGGTTCAGATTTTACGGTGATCGCGCCTCCCAGCATTTCGCTTAACCGCTGGCTGATTGCAAGGCCGAGACCGGTGCCCGATTGGTGATCCTGGCGGGCGCTGTCCAGTTGACTGAAATCATTAAACAGCCGGGAAAGCTGGTCCTTTTCTATACCCACGCCAGTGTCGGTTACCGAAAACGTTACGCAGTCAGGCGCAATATCGTGCTGCTCGCGCACGGCGATGGTCACCTGTCCATTGGTGGTGAACTTAACCGCGTTGCTTGCCAGGTTCACGAGTATCTGGCGCAGCTTTATGCGGTCGGAATAAATCTTCAATTCCGGACGCGGCGCTTCAATTGCCACGGAATTATTTCGGCTTCGTGCCATGGGTTCAATAAGGTTCGCGACTTCTTCGATCAAATCCTTTGCGAAAAAAGAGCACAGGTCCAGGTCCATCTTTCCTGCTTCGATTTTGGACAGATCCAGAATATTGCTGATGAGGCCCAGGAGATGCCGGCCCGAACTGCGAATATTAGTCACGTCTCCCAAAAGCCTTTCAAAATCTCCCGCGGCGCTTTCGTCCTGGATCATTTCAGCATAGCCGATAATGGCGTTCAGCGGCGTCCGAAGCTCGTGGCTCATGTTCGCAAGAAAGGCGGATTTGGCGCGGCTTGCCTCAATCGCCACGTCCCGCGCGGATTGAAGCTCTTCATTCATGCGCCGGGTCTCCGCCACTGCATCTTCCGCGCGCGCCCGTTCGGCCAATGCGCTGTTTAGTGCCTCCTGCAGTTCTCGCCGCAACGCATCGAGCGATTGCGCCAGCACTCCCGCCCGCTGGATGGCGACCCGGCTTTCCTGAAATTGCGCGGTTGCTATACCCAGCTCAAGCTTCAGCTGCAGCCCCCGCCCAACGAGAGGCAGTAACGTCATCAGGTCGCCCAGGGACTCACACGATGGGGTTCCGCCAATCAGCGCCGCGGCAGTACCGTCCGGCGAACTGCACGCAACGCATGGTTCACGCACCTTGCTCCACGGCGAGATAAGTTGCCGCTCTAAACCAACGCCAACTTTCAGTTCGTTTAAAAAGTCGCGCCATTCCAGCGCCCCGGGCAGCGTTCGCGGGAACCCCGGCGCTGGAAGAGAAATTCCAATCACAGGGTCCCTCACAAAGATAAGCAAGTGTTCAGCACCGAAGGCCGATGCAATTTCCTGCTCGGCCGAATCAATCACCTCTTCAGTCAGCAGTCGGCGCAACAGAGGCACGAGCTCTTCGCAGAAGGACATGCTATTCGGGTAAGACACAAACCACTGCGGTGCAATTATGAAAACCGCAGAACTGGTTATCCACGCGGGCAATCTGTCCGTAGCTGTTGCAGCCAACGTACATGGTGTCGGTGCCCAATGTTTGCCGCAGGCTGTCCAGTTCGCTTTGAAATGCCTGCCCCAGCCGTAGCCTCGTGGCGACGCAATCAAAAAAAATGGCCGCCCTCACCGGTTGATGATTCGTTTGTTCCAATGCCGCTTCGGCGGCGCGCCGGGCTGCTTCCGCTGCCGATTCCGTACCGGTTTTCATGATTGCGATCTGGCTTCCTTCGGGAACATCCGACGCGCAAAGGATCGATCCGTCCTCGTTTACCGACAGCGGCACACGCAACTTGTAGCCATCCGGCGTAGCGATGCCCAATACATTATGCAGGAAGAACGGAACAGGGTCTGCCCGGTCAAAGTTCTGGCCGGTTTCTTTCGCGTGCTCTTCAAAGACTTCCGCGGCGGGAATGGAGTTGAGACTAATCAGACGCATGCCCTGCGATTCCGTTACCCGCATGTGGCTGGTGGCAGGTTCCCAGCCGTGGCTCACGCCAATTCCCAAGGGCTTTTTTGAAAGAATTTCGAGGCCCGCCACCGCATCAGTAGCCACTTCGTTCCCGGAAAAAACCACCGTGCGGCTGAAGTGCGCATCATCGCCAGCGCCGCCGCCAAAAAAAGCGTAAGCGCCGCCAGTAAGCGCGGTGAGTTCCGTAATCAATTCCTCTGTCTGGCCGGCAAGCGCATCGGTAAGCAGCAGTGCGCTACGATAGCCGAACTGCGGTTCCTTCAAGCCCCCGAACTGTCCCACAAGCTGCAGCGCCGCCGATTGCGTGTTCTCGCGCAGATTACGCGCGAGGCCGGCCCGGAAGGCCATCTGGTTCGACTTGATTCCCATCGCCGAAACGGCGCCTTCAGCCCGTGCGTCCGTCACGAACTCGCCCGCCGAACTACAACCCACCAGCACGCCGGGATTGCACTGCTTCATTATGCCTTCAATCAATGGAGAATACTCATAGCGCGACGACGCAAACACGATCACGGCGTCGGGAGTTTGGTTTTCCAGCGAATCCAATAGTTGCTTCCCGATTTCAGCACCTGCCGTCGCGCTGTCATTCGCACTGGAGAAAGCTGTCGCAACACTGGTCATAATTTATCTCAGCCCCCGCGCCAGTTACGGCGCACATCTTTTATGAAGGGTTAAACGGATGCGTGGCGACGCGGGCTGTCAACCGTTCATGGTCCTGGGTTTTTTGTATCCCAGGCGCGCTTGCAAATCCGGCACGCCTTGTGCTTCCTGGCCATGGGCGCCACGGCGGACGCAAACAATCGCTGGCCGCGGTGAATGGTTCTCGAGAGAGCGAGGAGTCGTGGAAAACCGTTCTCGAAGACCTGAAAAGGCGTTACGTAAAATCGGGCGACAGCTCAACGATGCCGGACTTCAGCAAGAAAATCCCCGATTAGAGACGGGCGTAATATTTGAGCCACAGGCACGTATGTACACGACATGACAAGCACTACTTCAATTTGCCAAATACTTCTCCATAAACTAAGGAAAGTCTCTTTGATCCAGTCGACTGCATCTGTGCTTCACTGGAAGAATCTTACTGTATTGTTATCAACCTTGCTGTTCATGGCGGCAACGTACGCGGTGCAAGCCGAAGCAGACTACTCAGGCGCATGGCGGCCACAGTTCCACTTCACGCCGGAAAAGAACTGGATGAACGATCCGAATGGCCTCGTTTGGTACGATGGGGAATACCACCTGTTTTACCAGTACAATCCCATGGACAAGGTGTGGGGACACATGAGCTGGGGCCACGGTGTCAGCCGGGATCTGGTGCACTGGGAACACCTGCCAATTGCGCTCCAGGAAGAAACCGAATGGATGATGTTCAGCGGCAGCGCCGTCGTAGACACAAACAACGTCACAGGGTTCTTCTCTGGTCCCGATTCTCAGACTTCAGGCTGCCTTGTATGTTTTTACACGGCGCACAAACAGGGACGCCAGACTCAGAATCTTGCCTATAGCAACGACAGGGGCCGTACGTGGACAAAGTACTCGGGAAACCCGGTAATCGATATCGGCTACGCGGACTTCCGGGATCCAAAAGTCATCTGGCATGAACAGTCAAAGAAATGGGTTATGGCCGTTGCGCTATCGACGGAAAAACAGGTACGCTTCTATGGATCCAAAGACCTGAAACAATGGTCGCACCTGAGCGATTTCGGTCCTGAGGGTTCATGCGCCGGACCATGGGAATGCCCTGATCTCATGCGCTTTCCGGACGAGCAGTGGCTTTTGCAGGTTTGCGTCGGCCATGGGCGCGAATCAGGCGGTTCAGGAGTTCAGTATTTCATGGGACGGTTTGATGGCACGAAATTCACTAATGACAACTCTACCAGCACCGTTTTCTGGATGGATCACGGACCCGATTTTTACGCGTCACAATCCTGGTCGGATATACCCGAACGCGACGGACGACGAATATCGATTGCCTGGATGACGAACCTCGAGTACGCAGGGAATCTTCCGACAGATCCATGGCGCGGGAACCAGTCCGTGCCGCGTGTACTGGAACTGAAACAGGCGGCGGGCAAATACCGGCTCATTCAGAATCCGGTTGAAGAACTTAAATTGCTGCGCGGACAGCATACACGGTTTCAGGATCAGACACTTTCAGCGGCCAATTCGTTACTTACTGACAAAAATGTTTCAGGCGACCTTCTCGAAGTGCTGGCGGAGTTCGAGCTGGGCACGACAGAAGAAGCTGGAATAAAGTTACGCAAAGGCGCCGACGAAGAGACGGTCGTCGGATACGATGCATTGCGGCAGCAGATGTTCGTGGATCGTAAACACTCGGGAAAGTCGGACTTTCACGAGCGCTTTGCCACCCGTCATTCCGCGGCCATGGCTCCCGATAACGGCAAAGTACGTCTGCACCTGTTTGTGGATCGGTCATCCGTTGAAGTCTTCGGCAATGGTGGTGAAACGGTGATAAGCGCGTTGGTTTTTCCTTCTCCTGAAAGCAGCGCAATACAGTGTTACCAAACAGGTAACAATGCCCGACTGGCATCGATGGATGTGTGGAACTTAAAGTCGATCTGGAAGGATGAATGACTTACCAGCAGCTTATATCACCCGCCTGCGTCCATCAGGCCGGACTGTGTTCATCGGCGCGCCAGCCGACGACACGGGAGCAAAAGATTCGGGAACGGCTTACGCATTCCAGGGATTTTGAGCGTCGGCGGAGGGGGGCTCACTTCTCAACCTAAGTCCTTAGGCATCCAAACAGTTGACGTGTTCACAATTAATGTGCTAGCGTCAGCAAGGAGTTCCCGTCAGCTCCCGATCGCGCGAGATAGTCTCGGAGCTGTCCCTAAAACTCTCGATAACCTCACCTGGATCGCGGCGCCTTTCCAACATTATTTCCACGAAACGCAGACGGGGTAATCCCGCAGCGTGAGCCCCCTTAACAGAATTTCCCCGCTTTCATATTCCCAGACCGCGTCCTGGGTTTGACCCCAGTACAGATCCGTCAAGGTGACAGCGGCGGGTTTGGCCGGACTCTTCAAGGCAACATCGGCCGGATAGGATCGCACGTCGTCGGTATGCCCTTCTGCGTTCCACAGCAGCGCGAGACTTTCGCTTGTGCCGTCGCGCACGTAGCCGATGACCTTCAGGTCCGGCAATTTTGCAGAGCACCGATACTGCAGGTTCCGAACAGGCTCAACGTCGCTTAGGAAACTGCACACGTTTTGCAGCGCAAACGACAACGGCCGAAAACCGAAATCATGATCGAGGATGCTCCAGTCCTGGCTCTTGTTTTCATTATAAAGAGCCCACCACGCTGTCGGCACCTTCAGCCAACCCGCATAAATGTAAAAACGAAGGAGGTACTTGGCCAATCCATATTCGCCGATACCCGGATTGTACGAATAATCCAGCCCCGTCACATTGAGGCTCCATTCGTTCATCCAGATTTCCACTTCGGGCCGTCCATGCTTCTCAAACGGTTTTTTAACGCCGGCGATAATGTCCTCCAGCCTGTTCCATCCCGTCTGCTCCCGGCTGAGGCTCTTGTTATGGGGGCCGTGCCATTCCATGGTTCCCATGCCTCCTTCAGGCTTGTCGATACCGTATGGGTGGAACGCATAAGCATCAACATAAGGGGCCCCTCCCTGCTGCAGAGCCACGTCGACCGTATTCGGTGCAGGTGCAGCTGTTCCTCCAAACATCACTTTCAACGCCGGGTCGATCGACTTGATCCGCTTGCCCACTTCGAACAGCAGCTTACCGTAAAGCTCCGGCTCATGGGTGGGATACCAGCCGTTCTCTTCATTCCACAGCTCCCACCAGCGGATGCGTTTACCGTAACGTCGAACGACGTAGTCGACGTAATCCGTAAACGCCTTCCGCCCCGCTTCTGTACGGGGACCATTATTCAGGTAGAACGGGTGCCCTTCCTTGTAGATGGGCCCTAATTCACCCCAGGGCTTTTCCGGCCGCTCGTGAACGGCATTTCCGTACTGAAGACCAAACAGGATATCTACTCCGTTATCCAGGAGCCGCTGAATGCCGGCATCTGTGACAGGATCAACCTGGAACTTCCCCTTCTCACGTTCGACCGCGGCCCACTCGGTCTGGTCGCCCCATTGTCCGACACGCACATACTTCACACCCAGATCAAAAATCCTGTCGAACGGCTCGTTCACTGTCCGGAGGGTGTTCTGCCAGCCGGTAAAGAATTCCGAAGCTTCAGCGCGGGCACCTTTTTCTGCCGAGGCCAGGTTCTCGCCCTCCTCCGACATCAGCTCGATTCCGGACACCCGGGCTTTGTAGCCCTGGGAAACTTCGGCATAGTTGCCGCCGGCAAGCGGTAGCCTGTCGAAGCTGATGCGTACAGACTTCACCGCAGCAGGTGCTGGAAGAGGAAATTGCTGAACGATCTTATCTTCCCGCCTCGGACCATTCTTCTCAAATTGATGCTGCGTCACGCGCAGCATCTGCGTCCAGCTGGTGCCGTCGGTGGAGCCGAGAACCGTGAAACCGAGGGGAAAGTCGCTGTTATTCCAGTAGGGGACAAGGTTGACCTGGCTGACAGCAGCGGCCGCGGGAAGATCGATTTTGATCCAGGGCGGGTTGCCAGGAAAAGTGGACGGGCGCTGCTGACTCGACCAGCAGGTTGTGGAATCGTTGTCGACCACGTGCCCGGGATTAAAAGGATCCTCGTAATCTTTTGATCTCGGCAGATGCGCGCAGAGACCATAGGGACTTCGCCCGATTTCGGAGGATCTCTTTTTAGAAATCTCGACCAGTGCGGAAGTATTGCCTTTCTGCAGGGTTTCCGGGTGAGGCAGCACGCGCCAGTAGCCGGACTGGTCCGTACACACCTGCCGCCGATCAACCTTCTTCCGTGCCGGAACCACCAGGATTCTGTAATCGCGATCTTCCCGGTAATCGCCGCATTTCAGGACCGCCTGCAGGGTTACTGTGCCCTCGCGATCGGCGCTCAGGTTCCAGTCGATCCGTTCAAAACTGCCGGGCTTGAGCTGCGTCACGCTCCTCGTGGGCTGCTCTGTGGCCATGCCGCCGTTTATCGTCAACAGCAGTTCCGCCTGCGGCACAGTTGTGGTTCCTGCGTTTTCGACAAAAGCACTGAACGTAACGGTGTCGCCGATCACTGCAAGCGGCTTGCTCGACCAGACGTAGCTGAGCTTCGGCTTCAATGTCTCGGCGTCCGCAATGACCTCGAAGCTGTCCACAAGCCATTCGCCCGAACCGGTAGCCGATGTCTGTTCATTTACGCGGGGAGCCACCAGGCATCTGCGCCCCGCGGAACTTAAATCGAAGTGAAAAGAACCATCGTGCCACTCAGCGTCGCCCACATGTTCGGACGGGGGAACAAATGCCACGCGGCCACCCTCGACACCTGAATCGGATAGCCCGATCACGAACATGCACGTGTTGACGACCGGCACAGTGGCCGTGGTGATTTTGTACCTGAAGCGAACAGTTCCTCTCTGCACATCCAGAGGATCACTGTTCAGGCCGGCGGCATCCTCGCCCGCCGCGGCAATCCGAATTGCCCGGTTTCCGGTATTGGGTCCTTCCGCTACTCGAACGTCCGCGGACGTGCCCCTTTTGACGACGTTCCACTTCTGCGGCATTGGATTTGCCGCCGCTTCCTGGAGCAGCTCAAACCCGGGATTCGGCAACAGGTTTGCGGACTGCTGAGTCGCAGAATCTGCAGCAAAGACCGCCGCGGGAGACAACAGCATCAGGGTTATTGTCAGTTTTCGCATCAGGCCCGGCGAATGCATCCGGCCAATGCATTCTGTATAGCAGAATCAGCATCCGGCTCCCGCGGCAACGCTTGTTACCGGGCGGGAATTCTGGACAAGCCACCCTCGCGCCAGATCGCACCGCGCGTCTGATCCATCCAACCTGCTGGCGCGGGCTGTGGATATCTCCTGGTTTTGGGGTGGGTAAGGCAGTGATTTTTATCCACGAATCGCACGAATGCACACGAAACACCTGGAATGATGTGTGAGTCGGAGTGCGCGGGCGGTGCCGTTGGAGGATTTCAAGTTTTCAAGTTTTTTCAAGTTTGACGTGTAGAATATTGAAACGCTTGCAGATAAATCAAGTTGGCGAAAAATGGGTAATTTCGCCACTTGAAAAACGGTAATCCTCGCGTAAGAATTCGCGGGGGCCGTGGAGTTCCGGCTTCCTTGCGCGATGGGCGGCTTATTCCGCCAGGCGCAATGGACGTAAAAATGCCACGCGGATTGGGCGCAGAGGTACCTTTGGCGTCGGTCACGGCATTCGGGCTGCATAGTTGTCAAAGAACGTGTTCAGCTTTACTACGCGGGCAGGTATACACCAGTTGGGGGCGGCGTGTCACTTCCCGGGCGTTCCCTTCAGGTGAGCTAAGTCCAATAAAGTCGGAAAAAGTTTTTGGCGGTCAGCTCAGAATTTTTGAGATCGGGAGCTGACCCCCGATCTAATCTTCCGCTGTTTCTCGGCGCTGTGTGTTAACAAATTAACTGAGGGCCTGTACCCCTGTTTCCGAGCATGAGACGCGCATGATCGGAGGCTGTGCAGCAGGAGTCCATTTGTGCAGTAACCCCGGAGCTACATCAGAACACGCTACTCGATCCCGAAAGCAGACAGCGTTACCGGAACAGCCAGCGCGCCGAGCAGCCAGGTATCCCCCAAGGGCGACAACCCGTTGTATCCGCCATAGATCGCCAGCCGCTGCGATGGCGGATCATAAGCTGCGGCAAAGTTGCCCCTGCCCCCATAAGAGCCACTCACTGTAACCGCTGCATATGAGGGATCCAGCGTGAAGCGGTAAACCGTCTCATAATAGGTCCCTGATCCGTTGCCGCCACCGATAACCAGCGCGCGGCCACTGCCCAGCCCCGCGAAAGCACATGTTACCAGCGACGGAAACGCAGGCGAGGGCGACAGTTGCGCCCATGACGTTCCATCGAGCTCCCACGTATCACCCAGGTACTGCGAATTGTTGGACCCTCCCGACACGATCGATTTCCCCGTGCCGTCCACGTGAAACATGTTGGGGTTACCCCGCACACCCAGTGGGGTCGACGCCCCCAGTTGCGTCCAGTTCCCGCCGGTGTATGCCCAGGCGTCCCCCAGACGCGTCGCGCTATCCCATCCCCCGAACACCAGCATCCGCGAAGCCGACGTGTCGTAACAGCTGCCGGCATGATAGCGCGATGCCGGTTTGTTCGCGGGTGAGAGCTGGTTCCACGCTGGCGAGGCCCCCAGTGTCAGCTCCCATGTATCGTCAAACTGCGTCGAGTTGTTCAACCCGCCAAAGATCAGCATGCGTTGCTGGTCCGGGTCATACGCCGCACACATGAACCGACGCACAGCCGGGGCTGTGCCGGATGGGAATAGCTGGCTCCAGGTGGGCGTCGCCAGCGCCAGGTTCAGGGCCCACGCGTCATTGCGGTCGCCGACCGAGAAGTCGCGGCCGCCGAAGATGACCATGCGCCGGTTCACAGCGTCGTAAATACCAGCATGGCCAAAGCGCGGGCCGGGCGAGGCGCCACCCACGCTTGTCCATGTGGGTGTCTGTGCGTGAACCATCCCGCCCACCAGGCAGGTGATACTGAAACACAACAGCGCCGCGCGCTTAAACCCCTTTATCAAAACCCCGCACCTATTGACTATGTCGGATTCGTCGACAGAATTCCTCCAGCATCCGCGAAACAGGGGAAGCTGTCAACGGAGAAGTAAGTCCTTAACTGGCAGGTACGCGTATATGGAATGCCCGGGGTTGTACGGTGCGGCACGCGGTGACGCACTCCCAGGGCGGCGTACGTTTTTTGGTCGCGTGCGTGGTCGTTTCGCCGGAGTGGATGGATCGGACGCGTGGTGCGATCTGGCGCGATGGTGGAAATCATTATCCCCCGAGGAAACGGAGGAGAAGTTCTGGGGCGGGGGCGGAATGTTCCGAAACCTGGCAAATTCGCAGGCGACGCGTATATGGAATGCCCGGGGTTGTAGGTGCGGCACGCGGTGACGCGCTCCCAGGGCGGCGTACGTTTTTTGGTCGCGGGCGTGGTCGTTTGGCCGGGGTTGGATGGATCAGCGCGTGTTGCGACCTGGCGCGATGGTGGATCGGACGCGTGGTGCGATCTGGCGCGATGGTGGAAATCATTATCCCCCGAGGAAACGGAGGAGAAGTTCTGGGGCAAGGTGCGGAACCGTTCCGAAACCTCAGTTCCCGGGGACGTGGGAAAGCGTCCCCTCTGGCACGCTCGACGATCAAACCTTTTCCCCCCCAACGAGTGACGGACGCTAATTTCTGAGCTTGCATTTGTGCCACCCCTGTCGTGTGGCGACTACATGAAAAACTTAACGATCTATTTGGCAGGCTGGCTCGCATCGGTGACGCTAGCGTCGACAAATATCCGGGCACAGGACAGCGACGGCTGGATCCCGCTGATGGATGGCAAGACTTTCGACGGCTGGAAGATTGCCGAGCCCGAAAGGAACTGTTGGAAGGTGGAGGACGGTGCGTTCGTGGCCAAAGGTGAGCGCAGCCACCTGTTTTATGTCGGCGAGCACCAGCCGTTTAAGGACTTCGAGCTAACCGCCGATGTGACGACGTCTGCCTCGTCCAACGGAGGCATCTATTTTCACACACAGTGGCAGGACACGGGCTGGCCGAAAGTTGGATACGAGATCCAGGTGAACCAGACGCACACCGACTGGCGCAAGAGCGGCAGCATTTATGGCGTCAATGACGTGAAGGAACTGCACGTGAAGGACAACGAGTGGTACACCTGCCACATCAAGGTGCAGGGCAAACGCATTACGGTAAAGTTGAACGACAAAGTGGTGAACGACTGGACCGAAGAACCCGACCGCAAACCAGGCGCCGACTTCACGCGCATTCTTACGTCCGGCACGCTCGCACTCCAGGGGCACGACCCCGGGAGCCTTATAAAGTATAAGAACGTCCGGTTGAAGCGAGTTAAGTAAGCACGGAACGAACACGCTAGTGCGGTCTACCATTAATTCGCATCCGGTTCTGTGTGCCGAATTGAGCTCATTTTCCGCGCTCAAACTGGATAGGAACTTCTGATTCGGCACACTAGTGGTAAACTACAAACTGCCACCCGTGGGGATTAACCCGCCGCAGTAAACTGCTGCTGATTACCAGCGGTTGTTGGTCATCACGCGCGCGGCAGACGGCGCCATGCTGCCCGGGTTATACATCATGTTCGACTGCAGGTACATCTGGCTGGCGCCGACGCCCAGGCTGACATCTGTGCGCGCGCCAACACCGGGGTGGCTGAACGCCTGGCGGTAATAGCCGCGATATTCGCCGTCGGGAATGGGCAGCATGGCATAGCGATCGAAGCTGGCGATGTAGCGTGGTCCGGAGTACATGGGGCTTTCGGTTCCAACCAGCGGACCGTAGGCGGTGTACATCGGGTCGCCGTACTTGTCCTGCGATGGGCCGGGCGCGAAGACGAGGTTTGCGCGTTTGGTCATCACGGCAGCAGCTGCACTTGCCGCAGCGGTTTCTGCGTTCGTAAGCGCCTTGGTTTTCGACGCGAGATTCTGCTGAAGTTCCTGCGCCTGCGCAATGGTGGTCCGGCGGGTAATCTCGGTTTCGGTCAGCATCCCGTCCGCACGGGTCACCGTGGGGGTTAATGTGCAGCTAACGCCTAGGACAAGCAGCAAGCCGGTGTAGGGTTTCATGGCTGTACGCCTCGTGTTCATAGATTTACATCTGGTCGTGCAGTACAGGAAGCAAAAACTGTGGCAAACAGCGGCTTAGACAGGGCTAACGTTACTTTGCATTCGGTTCTGTGTGCGAATCGAGTGTCTTTCACGGTCATACTTGAAAGGAACTTCCCGCTACATCAGGGCAGACCGTGGACCTTTTTCAGGCGGTAGAGGCACTCGTTGACCTCACAGGGGAGCAGTTCTTCTTCCTCGCGCAGATGGCGCTCCACCAGCCAAAGCGAGCCGAACTTGCTGTAGAGCTGATCGGCGAGGATAAACGTACTATCCTCAATGTAACAGCGGTCACCATAGCAGACGGCGGAGGGGTCGCGCGGGATCTTGCAGCCGAAGTTGGCGCATCCGCCAAGCAGCGCCCCCAGACAAAAAAGAACCAGCAGCCTGCGGAACGCGAAGCCGAGGTCCTTGAAAGTCATCTTGCTGGCAACCAGGGCCTGGTGGGATCTACGCTTGAATCGTAGCCAGGTTTTGTGTGCCGTCCCAGCTTAAAACCGTTCGCGAAGATGGCTAAGATCTCCTGGTACGGCACACTAGTGTGGTCTACCATTAATTCGCATCCGGTTCTGTGTGCCGAATTGAGCTCATTTTCCGCGCTCAAACTGGATAGGAACTTCTGATTCGGCACACTAGGCTGCCCCGGCCTTATTAACCCGCTTGGCCAGGCGGCTCTGGATGCGCGCAGCCTTGTTTTTGTGGAGGATGCCGCGCTTTTTGGTGCGGGCCACCAGTGCCTGCACGTCGCGCAGAGCCTTCTTCTGCTCGTCTCCAGGCTCCATCGCTTCCAGAGTTTTAATGTGCGTTTTGAGCGTGCTTTTGGCCGCACGGTTACGGATTTCGTCGCGCTTGTTGGTTTTTACGCGCTTCTTTGCCGACTTAATATTAGGCAACTTACCTGTTCCTCATCTGTTTTGTACTGTTATCGGGCTTAGCCGCGGAACTTATGTCAAGCCGCCAGAAGCCTCGGACCAATACCCGGCGAAGCTGAACTTCTTCGCGAGCGAGGTGTGTCTTTTGCAGCCGGTCGGTTGTACTAAGCTTCCTGCAGGGCCAGTTGACTGTGCGCGACCGGCAGAAAAATATCGACCACCGTGCCCGTGCCCACCCGGCTGCGGATATAAATTCGGCCGTGATGGTCGTCGATAATGCGCTGAACCAGGCTGAGACCGAGTCCGGTTCCCTGCGTCTTGGTTGTGTAAAACGGAGTCCAGATTTTCTGGAGAATCGCCTTGGGGATGCCGCTGCCATCGTCGGCTAAACGGATCCGGACGTCGGCGCCGCTGTTTTGCGTGCGGACGATGAGAACGCCGCCTTTGCTCATGGCCTGCCGCGCGTTCTGCAGCAAATTGAGAAACACCTGTTTCATCAGGGCTTCGTCTACCACAGTCTCGCGGAGGTTCATCTCAAGGTCGCTGATGACAACGATGCTCTGTGCCGTTAGCTCGTCGCGCATCAGGTTGATGATGTCGCTGAGTAGTTTGTTGACGCCAACGCGCTCGAACTCGGGCGTGGCCCGCCGCGCAAAATCAAGCACGTCCTTGATGAACTTATTCAGTCGGTCGACTTCTTCGATGATGATGGTGGTGTACTCGACAAGGCGGCCGTCGCCTGTGTTGGAATACTTGCGCGCGATGCGTTGCGCGAAACCGCGGACGGACGTGAGTGGATTGCGGATCTCGTGCGCGACCGTGGCAGCCATTTCTCCGAGTGCCGCGAGCTTTTCCTTCTTCACCAGTTCCTTCTGGGTTTTGCGAAGCTCTACGTTGCTGGCCAGCAGGTCGCGATTCTTGGATTCGATCTGGCGGTAAAGGCGCGCGTGCTCGATGGCCACGGCGGCCTGCCCGGCGACCGCCAGCAGCATCTTGCGGTCTGACACGCTGAACTCGCGACGCTCCGCCGTGTAGAGCCGAATGGTGCCAATCACTTTGCGGCGTACGACGAGCGGCGCGCACAACATGGACACCACGCCCGCCTTGATGGCGTCCTCGCGATCGGGAAAGCGGGCATCGGTGCGTACGTCGTCGATGCTGAGCAGTTCGCCTCCGAAGACCTGCTGATCGATCAGCGCCTGCTCGAAAGGCAGCACGTCCGGGCCGATGAACATTCGCCCGGTGGTGGCGGCGACGCGAATACATCGTTTGGCGTCGCGCTCTTCAATGAGCCGAATTGTGCACTCGCTGGCGTCGAGAAGGCGGCGTGTCCTCTCGACGATGGACTCGAGTACTTTCTGGTATTCGAGCGTTGAGGTCAGCTCCTGCTGGATCTCATACAAAAGGGAAATTTCGCTATAGTGCTGCTCGAGCTCCTCGTGGGTTGAGGCGTTGCGTAACACGAGCGCTGCCTGGCTGGCCAGCGTGTCGATCATTTCCTCCATGTCCGATTCGACACGCGTGCAGCTATCGGATTTTAGATCGATGATGCCGAGTACTTCATCGCCCGCAATCAGTGGAACACAGAGGCGGCAAAAGACTCGCGGCCCGTCCAATTCAGTCGAATCTTCACGGCAGGTGCCGCAGGAGATCGCACTCGTTTCCGTTTCCTGCGCCGGATGTCCGGTATGAGCCACCTGAACCGCGAGGTCGCTGCTGGTGCCGAGGTCAAGCGGAGTCGTAACATCCTCGCCGAAAGACAGCGTTGGGACAAGTAGCTGGCGCTGGTGATCGAGCAGGTAGATTGTCGAACACGCCGCGCCCGTGAGCTCCATCACTTCGGAAAGTACCATGCGGATGATCTCGTGCGGTTTCATTGTGGACGACAGCGCGACGCCGATACGGTGCAGCGCCTGCAGATGCGCGATGCGACGCCCCATCGCGTCGGGCGATGGCGTAGACTGGCGGAAACCAAGGATGCTCATGGAGAGTACCTAGCGTGTTTCCTGCAAAAGATTCCGAGGCACGCGGTCGTCAAATCCGGTACAGCCGTTTGGCGTTTGCAGTGGTTTGGTGAATCACGTCCTCGACCGGCACACCCTTCAGTTCGGCAATTCGTGCCGCGATGAGCGGAATGTAGGACGATTCATTGCGCTTTCCGCGGAACGGTACAGGGGTCATGTAAGGTGCATCCGTTTCCAGCACGAGCTGCTCGAGCGGAACCTGCCGGACCACGTCGTGCAATTCCTGCGCTTTCTTGAAGGTGCAAGATCCACCAATACCGAGCAGGTAACCCAACTCCGCGGCCTCGCGCGCCTGGTCAGCGTTCCCGAAGTAGCAGTGCAGGACTCCGCGTGGACTACTCAAAGTACCTGGAGTTTCGTAGAAATCCTTCAGATGCTGCATAACTTCTACGTAAGCCTCGCGGCAGTGGATCACGACGGGTTTATCCAATTCCCGCGAAAGTTCCAGCTGGGCGAGGAAAGCGTCGCGCTGCTGTTCCCGCGGAGAGAAGTCATAATGGTAGTCGAGTCCGATCTCGCCCAAACCGACCACTTCCGGCTCAGCCAGTAGTTGCGCCAGATCGGCACGGGTGTCCGCCGACCAGAGGTTCGCTTCGTGCGGATGGACCCCCGAGACGACCGAAATCTGGCCTGGATACCGTCGGGCCAGCTCCAATGCGCGACGCCCGTCTTCGACGTCGACACCGATGAGTACCACCCGCTCCACTCCGGCCGAGGCAGTGCGGGCAAGAACGTCGTCTATATCCCCGGTGAACTCCTTGCCGTGCATATGGGCGTGCGTGTCGATCATCGTGTACAGCTTAGGCTCTGCGGCGCTCAGTATTCTCAAAGCCTTCGCTGGTTCCTCTTTACATCGTTCGCGCGGAACCACGAATTCTAAAGCGCGATGCGTGCAGTTATCCGACTCTTCCGCGCTGAGATGACCAAGGTATGGGGTACCAAGTTCCCGTATTTCGGCCTCCTTGCGAGCGCGTTGGTTGCCGTGATCGCAAAACAGATCGTCGACCGAAACGAGCTGGCTGATGAGGCCACGCTGTCCGGCTACCTGTCGGTCGCGCTGAACCTGTGCTCGACTCTTGTTGCACCAATTTTCGTGGTAATCTTCGCGGCGATGCTTGTCGCCTCAGAGACGTCGCGCGGCACCTATCGCATGATCCTGCCCCGGCCGATCACCCGGCGCGCGTTCCTCACTGCAAAGCTGCTCGCGGGGGTGATGTACATGGTGTTGCTGTTCGCGGCGAATCTTGCCGTCGCCGTGCCGATCGCGATGCAATACCCACTGCGGTCCCTTGCCGATGCAAACGCACCGGTGCCGGCGGGTAGTGAGCAGGCGATGATCTACATAATCGCGGTCCTGCTGACTCTGCTTACACACACCGCAACAGTCTGCTTTGGATTCCTGATTTCCGTGCTCTCGACGAATGTCGGCACAGCTATTGGCGTCGCCGTTGGTATGCTGTTGAGCCTTCTTCCCATGTCGGTGTTCATCGAGTTCGGCGAGTTTCGCCTGCGGGACTGGCTATTCAGTGAGCACTTCGATACTGCTATTGGAATTGCCACTGAGCGGGCACAGCTCATGTCGGGCGCTACCTGGGATTCCGCGAAAGTGCACTCGCTTGTCGGAACCAGCCTGCTGAGTATCGCAGCGTTTCTTGCGATCAGTTATCTTTACTTTACCCGGCGCGACCTGAATCTGTAGGCGAATGTGCCGAACCAGAAGTTCTTAGGCCGCAGTTTGAATCTGGGCTCCTTCGGCACTCAGCACCTGGTACCGAAGTAAGACTATTCTACACTAAGGCTTTTCCAGCCCGTAGCGGCGGCGGATCTTGCGTTCGATCGTACCGAAGACAAGCCCGTCGACGGCGAGTCCAATTGCCAGGATCGTGATCATCGCGGCCATCATATAGGCTACATCATTGTAGTTGCGGCCTGTCTCGAGCAGGCGCCCGACCCCGAAGAAGTTCTGCCGGATGAGTTCGGCCGCCATGAGGCTGCGCCATGCAAACGTCCAGCCCAGCTTCAGTCCGCCGATCAGTTCCGGCAGCGCGGCGAAAAAGAGGATGTCCTTGGCAAAGGTGTATCCGCGCGCGCCCATAACTTGTCCCACTTTCAGGTAGATCGGCGGAACGTTGCGGATCGCTCCCTCGGTAGCTACGGCGATTGAAAAAAGCGCACCCAGGATCAGCACGGCAAGAATGGCCTTCTCATTAATGCCGACCCACACCATCGCAAACGGGAGCCAGCAAACACTTGGCAGGGATTGCAGCGACATGATCAGTGACCCCACTGTTTCTTTGAACAACCAGCTGCGCGCCGCAAAAATACCCAAAGTGATGCCGCCGACGACGGAGATGCTATAACCGATCAGCATGCGAGACATGCTGGCCTTGATGCTGTTCCAAAGCTCGCCGGTTTCTATCATCTCGGCATAGCTTTTCACAATATCCCATGGACCGGGGAAGATGTAACGCGGCACCCATTTCATCATCACTACCAGTTGCCACACGCCGATCACGAGCGCGAAGAAAACGATCTTCACGCCTATTGATTTTCCGCGGTCCATCCAAGCGGAGGACTGGGGTGGTGGTGCTGGCGGTCCTGCCTCACTCATGGGCGCACGCCAGCCGGAAGAAAGAGGCCGCGCAAGACTCATGTTGGCTATTTTGCGGCAGCAGTTGCGCTGGTTCCCGTAGAGGCTGGTGCAGGAGCGGGGTTCGCTGCTTCAATCTGTTTAAGCAGCGTGGTATCAATCAGCCTGGCCAGGTCAAGGCTGGTGCCGCGCACCAATTTCAGTTCCTTACCCATCTTGTAGAACTTTTCAAAAGACTCCGGGCCTGGGTCGTTGGTAAATTGCGTATACCTGAGAGCGCTCTGCATCACGTCAGCCGGCAGATCCTTGCTGGTTAGTTTCTTCAGTTCCGCGTTTAGCACGTCTGCAAAGCTGGAGGGATTTGACTGAAGTTCATACGTCAGTTTCACGTGGGCTTGCAGCACGTTCTTGACGAGCTCGGGATGCTTCTCGAGAAACTCGCGTCGCGCAATGACGTTGGTCAGCGAGAAGCGCTTGCCTGGCCATAACTCCTTCTCTTCAGATATCAGCACCGCGAAACCTTTGCTGATGAGACGCGAGCCCCATGGTTCGGGTACCCATGCTGCATCCAGCTGGTTCTTGGCAAAGAGGTTTTCAATGTCCGGGTTTGGAATCGGCAACACCTCGGTGTCGCCGCCGCGATCTTTGAGATTCGTTTTCAGGTGACTGACCACGAAATCCTTGGCGGAAATATCCTGTGTGTTGCCAAGCTGGGGCGACGCAATCGTCTTACCTTTTAACTGATCCAGTTTCGTGATGCCGCGTTGCTTGTTTCCAACAATCAGCACGCCGTTTATTGCCGCTCCGGCGATGACGCGAACCTCTTCTCCCTTACTCTGAATGAAGCCGTTGATGATGGGGGAGGGGCCCACATACGCAATATCCAGATGGCCGGCATATACCGCCTCGATCACACTTGGGCCTGCGTTATAAACGCTGGTTTCGAGCTTTACGTCGGGTCCAAGCGCCTTCTGAAAGTCGCCTCGAGCGACCCCGATAACCGCCTGGGCGTGTGTCACATTCGGAAAGTAGCCCAGCTTCACGACCTCTTCAGCGGCCGCAGGTCCGGCGAAGATCAGAAATGATAGTCCACATACAAGTGTAGTGAACGCAGCGGTGAAGCTGAATTTAGACAAGCGCACGGGCCTCCATTTACTAATTATGTAGACGTCTACTAAGTTAATATACATTTATTGCGTCAGGCTCAGATTTTTTAGAGCCCCGCCGTAAGGCACCGACCCTGCTGTCGGTGTTCACGAAACTGCGTGCACGGCATTACCGCTATCCGAGGCGAGGCAAGTAGTCTTTCTCGCGCGGTCCGTCAGTCTTCGGCGCTGTGCTGGCCGCAGCACTTTTTGTACTTCTTCCCGCTGCCACAAGGGCATGGGTCGTTGCGGCCCACCTTCGGCGCCGACCGAAAAGGCATGGGGGGCTGGCGCTGCCGATTGCGGGGGCTGCCGTGACGCGGTGGCTGGCCATCGTCGGACAGTTCCTCTTCGAGTTCTTCTTCGTCCGGTGGGGGAGCGCCACCGGGAAGCACTTCTTCGAGCGTGGCGTGGCGGGCCTCCATCTGCCGGACCTGCTGTTGTGGCTCGGGTGCCTGGAGCAGCGGCTGCGTCAGAAAGAAGTGTTCGAGCACTTCCTTGTGCACATTGAACATCAACTCCTCGAACATCAGTGATGCTTCCTTCTGATATTCAACAAGCGGATCGAGCTGCGCGTAACCACGCCAGCCGATGCTTTCGCGGAGGTCGTCGATCGCAAGCAGGTGGTCGCGCCACATATCGTCGATGCGCCGGAGAATGACAAATTTTGCAAGGCGGTTCATCAGCGTCTCGTCCACCTGGGCGAGCTGTTGTTGCTTCGCTTCGTAAGCTTCGTCGACCTTTGGCATCACGATATCCATAAACTGTTCGTCATCGAGTCCATGGATCTGGGTGGCGAGCTCTTTGAAGTTCGTGTACGGAATATGGCGCTGAAGATAATCAAGAATGCCTTCGATATCCCACTCATCCGCGGGCCGGTTCTGATCGCCGAATTCGTTGATCTCGTTGTGGATTGCTTCTTCGTGCATGCGAAGAATGGTCTCCTTGAGATCGACGCCGAGCAGCACTTCCTTGCGCAGGCCGTAGATAGCTTCGCGCTGCTTGTTCATGACGTTATCGTAATCGAGCGTACGTTTCCGAATCTCGAAGTTGCGGGCCTCGACTTTCTTCTGCGCGCTTTCAATAGCACGCGTGACCCACGGATGGGTAATCTCCTCGCCTTCTTTGAGGCCAAGCCGGTCCATGATACGCGAGATACGCTCGGCACCGAACAGACGCATGAGGTCGTCTTCAAGGGACAGGAAGAATTTCGATGCGCCTGGATCGCCCTGACGTCCTGAGCGGCCACGAAGCTGCCGGTCGATACGGCGCGACTCATGGCGTTCGGTTCCGATGATCTGCAGACCGCCCTGCAGTTTACCATTCTCGTCTTTAACAACGACGTCGGGGTGAAGCTTAATGTCGGTGCCGCGACCAGCCATGTTCGTAGCAATCGTGACAGCGCCGGGCTGACCGGCAAAGCGGATGACTTCCGCTTCACGCTGGTGCTGCTTGGCGTTCAACACATTGTGTGGAATCTTGCGTGCACGCAGATAGCGGCTTAGTAGTTCGCTGACTTCAACGCTGACCGTACCGACGAGAACCGGCAGCTTCTCCTCGTTGCATCGCGCGATCTCCTCAACCACCGCGTTGTACTTCTCACGCTTAGTCTTATAGATCACGTCATCATAGTCGACGCGCTGTGATGGCCGATTTGTAGGCACCACCACGACATCCATCTTGTACGTATGGGCGAATTCACCGGCTTCGGTTTCAGCTGTGCCGGTCATGCCGGAAAGCTTTTTATAAAGGCGGAAGAAATTTTGCAGGGTGACGGTGGCGAGTGTCTGCGTCTCGACTTCAATCTCGACGCCTTCTTTTGCTTCCACGGCCTGGTGGAGTCCATCGCTCCAACGGCGGCCAGTCATCAGTCGACCAGTGAACTCGTCTACGATAATTACCTTGTTCTCCTGCACGACGTACTCGACGTCTTTTTCGTAGAGCGTATAGGCACGCAGAATCTGGGAGATGTTGTGCAGCTTTTCTGTTTGGATGCCGTGTTCCTGGCGGATTTCTTCCTTATAGAGCTCGCGGTCCGCTTTCTCAAAGTCAGTTCCGTGGATGACGCGCACGACTTTGTCCGCCGGGATGCGGAGCATGCCATCGTGCCGCTGAATCTCGTAGTTGCCGGCCTCGTCCTTCTTGGCGCCGCGCTGCTTGACGGTCCCGCTGAGCAGCACCTTATTTCCATCGCTGAGCTCGAGCACTTCGAAGTCGCCTGATTCAATCGCCGCAACTTCTTCGACGATGTCGGGCAGCTCCCATAGCTTGGGATTTTCCGGCGAGAGCTCCTGCCGCCCCTTTTCGGTGAGATCAATCTGGTGGCCCTTTTCGTCGACCATATAGTAGAGACCCTCGTCGAGTTCGTTCATCTTCTTTTCGGCGAGGTATTCGAGCTCCACCTTTTCGATCAGCGTCGACACGCCGGGCTCCGACTTCATCTTCACGAGGCGCTTCTGCTTGGGAAGTCCGCGCTGCACCTGCAGAAGTTTTACGCCGGCTTCACGTGTGAGCGGCCCCTCTTTGGCCATTTCTTCGACTTCGCTGATGTAGCGGCTTGCGAGTTCGTTCTGCTTACGGACGAGGTCGAAAACGATCGGCTTAATTTCGTCATAACGATGCGTGGAGCGATCGACCGGACCGCTGATAATCAGCGGCGTGCGTGCTTCGTCGATGAGGATGTTGTCTACTTCGTCGACGATGGCATAGAAATGTGGCCGCTGCAGCACCATCTGCTCTGCTTCCGTCACCATGTTGTCGCGCAGGTAATCGAAGCCGAACTCGTGGTTAGTGCCGTAGGTGACATCGCAATCGTACTGCGCGCGTCGCTCGGGAGTATTCGGTTCCGTCTTGTCCAGGCAGCCAATAGTCATTCCAAGGAATGTGAAAATCTGCCCCATCCACTCGCTGTCGCGCGTGGCGAGGTAATCGTTTACGGTGACGAGGTGAGCGCCCTGGCCGGCCAGTCCATTCAAATAAAGCGGTGCAACGGCGACCAGTGTTTTACCTTCACCTGTCGCCATCTCGGCGATCTTACCTTCGTGAAGCGAAACACCGCCTGCCATCTGGACATCGTACGGAATCATATCCCACGTGAATTCGATTCCTGCAGCGTTCCACTTCTGGCCGACGTGACGGCGACACACGTCCTTCACCACTGCAAATGCCTCGGGGAGCAGGTCGTCGAGCGTCTCGCCTTCCGCAAGGCGCTCACGGAATTCTATGGTCTTCGCCTTCAGCTCATCATCGCTAAGCTGCTGGTATTCCTCATAAAAGGCGTTGATCTCGTCCACGATTGGCCGAATACGGCGCATATCGCGGACCTGTTTATTTCCGAAGAGCTTCGTGAAGAACTTGTTCAGCATCTGGCCGTGGCCTGTTCCTTTCAAAAAGGGCTGTAGTCTCTACGGGGCCAGCTATTGCTGCTCAACCTTGAGGTGGCAGAGTTTAGAAGGCTGTTTAATCGTAGATGATTCGGCTACAAACCGCAGAGGGGGACTTACCCCAGGGGGTTGTAAATATTTGAGGTGGCATCGTGCTGCACAGGGAGTGGCACATGTTCATCCATCACATTACAACGATCACATTTTGTAAACTGCTACTCTTCGCAGCGAATGAGGACGACGCTGATATTGTCGTGTCCGCCGGCTTCGTTAGCCAGGGCGACCAGTTTGTTGGCGGCACCACGCAGATCCGTTTCCGCGACAGTGAGGACTTCGCGCATCTCCCAGTCCTCTACCATACCGGAAAGCCCGTCTGAACAGACCAGGAATCTATCACCTGCCTCAACCGGTTCGTTCCGTACGTCAATTTCCAGGTCCGTGCGATTTCCGAGCGCCCGTGTGATGACGTTTTTATAACGATGGTTTCGCGCCTCTTCGGCGGTAATAATGTTTTTCTGAAGTTGTTCATTCACCCAGGAGTGATCGCTCGTAAGCTGGGTGAGATCGTCACCGCGCATGCGATAGACGCGCGAATCGCCCACGTGCGCCAGGGTTGCTTCGCCTTCCGCAATGCGTAACGTGGCAATTGTGGTTCCCATGCCGTTGAGTTCAGGCCGCTCCTGTTGCATGGAAAAAAGTGTCTGGTTGGCGAGCCGTATGCCACTGACAAGCGCGTTGGCGGGCGCACTGAGTCGCTGATCGAATCCGAATGGCCAGGTTAGTGCATCATCCCTGGAATGTCGTTCCGCGAACCCGACAATCGCTTCGATGGCGGCGCTGCTTGCAACTTCGCCGGCTGCGTGACCGCCCATTCCATCTGCGACGAGATAGAGGCCCAATTCGTCGGAACGGAAAAAATTGTCTTCGTTGTGCGTACGCTTGAGTCCAACGTCGGTTATCCCAAAGGAATGCAGCTTCATGCGCGGCCGTAAGTCCGGGCCGGCGGCCCAATCAAATGGCTGAAGTTCTTATCGGAAGCTGTCATAATATTGGGGTTACACGCAAGCAGCCTTAAAGTGGCACTTACACCGTGCAATCATTTTCTCTTTCGATCGCTTAGCAATCCATGTGCTGCAAAAACTGATCGTTTAAGCGGCTGGTGAGGCAGATTACAAGCTCCTAGTGTGTGGTGTCCTATTAATTCGTATTCGGTTCTGTGTGCCGAACGAGCTAGAAAGATTCCTGCAGTATAGGGATGAACTTCTGGGACGGCAACTGGTGTGGTGTCCCAGAGATTCGTACCATGTTTTCGGTTTCCGGCGCCCCTTCAGAGCGCGAAAAATGCGGTGCACTAACCCAAGGCTGCGTCGGCCACAAAAAGCCGTGGCCTCCTTACCCTGGGCTTTGATCCGCTGCACCTTCGGTGCAAAAAACCTGAGTGCTGCGGATTCCAAACAGCGGGAATCTTTACCGTTAGGCACACTGGTTCATTCTCTGCCCGGTTGTCGCATGAAATACTGCTGGCCATGTTGCTTAATCGAGTGAACGGAACTGTCCACTGTTCGAACCAGGTCATCCACTGAGGCTTCGTGGGGGGTCGCACCGGAAAAGAATTCCTGCATCTGTTGCGCCATTAAACGATTGTGCTGGTGCACGTAGTTGATGCGCAAGCGGGCAGCGACGTTGTCCAGAGTTCGATCACTCGCGTCGAAGGGTTCTTCGGCCAATGCAAGAGCGCGAAGGAACGCAGCTTCGACGTCGTCATCTGCGTGTTCAAAGAGGTAATCCCATGTTACTTCTTCGGCGGTGGTGTCGCGCAGGCGCTCCAGCCATTTGCGGATGTTGTGGTGACGCAACCAGTCGGGCTGGATGCGTTCGAGCACTTTCTGGCGCGCGGTCGTGGACTCGACTGCCAGGCGCAGCAGCGTGCGTTCCAGGCGGCTGTCCGTGGATTGCTCTTCGACGGCCTTTCGCAGGGTTTCCAGATTGCGGGGATTTGCGTCGCTGAGCTGGCGAATGATGAGTGCGTCATCGATGGCCAGAAAGTCAGCGACACGCCGAACATACTCGTTTTGCGCGATGGATTTACCGACGCGCTTCAACAATGGAAGTAGGGCTTCCACTATACGGACTTTGCCCTCCGGGCTTTTGCGGTCAAACCGGAGTGTCGCATCCTCAAGAAAGAAGTCGACGAAATTACGTGCGGCTGCGACCTGGGCTCGGAAAGCGTCGGCGCCTTCCTTCTGAAGATAGGAATCAGGATCGTGATCGCCTGGAAGACCTACGATGGAGAGAGTGAATCCCTGCTCGAGCAGAATCTCGCAGCCTCGCAGCATCGCTTTGCGACCAGCCTCGTCGCCATCGTAGACGAAAACCACTTCGCTGCAAAACCGCTTCAGGGTCCGTGCCTGTTCGTCCGTGAGCGCAGTTCCGCAGGTCGCGACGGCAGTGGTGAACCCGTGCTGGTGCGCCCGGATGACGTCCATGTACCCTTCCATCAGCAGCGCTTTGCCGGAACGGGCGATCTCGTCCTTTGCAAGGTGCAGTGCGTACAGCGCCTGTCCCTTATGGTAGAGTGGCGTCTCAGGTGAGTTGACGTACTTGGGCTCGTCCGGTGCGGCGTCGCTGGCATACACACGACCACCAAAGGCGATCGCCCGGCCCAGCGGATCATGAATGGGGAAGATCAGGCGTTTGCGGAAGCGGTCGTAGAAACGCTGGCTGGTCTGGTTATGGATGACCAGCCCCGCAGAAACCAGTGTGTCGCGTTCGTATCCCGTGCGGCGGGCATTATCCATCAGGTCGTTCCATGCGTCCGGAGCCAGACCTAACTGAAATCGCTTAACCAGCGTCGGATCGAGGGCGCGGTGCTCGAGGTAGTTCGCAGCGTCCGTTCCTGTAGACGAAGCTTCCTTTTGAAGAATTGAAGCGAAGAATTCCGCTGCCATTTTCGTCACGGCGAGCAGCTTTTCTTTTTCGTCCTGGTGGGCTGCTGAAGAGGCGCCATCGCGGCGCAGTTCCGGCATGGGCAGATTGTATTGTTGCGCGAGCAGCTTGACCGACTCAATCCACTCGAGCCGCTCGACCTTCTGCATGAACTTGATTACGTCGCCGCCTTCGTTGCAGCCGAAGCAGTGGAAAATCTGTTTCGCGGCACTGACGGTAAAGGAGGGTGTTTTTTCACGATGGAATGGGCAAAGCCCTTTGAGGTTTACGCCACCCCGGCGGAGGTCCACATATCGGCCGACCACGTCGACAATGTCGACGTGACTGCGAAGTTTATCGGCAAATTCGAGGATTGCGCTCATGAGTTATCGGTTCCGGGGTGGTGCGATGTGCGTTTATGCTGACGTGGGGGAGTGGCGTCAAGAGCGCAGTGCGAATTGATCAAGCGTAACCAGATAAACTTCGAGCGCTTCCATCCCGTTTCCAGTCCGATACACTATTTTCAGTCTCCAAAAGACAGCAACTAATGCGGCCTGATGAATCATGCCACAAATGTCCTCAATACAAAGCGAAGGGCGGCGACCGCGTTGTTTTGCGGCCACCGCCCGAAGTTTGCTGCGGCGTGCGGGCAGATGCCCGGCGCGTTGTAGCTCTTAGAGAGCTTCCTTGACTGAAGGCGCCGGCTTAAAGCCAACAGTCTTGCTGGCCTTGATCTTGATCGTCTCACCAGTCTTGGGGTTGCGTCCGGTTTTCGCCTTGCGGGCGCGGACTGTGAATGTTCCAAAGCCTGGAACACTGAAACGCTTTTCCTTCTTGATGGCCTTAACCATCTCCTCAAAGGTTGCGTCAACGATGCTGCGAACCGCTGCACGGCTCACGTCCTGCTTCTCGACTCTTTTGCCGACAACTTCGATGAACTCCTGCTTCGTCATGTACTGCTCCTTTCCTCAATTTGTCCGTTGGGTGTGCGCAACGAATCCATGCAACAAGCGCCGCAGTGCATCCCAGCATGCGTTGTGTGGGTCAACTGAAAAGTTCCCTAAAGTTTCGGATCGCTGCGGTGGATAAGGGCGCGAGCACAAAGCAGCGGCTGGACGTGCTGATGGTGGAGCGCGGATTGAGCGAATCGCGAGAGCAGGCGCGCAGGCTCATTCTCGCGGGCAAGGTCATTGTATCAGGCTCAGATAACCCGAAACCGGGGCAGCAGTTTCCAGGCGATGTGGAGTTGCGCGTAGCTGAGCCGGAGAAGTTCGTGAGTCGTGGCGGCCACAAACTCGAAGCGGCACTGGAAAATTTTAAGGTAGATGTGCTCGGCAAAACCTGTGCGGACATTGGAGCGTCAACCGGTGGGTTTACCGACTGCTTTCTTCAACATGGAGCAGCGCGAGTTTACGCGGTGGATGTGGGTGCTTCGCAGATGCACGTTCGTGTGAGAAACGACGCACGCGTAACACTTTTGGAGCATACTAATGCGCGTGAATTAACGGCGCGGAGTTTTCCCGACACGGTTGAGATTGCGGCAGTCGACGTATCGTTCATCTCGTTGACGAAAATATTTCCGGCTCTATTGCGAGCAATGCCGGATCGAGCGGAATGCATCGCCCTTATTAAACCACAGTTTGAGGCACAGCGCGCAGAGGTTTCAAAGGGGAAAGGAGTGATTCGCGATCCGGCAGTGCATCGCCGCATTATAAAGGAACTGTGCCATGAATTTCCGCGTATTGGGTGGTCTGTAAAAGGTATGATGCCGTCGCCTTTATATGGCGGCTCTGGCAACCGCGAATTCCTGGTGCATTTGCAGGCCGCAAAACAGCCGGGCCCTGCTGCCGCTTTGACGTGCGATATTGATATTGACGCGGTTTTGCGGCAAGCCAGTAACAGAGCGTGAGCATTAACGATCCGCATAGCCGAGTTGCTTCGCGCGCATGAAGCGACTCGCTGTCCTGGGAAATCGCGAAAAACCGGGGATGGAAGCAGCCCTCGCGCAGATACGCGCGTGGGCCAAAGAGGCTGGTGTTGAGGTCGAAACAAACCCGCGCAGCGAGGCCTCAGAAACCGACCGTTCTGAAGGTCCGTTTGGCCCTTCGACTATCCAGCAATTGCAGGGGCAGTTCTCAGGGTGCGATCTGATTATCACATTGGGTGGCGACGGCACATTGTTGTTTTCGGCACAGGTGGCGGCGCCCCTGGGGATACCCGTTCTCTCTGTGAACCTGGGAAGTCTCGGATTCCATACGCAGGTTGCGCCGGATGACCTGGTTAATGCGCTCAATATGGTGTCTGAGTGTGGAGCTCGTGTGGAGAAGCGCGTGCTTTTGCAGGCGGTGCTTGAAAACGAAAGCGGTTCCGTTGTGCACCGCGGAATAGCGCTCAACGATGTAGTGATCAGCAAGAGCGCGTGGGGGCACATGGTGCATTTGCGGATGAACATCAATGGGCTGCCAGCAACCGATGTTTCCGCCGACGGTCTGCTCGTTGCTACCGCCACTGGGTCTTCGGCGTACAACTATGCAGCCGGTGGGCCGGTGCTTGCACCGACGGTGGACGCGCTGGTGATCAATGCAATTTGCCCTCACCGTATGTACTTTGCGCCCCTTGTGGTGCCTGCCGAGACGGAAATCACCGTCGAGTTCCATCCGCAAAAGTCCTTAGAGGGGGCTCAGTTCCTGGTAGATGGCCAGCCTTGCTGCACAATCAGTCGTGACCAGTGTCTAAAGATTTCCAAGGCCCCGGTGTACCTGCCACTCATTGTGTTCGATGACGATTTCTACGGCAAGCTGCGAGAGAAGCTTCGCTGGGGAGGCTTTTCCTGATTTCTGGTGATGTAAATTCAAGGCTCGGCATGCCAAGCCTGTTCATTGCAGTGTTGTGCGCCTTTGTTCAATTAGTATGGGCACAACCGGCACCGTCGTCTGCGGACGTGACTACAGCTACTGCTGAGCTCACAACCGAAACCGGACTAACTTCAGATTCAGCAACCTCGACTGAAGTAAAAACGTCTGCGACGCCGAATGTGGACGCATCATCGGGTCATTCGACCGATCAAATTACAACGGATACAATGTTCGAAACGACCGGAAGCAAAGTTAGCCCGCTTCCCGGCTGGTCGCAGATGCGAATCGGCGACGAGTGGGCGCACCGTTTCAGCGCGACCGGATTGTATCCGGAAAATTTCATGAAAGTCCCCCTGGGCGAAACAACCGAAGAGGAACGCAAGCACATGGGGGCGCTGCAGCATTACTTCATGGGAAGCTATTATCTCGAGTTGGATAATGCCGGCAGAGCGCAGGAGCAGTTCCAGGAGGCCCTGGCGTTGGAGCCCGACAACAGCGATATATTGCTGGGGCTGGTGCGGTCAAAAATCGCCGCGCGTGAATTGGAAGACGCAGAGGCCCAGCTGAATAAGCTGCTGACGGAGGATCCAGGAAATACTTCTGCGCTCACACTGAAGGCGCAAACCCTCATGGGTCGTGCGGAGGCCGCGACCACCAGCGAACGTAAGGAACTACTCGGCCAGGCCGTGGCAGCATATGAGAAAGCGCGTGCTGCTGAACCTAAAAATCTCGATTTGCTGAAAGGCCTTGCCGCGGCGTATGTGCAGCAGCAGAACCTGGAAAAGATTATACAGACCTACCGGGACATCGTCGCAGTAAACTCGCGCGACACCTATTCGCTGCTGATCCTCGCGAACGTGCTCTCCAAAACCGGACACGAGCAGGAAGCAGTCGCTTATTATGAACGTGTAATTGAGCAGCGTCGCGGGTATATAAACAGCTACCTGCTGCTTGGCCAGCTGTTTGAGCAGATGCAGCGCGACAAAGATGCGCTGGATCTGTACAAGCGAGCCTTGCTGATTGACACCCGGAACAAGGACCTACTTGAGCGTTTTGAGAACCTGGTTGCCCGCCTGGCCGGCAGCAAGGGCCGCCCGGCCATTCTCGTGCAATATGAGAAGTTTGCCAAAGAGTACCCGAATTCCAGCGAGATTCAGCGGCTGTATGCCAACCGCCTGCTGGCCGAAGCCGAAGCGACGCGGGCCACCAGCGAAGCCAACCGTACTTTACGTGAAACCTTTATTAAAAGTGCGATCGAACAGTTCAAGCATGTACTTGCCGTCGACCCTGAAAATAGCGAGTCGCTTCTGGCGCTCGGCCAGCTGCTGATGCAGCAGAAGCAATTTGACGAGGCCACCAAGTACTTCGAAAAAGCGGTCGATATCAGCCCTGACAAAATCGACGTGTACGATGCAATTGTCGCAGCGCTGCTCGCCCGAAAAGATCGCAATCGGGCCGTCGAGATTTACCAGCGCGCCATAGAGCGCAACCAGAAGGCGTTTAAGCTCTATATCAGCCTGGCGACGCTGCTCGAAGGAGATAACCAGACAACGCAGGCCATCGAAGTTGTAAAAAACGGCCTGGAGCGTGCCGGAGCAAAGCCAGAGTTACATGCTGTCCTGGGCCAGCTTTTTGAAAAGAACCGTAATATCGCGCAGGCCACTGAGCATTACGCGAAGGCCTTCGACCTGGCCAATCAGAACATGCCGCTCTATGCGAAGCTGTTTTCGCTCTACGTGCGTTCCGGTCAACAGGCTGAGGCCGAGGCGCTACTCAAAAAGGGATCCGATGCAGCGGGGGAAGGCAAGGACACGGTTCTCGCCCTGACGGGCGAGGCATATGTGGCTGAGGGAAAAGTCGAGAAAGGCATTGAACTGCTGAAGCAAGCGCTGGAGCACCAGCCCGCGAAGCTCGACTACCTGGTGCGGCTCGTGCAGGTGATGAACCAGGAGAAGCGGCACGGCGAAAGCCTGGCCCTGATCGATGCGCATACTGCGAAGGTTAAAGATCCCGATAAGTTCCGGCTGGAACAATTGCGTGGTGATGTTTACCTTCAGCAGAAGGATTTCGACAAAGCCATTGCCGCATTTCGCGGACTTGTGCAGAAGCACCCGACGAGCCTCGACAATTACCAGTTACTCGTAGACGCGCTGAACTCGGCTCGGCGCTACGACGAGGCATTCGCCACGATCAAACAGGCAGAGGGCGCTCTGGACAAGTCGAACACCGAAGCCGTCAAGATGCTGCGTGGAATCACACTGTACAAGCAAAAGAAGTACGACCAGGCCGAAAAGGTGTTCAAGGAACTTGTTCGCACGCCGAACGGCAAGCCCGACGAATACCAGTACATGCTGGGCTCAATCTACATGGACCAGAAGCGCTACGACGAAGCCGAAAAGGTGCTGAAGCAAGCTCTCGAAGGTAACCCTACGAATGCAAACATCCTGAACGCATTGGGCTATATGTACGCGGAGCGAGGGATCAAGCTGCAGGAAGCGCGCACTCTTGTGACCAAAGCGCTGGAGCTGAATCCTGCCGCGCCTCACATCCTCGACAGCATGGGCTGGGTTCTCTTCCGACTTGGAAAACCGGCGGAGGCACGGGACTTTATCGAACGTGCAGCCAAGAGCATGCAGGATGCAGAGATTTACCAGCATCTTGCCGAGATCTACTCTGCGCTGGGTGAAAAAGACAAGGCGGAGGAAATGCAGCGAAAGGTGCAGGAAGCCGAGCCGCAGAGTACATCGGCACCCGAACCGAATCCGGTAAAGCAGACGAGCAAAAGGCAGCTATAGCGGCGGTGGCCAAAAAGAAGCGGTCTAATCCAATAAGTCGGGAGCCGAGGGAAGCCGTACGGCCTGCACCAACGCACAGTGCACAACCTGGTTCAGCACTGTTCCTGACCGACGGCAAGCTGACGCTCAGGGGATATGTCCTGCTCAATCTGACCTTTGACGGGTTCTGTGTTTTTCAGCTGTTGTTTATCCGATTCACGCTGCACGAGACCCGCGGACTTTACTTCTTTTTCGGATTGTTGATGCTCGGCTTTTTTATCGTTTCGGTTTATGATTACGCGTATGACCGCCTGGTGCCCGGCGCCTCTGAATCCGAATGAGTTCTGTGCTGGATACCGCCACGGGATCCAAGCAGATGACAAGTGATCCGCGTCAAACGGACCCTTTGATTGCGCTGCCGCAGTGCTATGCGGATGCAGTGATCAGCCCTGCGATAGGACCGCTGCAGGGTACCATCACCGCGCAGCCGTCCAAGAATTATACGTCGCGCTACCTGCTGGCTGCTGCTCTGGCCGACGGCGAATCCATCGTCCGTAACTGTGCCACGAGTGACGATGCGCGCGCGATGCAGCGGGGCTTGCGCGCTTTAGGCGCTGGTGTAGAAGTGCTGGGCTCGTCAGTCGAGACAACCGGTGAAGATGTGCACGTCATCGGCGTTGCTGGAAAACCGCATGTCGCCGTCTCGGGAGAATCGATTGATGTCGGCAATGCTGGCGCGGTGTTACGCTTGCTGTTGGGGGTGAGTGCTTTGTGCCCGGACGTCACATTCGTCACCAGCCATCCTCAAAGCCTGGGTAAGCGCCCGAATGCGGACCTGCTGGACGCGCTGGAGCAGCTTGGCTGTCGGTCCAAGTCCGTAGATGGATTACTTCCTATTACTATGCATGGCGGTGAGTTGCATGGCGGAAAGATCGAGGTCAGCGGCGCGCGCAGCTCTCAGTTTCTCAGCGCGTTGCTCTTTCTCGCTCCGCTGGTTGGACATTCTGTACGGATCGACGTTCGTGGCGGGCTTGTGTCGAAAGCTCCAGTTCGCCAGACGCTCGAGGTCCTGCGAAACGCGGGAGTACATATCGAGTACTCTCCCGATTTATTGAGTTTTGATGTAGAACCGCAATGCTACAGAGCAGGCGAGTATATCGTGAACGGAGACTGGCCAGGCAGCGCTGCCATTTTAAGCGCGGCAGTCGTTACGGGCGGGTCCGTCGAACTGCAGCGGTTGGTTGACGACGAACAAGGCGAGCGTGCCGCAGCAAACGTGCTTCAAGAGATGGGCGCCACATTGCAGTTTGTCCCGAATGGAGGAGGTGTCAGGACTTCTGCCCGTGCTGGAGATATGCACGCAGTTGAATTTGACGGCGACCTGGCGACAGATGCAGTGCTCGCACTTATGGGCGCAGCATGCCTGGCAAACGGACGAAGCCGTTTTTACAATGTAAGCAACCTGCGCATTAAGGAGTGCGACCGCATCAGTGAGCCTCTGCGCGAACTACGAAAACTGGGCGTGAATTGCTGGGAAGGAAATGAAGTCGGCGACAGCGATCCGGATGCGATCATCATCGAAGGAAATCCTTTGGGGTACGAAGGTGGAGTTACACTCGATGGTCGAGGCGACCATCGAGTGATCATGCTGCTCAGCGTTGTCGCACTGCGCTGCCGGAAGCCGGTGCGCATCACCGGCGCGAACGATGTCGCCAAGAGCTATCCAGCATTCTTCAGCCATCTGGCAGCATTGGGAGCGGATGTAAAATTTGAGACGGGGAGATCCTGATGCGCGAGTATATGCAGGAACTGAACTCGAACATGAGCCAATGGTTTACCCCGGCGGTGAAATGGCTCATGTATGTATGCATAGGCGTGTTCCTGCTTCAGTTTTTACTAGGGCGAATGCTTCCGCTGGAGCTGTGGTTCGCTGCCAGCCCTCTCACCACGTTGTTCGGGCTCAGATTGTGGCAATTGGTTACCTATGCCTTCCTTCATGGCGGGCCGACCCACCTGCTGTTCAACCTGTTGTGTCTCTGGTTTTTCGGCATGCGCCTGGAAGACAAGTGGGGAACGGAACGGTTCGTGAAGTTTGTGATCTTCACGGCCGCAGGGGCTGTTTTGCTCCACCTGCTCGTTGCGACCTTCATGTACTTGAATCGCGATCCAGATGCGGAAATGCCTGGGTTGCGTGCGCAGCAGTTATACTTTTCGATTATTGGGCTTAGCGGTGTATGCTACGGCATCATGCTCGCATTTGCTTACTATTGGCCCGATACGCCGATTTATTTCTGGGGAATCTTTCCTATTAAAGCAAAGATTCTCGTCCTCATTCTCGGACTCCTGGTATTGTTCGGATCCATGGAAGGTGAAGGGCCCATTGCCCATTTCACTCACCTGGGAGGGCTGGTCTTTAGCTTCATATTTATAAAATTTCAGTCATTGTTCGACCGCATTCCGATGCCGCGGCTGCCTGGTGCACGGCGTGCCACACCCTATGATGAGCGAGGGCGGTGGCGCGATTTTTAAGATCTGCCGCTATCTCCATCAAATATATGCATGCATCCCCTGTAAAATCCGAAGGCTAACATGTCCCAGACTGCGCGACTTCCGCGCTGACTGAATCCAAGAAGAGGCCCCTGAATGTCGCACGCGTCACCAAAGCGTCCTTTCGATAATAAGCTGTTTATCTTTTCAGCGATCCTGATCTTCTCCTCGCTGTTCCTGATGGGTCAGTACGCACGTACCGTCAAGAAAGCGGACGACGACCAGTTCTTCGAGTTCACCTCAATGTTCGCGGAAGTTTATAAAGAGGTGAAAGAGCGTTATGTCGAGCCTGTGGATTCCAAGAAGCTGTTCGAGGGCGCGCTCCAGGGCATGTTCCTGACCCTTGATCCGCATTCTCAGTACATGGATCCCGACTCTTATAACCAGCTTGAAAAAGACACCGAAGGTGCATTCAGCGGCATTGGAATTCACATCACGCTGAAAGATGGTGTGCTCACCGTAATTGCTCCTATCCCGAGTTCTCCAAGTGCGAAAGCCGGCGTGAAACCGTGGGACCGAATCATTGAAATCGACGGCAAGAAGACCGAAGGCATTACACTGATCGACGCGGTCAAGAAATTGACCGGCCCTGAGGGCACGACAGTAAACGTAACCATTTACCGCGAAGGTGAAGGCGACCTCCTGCATTTTACGCTGACTCGCAAGAACGTGAAGGTGGAGAGCATCTACTTTCAGATGATCGAAAATACGCCGATCGGTTACGTGCGAGTGACGAAGTTCAGCGACAACACCGGTCGCGACTTACGTAAAGCCGTAGACCACTTTAAAGAAAAAGGCGCCAAAGGCGTTATCGTCGACCTGCGTTACAACACCGGTGGCCTGCTCAAGGAAGCGGTCGAGACGAGCAACCTCTTCCTGCAGCGCGGCAAGCTTGTTGTCTCAACTAAAGGACGCATGAAAAACCAGAACCAGGAACTGCGCTGCGACAACGATGCAGCGACGGATCTGCCGCTGGTCGTCTTGATCAACAAGGGCAGCGCAAGCGCTTCTGAAATCTTTGCAGGCGCGATGAAAGATCACGGTCGTGGTATCGTTCTGGGAATTAAGGGTCAGCGCAGTTTCGGCAAAGGCTCTGTTCAGACCATCGAGGAGCTGAATCACTCGTTCGAAAAAGATGACAACGGTAACTATCGTCCAGCGGCCATCCGCCTGACGACCGCAAAGTACTATACCCCGAGCGGTATCAGTATCGATAAGATTGGCGTGACGCCTGACGTTGCAGTCGAGATGCCCAAGGGCGCCGAGACCGAGTTGCTGAAGCATGGCATGTTTGGCGACCCTGCGACCGAGGAAGACGACCAGACCTCCAGTAAGTCGCGCTTTAGCTGGAATCAGAAGCCTGCCGACAAAGACTCCACGGTGAGCCTGATTGCGCCTGGAAGCGACAAAGACCCCAGCATGAAGGGCGACGAGGACAAGGACGAGGATAGCATCATGGGTTCCGCCGTCGTTGGGAAGGATGCTGATACTACTGGTCCAAAGCCAAAACGTGTCGTTCTGCTGGACAAAAACCTCGCGCCAGATGCAGAACCGGAAGGAGCGACGAAAAAACCGGAGCCAAAGAAGAAGGACGCTAACGCGAAGTTCCTCGATTACCAGCTGGAAATTGCGAAGCGGCTAATGGTTGAGCACATTACCAAGGGCCGGGACTTCCTTGCGCCGGAGCCTGGCGAGACCACCGGCAGCAAGACCCTTGTAGATGCGAAGGATGCAGCTGGAGCGGGCGTTACGGAGAACAAGCAGTAGGCGCCCGCCAGTTGGTTCCGCGTTAAGGATTGCTATTGACTGAATCGATCAAGCGATTCAGCAAAACCCATTCTCATTTCGGGAGTTTTTATGTCGGTCAGTGCTGTAGATCTTCCCCGTCTCGATTCAAAGTACGGTGTCAGCTCGACGGATTCCGCCGACTATCAAAAGAATGGGCATATTCTGCTACGCGGAGTCGCCTCGCCCGTCGAACTTGATGTCTATCATCCAGTCATAGGCACTGCGACCGGGCGCCACAACACTGAGAAGCGCGATCTGAAGGACCGTGACACTTACGGTAAGGCTTTTCTGCAAGTGATGAACCTGTGGCGGCACGACGAGGGAGTAAAGCAATTTACCTTAGCGAGGCGCTTCGCACAAATTGCTGCAGATCTAATGGGCGTGAATGCGGTGCGGCTCTACCACGACCAGGCGCTGTATAAGGA
>JBPCLP010000052.1:0-14125 GCA_051003195.1 Candidatus Sumerlaeaceae bacterium | reverse complement strand
TGATCTTCCGTCGAAAACGTAGACAGTCGAATTGCGGGGTTCTAAGGAACTTCACATGGACAACGTTTACGAGAAATACAAGCGCTACGACGAGGAGTTTAAGCGCAGTGCAGTCGAGCTGGCCCGTACAAGTGGCCGGCCAATGGCGGAGATTGCAGGTGAGCTAGGCATCCCGTATAAAACACTGGAGCGCTGGAAAACGCAGTACGCTCCAAAAAAAGCCAGCAGCTCAGCCGTCGTGGACCGCAGCAAGAGTACCGATCAGTTGGCTGCCGAGCTCGAGCAGGCCAGACGCAAGCTGGCCTATGTCGAGCGAGAGCGTGACATCTTAAAAAAAGCATTGGCCATCTGCTCGCGCGATCCGGAGCTGAGAAACGGTTCGAATTAGTCGAACAGATGGCCAAGCACTACCCCGTTGCGCCGACGTGCAAGGCATTGGACGCCAGCCGAAGTGGATTTTACGCGCATCGCAGCAAACCACAGCTGCCGCGCCGGCTTCGCGATAAAGCTCTCAAAGCGACCATCGTGGATATCTTCGACCAAAGCCGAGGCACCTACGGCAGCCCTCGCATTCAACAGGAGCTGGCAAAGCGCAAAGAGCCCTGCGGTAAGAACAGAACCCTGCGGCTGATGAAGGAGCAGAACCTGCAACCCATTCAAAAGAGAAAGTATCGTCCGATGACAACTGACACTAATCATAAGCTTGCCGTTGCTCCCAACTGGGTCGGTGAAATCGCAGCTGCGGACAGGCCGAACCAGATCTGGACGAGTGATATTACTTATCTGTGGACGGCCCAGGGCTGGCTTTACCTGGCAAGCCACATGGATCTATTCAGCCGCCGGATCGTTGGCTGGGCAGTGTCGTTGAGTCTGGAGACAGATCTGATCCAGCGTTCTCTTGATAAGGCGCTGTCTGGCCGCAAGCCCTGCCCTGGATTGATTCATCATTCGGACCGCGGATCGCAGTACGCCAGCAGGATTTACCGCCAGCAGCTGGAAAACAACCACATCACCTGCAGCATGAGCCGCAAAGGCAACTGCTACGACAACGCAGCACATGAAAGCTTTTGGGCTACCCTGAAAACCGAGTGTTTTGGAAAGGAGGTTCCTCAGTCCCACGAGCAGGCGCGGCTCATGATCTTCAGCTACATCGAAGGTTTCTATAATACCCGCAGGATACACAGCTCACTGGGATATCTGTCGCCCGACCAACATGAGCTTAAGTATCACCAGACTTTCGTAGAGATGCAGCGAACAACAACACCCCTGGCAGCATAATGAAAAACAACGCATTCCCCGAAATCGAGTGTCCGCGTTTTCAGAGGAAGTTCATGCTATGCTGCTTCTTCTCCAGCAGCTTTTGCAGGTAAATAGGCTGCAGCATGGCAGACATACAAAGCACTGGAATTTCCGGCAGCCAGGCGCCCCAACCGAACCCCGCGATCCAATGGACGTACTGCGCGGGCATGGCCGCAAAAAACACCAGCAGGTGAAGAAAAGACGCAACTCGAATTCCAAGACTTTTCCCAAACCTCAGCGCCAGGATCGGCCCGGTAAGTCCAAGCCATGCCCCACCCACATGCAGAATGCAAAGCAGCAGCAGATCAGGATTAGGGAACCCTAAGTAGTTGCCGTCACCGTACCAATCGAACCTATCACCGGCATCCACGTAGACATAGTTCCACCAATTGTTAACGGCAAACAACCACGCTGGAAACAGCAGGGAAACCACGGCCCAGTACCAGGCGCTTCCGGCCATCTGGCGGATTGTCAGCCGCTGCTTCAGCGCATTGCCAAGTCCGAACGCAATGAACACGAGCGTACCGACTCCTGCTGCCATCGGCAGACACTCGACGGTCGTGTCGCCCTGCATCCACAGGATCAGAGATCCGCTCTTAATGCCCGTAAAATTATACTCCCACTTTCGGTAGATTGCCGTGTAGAAGTCATAGAACTGGATATAGCGAAACCAGGTGAAGACAACAGGTGGGAACACAAGCAGCGCTACGATATGGGGTCGCAGAAACCATCGGCTGAACCCACTCCAGTATTGCGACAGAAATGAGTCGCGTATGTGAAAGAGCGAATTGTATAGGAACAATAGACGCTGATATTGCGCTCTACGAATTACAAACAGGCTGACGGATAACGCCACTATACATACGATCAGGAAAACCGGTATTGCATAGAGAGCGTTCCAGCGCGCAAACCTCGCGCAGTTCAAGAGGCTGAGCATAATTGCAGGCGAATACAGAATCAGGAATGCTCGAAATGAAATCTGCTCCCTGGCTACAAAGAGGCCAGTCAGAAGTACCAGCATTGTCCACTTGGCAATACTCCACTCGTCAGCATCGAGGTATTGTCCTATGCCGAACCACACAAGTATCCCGAGGAAGAAAAATGCAACACCGAGCAAGATACGCGAAATTGTCGACATCACGAAACAATGCATCTGCTGATGTGACATTGGCAATAGCTTACGTTTCGCGCCTCAGCGAGATGGAAAAGTAAATGGGATTGCCGTTCCTGCCCATTTTCTATTTAGCCACGGAAGTCTCGAGCGCTGCAGCATCTATCGAGCCGCTCGTCTGCTCCGTGTTGCGAAACAGCAGTGGTTTACCACAGTTCGAGCAGAACTTGGCCACCCGTTTCTGCTTCTGACCACAAGAAGGACAGGTGAACCGATCCTGCAGTGCTTTCGCCTCGATCGTCAGCGCTTGGATAACCCAGGCATCGTTAACTTTCTCGAGCGCGAATCGCAACGTTGCATCATCCTTTGCATAGCGTGCCTCATAAGAAAGTTCACCCAGCGTCGCACCGTTACGCATGAACACTCCTGTGCGCGAGCTCTGTTTGCGAACCAAAGGGCCTAAAGCAGATTTCACTGCCGTGATATATGCCCGAAAGTCCTCTTCAGATTGCGATTCTTTCCATCCTGGCCCGGTATGGGCATATGCATCCTTAAGCTTGTCAGCGTCAACCAAGGTGAGGAACCTATCGCATACTGGCGCCAGGTTAGAGTTGCCGTAATTTATCACGCCCACACAAGCTCCCACACCCAGTAATACGGCGAGAATCGAGCACATGCATCCGTAATAAAAGCACCCTCGTCTGATCCGGCGCTTGGTTGGCTCAGCCGGCGCAGCTACTTGCGTGATTTCATCAGTCGACATAGAGGCAGCTGTTTTTTAACCGGTAACAAAAATTTAAGACAATTGGTTATTTTACTGGCAGCGCGTCACCTTCGCACGCTCGACGATCAAACTTTCTTACTGAAGCCCTCATCAGCATCTCACGTCGAGCAAGGGCCCTCATCCGGAGTTGCTGGCACGCACCAGCGCACCTTCGCCCAAAATCTTTTTCGACTTTATTGGACTTAGCCCACGCTAAGGTGACGCCAGGGAAGTGACACGTCCCACCAAACTGGTGTAAACGTGACCACGTAGTAAGCCGAACGTGTTCATTGATAATTCTATGCAGCCCGAACGCCGTGACCCACGGCAAAGGGACTTCTGCGCCCAATCCGCGTGGCATTTTACGTCCATGCGCCTGGCGGAAAAAGCCGCCCATCGCACAAGGAAGCCGGAAATCCACGGCCCCCGCAAATTCTTACGCGAGGATTACCGTTTTTCAAGTGGCGAAATTACCCCATTTTCGCCAACTTGATTTATCTGCAAGCCTTTCAAGCTTCTACAAGCCAAACTTGAAAAAAACTTGAAAAACTTGAAAACTTGAAAAGCCTCCAACCGCCAGCACCCGCGCCCTCAGACCTCACATCATTCCAGGTTATTCGTGCGCATCCGAAGTTCTGGGGGGAGCTCCGGAACTCTTCCGAAACCGGATTCAAACTCGCCACTACTCGCCGCCTTTAGGTGCGCTCACGTACTTCCTGGTCATTCGCGCTTCGGACAACCGGTTTTCACTGATGAGGAAAACACCGTCCGCGGAATGCGCGCTTAAAAAGTTGCGCAGATCCTGCAATCTGGCCAGCAGTTCTTCCCGCGAAGCTCCACTGGCGCGCAAGCGCCGCAGCTCCACATCGCGTGCTACATATTCCAGCACCAGGTTAAGCCGGTTCAGCGCCGCGCTTGTTGCAGCATCTCCCGCGTTCGTCATGGCCGCACTTTTCAACTCCTGCTGAGCGTCGCGCAGCCGTTGTTCAGCTTTGCGCTGCTCATCCGCGGACTTCAGTGTTGTTCCGGGCAGACTGCAATAGCGCGGCACGATTTCCTCCAGCGTGCCATACACCCGCTGCGCCACTTCCGCAGCCGCACCATAGCGCGCATTGCAGAAATCGCGAACGATCGCATCCACGTCGGCATCCGGATTTTCGGCCAGCTTGGCCAGCGAGTAATGGTTCAATTCGTAAGTGCCCCAGTCCGCCGGCTCGCTGTAGATTGAAATTCCCTGCACCGGGATCGTCCTGTAGAACTGCACATCCTTCTGGATGTAATGCGGAAACACCGCAGGAAGCGAATCCCACGCGTACTTGCGATAATAGGTGTACACGCTGATATCGCCGTCGAACTTCGCGCGCCACGCCTTCAATCCTTCGACATACGCGAGGTTCTGCGTCGACACCGAGTCATTAATCTGCACTTCGAAACACTGTGAGATCGGGCAGAAATCGAGCAGCACGCTCGAATCCAGCTTCACGCTTTCCGGCGGCATAACCGAGGTGTGATACGCCAGCACCTCCAGCCGCATCTTTGGCAACTGCTCGCGCAGCTTCGCAGCCAGCCCATTGATCAGGATTGCCTGGCGGTTGCTCGGGCTGCCGAGCTTTGCGCAGGCATCGCACTCGCACCACTTCGCGCCGTCGGGCGGCCAGCAGTCGAAAATGTCGATCTCCGGCCGGTCCCTCAGGTAAGCCAGCACGTTGCTCGTGAAGTAGTCCACCGCCGCTGCGTTGGACGTGCAGAACGCCCACTTTTCCTGCCGCTGACGCTCGCCCTGTTTATTTGCGCCGAACCAATCCGGGTGTTGCTCGAAGAGTTTTCCGTCTTCCATTTTTGCGCCAAGAAAATTCTGGTAGCCGTGACCGCCCACCTCGATGAGAATACCACGCTTCTTCAGCTCGGGCGTCAGCGCCTCGCGCCAGTTGTCCCACCTTACGCGACCACTTCCCTGGTAATTCGTAGGTACCACCAGCACGTTATACCCCACCTTCGGCATCCACTCCACCATCTGCTTCAGGTTTTCGATACGATGCGAATGCCCTTCTTCGACGTAGAGTTTGCGGTACTTGAGCAGGGGTTGCGAAGTGCCTGCGTCCCGACCGCTCTCGCACCTCACGCACTGTTTCGCGCCGCCGTAAAAAGAATACTCCGGCGCGAGGCAGCAGCTCGCGGTGGTTTCTCCACGAGCGGATAACAGCTGGCCGGACAGCACGCACACGACCATGCTTGGATAAAGTTTCATTTTGCTCCTGTCGCCTGCCCACCACCGGCATACTTCACAAGCGCGGGCTCGTTTGGATAGTGCTTCAATATCTCCGGCAGCACTCGCTGAGTTAAATCTGCCCAACCATTGTTCTGATAAAACGTTAGGAGCCGCGTCGCCTCGGCAAGCGTCAACTTCGTCTCAAAGGCCAGCGCTCCCAGGTTCATCGCCGCTACGCGTTTGTCCCTGCCAAAGGTAATCCCATACAGGTTCTTCGCACGATAATACGGCCGCTCGGTTGACGAGTCCACCTTGTTTCCGTGCAGCATCTCCGCCGCGAGATCGCGCATTGCCATTGCTTCAAAGTTATGCGGGTACGCCTTGATTCGTTCGGCGTAAATGCCCACCTGCGGATAGTCTCCACGAGCCATGGCATACAGCATCTGCAGCCGATCAGCCTCCTCACCGGGACTCCTTTCATTCGCAATCGACTTTGCCAGCGGTTCACCCGGCGCAAGCGCCTCGCGTCGCCACGCCAGCGTCGCGCTCACCGGCGTGTCTTCCTTATCCAGTTGCGGCGGCGGCCATACCGCCTTATAAAAATAACCAAGCGCCGTGGCGGCTGCAATCTGAGGCACATCCGGCAATTGCCTGCGCAGATGTTCCAGCCGTTCCAATGCCGACGCCGGGTCGCCTTGCTGTGCCAGCGTAATCGGTGCCTCCAGCAGCATCTGCTGGGCAAACGCAGCATCCACCTTGAACATCAGGCGGCGGTACTTCGCCGCACCCGCTGCGTCCGGTTGTGGCATCGTCTCCAGCAGTTCGGAAAGTTCCAGCAGCGAATTGACATCCGCCACGTTCGTCTCGATGGCCATCTCGTACGCGTTGCGCGCCGACTTCAGGTAGTTCATCTGCCGGATGTCCGCTGCATCTGGTTTCATCCGCCAGAGCGAGCGGTAGCTGTTGCCGATAAGATAGTATGTGTGATGATACCGAAGCTCACCGCTGTGCATCTGGTTCTGCACCGTCGTAATTGCAGCTTCGAAATCGCCACGCGCCGCCGCAAACAGCGATTCTGCTTCCTTTGCCTTGCCCTGGCGCTCCGCCGCCCGCGCACGGAAAAAATGCGTCGCTCCACGGCGGGAATACATGATCGCCATCCCCTCGTATGCCGCACCATTGAACACCTGCGTCACGATCGCATTACGGAAGGACAGGCGAGCGCGGTCCAGGCAAGCCAGTTGGAGCTGCAAATTATCTTTCGGTATTTTGCCAAAGCTCTGCAGCCAGTTTTGGCCATCGGACATGTAAATGTCAGAAGCAAATTCGCGATAGATAAGGTTGCGTGCTGCCAGCGGCACCCAGAACAGCGCACTTCCCGCCGCCGCCAGCCCCGCCACCGCTTTCCAGCGGACCCCGATGCGGCGATCGGCTTCCCCGCCTGCGTGAATCATCAGGGGTCCCCCGTTTGAAACTCCGGCAGTACCCGTCCACCTGCTCGCCGCGGCAAAGGCGCCCAGCGAAACTCCCGTCAACAGCGCGGTGGGCATGACATGGAACGGGAAATCCACGAGACCGTGCAGCGATACCCCGGCAACAGGAAGGACCAGCGCGATCAGCAGCGCACGATCGTGCGGAATGGTTGCGCGGCGCAACGCCCGCACACCCGCCCCCAGAAGTAGCAGCACCGGGATGACCAAAAGCACGCACCCGACAATCCCCGCCTCTACCAGGTGCTGCACATAATCATTATGCATCAAGTCGGTCCGCTTGCGCGTGTAACCCAGCCGCGTATCCACATTGTCCAGCAGGTATTTGCCCTGGGCTGGCGGATACACCCACTGGAATGTTCCGAACCCGGTGCCCTCGATGGGGTGTTTCGGCACCAGTTCTTTCAGGGAAACAACAACCGTGCGAAGCCGCGTTTCACGGCGAAGCTGGTCGAGGTTGAGCAGGTTATTCTTCAGCCTTACAAACAGAGGCTCCGGCGTCCGCGCCAGCGGATTCCAGCTTCGACCCACTGTTTGTACTGACACCAGCGCCGTCACCACTGCTACGCCAATCAGCACATTCCGTGCGCGCATCCGCCGATGAAACAACCTGAACTGCACCGCCACCGACACCACGGTAACCGCCGCACCCAGCACCCAGATCGCCCGGCTTTGCGCCGCCAGGATCACAAACAGAAACAGCCCCACCAATACAGTCGCCGTCCAGCGCACCCGCCTGCGGCCGCCGGCCAGCATGAAATATAATGCGAAACTGAGAGGGAACATCAGCCACGATGACATGCCCGTGTTGTGCCCGATAAGCGAACTCATTCGGTTGCGCGGATCATCGAACGGTGGCAGAAAAAATCCCGCGAGCCCCACATGCTGCAGAAGTGCGATAAACGCCACCAATGCTCCGCACCCCGTCACTGCCGCCATGAACTGAACGGTCCATCCCCGACCAACCCGCAGTAGCGGGATCGCCAGGACCGCGAACACACCAAGCGCAAACGTGAACCACGTTCGCATGCTGTAGTGGAATGTCGGTGAGCCCGGCAGCAGTTCCCATTTCCCGATTCGCACGCCGAACAACGTTACCGCGAGGTACAGCAACAGCACCATTGACCACGCAGCAGGATCCGTCATCCAGCGCCGCAGCCGGCCAACCGTCCCCTGCGCGCCGGCAGCCGACTTTCGCTCCCGAAGCGCCCGCAACATCACCATCACGAAAAACGCCGTCAGCCCCGTCAGCAGCAGCGCCTGCGCCACCGCCTCCTTATACAGCAGAGTCGAATGCGTGTACATCAGTTGGCTGCGAAGCTGATCATGAAACAGCCACGCCCAGAAGCTGGCGTTCGTCGGCTGTCGCTCCACCTGCCTGAACAGCTCGTCAGGTAGTCGCCATGGGTAGACCAGGGCAGCCATGTACACCGCCGCCGCCACACACGCGAGCACCAGCCGGCGCAACAGCGCCTCGAAACCGGGCGCCACTCCAGGCTTACCCACGCCAGTTAACAAACGGATGCGAACTCCTCACCAGATAAAACCAAATCGAATGGATCGGTATCGCGACTGTTAAGGAGCGACCCAGCTGTGATTTCAAGTTGCGATATTACCAACTCGTCGCATCCGCAAAACCCCATTCCAAGCGCCAAGTGTCTGGACAACCTGACCTCCGACGCGTTACGTTAGCCGTTCTCCGCCCGCGCTATTTCCGCTCCAGTTCCACATGCGTCATCAACCCGTCCTCCGTGAACGACAGCCACGCCCGAACATGCGCAATCGAATCGAACAACTGAAGCAGGGGATTGCTCTGCATGTTCGCCGTTTTTTTCATCGAGCGAACCGGGCCATAGACTGAGCTGATCGGCTCATCGTTCGCCGCATCATAGCTGATCTTCCCGCCCGACGGCAGCAAAATCTCGCCGCCCAGCCAGGTTTGTGCAGCCGAAGTCACGTCATCTGCGGATGTCGCCAGCCCGCATCGGTAAAGCAGCCACGCCTGCCGCAGCCGCGTGCGCTCCATCGCGCGCGTTGCCTGGCCCAGTGCCTTCTCCACCAGTGGACGCGCCTGCTTTGCGTTCGCGGGCGACGCCGTCAGCAGGGCATTGTATTCGATTTCCCGGCCTGTCGCGCTGGTCTGTGTATCCAGCGCATCTGTCAGGTGCTCCAGCACGAACTTCTTGGTGGTCAGGTAAAATGCATCACCAATCGTCCCATAAAAAAGCCCAAGGTCCGGCGCTGTGGTCGCTGGATCTGCACTGCCCGCCTCATTCGCGCGCCGTGCATCCCGCTGCAGTTCGCGCCCAAGCGGTCCACTCTCGCCCGGCGACACTTTCACGAACGTCTGCCCCTTATACGGATCCTGCGGAACAAACCGCACGAGGTCCGGCGCGGCCGCTTTCACCATCCCCTGCAGCGCCACCAGGAATGCCGCCAGGCTAAACCTGTTCTTCACGTCCACACCCAGTGCTACAGGCACTTCAAGGAACGACGCAAGGCTCTCTCGCGAGCCGGACTCCCGTTCTTCCGCATCGCGGAACTCATGCTCGAAAATATCGTCGAGCAAATGATTCGCCGCCGGGCCGTCGTCCAGCCACACCGCAAACCACTTGCCGATCCAGTCCGTCATCGCACTGTCGCGGCCAAACATCGAACCCACCATCTGTCGCGCGTCCCGTACCTCCCTCGCCTCCATGTCCAGTCGCGCCTGCCATCGCATAAGAGTGCCTGTTGAGATGCGCGACAGGTCGAACTTGCCCGGCTTGTCACCTGTCAGTCGCTTCAGGTTCTGGTAATGCGTCTCCTCAATCAGCGGCAGGATGTACGCATCCAGGCTGATCGTCTGCCCAACCTTGATCCGCACTCCGATCGGGTCGAAGTACCGTCGCCAGTACTCCTGGTATCGGTCGCGGAAGCGCACGTACTCATCCTGTTCCTGTTTCGTAATCTTGTCAATCGGCAGCTCACACAGCGGTGTCATGAACGCCGGTGTGCCATGCACGCTGCTCTCTATCGTGCCGGTCTCCGGCAACCATGCCGACTTCCCCTCGTTCAGTGCCAGGTCTTTGTCCTGTAACAGGCCCGCGCTCTTCAATTGCTCCAGCGATGGCGTCTTGCCCGGACCGTTCAGATAGCCGTGCAGCATCGCCGCGTTCAACACCATGCGCATGGAACCATACGCCTCCAGTCGACGCTTCTCTTTGATCTTCGTCGCCGGTCCCACCAGCTTCCGTATAAACGCGTCACTCAGGTAAAGAAATCCGTCCTCCAACTGCTCGTCCTGCGGCCACACTGCGCGAAGGTATTGAAAATCTTCCGCCGACGCCAGCGACCCCTCAGGCTTCGCCGCCGTCTCCAGCACGCGCTGCAAACCAGCCCGCGAATTCGAGTACAACACCCTGTTGCCCAGCACAGCGCGGTACGCGCTTACCGTTCGATTCTGCGATACGATTTTCTCCACGTTCGCACCCGCGATCATTTCGCCCTTGGTGTCCGCACTCGGATTCTCCGCAACCGCCGCTTTCCAGTAGGTGTCCACCGCCGCCTTGAACAACTGCGGCGAAACCGTATCGAAAATTACGGTGATGTCCGTTCCCTCCCGGAAAAACGGGTCCGACCCGGTCACCGCCAACTCCTTTATAATCGCCGGCCCCAGCACCCGGCTCAGCAGCGTCGATGGCAGGCAGATCTGCTTCTGCACACGAGCGCGCAACCCCGCGTCGGCGCCGCCCACCTCGGGCGACTCCAGCAGCGAATGCCCCCACGTCTGCGCAAAGTCCGCCAGCTCCTGCAATTTCGCAGTGCTCGTAAAGCGCAGCATATACTGGTCGGCCGGCACCAGCTTCGCAATCTCCGAAAACTTTGGGTCCTTGTCCTTCAGCATCTCCGTAAATGGATGAGACTTTGTTTTCACGCCCTCCACCGCCGAGATGTCGATGCTCCGCGCTTCCGATGCGCCCGCGTCACTGCGCAGCATCCGGTCCATCTGCAGCGTCTCCTGGATCGCGCGCGCACCCGTCGCCGTGTCGTACAATCGATCCCGCGGACGCGCCCCTCGGTCCCAGCCCTGCTGCTCACGCAAATCTTCCGTCGGCAGTTTGGCCGCGCGCAGCGTGTGCAGGCGTGCATAGCTGAAGAACCCCGCGTCATCAGGCACTACCCGGTTCATGATTTCGAAATGCGTGGCCTGCGCCCGGGCGAACTGCTGCTCAACCGACAGCTCCGACGTCGAAGTCCCCGCCTCCCCGGCAACCGTGCGCGGCGTCATTGGTTCCGCGCTCTTCAGGTCCACCGAGACATCCGCGCTGCTCCACCCACCTTCCTTTTTCGGATAAATCAGCCGGAGCTTCAGCGGCCCCGGCAGCGAAGTTTTCCCGTAGAACACATCACTCGACTGGATCGGCTCCCAATGGTTTCGCTGGTCGGCCTCCATGTAGCACGGCGCCGCAAAAGCCGGATTACTCACCAACAGCGGAAACTTCGGCGCTACTGCCCGCCGTGAAAACGCCTGGAAACTTTGCCCGGTCGCTGCGTCGGCCGGCATCGGCACACGCACCCGGAAGTAGGTAGCCTCCCCCACACGCGCCGCCCGCGTTTCGACCCCCTCCACGGCCGCTGTTGCAGCTCCGACCGAAATCGTCGTTCCCAATCCGATCAACGTCGCCAACTGCCACAACGTGCGCATAGTCAAAGGCCTCCTTCAGACCACGCCTCAGGCGGACAGCTTCCACCGCCAGATCAAGAGGAGAGTTCGCCTGCGCCGGCTCAATACGGCGCCCGCTCTTCTCACTGCTCTTCCTCTTCTCCCTTTTCGTCCTCCTCTTGCTCTTCCTCCTCTGCTCTCCCTCGCCTCTTGCTCCTGACCCTGGGCCCCGAGTTCTCGCGCTGGCCGCCGTGCCCCTGCATAGCCCGCCGCACTTCGCGCTCCGCGCGGGCGTTCGTGCTGATCGGCCGGCCCCGACCCCGTTTCGCCGACGTCTGCGCGCAGTATTTCTGCGCGGCCGAGATCGCCAGCACCGCGCGCCACTCGTCCGGGTTGATCCGCTCGCGTTTGACGATCATCTTATGCATCAGTGTGTTCGTATACTGCGCCACCTTTTTGCGCCCGCGCTCCAGGTACAGTTCCACACTCGCAGGATCCGCGTCCGACATGTCCGGATCGATCCAGTTACTCGCCCGCTCCCACGGGTTACGGTAGCTCTCCATAAAGCCGCTGTTGTCTGGCGTCATGAACCCCATGATGTCCCCCGACAACTGCATCAGTTCAGGGTGTTTGATAAACATCCGGGCCATATAGATGGCCTCGGCTTCAAATTCCTCCAGCGTCGTCAGCGTTCGAAGATACGGCTGTGCCTTCAGCGCGGCGTTGTAAATTTCGCGGTAATGCGCCGGACGCGCCTTGAACGCGTCTGAGCCGTACGGCGGGCAGATCAGGTCATAGATCGTTGGCGGCGGCTCCGGCACTTCAATGATTGGTTCCCGGTCCCGCGGAGTCAGATCCCTGTAACCATCCGGTCGCCGGTCGTCGGGAAGTGGCTCACCGCAAAGTGGCTCCTCGGCCAGTTCGTCCACCAGTCCGTCGTCCGCTGCCGCCATCGACCCTGGGGCTGAAGAATCGCAATCGCTGAAGTCCGGCATCGCCGACGCGCTCACCGATTCGGGTTCCGCTGGACCCACGTCCGCGGATGTCGACATCGCGGCGTCGCCCGCAGGCGCGCCGTATTCAAACTGCGTTTGGTTCACCATAATGACGACCTGTGTAGCATAGCCGTTTACCAAATGCTATTCCCGCACCACCCCTTACAGACCCTACCGGCTACTTAAAATACACGCGTTTCAGTTTCGCTGCACTCACCCCCAAACCCCTGGTTTGACCTCCCCGTAGACGCTTGAAATACGATGGACATTGATGTGCCTCTACCACGACACAGGTCCCTTGACCACTGCATGCGACAGGAAGCGAGACCCTTAATGACGGCTGAAGACGTTCTCAACGAACTGAAGTCGCTGGGAAGCCCGAGCTGCAAAAAAATGCTGATGACCAATCATGGCGTCGGAGAGCCGTGCTTTGGCGTCAAAATTGGCGACATGAAGACGATCCAGAAGAAGATTAAAAAAGATTACAAGCTGGCTCTCGATCTTTACGACACAGGCAACTACGACGCCATGTACTTCGCCGGCCTGATTGCCGACGATGCCCGCATGACGAAGCCCGACCTCCAGCGCTGGGTGAACAACGCAAAGGGCGGCGCGTTGCCCGGCTCCACCGTCGCCTGGGTCGCCGCGCAAAGCCCGCACGGGTGGGAACTCGGCCTCAAGTGGATCGACTCTTCATCCCCTCACATCGCCCAGGCCGGTTGGAGCACCCTGCGAAGCCTCGTCGCTCTCACAGACGATTCCCAGCTCGATCTCGCCAAACTCAAGCAGCTCATTCAACGCGTGCACAAATCCATAAACTCCGCGCCCGACGTCGTTCGTTATGCGATGAACGATTTCCTCATCGCCGTCGGCTGCTACGTCGTTCCGCTCCATGAAGTCGCCCGCACAACAGCCGGGAAGATCGGTCACGTATCCGCCGACCTCGGAAACAATTCCTGTCAAATGCCCTACGCGCCCAACGTCATCGACAAAGCAATTGCCCGCGGCACCCCGGGCAAAAAGCGCAAAACCGTGAAGTGCTAAACGTGGCAAAGGCCGCGCGACGCGCCACCGCGACCATGAGCCAGCGACCAGCGACATTGCCCGGCCTTCAATCCCCGAGGCCTCCGCTTCCTCAGGAACCAATCGGCACCGTGACCGTGAGGGAGCGACCGACGACATTGCCCGGCCTGCAATCCCCGAGGCCTCCGCTTCCTCCGGTTAGAAACTTCCGCCTTTTACCCGAACCCTGAACCCTGACCTGTTTTGGGGATAGCCTGTCATTGGAACTTAGTCCCGACCCTATAGCTCGCGGCCGTTTAAGCAAACCGACACTTGCAATCCGCGTCCGTTGTGGTGAGCCTGCAATGGTATACCAGTCCACGGGACCAGCCACTAATGGCAACGACGAAAAGAGAGTCCAGCAGCACACGCCAAAAACGGTGGCTGCACTCACTGCAAGCTTTACCGAATACCAGACCGAAGCTGGCGTGCCCCCGTTTTTGGTCCAGGTGATATGTTAGTCTGAGCGGGTTCGTCTGGTTTTCTTCCTGTGCTTAAACCGTCGTCGTAGCTGTGGAACTGTGAGCAACTGCGCGGCTTTTGGTGCAGTT
>JBPCLP010000051.1:0-36339 GCA_051003195.1 Candidatus Sumerlaeaceae bacterium | reverse complement strand
GGTAGAACGGGTTCGATATTGCCTCCGGATGCCCGAGCAGCAATGCCCCCTGCCCAAAGTAATTCAACAGCAGCGCCGGCAATACGACGGTGATCCAGGCCAAGCGGATCGGCGACGGGCCAAGATGTCCAAGGTCGGAGTAAAGCGCCTCGCCACCTGTTACTACCAGGAATACCGACCCCAAAACGAGAAATGCGCGCCAGCGATTCTCAACGAAGAATTCCACGGCATGGTTGGGCAGCACGGCCATCAACACACCCGGACGGTCTGCAATGTGCCAAATACCCAATACCGCAATCATCGCGAACCACAACAGCGTTACGGGGCCGAAGATCTTTCCGACCTTTGCCGTCCCATGACTCTGGATTACAAACAATCCGATCAGCACGACGATCGTGATGGGTATAATATATGGGCCGAAGACAGGTGTGGCAACCTCGAGCCCTTCAATAGCACTAAGAATCGAAATCGCCGGTGTTATCATCCCGTCGCCATAGAGAAGTGCTGTCCCGAAAACGCCAAGCAGGATGAGGAGACCGCGGTTCGCCGTCCGGGCCGCAAGGATCGGGCTTACCAGTGCTGTCAGCGCAAGAATTCCACCTTCACCGTTGTTATCTGCCCGCAGGATAAAAATCAGGTATTTGATCGAAATCACAAGGATGAGCGACCAGAAGATAAGCGACAGAACTCCCAGGATGTTGCCTTCAACTACTGCAATTCCATGATCGGGATGAAATGATTCGCGCATGGCGTAAAGGGGACTCGTGCCGATGTCACCGTAAACAATCCCCAACGCTGTCAACGACATCGCTGCCAGGTACCTGGGTCCGCGTTTTGCCGAATGCGCTTGTTCATCGGGCACTAGCGGCACATAATTGACCGGCCCGGATACCGGACTATTCACATCGAACTCCTCACTCGGATGCGCGCGCCTCAAATCACACGCAATCCGTGCCGCCGAGGTTAGCTGACGGGCTAGGATTGAGAAGAACGTCCCTCCGGCGCGAATGCCAGATTAGCCCCTGCTGATCGGGTCCCCCGTTCAGATCCTTTGGACCTGACTAGGCATGTTGTTACCGACATCATTTGCCATAGAGGAAGGAATTGTCCATAAAAATTGTAGGCTCTTACCAAACCACGCTGTGCGCAATCCTGGATCGCTGACTCTTAAATTATTAGCACGTGTTCGAGCGCGCTCCCGCAGGAAAGCCCTGAACCGCGCCCCGGACTACTACGCGGTAAGTGCCAGCTCGCGCACCGTGTTCAGCAGCTTCGCGGGATCAAACGGCTTCACCAGGTAACCAGCCGCTCCCGCTTTCAAACCGTTTTCCACGTCCTGTGCGCGTCCCATGGCAGAGACAAACACCAGCGGGATTGCCTGCGTCTCCGAGTTTTCTTTCAGAACCTGCAGCAATTCCAGCCCACTGTGATCCGGCATATTTATGTCGCACAGCACAAGCGAAGGCGGGTTCTCTTCAATGCAGGAAAGCGCTTCATCGCATGAGGCAGCGGTTGAGACAGAAAACCCGTTCAGCCGCAAAACGTCCGCGATTGCCCGGGCAATGCACACGTCATCGTCGACGACGAGAATCATTATGATCTCCATCAGAGGCAAGAACAGCCTCAGCAGCAGCAAAGCGAAGCAATTACCGAGCCCGTGGGGCTTCTAATTCAGCCGTGCTTCCTGGGCACAACTACCACCATGACCGGCCCTGCAAAAGTCAGGATGTGCTGCTGGTATTTACGGGGAAAACACCTGGCGATCTGTTTCATAAGCTTCCAGATCACGGTGCAAAGCCGCTGGCTCAAAATTACGGGTTTTGTCCGCGAGTACAGGACCGTCAAAAAGACATCCATCAGCGCCAGCAGCAGGAGCGCGACACCAGTCAGTTGGATCAAGGTATGCTCCCGTCACAAACCCGGGCATCGCACATCCTCGAGACAGTTGCAAAATGCGCAACGCTGCTGCTGCGCGCATGAAGCAGCTTCACCCCGGGGTTACCCCCCATGCTTCGCGCTTGGTCGTGGCGCAGCTTTCACACCAACTTCCACGCTGTGACTGTCGCCCCGTAGTTTGAGCGGAAGCGTCAGCACGATCCTTCCCTCGGCCGCATCTGCACTGCCGTCTTTTCTGTATGGGTTATGAGGAAGCGCCGGCCAGTCCAGCCGCGACCCAGCGGGCAGTGACACACGCCAGTTACCGTGCTCAAACCAACCGCCCGCTTCCTCAGAGGATAGACTGATCGAATTGGTAGTCAGGCTACCTGATTTTCCTGATGCCGTCTTCCACGCAGTGGCCATGCTGGGCATCAGCGGCACGCGCGCTTCCACGGTGCCGGTCGGCTCGCTGTCAAGGCTGTAGGTCAGCCGCGCGGTCGTGGTGGTGGGTAACTCGACGCGCACCGTGACTCTGTTCGCATCGTATTCCAATTCCATAGCTACCAATGAACCCGAGAGTTGCGCGTTCGTGGGGGTGTGTCGAATTCCTGGCGGCGGTGTAAAATTCGGCTCCTCATCGCCCGGCTTGTGGAACAGCAGTTTCACATCGCCCGCGGAAAAGGTGCTCCAGAGCGGCTGTAGTTTTGTATTGCCGCCGCCAACAATCAGCCCCGCCGCAGGATGAAACAGGCTGACGAAGTTTTGCCGGTCCTGGATCCATCGGCTGGTCGGCACAGGACAATGATATGCGCTCAGGCATGCGCACCAGCCGTTCTGGCCGTGCACAAGGGACATACCATCCGGCGAGACATAGTGCCTCTCTCCCAGTGCAGGCGGGTCCACCGCTGCACCTTCTTCGCCATAGAGCAAAAGCGACGCGATGGTGTCAACGCCCGGCCCCTTTTTCATCAGTCCAATCTGGCGACGCATATATCCTCGGCCGATCGGGCTGAAGGAAAACCCGACGCCCGCACCCGAAACAGCCGAGTGATAGACCTGCCGTTCATCAATGGTTTCAATCGCGGTGCCGTCAGGATACGTGAAGTTTGAATGAAATTGCGACGACTTCTCCAGGCAGGGCAGAACTTCCTTATCGTGCGACATCCCATAGTAGGTGCCAATCGCATCGACGTACACGAAATTGTATCCGACCACGGGGCCCACGTTCTCTGTCCAGTAACCACCGACCTGCTGCGCCGCGGCAACTTTCCGCATGAAGTTCGTTGCGGTGGTCGACCACTCTGGTCTGCCGAAAACCTGTCCGGCGAGGTATAGCGCCATTGCGTCGTGCGCCGGGATGTTCTGGATATCGTTGATTGCCTCGCGTTCAATCCCGGTAAAGCCCAGCAACAAAGCTTTGTCCCATCGCGCACGTCGTTCCGCCGGCATCGCATCCCTCACGATGGAATACGCGCGGATCCAGCGCGAGTAAGTCCACGGCATATAAATCTGTCCCCATGTGGAATTGTCCTTCTTTCGAAAGGTCCACATTCCCTTCTTGTCCTGCGCCTCGATTAGTGCGTCGCCACCTGCCATGATGGCGTTCAGAACTTTAGGATCATGATAATAGGGATTCTTCTCGTCCTGGATGGACCACGCAGCTGACAACGGATAGATCGCATGCTGGTCCTGCACGATCCATGTGCCTTTTCCAAAGCGTCCGGTCGAGGTCTCCTGGTCATTCAGGATTCGAGGTATGTCGGCCACCAGCTGCGGCAGCAGTTCTTTCTTATATGCATAAGGACCGGCCCAGCCGGCCAGTGGCATCGTGCCAACCAGAAGAGCGAACACGATCCACGTGACGCCGCTCGGTAAAGTCTTCATAGGGTTTCCCCGATCCGTGTTTTTGTCCAGCTAGGGTCGCAACCTCGCGGCTGCAAGTGCCATTCAACCGCGTTTGCTCGACACCTTATCGCAAAACCGCAGCGTGTCCCGAAGATGTTCGCGCCAGTAGGGCCAATCATGTCCACCGGCGAATTCCTCGTATTCGTGGGCTATGCCGGCCGCCACCAGGCGCTCGTGCATTGCACGATTTTCTGCAAGCAATTCGTCCGCGGTTCCGCAGTCGAAACGAATCGGCGGCAGCACATGGCGATTCTGCTGCATCCAGAAAACCGGATCCAGTTCCGGCGCATCCAGAGGGCCCAAGTGCGCCATCTCTTCCTCAATCAGCCGGCGAAGCTGCTGCGGGTGAGTGAGTGAAGAGTGCGCAGATATCCCGGCAAATCGCCCGGCGTATTTCGCTCCAAGACGGAGCGCGCCGTATCCCCCCATCGAAAGTCCGCCCAAAAAAAGCGAGGCTGCTGTGACCAATCCGGGCGCAGCCAACGCACTCGCGGCGGGCACCTCTTCCACAATCCAGCTTTCGTAGTCTACGCCCGTCGTGTGCCGAAAGTAGCCGCTGCCATCTCCCCACAGTCCATCCGATGGCATCGCAATAGCTATCGGTTGGATCTCGCCGCCCTGCATCATTTGCTGCGCAGTGATATGCGCTCCGCCCGAAAATGCCCACGCCCAGTGACTTCCATACACACCATGCAGCAGGATCACAAGCGGAACGGGCGCCTTGCAATGCGGCGGCAGATACAGCGTAATGTCGGCACGCCGCTTCAGCGCGGGACTTTTTACCGTGACCATCCGAAGCCCATCGCGTTCGTAGACCGGATCCGAAATTTCGACAGTGCGGAAGTCGATCACTCGATCATTCCATCACCAGCACGCCCTTGGCGTTGATCCCCTTGTGCATGTCTTCAAAGGCGACCAAAAGGTCCTCCAGCGCGTACGTGCGCGTCACCATCTCGTCTAACTTCAGCCGCTTTTGCTGGTAAAGTGTGAACAGCACCGGGAAATCGACAAACGGACGGCATTGTCCATAGAGCGGATTGATGTAAAGCTTGTCCCACTCAAAAAGCTCCATGTTAAACCGGACATTTTGTTCGATGCCGCTTACTCCCACAGCCATGCCGCCATTGCGTACGAAAGATAAAGGCGCGGGTCCAAGTTCCGGCACGGCCGTGCATTCGAATGCGTAATCCGCACCGCGCCCGTTCGTCAACGCCCTCACTTCTGCCGCAGCGTGAAGCAGTCCCGCATCCTCGCGTCTCGCCGTTACAAAATGCGTGGCTCCAAACTCTTTCGCGAGGTCCAGCCGCTGCGGGTTAACGTCGACCGCGATAATCTTCGCCGCGCATGCGTGCACTGCTCCCTGGATCACGCTCAGCCCGACCCCACCGGTACCGAGCACCGCAACACTGCTGCCGCGCTGCACCTTTGCGGCGTTATTGACACTTCCCCATCCAGTCATAATTCCGCACCCGGCTATACATGCGGAACTAAATGGCACGTCGTCAGGAATCGGCACGCACGCCTGCTTTGGAACAACCGTGTGCGTGCTCATCGTCCCCAGCTTAAACGCCGCACTGATCTCCAGGCCCTTCCAGCGAAACCGCCCCGCTCCAACGCTGGGCTGATTCTCGCAGATGTTCTCGGCGCCGCGGCGGCACTGGAAACAATCTCCGCATGGAATTGCCCAGTTCAGCAGGACGTGATCACCTGGCGCGACATGGCTCACTTCCGGGCCGACCGCTTCAACGACGCCCGCGCCTTCGTGTCCCATCACCAGGGTGCGGCCCCACTGGTTCATACAATCGTAGTCTGTATGGCACACGCCGCTTGCCCGAATCGCGACCAGCACTTCGCCGTGCCCGGGCCTTCCGAGTTCAAAGTCCTCGATGAACACCTGGCCCTTGCCGTTTGTGATCGCTCCGAGCGCCTTCATGCACCCGTCGGCTCGGGCGGCGAGAGCGCGTTGTAAACTGTGAACTTGCGGAAACAACCCTCGGCTTTTCCGCTTGCGTCGCAAATAACCCGACGCGCACCTGGATAGTGGATTGTGGAGGAGAACCGGATGATTCGCATTTTTATGGCCGCTAGCGCGGCTGCAATGTTGATATTGCTTAGCGGGTGCGGCAATAGCGGAAATGTCAGCAAGGGCGACTATGCATCGCTGATAAACCGAAGCGGCACCACCGGCGTGAAGGGCAATGGCGGCTTTGCTGCAGGCAGTGATGATCATCCGGGATATGTCGAATTTCCCCTGGCCGTTGGTTCTCAGGGCAACTGGGCGCCTGCTGCCGGCAACCATGAGCCCGTAACCAATTTAACCGTCGGCAGCCGCGGACTTGGAATCGCCAACGATTCCGGTGGCATCGGAATCGGGATCCACTAGCTGCCAATTACTTTAACCCGAAACACATGCCTCTGCGCGTCATCAATGAAGACCGCGATTATTGTTGTTCGATGTAGCCGCGTGATCTGAAGAGCTGGAGTGCCGCATCACTCCAACCGTATTTCCCATACGACACTCTGGCAGCGCGTCAGGCTGGCATAGCCTCGAAACTGAATTGCGGCTCCGCACCGGAATCGAAGGATGATTCCGACGTGCGGTAGATTGGGTTACCGGCAGCGCTCTGCTCCAGCCGCAGTTCATTGCGTATCGTATCGGCCAGATCGCCAAGGTACGTCAGCGGGTCGGACGGCTTCGGAAGACCCGCCCGGTAGCCAACCACCACGTGCGCGCCGTCGGGCGTACGGCGAACCGCAACTGTACATTGCCATTTCGTTTTCCGGTTCGACGCTGCGATTACGCTGTTTCCGATTGCGCGCAGCCGCGCCAGCTCGGTGTCCTCAAATTCCAATGCGCGGTCGCTATTTTCCGAGCTTCTGTTTCACCAGGGGCTCGAGTACCTGCCACAGCTTGGCCACGCCATAGCGGATAGGATCGGTGGTCGGCATACCCATGATCCGCTCCGTCTCATCCGCTTCAGCCGCGGCCTGTTCCGGGGACAGATCGAAAGTGTTCAATGCAATCGCCTGAATCTTCGGAGCCTTGAAGTACTCCATCAGCTGCTCGTACTGCAACACAACGGTGTGTAGCGGCGGAATGGGAATGTCGTAGTCCGGGCGGAACGTCTTGCGCGATGGCTGGTGACAGAGGATGTACGAATCCGGCATTGCGCCCAGCATCAGCCCCAGCGTCACCGGACCGAATCCTGGATGCACAATCGAACCTTGGCCCTCCACAAAAATGACATCACAGCCATCCTGGTCAAGTGCCACAACCAATCGTTCGACTTCGCCTGCCATGAAGTCGCCGGGGACCGCATCCAGCGGCGTTCCTTCGCCCTCGATGAGAATGCCGGTTTGTCCCGTTGCTACGAATCCAGCCTTATAACCCTGGGCATTCGCAAACTTCTGTAACTCGAGCGCAGTCGTCATTTTCCCAACATTGCAGTCACTGCCCACGGTCAAAACCACGTATGCGCGACTCTTCAAACACAGGCCCATGCCGACGTTCAGGTCCGCTGCTGGCTGTCGCACATCCCACAAGCGAACGCCTTTGCGCTCCGCAAGCGCGGCGAACTCTTCATCTTCCGTTAAAAACGCATGCATTCCGCTCCACACTTCGAGGTGCGCTTCAATGGATTCGATGATGAAATGGCGCCATTCGTCCGGAAGCCGTCCACCGGTTGGTGCAATGCCGATCAGCATGATCTCCGGCTGCAGCTTCAGCGCATCCGCCACACTCGCAACCACTGGAATGTTTCCGCCGAATCCCAGAGTCTCCTGCACTGATTTGCCTGCGTTCTGGGAATCGACCACGGCTACGATTTCATGGGGGGAATACCGGATGACGCCTACCGCTGTCTTTGCGGCAAGCACCGAGAACTTCCCCTCCGCGAGGATCGCAATTTTACGCCGTTGAAAACTCATCAATAACTCCTGGGGGTGGTGGAAATCACTTCGGGAACCGTCGCATCGCGAGGTTCACGGGACTTTTTCCGGAATAGTTTATTTGTTGAGAACGGGTCGGCCCCGTCTTTCGGCTTCGCAGGCAACGGTTCGGTTAGGACGCGCACTGCCAGCGCCTGCGGCTCTCCCTGCGGTTGCTCGAGGTACTTAATGGCCGTGGCCCGGTAAAAGTAGTCGTTGGAGAGTCCCTGCTTTACCGACCAGAAGGGTGTGTCGGGATTCTCCTTATAGCCCCGCAGACGATTGCTCAAAAGCCGCACACGGATCAGCGCATCAGCGCCGATCACCACCCCTTTCGCCTGCAGATCTTTTAACTGCAATTTCGCGGTATCGCTGCAGTTGTCGTCTGAAAGGAAACTGTCGACGTTTGCGACTTCCTGGTATTTCGCGAGGAGATCCCCACGATACAGCGGCACTTCAGATGGGCGACCTGCCGGCAGACACGTTTTATCCACTGGCCGGATAGGCGGCTTATCCGAACAGCAGAATGGCGAATCCTGCGCGAGTCCGATAGCCGAAGACAACGCCACCAACACGGCCAGGCCCACACTGCGCATATATTGGAGAGCGAACATATCCGGGCAACCAAGCGGCCCCGGCGCGTACCCTGTCAAGCATTGCGGCTGGTCGTGCAACTAAGGGGGCGTCAGCTGACTGCCCAGCGCCCCAGCGTCAGCGGGTATTAATCCCCAGCTTATCGTAAACCATGCAGCGGCCCGAGCTGCCGCGGTGCATGAGCATTCCACCCAGGAGTGCAATACCGATTCCCAGTGGTGTGCGGCGGCTGAGACCAACCGCTGTGAGCGCCCCGCCACCTACCATTGAGGCCAGCCGCTCCATATCGCCAACATTCTGCACCGGTTTGGCCGACATGCTCAACTCACGCCGAATCTCGCTCAAATCCAGGTGATACGTAAGGGGTTCTTCCACCACATCGGTTGTTTGCATGGCTCAGGGCTCCTGTTAAGAGGTAATGCCATGCTATTGAGCAACCCGTGTGCCTCACTGTTGCGAACTACGCTCGATTCGGGTCCAGGGGCGACGCCATCGTGTCGCCTGTAATTTCCGTTCGACTCCTGGCTGGGAGGAAATATTGCAGGTAACTATGAGATTCGCCGCGCGCGACGTCTCCCAGCGAGTACTTATCCAACACGCCCAGGAACGCTTCCGCGGCCTCACGCAGCATCGGCTTCAGTCTGCAAACCGGCGCGATGGGGCATGTGTTCGTAGTCATATCGAAACACTCGACAAGATTGAAGCAGGGTTCAGTCGCGCGGAATACCTGCCCCAGGTTAATCTCGCTGGCCGGGCGCGCCAGCCGCATCCCACCGCTTCGGCCCGCCGTCACTTTGACGAACCCGCTGCGTGCCAGCGTCTGAACAACTCGCACGAGGTGATTGCGCGAAATGTTATAAGCTTCGCTGATGTCGCTCGTTCGGATCACGGAACCATCGTGCGAAGAAAGATAGATCAGAACGCGCAGAGCATAGTCGCTATGAAGCGTCAGGTACACGGTTGCCAGGACCTCCGTCCCAGTGTCTAATCCCACACTACGACACGCGGAACGTTGTATTCCCGGCTTAATCCATGCCGATCCGCTCGGGACCCTGAATGAGACAATCCAACCGGATTAGATCATGATTAATTGCCATGGTTAATTTGTTCTACATCGCATTCGGGCTTCTTGCTACGTGCGCATCCGCTGCTGCTGCGCCTCTGTTCGCACCAGATGACGATCCGCGCGAGATGGCGGCGTACGGCACCCGTAGTGCAGCCTCACCAAAGGCGGTGGACCTCGAAACCACCTTCGCCGGACAGTTGCCCGCAGATCCGGGTGTGTACGACGCCCAAAGCACCGCCGCGCCCAATCTCTCCGTGGCCAGTCTTCGCATGATCTGGCGCGTCCCCAGCGGCGGCGTTACGACAACCACCGGCATTGTTATCCGTGGCCCTGGAGTCGGTGCGATCAGCGACTATGATCTCCAATACAACGGGCTGGATGACACCTGGCTGGACTCGAAGGACCTGTTAATCTGCACGGTCGGCACACGAAATCTGTCTTACGCGCCGCAGGCCGACCACGTGAAGCTTCAGATCACCGACGTGCTCCGGGCTATCGGAACTTTGCAGCAGCTGTATCCTCAGTACGACCGGAAGCGGCAGTATTACTTTGGCAGCTCAGGAGGCGGATGGCTGGGTCTCCAGCTGGCGTTCTACTGCCCGGAGCAATTCGCCGAAATACACTCTCACGCGGGAGTAATGAAACTGACCTCGCCGGCGGATCAACAGACCAGCTACCCCGGCGATCCGGTGGGAGGGTGGAACGTGAACACTACCTTCCCGACGCAGCAGGGTACACTACCCGACGTGCAGTGGAACCGCATTCAGGCGGAGCGGGATCTGCGCGGGCCGTTGACGTCCATGCTGAATGCGCAGTGCGTTCAGCGGATCTTTTCCACGACAGCCACCGACCCGCCCCGCATGCTTATGTCACACGGCAACGCCGACACGGTCGTCGACTTCTACCACTTCTTGTCGATGCGAAACGCGCTTGTGCAATTCGCAGCGCAGCAGTTGCAGGTAACCGCGACCCCGGAATGGGGCCAGGTGACGACGCTTGGGAACTGGAAGTTTACCGAGATTTTCAATTACGATCACTACTTCGACCGGGTGTTTATCAGCGCCTACACATATCCGGATTGCTATACACGCCGGACGGCAACCACGCCACCCGGTGTGCTGAACTATAGCTCGCCCGCGAGCCATGGCTTTGTGTTCCATCTCACAGGCACCCTTCTGAACGCGACTCTTCTCACCGAATCTGTTACGGCGGCTGGTGATTGGGAAAGGTTTTACTAGCCAGCGGCAGTTGCGCTGCGGACGACATCTGAATCGATGCGCGAAATAAAGCTTACCATCAACGGCACAACTGCAAAACATGAGGTGCGTAGCGCCGGCGAACTGCTGTCGAAGCTGAACATCCCGCGGGAACGTGTGGCGATTGTCGTGAACGAACAGGTGATCCGGCGCGCCAACCTGGATGAGACGACGCTTGCCGATGGGGATATCGTGGAAGTAATTACGATGGTGGGCGGCGGCTGAGAACTGATTGCTGCTTACCTTCGATTCGGCACACAGAACGGATTACGAACACTAACGGTAGACCGCCCAAGGTTCACACAATACGCAGTAATAAGTAATTTGCGAGGTAAGAAAATGTCCACGCTGGAACATTCGACGAGCACCCGGACCGACAATACCTGGAAGGTAGGCAAGCATGAATTCACTTCACGGTTGCTCGTCGGCACTGGCAAATACGCGACCTTCGAACAGATGCAGCAGGCTCTCGACGCGTCCGGCTGCGAAGTTGTGACCGTTGCACTGCGTCGCATCGACCTCGAAGCCCACGCCCGCGGCGAAAAGAACCTGCTCGATTATATCGACACCTCCAGGTACACCCTGTTGCCTAACACCGCAGGCTGCTTCAATAAGGAAGACGCCATCCGCATCTGCCGCATTGCGCGCGAACTGGAAATCGGCAACCTCGTGAAGGTGGAAGTGCTGAGCGAACAGAAAACGTTACTGCCCGATCCAATTGAAACTCTCGAAGCTTGCCGCGTCCTGGTGAAAGACGGCTTCACCGTGATGGCCTATACCAGCGACGACCCTGTGATGGCGCGCAAGCTCGCGGACGTTGGAGTGGCAGCGGTAATGCCACTTGGTTCGCCCATTGGATCAGGCCTTGGAATACTCAATCCCAACAACATCGCCATAATTCTCGAGGAAGCCACTGTACCGATTCTTGTCGATGCGGGCGTGGGCACTGCAAGCGATGTGACCCTTGCGATGGAACTGGGAGTCGAGGGCGTGCTTCTGAACACGGCTATTGCCGGCGCTGGAAATCCGGTCGCAATGGCCCATGCTATGCGACACGCCTGCGAAGCGGGCAGGCTCTCCTTCCTCGCTGGCCGCATCCCGCGCAAACGTTACGCAACAGCAAGCAGCCCAAAACTCGATTTCTAGAAGTCGCACCACCAGCGACCCGCAGAGACGCACACACCTAGGGCGACTAAGACCAATAGGCCCACCCATACGTCCCATAGGACCTATAGGACCTATAAGGACCTATAAGGACCCACCCCTAAGTGCCGCGGAGCAAAAAGAGGGAAACGGCAACGGGGCCCATGATTCACAGCCTCTGAAAGAAACGCCTTTGTGTGCCGTTTTGCTATCGTATTTTCAAAGAACTGTGCCGGTCTTAGCAGGCGAAAACGGGGCTGTCACTTCCCGCATTGGCGTGAGGTCTGTTATCATCAGCGGCAATCTTCTTGCAGGCAGGGTGTGGAGCAATAAGCCAGTGTGGTCACCCGTTGGTTCTTAATCAGTTCTGTGTGCCGAATCGAGGGCAAGTTTGCCTTTTGGTCTGGTAATGAACTGCTGATTCGGCACACTGGGGGCAACTTAAATTCAGGTTCGGAGATTTACGATGGGCGAAGTGACGATCAAGGTTCTGCCGAAAGGTCCGCTGCGCATAAGTGGCGATTTCACGATCCTGGATTCCGAAGGAAACGCACTGCCGAAAAAGGAAGCGGTTTCGCTTTGCCGGTGTGGGGCTTCCACGAACAAACCGTTCTGTGACGGCACGCATTCCAGGATCGGGTTCGATGCCGCAGCCCAGGCGGTGCCCGAAAGCTCCGAGTAGCGGCTTTCTATTCGTCGCGCTTGTCGTTGCCAGTATGTGAATCACAACGCTGCGCCCGGTCATGGTTGCTTCAGCAATTGGACCAGCTCTTCGGCACTGCGCGCAATGAGGTCAGGCGCTTCCTGGGGAGTTTTTGGCTCCACTTCGGAGAAGTTCACCTCGCCGAGGCTCCATGCGTAGCACTGCTCGAACTCGTCCTTTGGCTCCCAGCCACGTCCTTCATGGCCCAGCCTAAGCCACAAAGTGCGCATTTGCAGCGCCTTCGCGGGTTTAATGTCATTATCGATGCGGTCGCCAATCATCATCGCTTCTTCAGGACGCACCTGCGCCTCGGCAAGCGCCCATTCGAAAATCCCGTGTTCAGGTTTTTCCAGTTCCAGTTCGTCACTGATTGCAACGACCTCGAACAGCGGAAGCAGTCGCCGCTCATCCAGCAGCGCCCGAACTTCCCGTGGCTGATTTGCGATAATCCCCAGCCGGTAATGGCTGCTCAGTTCCTCCGCCGCCTTGCGCATCTCCGGAACCTCGGGGCTCATCTCAGGCCACCGGCTGTACATCTCCGCGCGGACGCGCGTTTGGAATTCTGTGAATTCATGTCGCGGGACGTGTGCGGCAACAAATGTCCACAGGTTGCCGCCGGCGCGCACGTGCTCGGTACGCTTCGCGAAGAATTGGTCCACGGCCATCTGCACACCTTCGCTTGCCAGGTGTTCATATAAGCTGCGGTAGCCATAGCAGCCCGATGGATCATCCGAGACGAAGACATTTCCGATGTCGAAAAAAAGAATCTTTATTTCACTGAGGTCCATGGTCATGGCACCTGTCTCGGGTGCAGTTGGCCACACGCGCAACCCCGATCTGCTTTTTACTTATCTCGCTGCGCCCCGAAAACGTCGCAAGCGACACCGTGGGTTTTCATGTTGCGGAACTTGCCGTGACCGGTGATTGACAGCCATGGATATAATGACGATTAAAGTTACGGCTGAACCCGTCGCCGCGGATTTGCCGCTGCCTGCTCCTGCTACGGCGGACAGTGCCGGTGCAGATTTACGGGCGGCGCTCGAGGAGCCGCTTGTGCTTCCTCCGGGGCAGTTCAGGGCAATCTCAACAGGACTCAGGCTGGAAATCCCCGCGGGCTATGAAGGACAGGTCCGACCCCGAAGCGGGCTCGCTGCTCGTCACGGCATCACCTGCCTCAATACACCGGGCACCATCGATTCCGACTACCGTGGGATTGTACAGGTCCTGCTGATCAATCATGGGGCGGATCCGTTCACTATCAACCATGGCGATCGCATTGCGCAGTTGATCATTGCTCCGGTTACCCGCGCGATCTACGAATCAGCCGACGCGCTGGGAGACACGCACCGGGGCGAAGGCGGGTTTGGTCACACCGGCGTCAAGTAAGTCGAACCTGTGATTCGGGCAGAGAACGTCAGCTTCGGCTATGACCCGGCGCGCCCGGTGCTGCATTCGATCAGCCTGGAGGTGCGTGCGGGCGAACTGCTCGCGCTCGTCGGTCCCAACGGGGCAGGTAAGACAACATTACTGAATGTTCTCAGTGGATATCTTGCGCCGGCATCGGGCGGCGTCTACCTGCGCCAGCAACCTCTGGGCGGTTTATCACGTCGCGAAGTCGCGCAGCAGATCGCGGTCGTACCCCAGCGCTCACATGCTGCCTTCGCGTACAGCGTCCTTCATGTGGTGCTTATGGGAAGGCATCCATATAAGGGATTTGCTGCACTCGATACACCTGAGGATTTGCAGATTGCAGCAGAGGCGCTCGCGCTGGTGGGCCTGACCGGTTTCTCGGACAGATCTTACGACGAGCTGAGCGGCGGCGAGCAGCGGCTTGTGCTGCTCGCCCGGGCGCTTGCGCAGCAAACGCCAGTTCTGTTGCTCGATGAGCCGATGGCCGAACTCGACCTCCGGCACCAGCTCCAGATTTTGAATCGCATGAAATCTCTCGCCACGTCCGGTAGTGCAGTGCTTGCCACATTCCATGATTTGAATACCGCCGCACGGTGGTCTGACCGGATTGCGATCCTGGACCGGGGGAACCTGCAGGCGTGTGGCAAACCCGGTGACACATTGCAACTGGAACTACTGCAAAAGATTTATGGTGTGCCGCTAAGCCTGACCGGTCTACCGCACATCGATTTTGCGGAGATTCCCGCTCGGTAGAGGCGCCTGGCAGCGCTTACTTGGGTGTATACTTCGCCGCGAAGTCTTTGCGGTCCGGTGAATGATCGAGCGCGGTGTCATACGACAGGATGCCGCGCTGCACCAGCTCCCCAAGTGAGTAGTTCATCGTCATCATGCCATCCTCCTGGCCCGTCTGGATGGCGGAAAAAATCTGGGGAACTTTTCCCTCGCGCAGCAGGTTGCGCACGCCGCGGTTCGCGACAAGTACTTCGCGCGCAGAAACGCGACCGCGACGGTCCTTCAGCGGAACAAGCTTCTGGGATATAATTCCCTGCAGGCTCACGCCAAGCTGCGCGCGGATCTGCGACTGGTGATGCGGTGGAAACGAGTCGATGATTCGATGAATCGTTTGCGCTGCGTCGGTTGTGTGAAGCGTCGAGAACGTCAGGTGGCCCGTTTCAGCAAGTGTGATTGCGGCCTGCATTGTTTCCTGATCGCGCATTTCGCCGATCATGACGACGTCAGGGTCCTGCCGGAAGGCATGACGCAGAGCCGCGGAATAAGCCGCTGTGTCGAAGCCCATCTCTCGCTGGCTGACCATCGCCATCTTCTCCTGGAAGACATATTCCACCGGGTCTTCAATCGTGAGTATGTGGCAGCGGCGGTTTGCGTTAATGTGATCGATCATTGCGGCGAGTGTCGTGCTCTTGCCGCTGCCCGTGGGTCCCGTTACCAGGACCAGCCCCGCATGGAGTGACACGAAGTTATAAGCGACCTTCGGCAGATAAATCTCCTCCATGGTCGGCACCTTTTCCGGGATAAGCCGGATGGCGGCGCACATCGTACCCTGTTGAATATACAGGTTGAAGCGCATACGGCTTGCGCCGGGAAGCGAATAGGAAAAATCGAGTTCGCGCGTCCGTTCAAACCGCTCGAGCATCGCTGGTGTGAGCATCCCATGCAATGAATCGCGCAGGTCCGTTTCGGACATCGCGTGCCCCTCGAGCTGGTAAAGTTCACCGTCAATACGGAGCCGTGGCTGCTGCCCGGCCCGCAGGTGCAGGTCACTCGCACCTTCGCCCACGCCTGCCCTTATCAGCTCACGCAGGCGCACCCCCGGAGTCCGCGGACCGCTCTCGACTTCCGCTGGTGACGAACTGCTGCCCGAGTTTACCATGTACTCCTCGTAGGATGCCTGCTGGACCAAATGCAAGCTCGCACTCAGCAACCTAAAGCTTTCAATAGCTACGCTTATGTCTAAAGCAAATGCCCGATGATACTGTCGGAGCGAAGCTGGCCCTGTGGCGTAAGCCGGAGGACACTACCATAGAGTTCGAGTAGTCCTTCCGAAGCGAGCCCTTCTATACGGCTGCGCTTCTGCGAGAGCACATCTCTCCCGATCTTTTTCCCAAACCAGTCCAGGTCCACGCCATCCAGGGAACGAATCGCCATTTGGAGATTTTCCGCCAGGAAGACATCCGGATCGCTCGTATTGCTAAGGCGGCGGAACAGTCGCTTTCTTTCAATCGCTCGAGCGTAGTCGCCCGCGGAATTTGGGTTTTCGTATCGGTTCGGAAACACCAGTGAGTGTGCGCCCGCTCCCAGTCCGATGTAGTTTCCCAGCTGCCAGTAGTTCTGATTATGCAGGGAGCGCATCCGGGGACGGGCGTAGTTCGAAATTTCGTAGTGCTCGAATCCCTCCGCTCCCAGCGTGCTGCGCGTGTGTTCGAACATGGAAATTCTGAGCTGTTCGTCCAATTCAGATACTCGCCCGGCTCTGCGATCGCGCTCCAGCAGCGTGCCCTCATGGTATGTGAGCTCATACACGCTGATGTGAGCGGGAGTAAACGAAAGCGCTTCCTCCAGGTCAGCCATCCACTGGTCGAGCGTTTGCCCGGGCCACGCGCAGATCAGGTCGAGACTTACAACCTCTCCGGTCGCCGTGGCGGCTTGCAGCGTGCTCCGTGATTGCTGCACGCTGTGACGACGACCGGTTTGCGCCAGTGTCGCCGCATCAAATGTCTGCACGCCGATCGAGAATCGGTTAATGCCTGCAGCGGAAAAAGCAGCGAGCTTCTCAAGGTCGACGGTATCGGGCTGTGTCTCCAGCGTGATCTCGACGTCCGGCAAAAATCCAAAACTTTCGCGAAGAGTCCGCAGGAAGCTTTCGATACTCTTCGGCTCCAGCAGGCTCGGCGTTCCACCGCCGAAGAAGACAGTCTGTACGGGTCGCGCGAGGTCCATGTCGCCCGCCTTGACCCAGAGGTCAGCCTCGCGCGCGCACAGCTCCAGCCACACCGGCGCGAGCGGGTGCATGCCGGACGGATCGGTAATGGTAAAAAAGTCGCAGTAGCTGCACTTCTGCTTACAGAAGGGCACGTGAACATAGATAAAGTGACCGGGCGATGTTTCCACAGACAACAGGTACTGGCTCCAGGCCTGTTTCGTTCAGGCGACGCGGGGTTACTTACTTCGAAGCGATTACGGCGCGCGCCTGCGCCGGTCTGATTGCCGGGATCTGCACGGTGAACATCGAACCACGACCGGGTTCGCTCTCCACCAGAAGTTGTCCACCCATCATCTGGCAAAAACGGCGAGTCAGCGAAAGCCCCAAACCAGCGCCGCCATGGCGCTTTGTGTGTGCGCTGTCCAACTGCAGGAAATCGGTTCCGAGGCTATCCAGGTCCTCGTGCGCTATCCCGATCCCGGTATCGCGCACCTCAAACTCCAGCCACTCCTGCTTTCCGATGGCCCGCCGCTTGGCCGCGAGCGTGATCTGCCCGTGCTCGGTAAACTTGCTCGCATTGGACAACAGGTTCAGAAGGCTCTGGCGGAGTTTTACCTCATCCGTAACCGCAGTACCCAGTTCGCCGTCTTTTCGAACGTGGAAGACATTGCTGTTGCGCTTGACCAGTGGTGCCATCGTGCGGCTCACCCCATCAACGAGGTCGTTCACGCTAAAGGGTTCCCGCACCACCCTCATTTGCCCGGCCTCGATCTTCGACAGGTCAAGTATGTCGCTGATCAGCTCCAGCAAATGCCTTCCGGCAGCCACAATATTATGCACATCCGCCAGGAGTTCACGGTTTTGCGCAACCACAGGTTCCTCGCCCATCATCTCTGCAAAACCAAGAATGGCGTTGAGCGGGGTGCGAAGTTCATGGCTCATGTTCGCAAGAAACTGGCTTTTGATTCGGCTGGCATGCAGCGCCTCATTACGCGCCATTTCCATTTGTTCGTTTGTCAGTCGGATCTCACGTTCGGCGCGCTTTAATTCTTCGAGGTTATCCCGTACATCGTACTGGCGCATTCGGGACCTCAACGCAGCGCGCACGGCGGTGATCAGGGTTGCCTTGCGAACGGGCCGCTCTAAAAGGGTCACGTGGCCCAGTGGCCGTAGAGCATCTGAGATGTACGTCTCCGAACGCGTAGCATTAGCGCCACCCACCATGAGAATAAGTGGGAAGTCAGACCATGACGGCTGCTGCTTCAGCGCGTCGGTTAAGTATTGAAGTGCCTGCCTGGTCAAAGCTTCCAGTGCCAGGATTCCCGTTCCAGCTGCGCTGTGCATCTCTGCGCATAGGTCCTCAATGGTCCGGAAAGCGCAGGGATTCATACCCTCGGAAGCCAGAACATCACAGATCAGCTGCGAGTCGCGCCCGATCGGGGTCAGCAGCAAAACTTTATCCCCGCGCACGTTGGCGCTCAGTCGTCCACGTTCTTGCCTAGCAGCGGAGCCGCCTTGCCTACGTAGTTTGGGATTCCTGTAAGAACGCCCTGGAATTCCCGCAACGGCTCACCGACCACGTAGCCGCCGGCTCCCATTTTAAACTCGCGGATGGTGCGCTCGTGACCGCCAGTCCTGTTTTTGATAATCGACATCGCCTTGCGTACTTCACCGCCTGCCTCAAAGTAGCGCAACAAGAACACCGTGTCTGCCAGGTAGCTGACGTCTACCGGAGAACTCATATCGGTTCCCATCATTCCATGTTGTCCTTCAGTCAGTAGCGTCGTGACGCCATGTTGCCTGAGGAAGCTCAACAATTCGTGCAATTGCAAAAGAAGCTGACGTTCGCCGGGCATGGCATTGAAATATCCGTTAAGACTGTCGATTACGACCAGACGAACACCATCCAGCTCCACCGCCTGACGGACGATATCCGCATAGTGACCGGGGGAAAGCTCCGCGGGATCAATCTGTTGTACCGTGATGAATTCCGAAAGATGCGGCGAACACACGTCGATGTTCAGGCCCTGGCACCGTTCGATATATGTCTGCAGTCCCTCCTCAAACAGGTAAATCGCCACCTTTTCTCCCCGAGTTGCGGCGGCATGCGCATATTGTGCGGCCAGGGTGCTCTTGCCACTTCCAACGGGGCCGAGAAAGAGCGTACTTGTTGCGCGCCGGATTCCTCCCTCAAGCAATGCATCTACCTTCTCCACTCCGCTTGATAGAAATTCATCAAACGGGTGACCGGGATGTTCTGCAGCCACCAATCGCGGGTAGACCTGCAACCCGCCCGTTGCGATATGAAAGTCGTGGGAGCCCGAACGGAAAGCTACGCCGCGAACCTTCTGGATACGCAATATGCGACGATCGACGCCGAATTCGGCCGGTAACTGCTGGAGCCTTACCACGCCGTGCGCGAGACTTTGCACGTGCTGGTCGGCGGTGCCCGCAGACATATCATCCAGCAGCAATACCGTGCATTTGCGTCCCGCGAAAAACTGCTTAAGCGCCAGGATTTGCCTGCGATAGCGTAAGCTCCCCTGTGCAAGCAGCCGTAGTTCAGACAGCGAGTCCAGTACCACACGAGCGGGCTGAATACGCTCTACTTCCGCGAGAATGCTTCTAAGTGTCTCCCCCAGTTCCACCTCGGCGGGATCAAAAACGGTGTACTGATCTTCCGCTGTTGCGAGGTCCTGGGCGGCTATCAGTTCCAGGACTTCAATGCCTTTCATAGTCCAGCCGTGGGAGTCTGCCACACTATTCAGTTCATCCAGCGTTTCGGACAGCGTCACGTAGAGCCCACGTTCACCCTGTTCCCGTCCCTCAAACAAAAACTGCATACCCAGCGTAGTCTTGCCGGTACCCGGGTCACCCTCAACGAGGTAGATGCGGTTACGCGGAAAACCGCCAATCAGAATATTATCTAACCCGTTGATGCCAGTTCCTGCGTGGGTTGCTGCGCTCGCTGTTCTCAATCCAGTTTGCTCCTGTAGTCTCAGTTAGAGCAGTTTGGCAAAGCTGCTGGCAACCTCTTCAACCTCTTTGCCATACTAAATGTCACAGCCGCGCCCGGAGAGGCATGTCAAACATGGTCTACAGGAATCAACGGCTGCTTTTCCGCTCCCATGTTGTGCCCACCCGGTAGCAGTAATCATTATTGCATAGGACGTGGGCCACCGTTCCCATAGAAGTTCATTTTTGGATCTGAGGTTCGAAATGCGTGTAAGTTATCGTTGGCTGATGCGGACGCTTGGCGGCGCCGAAGTGCCGCTGTCGGAGTTGCTCGACCGACTGACGATGCTTGGGCTCGAAGTGGAATCCGTGGCAGACCTGGGTATTGGCTCAGGCAAAATAATCGCCGCTCGAATTATGACTCGCGACGCCCATCCGAACGCGGACAAATTGTCGCTGTGTGATGTGTCGCCTGGCGAAAATACGGCCGCATACCGAATTGTGTGTGGCGCGCAAAACATGGGGCCCGGCGACCTTGTGCCGCTCGCGCTGGAAGGCGCCACCCTGCCGGACGGAATAACGATTAAAAAATCGAAAATCCGCGGCGAAGCAAGCCAGGGCATGTTGTGCAGCGGGCGGGAACTTGGATGGGGCGATGATGCGGACGGTCTGTTGATATTGCCCCCATCGACCAGCGAGCACGCGCTCTACAAAGAAGGACAGCCGTTCGATGCCTTGATCGACATTAAAGTCACTCCTAACAGGCCCGATTGTCTTTCGATCTTTGGACTCGCACGCGACCTTGGCGCGGCGCTGGGGCGCCCGCACCTTGACCTGAAGGCCTTTGCCCGCACTGGCACCGTGCTTGAGGAGGGCGATGCGATCGAGGCCTCCGCGAGCGTTCGTGTAGAAGCGCCCGAAGCATGCCCGCGTTATCTCAGCCGCATTATTCGAAGCGTGAAAATCGGGCCGAGCCCGCTGTGGCTGCAACGCGCCGTCGAATCCGCCGGGCTGCGGTCCATCAGCAACGTGGTCGACGTGACGAATTACATTCTGCTCGAACTGGGCCAGCCGCTGCATGCGTTCGACCTGGCGAAAGTTTCGAACGCGGAGGTCGTCGTGCGTTATGCGCGCGAAGGCGAGCAGGTGAGTACACTTGACATGCAGCAGGTCATGCTCACGTCAACAGACCTGCTGATCGCCGACGCTGATAAGGCAATTGCGCTGGCGGGCATCATGGGCTGCGGCAATACAGAAATCTCGTCCGAGACGCAGGACGTTTTCCTGGAGTGCGCGTATTTTAATCCGTCGACGATCCGGCGAACGTCCAAGCGCCTGGCGAAGAGCACGGATTCCAGCTACCGGTTCGAGCGGGGTATCGACTGGTCGGCGATGCAAACGGTGATCGATCACGCCGCGCAGCTCATCGCCGAGGTGTCCGGTGGCACGGTCGCTCCCGGTACGCTTGAGGTCGGCAGCGGTCCTGCGCCCGCACCGATCATTGATTTATCCGTTGTACGCGCAAATACGCTGCTGGGTGCGAGGCTTTCGACCGATGAAATGGCGTCGCCCCTTCGGGCTCTCGGGTTCGAGGTTGAGCCGGACGGAAATGCGCTGCGAGTTCGCGTGCCTGCGCACCGTCCCGATGTTTCGCGTGACGCGGACCTGGTCGAAGAAATCGCGCGTATCCGCGGCTACCACGAGATAGGCGCCCAGTTGCCGCATATCGAGAGCCGGCCGACGCTTCTGCCCGCCGACTCGCAAATTGCTGCGCGTGTTCGTGCGGCCTTGGTCGCAGCCGGGTTTTTGGAAGTGACGAATTACAGCTTTCAATCTATCGCAATTAATGAAAAGCTCGGGCTGTCGATCGCCGCCGCTGTCGAGCTGGCGAACCCGCTGTCCGCAGAGTACGCCATCATGCGCACCAGCTTGATTCCAGGCTTGCTGGAAACCGTCACATACAACCACAATCGCGGCTCTCTGGATCTACGCCTGTTTGAGACGGGGAAGGTGTATCGCGCAGGCAATGTTGACGGCGTGCCGCATGAGGAGTCGCAGTTCGCAGTGGCGCTCAGTGGCCATGCCGCCGAGCAGACCTGGCGCAGCGTTGCACGGAACGCGGACTTCTATGACGGCAAAGCCGTGGCGGAAGCACTGCTCGGGGCATTTCACTTCGACCAGTGTACATGGTCCCGGGCCGCTGAGGCAACCATTTCAGCCGGGGCCGGGTTGTTCCACCCGGGTAAAAGTGCCGTCGCGCAATGCAGCGGGAACCGGGTGCTCGTCGTCGGTGAGTTGCACCCGAAGCTCAAAGAGAGCCTTGGCCTCAAGCGAGACGTGGTGCTCGTCTCCGGGAATTTCGCAGCACTCGAAGCCAACCTTGCGGCAGTCCCGACGCCGGGGCAGCCGGCGCAATTTCCTGCCATCGCACGTGACCTGGCGCTTGTGGCGGATGTTAGCACTCCGGCAGCCGAGATCGAACAGATCATCGCACGGCGCGCAAAAGCGATCCTGTCGGGCATTCGCCTGTTTGATCTGTATGAAGGGGAGAAGGTCGCGTCTGGAAAGCGTAGCCTTGCGTATCAGTTGCGCTTTAGCGCACCCGACCGCACTCTCACGGACGCAGAGGTAAATCCAGTAATTGAAAAATTGCTCGCGGACCTGAAGGAGAAACTCGGTGTCGAGCTGAGGCACTGATTGCGCTGAAGAAGCTATCTGTTAAGGCACTGCATTTCGCATTAACTTCTGAATTTCCGCATCATACTGCGGCGCATTTATCGGCATTGTTACAGGTTTTTCCAGTAATGAGGACAGCAGTATCGCGTTCGCCAGTTCGAGCGATTTGAGGCCGTCTTCTGCGGGAGCAATCAATGCTGTTCCGTCGAGTATCGCATCCACGAAGTTCTGGAGCATCTCAACGTAGTTACCGCCGTGGAGCTCCGCCGACACGGCCACATCCTCGATCGCGGGCTTTCCCATGGGGTCAGGATGAACCCTGCCGAATTCCGACATCGGCTGCGCAATCTTCAGAAACGAGATGCGATCGTTTTCGTAAACCAGGCGACCCATCTCGCCTGCGATCTCAATGCGCGTCGTGCCCGGCGCTTCCCCGGTGGAGACCGTAAACGTGCCGGTCGCGCCGTTGGGCCATTCTAGGTAGGCAGTTGCGTCGTCCTCGACCTCGATATTATGATAACGCCCGAGCTTGCAGAAGCCGCGCACGAGCGCGGGCATGCCAACAATCCACTGCAGCAGGTCCAGATGATGCGGCGCCTGGTTAAGCAGCACCCCGCCGCCCTCACCTGCCCATGTGCCGCGCCATGCACTGCGGGCATAATAAACTTCCGGGCGGAAGAACATCGTCGCCGTCCAGTTGACGCGGCGCACCTCGCCCAGTTCGCCGGAAATTACGATTTCTCGCACCTTTTGCAGGATGGGTCGCGTGCGCAGGTTGAACATGATGGCGAACACCTGGCGAGATTCTTCGCGCGCCAGAAGCAGGCGCTCCGCCTCGCCTTTGCTCGATGCCAGCGGTTTTTCAACCATGGTGTGCAACCCCGCCTGCAATGCACAGATACCGAGGTCGACATGCGACATGTGTGGCGTGGCAATTACGATCGCGTCGATGTCGCCTGAGGAGACCATTTCCTGGCAGGTGTCGTAGCCACGCACGTCCAGAAACTGCGCCCGTTTGGCAGGGTCGCTGCTGGAAAGCGCCACCAGTTCGGCTCGCTTCACGCTGCCATCTGCCAGCATGTGCGCGTGCTGCATACCCATGTAGCCAAGCCCGACCACGCCCACCCGTACTTTTTCCATGAAGCCTCGACTCAGTTTTTCATGGCGAATGCCGCATCAGATTCGAATCTGCAAGTAATGCCGTTACAACTCGCCATTTTTGAAGCCGATATTACCACACCGCTCGGTCACCCATTGATGTTTGGCGGCGCGCCGCCGGCCACGCACATTGTGGACGCGCAACTCGCCAAGGGCATCATCCTCAAGTGGAACGACGCGCCTCCCATCGTGCTGGTCGCATTGGATTGGTGCGAGATTCGAAATGAGGGCTACGACCAGTGGCGGGATGCTATCGCGCAGGCCGTTTCCACGTCCCGCGATCGCGTGATGCTGCAATGCGTACACCAGCATGCTGCCATGTACGGCGACCCGGAGGCGGAGAAGCGCCTCCGCGCATCCGGCTGCCCTACCAGCTCGATGGACCTCGCGTTCTTCGACGGCTGCTGCATAGCCGTAGCCAATGCCGCACGCGCGGCTGCCGCCGGTAATTGGACGGAGGTTTCGAATGTGGGTCACGGCCGCACGAAAGTCGAGCACGTTGCGTCCAACCGGCGAATGAAAGGGCCGGATGGCCAGCTATTACCAATGCGCACGAGCTCGTGCACCGACGCCGAACTGCGCGATGAGCCCGAAGGGCTGATCGATCCAATCCTGAAAACAGTTAGTTTCTGGTCGGACAAAAAGCTCCTGGCGGCTTTACACTACTACGCCACGCATCCGATGAGCTATTACCGGGACGGTGGCGTTTCGAAGGATTTCTGCGGCCTTGCGCGCGAGCTCGTCCAGCAGGACACGGACGCTTTCCATGTGTACTTTACGGGCTGTGCGGGCAATATCGCTGCAGGAAAATACAATGACGGCTCGCCCGAGATGAGACCGGTGCTCCGGGATCGCATCGCTGCCGGAATGCGGACTTCACTTGAGAGCAGCACCCGCGAATTCGTGCGCACGTTCACATTTCATGCCATCCCTGTGCGTCTGCCGACCCGAGAGGAATATACCGACGAGTGGTATATCAATCTACTGAACGATGCTGCGGGCTCACACAACACCCGCTATCGCGGTGCGGCAGGGCTGACGTGGCGCAACCGCCTGGGCGACGGAGCTGCAATCGACTTCACGTGCCTTGCAATGAACGACATTCGCCTGCTGCAGTTGCCGGGGGAACCGTTTGTCGAATACCAGCTCTATACGCAGCAGCAGCGGCCCGAACTGTTCGTATGCGTGGCAGGATATGGCGATTGTGGACCCGGCTATATCCCGGTTGCATCCGCCTACCCCGACGGCGGCTACGAAGTCGGACCGCCGGCGCTGGTCGGCCCCGGAGCTGAGTGTGTGATACGCGAGACGATAGACAAGTTGTTGCATTCCGCAGGGTGAGACCCAGCTTCTCGGCTCATGACCGCTAATCGCAAGTTGTGCATCCTCGCGCTCGGAGCGCACCCGGATGACTGCGACATTAAAGCCGCGGGCACTGCGGTGAAATATGCTCGCGCAGGTCACCGAGTTGTTTTCGTGTCGCTGACAAACGGCGTGACCGGCCATCACGAGATCGGCGGTATCGAGCTTGTCACGCGGCGCAAGCAGGAAGCCGAAGCCGCTGCCGCAATTGCCGGCATCGAGTACATGGTCCTGGATATTCCCTCCGGCGAGCTTATGCCGGACCTTGCGACTCGTCGGCGCATGATCACGCTGCTGCGAGAGATTAAACCCGACCTGGTAATGAGCCATCGGCCCAATGACTATCACCCGGACCATCGGGCAGCCGCCGAGCTTGTGCAGGACGCCTGCTACCTGGCGACGGTGCCGAACAATGTGCCGCTCACGGCGGCGCTGATGGAGATGCCGGTCGTTGTTTATTTTCATGACGGTTTCCAAAAGCCGGTTCCATTTTCGGCAGACGTTGCTCTAAGCATCGATGACGTAATCGACACAAAGATCGATATGCTGCACTGCCACACCTCGCAGATGTATGAGTGGCTGCCATACAACAGCGGAAACCTTGAGCAGGTGCCACCCGATGCGAAGGAGCGCCGCGACTGGCTGGCAAAGCAGCGCAAGCCGGCGTCGAAACTGGTAGCGGATGAAAGCCGTGAGGCGCTGCGGCGACTCTATGGTGCGGAGCGCGGCACCGCGGTTCGTTACGCGGAATCCTATGAAGCATGCGAGTACGGCAAGAAGCTGACAGAGGAGATGGTAACCTGGTTATTCCCGTTTTTCGAAAAATGATGGTGCGGCTGTGTTCAGTAATTGCGTCGGTCGCATTCGGCTCAATGGCCTGTGCGATGGACGAGACTTCGGCCATATCTGCAAAGGTTCCCGAGCTGCAAACGGCCTGTGACTCTCTGACCGATTACTTTGGCGAACAGGCAATCCAAAGGCCCGAAGGTCCCACTTACGATTTCTTCGCGAAACTCGCCCCACCGCAGCGTTACGTTACCGCGGCTTACAAGGACTACCCAATTGTCCTCGGGGCACCCGGTGCCCTGCGCAAAGCGCGCATCGTCAGCAACGGCAGCGCCGTCAATCCACGCAATGAATCGAAGATGTGGCACGACAATGGACTGCCGGTTACATTCTTTATAGGTGACGATACCGCAACCACGTTCGGCCTGGACAAGGCAACCACGCCCCACCCGCGGCTGGCCGAGGGTTACCTTCCAATTGCGCAGTTAGAATGTTCGCACAACGGCACCACGTACACCGAAGAAGTATTCGTACCTGTTCGCGAGCCGTATATCAAATATGCTGGCATGATGCTGAGGTTCGGAACCTCCGCGGGAAGCGGAATAATTCGCGCCGAGCTGACCTCCCCGAAAACACCCGACGGCACCACTGGCACAAAAGTGGGCAAAAATTACGTGTGCGACGCAGCGGGGCGGGGGCTGATATGGTTCAGCGACGGCTGGAAATGGGACGCTGAGCGGAGCAGCCTGGTTGCGCAGATATCGTCGTCTTCGCCCGCATTCCTCACCATTTTAACCGATCCTCTGTTCCTTACGCCCGAGCCCGCGAACGCAGAAGCTTATGCTGCGGAGCGCGCACGTTGTGTCGATGCGTGGAAGGCAATTCTCGCGCGCGGCACGCAGGTCGAAGTGCCCGAGCCGATTGTGAACGATGCATGGCGCGCTTCGCTGCTGGGCAACTACGTTTTGCTCAAAGGCGACGACATGAACTACAGCGCCAACAACAATTACGAGAAACTCTACGCGGCCGAAGGGGGCGATGCCGTACGCTCGCTTATGCTGTTCGGCCAGCTGGAAGACGGCAAACGCACCACTCCGCCCGTAATGGACTACTGGCGCAACGAATTGACGAATCACCAGGCTGCTTTCGCGCTGCAGTTATTCGCGCACACGTTCTGGCTGACGCACGACTGCGACTATGTTGAGCAGCAGCGTCCGAGATGGAACCGCGAGGTGCAGGAAATCCTGAACAGTCGGGACAAGTCGACAGGACTGTTGCCGAAAGAGCGTTATGCCGGTGACATCCCGACGTTCGTCCATTCGCTGAACGTAAACGCGAACTGCTGGCGGGGAATCCGGGACATGGCGGCCGTATTAGCGGAGTGCGGTAAGACAGCGGAGGCAGATGGGCTTGCGGTCGAGGCCGCGTCCTTCCGAAAGGCCATACTCGAAGCCGTGGAAAAAAGCGTATACCGCGATTTCAAACCGCCCTTCGTCCCGATGGCGCTGTTCGGCGAAGAAAAGCCGCACGAGAATCTCAACAGCGACCACTTCAATGCTTACTACTGCCTGATGGCGCCGTACGTGCTTGGTTCCGAGGTGTTTGGCCCGGGTGCGGACTATGAAACATGGCTGCTTGAAACGTTTCAGCAGCGCGGTGGACTCAGCATGGGCATGGTGCGCTCGCATCCGCGCACCCCCCTTTATATCGGCGGCCACGCGGTCAACAACCTCTATGGTCTGCGCCTCACCCAGACGCTTTTGCGCCGCGATGACGTCGACCGCGCGCTGGTTAGTTTCTATGGCAAGCTAGGCAATGCTGTGGCGCCGGGCACATTCTACAGCGGCGAGGCATCTGGTATATTGCCAAACGACGAATACGGACGCCCATTTTATCTGCCCCCAAACTCCGCCGCCAACGCCTTCCTGCTGTGGATGTTGCGCTATATGATCGTCCAGGATTGGGACCTGAACGATGACGGCAAATCAGAAACACTGCGTCTGCTCTATGCGACACCGAAGGACTGGCTGCGGGATGGAGCGAAAATTAAAATGGAGCGCGCACCAACCGCCTTCGGCGAAATATCACTCAACGTTGAGTCCAAACTTAGCTCAGGGGAAGTGACTGTACGCTTCAAAGCTCCTGACCGAAAACCGGATAAAACATTGCTCAAGTTGCGTCTGCCGGACGGATACAATCCCAAGTCTGCTGACGCCGGTGGTAAGAGCATCGCGATTGACGACAAGGGTATCGCGGACCTGACCGGCCTTACCGGTGAGCAGACGATCCGGATGAAGACCGCGAAGTAGCTACTTGCGCACGAGCCGCAGAATGCAGTCGCCGTCCGGGCGTTTGTCGCCGGCGCCATCTGCGTTGCTCGTGGCAATATAAAGCGCGCCATCGGGCCCCTGTGCCACATCTCGAAGGCGTCCGAACTGGTGATCGAGCAGTCGTTCTTCACCTGCCTCGCTTGTTCCATTGAGTCTCGTCCGAATCAGGCATTCCCCGGTCAGGCACGCCGTGAACAAGTCCCCTTTCCACTCCGGAAACATGGATCCATCACAGAACGTGATACCGCCGGGCGCGGTTGCGGGCGTCCATTCGAGCACGGGGGCTTCCATGCCATCGCGCGTCTGGCGGTGATGAATCGTGTTCCAGCCATAATTTGCGCCCGCCCTTAAAACATTTACCTCGTCGCCGCCTCCGGGCGCATCCCAATCGGACGGACCATGTTCTGCCTCGAATAGCAGGTTCGTGCCTGGCTGCAGTGCAAGTCCCTGTCCGTTGCGGTGTCCGTACGAAAAAATCTCCGGTCGCGCACCGGCCTGCTTCAAAAATGGATTATCGGGAGGAACCTTGCCGTCCCCATCCAGTCGCAGCACTTTCCCAAGAAGGCTTTCCCGGTTTTGCGCGCTGGTCGAAGTGCCGCCTTCACCCGTTGTGACATACAGCATCCGGTCGACGCCGAACAGCAGCTTGCATCCGGCATGAAGGTGCTTCGCCGGCACCCCTTCCAGTATCACCTGGTGGTCGCTCAACGTGCCGTTGAGTTCGCGATACCGTGACACGCGGACAAAAAGCGACTTGTCGGGTGTCTGGTATCCATGCGATAAATAGAGCAGACGATTCGCGGCAAAATCGGGATGCAGCGCAATCGACATCAATCCGATTTCCCCCTCGGAAATGGATCCAACTATTCCCTGCACCGGGCGCGGGTTAAGTACTCCGTTCTCCACGATACGTAACCTGCCCGGCCGCTCGGTTATGAACATGCGCCCATCGGGCGCGAAAACGATATTCCACGGCACCTCTAATCCCGAAGTGACGGTGTCTACCCGGAAGCCCGTACTCGGCGGCAAGGCAGTGTGCGGCGACGGTGGCAAGCTTTGTCCTGTCGGAGGCCCTGCACGCCCGGTAGATGTCAGAACAAGTGCCAGCACCAGCAGGATGCTATGCAAAAAAGATCCCACCCATGTTGCTCCTTTGCAATTTCCACGAAAAGAGAACGATTGCCGTGCCAGTAACGCAGACTTCCATTTACATGGCACTTCCCGCGCAGGCTATTCCGTCTATGTCCCCAGGCCAGACCAGCTCGAGTGCTCCCATTTTCGCAGTCGTCACACCGTTCAATTCCGGCGACGACGTTGACCACGGCGCATTGCGCGACTATCTCCTGTGGCTGCACTCGAACGGCGTTACACGGGTGGTCGTCTGCGGTACCACGGGCGAATTTCCATCGCTGACACTTGCAGAGCGCCGAGCCGTTATCGAGACGGCGCGCGCGGCGTTTTCGGGAGAAGTGATTGCGCATGCCAGCAGTTGTTCGGTCTCAGAAACCAGGGAGATGATTGCGCATGCCCGTGATTTTTCCGATGCGGTGCTGCTACTGCCGCCGTACTACTTTGCCGATGTGACGCAGGAAGGCGTGCGCGAGTTCTTCATGCGTATCGCCGGCGATTGTCCACTGCCGGTTTACCTGTACAATTTCCCGCGGCACACCCAGTTCAACATAAAGCCCGCCTTGCTTCAGCGGCTGCAAGGCGATCTGCCGATGTTGCGGGGCATCAAGGATTCCGGCGGCAAGTGGGACCAGGCTGTTGCGTACAAACAGGCTCAACCTCGGCTGCAAGTCATCGTCGGCTCAGATGGTGCTGCACTGCGTGTTTTGAAAGAAGGGTTGGATGGCTCGGTGACAGGCGGCGCGAGTCCAGTGCCGCAACTTATGACACTGGTCCACAGCCGGTTTGTGGCCGGCGATCAAAACGGCGCGGAATCTGCGCAGAAGCGGCTGGACGAATGGACCATTGCGCGAAAATCCGCGGGCGTTCATGAGATCGCGCTCGTAAAGGCTGTTCTCAGCCGCCTGATATTCGGTTTTCCGGCGCATGTCCGGACCCCACTCATGAGTGGGGTACCCAAAGATTTCGAACCTCTTGTGCAGCTCGCCAGGGATGCTGGTAACGCATAGCTTCCGGATCGACAGGGTTCTCGCTCTTACGGGAACAATTGTCGCTATTCTCAAGGGTAACGAAACCTCGGGAGCCAGCAATGCTAACCGCCAAAAAAGCCACAACCAAAAAACGCGAAGCGATGATCGTGCGCCAGGGCGTCGACAAAATTGAAATTAACGAAGCTGAGAAGCTTGGCCTGATATGGAAGAAGCCGAGCGCTGTCATGACGGGAGCAAGGAAGGTGAAATCCGCCTCCGGCTCCCAGGAAGAGGAGAGCGCCGCCGGTACGCGATGTGTCTCAAGGGAATCGCGAACCGGGCGCAACAAGGTGGATGCATCCTCAGCGCAGACGGTCGGATTTGGGCGCGGCGCAGGAACCGGGCAGCGCACGTCGCGTGGCAAGTTGCGCATCGCCACTGCGACCAGCGGACCAACCAGCCGTGCTGAACCAAAGGTTTCCAGGAAGAGTGCCTCCAGGAAATCACCCGCTACCAGCCGGTAAACGTCACCGCTAAATAGACTTGGAAGTGCGAGTCGCTGCTTTACAACAAGCGGGATGATCCGCCTGCATCCAGCGAAGCCCGTTTGAGCAACTTGCGTCGCGCTCGCTCGATTGCGGGTGCACTCGCGCGTCGTCGCATTGAACTTTTTTTGGCGTTCGTCTATTTAGCGATATGCGGTGTGCTCGATTTCATCCGGCTACCGCACATTGACATCGATTCGCACTCCTATGTAAATCTCGCCCGCGGATTCCTGGCGTGCGGTGAATTCATCTCACAGGACGAACACGGGACGGTGTTGCGCAGTTTTGTGCGCACGCCCGGGTATCCGATGTTTCTGGTGCCTTTCATGGGAAGCCTCGGAGCAAAGGGTCTACCGGGCGTAATCTGGATCCAGCGGTTGTTATGGGCCTGGCTGATCGCATTTATTCTGCCATCGTGCGGCGCGCCCGGAACACGCGCAGCGCGATCATTCGCAGTGCTTGGTAAGTGCATCGCGCTGTTGCTGCCGGCGGCACTGGTCACAACATCGATGGTCCTGTCGGAAACCGTATACACCGTCGTCACCGTGGCGGCCATAGGCCTGCTCTGTGCGCGCACCGCTATGTGGTCTGCGATCGTTGCAGGCTCGGTGCTCGGCGCCGCTACGCTTATCCGGCCGGTTGGCCTTTGGGTCCCTGTTCTGGTATGCGCGACATTAGCCCTGTTCCATTCCAGAGACTTTCCCATGGCCAGAAAGGCGCGTTTGCGGAATCTCGCCGCCATGTTAACGGTCGCCATGATGCTGCCCCTGCTGTGGATGCTGCGCGTTCAAAATCTAACCGGCAACTTTGCACTGACGTCATTAAACGATCCAACGTTCGCGCTGAACCGGCATCACGTCATCAAACAATTTACACCCGACCAGATTGCGCAACTCGCGTCCGACCAGCAACAATTTGTACGCTACGTGCACGACGATAAAGACGTGTACTGGGCCCTGGAACTGCTTCGACGCGATCTGAAGTACGATGAATTCACCGCCAGCCGCCTTGCAGGCAACGTCGCGTGGGCTGCGGTTCGCCTGGATCCAATGGACTACGTAAAGACAGTTGGTCTTAACCTGACGCGAACCTTCTGTTCCGCGACAGAGGGGCTCAGCCTGATTGCACGGTGCGCGGGCAATCCCGGGCTGACCACCGAAACCTTTGCGCAAAGCTGGGAAAAACACCGCACCGCCATGATTATTGCCCAGTTGCTATTGCGCGTGCTACAGCCCGTTCTGCTTCTGGGTTTGCCGCTCTTCATACTGCTGCGCTACCGGCGCCGCATCCTCGGCGATAACTTCCTGTGCGCGTTACTGATCAGTTCCGGTTACCTTGTGTTTGTGCCATCGCTTCTCACAATTACCTATGGCCGGTTTCTATTTCCTGCGCTTCCGGCAATTGCCAGCGTTTACGCCCTGCCGCTACTCGTACAGCGCGGCGTCTGGCACTGCTCAAACAAGCCTGAACGCTAAAACAAACACGCCATGTACGATTTCGTACATGGCGTGTCACAATTTGTGGGCTGTGTTGAAAGCTACTGGGCTGAACCAGCCACCTTTACGCGGCGCAGGTTGAACTGCGTGCTGCAGGCACCCTTGAGCTTTTCAGTAGCAGTACCGGCAACCGGGGTGGTGCTGGAAACAGTGATGTTCGCGGTGGGGCTGATAAACTGTACCGATGAAACCACAGTTCCACTGACCGCCCCAATCGTAGCACTGTTGTAAAGGTCATCACCGATCGGTGAGCCCGAGATTGGCGGGAATCCGCGAACCGTGGCTGTCAAGACGCCGCCGGCCCAGGAAAGCTGAACATCGAGGGCCAACGCACCACCGCCGCTGGGCAGGCTCACTATCTGCTGCAAGCGCGCCTTGGTAGCACCTTGCCGGAACTTACAATCCGTTCCCAGCAGGGCCGAAAAACTGACGTCGCCTACCTGGATGGTCACCGTGGTGAACGGATCAAAACTGCTGGTGTCGCCGGAAAAGGCCTCGACCATCTTGAGTGTGAACTTACCGGTCTGGAGCTCGGTGCAGTTCACTACTCTATCCTCATACGTCTCTGAGTATGAGGACGCTGCAGAAGCCAGATTGGCGGCGGTGACTACAAACACCGTGAAAGCTGCGGACAGCGCATGGCGTCCGTAAGTGTTGAACAAAATCATGCTAGTACCCCTTCAGGAGTTAATTTTTGTCCAACTTTCCAGATGAAGGCAGCGAAGGGAGAAGTACGGGGTACTGCAATGAGTTAGAATGACTGAGCCAGCGCTGCAAAAGAACATCCTCATCAAGAAAGTTGTGCGTTTGGCTGGGAGCCAGTATATAACGAATTCAAGGAGAGAATTCACCAATTTCCGTAAAGGCTGCAACATTTCGCGTTACGGGAAGACGAAGTGCCCGCGGCATGGAAGGGCGGAGTGCGGGGGATGAATGGTTTGCTCGCTCAGCGGGTCTCATTTTCATCGACGATTTTTTCCACCGCCACTTGAGGTCCATCTTCTGCATCAAACTCAGCAGATGAAGCGCCTGGTTCAATCTTCAGTTTGTCTTCGATCGAGTAGGGTGTCACGTCACTTACGGTAATGGACTCGCTTTCAGGGGTTACCGGCCATACTCCGTAAGCGGCTGGCTGGCCGGCCGGCTTGCTTCTGCACTCGTCACACAGGCCGCCTGGCAAGGAGCTGGCGAATACATGGTGGCACTGCCGGCATACATGGCGTTTGCGCTCGGCCGCCGGAGTGTTTACCTGGTTCAGCTCCTTGTAGAGCATCTGGATGTTTTCTTTCAGGTTCTCCTCAATCATTCGTAAGAGGTTCGGGGCAATCGCATAGGGGCGGGCATCGCGGAACTCGCGCACTTTCTCCAGTGCTTGATTCTGCAGGCGAATCACTTCGCTCAATTCCACCGCGGTTTTCATGACATCGGGACTGAAACTCATCGTGCTCTTTTCCAGGATAAAGCGGACTTAAGAGTCGTACCTATAACAGCTTACGCGGATTTATATGCCAATCGAACACAGCTGTCAGGCAGCACCGCTGAATGACGGTTCAGCCTTACTCCAGTTTTAAGTTCTTAATCGCGGCTTTCCATGGACTGCCACCCTTCGACTTATCGCCGCATCCACAGGGCCCGTCATTCAGGTTTGCCCCGCAATTTGGACACAGGCCTTTGCAGTTTTCGCTGCACAACGGCCGGGTTGGCAGCTCCAGCATCAGGCTTTCCCTCAGCTCCGGCTCGGGATGGATTGCTTCGCCGTCATAATAGGTGATAATCTGCTCGTCGCTTCCAAACGCCATGCGTTCGGGTTTCAACAGTTCGGGGTCGTTTTCGTAAAGCGCTTCCACCCGCGCGCTAACCGGCACGCGAATTTCTGACAGGCAACGAACGCACTGGCTGATGGTGTGGGTGTGAATCTGACCCTTTGCAATGACCTGGTCACCAACCGACTTAAAGTTTACCTGTCCCTGGACCGGCTCTTCGAACCGGTAATCCGGATCCTCGAGCTCCAGCGAAGCCGGTGAACAGTTCACCTCCACGTCCAGGGGCGCCTCGCGCAGGTCCTTCCGTTCAACTCTCATGTTCCACCTCCAACGCGGCGCCGAACCGTCCGTCAACCTGCAATGCCGCGGGCGGCGGCTTCAGCCATTCAGCGCGGGCGACCGCAGTGAAGGCTTTTCAAGTTTTCAAGTTTTTCAAGTTGGTATTCAAGTTTGCGTATGGAAGCTTGAAAAGCTTGCAGATATATTCAAGTTGCGAAAATGTGTTAATTTCGCCACTTGAATAGCGGTAATCCTCGCGTAAGGATACGCGGGGGCCGTGGATTTCCGGGTTCCTTGCGCGATGGGCGGCTTTTTCTGCCAGGCGCATGGACGTAAAATGCCACGCGAATTGGGCACAGAAGTCCCTTTGCCGTCGGTCGCGGCGGTCAGGCTGCATAGTTTTCAAAGAACGTGTTCAGCTTTACTAACGCGGGCAGGTATACACCAGTTGTGGAGGGCGTGTCACTTCCCTGGCGTCACCTTAGGGTGGGCTAAGTCCAATGAAGTCGAAAAGATTTTGGGCGAACGTGCGCTTGTGCGTGCCGGACACCAAGTTTGCCTTAGGGAATGCTCACTCCTGACCAGATTCCTGAATGTTCCCAGTCGTCAAAAAAGCCAGCTTCAGAGAGTGGCAGATCTTCAAACTCCAACAGCAGTTCCAGTAGGCGAACGTCCCACTTGCTTTGCGGGGCAATTTGCTGTAATAGATAACGAAGCACGCTGAGTACGGCAAATGGTCGGTTGTTTGGAATGGTGATCGGTGTATGCCACGCCGGGATTGTGTGGGGATTAGGAATGCACGGTTTCACAGAAAGCTCGCGGTCCCAGAACCTACTATGATGCGCACACGCATTGCGCACATAGGTGATCGTTTGAAGCCATGATTGAAAAACGGGAGCCGGTACCCTGAACCCGCGAGCAATCTGCTTCTGCATCGGCGGCTTCAGGTGCTTATAGCATGTGAGGACGCACCCGAACGTTACCACTTCTGCTGCCATCCAGAATGGCAGGTGCTTCATGGACGAGTACTTCGTACGATAATGAATGACGAAAACTTCGCTGCTTCTTTTCGAAGCTTCTTCGACCTGGGCGAGAAGCTGCTCGTGGATAGTTCGTTGCGTGCCGCTATGCGGCGCCTTAAACACAGAAGGAGCAAAATTGGCTGGATCGACATATGCGAAGGGTCCACCAGCCTGAGTCATCTGTTGCACGATCCTGGAACGTAGCGCCACTTCCACCCGCTCAATTGGATCCATTACCAACAGCCGCAGCCTGCGATCGAAAACATAGCGCCGCCAGACTTCCTCGAAAGTGGTGCGTGGCAGAAACGACTCATCGGCCTGCTTGAACGGTAGCCAGTATCCGCTCGGTCGATAATAGCTGACCGAGCATAACTGCTCAATCAACTGCGCGCGGTCCGCGATCAATCCCCGGGCAATTAGCTGGTCGGCCTGCTGTTCACATGTCAGAGACGGCTTGGTGTACTTCAATCGAATCAAAGGCCTCATAAAAGAACACCCGCCAATTTGAGCATATACTCTGCATTGCTGCAGAGCCAGAGGCTTGGCGGGTTTGCTGCCTAAACTTGGCTTGCCCGATCCGGTCCATGTCAAGCGCGGAAGTCTGAGGACATCCTTTCCGGCGCACAATTAAGTATACGGGCCTGCACGCTGTATTCATCAGGTGGGTCGGGGCTAGAATCCATTGCGATTCGCCGGGGAACCGGAACTGACCCCCAGATCGTAGAGCCAGGCGCCCGATAGCGAGCGCAGGAATATACAAGAACACGTTCAGCTTACTACGGGGGCACTTTTACACCAGTTGTGGAGGGCGTTTCACTTCCCTGGTGTCGCCTTAGGGTGGGCTAACTCCAATAAAGTCGAAAAAGATTTTGGGACGAACGTGCGCTGGTGCGTGCGGGCAACTCCGGATGAGGGCACTTGCTCGACGTGCCAGGCTGGGCAACAAGCAAATTCGGCAAAACATTACGTATTTTACCACAGAGGCACAGAGACACAGAGTATGCACCGAGTTGCTTATTGTGCATAACGTGGTAAGAACCCTTAC
>JBPCLP010000050.1:0-41551 GCA_051003195.1 Candidatus Sumerlaeaceae bacterium | reverse complement strand
TTCAAAACCTCGACCCCTACGGTTGTGGCAGGGGCTTCCAGCCCCTGATTCATTGATGATCATGGGCAAGATGCCCATGCAACGACCATGGATCGCGCTACCAACTGGGTTTTGAAACAGCTTCTAGAGTGTTCTACCGTTAGTTGTAATCAGATACTGTGTGCCAAATCGAGATCAAGTCTGCCTTTTGGTCTGATAAGGACCTACGGATTCGGCACAGTGGCGTGGTCTACCGTTAGTTTGTAATCAGTCTGTGTGCCCAATCGAGGGTAAGTTTGCCCTTTGGTCTGGTAATGAACTACGGATTCGGCACCGTAGTGCGCTGTCCCTGAAATTCGCGGCATAATTTCAGGATTCCGGCTTTTTGGAATCCGCAGCCCTCAGGTTTTTTGCACCGAAGGTGCAGCGGGACAGAGCCCAGGGTCAGGATTCCGGCTTTTTGGAATCCGCAGCCTTCAGGTTTTTTGCACCGAAGGTGCAGCGGAACACAGCCCAGGGAAAGGAGGCCACGGCTTTTTGTGGCCGACGCAGCCCTGGGTTTACAGCACCCCCATTTTTCGCGCCCTGAAGGGGCGCCGGAAAGCGAAAATATATAACAAGTCTCTGGGACACCACCCTAGTCGGGAATTTCGGCCTCGACCAACTTGCCCAGCAGTACCAGCGATTCCTGCCAGCCGAGGTAACATGCTTCCGCCGGGATGACTGCCGGAATGCCTTCCTGCACGATGTCGATCTCGGTGCCCACCGAAACCGGCTTCAGGGTGATGGTCGTCTGCATTTCGCCTGGCAGGTTCGGGTCATCGAATTTGTCCGTATAGCGAATGCGCTCATTCGGTACCAGTTCCAGGTATATGCCGCCAAAGGAGATCTTCGTCCCCGTAGTAAAGTTCGTGAACGACATACTGTAAGTGCCGCCTGCCTTGGCGTCCATCTGGTAAACTTTACCGGTGAAGCCGTTCGGTGGAAGCCATTTTGCCATCGCATCTGCATCGAGGAACGCACGATAAACGCGCTCTGGCGTGGCCCGAAGAACGCGGTGTAGTTTAATGGTGCTGGTGTCGGAGTTTGCGTTTTGCGACATGATAAGATCTCCTTTTTCTCTAACTGAAATGGTTTTTGAGCCGCGGGCAGAACGTGAAATCTATTTATTGTTTGCCTTTATGACGAAGGGAGGACCATCGAAAGGACAGGGAAAGAAAAATATCCCGAAGCTCAAGTTTGGTCAACACTGGTCGTTTCCAATGCTTGATATCGTTCAGCGCGGGCGGGCTTCTCTTCGGATGCCACTCATGCGTATCCGCTACAATGCACCTGCCGTCCTCAGCTTCTCATTGATTTGCGTGCTGGTTCAGTTACTTGCGATGTTCAGCCGCACGTTCGTGATGAGTTACTTTTCTGTAGGGGGAACGCTCTACTGGAGCCACCCGCTTGAATGGTTCCGGCTGTTCAGCCATGTACTGGGCCATGGTTCGTGGCAACACTTGACCGCAAACCTCGCGCTCATTCTACTGCTGGGTCCGATGCTGGAAGAAAAGTACGGCAGCGGCCGCATGCTCATGATGATACTTGGCACTGCCTTTGTCGTCGCGCTCCTGAATGCGATGCTGTTCAATACAGGTTTGTTCGGAGCCAGCAGCATTGTATTCATGATGATCGGGCTGACTGCAGTTGTCGATATCCGCGGGGGTGAGATTCCGCTGACCCTCGTTCTGGTCGCGCTGATCTACGTCGGGGGCGAACTCATTTCGGGTTTCAGCCCCGACGGAATCTCGCAGAGCGCCCACCTGTTTGGCGCTGCAACCGGACTCGGTTTCGGGTATCTATGGCCCCGGCGGTGAGTTGCGGCAACAGGGCCCGGGCATGCTCTAAGGTCAGGTCGGAAGTTCGGCTGTCTCCAGTCCACTTTACGTGGTAGTGGCGATCGGCCACCGTCGCCGGCTTTGCTGTTTGTGGAAAAACTGAATTCATTAAAACTCGCTGTTGACTGTCCATCGAACGCAGCGCAGGACAATGGACACGATCCCATCACCGCTGCCTGCCACAGCCCAGCGTTTCTCACCAAACCCTTTGAGGAGTACTAAAATGCACGATCATCTGAAACCGTTTAACCGCTATCGCAATTGGTCTTTACCCCACGTGGTTGTTGGGGCAGCGGCGATTGCTTTGTCGCTCAATGCCGGCGTTGCCAGTGCCATCTGCCCCGATTCGAATGTACTTCCCGTTGGAACCGACAAAGGTGGCCTGGTCACCTACTATTTCCTGGGGCAGGGTGGCCGTAAGGGTACCACTTTTCAGCCCGACGGCAATAATAAGGGCGGGGTGCGGGTTGCAGCCGGCGATGTAAACGGTGACGGTATAGCAGATCTTATTACTGGCCCGGGCAAAGGCCCGGCACTTCCAGTCAGAATCTTCGACGGCAAATCACTGGATACCGAACAGCCGACTCAGCTCGCTTCATTTTTCCCGTTCACCAACGAGTGGACGGACGGCGTCTTCGTGGCCGCCGGAGATATGGATGGTGACGGCACAGCCGAAATTCTTATCGGCCAGGATGCCAGCACACGCGTTCTTCCAGCGATACAATTGCCGACTCTCGGATCGCAGGTTCGGATCTTCTCATTAGTCGGGGATGGTTCGGTCATACCGGTCACCGGTGCGCTTAGCGCCATCGTTCCGTTTGCAGACTTTAACGGAGGCGTTCGTGTTGCGACGGTGGATTACTCTCTAGGTGGGCGTGAACTCATCTGTGCCGCAGGCCCTGGCGGCGGACCCCACGTAAAGCTGCTGATGCCCGACGGTTCCGTCCACGCGCAATTTCTCGCCTACGATCCAGCCTTCGCAGGCGGTGTATGGGTCGCAGCCGGCGACGTGAACGGCGACGGGGTGGCGGAGATTGTGACAGGTCCCGGCCCAAGTAAAAACGGACTGATCGCGCTGTTGCTCCCCGCGGTGCAGGCCTTTGCATTCAACCCAAATAATCCGAACCAGCCCTTCTCGGTAGCGCATAGTATCGTACCATATGGTCCTGTTCGCGGCGGAATACGGGTTGGTATAGTGTGCATTACAACTCCGTGCGACAGCTCCCCCGATTCGAACATTTTCGTGGCGCCCGGTCCCGGTGGCGCTCTGCCGGTCAAACAATTCCGGTTCCAGTCGACCGATGACGCTGGGCTGGGAAATCCTGCGTTTTACGAAATCGGCTTTGGCGGCTTCCATCCATTCGGCACGAAATCCAAAAACGGAATCCTGATCGGCCTGTAACCGCTTCCGCTACTGGGACACCCTTGATTTAGTCAGCCGGAACTACGCACACACGTGGGGTTCGCACAGGCGTAGCCGCGAGCGCAAAAATATCTGCTCGGAATGGATCTGTGTCAGTTCCAGCGCCTTGCGCAGGTGCTTTGCGGCGGAGTCTGTTTGCTGCAACTGCATCTCGAACTCAGCTTTTGCTGCATGATAGAGGTAATAGGCGTTTAGCTTCTCCTGGTTTCCAATGGAGGCAAGTGCATCCAATCCGCTGCGTGCGCCTTGCATCTGTGCCACGGCGATCGCGCGGTTCAGCGCCACGATCACGGAATCATCCAGGTGCGTAAGCATATCATACAGTGCGACAATGTGATTCCAATCGGTACTTTCGTAAGTTAGCGCAGAACAGTGCGCCGCGGCAATGGCGGCCTCCAGGTGGTAAACCGACAGATCATTTCCTGATGCGGACATCGCGAGATGGTACATGCCACGCGCGATCACTGATGCGTCCCAGAGGGTACGGTCCTGTTCTTTCAGGCGGAGCAGGTTTCCGTCGGCGTCCGTCCGGCTTGGCAGCCGCGCCGTACCGAACAGCATCAGCGCCAGGAGCGCATGAGTCCTGGGCTGGTTGCCTGAAGGATGCTCGACCAGCAGGGACACCATGCGAATGGCTTCCTTGCAAAGCTCCTCGCGCACAAGCGTATCTCCGATGGAAGCCTTATACCCTTCGTTGAACAGGAGGTACAGCGTCTGCAAAACCGTGTCCAGCCGATCCTCGAGTTCCGCGGCACCGGGGATCTCGAACGGTATACGCGCCTCGCGGATCTTCTGTTTCGCCCGCGTGAGCCGCTTTGCGACGGCGGCCTCATTCGTCAGAAAAGCACGGGCAATTTCGCCGACACTGAAACCGCACAGGGTTTTCAGCGCCAGCGCAATCTGCGCCTCCGATGGAACCACCGGATGACAGCAAACAAACATCATGCGCAGGCGGTCGTCCGTGAATTCACGCGCGAGGTGCACCTCTGTCTCTCCGGCCGAATCCGCTGAAACTTTCAGTGCGCCAATGTCGGCTTCCTTATCGCGAAAGGTTTTCTCGCGCCGCACGACGTCCATTGCCAGGTTCTTCGACACCTGCATAATCCACGCCGCAGGGTTCTGCGGCACGCCGTAAAATGGCCACGTTTTCAGTGCCCGCAGTAACGCTTCCTGCACCACGTCTTCCGCGAGGCTCAGGTTTTCGAAGCCGAAAATACGTGTCAGAGCAGACACCATCTTCGCTGCCTCGTGGCGGAAAAGGTGCTCCACCACCTGGGTTATATCGCCAGGTGGTGGGGTTGTTATGGCTTCAGTGCCGGGCACGGGCGTGTGGTTAGACGCTAACGAGATTACGCGCCGGCAGTTGCGAGTTCGGCTTCGGCCGGAGCCTGCTCACCACGGCTGAGAGGGCAAACATCGGCGACGGGCCGAACCTCAACAAGCGCTCCATACGGCAATCCCGGGCACTCCTTCGCAATCGCCACGGCCTCAGCTTCATCGACCACTTCGAGAAAGAAATATCCGCCGATGGCTTCCTTCGATTCGGCAAACGGTCCGTCGGCGACTACCACCCGGCCCCCATTGCCGGACACCAGCTTGCCTTCGCGTTCCAGCGGATGCCCTGACTTGGCTTTCCCCTCCGCCTTCAGGCGCTCGAACCACGCCATCCACTCTGCGGTAACGCGCTGAGTTTCCTCAGGCGAGAGTCCCTTGGTCCAGTTACCTCCACGGAAGAGCAGCATGTAGGGAGCTTTGGTTGTTTCCATGATGAAATATCCTTTCGTTTATTTGCACCGAAATTATGATCGGTTGCCCGTATCGTCTTAACGACGCCCATCTGTGGAGAAAAAGGACAGCCGGACAAACTTTTTTTAATATCAGGACGGGCCGGGATCATAAGGTAGCCGCACGAAACACATCAATACAGTTCCCAGCCTTCGATAATTGCAGGGACGAATGCCGTCGATTCGCCAAGGGTCCAGCCGGAAAACGCAATGACGCCCATGGCTGTTGCCGTGTTCGCCGCGGTATTAAGAGGAGTCGGTGTAAACATCTGCCAACTGTTTGCGCCCGTGTTGCGGCCGACTTTTAGTGCACTTTCGCTGATGCCAGAGATATCCGTCGGGTCCCGGTAAGTAAACGTAATGTCGCCGGTGAAACCGGTCAACGTAGCAGGCGTGAGAGTCCAGTATCGGTTGATTGACTTTGTTGGGGCGAGTGAACCGGGGTGGTCCGTTGCCGTCACACCGATCGCGAGCTTGCCCGCTGTTGAACTGCCAACCGTGAGATTCACATCGACCGGGCTGTAGCCGGCGGCGGTACCAACCGGGAAACCGCGCACGCCCGGAGCCGTGCCGATGTCTCGCGTCAATGTTCCCCTTACAAAGCCTGATATGCGGGTGAGGCCCGTCAGGTCCGGGGCTGTCAGCGAGCTCCCGCTCGTAATGAGCTCTCCGGCAGTGAGATCAAGAAGTCCTGAAACAATGAGGTCGCTCGCCAGCGAAACGCCGGACGAATTATTGATTTGAAGCTTCTGGATCGTCGAACCCGCAAAACCCGCACTCTGTGCCGCTGTTCCGTTCAATACCAGTGTGTCGTTGGCAGTGGTGTTTCCAAGCTTGCCCGCGGCGCCGACGTTTACATTACCCGCAACAGTGACGTTTCGTGCTCCCGAAGCCGCGAGCCGCAGCCCCCCGGAATCTGCTGCGACGTTCAAGTCGCCGCTGATGGCCGAGGCTGACGCTCCCGTGAACGATACCAGGAATTGAGAACCGGTGCCATTACTTTCGATGTTCAGGTTGCCAACACTTGTCGGGGCACTTACACTTACTGTCGCACTGCTGCGGAAGGTAAGGTCGGCGAATGAGCGGCCGGCGAACGCCGCACTACTGTTTGCCCACAGGATAAAGTTGCTGCCGGATTGCCAGGTGACCATGGAGGCAGGTGCGGTAAGCTGATGCGGAAACGCGTAAGCGGCAGCAGCACGCACACCGTCGGGGCGCATCTGGTGATGATACTCCGCTCCTGTGTTGAAGACCACCCCGTCATTGACGGAGGTTGTGGCAGCCGGACCGCCGCTCTGCCCGAAACATCCACCAGCAATTGCCGCCGAACCACCGACATAACATTTCGCGGTGGCACGGAAACTCAGCCCACCAGCTTGCAGGCTGGCGATGCGGTTGTAGATTGTGGCGTCGCCGTTATTAAACCAAACGTCCCCGTCCACATAACCGAACGAACTCGCGCCGAGCGCCAGGATGACCGGCGCATTAGCCGTCACACCTGCCAGGGTCACGCGTGTTCCCGCCTCGATCTGAAGCGCAGCATTTCCAGATCCAGGTGCACCCGTGCTCTGGCAGGTAATTGTTGAAGCAGCGGTCGGCACGAAAGTAACGTTTACATTTTGGATAAAGCGCATTTGTGAGATCGTTTCATTGCCCGAAATGGTCACCGTCGGCGCGCCCTGCCCGCTGACGGATCCGTCGAACACCAGAACATCCGACGCGGCCGGCGTGTTCCGCGCGGGCGTCCAGTTGCTCGCCGTGCCGTAAGCGCCGTTGCCGCCCGACCACACATAACTCGGTGGCAACCCAAGCGGACCCGGGAGGGCCTGTGCTGCATACGTATCAATGAAGTGAATCATGTCGGCCACCGGCACCGCCATGCCGTTGCCGCGCCATGCATATGTGAGAACGCCCGGAAAGCCAACGTTACGTAGTCCCGTCATTCGCGCGATGATGCACTTGTCCCATTCCGCGTACGAAATGCCTGCGCGACCCCAGCCGGTTCCCGCGACCGTGTGCGAGAAGTGTTCTGCCAGGAAAAGCTTCGACGCAGGGACACCTAAGTTCATATAGCTGTTCTTCGAACTCTGGTACTGCGCCTGGCACCAGGCCACCGAGAAGTTCTGGGCTTTCACCTCTTCGCCGCTCAAATAATTTTCGATCCCAATGTAGCAGTGTTGGGTCACTGCCTGCCAGTCGGCCCCGTTTGCCCCGGGATTTGCAAAAGGGGAATACAACACGACGCTGTACCCGTGCGTATTCTTAAGACGGTCAACCACGCCAACCAGCCACGTGCGATAAGCTTGATTACCGGGCCACGTGCCCGCGGAGATCTCATTAAGCGTGAGCCACGTGGGCTTCGGAACAAAGTTCGCCGTCACCCACGAATGAATGTTGTCTGCGTGCTGGGCCGACGAGGTATAAGTCCAGCCGGTGTTCAGGTCGTTCCAGTAAGCCGCAAGCCCGTTGCCATTCGCGGTGACTCCGGAAAGCTGGTTATCCGTCGTCGTTTGCAGGTAATGCCCATTCGTACTAACCCAGTTCAGGTGATCGAAATGTTCCTGGCAGAAGCAGTTCGTGCTGACGTAACATGGGCAGCCGTACAGCGCGTAGTCAAATCGCAGGTCTTTCACCGCAATAACATCGGAGGCGCAGCACATGAAAAGTGCCGCGAAAAAGTGAATGATTGAAATGTCCTTACGATTTAACATGGGCTATGGTGTATTGCGCTGTTTGATGTATTCAACAGCTCTCATTGTTATAGCGCAGATAAACAGCATCTGCTTGTCTTCTAGTAGGGCTCTGGCCATTAACGAGATTTGTCCGTGGTGAGGCGGGCTACCCAGCCTTCCTGAATAAGAGAACTGAATCCACTCGGCTCGTTGCTTTATACTCCCATACAATTCCCGGAAGGTAGGGTCTACATCGCGTGCTGTATAGGAAAGGCTTCACACTCATCGAGTTGCTCATTGTTGTCGCAATCATCGCAATTCTGGCGGCGATTGCAGTTCCCAATTTCCTCGAGGCGCAGACGCGTTCGAAGGTCGCTCGCATCCGGGCGGATGTTCGAACTGTCGCGACGGGCCTCGAGACGTACGCGGTGGATCACAATAAATATCCAGTACCGCGCTTCATCGCGTTTCAGCAGGCCGGAAACCGTTTTTCAGCAGCGCAGTTCATTCCCGGTGGCGAACATGCCGCCACAGGTGGTGGGCTGGTGGGAGGCTTGAGCAGTCCCGTGGCTTATCTTACCAGTTCCAAGCTGAAGGATGTTTTTGCCGTCGGTGTGTTCGACACGGAGCACGATGACATCTCGTATCAGAACATCGATTACTGGTACGATCCGGGCGTGCTATTCGCCGAGAACGGTAACCCCACAGATCTGGACACCTTAACGGGTCAGCCGGGCATTACCGCGGGTTACTTCAAAAACATATACGGCTCATACAAGGTCGGCTCGCTTGGGCCGGACAAACACTATAACGGCGGCCGGCATCCCTACGACCCCACAAACGGCACAATCAGTTCAGGCGACATCTACCGCACCCACTCTCGCACTGAGGGTGGCGGCGACAACCGTAACTGACCGGCAACCGGCGGCCGCGGCCGCTACCCCTTGGGCTGCAACTGCTTTATGAAGATCGCGACATACTCGTAGTCGACAAGCCCGCAGGTCTGCTTTCCATGGCAAGCGAGCGCGAGCGTGAGCGTACTGCGTATTTTTTTATGATGGATTACGTCCGCAAGGGCAATCCGAAATCCCGCAACCGCGTGTTTATCGTGCATCGCCTGGACCGGGAAACTTCCGGGGTGCTGGTCCTGGCGAAGACAGAAGAAGCAAAGCTCACTCTGCAGGAGAACTGGGACGAGGCAGATAAACGCTACCTCGCCGTGGTGCGCGGCCAGCCGCCTGCGAACATCGGCAGCATTACAAGTTACCTGGCGGAAAACGTGGCACACATCGTGTACTCAACCGACGACCCCGCGCGCGGCAAGCTTTCCCAGACGGACTATCGTGTCGTGAAAAAAACCGCGGCGATGTCGCTGGTCGAAGTGCGCCTGATGACGGGCAGGAAAAACCAGATTCGTGTGCACTTCGCCGACGGAGGTTTTCCCATTATTGGCGACCGCAAATATGGTGATAAGAAGGATTCCGTCAAGCGGCTGGCACTGCACGCGTACTCGATCGAGTTCCCTCACCCGCACACAGGCCGACCGGTCTTCTGCACCTCGGCACCTCCGCCGCTGTTCGAACAACTCGTCGGAAAAATAGGCCCAATCCCCTAGTGTGGTGTCCCATTAATTCGCCCCAGAATTCCGTCGGTATTTTTTGCACCGAAGGTGCAGCGGAACACTGCCCAGGGTCGGGATTCCGGCTTTTTGGAATCCGCAGCCCCTAGGTTTTTTGCACTGAAGGTGCAGCGGAACACAGCCCAGGGAAAGGAGGCCACGGCTTTTTGTGGCCGACGCAGCCCTGGGTTACAGCAACCCCATTTTTCGCGCCCTGAAGGGGCGCCGGAAACCGAAAATATGTAACGAATCTCTGGGATACCACACCAGCGTGCCGTCCCAGAAGTTCATAGCTATACTTCAGGAAGCTTTCGAGCTCGGACGGCACACAAAACCGGTGAACGAATTAATGGGACGCCACCCTGGCCCACGACAAGGCAATGGCAGTAATAGGTCACGGAGGGCGGCGCCAGCAGCGAAGAGCGGCGGTCCCGCTGAGGATTGACAACCACTTTGAGCGATGCTGCCCTTCCTGATGAATCCGAACTCCTCCAACTGATGCCAGCCGCAAATACTATTTCCCTGGAAAACGTCAGCAAAACATTTGGCGCTGTCGCAGCGGTCGACAGCCTCAGCGCGTCGATTCCGCAGGGATGCATCTACGGCTTCCTCGGACCGAACGGTGCAGGTAAAACGACCACACTACGCATGATCCTCAGCATCATCTATCCTGACGCGGGCACCATCCGCATCTTTGATGAACCTGCGAGCGCATCGTCGCTGGCCCGGATTGGTTATCTTCCCGAGGAGCGGGGGCTGTACCGTAAAATGCGTGTGGTAGACGTGCTCGCGTATTTTGGACGCCTTAAGGGTATGACGCGCGACGCAATCCGCGACCGCATTCCCAAATGCCTCGAGCTGGTTCACCTCAACGACGCCGCCAACCGGCGCGTGGAAGAGCTCTCCAAAGGTAACCAGCAGAAGCTGCAGCTCGTTTCGACCATCCTGCATGAGCCCGACTTCCTCATCCTGGATGAGCCGTTTTCGGGCCTCGACCCAATCAACATGGAACTCATTTCCAACCTGATGCTGCAAATGCGCGACGAGGGAAAGACCATCATCTTTTCAACCCACGTCATGGACCAGGCGCAAAGACTGTGCGATTCGATTCTTCTCATTAACCGCGGCCGCAAAATCATCGACGGCCCTGTGGACGAGCTGCTTTCTAACTTCCGTGCGAATGACGTGATACTCGAAGTGGACGGCGACACCTCCTTTATCGACGAACTGCCGTTTGTTCGATCTGTCACAACCAAACGCAGGCGGCTGGAAGTCGCGCTACAGGACGGCACAGACTCACGGCAACTGCTCGAGGCGCTGATGGGACGCGTCACAATTCGAACATTCGAGGAGAAGCTTCCATCGCTTCATGACATTTTCATTCGCCTCGTTGGCGAGTCGACCGAACCAATCATGACGGTGACCGGATGAGGAAGATCTGGTTTGTACTTGTGCGCGAGTATATCGAGACGGTCCGCACGCGCACGTTCCTGGTAAGCCTCATGCTCACACCGGCAATCCTTGGCTTTACGATCTGGTTTGCAGCGCACTCCAGGGAGAGCGCTCACCGGGCGCTGCCCGCGCGCACAATCCTTATCGCCGACCCGCATGCACAGGTAACTCCGGAGTTTCGCAATGCGCTGGCGAAATTCAATGCGGCGGCTCCGCAGCGGAAGATTGAAATGCGAGAGCCAGAGAAGTCGTCCACCGAAACGTCGTCGGCAGCAACACTTTCGGGCGAGCTGGCGCAGCAGGTCGAGCGGAAAACGGTAAGCGCGGCTTTGTTGATAGCTCCCGATGTTGTAAATGGATCGGGTGAGGTGCAGTTTTTTGCGCGCGGCCGCGCGACTGAAGATTTTGAACTGGAGCGCGAAGTACAGCGCATCGTGACGGATGCCATACGACAGCGTCGGTTCATGGACGCAGGCATTGGAGCTGAGACTCGCGCCACGCTCATGCGCGAGATATCCTTTCGGCGTTACGATCCAGTTGCTCAAAAACCGAGCTCCAGTGGATTCGACATTGCAGCCATGCTCGTCCCGTTCTTCTTCATGATGCTCATGTTTATGGGAGTTTTCGGAACAGGGCAGGCGCTGCTGACGAGCGTGATCGAGGAGAAAAGTTCGCGCGTGGTGGAAGTGCTCCTGTCCTCCGTCACGCCATTCCAGCTGATGGCCGGGAAAATCATTGGGCTCGCAGGTGTCGGTCTCACGCTGATCGCAGTGTGGGCCATCGTCGCCTCGGGCGCCGCCTGGTGGCTTCACATGGGCCACTATGTTTCCGGGAAGTACATTGTCTACTTTATCATTTATTTCGTATTGGGTTTTGTTGTCGTTGCGAGCATCATCGCTGCAATTGGCTCACCTTGTAATTCACTGAAGGAAGCGCAGAGCGCGATGAGCATCATCAGCACAATGATGATCATACCCATGCTGGCCTGGCTGCCCCTTGCCCAGCACCCAAACGGATTGCTCGCCACGACGTTGTCATTCGTGCCACCGCTTACGCCGACGGTCATGATGGTACGTATTGTCTCCAGCCCGGAGACGCCGACTTACCAGATAGTTCTATCTATTATCTGGCTGGCCCTGTCTGCAATTGCCGGCATCTGGATCGCTGCCAGGATTTTCCGGGTCGGTGTGCTCATGTATGGAAAGCCCGCGTCTTTGCGCGAAATTCTTCGCTGGGTCCGGCGCAGCTGAGTTACGGCTATTCTGATCGCTGGTCGCCTCAACGGGATGATGGCGTGCCGGCCGCGATCGCGCAGGTAAAGCCCGCCGCACACGCCAATCCCGCAGGCAAATCTGCAAAACACGTCCGATGGTGCTGGAGCGCAACACCGCCGCCTGAACCGACTCCTAGTGTGCCGAATCAGTAGCTCCTTAACAGACCAAAGGGCAGACTTGAGCTCGATTCGGCACACAGAACTGGTTACGAATTAATGGTAGACCACACTAGGAAGTTCTATCACCCGGCGACTGACAATGCGAGTTAACCACGCTGCGATATTTAATAATTCCAGTTGCGTGTACGGCCTCGAACACCTAAAGGTGTTTCCAGTCGGTTCAGCCATTTGAGTTTTAATTCATTCCGCGCTCAAAGGCTGCGCTGGCCCATTAGCAGGGAAGTTGATAATGTCCGCCCCCACGCTGCAGCCCCATGAGGAATCTGGAGTCGACGCACTCAGCCTGTCGCACGTGCAGCAGCCCGCTCTTCCGCTGCGCGTTTTGCTGGTTGGTCGTGACATGGGCACGCTTTCCATGCTGGCGCAGATCCTCACACGACAGGGACGCCAGGCAATGGCTGCGCGGGACCCCGGTGAGGCAGCCGGCCTGCTAAGCGGGCAAATGCCGGATATTGCGATCGTGGACGTTGCCACCCAGGATGCCGATGAGCTAACATACCTTGCTGAGTTGAGGCGCCGCTACAACGACCTCGGGATCATTGTCACTGCGGGCGATGACTCCGTTGCGCTGGCAGAAAAGGCAGTCGTCGCCGGTGCGGATCACATCCTCGCGAAACCGATTCAGCCATGGGCGCTGCAGCTCGCGGTCGATAAACTGGCAGAATTACGTGAGCAGCGGCAGCGGGTTCTCTCTCTTCAGCGCGAGCTTACATTTTCGGTTCGCGATGCCGCATTTCCCGACATTGTCACCAACAGCGATTGCATGAAGGCTGTTCTTCGCCTCGTGGAAAAGGTCAGTTCTCGCGACCTGTCCGTGCTTATCTGCGGAGAGAGCGGCACAGGAAAAGAGCTGGTCGCGCGTGCTATCCACCAGGCAAGCAGCCGGGCGCGCGGCAATTTCATCGAGTTGAATTGCGCGGCTCTTCCACCCAACCTGGTCGAAAGTGAATTGTTCGGCCACGAGAAGGGCGCGTTTACAGGCGCGGTGACCGCACGCGCTGGAAAAATCGAGCAGGCCTCAGGAGGCACGCTGTTCCTGGACGAGATCGGGGAACTGCCCCTTGAGATGCAGCCCAAGCTACTGCGTGCGCTGCAGGAGCGGCGCATTACCCGTATTGGCGGTCGCGGTTTGATCGAAAGTGATTTTCGCCTCGTGTGTGCGACGAACCGTGACCTGGTGGAGGAAGTAAAGACCGGGCGCTTTCGCGAGGATCTATTTTATCGGATCGCTGTTTTTCCTATCCAGCTTCCGCCATTACGCGAACGCATTGTCGAGCTCGAGCTTCTTCTGTCCCACTTCCTGCGACAGGAAGGTGCCAGCCGCCCAATCATCGCTTCGTCTGCACTGGATATGCTGGCGAAGTACCGCTGGCCGGGTAACGTACGTGAGCTGAAGAACTTTGCGCAGGCTGTAATGTTGCTCAGTGACGGCGGGCATATTGATGAGGCCGCGGTGCATGCGTACTTTGGAAGTCGCCTGAACCTGAACGCATGCCCGGACAAGCCGAAAGGCCCACGCCCCGTGCGCAGGATCGACGAAGTGGAACGCGAAGAAATCATGAACGCGATGCAGTTCTTTAATGGCAACGTACCTGAAGCGGCCCGAGCGCTTGGTATAGGTCGCGCCACGTTGTACAAGTACCTGAACAGGTCCATTACCCAGACGGACTTTTAGCCTGTAGTACTGCTGATCGTTCAGTTCGCAGTCTGATTAACGCGCTACAATTTTGACAGCGTCCGCGATGACAAAAAATCCTGCTGCCGTCCAGCACGACAGTTTCACCTGGTTGGTGCCGGCGTTTAAGCTGAAGGTACCAAGGCTTTGCCAGGCTCCTCCGCCGGTTTGCTGGTTTTTATAAACGGTGGTACTGCCGCCACCGTGGTATGCGATGTAAGGCGCGGTCGTCGAGCGATTGGTTCCCTGGCTCCACCAGGCGTAAATCTCATAGTTTCGTGTTTGCGGAACCGAGTAGTTCCACGTTGCCGCGTCCGAAACCGACGCAGTACTTCGGTACCAGTAATCGGCGCCATACTTGTCCGTTGCGGAGGTGCCATATATCCAGTTTGTCGACTTGGTAAAGCCAGCATCCGTATTATCTACGATAACGTCGGCTGGCATGGTGGGCGCCGTTGCTGTGTTCGATGCGGCGGAGGTGCCGCCGGAATTCTGCGCACGGACCTGGTAATAGTAAACAGTGCCGGCGTTCAGTCCGGTATCGCTCCAGGAAGTAACATTTATTCCCAAAGCTGCGACGTCCGTGAATGGTCCGCCTGCAGAGGTTGCGCGGCCAACCAGATAATTGCGTTCATTGCTGGCGTTGTCGGTCCAGTTGAGATTCACTTGTGTGCCACTTACACGGAACGCTGAAAGGTTTGCCGGGGCCGCAGGCGCTTGAACTACATACTCCCAGCGAATCGCGTCTGCGATGACGACAGTACCACTGAAGTTATCGTCGATGGTGGCGCTGTAGCCCGTTGAACCATTGAAGCTGTACTGCCCCAGCAGGTTCCATTTTCCGCCGTTCAGCGTCTGGTTTACTGTCACAAGATCAGAGCCGCCCGAGCGAGTGATCGTGTGCCGCGCGTTGGTCGCGCGGTTCGATCCCACGCTGTGCCACTCGTACACGTTCCAAAGACCCGTCGTGGGAAGACTCGCGTTGAAAGCGACTGCGGCGCTTCCGGTTCCCGGGCCTTTGTAACGGTAGTCCGCACCGTACTTGTCCGCTGCCGAGCTGGCGGAGCTCCACGTGCCCGTGATTACAGTGGCTGGATTATCTACGATCACGTCCGCCGGCGGAGCAGGTTCACCGGATACCGTGTATGGTCCGATTTGCACCGCTGTGGAATGATTGTTATAGTTATCAACAGTAACAATCTTGTAGTAATACGTACCTGCATAGTCGGTTGGTACGAGATAGGAAGTGGATGAACCTGCAATCGTCTGCTGGGTGAGCAGGTTGGACCAGTACTCCTTCACCGGAGACGTTTGCGTTCGATAGAGCAGGTAATTTGCAGCGCCATCTCCATCGCTTGCAACAGCGGGAGCCGTCCACGTCAGGTTCACAGTTCCATCTGCTTGCGGAGCAGCTGCGAAATTGGTAACGGCATTCGGCTTAAGGTTGTCATACCCGGCCTTGAACAGGTAATCCGGCTGCGCGGCCCCAGTGCCCAGGACATCGACCCCAGCGCTCGACGCACCAGGCTGCCGGATGTAACTGATGTCTGTCAGCGTCTCGCTCGCCTTGAAGAGACCGAAACCAGTCATCGCCAATCCACGTCCATCGGTAATGTTCTGTGCGTTCGCGTTGGACTGATTTACGTCGCCTGTATTCGGATGGTAAAACAGCGGAGCCAGGCCGCTCAGCGCACCGGGCATCAGCCCGAAGTCGAGGTTGTAGGCAGCAATGTCGCCGTACTGCGCCTTGTTCATCAGGGTGGTGTTACTGGCCGGCGCTTCGTAACCCGTTGAATTCCACAACCGGTAGAACTGCGGCTGGTAAAGATCACAGCATCCAAAGCTCACGACGCGGTTAGACGTCTTGCGGCTCTGCCACTTTGGCCAGAACTGGAACACACTATTATAGGTGCTGCCGAGATCGCTGGCGTATGCGATCGGGACGGTTCCGACAATAAGCCACGGTTTTAGCGTGGTCGCGGCTTCGTAGGCTGAACCCAGGAACGTGGTGATCGCGTTTTTGCGCGCTTCCCGGAACGCTGCATCCGTTGGCGCAGGTGTACCACTGATTCCCATCTCTGCCAATCCTGTCGGGTTGTAGCTGTACTGGCTGGATGGATATCGGATGCGGTCGAAGATCACGCCGTCTACATCGTAGTTCGAAACAAAGTCCATTAACACGTTACGAGTGTAATTGCGAACATCTGCACGACTCGGGTCCGCCCATAATCCTTCCGCACTTGGATCACCTGTGAGCATGGCGCGAGGTGCGCCACCATTGTAGTAATGCATGATGCTGCCGGACGGAACATAGGACGGATAAGAACTCGTATCCGAAACCAGGAAACAGCCAAACGATACAAACACCTTCAGCCCCAGTTCGTGTCCACGGTCAATCGCATACTGAATGGGATCGTTGCTGGCGCTCGCACTTTTTCCACCGGACGATGCAAAGGGTTCCGGATTTGGGTACGTTGAGTTCGAGCGATTAGGGACATAGAAGGCGTTCGCCCGGTACCGTGCAAGGATGTCGACGCAGTTAAAGTTATTGTTCTTCGCCTGGACCAGCAGATTTTCCAGGTTGGTCAGATTTGTCATGTTGTCGTAGACTGAAATCCAAAGGTGGCGCTCCTCGCCGAATTTGCCCGGGCCAATCCGTTTAATATTGTCGAGGTAGACAGCATTCGCGCTGGAGGCAGCCCATGTCGCTGTACCGTTGCGGTGGCCACCATTATAATTACCGTCATACGCGGATGCGTTGTAGCCGTTACCCGAAGGATCGGTGCCGAAATAAAAGATCAGGTCACGCGGGAAGGTGCCGCCGGCAGGGACGTTGATCGCCGCGCCAATTGTCTGGTATCCAAGCGCTGCATCACCAGTGCCGGCCAGGTTCATCACATAGCCGGCGTTCAGATCGGAAACTTTAGCGCTGGACGGTGCGCCGGGGGCGATTGCCACGCCAAACGTGCTGAGGCTGCTTGGGTTGTCCACTTTCACATCGCCGGTAAACAAATAGTAACCCGCCTGGGGGATCGCACCGGTAAACACCATGTACCCGCCGTTGTAGGTACCGTCGACGTCGGTCATCTTCAGGCGCTTGGAACCGCCCTCTGTCACATTGGCGAAAGTCGAATTACTCGCGCCGCCGGAGGAAGAGTTCGTTGCGGTGACGGCACTCGCTGCGTGAGTTCCGCCGCCTTCAAAATTCTCCAGCACAGTCGTGACAGGAGTCTGCCCCAGCGCGACGGACTGCATCAATAAACAAGCAGTTACAGCGCAGCCCAGTTTTCCCGAACTCATGCGCGCCTCCAAGGCAAAAGATTGCGTGGCGTGATTGCAGCCGTGAATCATGCCAGGGAAGGCGCAACTTCAAGAATTAAAAAAACAGCCGAATGAATCTTGTTCAGATCACCAGGCCGGCAAAGTGAAACTACGCCGGCACGTCCTCGAAACACTCCACCATTTTCGCAACGATCTGGCGTGTACTCATCTTGGGGGCGGTCTCCACCGAGCGGATGCGTTCGCCGAGGCCCGCTTCCACCATGTGCTTCTGCAGTTCGATACTGGCTTCATCCGGCCCAAAGATGAGGATGGCGTCAGCGCTGTGAACGCAGCTGATGACTTCCTGGTAATACTTCGTCAGGCGCTCACGAATGCGGGGATCGCGCATGGCTGCGGCCGTGGCCTTTGCATCGGCGGTAGTACGCAGGCGAAGCCCGGCGCGTGACATGATCCGGCGGATGTAGTCGCCTTCATCGGGAAACGAAATTACGCACTCGCTGTAGTCGATCCAAATTCCAACGTTCCTTGCCATCTATGGTCTCCTTGCCGATTGCAGCGCCAACACCGGCCAGCCTGGCCTGTTCGCTTTTGCTGCCTGTAGGTCCGTACGTCGCTCGGGCTTGCGGTGGCAGCCAGGCGAAATGCGTGGTAGAACTGTTCCGAAGGGAAGCTACACAGGCCGCGCATACTTGATACACAAGCACCGCAAATTAAGGCGAATGACGCAAGATCGCGCTCTATGGAATGCGGGGCCCAAGCTGTTTCTGAAGTTCGACGACGGTGTGCACAGGAGCCTGGCAGGTGTATTGAAAGCACACGTAGGCGGTCGGATTGTACGTGGTTTTACCGTGCAATACGGGCATCGTCTTCTCGGCCTCGGTGTCCGCCAATACGATGCTGCGAGACGGGAGGTAGGTGCGCCATGCGACATCGACTAAATCCTGCCGCGCAGCGGGATCCGCCCCGGCAATGACAATCTGCGGCGTCTTGCCGGAAGCGAAGCGGTTGGCGAGTACCAGCGAGGCGAACGCGCTTGGGTGCGAATTCGCGCCGCGGCCATCTGCCTCGATCGACTTTTGCGCAATCGCACGGAAATCTGTCCGGTCGAAGAACACCGCCAGCCGCAGTAGACAAAGTATCGCCACCGAGTTGCCGGAAGGCAGCGCGCCGTCATGTGTCTCGCGCGTGCGGGAGATCAACGAGGCATCTTGCCCGGCAGTAAAGTAGAACCCGCCGCGGTCCGCATCCAGGAACCGGCGCACCATGCCATCGGCAAGCCCGTTCGCAGCGTTCAGGTACTTGAGATCAAAACACGATTCGTAGAGGTCAATGAGGCCGCCGATTAGAAATGCATAATCGTCGAGCACGCCTTCGATCCTCGACTGTCCTTTCGAGAAAGACCGGAGCAGCGCTTCACCGCTGCATTGCCAGGTCAGGATGGCGTCCGCCGATTTGCGGGCAGCGTCCAGGTACCGCTCATCCCCTGTCACCTGGAACCCGCGGCAAAGCGCGGTGATCATCAGGCCATTCCAGCTTGTAAGGCACTTGTCGTCGAGGCCGGGCCATACCCGTTTGCTTCGCGCATCGCGCATCTTCAGCTTCAGCGGCGCGATGCGGGCAATCAGTTCCTCGGGAGTCACCTGGTGTTCTTTTGCAAACTCCTCAGGCGGCACCGATACATGCGGGTTGCTGGTGCCATGCTCAAAGTTGCCGCGTTCGGTGATGCCATAGTACTCGCAGAAGAACTCCCCGTCTGCTTTACCGAGCACCTGCTCGACCTCGCCCGGCGTCCACACGTAAAACTTTCCCTCTTCCCCTTCACTGTCCGCATCGTATGCGCAGAAGAACATGCTTTCCGGTGAAGTCAGCTCACGCAGCACCCACTCGATGGTCTCGATAGCAATCCTTCGATAGAGCGGACGTTCGGTTAGAAGGAACGCGTCGAGATAGACAGGCACCAGCAGCGCCTGGTTGTAGAGCATCTTCTCAAAATGCGGGATTAGCCACATGGCGTCTACCGAGTAGCGCGCGAACCCACCACCGATCTGGTCGTACATGCCTCCATAAGCCATCGCATCGAGCGTCTTGGTCACGATTTCGAGCGCAGTGGATGTACCGAGGTCATGGTGCGCCGCGAGCAGCATTGCGAGTCGGGTGTCGGGCGGGAATTTCGGCGCGTTGCCGAACCCGCCGTATTTTAAGTCAAAGCTGGTCGACGCTTCGCGAACCGCAAGTTCCATCACACCGCTATCAATGGCTTCGCGGCCGGATGTGCGTGTGTAGAGTTCGACCTGCCGGTGCAACGCTTCGGCCTGTTCCGTCAACTGGGAGCCTTCCGTCACCCACGCTTCGCGGATGCGCTCCAGCAGCATCCGCCATCCTGGACGGCCATAACGGTTATCGGGCGGGAAATACGTGCCGACGAAAAACGGCTTCAGGTCAGGAGTCACGAATGCATTAAGAGGCCAGCCGCCCTGTCCCGTCATTGCCATGCACGCGTTCATGTAAATGGTGTCGACGTCGGGGCGTTCTTCGCGGTCCACTTTGACGCAGACCGCGGTTTCATTCATGATTTTCGCGATCTCTTCATCCTCGAAGCTTTCGCGCTCCATCACGTGACACCAGTGGCAGGCCGAGTAGCCGATCGAGATCAGCAGCGGCTTGTTCTCCGCGCGTGCCTTATCGAAAGCTTCCTGGCCCCAGGGGTACCAGTCCACGGGGTTGTGCGCGTGCTGAAGCAGGTAAGGGGATGTCTCGTTCGCCAGGCGGTTCGTGTGTTTATGGTCGGGTGAAGTACTCATGTGACGATTTGGTTACGAGGCGGGATGGCGGATTGCCAGAGAGAAGTGAAGGCATTCCTGGTTCCATACTTTCGGAAATCTGACACTGAATACGGACTTCGAGATAATGATCAAACCTTCGACTACAATTTCACCTGCCGACCGAGTAGGCTGCAACCATTTCGCTCTTCGGCTTTCCCTGTTCGCTTTCCATGCTTGGCCACAAAAGTTGCAGCTACGTCTCTTCGAATAGCTTTCTCAATTTCGCTACATCGTGGAGATCTTCAGGCCTGCCCGATGCGAGCTTATTCGCCAGCAGTTCCTCTCGGCCAATATACTTAACTGGCGTTGCATTCCAATTCCCCTGGACAGCTCCATTCAGAACCGTTTCGAAATCGACGCCATCAATGGTGTTGAGTAAATCGACGCGATTCGGTTCGCGCCCGAACGCCACCACGGTGCCCTTTTCGAATAGATCATCGGTCAATTCTTCGGGAGAGAACGCGAAATCGATTAGTGCGGAACGAAGCCGGGTGACATTCTCGTTAGTATATTCGTACAATAAGTCCAGGTCTTTGGTCAAACGAGGATGCCCATGGTAGGTAACAGCATACCCACCAATAATGACAAAAACGACCTTATGCTTTTCGAATAATTCTAATAACGCGCTGAAAGGGGGCGGGGTATTCATAGCCGAAGATCTGAGCCGATTGCAGCCGGAGGTGTTCCAGCAGGTCAAGCCGTTCCTCGGGTGTCATGCGGCGCATTTCCCTGCGATCAAACTCGTCGAGATCTGCGTGGGATTTGAATGCGCGAAGGCGCAAGCCCTCTTTCATACAGCCAGATACCACGTTCGTTTAAATTCGTGCGATTGTTAGTGGGGAAATGCGTGAATGTGCCCCAAGCAGCCAATTTCTAATACAGCTTGGATAACCAGCTATTTCGCTAGAAACAGGATACGGCTCAGGATTTCTCTTGCTGCTGAAGGTGAAATACGGCAGTATAATTCCATGTCACTACCCATTGAATTTACGGATAAAGAGCGCCGCTATCTAAGATCTATCTCGAGCAAGCTGCGCGAACTCTTCGTGCTCGTTTTTGAGGCCGAACCGGAACTGCTGAACGAGCCTGTGTACGCCAGCTCGGGGTTCACTGCAGATCTGTGGCTGCGAAATGCTCTATCCCATAGCAGCCAGGTAATGGTGGATCTTCAGGCACTACTTGCTCCGAGTGACCGCGTAGGCTCCGATGACTCGCCTTCTTCGTTCGTGCTCCGTGTGCGGGGGAAGCCGGGATCTCCGACAGTTCACCTGCAGTTTGTCGAGTTGCTCCTTGGCACCAGTGAGATTCCGTTGGCAGAGAGGTTTCGTCTCGCCGCTGAGTTCGTTCCTCCTCCGCTCGGCACCTTGGCCGCTGATCTTCTTAGAATCCCTGGCGTTGTGGAAGTTCTAAACTTTTATGAGCTGTATCAGTTGCACGACGTTCCTGTCACTTTCGATGCCGACGCAGTAAACGGCGCAAAAGAGGTGCTAGAGAAAATCGGAAGACTCGTCTACGACCCGCAACATCGCTTTGGAGCCAATGTTCAGCAAGGAGCAAATGAGTTCTGGGGCCCGAAGTCCGAGTTCCAGGAATGGGAGTTCGCTTGGCCCGACCTACAGGTTATAGCTCGTGCACTGCTTGTACCACTCGCAAATACCTGTGGCTTTCCCGCGTTTGAAAAATTTCCTGGCGAGGAGTGGCCAGCAGGAGTGGAACCTCCTTTTGAAGTTCCGCTCCTGCTGGCGCTTGCACTAACCAATCACGGATTCGCCGGCCTTTATTTTCAGCTGACAAATAGCAATGTATGGAGCGCGCTGAAGGCATTGCAGCATCGGGTCAATGAATCCGATCCCGATGACGCGGAGCTTCTAAAGCTCGAGGTGAAACTGACTCGCGACGCGATAGAAGCTGCAGTGGTTGAACTGAGAGAGCGTGGCTCAGCAGAAGATATAGCCCTTTCCCCCTGCGTACCGATGTACACAGCGGGCGAGGCGATACTGTACTTGGCACTACTCACGAGCCAGGCAGCCGAGTTCCTGGGGAGAAACGAGTTGGAAGAAGTGCTTAAGCTCGCCGAAGAGTTTCCCGAACATACAGATGTTTGGCTACATGCAATTTCGGTATATATGGAGCAGCCGGAGCGTTCGCCGCAAAGGATGCAGAAACTGGCAGCAAGCCTTTGTGCTGCGACAATTCCTCCTGATCGCCTCGACCACTGGTACTCTGACGCCCTTCTCGATTGGCTCGAGGATGTTGAGCCCTCGCATGGGAAGCAGATATTGCGTAAAATGGCTTGTTTTCAAGTTGAAACGTTCAAAACTAATCGGGCGGAAAGATACAGTGAAAAAGAGCTGCAGCAGCTCATCGAATGCGTTGAAACGGAAGCTGAAGTTCAACTCGCTACCTATGAAAAACGTCTGCAACTACGCGATGAGGCAGAGTTGCAGGACCTGATCGAAAGCTTCGAAGCCAAAGCCGAAGCGCAACTGATCACCCAACGGCCCGGCAGTTCTGCAGAAGCGGAAGTAATCCTGACGGAGCTTGTTGATGGACTTCATGAGTACGGTTTTGAGGTATCCAATTTACCAGAAAAGTCGCGGGGTCTCATACATAATTTGGAAGTCGCTCGGTGCGCTGCACCTTACTTGCGTTCTTTTGCGTATATACATTGGGTAGAGACTGCGGTACGCCGCTGCATAGACAACGCAATCGAACGCAGTGCGGAGTTGCGCGGGAAATACGAGGCGGACATGCGTCAAGCTGCCGAGGGAGCGAATAGACGTGGACATTACGGTCCGGCTTCTCGAGGCGAAGCCTATCGATCATTTAGATCAGATGTAAACTTTCTTCTGAAACATTCACCATTGCTGGGGACAAAGATGACATATGCAGACCGGCCGCGACTGGAGACTTTTTCCGAAATACGAAACAAGGTGTGTCACTTTCAGCCTTACGATGTGGAAGATGAGAGAGAGTTGGAGCAGATTGCAAAGCAGATCGTTCGTCGGCTGCCACAAGATGTTCGCGGGATTCTGTTCAGCTAATGCGTATTGTTAGCTGGAACTGCAACGGGGGCTTTGCTAAAAAAGCAGGCTTTGTGGAGGACTTCTTTCCTGACGTTGCGGTTGTGCAGGAATGCGGCCCAGCACCCCTGCAATGCAAAACAGGCAAGTTGCACCACACTTGCTCGCCCGGTGAACGGCGTGGTATCAGCGTTGCAGTTGGGGCTGGCTTTGATGTGGAGCCTGCCGCGATGTGTATTCAGTCGAACTACTTTGTACCGTACCGGGTCACTGGTAAGGACACCTTCAATCTGGTGGCGGTCTGGGCCAAGCCCCATCCTCAGGGCACCGGCTATTACAGCCCATACACTGTGTCCGCGGCTTTGGCATTAAAGGACCTGCGCGCTTTTCTCCTGGAACGCGACACAATCGTCATCGGCGACTTCAACAGTAATGCGATCTGGAACCACCAAGCCAAACCTACACACTCCGAGATTCACAAAATGCTGGAACAGGTTGGGCTGGTCAGCGCCTACCATGAGTTCTTCGGTGAGAAACCAGGGAATGAGACGCGAAGCACTTTCCGACACCACCAGAACAAGAACTTCTACCATATCGACTATTGCTATATGCCGAAAGCTTGGCTGAATCGCCTACGGAATGTCGCCATACCGGCTTGGCCGAGCGGCAAAGCACCAAGTGACCACCTGCCGCTCATCGTCGAACTGGACGACCCCTAAACTTTAAGTTTAAGTTTTTCTAGGTAGGCGAGCCGACGATGAAAAGGGCGGGATTTCTCCCGCCCTCTAATTTCCCACTCTTCTACTTTTCTACTCTTCTACTTTTCTATTCCATGAACTCCAGCAGCTTCGCGCGCCGACTTGGATGCCGCAGTTTGTTCAGCGCCTTGGTTTCGATCTGGCGTACGCGCTCGCGCGTGACGTTGAAGATCGTTCCGACTTCCTCCAGTGTGCGGGGGAAGTCGCTGCCGCCGATGCCGAAGCGCAGGCGGAGAACCTTCTCTTCGCGGTCCGTCAGTGTGGTCAGCACTTCATCGATACGCTGACAGCGCAGGATATTGGCTGCTGCTGACGCGGGGTTGAGAGCATCGGGATCGTTGATGAAATCGCCGAACGTCGAGTCGCCGTCTTCGCCGATTGGCGTTTCCAGCGAGATAGGCTGCTGCGCGATCTTGAACACGCGGCGGATTTTGTCCACCGGCAGGCTCATCTTCACCGCGATTTCGTCAGGTGTAGGTTCGCGGCCCAGCTCCTGCACGAGGTAACGGCTGATGCGCGACAGCTTGTTGATGGTCTCGATCATGTGGACCGGGATGCGGATGGTGCGTGCCTGGTCGGCGATGGCGCGGGTGACAGCCTGGCGAATCCACCACGTTGCGTACGTGGAGAACTTGTAGCCGCGCTGGTACTCAAACTTATCCACGGCGCGCATAAGGCCAATGTTGCCCTCCTGGATGAGGTCCAGGAACTGCAGTCCGCGGTTGGTGTACTTCTTGGCGATGGAGACGACGAGGCGCAAGTTGGCTTCGACGACCTTCATCTTGGCCTTGTGCGCTTCCTTCTCGCCGAGCACGATTTCTTTACAGATGATCGCGAGTTCGTCGTAGGTATTGCCGGCTTCCTTCTCCAGGCGCTTGACGACGCGCTGGGCGTTGCGGACGCGCTTGTCCATCTTGATGAACTGGTCGATGGAGTAGCCGTACTTCTTCTCGAGTGCCTTGGCTTCGGGTGAATTGCGGCGCGTCTTCTTCACGATGCGACGAAGGTCTTCTTCGCTGAGCATCGTGCGCAGGATGACGTCGCGGATTTCGTTGTTCGCTTCCTCGATGCGCCGTGCGACTTCCTTGATGCGTCCTGCCACCTGCTCAATGATCGTGAAGTTCAGGTCGATCTTGAGAAGATGCTGGTAGATGGTGCCGCGGCGCTCTTCGATTTCCTTGTGAATCGTGCCGCGCTCTTTGGAGGAAAGGGACGGGTCTTCCAGAAGGTCCAGCCGGTCGAGTATCTCGGAATATAAATTAAGTACGATATCGAGATTGTCGAGCACGTGACGGACGTAGCGGTTGCGCTCGTCGGGATCGCTTTCATCCACGTTTGCACGCAGGATGTCGTTAAGGTTAAAGGCGCCGGATTCGACGCGGGTGTAGATCTTCTTAAGTTCGCCGGCGGTGGCACTGGCTCGTGCGATGGCGGCCGTAATTTCGTGGCGGCCCTTTTCGATCTGCTTTGCAAGAGTGACTTCCTCTTCGCGGGTGAGCAGCGGAACCTTACCCATCTCCATGAGGTAAAGGCGAACCGGGTCGTCGATCTTGGTGCCTTCCGCGTCAGCCTGGTTGTCCTCAGGCTGCTCATCCATCTCCCGCTCGGGAGCTTCGGCTTTGGCAGGGGGGGCTTCTTCCTCTTCAGCCTCGTCGGCTTCCTCGCCTTTAGCTGCATGCGCAGCCATATCTTTGTCGTCAAAGACCTCGATATCGAGCTCTTCGAGCTCGTCCAGCAGGCTTTCCATGTCGGACGAACTGACGTCGTCGGGTAGGAACTTGTTAATCTCAGCGTAAGTAAGGTGACCCTTTTCCTTACCCTTGTCAATTAACTGTTCGAAATCATTCAGGCGAGATTCGGGCGCTCGTTTCATAGCGTGGCTAAGCCCCTATGTCTGTCTGTAATCGGTCAACGCTCGAGAGTCATCGCATAAACTGCTTCGCATTTTATCGGATGGGCATGTCGCTTGCAGAAGTGAAATATCACTTTTCCTTTGGGGTCGGACCTCCGGTTCGAATCCTTGAAGGAAATGAAACTGAGGGGGCGACCAGCGGCCAAAGGGGTTAATCAGCGCGGCCCTGCCGGTTTACAAACGCGGGCAATAAAGCTCTTCCCGTTAGTTTCCCTTTCCAGGAAATCGTGGAGAGAGATGCTGGTAGATTAAGACCGGCATTTCCCGCCCTGAAAAACGTCCGACTTGACATCGGAACGTTCCCAGTTTCGGTGCAGGAAACATGGCTGCTGCGCGCCTTATTCAGGTTTACAATTGAATTACAAGTATTAATTTTCGTGCCAATTCGATCCACTTTTCAAACAAATGTGCAATTATGTCACACGCACAAAAGCGGGGCCCTTTTACTGCCATGCTTCTTACACTTATAGAGTTATATGTCTTCGGAACCTGAAGAAATTCCCCGGCCGCCTACGCGGCCACAACTTGGCACGCCCAAATCCGAGCCGCGCCACCTCGCCAAATCGATCGTCGGGATTGTGTGTTCCAGGCGCGAGGCCGCGACGGAAATACTCCCCGCACTGCAGTTATTAAGGTCCTTCCATGTGTGCTCCAGTATTTTTGTAATGCCCACCACCGGCATCGGAAGCTTTGATGAATGGGCGCGGCAATTACGTCGCAGTGGCGGGGTGGCTTTATGGGCTCTTGTCAGCGGCGATTTGGAAATTGTCCATAAGGCCAGCTCGGTCGATACCGATCTGCCGCTGTTCTGCCAGGCGGTGGGACCCAACGCGGACGAACTGCAAACGGGTCTCATCCCGCGCATGCGCGAGCTCTCCGCTGCGCTTTTGTACGCGCGCCGGCTGCACGAAGCTGCATTCACTATTGCCCGGGTCGCCGCCATCGCGGATCCTTACGTTGAAACCCGGCTGAAGCAATACAGGAACAGCGAGGTCGCCAAAGCAGCGAGCCGGTCGGATCGGATCGCCAACCAGCCCGGTGTTCTCGACTTTCCGAAGGGCTTTGTTCACGAAGTCACATTGGACATGAAGCCCGGAGCGCCTGAATACGTCGAGCTCCAGGCCACCGAGGAGATGAAGCCGCGCATCGTCAGCAAGACCGAGAAGCCGAAACAGGCAAAGGCCGCGAAAGCGTTCGATTACTCGGTTCAACTGCGCCAGGTGCTCAGCAGCGCGAAAGAAATTGCTGCCGCGTATCGCAACCCGCAGGTCGCGCCGGAGCATCTGCTGGCGGCGATTATCGATACACCCGGGTCGGCTGCGCATCAACTGCTCGTCGGCTCTGGCGTGAACCTCGAAGCGCTGGCCGGCCACCTGATGCCGCACTTTCCGCCGCCGCACGAGCCCGAGGTGCAGGGTATGTTTTCCATGGCCGACTCCACGTGGACGGTGCTGGAAAACGCGCGCAGCATCGCGCGAGAACGCCAGCGGCCCTGTCTCACGACGCTGGATTTCCTGGAGTCGATTGCGCTGCGCACGAGCAGTGGCGCTACCTCCGCGCTGTGGGAGACGGGACTGCTTGCCACGCAACTGGACGAAGCGATCGGCAAGGCCGACGCCGCGCACGAGTATGCGTCGATCAAGCCAAAGCACGAGGAGCCGGAGCCCACCGGCATCGATCCGCAGCAGGCGCGGGAAGTGCAGGCTCGCCTGGACAAAGGGGAGGCGCCGGAGAGCGCGCCATCGACGGTGCAGGGATTTTCTCCCGAGCCAGAACCCGAACCGCAAATCGTGCACTGCGACCCGGCAAACCCAGAGCTCGAGGTGGTGGAAACGGTGGCCGATGCCCTGTTGGAAGGGCGGCTTGTCGCGTTTCCCATGGATACGATGTTTGCGCTGGTAGCAGACGCGACCAACGAAGCGGCGGTGCAGAGGTTGCGCGCGACCATCCAATCGGACACCTCGCGCCACCTGGGTGCACTTATCCATAGCACCACGCAGTTGAAGCACCTTGTGAAAACCGTTTCCGGCGCGGTGATGAAGATGCTGGATGATCTGTGGCCGGGTCCGCTGACCGTCGTGTTCGACCGGCACCCGCACCGCTTCGCACATTTGTCGAGTGAGCCGACCCTGGGTCTCCGCATACCGAACGATTACCTGTCGCTGGCAATTCTCAGCACCGCGGGAAGGCCGCTGGCGGCAACGAGCATTCGATTGGAAGAAGGCGAGGGCGCCAGACACGCGGCAAAGAAACTCGCCGGGGTTGTCGACGTGGTTGTCGATACGGGCGAGCTGCCTGGCGACGCGATGACGACGATAGTCTCCGTGGCCGAAGGCGGGCCAAAGCTGCTGCGCGACGGCGCGACCGACGTGAAACGAATCGAACAGCACGTAGGTAAGCTCAAAGAATCGTAGCGGCGTGGTGGCCTGCACAGCTTTGTTTGCGTCAGGCTCGTTTCCTGGCTTTCAAGTTCAAGTTGGGCAATTTCGCCACTTGAAATGCGCGTCGCACGCGAGTGGATATTTTTCGTTTATGACTAACTCTCTGTGCTGCTTTTCTCTGTGCCTCTGTGTCTCTGTGGTTTGATATTGAGCACCTGCGTACGAACAAATTTAGAAGAGCATTCAATTCGTTATCATGTTATCGAAAGGCTGATGTACGGGATCTGCTCTGTTATGGGATTGGCATGCAAGCAGGGCGTTAAAGGTATGATTGCTGCGGTGGTGGTGTTTGCGGCGGGTATCGCATGTGCAGAGCAGGTGCCGAAGTATGCGGTGCCAGAGTACACGGTTTCACCGGACGGACGTTACGGCGTGAGTGTTCCCCACTTTTTCTTCGAGAAGACTCTTACTACCGATACGCAGAATCGAGTGATCGACCTGGGGACGAGCCGGGTGCTTGGCGTTATTAAACAGGATTTTACGGCCTATGATCGCTCGCTGAATTATCATGCGATGGCGACGCCGCGTTGGTCGGAGGACAGCTCGCTTCTGCTCTGGTACGTGGAGGGAAAATGGTTTCCGGATTCGTATGTGCTTTTGCGGTTTAAGAACGGCAAGGTGCAGTGGCAGCGTGATCTGCTGAAGATTTCGCAGCAGGAGATCCTGGCGCGCACGCGCAAGGCATCGCCGAAACAGTACGCTGCTGCGAAGGCCCATAATGCTGAAAATGGGTCGGCATATCCGGAGGGATTCTCCGTGGATGTGAAAGCGGTGGGCATGATTGGTTTGCCGCTGCGGCTGCGGGTGTGTTTGTCTGCAAATCCAAAGGGGATTGACCATGCCCTGAATCTCGACTCGCACTTGGAGGCGGTGGTGGATGAGGATGGAAGTTTTAACGTTCAAAAGTTTGCGCTGGGTTGCGCCGAATGGTCTCCGTTTGGGTCGTGTACGCCATGAATTCTGTAGTGCTTTGAAATTCGTGGACGGTTGACGGTTTCGCTAATTACTTTATTAACGTCATGGATACTTCGGCAAAAGATCAGTTAGGAGAGGACAAAAAGTGATGACTATTAATGAGGCAGAGGAGGAACTGCAGGACAGCCGGGCAGCAATTCTATGCACACATGTGGCCCGCGAGCGACTTCCCATATTACGAGCGATCCGCGATGAGCCCGAAACGGAAGAAGATAGTGGCTGGCAGTTTCATTGTGGGTTAGACTGTCACGATAATCCAGACGATGCTGAAGTCTGGCTCGTATTTGAGGTGCTTAATTATGACCCATCATTGAACAAAATCATAACGTGCCAACATGGTAGTGTTGCTACGCGGTCTAGCGAAGCGGAATCATGGAGCATTCAAAACTAAGACGAACTTAGTATGCGGATCTGTGCCCGATCTTGAGAAAGAAAAAGGTCTGATCAGAGTAATTACTGGGTGGCTAGTATGAGTTCAAAAAAACAATCAACCGCTGATATTGAGCACGTATTGCTTGAGGACGCGCAAAAGCCTGAAGCCTGGGGCAATGCGGTTCGCGTGTGTGCGAGCAAGCCCGCGCGTCCCGCCGCCTTGCACACTAATATGAGAGCTAACAAGCCGGCGGCAGCACCACGGTCCGCTCGGGCGAAAAAAAGCACGCCGCGCAGCAAGACTTCTGCAAAACCAGCTCGGGGCGAGTAAAGCGGGCCGGAGCGGATCGTCCATTCACGCCCGGACCTCCGTAGGTGACGATGGTTTGGCAATAGCTGGCCGCAAACGAATTAATTAATTAATTGGTCAAACGTCCCTGGAATTTCGCCCCCGAATTCCCTCGTGCTCCTGGAACAATGCATCCGCCACTCTTTTGGCGTGACTGCTAACTTACTCCTGACAGACGTCTTTCAGGAGTCTGACATTATCCGCCACAGGAGCGCATTGTGACCGCACGCGTAGCGCCATTTCACGTCGTGATCATTGCATTGATGCTGTCCGGAACAGCCGCGCCGGTACCGGCTGCGGAGGATACGCTGGCTGCGCAGTTTCGTAATCCGCCTGCGTCGGCAAAGCCACATACATGGTGGCACTGGATGGACGGCAACGTTACCAGCGAAGGCATTACCGCCGATCTTAATGCAATGAAGGACGTGGGCATTGGTGGCGCGCAGATGTTTCATGTATCACAGAATATCCCGGCAGGACCCGTGGGATACATGAGCGCTAAATGGCAGGAAATGGTGCTGCATGCGCTCAAGGAGGCTGAGCGCACCGGCATTGAAATCTGTCTCCACAACTGCGCGGGATGGTCGAGCAGCGGTGGCCCGTGGATTACACCGGAGCATGCAATGCAGGTAATTGCATGGTCACAAAAACCGGTCCGTGGACCCGCGCACGTCTCAGAAATACTCCCCGAGCCGAAACCCCCGCAGGTGCACAGGGCCATCCCCTATTATAAAGACATCGCCGTCCTGGCATATCAAGTCCCGCCGGGCGGCGATGCTCCCATGCCACCGGCACAGATACTCGGGAAAACAGGAGTCGTTCGTGAGCATGGACTTCAACCTGACCTCTCGCCCACGACAGCGAGTCAGGTTATTGCCCGCGATTCCATACTGGTACTGACCGACAAGCTGACTACGTCCGGGCATCTCACGTGGGATGCACCGGAGGGCGACTGGATGATTCTGCGGATTGGCTACACACCAACGGGAAAGAACAACCATCCCGCTCCGCCGGAGGGAGACGGACTGGAGGTGGACAAGCTGAGCCGTGAAGCCCTGGACGTGCACTGGAACGCCATGATGGGCAAGATCATCGCACAGGCAGGCCCGCTGGCCGGAAAGGTTCTCAACAACGCACTCATCGACAGCTACGAGGTAGGAAGCCAGAATTGGACGCCGCGCTTTCGCGAGGAGTTCCAGAAGCGGCGCGGTTACGATCTGCTCCAGTACCTGCCCGTCATTACGGGGCGCATCGTGGGAAGCAAGGAGGAGAGCGAACGCTTCCTCTGGGACTTCCGCAGGACAATCGCTGACCTGTTTGCCGACAACTACTTCAAGTACTTCGGCGAACTGTGCCACCAGCACGGAATGCTCTTCTCGACCGAGCCCTACGGGAACGGCGGGTTTGATACACTGGAGTGCGGCGGATTGGCCGACATCCCGATGGGAGAATTCTGGGTGCACGGTGCGGCAATCGAAACGACAAAGCTCGCCGCTTCCGTGGCACATACGTACGGCCGCAAACTGGTCGGGGCGGAGGCGTTTACCGCAGAGCCGAATCACGGACGCTGGCTGATTGAGCCTTACGGAATCAAGGCGATGGGCGACCTCGCATTCTGCAATGGAATCAACCGGTACATTTTTCATCGGTATGCCCACCAGCCCTGGATGGATTTTCGTCCGGGCATGACGATGGGTCCGTGGGGCACACACCTGGAACGCACCGTCACCTGGTGGAAGGAAGCCGCGACGTGGATGCAGTATGTCGCGCGATGCCAGTACCTGCTGCAGGAAGGCACCTTCGTGGCAGACCTGCTTTACTACTATGGCGAGTCCACGCCGAACGATCTTCCGTACCGACCGAATCTGAACCCGGCCGTACCTGCCGGCTACGATTACGACGGCTGCGATGCCACGGTACTTAGAGAGCGCGCAACCGTCCGCGATGGCCGCATCGTGCTGTCCGATGGAATGAGCTACAGCGTCCTGGTGCTGCCCGACGGCGGATTCATGACGCCGCCAGTTGCGAAAGCGATTCGCGAACTGGTGCGCGCGGGCGCCACGGTAGTAGGACCGAAACCCCGGCTGTCGCCCAGTCTGACCGGCTATCCTCAGTGCGATACCGAGGTGCGAAGTGTCGCCGACGAAGTATGGGCCGGCGTAGATGGCGCCGCAACGAAGGAGCACCGGTTTGGCAAGGGCCGCGTGATATGGGGCAGGGCGCTCGCGGATGTTTTAGCGGAGTTGAAAGTACCGGCTGATTTTAGTTTCCAGGGCGCTGCACAGGGCGCGAAGCTGGCCTGCATTCACCGCCGCATCAAGGACGCGGATGTGTACTTCGTATCGAACCAGCGCACTGTCGCGGATCAGGTGGAGTGCACGTTTCGCGTCGGCGGACGCGTTCCGGAACTCTGGCACCCGGACACCGGCGTCACCGGGCAGGCTATGGTATACCGCGAGCAGGCAGGCCGCACGACGCTCCCGCTTTGGCTCAATCCTGCCGAATCTGTTTTTGTCGTGTTCCGCCGCGCGGCTAATGAGAAACACCTGGAGAACGTTGCACTGGAGGGTCACCCGAAAGTTACCACCGTGACGCTGCCGCAACTGCTGGTTCGAAAGGCACGTTATGAATCAATGGACGGTCGTGGCGCCGACGTAACAACGCGTGTTGCTGAAATGGTCGCTGCCGGGGAGTATGAGATCCCGGCCAGTAATGAGGTCTTTGGCGATTCTGTGCCGCTGGTTGTAAAGCGCCTTCGCATAGAATACGAACTGGATGGAAAGCCCATCGAGAAAACCGCCGACGAAGGGCACGTATTAACGCTCGTGGACAGGCCCCGCGTGCCCGTGCAGTTTCCTGCATTCGAGGTGTCCGCCGATTCCGAAGGAGTGGCAACTCTCACTGCCTGGAAAGCCGGCAAGTACGAAGTGCAGCGCGCGGGTGGAACCACTCAGACTGTTACGGTGAATGAGGCAGCAGACGTTGTGGAAGTGAAGGGACCATGGACGGTTGCATTCGAGCCCGGCATGGGCGCGCCACCTTCCGTCAAGCTGGACGCACTGGTCTCCTGGCCAAATCACGCCGACAACGGCGTGCGATACTTTTCCGGTACGGCACATTACGAGACCCAATTCGACCTGCCGGCTGAACTCGTGGGCAAGCGACGTGTTGTCGCACTGGACTTCGGCCGCGTGAAGAACTTCGCGACCATTCGATTGAACGGTACAGACCTCCCCGTTCTGTGGAAGGAGCCATTCCGCATGGATGTGTCAAAGGCCGTCAAAAGCGGGCGCAACCAGCTCGAGGTAAAAGTCACTAACCTGTGGCCCAACCGCCTGATCGGCGACGAACAATTTGAGCCCGACGCAGACTGGGACGGGGACCGTCTGAAAGGCTGGCCGGAGTGGCTGACGCAGGGCAAGCCGAGACCATCGAAGCGCATCACTTTTACCACGTGGCGTTTCTATCACAAAACCTCTCCCCTGCTGGAGTCCGGCCTGCTCGGTCCGGTAACGGTGCGGTCCGCGGGATTGGTAACGCTGCCGTAGAATTGATCATGTAAGAAATACTGGAACTTCACTGGGGTCGGCCAGCTTGACTAAGGTCTTAGCCTGCCCGGTGTATTGGGTTCATGAGCAGCGATACTGATCGTTACATCCGCCTTATCCGTTCTACACTGACGCAGGACTACAACCGTATGTTCCGCGAGCCCGGCGGTCCATTCCTGCATCCCTTTCTCACGCCCGGCAGCCAATACTACGATGACGTCCTGTGGGATTGGGACAGCTGGCTTTCGAACGTAGCCTTGCGGCAAATCCTGCAAATGTGCAACGATCCGGGTATGTTGGAAACCGCGCGCAGATATGAGCAGGGGTGCGTGCTGAACTTTCTGAAGTGGACCGGCGTGGACGGATGGATGCCGATCTCCGTCGCTCGCACGGACCCTGTAGCTGACCTCAAGCCTGCCGATCCATACGCGTCGAACATGCATAAGCCTGTGCTGGCTCAGCACGCTGCCTTTCTTGTTCAGCAGGACGGAGATTCAGAGTGGCTTCGCGAGACGATGCTGAACCTGGAAGCATTCCTGGCGAACTATCGCAATCATCACCGTCACCAGTGCGGGTTGTACTTCTGGCAGACTGATGAACGTATCGGCGTGGACAATGACCCGTGTACTTTTTTCCGCCCTCCGCGCAGTTCAGGCTCCATCTATCTGAACAGCCTGATGTACCGGGAACTGCTGGCTACTGCTTTCCTGTGCCGGAAGCTCAACCTGGATGAAATTGCGTTACACTACGAGGATGATGCTCGTGCTCTGCACTCTGCCATACAGGAACACTGCTGGGATGAACGTGATGGTTTCTTCTATAGCGTCGATCTAAATCTGCTTCCACGCGAGGGAGTTAAGGGACTGCATGCAAACCAGCCGCGACATTGGGACTGCCTCATCCAACGCATCGGTGTGTGGTCCGGTTTTCTGCCGATGTGGGCTGACATAGCAACACCTGATCAGGCTGAACGCATCGTTGTGGAACATTTCCGAAACACCAGTACCTTTAATGCACCGTACGGCGTGCGTACGTTGTCGAAAATGGAAAAGATGTACCAGCTGCGCGGATCAGGCAATCCCTCATGCTGGCTTGGACCAGTATGGGGTGTTTCAAACTACCTTACCTTTCGAGGCCTCGCACGCTATGGCTTCCAAAAAGAGGCACGCGAGCTGGCGGAGAAGACCATTCGACTCTTCGGTCGGGACCTGGAACGCTTTGGCGCATTACACGAGTATTACCAGCCGGAGAATGGAGAACCAATCCTGAGTCGTGGTTTCCAGAACTGGAACTACCTGGTGCTCAACATGATAGAATGGATGGAAGGTAAGGAGGCCGTAACGGAATTCTAAGCCATGATACGAAGTGGGGCCGGGAAGCCTGATATACGGCCATACCTTGTCGTGAAAAGCACCCACATTTGAACGCTTGAGGATGCCGCCGCGTTTTTGAAGGCGCACTGGCTGTTCAGAGTTCGGCAATGCTTTTGGGAACTCGCCTGCCTGACAATATCAGCAACAGAGCGAATCCGATACACCAGTACATTCCCAGGCAGATTGCTGCCGGGAGATAGCGCAGATATTGAGGGACGTTCATGCATTCCGAAGTGGCCCACGCGTCTGCTTTCATTGCGAGCAACGCACCGCCGAATGCTCCCATCAGGAGGCAAACCGCGAAGTATGTCCACGCGCGACCGATGACGTTGCGAAGAGCCATCGCGCCTGCAAACGCTCCTGTTGAAATCGCTGCGATGAGTACCGCAATCTTGGTTTCGCGGTGCTCCAGAGCCATGGCAAACAACGGTGTCATGGGACCAAATATGGAACCCGCGAGAGCGCCAATGTCGTTCAGGAAGATGGCCCGTTTGCTGGGGGGATTCGGTTTCCTCTTTCCGGAAAGAAGGTCGAGGCGCTCCTGCACAGACACGCTTGGCGGGTTTGCGGAGAAGGCGCTGTCATCATAAGGAGATACGGGTGCCATGCCGATAACAGGAGACTGTAATAACCCCGAGGTTATTACTTCAGTCGTACAATTCCCAACCCAGGGCGGAAGTTACCGCTGTTGGTTGCATCAGTATGGATATGTCGGAGGTCAGGGTTAAAGCAGCAAGGTCAGACCTGCCATCCCCGTTCATATCGATTGCACAGAAGTCGCGGGGTGAGTTGCCAACTCCAAAATACAAGGGCGTTTTGAAGCTTCCGTCGCCATTGCCCTCATGTAGCGAAACGTTGTACGACGCCTGGTTCAAAACGGCCAGATCAACGCGCCCATCAGCGGTAAAATCCGCGATGACAATTCGGATCGGATCAATTCCGGTAGTGTATGGAACAGCCGGCTGAAATGTCCCATCGCCTCTTCCCAGAGAAACACTGATAAAGTCGAGATCAGGCTCCTCAAAGGTCATGTTTCCACTGTGAGGGGCAACAATGTCAGCGTTCCCATCGCCATTAACATCGCCAACTGCGATCAATCCCGGGTAGCACCCCGAGTTTCCGGCGGTTGCGAATGTCGTGGCAGGGCCAATTCCTCCTGTCCCGTTCCCCAGGTGAACGGAAACGCCATTCCAGTGCGATGTCAGCACGTCGAGATGGCCATCGCCATTCAGGTCAGCTGTGGCTACGTCTTTCTGGTAGAATCCGCCCGTTTCATACTTCTCGGCGGGATGAAGTCCACCCGATCCATTGCTGCGCAATATTGATAGTGAAGTTGCTGGAAAAGTCGCGCCGACCGCGGCGATATCAGATACGCCGTCCTCGTTCAGATCGCCCACGGCAATAGCCGTCGGGTTTACGACTGCTGTAATACTTATCGACGTTCCCAGTTCTCCCTGCGCATTGCCAAACGAAATGTTTATAAGTTCACTCCCATATACGTTGTGATACCATGGCGCAGTTACGATATCGACGTTGCCATCTCCGTTGAAATCACCACTTTTCATTTCAAACCAGCTGTTTATACATGGATAGGATTTCGGAAGCTGAAACCGGTTATCACTCGTACGGGTAACCACGGTTAGAACTTTATTACTCAGTAATACCAGGTCGGTGTTTCCGTCATGGTTCATATCCTGGACCAGTATTTTGGTAGGCCCGGTGTTTCCAAGTGACGAAGTCTGTAATGTGAAGTTTCCAATACCGTCGCCCAGAAAAGCAGAGATGCTGTGGTGGTGGATAACTTCCCCCCAATTTCCTGTGACGAGATCCAATTTTGAATCCCCATTCAGATCGCCGGGGACAAGGCAGCCGGCTCCTGCGAGTATATCAATATAGGTGGTCGCAGTAAAGCTTCCGGCACCGTTTCCAATACGCAATCTTAACATCCCGCGACCTCCTGAAATCAGGTCGGGCCTGGCATCGGCATTGAAGTCGCCAGCAATCATTTCATAGCCTGAATAATTAAGCTCATTTCCAGGTCCAGGGGCAGTTCCAAAAGTTCCCAGGCCCGTTCCGGCAAGAAAGACAAGCCTGTCATTTCTCCCCAGCGCAAGGTCAGGTTTACCGTCCAGGTTGAAGTCTGCACTGACCATGTCCTGTACCAGTCCACCTGCATTTGCGGTGGACGTCGTAAAGGTGCCTGTTCCAGATCCCAGGAGTACTGACAATGCCGATGACATGGGAGTGGCAGCTACCACGTCCAGATTGCCATCCATGTTAAAATCTTCCGCAACCAACAAGCGAGGCTCAGCGCCTGCCGCCAGACTGGATGCCGCGCCCAGCCCTCCCGCACCGTCACCTAATAAGACGGAAACATTGTGGGAACTAGAATTGGCGGTCACCACATCGGGTTTGCCGTCATTGTTAAAATCGCGCGTTAATATTGCATAGGGTGCAGTGCCCACCGGATAGTTCAAAGGTGCGGCGAGGCCGGAGCCCGTACTTATCAATAAGGTAACATTGTTCGAATCCCTGTTTCCCACTACCAGGTCGGGCTTTCCATCGCTGTTGAAATCCGCTGTTGCCAGGCATGCAGGATAGGTGCCTGCGGTAAAAGTATTGGGGGGAACAAAGGAACCAGTTCCATCTCCCATCAGCATCGACAATCGGCTCGCTTCGGGTTCCGCCGAAACTACGTCAGCGTGGCCGTCTGCATTGAAATCGCGAACGACAACCGAGGTCGCCGGCGGACGATTTTCAAAAGTATTAACCGTTTGAAACCGTCCGGTATTGTCAGCGATATGCACAGACATGAAATCCCAGACTCCATGCACAAGGAGATCGTCCCGGCCGTCCCCATTTACGTCTTTTGCTACCAGCCTTTCCGGCCAGTTGCATGTTTCAACACTATAATACGGTGAGAAGGTGCCCGTACCATTGCCTGAAAGAATGGAAATCCTGGCTTCCATTTCTCCTGCGGCTGCAGCAATGTCACGATGACCATCGGCATTGAAGTCTCCGAGAACCAGGACGTATGCGCCGGGAAGAATTATAGGATGTGGGGGGCGAAACGTTCCATCACCATTTCCAAGTCGAACCGCGACATCCGTTATCAGGTCCATCAATCCGTCGTGATTCAGGTCGCCCATGATGAGTCTGCTCTCGTTGGCTTGATCCGTCAAATTTAAGGCTGGCCCAAGTCCACCTGTGCCGTCGCCGAGGCGCACCGTAAGATACGTTCCTGATCTTATGTACGCGACATCGAGTTTCCCATCGCGGTTAAAGTCTGCCGCCTGCATAGCCGTGGCATCTGTACCTAACCTTACGGACTCCGTGAAACCAAAGTTGCCGTTTCCAAGCATGATGGAAAGAGTGTGTCCCACTGGTACAAGTGATCCGTGAGAACTTGCCAGGTCGGGTATTCCATCGCCATTAAAGTCTCCGGCCGTAACATCCATTGCCCTCTGATTGAACGGAATGGAAATGGGTGCGCCAAACTGCCCATTCCCCATTCCGGGAAGGACTGCATGTTCGTCACTTTCAAGATCGGAGTCAGGGGGCCAGCGGCTGATGATGAGATCGAGCTTCCCGTCTTTGTTCAGATCGCAGGCAGCCTTTATGTAAAACTCCATACTCTGCATAGAGACTGTGGGGACAAACGCCCCCGTTGTATTACCCCGGTAAAAGCTAAGCTCTTTAGCAAGGCGGCTGCCGAGAAGAACATCGGTTGTACCATCATTGTCGAAGTCGCCGGCGATCATGGAATCAGGTCTGAACCTGGTCTTTATGTCAACGCGCGCATCGTTGAATGGAAAGGCGCCCTGCGCGCACTGTGGCATCCCCAGCAGGAACACTGAAAACCAGGCTGCTAGTGTAAAGAATAACTGAGTAACAATGCCACTGAAACTAAAGTTCGTCACAGCCTGACACCTTATCAATTGTCCAACGGACAAAATCACTTTAATCTGAAACAATGCATCCTTAGACGTAATAGAGATAGGTTCGGTTGACAAGTGCTGCGGAAATCAGCCTGTGAGGTTCCAATTTCCCCCAATTTCCATATCGCGCGTGGCGGGTTTCAGTCCGGGTTTTTGCGGACGGAGCAGCCGGTTGAGCTTCTCTTCGAAGGTGCGGACAAATGTTTCCCCCCATCCTTCCCATGCTACCCATCCTCCCCTCGCGCCGGTACTTCGAATGTTCGTTGAATGTAGTATAATTGCGCGGGATTCAGCGATACAGGAGTCCGGCAAGTATCGGGCTTACTCCTTACCGTGGACAAGGGATGAACCTACTCAGTATCCTCTTTCTGATCGCGATTCATACTGCGGCGCGCTCTCCCGTCGAAACTCGACTGGGAAGCCCGTTTGGCGGCATCGTGGTTGTCAGGCAGGAACAACAGCTCAAACTAAATGTCAGCCTGCATCGCAAAGCTGATTCCCAGGATGCGACGTGGCACGTTGGCGGACTGCGATCTGATGTACTTGGACAGATCAGCGTCGATCAGGATTCGCCGCTGCAATGCTTTTCGAATGCTCTGAAACTGCCATGCAATCCGGGCTTCACCCGCATGCAATACGACCCGTGGCGAGCAACAGCTCATTATCTGGATGGTAAAATACGCGTTCATGTTCTTGCAGATCGCGCGCTGATCGTGGAAAGCAGCAAAAGGCCGCTGCGAGTTTCGCTGCAGAAGGAGTTGTCGCAAACCTCCGATTCTATCTGGTACGCGGCCCGGGAAGTAAACGGCCAACCATTATACTGCGGCCTGATCTTTGACAATCCCGCCACCCCGGCACACATCAAGGCACGCGACGGCAACTCTACTCTCAGTGTTTGCACGCGGCGGTTTGCTGTCGTGTGGGGAGATTCCCTCCAACAGCTCTCCGCGGTGGCACACAGGACGCGCCACTGGCACGAATCCCTCGACAGAACACGGACCGCTCTTAAAACCGTAACCGCGCCCGCACAGCTTACCGGCGACGTGCCAACGTGCCGGCAGAACGAGATGAACAAGCGCGCACTGGCATCCATGCAATACGACGCCGGCGGGGTTTTCGCCGCGCTGGATGGCGGTTACACCGACATCTGGAATCGCGACGCAGCAATTGCCTGCGTCTTTCCCGCGCTGGCGGGCGCGACAGATTATCTCAAACGATGGACCCCCTACGTGCTGGCAAATGCCAAGCCTGTCAGCACGCAGGGACGCGATTATCACGCATTTCTCACGTTTCCCTCCCACCCGCCTGACCAGTCGTGGCAACAGGATGGAAGCTTTTACGCAGTGCTTTCCGTTTATGCATTCTGGAAACTCACCGGCGACGAAACGCATCTCTCGCAATGGTACGCGAAACTCGCCGATTCCATCGACTTCCTGCGTGCGACGGCTTATGACCCGTCAGATCAGCTCTACTGGGAAACCTACATTAACGAAGCTTTTTTAAAAGGAGCTCACAATTTCCGCGAAGTATTCCCGACGATGAGAGTCGGCGACAAGTGGCCCCTGCACATCAAGACTCTGTATATTAATCATCTGTTGTACGGTGCGCACCTGATGATGACGGAAATGGCGGAGCACCTTGGCAGATCCGCGGAAGCGGACCTGAACTGGCACCGCGCGCAGGAGACCGCACACGCAGTGAATCAGTTTCTCTGGTTGGACAAGGATCAGAAACATCATGCGGGAATCGCCTCGTTTGAAGACGGCACCACGGCCACGATCGACTGGAACTACTGGGACATTTATTTTGATTATGTATGGGCGCTGACGCTTTACCCCTTCACGCCGGATGCAGACAAATCGCTGAAATCGCTGGATGCGATGCTTCACCGCGAAGGAGTTTTCCCCGGAACCGACAAACGTCTGTACTTTGCCCCAGCCTGGGTGCACGCGTCGGCCGGCTACGCGCAGGAAGGCCAGTATGAAAATGCGTGGACATGCCTTGATCGCCTGACGCGACGCGCCGCCGACGTCGGGTACAGCACCGAACTCAAGGCCATCTACCAGATGAAATATGCGATGCCCGAACGCATGGATAACTTCGCCCTGCATCGCCCCCAGACCTTCGGCGCCGGACCTCACATGCACGCGTCCTCCTGTTTTGTGCTAACGTCCAATTACAACGGAGTATCGATGGCAACTGGAGGCCACCTGACAGGCGCGAAGAATATCCATGTGCGCGATTGCATGCTAAACGTCGATTCGGTAGCGCCCGCAAATCCGGCGGGGTTGATTGTGGACGGCAAAGAGATTCCGTTCACGTTGCGCGTTCCCTCGCGTGTGCTCACGCCTGGTACTCACAATCTCTCCTTCCTTGGATGCAACCAGCCCACGACAGCCCCCCTGCTTCTCCACGCGCCATTCGAACTTCTGGACGTCCACGTGTCAGCTGAGGCGGTGCAATATGATTTCAAAGGCTACGGAAATGGCGCCATCCGATTCGCGGATGTTGCCAGGGAAGCAGTAAGCATTCAGGATTCAGACGGCCACACCATGCCATTCAAATATTGGAACGCAAAAGGCGGCACCCGAATTGAGACCACGGCGCGGGGACGCTTTTCGCTCAATGTTCCCAACGCATTAACTAATTCGAACGTCCCCGAATTTCAGCCTCAATCAAAACTAATCAAAACTAATCAGGCGGATTGCCAACCGAAGTGCAACGGGCGGGGGGCTTGAAAGGGCCAACGTGAGGGTCCAGCAGTTCAGATCTGCGAAAACCCTTAGTGCAGGAGTGTACTCACGTTGGCTTATTGTCAGCTT
>JBPCLP010000049.1:0-57463 GCA_051003195.1 Candidatus Sumerlaeaceae bacterium | reverse complement strand
TCCTGAAGTATAGCTATGAACTTATGGGACGGCACACTGGGCTCTTGTCCAAGAGATTCGTAACGAAATTTGCGCGCTTTCCGGCGCCCCTTCAGGGCGCGAAAAATGGGGTGCTGTAACCCAGGGCTGCGTCGGCCACAAAAAGCCGTGGCCTCCTTACCCTGGGCTGGGTCCCGCTGCACCTTCGGTGCAAAAAACCTGTGGGGTTGCGGATTCCAAAAAGCCGTAATCCTGAAACTATGCCGCGAAATTCTGAGACAGCACCCAGAGGGTCGTTCGTCATTTTGTTTGAGGGGCATCAGTCACCGATTACAGCTTTTCGGGCGCGTTTTACGAGGGCACTGGCTTTTGGCTGGTCTGGCGCCTCGGCGAAGATGCGAACGACGGGTTCAGTGCCTGAGGGTCGGGCGTGCACCCAGCAATCGGGGTAGACAGCTTTTACGCCGTCTTCGGTTACCAACTCACTGGCGTCAGCGAATTCGGTGCGCATCGCGTCGGCCAAGGTGTCGACAAGCGGGCCTTTGACATCGAACTTCGTTTTAATCATGATGTAGTCGGGGACGCGGCTGTTCAGTTCGCTGACTTTGACATTGTCTCCTGCCCGGGCGAGTGCATCGAGGATCAAGGCAATGCCAGTCGCAGCGTCGCGACCATGGTGTACGGGCGGGTAAATCACACCGCCGTTGCCCTCGCCGCCAATCAGCGCGTGCTCGCTTCGGATGCGCGCAACGACGTGCGCTTCCCCGATGGGAGTGCGGAAAAGCCGAACACCAAAACGCGCAGCGACATCGTCCATTGCGCGGGTTGTGCTAAGGTTTGCAACCAGAGGACCAAGTGGCTTGCCTTCGCTTTCAGCCCTCTCGAGCGCCGCGGCGGCGGCGAGAGTAAGCGTGCGTTCCTCTCCAATGGGCCGACCGGTTTCATCGGCAATGGCAAGACGATCGGCGTCAGGATCGACTGCAAAGCCGACGTCGGGCTTCAGCTTCTCGATGCTTTTGGAGAGCATTGCCAGGTTTTCGGGCAGGGGCTCGGGGTTGTGCGGAAATTCGGCATCCACGTTGGTGTAGAGCACGTTCGCTTCGCAGCCCAGCCTTTCGAGCAACAGCGGCACGATCCGCGATCCCACACCATTCACACAATCGACGACCACGCGGAACTTACGTGCGCGGATGCGGTCGACATCCACGTGCTCGAGAACCGCGGTGACGTGTCGGTCAATGGCGTCGTGGCGTGCGATGACCTTTCCGAGTTCCTTAAACCCACAGCGCCGAAACTCTCCGGTGGCGGCGATTTCAAGCAGACGGGCGTTTGCTGCCTCATCCAGGAAAGAGCCGTGTGCGTCGAAAAACTTGTATGCATTCCATTGTGCGGGGTTGTGGCTCGCAGTGATTGCGATGCCTCCGACGCATTCGTACTGACGCACCATCATGCCGACAGTAGGTGTCGGCGCCAGGCCAATGTCATGCACCGTGCAGCCCGCGCTGGTGAGCCCCGCAAATGCGAGGTGCCGCATCATTTCGCGGGAAAGTCGGCTATCGCTGCCCACTACGACTGGACCGCCATCGACAAGTGTGGCGAATGCCAGCACGTAACGCAGAAATTCTTCGGGAAGGAGTGAGTCGCCGACGATGCCCCGGATTCCGGCGACGCTGATCATTGGCCTGGACATGAGGTATGACTCGGAATGCGATTGCGGCCCCGCAACACGAAAAGGCAGGTCTGAGTCCCGCGTGCGAGAGTTTGTTATTTCCTGCACAGGTCTGGGTGCAATGGGCAGCCTGTGGAAAACACTGGCAATCGGGCATCTGGCAGGTACAAGAAGCGCGCCGATGCTTATGGATAATCGTAAATATCGCGACCTGACCGCGGTCGCGCTGGTCAGCGCCTGCCTTTATGCGCCGACGCGCTGCAGGGCACAGGCTGCGACTTCCATACAATGGCCTGAAACACCAGGTGCGGCAACGGTGTCCGCGGCTCCGTGCCCCATTCCACCGGATGCACGCGACACTGAAAAGCTGGCGAAACATGCCAAGAACCAGCCGCTCCTGCCTGGCCATGAGCGGTTCGACTACATGATGGCACCTGCACGTGCAGGGGAACCGCTGGTGCTGATGAGCATTTCCGGTGGTGGCAGCCGGAGCGCGTATTACGCTGCGCGCGTGATGGAGGAGCTTTCAAAGATGCCGGTTCCAGGGGCACCGGCGGCGGGTCCTGATCCAAACTGCGAGTGCGGCTTTTCCATGCTGGATACCGTTCGCGCCATGTCCACCGTATCTGCGGGCGGATTCGCGGCAGGATATTACCTGACGCATTTTAATGAGCGGCACCAGCCGGGTTTCTACCAGGAATTTCGGAACGCCATGGCAGTGAATCTTCAGTGGCGGACATACGGCCACATGGCCTGGTTTCCTCCGCTGGCGATTCAGTTGCTGGCGTCTTCCGTTACGCGTACCGATCTTCTCGCGGATGAAATCGAGAAGCTGCTGGGGGGAAAGCAGATTACGTTCGATCACCTGCGCGTGCAGGAATTGCAGGCGGTTGACCCGGCGCCGGTTCTGCTGGTAAATGGGACGATCTATAATTCGGGCCAGCGCCTGGTCATGACGAATCTGCCAGCTAAGCGTTTTCCGTCGATTATGGATACCGGGGGCACGGCGATCGCGATTGCGGAAACCGATGCGCTCACCCTGCACAACCTGGTTCAGCCTCTGACCTTTGAAGACATCGGCAGCGACGTCGGCCAGTTCCGCCTCGCGCAGTCGATTGCGGCAAGCGCCGCGTATCCGCTCATGCTGGCGCCGGTTCCACTGCGGGTTTATTCGAAGAACATCCCATTCACTTCGCTGGGACGAGTGGATAATAACCTTACGCTGTCGGATGTTGCTTACGTGGCTGACGGTGGTGTGGCGGAGAATCTTGGAGTCGATTCGGTTCTCAGCCTGTTAAAAACTTTGCCGCACAATCAGCCGGTGCTATTGCTCGTGGTGGATGCATCGCAACGAATGGAAACGAAGGCCTTGCGGGAAGGAAAAGTGTGGGGCCTGACAAGTGTGATTCCACGGATGTACGATATCGGCTCGATGCGCCCGCTGGCATTCTACGGTGCGATCGCTGCGGATTTTCATGAGCATTCAAAGCTGGAAGCCGTTTTTATCCGCATGGAGGGTTATGACGAGCAGACAGAACAGCAGCTAAAAAACATACCGACTTCATTTAAGCTCACCGAAAAGCATCGCTCCGCATTGGATGCGGCCGCGGTTGCGAATGTGCAGCGTATGGCAGGACCGCTGCTCGATGCCTATCAACGCTTGAGTGCGCCGCCGCCGAAGCCTGAGATCGCGAAGAAAGTGAAGCGCGCCATCAAAGCGAAACCGAGCACCAAAAGCACAGCGAAGGTCGTGTCAAAAATTCTGCCGTTGCCATGACGCCGCTTTTGTAGCATGCGCATAACAGATGGACGAAGACTCGCGGATATCCGAGACTAAAACCACATCGGTTCGCCGCTATGGAACGCTGGCGATTCTCGGTGTGCTGCTGGTGCTTGCGCTGGGTTGGCTTATGGTGGACATCAGGCCGCTATGGCACCGTGCTGCAAGGCGGCAATTGATTCTTGAGGGTGCGCGCCTGGGGCAGGAATGGCCACAAGTGCAGAGTCACCTTGAGAGGCATAAATTTGTTTTTACCGACGCCTCCACAAAATTCGGTCCGGATCCGACGAGGTTTGTATATGTGGATGACGTGGGAAGCCACACCTTGGGTTTTTTGAGAAGGATCGGGGTGTATGAGGAGCGACGCGCCTGGGTCATCCTGGAGTTTGACGGATCGAATCGAGTGAAAAGCATTGGAACGGAATACTCGGGGTTTTGAGTTTCAGGGGTAGCGAACGAGCAGGAGTCGCAGGAAGTAAGGAAGGCTTACCTCGACCTCCCATTGTGTTTCCACATTGGGCAGTCCCATCTGGTGGAGGGTGACCGCGTAGTGGAGCGGCGCGAGTCGGTACGCGATTTCGAACGCCTCCAGAAGCCTGTCGGGCGTTTCAAAACTGCTCCACGCCTGCAGATAGGTATCCCGCAATCGTGAGCGAACAGAGGCATCCGCCAAAGTTCCGTCGGATTCGGTGCTGTTGAGTGCGACGCTGAAGAAGGGGTGAGAAACGGCGGCTTCCGACCAGTCGAGGAAAATGGCGCCCGGTTGCTGAATGACGGCATCGCCGGCAAAGAAATCTCCGTGTTCAAGCGCGGGTGGAATTCGATAAGTGGCCAGCCGCGCGCAGTCGCTTTTCAATCGAGGCTCGAGGTCCTGGAGACGTTGAATCTCGTGATCCTTTAATGCGCGGGAGCGGTGCGGTGCAATGGATTCGAGATCGCCCAGCAGCAGTTCAACTCGCGTTGGCATACGGCCTACCCTGCGGTCTGGCAAACCCATCTGTAAGTAACGTTTTACGTGGTTGACGCTGTTGCGTTGAATGCGTGCGAGTGCCTGGATTGCCTCCTGCCAACCTTCCTCCGAGCTTCCATTGCTGGACGAGCCGCTGCCGGGTTCGCGGATCATGCTCCATCCGCGATGGGGGTCTACCGCTACATGGCTTGGGAGGTATTCTGCATACTGCGATATCAGCTCGTGAGCCAGGGAATCCGCTGCGGGAGGAGATGGCGGCAGCGCCTTGAAGTAGACGTAGCCCTCATTGGTGGGCACGCGCAATATGGCGCTGCGGTGCCAGATCCGCATTTGCTCGACAGGCCCCGTAGGTAGAATTGCAAGGCGGCTAAGCTGATCCAGCATCCAGGACACGGCATTCGCGATCCAGCCGCGCCGCATCCACGGCGTGCGGCTATGATGTGGTTCCGGGGAGGAGACATCAAGAAACCATGAACGCATCAATAACCGGTGTTCTGGTTCCGAAATTTCCAAGCTGCCGATCTCCTGCTCAGAAACCCATCGAGCCTGCATCGGAAGAATCTTCGGAATTCCGCCGTGAGTTTCCATTTCGTAAATACGGCAGTCGCGCCTGCCTTTGACGTTTCGCCGGTTGCACAGACACCGTAGCGTGGTTACCTTCAATCCCCAGGTATGGCGTACGGTGGAGTTCACGTGATTAACGGCCTGCCAGTAGTGATCGTCTGTGTCACGCCAGCGCGGCAACGTCCACATGCCATTGCCATCGGGCACAACAAGCAACCGCTGGTTTTCGCCATCGGGAATGATGGTGAAGTAGTCCAGCAGGCGGGCGGTTTGTAGTGCCGTAGCCATCAGGCGTATCCTAAACCCTTTCGGTACTGCGAATTAGCTGAACTCCACTGAGAGCGAAAACCCGGCCAAACGGGCGAGGCACTTGACCTGTACAACCGGGGTGAAGAATGTTCCAGGATATGCGAGAGGATCCACCGCGGCCGCAGTATCCCCCGATCCACACCAAGCCGAAACGCGTGGTGTCCGCAGCGCCCGCGCCCGGAAATCTCAATCCGGATTTGCCGCTGTTGAAGCAGTTCGGTAAACCAAGCAACCGTGACTGGTTCTTTTTCTCATTGGAGCTGCGGACTCTTCTGAGTGCGGGAGTTCCGGTGATTCAGGCGCTGAAGTTGCTTGAGACAAGCAGTGAGCGGTTGCGGGTTAAGCGTGCTGCTGGGCTTGTGGGCGCACGGCTGGCGCAGGGCTCCAGCCTGGTTGCGGCCGTTCGTGGGGATCGCGATCTGCCGCTGCTCGTGCAGGCGCTACTCATCCTGGGCCAGCAATCGGGTCGCCTTACCACGACTTTGGATCTCATTGTTCGGCATTATCAGTGGATGCTGGAGATTCGGGGGTTAATCCTGCGCTCCATCTGGTACCCGGCAGCGCTTGTCGTGCTCGGATCGTTTATCATGGTAGGGCGCGATACGACGATTGCTTCCATGACGGGCAAAATGGATACTATCCAGGCGTTTTGGCATTATCTCAATGTGTACTTCGGCCCGGTTGTGATGGGGACCATTGCCGCACTTATTGTCAGCACCGCAATCAAGCTACGGCAGTTCCGCAGGGCAGTCGATGCGTTTATTCTGACCGTTCCGGGACTTGGGGGTGTGTCAAAGAAGTACGCTGTGGGCGTGTTCTTCGAAGTGCTGTCGGCTACGGTGGAAGCGGGAATGCCGGTAACGCTGGGTTACGAGATGGCGGCTGCGTCGGCGCCGAATGTCATTATCGGTGAACGGCTCGCTAAATGGGTGCATTACATTGCAGATGGGGAGTCACTAGGTGAAACGCTGCGCCAGACGGGAGTGCTTGACCCGGATGCACTTGCGATGGTCATTGCCGGTGAAGCGAGCGCCGAGGCGCCGTTCCTGATGCGAAGGCTGGCGAGCTATTATCACGATGAAATCCGGGTGCGGACGCGGATGCTTGTCTCAATCTACACGCCTTTTTCAATCCCGGTGGTGGCAATAGGCTATTTCATTTCCGCGAGCGTGCTGGGCTGGCTTGCGTTTGTGCTCGTTTTTCTGTTTCGTATTATTTAATTCGAGGTTCATCGAAAAACGTTGCGGAGTGTTTGTCGTTTTTGCTACGCGTGTAATATGGGTAAGCAGGGGGCGTCAGCAATCGAGGTGCGCAGCAGAGGGTTGAGGCGATGAGCCTTTACTCGGCCAATGAGGAGATGGATTGCCTTCTCCGCCTCTCGGCAGAGTTGGGTGGAGCTGCGTCTACTGAGCGGATTGCGGTGCTGGTCCAGCGGGCATTCGATGAGTTGTGGCAGTGGGATGCCTGCTTCATGTCGGTGCGCCGACTTGGACGTGCATGGTACGACACCATCCTGCAGATCGACACCGTGAACAATGAACGGCGCGCCATCCCTGCGCGCCGCTTTGAGGCGCGTGAGTATCAGCATGTCGGCGACCTGTTGAATGGCCGGACAGTACTAATAAACCGCGAGCCGGATTATTCCGGACCGACGCTGCGCCGGTTTGGCGACGTGAGTCGCCCTTCTGCGAGCCTGATGTATGCAGCAATGCGGCTCGCAGGTCAGCCGATGGGTATCGTATCTCTCCAATCGTATACTGTAAATCAATTCAGCGAAAGCGACCTGGGGTTATTGCAGCGGATTGCGGATGTTGTGGCGCCATCGATCAAGCGATGCATGGCGGAACGCCGCAGTGCCGCAATGGCCGCGCTGGGGACCAAACTTAGTTCGGCCTTGTCGAGCGTGGATGCGAGCCGTATTATTGTTAACGCGGCGCAGGAACTGCTGGGGTGGGACGCGTGTCTGGTGGACCTGTACCATTCGGAAATCGACCTTGTCGAAATCATTCTGAATGTAGACACGATCGAAGGAGCGCAAAGGGAGCTTCCTCGACCTGCGTCACCTCTGAAGCCGAGCGCGATGATGCGTCGTGTACTTGCCGGAAGTGCACAACTGATTCTGCGCACCGACAGCCCGGAAAAATCAGCGGACCTAATTTCTTATGGCGACATGAACCGTGCTTCGGCGTCGATACTCTACGTCCCCATCCGTACAAAAAACTCCATGATCGGTGTGCTGTCGATCCAGAGTTACACGGCACGTGCCTATGACGAGGAGGATCTGGACACTTTGCAGATGCTCGCCGATCATTGTGCGGGTGCATTGGAACGTACGCGGACGCAGAAGGCGCTGGAAGTGTCGGAGGAGCGGTTTCGTGATGTGGTGGAAAGCCTTGGAGAAGGGCTCATCATTACTGACATGAAAGATGTGGTGCAGTATGTTAACAGCCGATTCCTTGAGCTGTCCGGCTACAGCCCGGAGGAAATGTTAGGGCACACCGCTTATGAGCTGCTGCTGAAAGAGGAAGATGTTCCGGCCATGCTCGAGCGCCTGGATCAGCGCTCCGAGGGTCAAGCCAGCCGCTACGTCGCGGAGTTGCGGAAGCGCGACGGAACGTCTTTCTGGGTGGAAGTAAGCGGCACTCCCTTGCGCGATGCTGACGGTGCGGTGATCGGTACCATTGGGGCAATGACGGACGTGTCTGCCAGGCGCCGCGCGGAACTTGAGCAGGCAGTAGTCTCGGAACTGAGCGCTCAACTGGCTGCTTCCATGACCGCAGGTGAAATCGGAAGTTTTGTGGAAGCAGCAACCCTGCGATTGTGGCCGTGGGATGCGTATTTTCTGTCGTTAAAAATGCCCGATGGACGATTTTCGGGAGTGGTGGCGACCGATACCGTTCAAGGGAATAGAGTCCACTGGCCATCGGGCGGCGAGAACCTGAACAAACTGGATCCCTCGCATCCGATTCGCAGTGGCATTCCACTGCTGATTAATCGTGAACCAGATTCGGCAAACGACTTACCGCGTTACGGCGACGTGCAGCGTTGTAGTGAGTCGCTGCTCTTTGCCGGGTTAAAGATCGGAGATGAGACAGTTGGCGTCATCTCGATACAAAGCTATACGCGCGGTTTCTTTTACGAAAAAGACCTGCAGCTGTTGCAGCACATGGCCGACATCATTGGGCCGACGGTGGGCCGCTGCCTGGCTGAGGAAGCATTTCGGAGGTCCGAAGCGGAGCTACGCTCGTTATTTTCCGCAATGAGCGATATCATTATCGTTTATGATCGCGACTGCCGATATGTGAAAGTCGCGCCCACGCGATCGCCGCGCCTGCAGAAGCTTCAGGAGCCTTTGATAGGCAAAACGGCATATGAGGTGCTTCCAATCGAGATCGCGCAGCGCATCCACGAGTACGTTCGCACGTGCCTGGATACAAAGCGCCCAATGGTGCTCGAGTACCGCGCAGGTAAAGGCAGTGCGGAAGCATGGTTTTCGGCAAGTGTGGGCCCACTGACAAACGACACGGTCGTGTTTGTGGCGCACGACATCACCGAAAGAATGAGAACGGCAAAAACACGGGGTGTGCTTGCGGAACTTGGTGAAAAGCTAAGTGCCTGTGTTTCGCCTGAACAAGCCGCAGCGTCGGTGCTCAGTGCGGCAGACGAGTTATTCGGCTGGGATGCCGCTTTCCTGGATGCGATGGAACCAGGTGGGCCGTTTAAGACATTGGTTGGATACGATTTCATTGAGGGCCAGCGCACGCAAATTTACTCCACGCATGATGGAACACCAAGCTTAAACACGCAGAAGACGCTCGAGAGTGGCCCGCAACTAATCCTGCGGCGCCAGACGGATGAGAGCGAGCACCTCGTTGGCTTTGGTGCGGCCGGGCGACCCTCGGCATCGCTGATGTTTGTGGCTATACGTCGCGGGTCCGAAAACTTCGGGATACTTTCAATTCAGTCGTATACTCCGGATCTCTATTCAATGGAGGACCTGCGCCTCCTGCAGGTGCTGGCGGACTACTGCAGCAGTGCCCTGCACCGAACGTTTACTGAGGTAGCGTTGCGGCAAAGCGAGGAACGACTGCGGCTGCTGGTTTCACAAATGCCGGTGGTGATGTGGACAACGGACCTGGAACTGCGGCTGGTGATCGGGATGGGAAGCTCGTTCGAGCGGCTCGGCATTCCATTAAAGACGGCACTCGGAACCACGCTTGCCGAATACTTCGGGACCACTGATGAGGAGTTTACTCCCATAACCATGCACAGGAGGGCGCTGCTGGGGCACAACTCTTCATTCGAGATTGAATGGCATGGCAGGCACTTGAACGGGTTTATTGAACCGTTACGAAATGCAACCGGCGAAATAATTGGAACCATCGGCGTCGCTCACGATGTAACAGAGCGCAAAGAGGTGGAGATGCAGCTTCACCATGGCGCGTTTCACGATTCGCTGACAGATCTCCCAAATCGCGCGCTGTTTATGGATTGGCTGAGCCGCGCTCTTGCCCATACACTGCGTCGTCCGGCATACAAGTTTGCAGTTTTGTTTCTCGATCTGGATCGATTTAAGAACATTAATGACAGCCTGGGCCACAGCTCCGGAGACAGGCTTCTGGTGGAGGTTTCCGAACGGCTTCGTTTATGCCTGCGCACTGAAGACATGGTAGCCCGAATCGGGGGAGACGAGTTTGCCGTGTTCGTAGACGATATTGATGATGTCGGTTCTGCCGTAATGGTCGCGCGGAAAATTTTAACCGAGTTGGAGCGGCCCTTCCGGATCGATAACCACGATGTATTTACGGGAACCAGCATAGGGGTGGCGGTAAGTACGACTGGCTACCAGCGACCTGATGACCTGCTGCGGGATGCCGACGCCGCAATGTACAGGGCGAAGGCGGCAGGCAAAGGGCGCTACGAGATTTTCGATGCGGCGATGCACGCGCGTGTTATCGGTCTTTTGAAATTGGAAGGCGATCTGCGTAAGGCGCTGGAGCGTACTGAGTTCGTGTTGTACTACCAGCCGATTGTTTCCCTAAGAACCGGAACGGTGGCAGGGTTTGAGGCACTGATTCGATGGCAGCATCCAGTTCATGGGTTACTTAGCCCGTCAGAGTTTATACCGTTGGCCGAGGAGACGGGACTAATCGTGCCGATTGGGCAGTGGTCCCTGCGTGAAGCCTGCCGCCAAATGCACGCATGGCATAATCTGGGTACCGTGGCACGATCCGCCACGATCAGCGTGAACGTTTCTGCGCGGCAGTTTCGTGAAGAGTCACTGGTATCCAACGTGAAGGTTGTTCTGCAGGAAACCGGCCTGGCGCCGCAGTCGCTGAAGCTGGAAATAACAGAGAGCACTATTATGGAAAATGCCGAGGAATCCACGCTTATGCTTCTGCAACTGCGTGCGCTGGATGTGCAGCTGCACGTTGACGATTTTGGAACGGGGTACTCGTCACTGGCTTACTTGAACCGGTTCCCGATCGACGCTCTAAAGATCGATAAGTCATTTGTGCATGACCTTGGAGTAAAAGAAGAAAGCCTGGAGATTGTTCGGACGATTGTCGCGATGGCGCAAACGCTGGGGATGGAGGCAGTTGCCGAAGGAGTTGAAACGGCGGAGCAGTTGCTCCAACTCAGAGCGCTGGGTTGTAAGCATGGGCAGGGATACTACTTTGCAGAACCGCAGGAGCCAACAAAAGTCGAGCATCTGCTTAGCGAGCATTGGCGGATCTAAAACTAAGCTAGCGCTAGTGTGGTCTACCGTTAGTTCGTAATCTGTTCTGTGTGCCGAATCGAGGTCAAATCTGCTCTTTGGTCTGGTAAGGAACTACTGATTCGGCACACTAGAGTGAGGCCAGCCATTCTTCCGCGAGTGGCAAAAACTGGTGGATGGACTGGTAGCGTTCGTCTGGTTCGAGGGTCGTGCAGTAGCGATAGATTTCCTCGAGTGCTGGAGGAACGTCGGGCCGCTGCTCACGCAATGAAGGTAGAGTGCCGGATAGCTGAAACGCAGCAATCTGGCGCGGCTTTGTGCGCCCGGTGAGGGCATGTGGCGGTTTGCCAACGAGCATGAAGAAGAGAACGATTCCCAAGGCGTAAATATCGACACGCGGCAGCGACTCTTCGCCTTCGATCTGTTCCGGGGCCATGTAGCCGGGAGTACCGGACGTCCGGAAAATCGTTTCGCCAGTGCTGCCGGCTTTTTCGCCCAGCTTGGCCAGGCCAAAATCGACAATTTTCGCAGCACCTTTGTCCGTAAGCAGCAGATTGCCGGGTTTGATATCGCGATGTACGATTCCGGCATCATGAGCAGCCTGCAGCCCGCTCGCGATATCTACAAAGATACGGAGTGCTTCTTTGAGCGGGAGACCTTCGGGGTTTGCGGTGACATATTCGCCAAGCGAGCCGCCGGTCACAAGTTCCATTGTGATGTAGTGTTTCAGGTCCATCAAACCGATGTCGTACATCGTGACAACGCTGGAATGGTTAAGCCGTGCGATGGCCCGAGCTTCGAGAAGGAACTGCTGAAACTCCTCCGTGGAGGCCTGCTGGTTCAGAATAAGTTTCAGTGCTACGCTGCGACCGAGAGCCGTGTCCAATGCTTCGTAGACGACGCCCATGCCGCCGCGCGAAATTTCACGTTGCAGTTCGTAACGCTGAGCACCGGAAAATGGATCTACCGGCGCCGCAGCAGGCCTGCCTGTGGTTGGAGGCCGAGTTCCCGTTACCGTGGGACCGAGCATCGCGGTTGTGGAAACGGGATCAAACAGGCTGTCTGCTCCGGCTGCCGGGGCCCCAAATAAGGAAACGTTCTGTCGCACGTTGGAAAGTCCCGCTCGCCCGAGCGTTTGCAGATCGAGCTTAAACTTTTTAGCAGTGGCTGTCTGGCCGTTGTTTGCCTCGGCGGTGAGAACAGAATCGAGACAGAATTCCTTGTCCTGTTCGATCTCGTGCGCCGCAACGACTGCTCCTGGATCCAACTCGGCAAGACGCTCACGCAATTCGGGTGAGTCCGCGCCGGCGGCGGTGAGTTCGCGGTAGTAAGGGACGGCCTCGTCTGCTGAGCCATATTTTTCAAGGAGCTGTGCAAACAAATAATGCAGCGCTGCGGTTTCTTCGTTAATTCCGCGCGGTGCAAGACGCACACGGAGCAGTTCGGCTGCTTCTTCTTTTTTGCCTTCGCGCATCAAAATGTCAGCGAGAAGAAGTCCTGCTTCCTGGTCCTGATTCTCCAATACATGCTTGAGCAGCATGTCGCGGGCCTTTTCTTCCTGCCCCATAGCGATCCCAAGCAGCGCCGCTTCGCGCATGCGGCCTGCGCGCTGCAGACAGAACATTGCGTCTGTAACTTTACCAATGTTTCGATAAAGATCAGCAGCCTGGAGTAATGCGCCTCCCTGCTCGTAAAGAGCGGCAGCCATCAACCAGTCATTCCCTTCGAGGGCGAACTCAGCTGCTTCAATGAAGTGGCCGCGTCGTACACGCTGTGCAACCTTTACGGGAAGATCCGGGTCCGTAGTGCTGAGTTGAGAAGCGTAGACCGGCGCATAGGGAACCTGGTGCATTTGGACTGCGACGGGAACAAATGGCGGGGGAGTTGGAGCATTGGCCGGTAGTGGAGCGGACGAGGGCGGAGACATGTACATCATTTGCTGCGAGCTGCTGTCGGCGCCCATTGACGAATCATGCGCCGGTGTGATCGCAGGTAAGCGGGTGCGGGCGAGCTCGGCCCGGTCTTTCAGGCCAACCTCGTCGTAAGCCCGGGCCGCGCGTTCCCATTCCTGGAAGCGTTCGAAATCGATCGCTGCTTCCAGCAGCAACTCGGCTTTCCTGAAGGCAAGGCCGGCGCCGAGAAAGTCTCCGACTGCCTCCAGAAGCTTTGCGCCCTGAGCCATATCTGTTCGGTAGCGCTCGTCATCGGTGTTGGTAGTGAATGAGGCGCGGCGCTCGTACGCTTGTAAAACCTTGGCGCTGTCCATGCAGCGTTTGGCGTTAACGGCATCGTGTAACAGTGAGTAGCATTCCGATGCCAGATCGAGATCGCTTGCTTCCTCATAAAGCCTCGCGGCCGTAAGGTAATCACCAGCCCGGTCCCATAATCCGGCGATTACGATGGGAGCAACTTCCCTGGATTCCTGAGCCGCAGCCGCTTCCTTGTAGAGCTCGCGCGCCACATCGATTTCACCCATCAGAGCTGACGATTGTGCGGCGGTTTCATAATCTTTTAGCTCAACACTGATGCGGCGGGCACGGTCGTGAAAGCCAAGCTTCGTGTAAAGTCGCACCAGCGCCTGCTTGTCGTTCAGTTGCCGGGCAATATCGACGGCTTTATTTGTCAGGCCGCCATGTTCGTAAATCTTGAGCGCTCTTTCGAATTCCTTCGCCTTAACGGCGGCTTCTCCTTCGCGTTCCGCTCTTTCACGAATCTCGTATGGATTAAGCTTACCGTCGTCCGGTTTTTTCTTAACGGTGATGATATCGGCCAGCTTGCTGACTACGAGCAGCAATGCCAGCGCACCCATGATGGCACCGACGACAACAATGCCCGTCGCTCCCTGTGGCGAATGCTCTTTCGCCTTCTCAATAAGCGCGGGCCATGCTGCCCAAATCGCGGCGATATAGCCGAGGTAGAACAGTGCGACTATGACTCTGACGAAACGACGGTCCAACCTATACTCCCACCGATCCTGGTAATGGCGAGGTCTTCCACCATGTGGAGAGACCGAGCCGAACATTGCAGTCTTGATAGCACGGAAGGCTTACGTCAAGCTCAGGATTTGAGCATGCAGAGGGTTTCTCGTCAGTGCTGGAGGGCGCACAAAAAGAAAGCGCTCCGCGGTAGCGGAGCGCTAAACGACTCAGATGTGAAGCGTTACTGCGGGCTGGACTGCCTTGCAGGTACGCCGGCAGTGGCCCCTTGCGTTTGCCCGCCCTGGCCGCCGGGCTGCTGAGCCGCGGGCTGTGGCTGCCCAGCCGGGTTACTCGTGCCTTGCTGGGGAACGCCTGGTAGATGGTCGTCGGTCCCTGCTCGGCTGTGGGCAGCATTATTTACAACCTGCTCAATCGCCTGGGCGGGGGGACCGAAAATCGACGAGCACCTGGGGCCAGTGTTCAGCGAGATGGAATATAAGTTCTCCAAAGAGCGAAGTTGCTGTTGGCGTCCATGGCCGGGCAAATTCGTGCCCGTCGTTTCCCGCTTCTGAGTGAATCACCTGTCGCGCGCCAGGATTGTTGTTTAGCAGCGCCGCAAGACAGTGATGTATTTCGGCCTGGCTGGTGCTTGTAAGGGCGCACATTATCATGGCCATTGGGTATTCCGTGGAGGTAGCCGCTTGTGCGGCACCAGTGAGTTGCTCAGGTGGACGCTCGGAGGAGGCTGTAAACCACCGGGTGAGGCACGACGAGCGCGTTGCGCAGTAAACAGGATCATCGGGTTGGCAGAATCCCAGATATGGAAGACTCAGCAGGCTCGGTGGCGTTGGGTCGTCTAAGAATGTCGCGTTGCCCAGCCCGTCCACTTCATACGCATAGACTGATTCACCGGTTTGTGGATGGATTCTTTTACCAAACTTCTCGATCCCCGAGCCGATATCAGCCTGCAGTGCATACGCTTCCTCAGCGAGTTGTGAAAGGCTGCGTGTAACCGCAAGATCCGCGAGGTGGCTAAGTGCGACAGTTGCGAAAGCCTGACCAGGAATGTTGCAGTGGTATTCGCAACGGGTATTGCCTGGGCGAAAACCGCTCCATGACATTCCCGTAAACGCAACCGGTGATCCCAAGCCGCTATGCGACAAGGTGTCTGTGTCGGGGCAATGCAGCCGCTGAAACCTGTAGCCACTGTCGCTGGCATGGTTTTGTTCAAGTCGCCAGATTTCGACAACGCGTCGCATGGCTCGTTGCCACTCGTCATCAAGGACCTCCGCGTCGCCCGTTGCTGACCAGTAACTGAAGACCAGGCGGAGAGTATAGCATAGCGAGTCGATGGCATACTTGCGTTCGAAGACGCCCGGCTTCATTGTTGTTAAATCCGCTGAATGCTCTGTCTGCGAAATGGGAGTGTAGGTGAAAGCGTCGGCGTAGGGGTCGATGAGTATCGAACGGAGATGGCGCCGCACAAGTCCTTGAACCATTTTTGCGAGCTGCTCATCCTCACCCAGAAAACGGATATAAGCGTGGACTTGTGCGGCTGAATCGCGCAGCGACATGGCTTGAGCGTCGCCGCTGACAATGAATGTGTCCGGTGCGTGTGGATGGTTGTGGAACAAAACAGAAGTTCGCAGTGTCCTTGTCGCACAGCTCAGAAAAGTGGCGCGGAGTTCGTTGTCTTCGATCGAATCCGAAATCTTTCGAACTGCTCGCTCGACCGCATGGGAATGAAACGGCTCGGGTATCGGGTGCAATTTTGCGGCGCCGCCAGGTTCCTGGATTATTTTGTGCTGCGGTAGCGTTCAACTACGTCGGGGTTTTCCTGCAGAAATGCAAGAAATGTCTCGAGGCGAGTCATGGTTTGTGCGCTGATATGATGTTCCATGCCCTCGGTATCGCGCTGCAAGCTTTTCTCCTGCACTCCGAGCAGGCGCAGGAACTCGCTGATCGTACGGTGCCTGCGCCTTATCTGCAGAGCAACGCGTTCGCCGGCGAGCGTTAAAGTGAGGCCTCGGTGCTTTGCGTAGTTTGCATAGCCGCGCTCATGCAGCCGCTGCATCATTTTGGTGACACTGGATTGACGGATTCCCAAGGCTGCGGCAATTTCTATCGGGCGTGCGTAACCGCGCTCTTCAATGAGTTCGTGGATCCGCTCAAGGTAATCCTCCACACTCTGGTTACTGGCTGCCAATTGCGCCGCACGCGTGGACTCAGCAGAACTCCCGGCGGGGGTGTCAGCCAGCGTACCCGCACGTGCGCCTGGCGTGCGCTTTCCCGGAGTGGTCATTTCAGGCTACCATCGCCACGGCAGCATTTTGGCGACCGCCGTCAGTCAGCACCAATGTCCCGTCCGGCTCCTGACGGATTAAACCTTCGCGTTCTGCCAGTCGCACAATGCCAGCTGCGAAACCGGGAGACCAGCGCAAGTGCAGAGGCAGATGTTCGAGCCGGTTTTCTTCAGCAGCTTCCGGTTTCCCTTCGTGGTGGAGCAGGTGAATCGTGAGCATTTTTTGTGCGAACTGGGTGCGCTGTGTGGACTTTCGGCGGGCTATGGCGACAAGTCCGCGATTTGGCGCGAAGGTAAAAGCCATGGCGAACAAGACGCCGAGCATCGTTGCGATGCATCCGGCAATGCTTGCATCCAGCAGATGCGCGAACCAGTATCCCGTGATGGCGCCCACGACGCCAATGAAACCACTGAGCAGGAGCATTCGGGACAGGCGATCTGTCAGAAGGTATGCAGTTGCGGCGGGTGCGATCATCAAAGCGACGACGAGTATCGATCCAACAGAATCAAATGCGCCCACGGCGGTCACGGATACCAGTGTCATCAGCGCATAGTTGAGCGGACCCGGTAAGAAGCCGAGCGCGGCAGCCAAGCCGGAATCGAAGGTTACGAGTTTCAGCTCCTTGTAAAACAACGCGATGAACAGCACGTTGAGAAGCAGGATGCCGCACATCAGCCATAGAGCCTGCGGACCAAGGTCATGGCCTCCCGGGGCAAACCGGTTATAAGGCGCGAAGGCGAGCTCGCCCAGTAGCACCGCATCGATGTCGAGATGTACATCGCCTGCGTTCCTGGAAATCAAAATGACGCCCGCACTGAACAGGGCGGGGAACACAAGGCCGATGGCGGCGTCGCGTTTGACAAGTTGTGTGCGAGAAAGCAGCTCGACCAGAGAGACGGTGATCACACCCGTGATGGCTGCACCTATAACGAGCAACGGGGAGGCGAGATCGTGGGTCAGTAGAAAACCGATCGCGATTCCAAGTAACACAACGTGACTAATCGCGTCGCTCATTAGCGACATACGCCGAAGCAGGAGGAAGACGCCGGGTAAAGCGCATGCGATTGCAGTGACGGCAGCAATGACCTGTATAGTAAGCTGGTCGCTCATTCGAGCAGCCCTCCGGGGGCCGCGGCAAATTTGCGCGCTGTTTCGAGGCCCTCTGGCGTAAGTGCCCAGCGGCCTGGCGCAATTTCGTAAGCCCATCCGCGGTTGTCCAGATGCTCCAGGCTGGTTCTAACGCCGTCGTGCCCGTAGCTCATCACGCGCATGGCCGGGATGGTGTGGCCGTGCGGCATTCCCGGCGCGTGCTGGATCTCCATTTCGTAAAGATCTGTCAGCACACTCGTCAGCCGCAGTCGGTGCGCGTTGCTGCGGGCGCGCAGCCAGCTCCAGACTATTCCGCGACGAGGCGCGAGCGCGAGCGAGATTACGACGATGAGTGTTATACAAATGACAATTGTAGGGCCGGTTGGCATATGCGAAACCGTACTGCTGATGATTGCGCCGGCCACACCGGACGCTCCGCCAAACGCGGCGCTCAACAGTACCATGATACTAAGGCGGTTTGTCCATTGCCTGGCCGCGGCAGCCGGGGCGACAACCATCGCGCTCATCAGTACGACTCCAACTGTCTGTAAGCCGAGCACAATGGCAACCGTGAGGAGCCCCGTCAGTAGGATCTCAAGCGAGCGAATGGGAAACCCAAGGCTGGCTCCGAAGTCGCGATCAAATGTCAGCAGCTTGAATTCCTTCCAGAGTAGCGCGACAACAACAAGTGCCGCGAGCGCGATTCCCATCAGCATCCATACATCGCTCTCGAGCAGGGCAGCAGCCTGGCCGAAAAGGAACTTGTCCAATCCTGCCTGGGCAGCATTCGGAAGTTTCTGAATATAGGTAAGAAGCACCAGACCAAAACCAAAGAACACGGAGAGAACGATTCCGAGGGCGGCATCGTCTTTGACACGGGTCAGGTTCACGACGCTCGTGACTAAGAGTGTACCCGCCAGGCCAGCGATCGCAGCGCCGAGCACCAATACCATCGGCGCCTTGCTGCCCGTGAGCAGGAAGGCTATGGCGATGCCCGGCAGCGCTGCGTGTGATATGGCGTCGCCCAGCAGGCTCTGGCGTCGCAGAACTGCATAGCTTCCAAGGGCACCGCTGACGATTCCAAGCACAGCGGCGCCAAGGCCTACAACGCGAATAGTGTGATTGAAGAGCAGATCGAGCATCGATTCACTTTACCGCTCAGGCTCGAGTGAAGGAGAGAGGCGTTGCTCCTGGGGATGCAAGTGACCAAATGACTGTGTATCGTCATCAGCACCGCTGATAAACGCGATGCGTCCGCCGTATGCGATGCGCAAGTTGTGCGTGGTAAAAGCCTGCTTGACGGGCCCGCTGGCGACTCGCCGCACATTGAGCAGCGTGACCCAGTCGAAATACTCGGCCACTGTCTGCAGGTCGTGATGGACCACACACACCGTTCTTCCATCGGCACGCAGGCCCTGCAGCAGGTCAATAATCGCGCGCTCCGTCGTAGCGTCGACGCCTTGTAGTGGCTCGTCCATCAGATAGATCTGCGCTTCCTGCGCCAGTGCGCGGGCGAGAAAAACCCGCTGTTGCTGGCCTCCCGAAAGCTGGCTGATCTGGCGACCGGCAAACTCCTGCATACCGACCTTGTGCAGGCATTCCATTGCAACGTCGCGATCTTGTTTGGACGGCCGCCGCACCCAGCCAAGTTTGCCGTATCTGCCCATCAGCACGACATCTAGTGCGTTTGTGGGAAAGTCCCAGTCCACGCTGCCACGTTGCGGCACATAGCCGACGAGTCGTCGATTCTGCTCGTATGGTTTACCGTAGACAAGGACGCGACCGGCGGCGGGTTTTATTAACCCGAGAATCGATTTAATAAGCGTGGTTTTGCCCGCGCCGTTTGGACCGACGATGGCCATGAGCACACCCTGAGGAACGGTAAGATCGATATCCCATAGCACGGGATGATCCTGGTAAGCGACGGTGAGATCGGAAACTTCAATGGCCGGTACTTTGGCATCGATTTCTGCTGCGGCACTTTCCTGCATCAGACCGAGCGACATTTATGGAGTCGTTCCGGGTGCCAGCGCATGGACTATAACATCAATGTTATGCCGCACCATCCCCAGGTAGGTTCCTTCTGTCGTGCCGGCATCGCCCATCGCATCCGAGTAAAGCTGGCCCCCGATTTTTACCTGGAATCCCTTAGATTTAACTGCCTCCTGCACCGCTTCGATATTCCTCTTGGGAACGGAGGACTCGACGAACATGGCGGGAATTTTTCGCTCCGCGATAAACTTTGCGAGTTCGTCCACGTCACGCGTCCCGGCTTCCGAAGCGGTGCTAATGCCCTGGAGCCCGCGTACTTCAAAGTTATAAGCACGTCCAAAATAGTTAAAGGCATCGTGCGCCGTAACCAGCACGCGTTGTGGCGGAGGTATCCGGTTTGACTGTTGCTTCACGTAATTGTGGAGGTCTGCCATCTCTTTGAGGTAACGATCAGCGTTTGCTTTGTAGTCGGAAGCATGGGCATTGTCCACTTCCACCAGGGTATCGCGCACGCGCTCGGCTGCTTTTAGCCACATGCTTACATCGAACCAGACATGTGGATCGTGTTGGCCCTGGAACTCTGGCGGTGAGATCAGCTGGTTTGGATTGGCCGCTTCTGCAACGGCGACTACCTTAGCGCGGCGATGCATCTGCTCCAGGACGTCACCCATTTTTGCCTCAAGGTGAAGCCCGCTATAGAAAATAACATTAGCGGTGCCGAGCCTGCGCACGTCTCCCGCGCTGGCTTTGTAGAGGTGTGGGTCGACGCCGGCGCCCATGAGGGCATCAACTGTGACATGGTCTCCACCGATGTTTCGGGCGAGATCCGCTACCATTCCTACCGTTGCGACGATTTTGAGCTTTTGATTAGATGCATCTTTGGGTTCGTTGGAGGTGCCGGAATTGCTGTCGCAGCCTGCAAGCAGACCCATTAGCGCCAGCGTTGTGAAGATCGACTTTAACACATGCATGCAGATTAGCCTTCCGCGACTAAAGTTTTATGTCAAGCGACATAAATTTAGCCGTGGCTAAATATTCGCCAGTTGGTCAGAAACTTCTTTGGAAATGTACGAAGCGCGAGAAAGTTCCTCGTCGCGTTTCAGTTGCTGAACCAGTTCCTGCACGCCGCTGAACTTGCGCTCGTCACGCAAGCGCCTTAGAAAGTGCAGTTCCAGGATCTGGCCTGTCAGGTCAGCCGAGTAGTCCAGCAGATGGGCCTCGATGCTCAGATGCTCCAGGCCAAACGTGGGGTTGTGCCCGATGTTGACCATAGCGGCGTGTAGCGCATCTTCTCCGTGGGCCCGCGCAGCACAAAGGTAAACGCCGATCGCGGGAATCACGCGGTGTGCATCAGTCTTCAGATTTGCGGTAGGAAACCCAATGGTACGCCCCCGCTGAAAGCCGGTAATTACCTCGCCCCGCAATTCGTACGGGCGAGTTAACAGATGGGCGGCTTTCTCAACCTCACCGCTGAAGAGCAGGTCACGAACCTGGGTGCTTTTAACAAGGACGTCGTGCTCGGCAACGGCTTCAACCACTACGACATCGAAACCTCGACTCTGGCCGATGTGTTTGAGCAATTCAATATTGCCGGCACCGGCACGGCCAAAGGTAAAATCATAGCCACAAATCACGACCTTCGCATGGCACTGGCCCACGAGCACCTGGTCGATGAATGCTTCGGGCTGCCAGCTTGCAAATCGCTCCGTAAAGGCGATTTCGGCGAGGATATCCACCCCAAGAGCGTCAAGCACCTGGTGCTTGCGGTCGCGATAGATGAGCTTCTTTGGGCAGTATGGGGGCGCCAACACCGAGAGCGGATGCTCCGGGAATGTAATCACAAGGCTCGCAAGGCCCTCCTGGCGAGCACGGACACCAAGGGAAGTCACGAGCGCCTGGTGCCCGAGGTGCATCCCGTCGAAAACCCCAATGGTCACAACAGTCCGATGTTGCCCAAGTGAGTCGGCAAGCTGGTTGAGATCGCTGAAAATCTGCACGTGGGGAGCGGTTCACGCCCGTGTATGGCATGCAACAGGAAGTTGGCCTGAGAGCAGCGCAATGGGCAGCGGCGGCATGCCGATTGCGGGAACAAGGGGCATCAGCACAGACGCAACCGCCGTCGGCAAAGGAGCGAATCATGGCCGGGAAACCAATCCATGCAGGGACACCCGAAGCCTATCAGCCTTTGGGGAAAGACTATCCTCTGAGAGATGAAGACATCGTGGGAGAAAAGGATGCACATCTCGCTGCGGGTTCAAACGCTTACGAAAATATGACGGGCGACGACCGGGACCCGGAGCTGCGGCGTACGGGGGCTTTTGAGGTTCCGGATGACGACCTCGCAGGCGAAGGGTGGTCTCCTCCGACGCGAGCAGGCGGCGGGTGGGAACATCCAGTGGAACCGGCTCTCGAGGAGCGGTTGGATGAGGTAGAGGGTTCCGAGTAGGATCCCAGCGGTCTGTTGCAGGGCGCTTCTAAGGGTATGGCGCTTGCTGCATTGTGCACGACACAGGGTGTCAACATCCGTCCTGTAAAAATGGGAATAAGGCCGATGATTGGCCGGAGGAAGGATCATCACGTGGAGAGTTCGCGCGATATTTCAAGCCGTGAAACGGAGTCGGGTCGCGGTATGGACCATGATGTAGCAACGAGTAATGCATCTCCGGCACCACAAGGCGAGCTGAACGTTCGCACGAGTTATTCGCAGGCGCACGGGGAGGACGCAGGCGGACACGGGCACCACAAAAAGAACGTCGGGCGACTTGAGCGGCTTGCGTCCGTTGCAGGTGGGGCCATATTCGCGGGAATGGGCCTTCGCCAGGGCGGGGCGACAGGTCTGGCGCTCGGAGCACTGGCCGTTAGCCTGATGCACCGCGGTGCAACCGGCCACTGCGAACTGTATCATGCGCTTGGGGTGAACACGACCGATGATGCCCATACAGCCGGCGCCGCGCTGAATGGCCAAAAAGGCATTAAGGTTGAAAAGAGTGTAACGATCATGCGCCCGGCTGGCGAGCTGTATACGTTCTGGCGCAATTTCAGCAATTTGCCACGTTTTATGAAGCACCTTGAGTCGGTCACCGTCGACAACAAACGGAGCCACTGGGTGGCAAAGGCGCCCGCCGGGACGACGGTTGAATGGGACGCCGAAATAATCAATGAACGTGAAGGCGCGTTGATCGCATGGCGATCGCTGCCGGGATCCGAAATTCACAATGCGGGGTCTGTAAGGTTTGACCAAGCACCGGGCAACCGAGGCACCGTCGTGAAGGTTTCACTGATCTATGATCCGCCGGCAGGTAAGTTTGGCGTGATGATAGCCAAGCTTTTCGGCGAAGAGCCGGCGATCCAGATTCATGAGGATCTGCGGCGCTTCCGGCAATTAATGGAGACGGGCGAAATCTCCACGATCGAGGGGCAGGTGTCCGGCCGGGGATACGATCGCTGAACATCGCGTGGTTTGTCATTTCGCACCGCCTGAGCCTGGAAGATGCGCCACTGGGCTATAAGATTTTCCAGCAGAAGAAGGACGACTGCATAAAGATCGTCCTGAAGCCCCGATGAATTCCAACTGGCCAGAAACGGGCGATACGTGTCTGCGTGGGTCTGTGTCCGGCCGGGCGGAAGGTGCGGTGGAGACAACACTGGAGCGTTCTGATGTTCCAGGCGGAAAGCCCTCGCCTGCTGTGTCGTCACATGCCGGCATTCATGCGGCCGAACTGACGGAGTGGGTCCCGCTGCGAAGCCATGCAGCGATTCGGCACACACCCGCGAGCCGACGACGCCCGGCACTCGGTACCGAGGGGAGCACCGGGTGGCTTGCGCTGGGCGCGCTGGTGGGTGGACTACTCGCCGGACGCGCCGCAGCGGCAGCGCTCCTTGGTCCGAGAGCATATAATTTTCACGGACGCACAGTCGTCATCACCGGCGGTTCTCGCGGGCTGGGGCTTATTCTCGCGCGCCAGTTTGCGGCTGAAGGCGCTCGCCTCGCACTCCTCGCCCGCGACTTTGGAGAACTGGCGTCGGCGCGCGACGAACTTTCAGCAGCGGGCGCGCAGGTTTATGCAGCGCCGTGTGATGTGCGCAATCGACGGGACGTTGAACACGCGGTGGCGAATATCGTTCGCAGATTTGGCGGGATCGATGTTCTCATCAACAATGCGGGCATCATGGCAGTGGGTCCGATGGAGAACATGGAACTGGCGGACTATGAAGATGCGATGGCGACGCATTACTGGGGTCCGTATTACATGATCCAGGCAGCACTACCATCTATGCGCAAAGAACGCGAGGCGAGGATTGTGAACATCGCGTCGTTTGCGGGCCTGATAGCCGTTCCGCACATGGCGCCATATACCGCCAGCAAATTCGCGTTGGTTGGTCTATCGGATACGTTGCGGGCGGAACTCGCGCCGCATGGAATTCACGTAACGATGGTCGCACCAGGACCAATGCGCACGGGCTCGCACGTCAATGCTACCTATAAGGGCCAGTATGCGGACGAGTATACATGGTTCGCGGGTAGCCTTCGGGTTCCCGGCTTATCCACCGACAGCCGCCGCGCCGCGCGCATGATTATCGAGGCGTGCCGGTACGGCGATCCGCGCCTGGTAATCGGGCTTTCTACACGGGTTGCAGTTGCGATCGAAAGGATGCTGCCAACTTTTGCTGTTAGCCTTGTGAGCGAGTAAGGACCGGCGGATTGTAATTGCGGTGCTTGACTTGCCGCAACCTCACTAAACGTTTAGCTGATCATGATTACTTTGCGAAATATAACTCAACGCGCATTCACAATGTGCGTTGTGGCGGGTTTTATTGGACTGCTGGCGGGCTGCAGTTCCGATGACCACGCCAAAGAAATAAAAAAAGAGAAGTCGAAGAACAGCACTCCTGGTCTTAAGTTGCGCTTTGCACAACTGAACGCAACATTGAACCAGTTGGAACAGGAAACCGAAATCCAGAAGAAGCATGTCGCTTCCGCCAGGGCGGAGTTGCAGGCCATCCAGGACCTGCTCTCGAAAGGGCGACTTGAAGATATCGCGCTTGCGGAGTTTGTCACCACAGCGGTTGTGATTGCACCGGTCAGCGTTCATGACCGCAAGCTCGCATCCAGCGATGAGGAGAAAGAGTCCGCGACTGATAACGTCTTCCGCACGCTCGTGATTGTGCTGTTTGCGTTGTTTGCCATTGTATACCTGGCGAAACTGTGGCGTGATCGCGATTATGCGCCTTCCACACCAGAGGATTACACGCGTGCCGATGCCGCGCCTGCTGGAACCGGGGGCACATATTATACCTCCCCTGCGGACCAGGCGAGTGCCGGCGGCCAGGACGAGAGCACCAGTACGCCTCCGCTCACTTAGACAGACCCACCCCAACACGAGCGCGCCTCGTTGCTGAAGCGTGATCTCTTCAGATACCCTTCGCGGTGGGAACTCCTGTATGCATTGATGGCGTTTGGCTGGATCATGGCGTGGCGTTGCCAGTGGAAAGAGATCGGGGACGACGCTCTGATCACCATGCGTTACGCGTGGAACCTGGTCGCCGGAAATGGACTGGTATACAATCCGGGTGAGCATGTGCTGGGGACAACCACGCCATTGTATGCGTTGGTCCTCGCGGCTTTTATGGTTGCTGGAGCGGTGCCCTGGATTGCCGCGCTGGTGCTCGATGCAATCTGCGCCTGGTTGCTAAGCATCGTCGTGTACCTGATCTGCAAGCGCGCATGGAATCCGCAGTTTGCCGCCGCCGCAGTTCTCCTCATGCTTTGCGACCCCTGCCGGCACTTAAGTGTTGGTGGAATGGAAACTGGATTATTCTCGCTACTGGTCTATGGGAGTTTTCTCGCATTATGTCGAGCGCGATTCGGGGCCGCGATTGTGCTGTCGCTATTCGCGGTGTTCACGCGCCCGGAAGGTTTTCTGGCCTGGGCACTGGTCCTGTGTTTCTCGGTTGCCAGGTTCCCATCGTTCAGATTGCGGCGCGGATATGGAAGCCGGGCCGCGATTGCAACCGTTCCACTGGCACTCGCCATCGCGTGCCTGGTATTATACTACGGTTCGCCGCTACCCCAATCCATGATGGCGAAACAGACGCAATCCATGGCCGCTGGTCGAGGAGGCAGGCTGCCATTGTTCGTGACCGATTTTGGAACCCAGATGTTTCACACCTTCGGCGTCCCGGATTACGCGTGGGGCGTGGCGCAGATCCTGGGCGTGGTATTCGCGCTGGTTCGCTGCCCGCGATTACGGCCTGTCTTCGCATGGGGCATGTTTTATCTAGCCTTCATGGCAATCGGCAGAGCACCCAACCAATACTGGTATCATCAGCCGTTGTTTCCGCTGCAATGTGTGGCATTGGCAGCATTTGGGTTCGGTGCTGCTGAATTGTCAGGCTGGCTTGCAAAGTTCGTGATCCCTGCCTTGAGTTCCGCGCCAGAAGTTAAAACGGCCATTGCAGCAATCGCGATCCTGCTGGTCGGCCATTTGAAGTTCACTTCGAATCTGCAATTCTACACCACGATGTTCTACAGGGATTCTGGCCTGCTGGATCATGCGCATTACCGCGATGCGGCATTGTGGATGAGAAGCCGTGCTCACCCTGATGATGAAATTGCGGCGCAGGAGATCGGCTATGTGGGAATGTTTTCCAGACATCGGATTTACGACTGCATGGGGCTGGTGTCGCCCGATGCGCTAAAGAAATATCGAAAGAAGGATATTGCCACAGCGGTAGCATTGCGGGGGTGCAGATTTTTTGTCGTCAACGTGGCAACGAACAGGCTTAGCGTTTTCCCGCCGGCATTCCTGGCAAACTATAAGCCTGTGTGGGTGCGGCTGGACCGTCGACGAAGCACGGTGGTCTTCGAGCGATCCAGGGATCCAGTGCTCCAAATCATCGGCTCCGCTTCACCTGGCAGCGCGGGCTACTTTCCGCGCCTGGCTGGATATGATTACGCGATCAGCACGACTGCAGAAGGTAACGGTACAAAGGCAGCTTCCTTCGGCTACGTCGGTAATCTCAGGAGTCTTGATCTGAAATGCTATGCGGCGCCTCGCGAGCTGATTCGCGGCGGCGTGAAACTAGGCTGGTACACCAGCAGCCAGACCGGTCCGGATGGAACTTCGCGCCTTGTGCCCGGCAAGCGAATCTCAGATGGCTTTATCCTATCGGTGCAAAGCGCATCACGAAAAGCCTGGATCGTGCTCGAGGATGCGGAGATATCCACTCTCTGACGCACCTCACCAGCTTTTTTACGGCTGTCCTTTAAATCCGGTCATAGCCCAAGCCTCGGGTGGTCTACCGTTAGTTCGTATTCAGTTCTGTGTGCCGTCCGACCTCAAAAGCTTACTGAAATATAGTTATGAACTTCTGGGACGGCACACTGGGGTGGTCTACCGTTAATTCGTATTCGGTTCTGTGTGCCGAACTGAGCTCATCTTCCGCACTCAAAGTGGATAGGAACTTTTCATTCGGCACCCTAGGGATCAGTTTAGGTGCTTGCTTCACCGTTTCTGCGGGTCATGATCTGCGCCTTAGATGACGACATGTTTTAACGACCGGCTGCTAACATCCATTTGCTATGCCACATCGCATCTTTGCGTTGGATTGGATCCGGACCCGCAGCTTATCACACGAGCCACATGCGAGGCGGCTGTCCATGTGCTCAGGACCCGCGGAAGTAAGAGTTCCGTACTTCCGCCTGCCGGTGAACACCTGGATGAGGCATTAGAGCGGCTCTGTGTAAGCCAGGCGGTTGCGCAGCTCACCCATTCATTCGCAGCGGCGTTCAAACCTAACACCGCATTTTTTGAAGGGTCACGCACCGGGCTGGCTGCACTGGAAGGCTTGCAGAATTTCCTGGGCGATTTACCGGGCCAGCTCATCACCATATGCGACGCAAAGCGCGGCGACATCGGGAACACATCAGCCAGGTATGCGGATGCCGTTTTTACCCGCTGGAAGTACAATGCTATTACCGTGAACCCGCTTATGGGAACGGATTCGGTTGAACCGTTCCTGCGCGATCCAACACGCGGCGTCTTTCTGCTTTGCCTGACATCGAATCCCGGTGCGGCGGATTTTCTCTTGAAAGGCGAGTTGTATAAACGGATCGCGGAACAGGCGGTGAAGTGGAACACCAATCAGAATGTTGGGCTGGTGGTGGGCGCCACACGCGCGGAACATGCGGCTGCTGTGCGCGAAATAGCGCCGGAACTTCCGCTTCTGATTCCGGGGGTCGGCGCCCAGGGCGGATCCCTTGCCGAGATTCTTGGAGCGATTGGTGCGAAGAGCAATCCGCGGTTCCTCATCAATGCCTCGCGAAGCATCATGGCGCCGAAACTATCCGTAGATGAAGATTATGTACATGCCGTTTCGGGCGCCGCACAGAGTTTACGCGATGAAATCAACGCTCTCCTTAAAGATTAGAACCTGGTGCGATATCCCATGGCTCGCAAGGCACACCATCCGATGGCTCCCTCGAATACCGCAAAGGCACCCATGAGAATGAGCACGGCCTGGACAAATCTCCAGCCCAGCGCCGTGGATGGAAAATCCAATGCGACCATTAAAATTCCGTCGGTAAGTAGGATGAGCCCGGTCGCAATTCGAACCATCCGGCCGAATGCGTTTATGTTGCAGGTGACTCTCATAGTGCCAAGCATACCTGTTTTCTGATGGAAGACTCATTACGAGGCGACAAGACCTGGACTGAATTCGTGGTCGTGCGCCATGGCCAGACGCATTGGAATGCGCAGGAGCGCTGGCAGGGATGGCTGGATAGTGAGCTGACTGAACTTGGCCGCGAACAGGCACGAGCGGCGGCGAATGCGCTGCGAGCAATGAAGATTGATGCTGTGTATAGCAGTGACGCGGGACGCGCATTGGAGACGGCGGGGATTGTGGCCACGCCGCATCAGCTCGACGTGCAGCCTGTGGAAGCGCTTCGCGAACGCTTCTATGGTGATTATGAAGGGCTAAACACCGAAGAGATCGAGGGCCGCTTTCCGGGAACACGATACTCGAAGACGAGGGACACGCGCGATTTGTGGCGGCCACCGGGTGGCGAGTCGCTGGTGGAGGTGGCTGAGCGGGTGCACGCCTTTCTCAAGGAGCTGGCGGTGCGGCATGCGGGTCAGCGGGTGCTGCTGATTGCACATTCGGGGGTGGTCCGGGTCCTGGATATGATCAGCTCAGGTCAAAGGCTGGAGGATATCTGGATGCGTACGCCGACCAATGCGTGCGTCTTTATCCTGCGAGGGAGTTCGACGGGAGAACTGCAGGTCGTGCGCCATTTCTGCGAACCCGCAGCGGGGGAGTAGACAAGGCAGATTGTTGAAGATTCTAAATACGATGGCGGGACTCATCGGAACAGTGATGGAGCACATGGCGGTACTTCCATGTGCTGTATATTGTGCTTTCATCTACAGCATCGCACTGGGTAAGCCATCCGCTGAATGCCTGTCCACAAGACTGATTTGAATCGGCGTGAGTTTCTCACGAGAGCGCTCCAATCTGCCGCTGCGGTGATTGCAGGCGGGGCAGGTGCGGGAGCCTTGCTACCCGGCTGCGAACTGGTTCGCCACGGTGGCCGCAACGTGCTGAGAATTGCGCTGGCGGAAGACATTACCACCCTGGATCCAGCGTTCGCGGTGCGTGCCCTCGATGGATTTGTGATCTGCAATATCCATGAAAACCTGACATGGCACAACCGGCAGGTGCAGCTTGTGCCGCGGCTCGCGCTGTCGTGGGAAACCCGGGATAATTCGAACTCCTGGATTTTCCATCTTCGCAAAGGAGTGCTTTTTCACGATGGGTCTGCGTTCAACGCGGATTCTGTGAAATTTCATTTTGATCGCCTGAAGGACCCGACAACGAGGAGCAACCGTTCCACCAAGATGAAGGACGTGGACCACATTGATGTGCTGGATGAGCACACCGTGCAATTCTACATGGCCAAACCCTTCTCGCTGTGGCCGGTGCGGGTGCGCGACGGGTTTGGCGCGATTGTAAGTCCGTCTGCGGTTAAGGCAGCGAATGGTGATCGCGAAGCTGAGTACCAGCGTGCAAAGGCTCTCGATCCGAAGGCAGTGCGACCGGAACCCAATGGATTTCAATACAGCCGTAAGCCGTCAGGCACGGGCCCTTTCATGTTTGTCGAGCAGGAGCCCGATCAGTTTTTGCGGATGCGGCGTAATCCAAATTACTGGGACGCTGACCGAATCAAAGTAGATGAAGTGGAGTTTCGTCCCATTCGCGAGCCCACAACCCGGTTGATCGTGCTGGAGCAGGGGGGTGTCGACGTGGCGGACGTTCTCTATTCCCATGTCGAAGTGGCGGAACGCCATAAGGATATCAAACTCGAGCGATCGCCGCTTTTATGCTTTTCCTATATTGTGCTAAACTGCATGAAACCCCCGCTGAGCGACATTCGCGTCCGCCACGCGGCAAACCATGCAATTGATCGCGACGCGCTCGTGCGCTATGCTTTTCGAGGAAATGCAGACCCGGCATACGGCGTACTGCCGCCGTCGCTTCCCGCGGCAGATCCAGAGTTGAAGTCCGTCTACCCGTTCGACCTCGACAAAGCGCGAACCCTGATGAAACAAGCGGGCATCGAAAACGGCGTCGACCTGGAGATGTGGTCAAAAGATGATGCGGGTGACACAGGACTGGGCGTTGTGCTTGCGGACCAGTTGCAAAGAATTGGATTCCGGATTACGATCAAGCGCTTCGACCGCAACGTGTACTGGGGCCGATTTGATCCCTACCAGACCATCGACGGCAAATGGTACCCGACAAAAAAGGGTGTGTTCGACATGGCTGTTTCCAGATGGGTCGGCGGCGAGCACCCCTTCGGGTTTCTCGATCCGCTGTTTCGCTCCACAAGCAGCAGCAACATGTGCTTTTATCGGAATCTCGAGGTCGATCGCCTGCTGGACGAATCACTTAAAATTTCAGAAGAGGCGGCTCAGCACGATTTGTACAGGCGCATACAGAGACAAATTGTAGATGACGCCCCCTGCATCTTTACTTACTATCCACGTACGCATTGGGGGGTACGCACACGGGTCGAGGGGATGCACGTGCACCCGGCAGGCGAGTACGAGTTCCAGGGCGTCACACTCGCCGGTGTAGACGGGCTGGCTTAATTTAGCCGATGTCGACCGCGCTTAAACGCTTTTTGCAGGCAATTCCGACGCTGCTCGGGGTTTCGATCCTGGTGTTCTGCCTGTTACGACTAAGTGGCGACCCTGTGAGAAGCCTGCTGCCGCCGGATGCTACACGCGAACAGATCATCCTGAAGCGACAGGAGCTGCACCTGGATGAGCCGATCCCGGTGCAGTACTGGTATTGGCTGCGGGACGCGTTACGCGGAAACTTCGGCGTGAGCTGGGTTGGATCACAGCGCCCGGTGGCTCCCGACCTGATCAAGCGCATCCCGGCGACGCTGGAGCTGGCCGTTACAACGATGGCCATCGCGACGTTTCTCGCAATCTCGGTAGGGCTTCTCTCTTCCAGGAAGCCGTATGGGTTTTTTGATAACACGTCCCGCACTGTCATCTTTGTTTTTCTTGCCGCGCCAGCGTTCTGGCTTGGCATTGAGTTGATCATTATCTTTTCACGACGTCTGCAGCTGTTACCCCCCGCGGGCCGCGGGCACGGCACAGTGTGGGATCATCTGCGGCATCTGGCGCTTCCGTCCATAACCCTGGGGGTTGGTACAGCCGCGGCACTGTGCCGGGTATTGCGCTCGTCGATGCTTGAAACACTCAGCTCCGATTTTGTGCGCACGGCTCGCGCCAAGGGCGTTTCGGGTAAAACAGTGCTGGTACATCATGCGTTCCGCAATGCGCTCATCCCGTTCGTCACGTTATCGGGTTTGTCGATTGCCGGGCTGCTCGAGGGCAGCATCATTGTGGAGAGTATCTTCGCGTGGCCCGGGCTGGGACAGTGGATGGTCGACGGCATCAAAGGAGGCGATACGCCTGTCGTGATGGCGGGGGTGCTGACGATCGCAGTGGTCTACACACTCGTAAACCTCGCTGTCGATCTGCTTTACACGGTGATTGACCCGCGGATCCGGATTGGTGGGAGCGCGAAGTAGAGGATTAGAGAATTCGAGGATGAGAAAATTTGAGAACTGGAAGATTAGAAGGGAAAGCCATGATGCATCCTACTCCTGTGTGGGAGCTCGCATTATTCGCAATCATAACTCCTCTAATCTTCAGATTTTCTAATCCCCGAATATGAAAGAGTTTCTGCTCAGCCTTCGGGGTGTCTGGATCAAATTCAAACGCGACAGGGCTGCTGTTGCGGGTTTGACGATCGTGGTTATGCTGGCAATGTGCGCACTGCTTTCGGTTTTTATTGCGCCGTACAGCAAGGCCTGCGCACAGGACCTGGCAAATGCGCTGCAGCCGCCGAGTGGCGCACACTGGTTCGGAACCGACCAGTACGGCCGGGACGTTTTTTTGCGCGTGCTGTATGGCTCGCGCATTTCTCTGTCAGTGGGACTTGTTGCGGTTTCTATTGGTATGATCCTTGGTCTTTTACTGGGCACGTCATCGGGTTACTTCGGCGGGTGGTGGGATGCGTTGGTAATGCGCGTTACGGATGTGATGCTGGCGTTTCCGTTTCTGCTGCTCGCGCTGGCAATCACATCGGCGCTGGGCCCAAGCCTGCTGAACGCACTGTTCGCACTGGGTATTGCAAGCTTTCCGGCCTATACGCGACTGGTTCGCGGCAACGTACTGGCACTACGGGAAGAAACGTACGTTGATGCGGCGCGCGTTGCGGGGGCCGATGCCACTCGCATTATGGCCCGGCATATTATGCCCAACTTGTTCGGCACATTGATTGTCTATGGCACGCTTCGCATCTCGACGGCGATCCTTGCCGAGGCCGGTCTAAGTTACCTTGGCCTTGGGGCACAGCCTCCCACCCCAACGTGGGGTGGAATGCTAAGCGAAGGGCGCGACTTCATCCTATTCTTCGAATGGCTGCCTTTATTTCCGGGCCTGGCAATCCTTCTTACCGTAACCGGTTTCAATTTGCTGGGGGATGGACTGCGGGATGCATTGGATCCAAAAACGCGAAGGTAGTTGCGCGTTAGCAACTCCTGATTGCTCAATAAGAACGTGAAGCTCGCAACCAGGGAGTACTTGCGACAACTGCTGCATCTCGGCTCCGGCGCAGGAGCGTTTCTTCTGTTTTACTGGTCGCGTTTAACAGTCGCAGGGTTGATCGCATCGGGTGTGACGATCGTGCTGACGACTTACTGGTATGTTTCGAAGCGGCAGTTAGTGAATCCAATGTACCGCCCGGGTGAAAGCGTCTGGAATAATGGCGCGATTCGCTATGCAATCGGCGTTGCTCTCGCAGTGGCTGTTTTCCCGCCTCATTATGCTTTCATTGGCTGGATAATTCTAGCGGCGGGCGACAGCGCATCGACGATTGCAGGTGGCGTCCTGCCGATTCGTCGGCTGCGAAATTCGCATTCCGTGGGTGGTCTTATCGGATTTGTGCTGGCGTCGTTTTGCGCAACTTTGCCTGCCTGGTGGTGGTGGAACACTGGCCTGAGTGCCGGCGCGCCGATTCGGCTGGGGCTGGTCTGCGTGCTCTGCGGACTTACCGAACTTCTGGTTTCCAAAGTCGATGACAACTACTACCTTCCCACGCTGGGCGCCGGGCTGTCAGCATTGCTGGCCATATCGTAGGCGGCGGTGATGCGAACTTCTTAAATGCCGCTGCCGCGGTCTTCAAAGTTAATACCGCAGTAGATCGGAGCGCTGCGTTTGCTGGCGTCGCTTTCGCGGATGTGGCGCCAGCGTCCCGCGCGTTTATCCTCGCCCGGCTGTATGGGTGTCGTGCATGTCCAGCAACCGGTACTCGGGTAGCCCTTTGCATAAAGCGGATGTACGGGAAGTTCGTGCGCCGCAGTGTAGGCGTCTACCTGCTCGCCGGACCAGTGAGCAAGCGGGTTAATCTTGCAGGCCTCAATACGCGAGTCCCAGGTTATAATATCGACACCGCCCCGCGCTCCGCCTTCCTCGCGCATAAGGCCGCTGATGATTGCATCAAAACGACCCCGGACGGCGGCAATAAACGGTAATTCCTTGCGGAGCCGACAGCACATTGTGTAGCCTGCGGCCGCGCCCGGCTTTGTGTCGTCGACCTCGTGGAGATAGTGTCCATACTCATTGTACTGCTGGTCGAAGCTGAGTTCCGGCTTATAGGTTTTTATCTTTAGTCCAAAACGGCGGACGAACTCGTCGCGAACATCCAACGTTTCCATGAAGTGGACTCCGGTATCGACAAAGATGATTTCTGTGTCGGGAGCAACGCGGCTGATGAGGTGCATCAGCACACCGGCAGTTTTTTGCATGGAAGACTGCACAGCTAAACGTTCGCCGAAGGTATCGACCGCCGACTGGACGATCTCAAGAGGCGACAGATCGGCAAGATCATGATTTAAGCGCTGTAAATCGAGTTCGTTATGTGCGGGTACTAAAGTTTGCAATTAGACGTCTATCAAAAGAGTATACGATCTATACAGCACTCGTTAATTTGCGTTCATTTGGATTCAAAAGAACCTACGCGCTGGAGTTTACTGCTTTTTCAGCGCGGCAACCCACCGCTCAACTTCGCTGCTTCGCGGGCCTTTCAGCACTAGGTACTGCTCGTAATATTTCAGGGCCTCATCTTTGTTAGCCAGGTGCTCGTCGTTGATAATTCCCAGGTTCAGTACAGCCATGTCATAGTTGGGGTCGATTTCCAATACCTTTTTGAAACGGCTAACTGCCCGGGCATACTCACCTTGCTCCATGTATACTACCCCGAGATTGTTCTGCGCGAATTTGTTCCTGGGATCCAGCTCCACGGCGCGCAGGTATGCACCGATCGCGAGGTCGAACTTTTGCTGGTCGTAATACGCATTGCCTTGCTTGTAATAGGTACGCGCGTCGGTCGGGTCCTGGGCGGCGGATTTCTGGAACTGCTCGGCTGCTTCCGTTGTGCTTCCGTGGCGGCTGAGCATTTCGGCGTACAGGGTGCGAGTTTCCGTATCTGAGGAGTTCAACCTGAGTGCCGTCTCATACTCAATTGCTGCTTCCCGGTAGCGGCCAGCCAGACGATAGGTGTCAGCTTTATCGCGGTGAAAAGCAAACGTGCCGAGCGCGACTTTACTCGTCTGGCCATAGCCTGTGGAAGGGCGCTGCTTGTGGCTCTCTGGACCAAATGCCGCATCGTTGATATCTTCGCGACTGGCGTTTTTCTCGAGCTGTGTTTTGCCGGTCCGCTTTTCAGTTACTGTGAGTTCCGTCTCTTCGACGTGGGTAGGTGCCAGCGGATCGAGTACCTCGCCGGTGTTGGTTTCGTGTTCGCTCGTGAGCGTTTTGCCGCGTGCGGGGACAACCTGGATCGGATCGAGAACATCGGCACCCGGTCGGTCGGCCTGCACGATGATCTTCGGATTACTATCGTGCTCAATATATGCAGGCTGTGCGGGTTCCGCCGCTTTCCTGGCGTATCCGGGCGCGGGCGCGTTGAGAGTCGGAGCCGATGGTTCCGGGTCTTTCTGGCCCCGCAGGCTACCCGGTGCCACAACAGCGGTGTCTGCGGCAAGCTGCACCGGCCGGCGCAGAGACTGCATGGTTACGTACTCACGCCGGAGCTTATCCACGTTCATTGGACCCTGCGACTCTGCGGCCGGGCCAAATCCGACGGTTTGTGCGCTCTCGCTCTTTCCGCGTGAACCCTTTTGAACCTGCACGAGCTCCAGCTTGGCTATTTCATAGCTGGGGTTCAGTTGCAGCGCCTGGTTAAGATAGCGTGTGGCGGCATCGCGGTCGCCTGCGATCCGGGCGAGACGACCCAGGTTATAGTAGCCTGCGGGGCTCGCGGCTGTCTGGACCGACTGCAGGTAGCGCTGAAAAGCGGCTTCCTTATCACCCGACTGTTCGAGGGTTTGTCCCTCAGCGATGAGGTCAATGGCTTTGCCACGCCCTTCCTGCGGGCGAGTGGACGGCGCTGACCAGCCTGAACTCATCAGCATCAGCGCAACGGCTGCAGCAACTACTCGACTCACAATTTCCTCTCCTGAGGCCTGACTAACCACAGATTGAGCGCCCCGGCTTTATCGAATTCAACAGCAATTCGGTATCCGCCAGCCGGGCACGCTGTGCAGGTGAGTGGGCTGATCCAGTTGCATTCCTGCTGTTTAAGCGCTGCTTTGCAAGCCTACGTTCCGCGCTTGACAAGCTCTTGCGCCGGTCAAGCTTCTAGTATAAAGTACCTAACCGATGGGATCCCGCTGAAATGCTGTACCGCTGCCCCGTTCGCCCGCTGGCCATTGTAGCCGTTAGCCTTTGCACATGCCTTGCATACCCGCAGGCGCGCATCCATACGATGTGGACCGAACCCGTTACGGAGGCCGGCACCACCTACCAGCGCCCGCCGAAGTTCGAGTATACCGAAGACGGCCGACCGATCATGGTGAAACGCTTTCCGTATTTGTCGGAACGTGGTTATTCGCCCGAGAAAAAATTTCGCTACCTTGAAAACATGGACGGTGCAGAAGCCATGATGGCTTACCTGCAGACGTATCCAGGTCCGAAAAAGGGTGCAACCCAGTGCCGCGCCTTATCGGAACAGCAGCGTAAAATCCTGCGTGAGTGGGGTGAGCCGGATTACATCCGCGGTCCCTACAAAAGTACTCGAAACGACTTTATAATCGAATGGGCGTACACGCAGTCGAATCGCTTTTTTCAGTTCGCGGATGCCAAGATGGTGTACGAGGGACCTCTGACGGACCAGGAACGTACGGGCATTACTTACGGCGTGCCGCGTGATGTTATGGTGGACATCCTTGAACCCAATATCCGACGTGAAACGTGGATTTACAGGCCCTACTTTGTTTTCGGCACTGGTCGCGAACGAGTGTTCAGCTTTGCCAATGGTAAGCTGGTCTACCAGCAGGAGAGCCCGTAATTTAGCACGTTCATCATTGCAGCTTCCAGTGCGTTTGCGGGGGCAGATGTGATCCGATCGGGGTTAATGTGTAATGCCCGGTACTGGTGTGCCTGGATCGCTGTGTTCGCCTTTGCGACCACTTCTGTCGCGCTTGCTGATGAAACAACGCCAACCCAGCGCGAGCTACTTGCCAGGGAGCGACGCGCGTTCCAGTCGCTTGAGATCACAACGGCGAACCCGTTCTCGTACGTGTTCAATGCCGGGCAGCCGCCGCGGTTCGTATGGAGAGACGCTGAGACCGCAGGCGACCTCGGATGTACAGCACCCCTATCTGTGCGCTGGTTTGACAGTAAACTCGATGAGGCAACCACACCGGCGCAAGCGGGCAGATGGGGTGCATACGTGGAAGGGTTGGCGCCCAACGGCACGCCGCTGCGTCGCATCGTCACGTGCTTCTGCCGACCGTCTCACTTCCTGTTCTATATGCCGGACGAAACGTCGGTTTCGCTCAACTACGCGCCCGGGCCAATTGCCCGGGAAATCTGGAGTCAGCACCAGAGCGAAATTAATCGCACGGCAGCTTCGGCCGTTCTGCGCGCGCTGAACGATACCGAGGCCGGCGCGGTGCTTCTGGCTGGATTGAGCGAGGACTCAACAACCGACACACAACCCATGAGCCTGCGAAGCGCGGCGGCACGAAACGAAGACTTCCAGCTCGCGTTAAAACTGAAAGTGCTGGGACTTACGTCCAGCACCCGGGAGCTGCCGGCTCTGCGATGGCGAACTTCGCCCGCGCACGTACTGCACCTCGGAACCATGAAGCAGGTAGGTATGCGTAGCGATACGCCGCAAAACCTAAAGCGCATTTGTGAAGACTGGGTGCGGGAGACGGGTCATCCATTCTCGGTGGTCGTCGCACGTCACGGGGTTATCGTGCTGAATGAGGCGTTTGGGAAAGATGGGAAGGGCAAGCCGATCACACATGCATTCCGGGCCGACATCGCCAGCCTCACAAAATCGATTACGGCAATTCTGTTCAGCCGTTTTTTGGATGCGGGATTCGTGCACCTCGATGATCAGGTGAGCGTTGTGCTACCTGATTACGCCGGGCACGCGGCACATGTACCCACGTTTCGGCAATGCCTCAACCATACGAGCTGCCTGTCGGGTCATGGCGATTTTGGGGGAGCGCGTAACGTTAATCTCGACAATTTGATTCTCAATGGCATTGACGCGCTGGAGCCGGGCAGCAGTTATTGTTACACGGGAACTGGTTTCGATCTCGCGGGCGTATCGATGGAAATGCTGACAGGCAAGAGCATGCTGCGCCTGTATCGCGATTACCTTTTCGAGCCGCTTGGCTTCGGTGATGTGCCAATGGAAAATTGCGGCGCGGGCGCTCGACCTACGGCCTATGAACTGGCTGTGCTTGGGCAGTGGCTTGTGAACCGCGGCAGTTATGGTGAGCGGGAATTCGTCTCGGAGGAGACTTTCCAGCAGGTATTGCCGGTGCGCTATTCGCAACCGTTTGCGGGCGCGGATGCAGAATACGGCCTTGGGATGCGCTGGATGTACGACGTAAAACCTGGCGCGCCGCCGGAATCGACAGCAACCGAGCACCTGATATTCGGCCGGCATGTGCTTGGACACGGCTCTCTGACGCAGTGTATCCTGCGAGCGGACCTCGACTCTGGGCTGGTTATTGCGCAGGTCCGCTCGGGTGCAAGTCATGATAACGGGAAATGGGCTGCACGTTTCTTCGAGGCCGTACGCAGAGGAATGAATTGAGGCAATACGCTGTGCCGGCTCCTTTCGCATTGATGCGGGCGTTTTACATTCCATAGCCTGGTTGGATATGTCAGCTGATTTCCAGCCTCCAAGCCAAACTGAGTCGCAGGTACGCGCCGCGCTGGACGCCCTTGCAAATGTGGTTGATGCTGCGCATGAGGGACCATTTGCACAGCAGGTGGCAAGCGCTGCGGAAATGATAGTGCAGGCGCTGGCAAATGGAAATAAAGTGCTGACGTGCGGCAATGGTGGCAGTGCCGCCGATGCGTCGCACCTTGCAGAAGAACTGCTTGGCAGGTACAAGCAATCACGCATGGCGCTTGCAGCAATTTGCCTTTGCGCCGATGGAGCCGCACTTACGTGTATAGGCAACGATTTCGGCTTTATGAACGTATTTTCGAGACAGTTGGAAGCGCTTGGCAGCGAAGGTGATGTGCTGGTGGTATTTACGACCAGCGGACGGTCCGAGAATATTAATCGCGTCCTTTGTGCGGCGCGGGAAAAACAACTCCGGACCATCACCGTCTGCGGGGCTGATGGCGGCGAATCCGCGAAACTGGCCGAGTTGGTCGTTGCAGTACCGTCTTCTGACTCCGCGCGCATCCAGGAAATGCATACTTTCGTTCTGCACTCCATTTGCGAGGAATGCGAGCGTCGCTTTGCGCACGACAGGGATCCGTGACCGCAGTCGTTGAGCTTGCGCGAGAACTTGTCCGAATCGGCAGCGTGAATCCGGCCGGGCAGGACGTGAGAAATAACACTTTCGGGGAAGCGGCGCTTGCGGGACGACTTAAAATATTGCTGCGCAACATGGGCGCAGACGAGGTCGAGACCACATACCCTCTTCCAGGCCGCGCAAACGTTGTCGGTTACTTCGACTTTAAAGCGGCCGCGACACTCATTTTTGAAGCGCACCTCGATACGGTTTCTGTCGATGGGATGACGATTGATCCGTTTGGCGGTGAAGTGCGGAATGGACGTTTATGGGGGCGAGGCGCGTGCGATGTAAAAGGACCAATGGCGGCAATGCTGAGCGCCATTTCGCAGGCGAAAGAGCGCGGTGATGCTGGTTATAATGTGATCTTTGCGGCAGTGTGCGACGAGGAGTCCGGCTTCAGTGGCGTCCGGTACTTTCTCGATCATCTGCGGCTGGAGTGGAAGCAAAACCTCGCGTTTGCGGTCGTCGCGGAACCTACGGATTTGCAGCCGGTCGTTGCGCATAAGGGCGTGGTGCGCTGGAATGTTATGGTGCGGGGAGTCGCTGCACACAGCAGCACGCCCGAACTGGGCCGAAACGCGATTTATGCGATGGCCGAAGCCATCCGCAGAATGTCCGAATATGCAGGTGAGCTGCGACAGCGGCCCGGTCATGCCAGGCTTGGATCTGCATCACTTAGTGTAGGAACCATACACGGGGGCGCGGCGGTCAACGTGGTGCCCGAGTTGTGCACAGCGCATGTAGACCGGCGGTTGATTCCCGGCGAGAGTGCCGACGCTGCGCTTCAGGAATTGAAAGAACTGCTATGGGGAATCGAAGGCATTGAGATCGGTTCTCCCACGGTTGCGGCGCCTGCGTTTGAGGTCGCGGGAGAGAGCGCCGCTGTTTTGGCGTGTCTTTCAGCTATGCGAACCGTCGGCGAAACAGGGGCACCGCAGTACGCAAATTATTGTACCGATGCCAGCTTTTATGGGGAACATGGAATCGAGGCGATCGTGTTTGGTCCGGGCTCAATTAAGCAAGCCCATACGAAGGACGAATGGATCAGCACGGATGCCCTGGTGCGGGGGGCAAAGGCGTACGCATCAATTCTGGGGTTGTGAGCGCGGCACATTATCTAATAACTGCCATGCCCCATTTGCCCGCTCTCAGCCAGTTCATATGGTCGCCGTTCCACATGAGCGCTTTCTGCCTGGCCGCATGTGAGTAGTCATCCCGGTCATTCAGTTGTACATCCCAGCCGATTACATCGCCGTGCTTCGCCGTATAGTTGCCGAACGCAGACTTCGGAATGAAGGCTTCCATGTTGCAGCCGATTTTCGTTCGGCGAACCGCGATCTTCGATCCTTGAACCCGGTCTTCAAAATCGCTGACGAGCGTACCGTCGCCGTTGCGTCCCGGCGAGAGTGCGAAGTGGTAGGCGCCGTTTTCCTTATTTGCGTAGTATTGTCCCCAATACCCGCCGGGACATAGATACACCTCAATGCCATCACCTTTATAAATATCCTGACCTGCGGCCCGATCATTCATCATGGGGTGATCGTCAACAATCTCGCAGCCGAGGTACAAACCTTCTTCGGTCCAGATCGTGGCGATGGAGGCGGAGGTGTCGCCAATGTCATGTTGGGATTTGCGCCATTCGCCCGCAAGTACCTGCGTCGAATCATTAAGCAGAAGCCTGGGAGTGCTTTCGTACTCCATCAGCAAAGCATCGACAAGCGGCGCGCGCTCGCGCAGCGATAAAACCCCGATGCGGTACACTGGGCGGTCATTCAGCTTGAATTGGAGTGTGTCATTGAGCTTCACCAACTGTGCACGCGGGATTGTAACAGCCGCCTGCTGGAAATAAGGATTGTATTTCTCCGGCTTATCGCCGGTCCAGAGTCCCGTGGTATTCTGGCCCACGGTACCCGATGGAAAAGTAATTTCCTCCAGGACTGGCTCGCTCGTAAAGCGATACGTCTGCGAATCCGACAAGCCAGTGTTGTGCACTGTGAAGCTCGTAACGAGGTCCTGTGTTGCCGATGTGCAGAACGGGCGTACCTGTACACGAGTCGCGTCGCGCACCCACACACGAAGGCTTTTTGCCACGGTGTTCGACGTCCCCGCCACATTCGCGCGGATTGTATACCAGCCCGGCCTGGTGTCTTCGGGCACTGTGAACCTGATTTCCGCACTGGTGGGATCTTCCTCGGCAACAGAATGTTCCCAAACGTCGGATGCGGAACTGGTACCGGTTATCGTCACAGGATTGTTCTCCGCGCGCTTGAGCCGAGCCGCGTATTTCTGTCCCGGCGCGGCCGAAATGGCCGATGGGCGAAACTGCGTATTCGCATTCTTTTCGAGTTCGGCGCTCTTCACAGGCATGTAGATCGGCGCAGGCGATAACATCACCCGGGCAGTAGCACCGTGGAATTCCAAAGCGCGCTTCTCGCCGAGATTTGTAGTGTAGTTACGTAGTTCAGGCGGGATCGGCTGGAGTACACTTACCGTGCCGGGCTGCGGGACTGTTGTCAGGATATCGTCGATCGTAACGCGGATGTCTTTAATGTCGTGGGTAGTCCACGCGACCAGCTTGTGTTGCACGTTTCCGGCAGTGCCATTACGCAGTTTGAACAAGTACGAGTACACGTTCTCGCCGAGATCCACCGGTCCAGCCAACTCGTAGTCCTGCAGTTGTGCGATCATGGTCTTGTAGGCGTAGAACACCGGTTTTTTTCGCCAGTCGAGTGTGACCATTCCGAGCTGCGAGCCCCACGGGCCGCCCGGATCGGAAACGTTATCGACCAGGCAAAACGGGAACACGCGCTCGGCTCCCCCCGCGATAAGCAGAAGTATCTGCCGCATAAGGTAGATGGCCTGCATGTCTTCGCTGACACCTTCGTTGCCAAGGTGCGATGTGACGCCCATCTCCGTGACCCACACGGGAACGTCGCGTCGGCCGAAGTGTTCCAGCGTAAGCTTAAGCTCGGCTATTTCTTCCAGGGTGCGCTTTTCGGGTTCGCTGGTTCTGTAAAAATGGTAGGATACGGCATCGAAGCAATCGGCTCCGGCTATCTCGAGAACGCGCTCGAGGAATTCGTGGTCCAGATCGGCGAGCGCGAAGGCGATGGTCTTTGAGTCGGGATCTGCTGTGTGGATGGTGTCGTGGGTCAGCCGCAGCAGCGGAGCGTACAATTCGGCGCTGGGCTGAGGTCTCCAGAACGGAATGATGTTTGGCTCGTTCCAAACTTCCCAATAGCCCGCATATCCTTTATAGCGCGAGACGACATTGGTTACATACTGTGCAAACTCTGCGCGCTCCTGTTGGTTTGACGGTGCGCGGGTGTCCAACCATGCGGCGCCATAATCAAGGATTGGGAGCATCTGCACCCCATGTTCGCGGTATGCTTTCATGGCAGCGTCGCCCAGGGTATATGTCCACCTGCCAGGTTTCTTTTCAAACTCGCTCCACCATAGATCGCTGCGGTCCCATTTAATTCCGAGTTCGGCGACGAGTGCGAAGCGGCGATTGTTTTCCGCTGTGTTTTTGGGATGGTGCAGCATGCCGACACCGTTAATGCCGAAATAAGTGGGAGGGTTGAGCGGCATTGTAGTGGTGAGAACATCACTGGCACGAGCGTGGACCACCAAAAGCACCTGGGAAACCAGGAAGAAGCAACGAGCGAAAGTGCGGCGCTTTAGCAAGTGGCCAATCCAATCATGAAAGATGAACAGCACGGCGCAAGAGGGAGAGTACAGTATTTCAAGCCTTCAATAAATGAAACCGCCCGGCGAGCGTTGCTCGTCGGGCGGATTGAGTCATAAAATCAACTTATGTTACTTACAGTACTACAGAGTACGCTTAGCCGAGTTCGTTTTCAATGTTTTCGTCAAAGCGGTGTGGCTGCTGAGGTTCGGCAGCGGGCTGGGTTCGCGGTTCGTTGGCTACGTTTTCATCGAAGCGGCGAGGTTCAGCAGCTGCGGGTGCAACAGTCTCGCCTTCTGCAGGTCGAGCTGATTCACGCAGGTGTTCGCTGCCGCGGTCGAAATCCGGCCGTTCGGGGCGTGGGCCGCGATCGCCGCCACCACCTCGTGGCCCGCGATCACCACCGCCACCACCTCGTGGCCCGCGATCACCGCCTCCACGTGCACCGCGCTCACCGCCACGTCCGCCTCGGTCTCCACCACCACGTCCGCCACGATCTCCTCCACGGTCTCCGCCGCGGTCTGCGCCACGGTCTCCTCCACGGTCTCCGCCACGATCTCCACGGTCACTGCGCTCACGGCGTCCACCTTCAGACTCTCCCTCGGGCTTGAGACTTGGATCGAGAGCCTGCTTCCGGCTGAGTCGAATCTTGCCCTTGTCGTCGATGCCAATCACCTTCACGATGATTTCGTCGCCGAGACGGCAGACATCTTCGACACGTTCAACGCGGCGCGATTCAAGTTCGCTGATGTGGACCAGGCCGTCCTTACCGGGCAGAATTTCAACGAAGGCGCCAAACTCAGCGATGCGCGAAACCTTACCTGTATAAATCTGACCGATTTCAGCATCGGCGGTGATGTTCTTGATCCATTCGATGGCGCGCTTCATTGCCTCGCCATCGGCGGAAGCGATGAAGATCTGGCCAGTATCCTGGATGTCGATCTTGGCACCCGTCTTTGCGACGATCTCCTTAATGACCTTTCCGCCGGAACCAATAACGTCTTTGATTTTCTCGGGGTTGATCTGTACCGTCTCGATGCGCGGCGCATGAACCGCGAGATCCGCACGAGGCTCGGCGATGGCTTCGTTCATCTTCGCGAGGATGTGCTTACGGCCCGCTTTCGCCTGCTGCAGCGCCTTCTCCATGATCTCCAGCGTGACGCCCTCGATCTTGATGTCCATCTGCAGCGCAGTAATACCTTCTTCAGTGCCGGCAACTTTGAAGTCCATGTCGCCGAGGTGATCTTCCAGGCCCATGATGTCGCTAAGTACTGCGTAGCGATCACCTTCAAGGATGAGGCCCATCGCGATACCAGCCACGGGTGCCTTGATCGGAACGCCGCCATCCATCATGGCAAGGATACCGGAGCACACAGAGGCCATCGAGCTGGATCCGTTCGATTCAAGGATCTCGGAAACCAGGCGGATGGTGTATGGGAACTTATCGTGATCAGGAATGACTGGAGCAATCGAGCGCTGGGCCAGTGCACCGTGGCCGATTTCGCGGCGGCCAGGGCCCATGATGCGTTTCACTTCGCCAACGGAGAACGACGGAAAGTTATAATGCAGGTAGAAGGTGCGCTCGGAAACTTCTTCCAGGTCGTCGATGGCCTGCGTGTCTTCGCCGGTGCCTAGCGTCAGCACGCCCAGAGACTGGGTCTGCCCGCGGGTAAACACAGCCGAACCGTGCGTGCGCGGAAGTACGCCTAGGTCGACATCGATCTGGCGGATTTGATCGAGAGCACGGCCATCCGCGCGCTTGCCGGATGTAAGAACCGACTCGCGCATGGAGCGGCTGTATTCGTCTTCGAACACGCCCTTCATGACGTCGCTGATCTCCGGGAACTCTTCCGTAAGGCTGTCGGTCAACTCTTCCTGCAGACCCTTGAGGGCTTCGCTGCGTTCCTTCTTCTCGTAGATCTCGTTGATGGAAGCAAAGCGCGGGGTGGACAATGAGCGGAGCCGCTCGAGAAGAGCGGGATTGTGCGTGACCGGCTTGTAGATGTACTTTTCCTTGCCAACCGCCTTGCGCATTTCGTCCTGCGAATCGCATATCTTAATGATGGCTTCGTGCGCGAACTTGAGTGCGCCGAGCATCTGCTCTTCCGTCAGCATTTCGGCGCCCGATTCAACCATGGTAATGGCTTTGCGGGTGCCTGCAACAATCAGGTCCAGCTTGCTGGTCTTCTGCTGTTCGATTGTCGGGTTAAGCGTGTAACTTGTGCCATCGTAGCCAACGCGAACTGCGCCGACTGGCGTTTCAAAAGGAATGTCTGAAATCAGCAGAGCGGCCGATGCGCCTGTGAGGGCGGCTACGTCTGCCGAGTTCTTGCCATCGTAGGACAGAACGTTGATGTAGACCTGGACTTCCTGGCGGAAGCCATCGGGGAAGAGAGGGCGGAGGGGACGGTCGATGAGACGGGCGCGGAGAATTTCGGCTTCGCCGGGGCGACCTTCGCGCTTGAAGTAGCCACCAGGCATACGGCCGGCGGCATACGCTTTCTCACGGTAATCAACCGTGAGTGGAAAAAAATCCAACGGAACATCGCGGGGGCCAGCCATTACCACGGAGACCAGAACAACGGTTCCGCCTACACTGGCCACGACTGTGGCGTTGGCCTGCTTGGCCAGTTTGCCCGTTCCCAGGGTGAGCTCTTCGGCTCCAAAGGGTACTGACTGTTCAAACGCAGCTATAGCGCTGCTACGACCGTTAGTTTCGGTCATGGGTGCTTCCTTTCTGGTGCATGCCGCAGAACTGCAAGCGCTGAAGAATCAGCGGTGGCGAACCAGGGGGGGAGCTGCCGGGATTTTAGATTTCGGCGCAAGAAGGTAGCGCGTTGTGCCGACACATAAAAGCCCGAGCCGGTCCCCGAGGTTACCCGAGTTTCGACGGCTGCGATTTGTGTTAAATCAATTTTGCCAAGCCTTCTATAACGCGCTGGGGGCGTGTTGTTCAAGTGAGGAATAGAAGATCGCCCGAGTTGAGGTGGCGGGAGGCAGGCGAATCGAGCAGCCGGACCAGGTAAGCCCAGGTGGTGAGCTGGGGAGCAAGTGCGACTGCACATTGATCGCCACCAAAAGAAAAAGGCGGAACGCAGGTGCGTTCCGCCGACTAAAATGTTGTTTAAACTGGACTTACTTGCGGAGGCCGAGCTTCTCAATCAGTGCGCGGTAGCGGTTGATTTCGGTGCTCTTGAGATAACTTAGCAACCGCTTGCGCTGCCCAACCAGCATCAGAAGACCGCGACGGCTGTGGTGATCCTTGGCGTGGGTCTTGAAATGCTCGGTGAGGTTTTTGATGCGCTCTGTCAGGATCGCGATCTGGACTTCCGGGCTTCCCGTGTCCTTGTCATGCGTTTTGTTGTCCGCAATGACTTCCTTCTTTTTCTCTGCTGTAATGCTCATAATCCTGCATCACCCTTCATTAAAGTATCCCCCTGTTCCCAGATGCACGTCGGGTGCGTCGTTGCCCCGAGAACGGGTTCCGGGCATCGTATATGACAGCAGAGGGGAAAGCTTCAGAAAAAAGCAACGATCCGCCGGTCTAGGCACGCGGTTACCCGACCGGCTTCGCTTTGCTTTTGATCTCATCCAGCTCGTTCTCAATTCCCAACTCCGCCGCCCATTTGTTCAAATAGGAGTGATCAAGTCCGGAAAACTGCACCTCGTAAACCTTTAAGGCATCGAGGTGCTGACGCTCACTCCCGCCGGATTCACGGGCGCATCTAAGTTTGTTGAGAATGGTGTCCTCCGGAGCAGAAATCAGCGCGAGCCTTCCAAATATTTCCTCCGGAACGCGGCGGCGGAAACAAGACTGGTCAAACGCCGTTGACCTTAATGGCCAGAAATCAATTTTAAAGCCTGACTGATTATCAGTAAGGCTAAATTCAGCTTTCTGCAGAATCCCGGATCTGACGGCTTCCTGGTCGAGATAGTACCGGGGCGGCTGAAATCGTTCACAAAGTTTCATTCCTTCGTCCACGGCCATGCGGACAACAATGTCATAATCATGCGTGCTGCGCGGACCACCCTGAAAGGAAGAAACGAGTGAGCCGGTGAGCATGTACGGAACTTTCAGCTCTGTCAAAACCTGCAAAACTTCGTTCAGCAGTTCTGATTGTGACATTCTGCAAGGCGCTCAAGATAAAGGGCATGAAGTTCCTGCTCGTTCAACTCCGGGAAGCGCTTACGCAATCCATCTTTGAAGAGTTAGCGGCTGTTCTCGCTAAGTTCCACGGACATTTGAAGTCTCTGCTGGCCGGTCAAAGCACGCAGCGCGAGTACCGACTGTACGTAGTTTGCTTCTTCCAGAGCTATACGATTCAACTGGTCACCCGGGGTATCAGCGCCGTAAGCAGCCGGCAGAACTTCTCCTCCACCTTACGCGCGTTTTCCATGACTTCTTCGTGTGTAGTGACAGCCGGTTCGGTGAGCAGGTTGGAGATAAAACTGATACCGAGCGCCTCACGGCCCATGTGTGCACAGATGAGCGCTTCAGGAACCGTGCTCATGCCTACTGCGTCTCCGCCAATGATGTTTCGCAACATGTTTACCTCGGCGCGAGTTTCGTAGCTGGGACCGTGGCCAGCAATGTAGACGCCTTCACGAAGCTGAATCCCGTTTTCGAGCGCGACGGCTTTCGCAAGGTCGCGCAGCCTGCGACTGTAGACATTGCTGAGGTCAGGAAAGCGGGTGCCCCATTCGTCGTTGTTCGGCCCGAGCAGTGGATTACGTGACGTCCAGTTGACGTGATCGCTGAGGAGCATGAGGTCGCCGACTTCGAATGAGCGGTTCAGCCCGCCCGCGGCATTGCTGATAATGACCGTGTCCAGCGTCGGGAAAGCGAGCAACAGCGCCCGCAGAAGGAGTGTCGATGCGTGGGCGGTGATGCCCTCGTACAGGTGGCGCCTGCCCGCCATGACGAGTAGCTGTGTCGGCCCATTTCCGAATTGCACCGTACCGTAAATCAGATTGCCGGCATGACCAACAACGGTGCTGGCGCCAACGTGCGGCAGCTCTGCATAGGAAAGCGTAGTGATGGGTTGGACGGTTCTTACAAACCCGCCCAGTCCGCTGCCGGCAATTACGAGAGCGCGTGCATCTTTTGCGATGGCGAGTTTGTCAGATAGTACCGCGGAAAGTTCTTCCACCTCGGCGGCAAGTATCGGCATCGCAGTACTCATACCGCGCCGTTACTCCTCATCATCTTCTGGCAATTCGTCGGAAAGGAACAGCTCCTTTATCCGTTTTGGGTTCTTGGCGAACATGACCTGTTTTCTGAATCCGCGGTTCTTCAGTTTCAGAACAAGCTTGGCGAGAACCTTCAGGAAATCACCCGCCTGCTTATCGTTTGCCCCGATCATGACGACGATATAGACCGGTTTCTCGTCGAGGCTTTCAAAATCAATTCCCTTGTGGGACCGTCCCACCGCGATAACGAAATTTTTGACCGAAGGAATTTTGACGTGCGGCAGAGCCACTTCAATCCCCACGCCAGTGGAGATTACTTTCTCGCGCTCAAATATGGCGTGCAGCAATTCGTCGCGATCCATCACATCGGGTGAGTCGGCCAGCACGTCGACAAGCTCTCGAAGAGCTTCTTCTTTGGTCGTGGCTTTCAGGTCGACGATTCTGTTTTCGTCGAACATCTTATCGAAGTCTATCATTGCGCTTTCTTTAAGAAAAGCAGGTCAGCAGCATTGCTGGCCTGCGTCATCAGTTCATTTGCCGTTCTATTGGCAGCGGCTGACGCGATGGGCTGTCAAGGGCCTCAAAGCAGATCATCAGCGCACGACCTGGATCGGTTGTTGGATGACCTGGTTCGAGCTGGTGCGGAACTTTAGCGTATAAGGGGTGTTTCCAAGCGGCTGACCGTTTGCAGCACGTACGTCGCGCCCAATGGTGATTGTGTACTGGGTGTCGGGCTGCCACTGGGTTGCGACCCTGACGTTCGTCCAGCCATTACGGGGATCTTCCGTGTGTGTAATACTGATCGAGATGCCATTGTCCGGCCGGACCCGAATGCTACGCTCGTTCAGCGAGTCCGGCTTCAGTCGGGTATTAAAGTTCAAGAGCACCGGCATCGTATTCTGGTCAGCATAGACGTTCTGCTCTCCGTTGCCAGGGCGAGTGCCAATAATACCAGGGGCCCCGGTCGAAAAGTTCATTGCGAAATCCTCACGCATGGGGACCCCGTCGACGTCGGTGGCGGTGCGCGCGATTGCCAACTGGTAATTCGTGCCGAAGCGAATCGGCGCGTCTTCGCTCAGGCTGGACAAAACAACGACCAGGGCATCATCATCTGCCAGTGGATGGCTGCCTCGGCCGAACAGCACCTGTGCGGCAGTGGGCGGACGAACGGAAACGGCCTCGCGAATCTTCGCCGGATCCATGCGTTTGCTGAACTTTACCTGAAGGAGGATATCGAGTCCGACAGGCACATTACGAGTGCCGTTCTGGGGCACGGTCCCAATGACGCGTGGGTAGTCGCGTTTAGGTTCGAGGGTCAGCACGCCGACATCGGTAGGCGAACCGCCCGCGACCTCGACTCCACCCTGGCTGAAATCTTCGAAGCCATCCTTTGTCGCAACCAGCTGATAGCTGCCCTCGGGAACATCCTGGAGCTTAAAGCTGCCGTCCGCGGCTGACAACGCGGTGGACTGGGTGCCTGCAATTCCAATGCGAACGCCGGAGGCATCCGGCATGGGCTCGTCGTCAATGCCTGGCAAGACAACGCGCCCTGTGATCGCGCCTTTGGGCTTCGGCGCTGTAACAGCGCTGATCTTTAGTATAACGGTTGCGGTCTGCTGGGTTGTGAGATCGACGGGAAGCCTCGTTGCTTCGCCATTGTCGAGCGACCCGATCAGTGTATAAATACCGGGCGCGAGATTTGCCATCCGGAAGCGTCCCTCCTCATCCAGCGTCGCGACAATGTCACTGTCGTTAATTGCGACCATCGCGCGGTTATAATCGGTGACGGGCTTGCCTTCGAGATCCGAAAGCTGTACGATTCCGCTGATCACCCGATCTCCGGACATGCGGCTGGCGACGATGGGGGTGCCGACAGGTGTGGCAGGGACCGTGGTGTTGTTGTCCATGGAAGGTGTTCCGATCAGCACAGCACGGTGCGTGCTTTCGAGTGCGGTATCGGGGACGGTGGTGGCGGAGCCTGCGGCGACAACCAGACCTGTCGCCTTGTACGGCTTGTAATCGACACGCGTGAATGTAATGGAGTATGTGCCCGGTTGCACATTGAGCAAACGATACGAACCGTCGTCGCCGCTTACCGTGACAAACTGCGTGCCTTCGAGTTGGACGCGGACTCCGTCGCTCTTCTCCTGGCCCTGTAGATAGACAGTACCTTGTACAGTCCCGAGATCGGTCGCGCCATTTCGTGTCCCACTATTAGCGAGCGCTTCCAGGATAGCGACCTTCGTAATGGCTGGTTTCTGCGGGGTGTGCCTGGCTGGATCTAACACCAAATTGTCCACGACCGTAATTTGAAAGTCGTTTTTTTCTGCGAGTATTTGGTAGGAGCCGGCAGGAAGATTATCAATCCGGTAAGCACCCGATGCACTCGTGCGCGCCAGGAAGGAGGTTCCGGCCAGATAAACCACGATGCCGGTATGGCTGGTAATCGAGTCTGGTACCGAAAGCAGCACCTGCCCCTCGAGGGTGCCGAGCTTGCCGGCCACTCTCTGCGTTCCGTCGGTGGTTACCGATCCGGGCTGATTGTTGCAGCCGGTGAGGAGCAGCAGGCAAGCTGACATGAGTCCAAAAAGAATTGCAGAGGAAAGAATACGCGGAATCATTGAGTTGAAATTCACCTGCGGCGAATCGATCCGCAACACTAAATGCGTAAGCTAAGAAACAGGCGCTCCTCATGGCCGGCACACTTTTGCTCGCTACGAAAAACAACAAAAAGGTTCAGGAAATGCGGGAGATCCTGGCGTGTGTTGACGGCGTGGAGGTCTGCTCGGCAGCCGAATTGCCGGAGATTCCGGAGCCGGACGAAAGCGGGCAGACGTTCCTGGAAAACGCGCGACAGAAGGCAGTATATTACGCGGCTGAATCAGGCTTGCTGGCACTTGCGGATGACAGTGGCCTCGTGGTTGACGCTTTGATGGGACGGCCGGGCATTCATTCTTCGCGTTATGCCGCAACCGATGAAGAGAGAATCTCGAAACTTTTGGGCGAAATGCAAATGGTACCTGACGGTGAGAGGACTGCACGATTCGAGTGCGCGATGGTATTAGCGCGGCCAGGAGGCGTACTGGCACAGACCCAGGGTACGCTGGAAGGAATCATCGCGCGGGAGAGGCGTGGCACGAAGGGATTCGGCTACGATCCAATTTTCTACGTTCCTGAGGCCGGACGCCATCTGGCCGAGGTCGATGCGCATGTTAAGAATGAGATTAGTCACCGAGGCAAAGCTTTGCGGGCGATGCTTCCATTGCTTTTGCAAGTATTACGCTAAGATGATTATAAAAGCGGCTTTTGCATTGCTTTGGCGATGATGGGTGTACTGCGTGACTGAATGACACCACGGATTACTTTACACCTAAACCCGCTTGGCAACAATACGGGAAAGGAGGAGAAACATTGAGCGCCACTGCCCCAATGATTATCAACTTTCCTACGTGGGCATATGTCGCATTTGGGATTTTCGTGTTGTGCATGCTTGCAGTGGATCTGGGCGTATTGAATCGCAAAGCTCACGAGGTCCGTTTTCGCGAAGCGTTGATCTGGAGCGGAATCTGCGTTGGCTTCGCCGCGATCTTTAATGTGTGGCTCTACTTTAAGTTTGGCGCACAGATCGGACAGGAATTCCTGGCGGGATACCTTCTCGAAGAGGCGCTGAGCGTTGACAACATCTTCGTGTTCGTAATGATTTTCACGTACTTCAAAGTTCCAAAAATGTATCAGCACCGTCTGCTGTTCTGGGGAATTATAGGTGCCCTGGTATTACGCGGTATTATGATCTGGGCTGGCAGCGCGCTTATTACGCGCTTTGAATCGATTCTGTATGTTTTTGGCGCCATTCTCATTTACACAGGAATCAAAATGGCGCTGACTGACGTGACGCATCAGAATCCGACCAAAGGCTATGTGTATCGTGCTGCGCGTAAGATGCTGCCGATAGTGGAAGGAGATCATGGGCAGAAGTTTTTTGTGAAAATAGAGGGGAAATGGTACGTCACCGTTCTCTTTCTGGTGCTGCTGATTATTGAGACGACAGACCTGTTGTTCGCTCTCGATTCGATACCCGCAGTGTTTGCCGTAACAAGATCCCCGTTTATTATCTACACTTCCAATGTGTTCGCAATCCTTGGACTGCGTGCGTTGTATTTTGTGCTCGCGGGAGTAATGGACATGTTTCGCTATCTCAAGTATGGTTTAGCTCTGGTGCTGGCGTTTGTGGGGATTAAAATGCTGCTTCCGATCGTGCACATTGAAGTCCCAATTGGCGTTTCCCTTGCCACGATTGCAGGCATTCTGATTGTTTCGATTCTAGCCTCGGTCGCGGCTGCGCGGCGCCATACCCACACTCCGGACGGCACTATTTAGAGGCAGGGACGGTGACCTCAACACCATTGCGGTTCATCACGATCAGTCCAGGTATTGCTTGCCTGGCGTTTTCAATCCAGTCTGAATAACCCTGCAATTGCGACGATGTGAGCAGGGTGCCTTCATAGTCGTGGAACACGACGACCGAGACCTGGCGGTCGCGCAGCCACTCGCCGGATTCGGCGGTCCAACTAGTGCCTTGCCACGGTGGATGGGTAACGTCAAATGGGGCGCGCGCGGTGTAGGCTGTGGTCACAGGAATGTCGTAGCCGCCAAGAAATTGGAGATGATTGGAGTGCGCATATGCCTTTTCCATAGGCATCATCAGCACACCACCTTTTATGCGCAACTTCTGTATGGATGCGACTAATCCGGGGGGATCCATGAAATTGCTGTGGATGTGTGTCGGCTCGGCCGGCGGATACCATTTCCCCTCCGCGGAGGCTAGCGCTGCCCATGCCAGCAAAAGCGCCTTTCGCGGCGCGGATAGCCTTGTGCCCCACCAATAGAAAATAGCTGAGGTGCCCGCGACCGTGAGACAGATTTGCGCCGGCCAAATCCAGCGCTGGAGAAGGCGGATATTATTGAGTACGGGGACGTGGCGAAGCAGCCGCCCTGGCATCCAGAAGTAACTGTTTTGCCCGATGGTAAGAAGCTCGCCATACGCAAACAACAGAAACAAACACCCAAGTACCGTTGCCACTGCAGAGCGCCAAATCAGTGTACGCCTGCGCGTTGTGTACCTGAAGGCTGACATGCTCGCTGCGATGCCGCACGCAATGAACAAGTAGCCGGACATTCCCAGAAAAGCGCCCTCCTGGCTGGTGAACTGGTGCGTACCGCGTAAGTTTGCAAACGGCCCGCCCATAAGGTGACGGTCTGGCGGCAGCAGGATGCTGGTGGCATCGACGATCCGGGGTACATGCAGCATGGCCACCTTATAAGTAAATTGACCAGTGCTGACGGCGCGAAGAATCGGAATGAGATGAATGCTGCTGATGAGAATTGCGCCAATGGCTCCGACGGCAAGGGAGGCAAGCACGGTCTGCCTTTGGACCGTTGTGCCGGAGAACGACAGCGACGCCATCGTACAAGTAAAGAGTATGGCCGCGAAAATAGCGTGCGTCTGGTCATTTAAAAACGATAGACCCGTCAGCCCCCCTGCGACGAAAGACCACAAAAGGCCCGGTCTGCTAAACCCGCTACGCAGGAGACGCCGCGCATAGGCGGCGGAGAGCAACGCAGCAAGCATCCACTGCGTGCCATAAAAGTGGTAGTGCCCGGTGCCGGCGTAAACGCGAAACCAGCAGAAGGTGAGCGCGCTGGCCCCCACTAATTGAATGAGCCAGCTGCGCACACCGAATTGCCGCAGCGCCGCCATGGTGAGCAGGCCCGTTGCGGTTGTGGCGAACAGCTGTACGATGTTTGCCCACAGTACTGTGCCTGCGGGTCCGCGTGGGAGAAGCGGCGAGAACAGGAAGCCGAGCACTCCATCGAGCCAGGTGTGCGTGCTGAAAAGAAACAGGAATCCCTGCGGATAGTAGGCCGTCGGAAACCAGAAACCGGGATCGCCATGTGAGAGCGCGTAACGCATCCAACCGAGGTTCCATAACATGACGATGTTATCCCCGAGTGGTCCAGGTACCTGGTTGAGCGGATCGCGCCAGACCTCCCAGACGCCGAAGAAATGCCACGCAAGAAACCAGATGGCAGCCGGGGCCCACCACAGCCGGCGGATGGCGCGTGGCGAAAGAAACGTTCTGCGTTTAGTGCCCATTCAAGACTTGTAGATGCCATACCTCAAGTGTGTCCGCACTAAGAAAGAGAAGCCCTATGCCGTACTGGCTTTGGCAGAGTCGTTAACAGTGCGGACATCCAGCACTCGACCTGCGGCATCGGTCATTAACGCACGGACACATAGTGCGATGCTGCCGCCCCAGATGCTGTATATCATCAGGCCAAGACCTCGCCGCAGAGCATAATTTGTAAGACCGTATGCCTGAAGTGTGACCTCCAGCGCAAGCCATGTCAGCAGCAATGATGCTAACCTGGCATTAGCGCGGCGTACTTTCCACCAGGACCAGCCGAGCCAACCAATGCGCATCATTGTAAAACCCAGCAAGAGCACGGCACCCGGAATTCCCGTTTCAGCTGCGGTTTCGAGCCACTGGTTATGTGCGTGCACGGCTCCTTCAAAGTACCCGGCAATGTGCGGGTGATCCGTCTGCGCCGCCGTTTCAAAGTTTTCGAAACCGTATCCAAATCCCAGCCAGGGCCGTTTATCGATCATCGAGATGGTGCTTTCCCATATGATGAGCCGGGCGTTGATGCTGCCGCCCTGCCAGCCCTGATATTGTTGGCGCGAAAAGACGCGTGCGATGTGGGCACGGTATTGCGTCGGCGTGAAAAACCAGACGATTGGCATCGCAATGACAAGCGCGATGAAGGCCTGCTTTGCGCGACGCGCAAGTGCATAGCCCAGCAGAAGTACGACGGCGCCAATAGCTGCAGCTACAAGTGCACCGCGGGTGGTGGTGTACGGTAGTCCAATTGCGGCGCTTGCGGCTGCGCTCAACGCGATGACATGGCGCCATAGAGGTCCGACAAGGCCTGCAAGGCATAAAAAGAGCGCGGCTGCGGCAAAAATGCCTGCACGGTTATGGTGCTGAAACAGATACTGCAGACGCAATGTCATGGGGGCGTCTGCATCGACGCGAAAAAACTGGTGATTGTATTGCCACAGCGCAGGCGCGCCGCCAAGCAGGTTCACAAGTAAAACGACAGAAAATCCGATGCTGGCGGCGACAATCACCCACCAGCAAGCGTCGGCAGAAACCTGGATGGTTGCCCGTGAAGCCTGAAGGATAAATCGCGGGATGAGCAGTACAAACGCGGTATAGGGCAAAAGTTCAGCGCCCAGGAGTTTGAATGAAAACTTCGGACTGATCGAAAGAATTCCAGAGAGCAGTGCCCAGGCAGCGAACAGTACAAGGATGCCCATTATTAAGCTGAGAATCCACGCGGCCGGTGCGAATGGCGTCGCATCCGAAATCGCGCGTGCCGGGTAAATGCAATAAAGCCACGCCACCGCTGCCCAGAGGATTAAAACCTGGTAGCGGAAAAGCGGCAGCAAGATTGTGTCGCGCGCATCAATCGCCATCAGCAGGAGCATCCCTCCTGCCATCGGAAGCAGCAGGGTCATAAAGAAGATTCGAATTCGCTTCCCGGAAATCAGTTCCCGATCAAACATTGCCGCGAGCAATACGGTCGCCCATGCAACTCTCTGTGTCCACACCTCGGTTCTGCGATCGAAGATTATGAGAAGCAAAAGAAGCGGGAAAAGAATTGCCAAAATGCGGCAGACCGTCATGGGCCAGATGTTTCCGCCTGCGTCGGTGCGGCGAACGTCTGCCGTGTTGGTGCCTTGCACGGCAACAGGGGGAGGTATCACGCGAATTGATGTTTTAAGGCTATCGAGGTGGTGGACATCATCTATTCCCGATAGCCAAACCGATCCACTAAAGCAACCGTTTCGGAAAGTGACTTCAGTCCGCCTGTTGTAGTGGGGTGACTCAGGCTTTGAGCCGCGTGAGCGACGGCAAGCGTCAGACATCGGTCTTCATCCCAGCCCTCGTGCAAACCGTACAGAATACCGCCACAAAAGGCGTCGCCTGCACCTGCGGTGCCTTTGTTGATAAGCTGCGGCACGTTGAGAGACGGCTTAAAGAGAGGTCGCCCACCTTTCTCCATCCAGAAGCCACCTTCAGGCGCGTGGATGCAGACCAGCCTTGCAACGCCCTTGGAGAAAAGAACCTCCGCAATCTGTGGCAGGTTATTACGCAACAGGTGGTTGCTCTCATCGCGAATGGCGACCTCGGCAAGAGCGCCCGCCTCCAGTTCATTCGCGATGAAGTAATCGACGTGGCGAAGCGTTGGTGCGACCACATGGTGTAGCCGTGGCGAGAGGTCGCTGACCATGTCCAGTGAAGTCAGAATGCCCAACGATTGCGCTTCCTCCAGCACGCGTGCTGCACATGGGCGCGTCGGATCCGCTTCATCCGGTTCGTCCATGGCATCCAGAAGCATCAGATATCCCAAGTGGAGAATTTTGGCGCGAACGCGGTCGAACTCGAAGTCCTCACCACATAGCAGCGCGTTGGCTCCGCGGTTATGAAAAAAAGTGCGGCGTCCTGTGGACTGCACACTCATTACGTCTGTGTAGGATGTCGGCAATTTGTCGCTGGTGCGCATCAACGCCTGCGCAATGTTCAGCCGTCGCTGATGCTCGAGGATGTACTCACCATTTGCGTCATTTCCGACAACGCCGATTGCCTCCAGCGGCAGGCTGCCATCAAGACAGCGCAAGCCCACCAGCACGTTATAAGGCGCTCCCCCTGTGCCGCGAGTTTCCTCCAGGATGATCGCAAGGCGCTCTTCTTCCGGGAAGCGATCAATTACCTTAACCTGGTCAATGATCCAGTTGCCTGCGCCCGCTACTCCATGCCTCTCCGCCAATTCCGGTTCCTCCAGGTTTCTGCCGGATCAGTGCAGCGAAGCGCGATTTCAAAACGCAAGTGGGCAAAACTGTCCAGGTAGTGTGGTGTCCCAATCATTCGTTCACTGGTTTTGTGTGCCGTCCGAGCTCGAAAGCTTCCTGAAGTATAGATATGAACGGCACACTTGAGCAAGTTCGCCAAAGATTAGATAAACAACAGGGACCCGGCGGGAACATAGCCTTTACGGCCGTCGGATAATTGGACGCGCGCCCAGCCTTCCTCCGCTGAGCCAAGGCTCCTTACAATCTGCCCCTCCGGCAGGGAATCGACCTGGGCAAAAGTATCGGCAGGGCCGCTACGAACGGATAGGGCAGGCCGCGCGACCACAGCCTTTTGCACATTATGACTGGCGTAATGCTTGCGCGCCGCAAACACGCCCACGATAATGGTGGCGGCAGCGAGTGACCAAATTGCATAACGCAACGCAGCGGGGCGCTGGCCGCCAATGGTGCCAAGGTAAGCTGCTCCGGCTGCCCCAAACAAGATATAAACGATCAGGAATACAGCCATCCATTGCCTCAGGCTGAGCCGGTTTTCCATCCATCGGAATGGGTCCGTGGGTGCGGCGTTGTTAACACCTGTCGGAGCGACACGGCTCAGGTTGGCCAGGACATCGGGATCATGCGGTGCGAGATCTCTTGCGCGGCTAAAATACTGAACGGCTTCCGCGGTCCTCTTCAACCGCGCGCAAGCGTTCCCGAGGTTATAAAAGAACTCTGGCGATTGCACACCGGCTTCTGCAATCTGAAGGTAGCTTGCGCGAGCGCTTTCGAACTGTTGCTGCTGATATGCCGAATTACCAGCACGAAACAGCTCGTGCACTTGCGCCAGCGTCATCGTAGTACCCTCAAGCGCGCAAGCGCTGAAGGCAGGCGCAAGC
>JBPCLP010000048.1:0-56977 GCA_051003195.1 Candidatus Sumerlaeaceae bacterium | reverse complement strand
CAGTACAGCCGTTCGGAGGACAGGCTTGAGCCGGGGCCAACGCAAGCGCACCGAGGATTCCGTCCTTCGCTGTACCGCCCCGTGCGGAGGACAGGCTTTAGCCTGTACTCCGAACAGCGCTTGTGCTCCAATCTATGTCAGCGTAGCTTAGCCAGCTTCCCAAAATCATCCTTCAAGCTGACGTACAAATCCCGGAAAAGAACGTATTGTCTGTCGTACTTGTCGACATTCGCCTGAATCGGTTTGATCTCCCGCCCCACCTTGATAATCTGACTCGCGGCGGCATCGAAAGACTTAAACACCTTCGTGCCCACCCCGGCGATGATCGCCGCGCCAAAGGCGGGGCCTTCTTCGACGTTAATAGTAACGACCGGCTGGCCGAAAATATCTGCCTGCATCTGACGCCACACCGCGCTCTTCGCGCCACCCCCCGTCAGCCGTATTTCCTTCACGGGAATTCCCAGCCCCCGAATAATTTCCAGCGAATCACGCAAGCCAAACACAACCCCTTCCATGATGGCGCGGACTACGTGCGCCTTGGTGTGACGCGGTGAGACGCCGAACAGCACACCGCGAGCGTTGGCGTCAAGGTGCGGCGTCCGCTCGCCATTCAAATACGGAAGCCACAGCAGTCCTTCACTGCCGGGCGGGACACTGCCAACGCGCGCGGCGAGGAACTCGTAGGCATCGATGCCCGTGTCCTCCGCCATGGCGCGCTCCATGCCTCCGAAGTTGTCTCGCAGCCACTTGAGGGACAGCCCGGCCGCCTGCATCACGCCCATCACATACCACAGTCCCGGGACGGAATGGTTGAAAGTGTGCGCACGGCCGAGTTTGTCACGGACGGGTTGGCGCGCCGGTGCAATGACGGTGCCGCTGGTGCCGATGCTGACCGCCACGATTCCTTCCTTTATGACGCCGTTGCCCACCGCCGCGCATGTGTTGTCCGCACCGCCGTACGCGACCGGCAAACCTTCAGGCAGCCCCGTCAGCTGCGCCGCTTCCGGTGTGATCCGGCCGGCGATATCCGGCGACTCACCCAGCGGTGGTAGCACCGAGGGATTGATTTTCAGCGCCTTGAGAATGGGCGCGGACCACTGCTTGCCTTTGACGTCGAGCATCAGTGTGCCGGCGGCATCCGAAATGTCCATCCCCAGCGCGCCGGTGAGGCGGTAGCGGACGTAATCCTTTGGCAGAAGTACGGTGGCTGTGCGTTTGAACAGGCTGGGTTCGTTGCGCTGCACCCAGACGAGTTTAGGCAAGGTGAAACCCTCAAGCGCAGGATTGGACGCAAGCTGGATGAGCTTTGAGCGGCCACCCACCTGCTTCTCGATCAGTTTGCATTCCGCCGTGGTGCGGGTGTCGCACCAGAGGATCGCCGGGCGCAGCACAGCGCCGGATTTGTCGAGGCAGACGAGACCGTGCATCTGCCCGCTAAGTGCCATGCCGGCAATTGAGCTCGGCTGCACGCGCGATTTCGCAAGCAGGTTACGCAGCGAGGTGATGGTCGCGGCGACCCAGTGCTCTGGATCCTGTTCGGCCCAGCCGGGGTGCGGGAGGGAGAGCGGGTACTCCTGCAGGTCGGAGGCGAGAACCTTCCCGCGATCATTAATCAGGACGCTTTTTGCGCCGGTGGTGCCGATATCTATGCCGATTAAGTTCATCAAACTTTCCGTATCCTGTAACGCCCGATTTGGTGGTAAAACTCATTTGGAAGGCCCTTTACCACAGAGGCACAGAGACACAGAGTATGCACAGAGTTGCTTATTGTGCATACTGATACCCTTATAAATTGCAGAGTGTTTTCTTCTGTGAAAGCTCTGTGTCTCTGTGCCTCTGTGGTAAAATAATCGACTAATTGCCTAACCAATCTCTTTCCGGTGAACCCAAAAACACCGATCAATCTTGGCCCCGCAAAACTTCGAGTAGAACGGGATCGGTCCCACCCACGGAATCACAGCAGTTTTCCATCCCTGCCTCGCTAAGTCTCTCAAGCACAGCCGCAGCAGCAGTGCTCCCACGCCTTTTCCGCGAAGCTCCGGCGACGTCCCCATCGGACCGAACCAGTTCAGCGCCTTGTTGTTTCCCTGGTAGCCCGAAAACGCCACCACTCGTTCATCCATCTTGGCGATGTAAAGCGTGGGCGGATCGTTGTCGAGCGCCCCCTGCACTTCGCCTTTCCAGCCGACCCAGTGCAGATCCAGAAACGCATGAATCCTCTCGCCATCTGCCACCTGCGCGCGCGTGACATAAACGTTGTCGCCCCTTAGCTGCTCAATTTGCTGCTCCAGTTCGGGCCAGGCATTCACATCGAGTTCGCAGATCAGGTTGTGAGTCTCGTGCGTTACTTTATAGCCATGCTTCTGCAGGAAACAATACGCCTCGGTATAGCGGAAATCGACTCCCGGCATGTAGTAGTTGAAGGGCGAGTCCATGATGGAGATGACCTGCACGCCGCGCGCGACGAGCCGCGATTCCATTTCTTTAAGCAGCGCCGACCCAATCCCCCGCCGCCGATACGCCCGGTCAACCACGCCTAGCCGCACATAACCAAATTGTTTACCATCGCGCACCTTGCCCATGTTTCCCTGACCAAACGCGACCACCTCGCCATCCACTTCGTAGACGAGACCGAGATCGGGATGGTGGTCGGGAGATCCGATGGTTTTTTCGCGAAGGATCGGTTCGTTGAAGACATCGTACTCCATCGCGCGATTGCAGAGAACGGTAAGGCGGCTAATATCCGAGTCTACTAATTGGCGGATCATTGGTGGTCACCTCTGCGGAGCAATTGGCACATATAGGTCATATAGGACCTATAGGACCTATAGGACCTAAAAAACTTATAGGCCTTTGCGGAGCAGTCAGCAGCTCGAACGCGCAGGATCACTTGGTCCTCACCGCCTGCCCCGTCCGCCCCGCCTCATACGCCGCCTGCGCGACTTGCACCGCACGCAATCCATCTTCGCCGCTGACAAGCGCCGGGCGTTTTTCCTGCACCGCGCTAACGAACTCCTCGATCATGAGCTGGTTGAGATCTTCTGCAACATTGTAGCCACTGTGGCGCATCGCGGTGTCGTCGAAGTGATGAATCTGCTGTGGAAAACAGTTCACGCTGACGTTGGCGTCAGTGCCTTTGAAGTCCATTTTCACGTCGCCCCAGATCGGGTAGCTCTTCACCCGCGACCAGCTTGTGTCGAGGCTGGCGATGGTGCCCTTGCGGAACCGCATAATGAGCTGTCCGACGTCTTCAACTTTGAGGTCATGCAGGCGCGTGGCGTATTCGGCGTACACGGATTCGACTTCGTCCTCAAGAACCCAGCGGAGCAGGTCAACAACGTGGACGGTATGGTCGATGACCGCGCCGCCACCGGATTTCGCGGCGTCGACAAACCAGCTTCCGGGCATCGAACCGTGGTTGCTGGTGCTGGCGCCGAGGACGGTGCCAAGTTGCCCCGACTGCACAAGTTGCCGCAACTGGTGCACCGGCGGGCTGAAGCGTACCGGGAAAGCCGTCATGAGCGTTACCCCCGCCGCGCGGCATGCATCAATGATCTTCTGCGAATCCTCGACCGTCGGCGCGAGTGGCTTCTCGCAGAGGATGTGTTTGCCGCGTTTCGCGCACTCGAGCGCGATGGGCAGATGACTCGAGTTTGCCGAGCAGATGATGACCGCATCCATCTCCGCGTGGTCGAGCATGTGGAGGTAATCCGGATAGAAGCCTGCGACATCAGAGTGTTCGCGCCGGACACGTGCGAGGCGGTCGGCGTCGGAATCGGCCGCGGCAATAAGCTCCGCGCCGGGTATGCGCTGGAGCGCGGAGGCGTAGGAATAGGCGTGTGGATGCTCGAAGGAGATAATGGCAATGCGAAGGTTCGTTGTCATCTTCATTGCGGTAGGTTTTTTTCCTTTAGAATACTTCCCGCTACGACGTTAGCGATTTTGGAACGCAGTGGAGTGGCGTCGCCGGTGCCGTCGGGGTGGACGCGGTTGGTGAGAATAATGATCGCGATCTGTTCTTCCGGCACGATCCAGATGGAAGTGCCTGTCCACCCCGTATGACCAAAGCCGGTGGTAAAAATATCACCGCGCGGACCCGAGTAGCTGGTCTTGATGTCCCACCCGTAGCCGCGCTGGTCATCGGTTTTGAGCTGCGCCTGGTCGGTGCTCATGGCAATTACCGTGAGCGGCGAAAAGATGCGCACGTCTGCATGTTCGCCGCCCTTGAGAAGCATCTGGCAGAAGATGGCGAGATCGCGCGCCGTGGAGAACAGCCCCGCATGGCCGCTGATGCCATCCTGCACATACGCGTTGCCGTCATGAACTTCGCCCCGAATCATCGTTTTCACGGACGCGGTAGTGGGTGCGTCGTCCGTGCCGGTGATCGTGGTGACGCTTTCGCGCCATTCCGTAGGCGCGATCCGCGGTAGAAGTTCTCCCGGCGGATTAAACATGGTGTCGCGCATACCAAGCGGCCCAAAAATCTCGTCGTGGGTGAACTGCGCGAGCGTTTTGCTGGTGACGCGCTCCACAATCTCTCCCAGCGTGATAAACCCCAGGTCGCTGTAGATGAACGCCTCGCCCGGCGGGTTGACAAGCTTGCGCTGCACAATATCAGCAATGATTCGCGTCCGGGCCGCGCGCTCGGGCCAGCGCAGATAATACCGGTCGAATGGATCGAGCCCGGAAGTGTGCGTGAGCAGGTGGCGTAGTTGTACGCCTTCGCGCTGAATACCGTCGAAGCGAAGCGCCTGCTCGATAAATGTTTCGTCCAGACGCACGTGTCCTGCCGACACCATTCGATGCCAGAGTTCGCCCGGACTGTTGGGCAGCGAAGCGCCGTCCAGTGATTTTGTACTTTGAAGTAGATCGATGGAAGGTCGCAGCGCACCTGTACGTATATAGCGTTTCAGGCGCGTGGCTTCGCTGGTACGCTCGTCTGCGTCCTTGTCGTTTTTCCACTCGGGAATGTAGGTTTTTACGCCGTCGCGCAGGCGGATGCGACCCTGCTCGACGAGTTTCATAATAGCGCTGGCGGTCGCGACGGGCTTCGTGAGAGACGCCACGTCATAGATGGTGTCCAGGGTCGCCGGCTCGGTCGTGCCGATAATACAGCGATAGCCATATGCCTTCTCGAAGACGACGTGCCCGCGGCGTAGGACAAGCGCCACTCCCCCGCTCAGCTGCTTGTCTTTTATTGCGGCGGCAAAGGCGCGATCCATTCCGGCCCCGAGCCGTTCGCCATCCAAACCGTACTCGGCAGGGTTGCCGCGAGGCACGCGGCCGGGCGAGCCCGGATTATGTGTAGCATTACCTGTCAGAAGCGTTCTGCCAGTCCGAGGAGGGTGTGTCGGTACCGACTGGGCAAGAAGCAAATTCGGCAAAACATTAACGCATATTACCACAGAGGCACAGAGACGCAGAGTATGCACAGAGATGCTTATTGTGCATAACGTGGTAAGAACCCTTACAAATTGCAGACTGTTTTCCTCTGTGAAGCTCTGAGTCTCTGTGCCTCTGTGGTAAATGGCCGGCTAAGTAGACACACGGGAATAGGCAACGCCAAAACAACTGTGCTATACCAGCCGTCTCTATAGATGAAAAACCAACCAAATCCCGTTCGCGAACCCGCCCGCAAATTCGGCAAAACATTAATGCATATTACCACAGAGGCCCAGAGACGCAGAGTATGCACAGAGATGCTTATTGTGCATAACGTGGTAAGAACCCTTACAAATTGCAGAGTGTTTTCCTCTGTGAAAGCTCTGTGTCTCTGTGCCCTGTGGTAAAGGGCTGCGGATACTAGCCTCCGGTTTTCAAGTGTCCAAATTCGTATTTTTGAACTTGATTGCAACTCGAACCAAACCAGCTGTCCGCGAGGAACTTGAAAAACGTTTTGTGAACTTGATTAAATGAGCCACTAAACTGGACGCGCCCTTTCCGACCGCGCTTGCAAGGACATGGAATCGGCTGGAATGACGGTTGCAGTACATTGGGCCCCATTCTTGGAGAACTATAGATGAAACCCGAAAAGTTTACCGTAAAATCGTCGGAGGCGGTGCAGTCCGCGCAGGGATTGGCGCTCGAGAACGGCCATTCCGAGATCACGCCCGAGCACCTCCTGGTCGCCCTGACGCAACAGGAAGACGGCGTGGTGCCGCCGATCCTGCAGTCGATGGGGATTGATCCGAACACAGTTGCCGGCCAGGTACTCAAGTCACTACAGAAGCTGCCGAAAATCAGCGGCAGCGGTGCGCAAATGCCGGGAATGTCGCGCAGTCTCGCGCAGGCAATCGACGGCGCCGAAAAGGAAGCCGACCGGCTCAAAGACGATTACACTTCTACGGAACACCTCCTGCTGGGAATTGCAGATCAACGGAGTACAGAAGGCTCGCGTGTTCTGGCAGCGCTTGGCGCTACGAAGGACGCCATCCTGCAGGCGCTTGTTCAGGTGCGGGGCAATCAGCGTGTAACGGACCAGAATCCCGAAGCAAAATACGAAGCGCTCAAAAAGTACGCACGCGACCTGACAGACGCCGCCCGCGCAGGCAAACTGGACCCGGTGATTGGACGCGACGAAGAAGTGCGCCGGGTGATGCAGGTACTTTCGCGCAAGACCAAGAATAACCCGGTGCTGATCGGCGATCCGGGCGTTGGCAAAACAGCCATTGTCGAAGGCCTGGCGCAGCGAATCATTCGCGGCGACGTACCCGAAGGATTGAAAGATAAACGCATTGTCGCTCTTGATATGGGATCGCTCATTGCCGGCGCGAAATATCGTGGCGAGTTTGAGGATCGCCTGAAGGCCGTTCTTAAAGAGGTCACGGACAGCAATGGACAAATTATCCTCTTCATCGACGAGTTGCATACGGTTGTCGGCGCGGGCGCGAGTGAAGGCGCCGTCGATGCTGCCAACATGCTGAAGCCGCCACTGGCTCGGGGAGAATTGCATACGATCGGCGCAACTACCGTCGACGAATACCGTAAACACATCGAGAAAGATCCTGCGCTGGAGCGGCGCTTTCAGCCGATCATGGTGAATGAGCCAACCGTGGAGGACACGATTTCCATCCTGCGCGGTCTACGTGATCGCTATGAGCAACACCACAAGGTGCGGATACGCGACAGCTCGCTGGTTTCGGCTGCGGTGCTCGCGCATCGATATATTGCGGACCGTTTTCTTCCGGATAAAGCAATCGACCTGGTCGACGAGGCGGCCAGCCGACTGCACATGGAGCTGACTTCGCGACCGGAGGAGCTGGATGAAGTGAAGCGTCGCGTCATTCAGTTGCAGGTGGAAGCAGCGGCATTGCGTAAGGAACACGATAAGCCCAGCAAGGAGCGGCTGGAGAAGCTCGAACGCGAACTGGCAGACCTCCAGGAGCAGGAGCGCGCGCTCGAAGCTGAGTGGCAGGCCACCAAGGCGAGCGGGGATAAAGTGGCGAATCTGAAAAGGCAGGTGGAGGAAACACAGCACCAGATCGAAGGTGCGCAGCAGCTGGCGGACTGGAACAAAGTGGCGGAATTACAGCACGGAAAGCTGCCACAGTTGCAGCAGGAGCTCACGCGCCTGCAGGCAAACGACGGTGCTTCAAGTGGCATGACGAATCGCGAGGTTACGCAGGAAGACATCGCGGAAATCGTCGCGCGTTGGACGAACATCCCGGTCGCGAAGCTGATGGAAGGCGAAGTTCAGAAGCTGATCAAAATGGACGAGCGTCTCGCAGAGCGGGTGGTCGGGCAGAAGGACGCGATCAACGCGGTGTCCAATGCAATCCGCCGTGCACGAGCGGGGCTCAGCGATCCAAACCGTCCCATTGGCTCGTTCATTTTCCTTGGACCGACTGGCGTCGGCAAAACGGAACTGGCACGAGCTCTGGCCGAGTTCATGTTCGATGAAGAAAATAATATCATCCGGATCGACATGAGCGAGTATATGGAAAAGCACTCGGTATCGCGACTGATTGGCGCGCCGCCGGGCTACGTCGGGTACGAGCAGGGCGGTCAGCTTACGGAAGCTGTGCGCCGCAAGCCGTATAGTGTCGTGCTGTTTGATGAAATCGAGAAAGCGCATCCGGACGTTTTCAATGTTCTGCTGCAAATCCTGGAAGACGGCCGCCTGACCGATGGCCATGGCCGCGTCGTCAATTGCCGTAACACCGTCCTCATCATGACGAGTAACATTGCGTCGCACCTCATCGAGCAGATGAGTGGCGGTAACGAGGATATCATCGAGCAGTCGGTGCGCGACGAGCTGCGAAACCACTTCCGACCGGAGTTCCTGAACCGCATTGATGAGATCATTATTTTCCATTCGCTCTCACGCGAGCAGATCTCGAGTATCGTCGATATCCAGATGCGTCGCGTGCAGCAGCGCCTCGCTGATCGCAAGATCGAGCTGGAGCTGACCAACAGTGCAAAGGAGCGCCTGGCGTCGGAGGGTTTCGACCCTGCGTATGGCGCACGGCCATTGAAGCGGGCGATACAGCGCGAGATACTTGACCCACTTTCGCTGCAGTTGCTCGAGGGCCGATTCCAGGAAGGGGACCATATCGTCGCGGACACAAACGCCGGAGGGCAGCTGGAGTTCAGGGCGGAACATAACTAGGGTGTTGTTCGCAGAAGTTCATAGCTATACTTCAGGAAGCTTCATGGGACACCACATTAACACAAAACCGTGCAAACCGCACAAAAGCCATTGAACTGCCCTGATCACCTCGGCTAGCCATCCGACACTTTGTGTTCCAGGAGCTGATATTGTCCCTGCGTCTTTACATGACCAGCAGTATGCTGTTGTGCGCAATAGCAGTTTGTACAAACACCGCTGCTTTTGCGGCGGACACGAGCGGAACACTCCACGTCACCACGGCAACGACGACCTTTTCGCCTGGATTTAAAGGTGATCTTGAGAGAGTGGTAGCACACCACCGCGGCGTGATGGGACTAAGCTTGAAAAACCTGGACACGGGTGAAGAGCTTTCGGTCAACGGCGATGAAATGTTTCCGACGGCGAGCACGATTAAGCTGGCCGTTCTCTGCACGGTATTTGACGAACTGTCCTCCCCGTCGGGCCGTTTTAAGTCGTACTACGACACCCGCAAGTACGACTTATCCACCAGTGCGCCCGGCGCAGGTTTCGTACAGCGGTTCAAAGACGGCACGAAGATCGAAATCAAAGAGCTGCTACACTTCATGGTCACCGTGAGCGATAATACTGCTACCAACATGCTGGTCGAAGCCGTGGGTGGCCTGCAGCCGGTCAACAACTGGTTGATGAATCATGGTTTCGAGAAAACTCGGATGGCATCGACGGTCTTCGGCAGGATTGTATGGGATGCTAAAATGCGTGAGACGTGGGGCCTCGGGGTTACGACGCCTAATGAAATGCGCCGCCTGACCGAAATGATTGCGACAGGCCAGGCAGGCACCACCACGGCAACCGATGAAATGCTGCGTCTGCTTGGGCACCAGTATTTTGACGGCGATATTCCAGCTGAGATTCCGCCAACGATATGGGTCGGCAGCAAAAGCGGAGCGGTAAACAGTTCTAGGTCTGACAACGCGGTCGTCGCCTCTCCCGGCGGTAAATATGTGCTTAGCGTTTACACGCGGGAAAACCAGGACACAAGCTGGGACAGCAGCAACGAAGCCGAAGCAAACATTCGCGAAATCAGCCGGCTGGTTTTCAAGCACTACAACCCGACCTCTACGTGGACACGACCCGCCGGCGCAGAGAAGTTGTAGCTAAACCAACGACCATCGTTGTCATGAGTGTAATACATGCAGCGCTCAGCAACAGCCCGAGATGTTTGAGTCCCGGCAAGAGCGTTTGAAGTATCTCGACAACGCGCTCCCCCATGGCGTCGGGCAACGGCGTTTCGTTTCCCCGACGCAACAAATGATAATGGTCGCTGAGATGCATTATAACTGAGATACCCCCCAGCAGGAGGACGGTAGGCATCACCACAAGCTGCAGTGGACGCCGCAGCCTGCGAATGGAATCGATTGCCAACCCGGAAAGGAGTGCAAATCCAGGCAGTACGGCCACCAGGTAACGTGCATCCCTGGTGCCTCCACCCCAGTAAGTTCGATGCGCTCCCATCAAAAGTCCAAATACGACAACGAAGCTGCCCAAAAGCGCCACCTGCATTCGATAGCCGCGGTGAACCGCAGCTACGATACCAATCGGGCATAGCCAAAGCCATGGCGAGTGCGTAAGCAGTGGAAAGGCGACTTCCCCGTTTCCGAACAACAGGCCGCCAAGGCCGCGAACCGGTGAGTGCGTAAACGTTGTGGCAAAGGAGCCTGCCCAGTCAAATTTCGCGTGGTACGAATAGGCGGTGGTAAACGGATTGCCGAAGCACACACAGTTGTAAATCAGCAGCGGCAGAACGCCGGCAAATCCTGCTCCTGCCAGCAGCCCCATCCGCGCCAGGTGCAACCTCCATGCACCTGCACCTTCGTTTCGCAACCAACTCGCTACCAGAAAGCCAACCAACAGCACACCCAGCAACGCGCCGGTATACTCGATGACGACGAAATAGCCGAGAACAAAGCCCAGCAGCAGCAACTGGAGCACTCCCTGCCTGTTCAACATGGGCGGCTGCATGAACAATGGCGTCGCCAGGCCAAGTGCAAGCAGAAGGCAATCCGCGGACAATACATGCGAAAACATGAAAAGAGAATACCTCAGCATCAGCGTGCCAAAAAGCGTCAGCAGCGATGCAGCTAGAGCGATCATCTTTGTGCATCCCCACAGCCCCAGCACCCAGTACATAAGTGCCGCTCCGATAGCTCCAGCCAGGTTTGCGAACACCGTAGAAACCCGTGCCGCAGGAATCTCACGCATGGATGGTATTACCCCGGCTGCGGCATCCCACAACGCGAGAAAAGGACAGCACAGAAACGCGGTGCCGGGCGGCCGATCGGAGAAGTAGTGCCCCTTAAAAATGCTGTAGTCGGTATTAAGCGTGTACCACAAAAATCCGTCGATGTGAGGACTGCCCGTGCGGACCAGCGAGCGCGTCAGAACAAAATGAGCTCCGTCATTACTGGTGAGAGTGGAATCGCTGGAAAGTAGCGCAAGCAGCAGGAATACCAGGGGTACCAGAATCACCCACAACGAGAACCGATTTCGTGCAACCAGGTGAACGCTGCGTGCTGTCATAGGCCCAGGGTTTAAGTGGCACTTTAAACTACTTCCAGTACGATTGTACGGGTATCGACTATTCTTTGCTGGCCTTTTCTTAACGATAAAATGACTTTGAGGTGCCTGCCGTGGCGGGATCGAACTCGTGGCGTGGCGCCGCCGCGCATTCAAGCGAACAGCTCCTTCGCTGCTCGAGTTCACAATCGACGCAACAGATATACTGATTGTCACAATCGGTGTTGGCGCAGTTCACAAAGCGTTCACAGGCATTGCCGCAATGCATGCAGCGCCCGATGACCTTGGCCTCAGCTGTATGGTTGATTTCCACAGAAGCCCGTTCGTCGAAGACATAGCATCGTCCGTCAAATAGCCGACCAGCAACTTCAGGGTCCTTACCATACGATACGATTCCGCCATCCAACTGGCAGACGTCGCGGAAACCTTCGTCCAGCAGAAGAGCCGAAAACTTTTCACACCGAATACCGCCTGTGCAATACGTGAGAACCGTTTTGTCTTTTTGATCAGCCAGATGTTTTCGCACCCATGCCGGAAACTCGCGGAACGTTTTCACTTCCACGCGAATGGCTCCTCGAAAATGGCCGAGGTCGTATTCGTAACTATTGCGCGCGTCTATCACGAGAACGTCATCACGTTGCAGGGCATCATGAAATTCTTTTGGCGCGAGTCGTCTGCCCGTTCGCACCTTCGGATCCAGATACGGAGCCGCCCGCAGCGTTACCAGCTCGGACCTTGGCTTAACGACCATCTTCCGAAATGCATGCCCGTCCGCCTGGTCGATTTTAAAGACCATGTGCGCGAATCGCGAATCCGTGTGCATGGTGCTCATGTAGCAATCAGCTTGTTCCTGCGTTCCGGACACCGTTCCGTTGATACCCTCCGGCGCAATTAAGACACGCCCGAGTATGCCGAGGCTGTTGCAAAAGGCCAGGTGCTCCCGTGCGAAAGTCACAGGATCCTCGATAGGCACGTACTGGTAGTACAGCAGCACGCGATATGGCAGATTGTGGTTCACGGCTCAATGATTATGACGGCAGGGGCAACGTGTTCATCTCGACCTGTCGCGTCGGGGTCCAGGCTACGCTACGGCTGGTACCCTTAACAGGTTTCGCCGTAATAGCTCCTCGGCAATCTGCACCGCATTCAGTGCAGCACCCTTGCGGAGATTGTCGCTGACGATCCACATTTCGACCGCGTTCGGATTGCTGATGTCGTCACGAATGCGGCCAACAAACGTCTCGTCTCGGCCCTCGCAATAAACAGGGGTCGGATAATGCGCGTTCGCGGGATCGTCGACGACAATAACACCCGGTGCGGTCTCCAGTAACTCGCGAACGCGTGCGGCTTTGATCGGGCGCACCATCTCCACGTTTACCGCTTCGCTGTGACCACGCAGCACCGGGACACGAACAGTTGTCGCGGTAATTGCAATTGAATCGTCGTCTAGAATCTTGCGCGTTTCGTGCACCATCTTCATTTCTTCTTTGGTGTAGCCGTTGGAGCCAAACACGTCGATGTGCGGCAGTACATTGAACGCGATCTGATGTGGGTAGATTTTGCTTTCCACGCTTTTTGCGCCGCTCAAAAGCTCACGCGCCTGCTTGAGACATTCGTCGACAGCCTTCTGGCCAGTACCGCTTACAGACTGGTAGGTTGAAATCACCAGCCGCCGGATTCCAGCTTCGCGATGGATGGGAGCCAGTGCGACTACCATCTGTGCAGTCGAACAGTTTGGGTTCGCAATAATGCCGTTGTGGCGTTCGAGCGCATCAGCATTCACTTCGGGAACAACCAGCGGAATATCAGAATCCATTCGGAAGGCGCTGGTGTTATCCACCACGACCGCGCCCGCAGCCACCGCAACCGGCGCAAACTCCAGGGAAATGGATCCACCTGCAGACGACAACACCAGGTCGATATCTGCAAAACTGTTTTTCGTGAGAGTCTCCACGGTAAGCAGCCTGCCACGAAATGGGAACTTCTTCCCTGCGCTTTTCACGCTTGCGAGCAACTTGAGGCTGCTCAGCGGGAAATTGCGCGCTTCCAGCGTGCGGAGCATCTCCTGCCCCACCGCACCGGTTGCACCCATAATGGCTACTCTAGGCTTACTCAACGTTTCCTCTCCCGAAATGCTGCTGAGGCCTGCTACAAACCCCATAATGGCAAAATTTCCATTTTTGCGGATTTGGCGTCAAGCTTTGCACCGCGGACATACTTTAATGCGGGTAGCATAAGTAGTTCCAAGCCAATGTGCCATTGTGGTGCCCGGCTTTTCGGGAACAAACTTTGCTCCTAATGGGTGCCAGTTAATGCAGGGGGAGGGAGGGATGCATGAAGCGCATTGCCCATATTAGTCTGCACGGCGACCCGCTTGAGCCACTGGGCTCTATCGAAGCAGGTGGCCAGAACGTATACGTCAGGAATGTCGCCGCAAACCTTGCGCGTTCAGGCGTGCATGTGGACGTATTTACCCGATGGAACAACCCACAAAAACAGAGGGTCGAAGAAATCGCATCGGGCGCCCGCTCCATTCGGTTGAAAGGCGGGCCGTTGAGCTTTGTAAAAAAGGAAAAGCTCCTTGATTTTATTGATGAAATGATAGGCGATTTCCACCAGTTCGCGAATGAAGAAGGATTGGAGTACGACCTGATCCACACGCATTATTATGTGGAGGGTGAATTTGGGCTGCGACTGGCAAGACAGCTCGGAGTTCCGCACTTCCACACGTTCCACTCGCTTGGTCGAATCAAGCTGAACCATGATCAGTTACAAGGCACCGCAAACACGGCCGATTACATGGAACGTCTGGAAATTGAGAAGCGGCTTATGGCACAGGCCGATATCCTGGTCGCAACGAGCCCACACGAAGCGCAGGACTTTTCCGACTGGTACAGCCATACCAACAGCAACACGACGATTATTCCCTGTGGGCTGGATCCGGGATTATTCCGCACACGCGGACGTCACCACGCGAGGGAGAAACTCGGCCTGCCGTTGGACAAGCACATCGCATTGTACGTGGGGCGCCTGGATCCCCGGAAGGGCCTAGAGACACTGCTCTTTGCCTATCGTGAGTTACTCTTCGAACTGGGACGTAAAGCCGATGATGCTCTCCTGGTGATTGTCGGTGGAAAAATTGGCTGCACACCGCCGGACCCCGAGCTTTCCGCGTTCCGCAAAATGGCCGCGAGTCTTCACCTTACAGAATGGGATGGAGAGCGTGGCAATGTGCTTTTTGCCGGGTCGCACCCGCAGGAGGTGGTCGCACGGTATTACTCCGCTGCTGATTTCAGCGTGGTGCCGAGCTACTATGAGCCTTTTGGAATGGTCGCGATTGAGACACAGGCATGCGGCACCCCCGCCATCGTATCGGCCGTGGGCGGCTTGCGTTACGCAGTCGAGGATCGGTTTGGCGGACTACATGCCAAGCCCTATTCGCCTTCCGACCTGTGCGACAAAATGCTGCATCTAATTAAAGATGCGGAGTTCTGTCGCCGGATGGGACGCCTTGGCAAGCAACGCGTCCTGCAAAAGTTTACGTGGAACGAGGTCAGTCGCGAACTTTATTCCGAGTATACGGCTGCGCTTGCCGCACGTGTCCGCCGCCCGGCCGCAAATGTTATTACAATGGCAACAACACCGGCTGCTGCGCCGTTATACTCAAAACGCAGCCGCGTAACGCAAATGGCGCCGCATAACCAGCTTGGAGCCTAAGCCCGGCGGTGGCTGCTACAATGTTCACTCCCCCTAAGGAGACATACAGGTGAAGATTGCTTTGGTTGCTCCCTTTGAAGAGCCCGTGCCCCCGCGCACATACGGTGGCACGGAGCTCGTTGTCTACAACCTTGCAGAACAACTTGTTACACTTGGACATGATGTGGCTGTGTATGCGTCTGGTGACAGCAACACCAGCGCACGGCTCGAACCCATTTTCCCGATCAGTCTGCGCGCGGACCGCACGCTGGATACTCCGGAGCTACGCGAGGCGATGAAAATGATTGGCATCGGGCGCCTGGTAAACCGGCTGAACAGTGAAGATTTTGACATCATTCACAACCACCTTGGCTGGCGCTTGCTTGCCTTCGCGGGACAGCTTAGCGCGCCCGTGATCACCACTTTCCACGGACCGCTTTCTGTTCCATATTATCAGCGAGTACTGGGAGAAATAGGTCAGACGCCGTTTGTCTCCATCAGCAATGCGCAGCGTCGACCGTTTCCAGGACTGAACTACATTGCCACAGTATATAATGGGATCGATTGCGCCAGCTTCCAGTACAATGAACACCCGAAGGAGTATTTTGCGTTCCTTGGGCGATTCAGTCCGGAGAAAGGCCCGGTTACGGCGATACGTGCGGCGCAGGCCGCAAATGTATCACTGATCATGGCGGGCAAAGTCGACCTGGCCGATCGCGACTACTTTGCACAGCAGGTTGAACCATTGATCGACGGGCAGCAAATCCGGTTCATTGGCGAAGTGAATCATGCGCAGAAGAATGAGCTGCTGCAGAGCGCTCGCGCGATCCTGATTCCCATCGATTGGGAAGAGCCATTTGGGCTGGTGATGATCGAGGCACTGGCGACCGGTACGCCCGTCATAGCGCACCGTCGCGGCTCCGTACCGGAGATAATCGAGCAAGATGTGGGATGTGTGACGGACAGCTTTGAGCAGATGGTCGAAGCGATCGGAAGCGTGCACCACATCAGCCGAGCTCGTTGCCGGGAGTATGCCTGCGATCGATTTGGCTGCCAGGCGATGGCCCAGGGCTACCTTGCGGCCTACGAAAAGATACTTGAAGGCGACCCTCAACCCAACGGGAAATTGGCCTCGGCGCTGGTCTTTTAGCCAACCACAAGCGCAATACAGTATCCATGTCCATTAACACTGATCTGCCCGACTCGTTGGAACTCATAGAGGTGGACGCGGCTGAGCTGCTCGGCTACACACGAGTCAGCAGCAAGCCTGGCAATCCGCAGGTTAACAACCTGGTGCTGAAGGAAAAAAACATTTTCTTTCTGACGGATCAGAAGGGAAACGTGCCGCAGGGCGAGCAGTGTCACCTCGGCCTCTATTCTGAGGATACGCGATTTCTGAGTCGGTGGGAACTGCAGGTGATGGGACAGGAACCGACGGTGCTATCGTCGCAGGCAAATCGTGTGTTTTGCGACCAGATCGACCTGACCACGTCGTTTACCGAAGGCGCGAAGGATATCTATGAGCACAACTTCCTGCATCTGCGCCGGCGTCAGGCGGTCAGTGATAAGCTGATTGAGCGTGTCAGAATCAGCAATTACCTGAACGTTCGACAGCAGATCACCTTCACTATCTACTTTGCCGCGGATTTCGCGGACATGTTCGAGGTACGTGGCGCCGAGCGGGATCGTCGCGGAACGTACTTTAAACCGATCGTGGAACACGATCGGGTGGCATTATGCTATCGCGGGCTTGATAGTGTTCTGCGTACAACACGTATCGTCTTTAACACTGCCCCCACACAGCTTACCGATCACTTCGCCGAATTCAACATCGCCATTCCTCCCGGCGGGAATTTCCTGTTGGAGATGCACGTGGTTCCGCTGATCGGCGGCGCCTGTGACGAGGTGCACCTGGTATCGTTTTCCGAGGTATATAAGGAGATTTCGGAAGACTACGCCAAATGGCGGAATACGTGCACGCGCATCGATTCGGATAATGAATTCCTAACGACGTCGCTGTCGCAGAGCATTACAGATCTGCGCGCGTTGATGATCAGCTATGACGGGCATGCGATCATCTCGGCCGGGATCCCATGGTATTCGACTCCCTTTGGCCGGGATTCGCTAATCACCAGCCTGCAGACGCTGATGATAAACCCCGAAATCGCGCAGGACACGCTGCTATTCCTGGCGCATTACCAGGGCACACGCACCAATGACTTTACCGTCGAAGAACCCGGTAAGATCCTGCATGAAATCCGCCGTGGCGAAATGGCTCGCTGCGGCGAAATACCACACGTGCCTTACTTTGGGACGGTGGACGCCACCCCCCTTTTCCTCGTTCTGCTGCATGCGTACTTTGCGTGGACCAATGACCTGGAGCTGGTGCGGAAGCTTTTGCCCAATGCGGAAATGGCGCTGCGCTGGATCGACACGTATGGTGATGTGGACGGCGATGGATTTGTGGAATACTGGAACTATACCGAGCGCGGATGCCTGCATCAGGGCTGGAAGGATTCTGTAGATGGCGTAATTTTCCCCGACGGAACACAGCCGCAATTGCCAATCGCGCTGGTTGAAGTGCAGGGGTATGTCTACGATGCCAAACTTGGGATGAGCCGGATCTACCGCGCGTTAGGACAGGCCGACAAATCGCGAAAGCTACGCGAGGAAGCGGAAACGCTGAAGGCGCTGATTGAGGACCGCTTCTGGATAAAGTCCGAAAAGTTTTACGCGCTCGCGCTCGATGGCCGCAAAAGACCCATGCATTCGGTCACTTCGAACCCCGCGCATTTGCTGATGTGTAACGTTGTCTCACAGGCAGCGGCACAGCGTGTGGAGCGGCGTTTAATGGCGGATGACATGTATTCGGGCTGGGGGATCCGCACGTTTTCGGCCCGGCATTCCGCCTACAACCCCTTAAGCTACCATAATGGCAGCGTGTGGCCCCATGACAATGCCATGGCCATGCTTGGACTTTGTAACTATAACCTGAAGCAGTCGGCTGAGCGAACCTTTTCGGATATATATTCGGCGTGCCTGCATTTCCAGTACTATCGGCTGCCAGAATTGTACTGCGGGATGACACGTCAGCCGAACGACTCGCCGGTGCATTATCCTGTCGCGTGCACGCCACAGGCTTGGGCGGCGGCAACGTTTCCAATGATGCTGCAAGGATTGATAGGTATCCGACCGGATGCCCCCCGTGGTCGCCTGACAATTTCGAATCCGCGCCTGCCGCATGTTCTGGGCGAGCTCACCATCCATAACATGCGTGTCGGCAATGGCCGTGTCACTCTTCACATTGCGCGCCAGAATGAGCGCACGTTCGTAAACGTGGTCGAGCACAGCGGGGACCCCATCCGCGTTACCATCGAGTGGGATTAGGCGTATCGTCTTGGCGCAATTGCGGCGACTTTCCCGGGCCTGCGAGCATTAAACAAAGGTTAGAGAGCGGCGCCGGGAAGGATCACGCAGCACTTGATCTGTCATCTTCGCGAAGCAGGGTTGGCACATGCCTCATGAAGAACAACGCTCCATCCGGTTGGAAGTAGCGCACCCGGGCTCTGCAGCGGCGGCTGGTTATGTAGTGCGACTTTTCGCGCATACGCACGGCTTTTCAGTAACGGAGTCTCCGGACGCCGACGTTGTGCTGCTTTATGGGCGGTCCAACGGAGCTGCCACCAATCAGGCTGTCAGAGTGCATGTTCCTATGCCAATGCTGGGCGCAGACGGTAATGGCACCCAAATGCCTTCCGCGGCGATGGATTTCAGGGCGTTGCTGCGGGCAGCCGCGCCAGGAGACCTACGTGAATTTGTGACGAATGAAGGGCGGCGGGAGCTTACTCTCGAGTTGGATATTATTGCGGCGGCATTCTGGTGCCTGACCCGAGCGGAGGAACGGGCGACTGCGGATGAATCCGATGCTCACCTTCTCTCCGACAGGGTCGATCTGCATGGTCGTTTTCCGGCAGAGTTCTCCCACGCCCCGCTTGAGTTCTATGAAATCCCGGTTGTTAACCGCTGGTTTGAAAACCTGTCCGCACTGATACGTGAACGGCTGGGGTTGCCGGTGGAGTCCCCGCAGGAACAGCAGACGATCGCATTGACGCATGACGTAGATCTTTTGCACAAGTACCGCGGCTTGGCAGGGCTGGGGCGCAGCGTTGGACGCGTTCTCAAAAATCCCGGTGCAGGGCTGAACGACTTAAAGGCTGCCACGGCGGTCAACTTCAGTGGAAGGCGCGATCCCTACGACAGCTTCGACGACTTGTACGGAATCAAGGAGCGGATCAGCGCGCACTCGACGTTTTTCATGATGACGAAATCCGGTGGTGAGCACGATTGCGATTACCGGCTGGAGGATCCCGCGGTGCGTTCCCTGATGCTGCGCGCGCGCACCTTTGGAGATGAGATCGGTGTGCATCCTTCGTGGAACAGCGGGACTTCGGCCGAGATGATCGCGAGGGAGGTGAAGGCTGTCGAAGCGGCTAATGGTCAGTCGGTGCGCGGCTCGCGGCAGCATTATCTCAGGTTTCATGCGCCGCATACCTGGCGGCATCTCGCCGCGGCGGGCGTGCGATACGACTCTTCGCTTGGTTTTCCAGACCGGGCAGGCTTTCGCTGCGGGTGGTCGGGCGCCTTCCGGCCTTTCGACACGGATACGATGCAGGAACTGCCGATACTGGAAATCCCGCTGGTGTGCATGGACATCACGCTAGCCGCGTATGAAAAGATCCCGGCCGAGCTATGCCTGGAGCGTTTGACGAACCTGCTGGATGCGTCGTGCGATCACATCCGCGGGGGCGCTCTGGTTTTCCTGTGGCACAACAGCATCGCCGACCGCGATACGTTCAAGGGGTACTGGGATACATTCGAATACTTTTTTTCGATTGCCTCCGGCAGTGCGCGGTTCGTCACCCTGAACCAGCTTTGTGACGAGTATGAGCAGCCTGGCAGGTCCTTTTGACCGGGCTGCAAGGCATCGAACAAGAAGCGAACCATTCACCGCAGTCGCTGTCTCTATTCTCCGGCAAAGCCTGGCCGTGGCTGGTTCTGTTCGCTTTTGTCTACACCGCGCTGGTTGTTCCCCACTGGAACCTCGGACATCTGGATTTTGGCGACGGCAACTACATGTATATTTCGTGGCGGATGAGCCAGGGCGCGGTGCTGTATCGGGATATCCTCGCGCCGCAGCCTCCTATGCACCTGCTGGTGGGCGCGGCGATCGCCAGAATTGGAACGCTGCTGCCACTCCCCCACCCGCTCTATGCTTTTCGCGCATTCAGCCTGATGCTGCATCTTGCGACGATGGTGTTGCTGTACCGTGTGGCTTTGCGCATTACCGACGGTCCGGAAGCGGGGATAAGCAGTCGGCGCGCCAGGCTGGCAGGCCTTATCGCGTGCGCTGTTTATCTGCTGCTGCCGATCGGCTTCTGGTGGACGCTTGGTTACCAGTCCCAGCCGCTCCTCGTTTTCTTTTTGATGCTGACATTTTATCTGCAGTTAAAGGGCTGCGTCGCTTGTTCGGTCGCTTCAGGAATTACAGGTGCATTGGCGGCGCTGACAAATATGACGACTGCGCCTTATCTGCTGCTTCTGGCCGGGTATAACCTCGTGCGCCGGCCTCGCCTGTTGCTACCCTTCGTACTGCCGCTCGCGCTCATCATTGCCATGGTAATTATCGGTGCGGAGTTGTACACGCATGCTTACCTGGACAATGTTATCAGGAACCAGGTGGGTGCGTTTCCGCGGAAAGAGTTGCTGCCTCCCGGCGAAAATGCACTGACCTACGCGCTGAGTAAACTGTACCGGGAAGGGACGGAGGTCCTGCGACTGGAAGCGGGTTATCTGGTACTAGCGTGCCTGGGCCTGGCGGTGTACGCGCAGCGCGCGCCTGTTCCGGTTCGGGGACTGACCGTGCTTTTCACGCTGGCTTCATTTGGCGCGATTGTCTACGTGGCAAAAGGCGGAACCGTGAACTACGTGTTTAGCGTATCGGAACCGTACGTCGCATTGATGGTCGGCTACTTTGTAGCCGCCGTCGCGCACGCATGGTGGCCGCGGTGGCGCGCCACACAAGTGTCGGACTTCTCACCGCTTGCCGGCGGAGTTGCGGTCGTACTGGCGGTCTTTTGCGTTACGTGGGTGGGGCTTCAACACAGCTGGCGTACGCTTAAGCAGGATACGTATGAATTGCCCGAAGCCGAAACACTGCGCATCGTGGACCAGATTAAGAGCAACTGCCCACAGGACGGAGTGACGCTCGCACCGCCTTTTTACGCGTTCCTGGCACAACGGCGGATCGCCGCCGATTACTCGGAACTGCTTTTGTGGAAGCTGAAATACATGAATGAGACAGTGGACCGGGAGCATGGACGCGCGCATGAGATCATTGCGAAGCTCGCGGCCATGATACGCGAAAAGCGAATCTCATTCATGGCGCTGGACATGGACCAGACTTACATGATCCCTGAAATCAAAGAAGCGGTGGATGCAAACTACGCACCACAGCTGGAAAAACCGTTCCGGACGCTTAATACCCCGATCATGTTCTATAAGCCGAAGTGATCCACCTTGGGCGCGCGAGCGCTCAAGACCGAACCATCTTGATGAAATCCATTACCAGTTTTGCAGTGCGGCTCTCGTCCGAAACGCCGTTGCCGCCCGTCAGTTGCTCCGGGGCAATGTGCTTACGAGTGCCGCGCGTCATTTCGATCCCGTCCGTCACTACGGGCATCTTTTCCGGATTCTCGTCACCCAGGTAACCTTTTTTTCTCATTGTGTCCTCAGTGACAGCTGCATCCGCCACCGCATCCGCCGCCAGAAGGCGGAGTATAGCTGGGGCTGGATGAAGCGCCGGATTTTACCGCAGAGCCGGACAGTAGTTTAGTGACCTTCTCGGAACTGCATTGTTTGCATCGAACGTCCAACTCAGCAGCACGGCTGAGCACGAGGTCCTGGAATTCAGTGCCGCAGGAATCGCAGCAGTATTCGTAGATCGGCATGGCGTAATCCAGTAACGTTCGCTACTGTGTAAATTCGAGAGTGGACCGACTGTCTATTTAGCGGCGCTTGTGGAGCTATCTGCTGCGGAGCCTGTCGTCGCCTTATCAGATGCAGCGGCCCCTGATTCGACAATCTCAATGCTGTTCAGTGTCACAGGGTTAAAGGCACGTCCACTGCCAGCTTCGCTGGGCTTGTTTGCAATTTTGTCCACGACCTCCTGGCCGCTGAGAACCCTACCAAAAATCGTGTAGTTGCCATTGAGGTAATCCTTTGGCGCGACGGTGACAAAGAACTGGCTGCCGTTTGTGTCGCGGCCTGCGTTCGCCATCGCGAGCATGCCAGGTTTGCTGAAGGTAAGGTCGCTTTCTTCATTGGCGAATTTGTATCCGGGACCGCCGCGCCCGTTACCAAGCGGATCGCCTCCTTGGATCATAAAACCCGAAATGGTGCGATGAAATTTAGTATTGGTATAGAGCGGCTTGCCGGTCATCTTCTGGCCAGTTTCAGGGTGCGTCCATTCCTTGGTCCCTTTTGCGAGCCCGACGAAGTTTTCGACTGCCTTTGGCGCTTTCTCCCGGTAAAGCTCGCAGGTGAAGTCACCCTCAGTCGTGTGAAAGATTGCCTTCGGTTTGTCTGCGGCGCTGGCCATGGTTACAATTCCTAACGTGATTAGTAAGCTGATAAATCGCTTCAATTTATTCCTCCAAATGCATTACGATGTTTAGATCGCAGAAGCGGCAGGCGCGGCGGGCAAGGGGAAAATGCGAGCGTTCAGTAGGTGTCGACAATCGATGCGTTCTCCTCCACATCGACAGGATCGATGTAGCGGGGCTCGGTTTTCTCAAACCGCAACGGCGAAAGAGCGTGGAGGAGGGCGGGGTCCATGTCCTCGGAGGCGACCAGCTTGATGCGCTCTTCAGGCAGTATTTTCTTTAGCGCATAATAGAAGGGCGGACTGAAGAACACGGGGGTTCGCTCGACCTTAGACATCCACCAACGGCTGAGAGTGTTCGCGTTAAAGTTGTGCACGCGTACCTTCGTTCCCTTACCCCGGTAATATAGCACGAGGTCCCGGATCAGCCAGAGGGTGCGACTGTCTTCGCCTGTGAGATCGAGGTCCAGTTGCAGCACGTGCTGGCTCATCTGCTGCACCATGCGCAGGGTGAAGGCCGTCAGCGCTTTGACGTACACCTCGTCCTTTCGGCGATGAACAGTGCCTCCAATAAGCACTGGTGCACTGGCGTGGAGGGCCTGGTCGTAGAGATCGCTGACTTTGACCGGCATGGTGACAACGTGCCCTTCGAGGTCGAGCAGCAGCTGGTCCTGATCCTCGACCAGCGGGCTGTCCGTTTCCACATGGTCGAGAAAACCGGCCACGTGCACTTCACGTCCGACCATCTTTGGCGTAAGCTGGTCGGGCGACAGGGCACGGCACTGCTTCACGAGATCGCGATAGAGATGCAGCTGGTCATAAGATATGCAGTATCCAGCAGCCGCGATTTCATTACGGATGATTTCCGGCAAAGGCATCTCGGGAATGTTCGGCGGATCGATTCCGGGAATCGCAGGCTGGCGTTCCTGCGGCTGATCGAAGAGGTTTGGAGTGGTTGCGTTACGGCGCGCCAACTCTACATCCTGCTCGATCATCTGCAGCATCTGCGAACGCTTGAGACCAAAGGAATCGAGCGCGCCCGCCTTGACCATGTTTGAGAGCAGGCGGGTGTTAATCAGGCGCGGATCTGTGCGGCGAACAAGATCCATCAGGTCGTTGAAGTCACCGCCCTTCCGCACGGAAGCGAGCTCCGCGTACGCCTTTGGCCCCATGCCGCTGATGACGAGCAGGCCCGTGCGGAGCGCCTTGTGAATCTGCGAGAATTCATAGACGCTCAGATTGATATCCGGCGGTAAAATGCGAAGTCCCATTTGCTTAGCTTCGCGTAAAATCACGGTAAACTTGCGACGGTTTCGGAAGGAATGTGTCAGCAGCGACGCCATAAAGCTCATGGGATAATGCGCTTTCACGAATGCGCAGCGATAGGTGAGCAGGCATTCCGGCAAGTGCTCACGCACATCGCTATCCTGCTCCCTGTTAGGCGAACGCTCCATGCTTTTGATCTTCACAAGACTCATGAAATTGCGTGGCCGGTGTGCGCGGAGGAGCGACTTCAACGTGATGGAACTGAACGGGTCTATACCGTTGGTCAGCCCGCGAATCAGCAGCGTGTAGGTCGCGTCATCATCCATTGGAATACGGTCTGGGTCAAAGTTCGCATTGTCTTCCTTACGCACCCAATATGAGGCCGAATCCAGAATGTTGAGCACTGAACTGATTTCGACTCGAAGCCTGGGAATGTGAAAGAGGTCGAGCGACGCGGCATCCATTTGTGTGACAGGCTGCTCGTCGAGATAAACACGTGGGGTGACGGAGTTCAGGTTTTCGGCAGAAATCGCGAACTGGTTTTCATCAAGCACCAATTCCTTTGGTCTTGGAAGCAGGCGGGCCAAAATGAATCGCTCGGCCGCTGCGGACGGCAGGGCGACGCCGTCGAGTTTTCCCGGAAAGAACTCTTCAATGGGTGCATCTGATCGCGGAGTGGGTGCATCCGGTCCGGTCACTTCCTGCTCGGGCCGGCCGGGTTTACTATACATCCATGTATGGACTTCCCGCTCCACCGCATGCCTCTGCAACATCATGTATTTCCCGACAGCACTGCAGAAATCCGGCCCGAATGTTTCGCCCATGAATTTGTGCAGCGCATCGATGTGCTTGGACGGAATCTCCACCGACAGACCCAGCTCAGACGGATTCGCGTCGCCGAAGCCCAGGAACCGCATTTTATACTCGAGTGGGTTAATGCGCGTGATTCCCAGTATGAAAGCGACGAGGCTGGTAATCGCGTCCCCCTGGCCGACGCCCATGTTGATTTTGTTCTTACGTGCGAACTGAGCAATGTTCCACAGCAGGAGGATGTTATTTGAAAGACCGTGGGTCTTGATGTAATCGAACTCTTCGTTGAGCCGGTTCTTCATGTCCAGCGAAAGTTCCACAAACCGTGCCCGTGCTTCGCGGAACGCGAGGTCCCACAAGAAGCTGTCTGCGTCAAATCCGCGGACAAAGTCGTGAACCGGGAACCGGCGCTTTTCAAAGTTCGGCTGGAACGTGCAGCGGTCAGCAACTTCTTCGGTGGCGTATAAGGCCTTTGGGTACTTCATAAAGCGCTCACGCATTTGCGAGCCAGACGCAAGATGCCTGGAATGCCTTCCTTCTTTGGCGGTCTGGAACTGCAGGAACGCCGGTATGCGACCGCGCAAAAGAAAGCTGTGCACCAGGGCGTCTTCAGGGCGGGTATAACAGACGGAGTTGCTTGCGACACAACGTACGTCGAGGAAATCGCTGAGCGCATAAAGCCGATCGTTGATCTGCTTCTGCTGCGGGGCATCCAGGTCCTCCAGCTGAAAAATCAGGTTTTCCCGCCCGAAACTTTGCGCCAGCCTCCCGATATGTGCTTCGGTTTCCTCAAGCTTGTTGTTCAGTAATAAGGAATATAACTCGGTGTTGGATCCGCCAGTGAGGCAAATGATGCCGGCGGTGTGGCGTTCCAGAAGGTCCAGTAACAACACCGGCGTGCCTCGCCGGGGAGCAGAATACGCTGCGTTCAACAGCGTTACCAGATTCCTGAAGCCGCTGTCGTTCTCTGCCAGCAGTACCGCGCGAAACTGTGCCTGGTTTCTCGCAGTTCCGGACGCATCGCTGCTTACATGCAGGTCGCAGCCGACGATTGGTTTTATACCGAATTCACGGCATGCTTTGCAGAACATCGCGACGCCGGCAAGGCTGTCTACGTCCGTAAGAGCCAGTGCCCGCATGCCCTGACGCTCGGCATACTTGGCGAGATCGCGAACGGCCGCTACGCCGTCCCAGGAGAAATGGCTATGGACGTGGAGATGTACAAAATCCAACTAGAATACCCGCCAACACACAGAATGCCCTATAAGACCGGGTACTTAGAATACAGGGCAAGCGGAAACAATGAGCACGGATGAGCTCTAAGTTATGCATTTTATCAAAAATGCGAAGGTGCCAAACCGGTGCTCCAGGTGCGTCGACATGAACTCATTGTAGAGCTGCAGGAACAATGCGGCGCTACTGCTGTTTATTTGTTTAGAAAGCCCGTCGGCAGAGCGACTCAGCTTGGGGATTAGCGACTCAGGTATCGGCAGGCTTCGGCCGGGTGGCGACTGGCAGCGCCCGCAGATCGACACACCCGATGCTATATTGAAGCGTCGGATATCTGAGGACACGCCGCAGCCTCCGCACTCGAACAACTGAATACCGAAGCCGAGTTCCTGTGCGAAATCGAGAAACAGCTGAACGCTGAGTGTATTTAAGCTGGCGGCATCCTGCAGTGATTCGAGAAAACTCTGCGTCAGCCGAAACACGCCGTGTGAAGCAAGCCTGGCCTGCCCGGCGACTTTTAGGATTTCGAACCAGTAACTTGCCAGCGCGTAGGCGTCCAGGTTTGAGCGCACCTTGGAATATAAGCTCTCGGGTTCCAGCCCGGTTAACATGCCGAGCGTAGCTCCGTCTTTGAGGGTGTAAGTTACCTGGAGCAGGTTGAAGGTGTCGGCAATTTGGGCTTTCCTGCTTTTAGGAGAGCGTAACCCACGCGCGATAACGGAAATACGGCCTTCGCTCTCACAAAACAACTGAAGGAGTTTCGATGTTTCCCGATAATCGGCGGCGCTCAAGACGAACGCGCGACTTTTGTGCCGCGGCATTGAGCCGGTTACATGTTCACCAATTCTTTGATTCGCTCAATGAGGCTTTGCGGCTCGAACGGCTTGACGAAGAAATCGTCCGCCCCAATCTGCGTGCGGACCTTTTCGCGCTGCGCACCCACGCCCTGCGCAATGGCCGATACAATGATCACTTTTACGTCATGCAACTCAGGATGCCGACGAATTTCTGCGCAGAGCGCAAAGCCATCCAGGCCGCTACGGCTGGGGAGCATGACGTCCATCAAAACAATGGCTGGATGCAGCTCCAGCACGTCATGAATGACCCGGTCCGCGTCGGATTGTGTTATCACCGAAAACCCGGCGTCGGAAAGAATCATACGCAGAACGGTAAGCTGTTCCTCGTCGTCCTCAACGACCAGCACAAGTTTCTGGCCTCGCTCAGTCACTGGCATTGTGGCTATCATACCCTGCACTAGGTGCAAGTTCTTTGCCTGATTGAATTGCCATAACGCGGATGGCTGATTTCACTTCTTTAGTCCCTTTTTCCCGCCTTTGATATATTCTTTCTTCAGATAATCCATCATCTGCTCGCGGCGGTCGTACAGGCGTTTGGGCGGACGCGGTTTCGCGCGGGTAAGTGCGTAGGCCGTAAGCAACGGAAGAGCGATGGTGCTGTCGCAATAACACACCACCGCATCGGGCAGTTTGTCGGGATCTATTTTACCCCAGCTTACGGCTTCGCTTGGAGTCGCTCCGCTGAGCCCACCGGAATCAGGCCGTGCGTCTGTGACTTGAAGAAAGTAGTCATGGCCACGCTCATCGATCCCCAGCACTTCCTGGATTTGCGGCTCAGTCTGCAACGCAAAGTTCTTTGGCGATCCTCCGCCCAGTATCCAGACCGCACTTTCGCCGCCTTTGCGTTTGGCATCCAGAACAATGGCGGCGGTTTCGTTAACATCGACCATGGGATCCAGCGTCAATTTGGACCCGGCGAGCTGACGCTCGGCGACGTTCATACCGATTGAGCTGTCACCCGGTGAGGAGGTATAGACGGGAATGGCGAGTTGATAGGCAACGCTCAGCAACGACCGCTTGCGCTGGCCCAGCTTCTCCTCGCGCGCGGCGATGTACTTGCCGCAAAGGTAATGAAACTCAGCACTTCCCATTGGGCGCTGGAATTCTGGCGCATCAAAAATTTTGCGAAAGAATGCATCTGTCTTCAGCAGCACGCTATAGTCGAAAAAAATGTCGTAAATGCGCACGACGTTTTCGTCTCGCAAAACAACATCGCTGATCTGCGGATTGCCGACCCGCATTTCGAGCCCGATGCCAAAATGGGTGTCGTGATAAAGATTCGCCCCGGTGGAAATTATCCAGTCGATAAACCCCGCCTGCATCAGCGGGATTAAAGCGGAGATACCCAGTCCGGCCGGGGTGAGAGCGCCGGTTAATGTCACGCCAACGGTAACTTTTGGCTGCAGACACTTGTGTGTGAGCAGCATCGCCGCCTCACGTAGGCGCGCGCCGTTGTACGCGACCATGTTATTGTCGATTAGATCCGCCGCGGAAATGCCTGATTCGATTGGTTCCGGATCGATTTTTTTCCCTTTAAGATAACGCGATGCCATCAGGACTCCTCAGTGATCTGGCGTTTGCGGAGTTCATCCGCTTTAGCACCATGCGCAAGTGGCATTTTCGTCGAAGAGCCATTGTTTGTGCGCATCGCCAGATCGGAGGCAAAGAAGCAGCCTGTAAGAATCCAGAATAGTGAGCCTCGAGCAGGCAGGTGAAGCGGGAAACTGAACGCGGCATTCACCAGGAGACACACGATGGCAGCCGTCATCCCTGCGTTAAGCACTTGAAGGTGTACGTCTTCGACCGTGGCTTGAGTCGTCCTCCAGTGGTTCATGAAAAAACGCGCAAAAACCAGAGATATCAGCAGCAGAAGGAAAGCTACGCCAGCCGTACCAAGCTCGTACCAGTACTCCAGGTAATCGTTGTGTGGATGTTCCGCAAGGCGGTTGCGTAATTCCTTCGCCATCATCTCGGTTGCTGCGTTTGGATCTGACTGCTCCAGCGTGAGCATATTAGGAAAGAAGTCGAGCCGGTAAGTCCCGGGCCCGGCTCCCCATACGGGATTCTCATTCACAGCGCGGGCAGTTAGAGCGTAGAAAAATAGTCTTTCTCTTATCGACGCGCTTCTCAGGTCGACTGCTTCTGCAAAACGCTGAGCGAGCTGCATGTCGCGGCGGTTGATTGCATTGGGTGTGGAAAAAAGAACTACCAGTGCAATACCCGAAATCATCCCAATGCCCAGCACGAGCAAAACTCGCTTCAGGGCATGTCGTCCCAATGTGGGCAGCTGCCGTGCAATGAGCAATATACCGCCGATCAGCACCCCGAGAAACGCACCGCGGCTGCCGCTTAGCCCTAATGCCAGTAGCAGCATTGCACTGGCTCCGACCCACGCGGCGCGCACACGTAGCGATACCTGCGGCTGAAGGCAGCGGCTGAAGCAAAGTAGCGATACCGGCGCCGCGTAACCGCCAAAGTATTCGGGATTGCCAAAAAAGGAATGTATGTAATTACGGCCGCCTTCTTCGGTTTTTGTAAACCGGAACTGGTACAACCAACCCAGTACATCCAGGCCAGCATAGCTCAGCACCCCGTACAGTGCACATGCGGCACCCGCAAATGCCACGACCGCGGTAACTTTGCGCAAATCGGCGACCGTTGGTTGCAAACGATAAACGAGCCATCCCAGGCCGATCCAGACAATCGTCTGCCAATGCTCCAGGAAACAATAGGCAACTCTGCCAGACACCAGCGCTGAGATCACGTGACAGACGACGAATCCCAGGATCGCCAGATCAACGAGGGTCCAGCTCCTCAACAATTTACGCCATCCCACGAACGGTACAATCATGATTGCCATCGAGCAAAGCGAGCGCACGACCCAGTCCTTACTGTGTGCGGCGGGAGTCTGCGTCGGGACGTAAGGAATGATTGCGAGCGGAACCACCAGCAGGCTCAAATACGCGACGAGCATAACGCTGCGTTGAGCAAGCCGCTCAAACGGTGAAAATGCAATGTGAGTTGGGACTTGTACTGACTGGTGGATCATTCGCCCGCAGCCATCATAGCTCCAAGAGCGGCTTTGTGCCGGACCGGTGCGAAAAATCAGCTTTGGTGAGGAGTGAACTTGTCGTAGACTACTACGCTGTGCTCCTCAGACCGGGTTCCGTCCGGAAAGAATTCGGCCTCAGCCAGTCCATTTTCGAGAGCAATTTCAAAAAAGACCTGCTGAATCTCCGCCATACGTTTTATCTCGCCCGTTGCGGGCAGGCCATCAGGCTTAACCAGAGAAGCACGGAGATCCTTATACGCCATCCCAAACTCCAAAATCAGTCTGTGTCCCGAGAGCCAGGCCTGCGCCTAACTGAAATAATCTCCGCTTTCGAGTCCCAACAAGGGAATCCTTGTTACGGCCTTTTACAACTCTTTTTTTGATCTCATGCGCTTCCGTTGCAAAATAACCATTACGGCTTTTCCATGATATCCTGCATCATTAAGTAACTAGTGTAGTCTCCGTCTACATCATGGAGCCTGCTGACAATATGTAGCGGACCCGAGAAAAAGCCTGGCTCCGCTAGCTTTTCGAGAGGAATGACTGCTCGAAATGTAAATCCTGCGATGCCCGCTCTTTTCCTGCTGGGTTCAAGTTCGTACAGCTTCAAATCGGAGCCTGGAGCAGGTAGAGCTTTTAAGCCACTCGGGCTCTGCAGTACTTCAATCTGTGGTTGCGTACCGGCGGAGCTGAAATTGAAAAGAAGCTTCAGCCGGCGGGTGAGAGAAGTCGGATCATCAAATTCCATCTCGAGGCCGTCAGCGCCGTAAGTAATCTTCCACCAATCTTCCATGAATGGACGCAAGCGGGTCTGCACAAGCGGATTATCATCCCTGATCTCGCCGGTAATGACAAGAGCCTGGGGGCCTAAACCGATCTGAGCGTGACAGGAGGCGTCGGATTGGCCTCGCCAGTTGAACCCGTTTTTTAAGACCTGTTCAAACTTGTCCAGGGCGACCGGAAGCAATGAACTTATCTGCGCACTGGCAACTTCGTAGGTTATTGCAGGGCTGGGCTTCGAGGATGCAGAGGAAACATTGGCTGCAGGTTGGCGAGAACCGCTGGGGGTCACGGGATCGGCATAGCCACTTCCGCCTGCAATACACAGGCAGTACAGAAACCAGCGAAAGGTTACTGGCGTGGGGGGCTCATCGCCGCGAGCAGGCGTTGCAGCGGCCGTACAATTATTCCGGCCCCGGGTACGCGACCTACGTCACGCAAACCACTCTGGGCAAGGCTTCGTGCTTCCGCAGTGGTTGCTTGAACAGGTGTTGGGGAGGCCGACTGAAATTGCTTCTGGGTAATTTTTCCGCCAAAACCGTCGATGCGCCGGCTTTTCACCAACGCAGACATGACTTGCTGGGGATTATTGGTAACGTAACTTCTGCCGGTGGTTACATCGTAAACGACGCTCTTACCGCCGTCCTGGCGAGTAACAATAAACTGCGATGCCTGGGCAGCAACGGGCCAGATGCTGGCCAGCGCCATCAACAGGAGCAGAGGGACTATTCGGCAGATCATCGGTTCACTCCGCGTGACAACACAAACCCACGACACGGAGGATTCAAGCAATTTCTTGCCTTCCGGCTTCACCTAATTCAGCCAGCGCCAATGTTTTCTTTGCTTTTTCCACAACCCCCGGCCTGCCTATGGGCCATGCAGACTCCGGCAAGGCCATTAAAGTGATCCGCGAGAAACTCTACCGGGACCCTATCCACGACCTGATCGCGCTGGACAAAAACTCGCATGAGGATTGCACGCTAATCGAACTGATCGATGCTCCGGAAATCCAGCGCCTGCGACGTATCCGTCAGCTCGGCCTTGCGAGCCTTGCTTACCAGGGCGCGGAACATAGCCGCTTTACGCATTCCATTGGCGCCATGTGGGTGGCGACGCGGATCATCACCCAGTTGAACAAAGAACGCGTGATACCGCCGCGCGTCGCATTTGCAACGCGATGCGCTGCCCTGCTACACGACATCGGGCATGGTCCACTCAGCCATGTTTTTGAAAAGTTCATGGGAGTTCATCACGAGAGGTGGACCCGGGACATTATTCTGAGTCATGAGAGTGTGACTCACCACATCCTGGCGCGACACCATGCTTCCCTGCCGGGTGAGGTGGTAGCCATTATCGAGGGCCGCAGTCACCCACCCTTCCTGTCACAGATTATCTCATCTCAACTCGATGCCGACCGGTTTGATTACCTGCTACGCGACAGTGTGATGACCGGCGTAAAGTATGGCATTTACGATTTTGAGCGGCTGCTGCACGTTCTGCGGCTCGATCCGCGAGGGGAAAACATAGTCGTCGCCCCAAATGGCATACAGCCTGTTGAAAAGTACCTGCAATCACGATACCATATGTATAGTCAGGTCTACCTGCATAAAACGGTGCGCGCGGGCGAGACTGCCTTTGAGAAGCTGCTGCTGCGCGCGTCCGACCTTGCGAAAAAAAATGCGCTGCCCGCGCTACACGCGGACGAGCCATTTGCGCGACTGCTGAAGGCGAAAGACAAAACGCTGCTGGAAGACTACCTGCAGCTTGATGATGATGTCGTGTATGCGTCCCTCCAGCGTTGGAGGAAGTGTGACGATGATATCCTGTGCGACTTGGCGAATCGCGTGATCGAGCGCCGCATCTTCAAGACGCTGGATGTTTCGAAAGTGAAGGGTCTTGCTGCCAAAGCGAAGCTCGCACGACTCGCGATTCGTGAGGCAGGCCTGGACCCACGTTATTATTTCGCAATCGATACGAGCGGCGATGTACCCTACAGGCCATACGATCCCCGCATCCCATCCACCCAATCTCATATAATGGTTGAGCCTTTCCCGGGTGGTTCGCCTTGCCGGGATATCCATGAGTTATCTGAAGTCGTGGCAGGGCTTGCACGTGCGGCCTTTACCATCAAGCGCGCCATGTTCCCAGAGTCTGCGAACGGGATCGATCTGCGCCGACGCATGTCAGAAATCTTCCTGGATCATGCAGCTGCCGACGGTTTTCTGCCTCGCGACTAGAGACTCATGCGTACACGAATGCGGCAAAAATCCGCTGCCATTCGAATGCGGCAGAAAGGCTGCTCAAGAGCATTTCGAGTGCTTGCATTCGGCTTTAGCAGTTGAGCCATTGGCTGAGAAATGGCCAGGTGCCTGCGCATGCGACATCTAACACGGCCAATGAAAGGACTGCAGACACTTGCGATTCCCAATTGCGCTTTTCGCTGTTTTGCTTTTTCCAGTAACATTATCAGCCGAGACCAACTCCACGACTACGAGAGCTGGCGATAGCCTGACCACTGCGCCCTGGCCGGCCGAGAAGGCTAATGCGTGGTACGAAAAACAGCCGTGGCTGGTGGGTTCAAACTTTGCACCTGCGAGTGCCATAAATCAATTGGAAATGTGGCAGGCCGATACGTTCGACCTGGCCGCTATTGATCGCGAACTTGGCTGGGCAGAAGACCTTGGGTTCACGAGCATGCGTGTATTTCTGCACAACATCCCATGGGAAACCGACCGCGAGGGTTTCCTGAAGCGGATCGAACAGTTCCTGGAAACGGCTGACAAACATCAAATCGGGATCATGTTAGTCTTGTTCGATTCGGTCTGGGACCCATTCCCCAAGCCAGGCAAGCAACGCGATCCAAAGCCGCATGTTCACAACAGTGGATGGGTGCAGGCACCCGGTGCCGACATCCTGAAAGATCCAGCGAAACAGGACGCGCTGAAGCACTATGTTACAGGCGTCGTGAGCCATTTTGCAAACGACAAACGCGTGCAGGTGTGGGACGTTTATAATGAACCCGACAATCCCGTGCCTCAGTACACGAAGGTGGAGATCCCAAACAAAAAAGAAGCGGCGACTGAGCTACTGATAAAGACATTTGCCTGGGCGCGTGAAGCAAAACCGAGCCAGCCGCTGACTTCCGGGGTGTGGATCGGCCAGTGGCCTGATCCAGCTAAACTCAATCCAACTGAGCGAGTCCAACTGGATTACTCCGACGTGATTAGCTTCCATACCTATGATAAGTTGCCACAGGTAAAGCAGTGCGTCGAAAATTTGCGCAGGTACGGTCGTCCAATACTTTGCACAGAGTACATGGCGCGACCGCGCGGCAGCACTTTTGATCCCATCCTCGGCTATTTCAAAGAGCAGAAAGTTGCTGCGTATAATTGGGGATTTGTATCCGGGAAAAGCCAGACCATCTATCCATGGGATAGCTGGGACAAGCCCTACATTGCTGAGCCCGAACTGTGGTTCCATGACATTTTCCGCACCGATGGCACGCCCTACATGACGACTGAGACGGACTACATCAAACGTCAAACAGGGAAGAAGTAAAGAACCGCGGGTAGACCTGTAGGCGTTTGAGTCCTATAGGTCCATTTGAACCTTAGCGGAGCAGGCCCTTGAGAAAGACGCGCATGATGATGTCAGCATGGTCGCGCATATCATCCTCTTTCTGCGTAACCTTCCGGTAGCGGATGGCGGCGCTGATCATGCCCCGCAGCAGATAGGCCGCTTCGAGCGGGTCAACATCGGTAAACAGGTTCTCGCTCTGCCCCTGAGCGATAAGCCGTCCGATGATTGCGGTGTTCTGGCGATAGCGATCGAGGTGCTCCTGTTTGAGGCGACCCCGCAGGACCTGGTCGTCCGCAGCATTATTGTCGACGCCCATACTGATAACCTGGAAAAGCGGGTAGCTCTTCTGGTACTTCGTGAGCAGTTCCCGAACGAGGCGGGTCAACTTTATGTCAGCTTTGCCGCGGTCATTTATGATTTTGGTGAACAACTCGGACGACTCAGTCACATCGCGATCAATGATCTCATCGAGGAGTGCTTCCACGGACGGGTACTGGGCCTTGAGCTTCTTTGAATCCAGTTTTGCTTCCTTGGCAATGTCCTCCAGGCTGGTGGCCAGGGATCCCTTGCGGGCAAACACGTCCTGTGCGGCAGTTAAAATCGTTTCCTTCTCTTTGTCCTTCGACATCCTCGATCCAAGCTCCAGTACATACGAAATAGCGGCCGCGAGGGACGCTCGGCAGCCTTTGACAGACGCCAGTGCCAAGGTTGTAAACAGTCACGTCAACCGGAACAAGCGGAAAAAGAGGTTGCATGCGATTCAGGGATCTCACGTAAGGTGAATAAGAGATGGAAGCCTGTAGATGGGATAGTTGCCTTAAACGACTGTCCCGCTCCAGTCCGTTTGCAAGGGAGCCGATATGAAAATGCGTAACAGCTGGGTGTTAGTCGTGTCGACGACGGTTCTTCTGAATTGCAGCATGGCGTGGTGCGAAGATTATAAGCTGCCCGACGCTACAGAAATGCAGTCATATTCCGCAGAGACGCAGCAGTTTTACAAGGCAGGACTTGCCGCTCTCGACCGCGTTGATTACGCTGGAGCATATAATCAATTTGCGAAAGCGGCGCAACTCCAGCCGGGTGCGGTTCGATTAAACCGTATTGCCGCGGCACTTGCGCTAAAGCATGGTCGGGCAGCGGCCGCCGACAAATCCCGGGATTACTATGAAACAGCCGTGGTATGCTTCCGATCTGTCCTTGCGCAGCCAATCCTCGAGGAATCGGTACGTCGCGAGGTCGGTAATCAGCTGAAAATTGCCTTGGATGAACAGGCGAACCTCGCCCAGCGCGACGTAAAACGCGAAGCACTTGGAACGATGTTTGTGACGGAACTCAACCGCGAGTACGCTCCGCCTTCGCCACGATCAGGCGATAGAACCGGCAGCGTAGCTCCGCCATCAATACCAGCCGTAGGCGGGAATCCCCTAGGCGTGCCAGGATTACCCGGCCAGGCCGGAGCATCCGATACACCATCGGGTCCGCTCGTGCCAGGTGCAGGAACGCCGGCACCTCCGCCAGGGTTGCCTACCCTGCCCTATCCCGGACAAACGCCGCTACCATCGCTACCCGGTGCACCCGTGGCTCCAGCCGCACCGGGACCCGCGCCTGCACCAGGTTCTGTACCTGCTCCGCCCGCCGAAGTCTAACTCTCACCCCGGGCTGAATATTTGCGATACAAATAGTCTAGAAAGCTAATGCTGTAATTCGGCGCATGCGTCGGCTGTACGAAGCACGCGTTGAAGAGTCTTGCGGTTTTTTTCAAAGTGGGCCCGTGCCCACTTTTTGTTTTGTGGGGTACTTGCAAAGCGACCACGGGCGTACATTTCGAGGCAAAAGAGGGCGAGCAGGTATGAACGCGACGGAACTGAAAGCTTTCATTCGACAGATTAGCAAAGAGAAGGATCTCGATGTCGAAGTTGTGAAGGATGCCGTCGAGCAGGCTATTGTCAGCGCATCGAAAAAGAACCTTTCTCAGTTTGAGGACGCACGCACTGAGCTCAACGTGGACTCTGGAGAGCTGCGACTGTTTGTGAAGAAGAACGTCGTGAACATCGCCACGAACCCGCGCACACAGGTTTCAGTTCGTGAGGCGGCCAAAATTCAGGCCGGTGCCAAGGTAGGTGACCAGGTTGAGGTCGAGGTCGATCCTTCTATTTTCGGGCGCATCGCCGCACAATCTGCCAAACAGACGGTCATGCAGAAATTGAAGGATGCCGAACGGCAGAAGGTGCATGATGAATACTCGCTAAAAAAGGGCGACGTATTTACCGGTATTGTTCAGCGCTTCGAAAAGCGCGATCTGATCTTATCGATTGGTAAAACCGAAGCGCTACTGCCTCGCAATGAAACGCCCCCTACCAGCCATTACCGCGTAGGCGACCGGGTAAAAGTTATCCTGACCGATTTGGACCTGGAAGCACGGGGCCCGGTAATGCGCGTGTCGCGCAACAGCCCGCAGCTCGTGGCAAAGCTGTTCGAGCAGGAAGTCCCCGAGATCGCGGACGGCACTGTCAAAATCGTCAATGTAGTACGCGAACCCGGCGCCCGAACGAAGATCGGAGTGCAAAGCACGAATTCAGACGTCGATCCAGTGGGTGCGTGCGTTGGCGTAAAAGGCAGCCGCGTACAGATGATCGTTCGGGAACTCGAAAACGAGAAAATCGACATCGTTCCCTTCAGCACGAACATAAAACAGTTCATTACATCCGCACTAGTGCCGGCGCAGATACAATCCATTGAGATTCACGAAGAGCGGAAGCAGGCGGACGTGGTCGTAAAGCAGGGGAATCTTTCGCTCGCGATCGGCAAGCGAGGCCAAAATGCAAAGTTGGCGGCGCGCCTTACCGGATGGAAACTCGACATCCACAGTGAGGGCGAAGAGGAGAAGATGGCGAACGTCGACGCGGAGCACGTCCAGCGCCAGTACCTCGAAGATTTTCTCACCCAGATCGATCGGGCCGACCAGGGAATCCGCGAGGCGTTCTACAGTTCTTCCTACAATAACGTGCACCAGCTAGCGGCGGCAGACGTGGAGGAGCTGGCGGAACTGGTGAACGGCGACATGTCCATGGCCGAAGAAATCATCGAAGGTGCTAAGGAGTATGTTGAAGCACTGCGGGAGATGACCCGTTCCAATTATGGTGAGGAGGACGCCGGGGCTGACGGCGGCGGCGAGGCTGCTGAGGAAGAAGCGGAAACGGCCGCCGAGCCAGAGCCAGCCGAAGCGGAGCAAGATCAGGATTAAGCGGATCCCTATTCTGGAATTGAATGAATCTTCTTCATATTTAAGTTCATATTTAAGGCAGGATAAACGTGTGATTTATCGAGACTTAGCTGCCGCTTGTGCTTGCAATTGAAGAGATTCGCCTTGCCAGATGTGGATATAATGTAGCGCGCAGCAGCAGTCAGGCTGCCAAGTTCCAGTGAATCCGCAGGGATCGTGATCGTGACGAAACTACGAATATTAGAGATGCTCTTAGGTGCGACAGTAGTGTTTACGTGCCCTATGCTCCAGGCTGCTGGCGCTGAAAGCGGCCCTGCAGCACCAGCGGCTCCGGCTTCGCCTGCAGCGCCCTTACCTGGAGCCCTGCCGCAGTTGCCTACACTTCCCACGGTGCCTGCTCCGGCACTCCCGACACCAGATCCGTTCGGTGGTGCTGGCGCTGGCTTGCCAGGAATACCCTCAGCGGTGGATCCAAACGCTCCGCCGGGAACTTCTGCCATCCCAATGCCCCCCCCGTTAAGCCTTAGCGGACCCCTGGCGAATGATGCCGGCACGACAGAAACGACTAGTACAGTCGCTGCGACAGGCCCTATCGAAACCTATCAGTTTCTTTTCCGCGAAGATCCCGACCTTGGCATCGTGCGTGAGAAGGTTGCCTTCGACCAGGCCGAGCAGCTCAAGCAGCAGGAGATTGATCGGCTCTACGCCACGTATCAGCAGCCGGGACAGCCCGCGCAAGTTGCTCCCCAGCAGCCTGGCCAGGCGGATCCTAAGGCAGGCGCGGCATGGGACTTTTACTATGAACAGCTCGAAATGTACGACAAGTACGTAAAAGAAAAGCTACTCGCGGGGGCTGAAGATTTGCCCGAGTTGACTTATGATGCTAGCACGGCCGCCCAGGAATGGCTGGACCTCGCCACAGCATTTAACCAGGCTGCGATACAGGTTGTGAACGAACAGTATAATGAGAATCGCGCTTTTTATGACCGCCTGCAGGAGCGCGAAGATCGGCGCCGAAATTTTTACGAGTGGTTGTCTGCAAACCAGCGTGCCGTTGATGAATGGACGGGCCTGTGGGCTCGGAAGATCAACGGTACAAGATGGGCAGATGGAGAGTCGGTACGTCGCGACGATTGGTATTACGGATTAGACTTCAATTCGGCGGAAGCGGTCGCGATTAGAATCGATCAGCAGGATTACCTGGTCTCACGTGAACCGCAGTCGAATGTGCCGAGGGAGCAGCTGAACGTGTTGAGCTCGAACCTGACGCCCTACGACATCATCGATGCGACCGGTACGCTGAAGAACCCTGAGATGGAACGTTTGCGCGGTACCATGGTTATTCCACCGCAAACGGTGGCTGCCAGCGCCGAAGCCACGACCGGAACTGTGCAGCTCGTACCCTGAACATTCGTTCGCGAAGCGTGCAAGAGCCTTTGCAGCTAGCCGATAATTTCTGCGTCCAGATCGCCTGACAGTTCCCGCGCGACCAGGCTGCCTGCCTCACGCGCTTCGCGCTCCTCTTCAAGCGCCCAGCGCTTCAGCTGTTCTGCGAATTCGTGATGGGTGAGGTCATAGTGAAGCGGCGTCACCGAAATCTTGTTCTCATGCAAAACGAGGTCATCCCAATCTTCGCCGGCAGGTGACTGTATCAGGCGATCGCCGACGTTGCGATAGCACACTGCACCGTCGCATTCGCTCACCGCCCGGAATTCGTCGACGAATAGCGAGTGCCCCATTTTGGAGATGGCGACTCCACGCAACTGATCTTCCGGCAGCATCGGCACATTTACATTAAGCAGTATCCCACGGGGAAGTCCCCTTTTCAAAACGGACAGAGCCAGACGTGCGGTGAATCGTGCCGCGGGAATATACTCGCTAACCGTGCGTCCAAGCTGGTGAGCATCATTCGTGAACTCGGTTGAACCGGGCTGAAAAGAGCCAAGCTTTTCCCCTTTAAATGGAGCCATAACGGCCAGTGAAACGGCAACGGCCGGCAGACCGCTCATCGTGGCCTCGAGCGCCGCGGCAACAGTGCCTGAGTAGAGAATACTTGTTCCAGTATTCTGCCCCCGGTTGATGCCCGAAATCACAAGGTCCGGTGGGTTGTCTTTCATCAACATGGTCAGTGCCATTTTCACGCAGTCGGCCGGTGTGCCATCAAGGCCGTAGCCCCACTCTTTCTCTTCCCGAATGTGCCGGCGCAGAGTAACTTCGTTGTAAACACTGATGGCGTGTCCAACAGCGCTACGTTCCGTAGCGGGAGCGACGACGATCGCGTCAGCAATCTTTGAAATCTCCTGGTAAAGTGCCCAGATCCCAGGTGAATCCACACCATCGTCATTTGATATCAGAACACGCAAAAACTCATCTCCCGCTGCAGAATGGGAAATGCACTACCGCGTCAGTGAGATTGTGTTTTCTCGATCGGCGGTACTTCGTCGATAAGCACGACGTTGTGGCGCGTGTACTGGTCCATCAGGACGCCGGCAATCAACAGCACGAAGAACATGAGACTTACACCAATCGTGATGTGGATCAGGCGTCCGCTCCACTTTACGTGCATAAAATATAAAACGACGAGGGTAGCCTTAATGGTCGCAATCGACAGGGCAAGGACCAGATTCCAAAGCCCGCCGAAATCTTTGTACGCGCACAGGATGGTTACATAGGTCAGGACAAATAAAATAACTACAATAACCAGGTACACGACAGGCGAAACAATGTGGTGGGTCGCGTGCGTATCTTCCAGGCTGGATTCCTGGTGTCCGGGATGTTCGGCCGCGATATGAACTTGGTGTGCCATATTACCCTGTTACAGTCCTTAGTGTATTAAGTGATGTTTGGCTACCAGGTAGATCAGCGGGAAGAGGTAGATCCAGACAAGGTCGACAAGATGCCAGTAAAGTCCCGTGAGATGAACCGGCGTGTTCCAAACCGAATTAAACTCCCCGCGTATGGACCGCAGCAACATCCACGAAATAACGCCTATGCCGCATAAGACGTGAAAGCCGTGCAGGCCGGTAAGGCAGAAATACATCACGAAGTACATCTGCGCATGGCGCTCCACAAATGGATCACGTTTGAGTATCTCCGCGATATATGCCTCCTGCTTCGCATGCTGCTCAGCGGTTAGCGCGGGACCCGTATGATGCGGGTCCTTTAGCGTGAAATTGAAGTTTGGACCAGGGACAAGGTGATGGGTGTACTTATCTTTGTACTCAATCGTCTTTATTCCCATGAAGGCAAAGCCGCACAGCAGCGTAACCGAAAGAAAACCGATCAACAGGCTACGCCGATTCGTTTGAGCTGACCACACACCCATAGCCATTGTGAAGCTGCTGAACAGTAGGACGACCGTATTAATAATGCCCCACCTCTCATCAAGCTTCAGGCTGGCTTGTGCGAAGGCATCGGGGAACATGATGTGGTATGCGGTAAAGGCCAGAAACAGTCCGCCGAAAAACATGATTTCCGTAGCAAGGAAGATCCATAATCCAAGGGCGTGCGCCTCTTCCTGTTGTTCAAAATCCTCAAAGTGATGAGCCAGGTATGGGTTATGTCCCTGCCCGGGGCTGTGGCCGTGCTCATGAGGAGCGCTAGCGTGCGTGGACAAGCCGGTCCTCCTTGATTTCGGCGTACTCATACGGCGCACACGTGACCACCGGGATTTCCAGGAAGTTAGCGGTGGGCGGTGGAGAGGTCGTCTGCCACTCCAGGCCTGTCGCCTTCCATGGGTTCGAACCCGCGCGTGGGCCATATTTCCAGGAGTACGTCAGGTAAATGATCGGCAGGAGAAAACCGACACCCAACACCGAGGCACCCGCAGTAGAAAGCACGTGGTACACTTGGAACTCCGGAACGTACGTGTGGTACTGGCGTGGCATCCCCATGTAACCCATGATGAACTGCGGGAAAAATGTGAGGTTGAAGCCTATATAAATAATCAGCGCTGACAGCTTGCCTAGCAGTTCGGGATACATACGCCCGCTGATTTTTGGCCACCAGAAATGCAGGCCTCCCAGGTATGCCAGCACCATTCCGCCCACCATTACATAGTGGAAGTGGGCGACTACAAAGTACGTGTCGTGGAGGTGGACGTCCAGTCCCAGCGTTGAGAGGAACAGTCCCGTCAGGCCACCGATCAGAAACAACCCGATAAATCCAAAGGCATAGAGCATCGGCGTCTCGAAAGACACCGAGCCTTTATAGAGGGTAACGGTCCAGTTGAACACCTTGATGGCTGTTGGAATGGCAATAATGAAACTCAGCGCAGAGAAGACCACGCCCGCATACACAGATTGACCGGCAACAAACAGGTGATGACCCCACACGAAGAACCCAACCATTGCGATTGCCAGGCTGCTCATTGCAACAAAGCTGTACCCGAAGATGTTTTTACGCGAGAAGCATGGAATGATCTCCGATATCACACCAAAACCCGGGAGAATCATGATATACACAGCAGGGTGCGAGTAGAACCAGAATAAATGCTGGAAGAGTACCGGATCGCCACCGTAAGCTGGGTCGAACACGCCGAGGTGCAGCATGCGTTCGACCGCTACCATCAGCATGGTAATACCGATCACAGGCGTGCCCAGAATCATGATCAGGCTGGTAGCATAGTTCGACCAGATGAACAGCGGCAAACGGAACCATGTCATGCCGGGCGCACGCATCTTATGCACAGTTACAATAAAATTGAAGCCCGTGAAGATGGACGAGAATCCTATGATGAACACGCCCACGGCTGCGGATATGACGTTCGTGTTGGTTGTCGTGCTGTAAGGGGTGTAGAAAGTCCAGCCGGTGTCGACGCCGCCTGCGACGATCGCGTACAGGGCGAATGCAGTGCCCACCATGTACATATACCAGCTCATCAGGTTAATTTTCGGGAAGGCCAGGTCCTTGGCGCCCACCATCAGCGGTACAAGGAAGTTTCCGAGTGTCGCCGGAACCGCCGGCACCAGGAATGCAAAGACCATGATGACGCCGTGGGCAGTGAAAGCACGATTGTAAGTCTCGGATGACATAAGGTCGCCCTCTGGAGTGATCAGTTCGAGGCGAACCAGTGCGGCAGCGAGGGCACCGAGGATAAAAGCTACAGTGGTGGTTACAATGTAGAGAACGGCAATGCGCTTATGATCGCCAGTCAGGAGCCACGAACGTATAGTCCCGCCATTGGTCAGATAGTTCAGTTCCCCGGCCGCTGCAAGGTCGGTCGTAATGGGCCTGCCCTGCGTGGACACCGGTGCCGGAGCATTCATGGTATAACTCATATTACTTCGCTCCCTGCGGAGTGGTATTCGTGGTAGGTACAGTGGAAGAGGCGGTACTCGTCGTTGCGGTGTCGTGGGTAGCTGGCGGCGAAGACTGCCGAGCAGGCTGTTCCGCAGGTTTAGCGGCCGCTGCGCCCGCTGCAGGCGCCGGTGCAATGCCGGATTGTGTGAGACTTAAGGCAGCGTTCTGCATGCTGTGCGGATCTGGAACTAAACCGCCGGCAACTGCTGGTTGCGCGCCTGTGGTACTGGATTTGAGCGTTTTTATGTAAGCGATCAGGTGAGTTAACTGTTCCTCGGTGACGATGCCCTGGAAGCTCGGCATAATTGGCTGAAAACCTGCAACTACCTTGGCCTGCGGGTTCAACACCGATTCGCGGATGTAATTCTCATCGGCGGTAATCACCTGTCCGCCCTGCAGAGCAACTTTGCTTCCGATGAGGTTTCCAAGATCCGGCCCGCGCGATGCGGAGCCGGCCATGTGGCATGTATTGCACGCGAGTTTCGAAAACAGGTTCTCACCCGCCTTCTCAGGGGCTTCTCCCGTAAAGCCCGAAAGCCACGCCTGGTATGCAGGCGGCTCCATCGCCACCACGCTCCCAATCATATTTGAGTGCTGCGCACCGCAGTACTGGTTACAGAACAGATGATATATCCCGGTCTTGGTCGCATTGAACCATTGTGTCGTGTATCGTCCAGGAAGTACGTCCTGTTTCACGCGAAACGCGGGAATAAAGACGTCGTGGAGCACATCTTCAGACGCCATACGTAGCAGCACATTCTGACCAATCGGTACATGGAGCACGTTAATTTCGCGCCGGCCATTTGGGTGCTGAAATTTCCACATCCATTTTTTACCCGTCACACTGATTTCCATGGCATCAGCCGGGATGCGGCGCTGATCGAAAAACACCTCAGCACCCCAATAGAACATGATCACCGTGAGTATCAGCGGAATAACCGACCATACGATCTCGAGAGTCTTACTTGTTTCCACACGTGGCGGACGATACTCGGCATTCCGGCGGCGATAGCGCACTGCGAAAATCACTAGCAGGCCAACGACCAGCAGAGTAAAGAAAACCGTAACCGCAGTCAGGAAAAAATAGAGGGCATCCACCTGCCAGGCGATGGTCGACGCCTGCTCCGGGAAGAAGGAAAAGCCCAATTTTGTCGGATTAAATTCCATAGCGGATCAGGATCCAAGCTCCTCAGCTGCGCGCAGTCGACTGGCGCGGATATCTTTCCGGAACATAACAAAGAGAAAACTCGCAAGCGCGAGCAGTGTGATCGTGCCGCCCACCTGCATCAGCCGCAGCACGCTCATTGTGTACTTTCCGGCGCTTGGATCGTAATGGAAGCAGAACAGCAGCACCTTGTCGGCAAGACCGCCCACTCTGCCGCTGCTTGCCTCCGTGATCCCCAGACGCATGTCTTTCGGCGAATACTCAATGCCGTAGAAATACCGCGACACCTTGCCCTCTGGAGTCAGCAGCATGATCCCGCTTCCGTGGGCGAACTGCTGAAACTTCTGGTCCCAAACGTAGCGAAAACCGACAGCCTGGGTAACGCGCTTGATCTGGTCCTCTGAGCCGGTGAGCCAGTGCCAGTTCTCCTTCGCGTGCTCATTGCGGTATTCTTTGAGATAATTTTTCTTTTTATCAGCTGCCAGTTCCGGCTTCTCTCGCGGGTCAAAGCTGATTGTCACGACCTTGAAGTCTCTACCAGGCTGCATCTCAAGCGCACGAAGGCTGCGCGTCAGTCCGTTCAGCACCTGCCCGCAAAGCATGGGACAACCGAAATACACCAGGTTCAGGACGATCGGCTTATCGCCGGTATAATCCAATAGCGTTACATCGCGACCATTGTCGTCCTTGAAGTGCGCGTCGAGCGGCACCTGATCACCAAGCTTCTGGTCGATACCAATCTCTTTCAGAATCGCAGGTTGCTGCGATGCCGGTGGTGATGTATCGAGGTTTGGAGGACGATACTGAGCGCACGTCGTGGCTGCAACGGCGGCTAACCAGCATGCGAACAAAGTTATGTGGGGTCTCAACATCATCTCTGCACATTCCAGGAGGTGCGGCCACTGCTCGAATCCTGTGGCAGATCCGCTCCCGTATCCGGCGCAGTGGCAGTTGTCTCAGGCTTTTTCTCGTCGGCCGGCAAACCGCGCTGAAGCGTCAGCTCCATCGCGCGGGTTATGGGCAGGCGCACGACACCGGCCTCTTTACTGACCCAGCCGTAGCTGTTGCTGGCTTCGTCCATTATTCGATCAAATTCTATCATGTCGGCTGTGGGGTTCAACTGAAGCAGCGGCATATCTTTGTTCGCCGGAGCGCGGGGACCCATGTCAGACATCGCAGGCTGTCGCCGATCTTCCAGTCTGGCAGTCGCATAGCGATAGTAATAATACGAGGCCCAACCGGACAGAACCGCGGCGGCTCCGATGACGATGATCCACAGGACAATGGCAGAGTACCGCGCGTCGCTGCGCTCATAACGGTCATCGACCCGCGTAACATCGGGCGCGTGTTTTTTCTTAGTGTCCGCCATGGAACTCGAGCGCCTCCTGCAGATAAGGATCGTTGATCGGGATCATGGGTCGGCTGATGAGTGTGCGGAAGAACAGTGTGAGCCAGATTCCACCTATGGCCAGAACCGATCCGAGGGCGAGCAATACGGCGCGACCATCGAAATGCCCTGTGAAGTGGCTCTCAGGCCCCTCAACGTGGTGATTATGAGCGGACGGAAGTATAAGGTAGGATAGGTCGACGAAGCGTACGCAGATGACCCAGATCGCCACCCAGATCAGCGTGCGCGGGTTGCGTTTCAGGTCCCTGTTGAGGAGGGCGCAAAACGGGACAAAGAAGTGAAAAGCAATTAACCCCGCACCAACCCAGCCCCAGCCGCCGCTCATCCGCTTCAGGTAATATGGAATCTCTTCGACTAGGTTGGCAGACCAGGTGATAAGGAATTGCGAGAAGTTGATATAGGCCCATAACATCGTGAATGCCAGCATCAGCTTGCCGAGATCGTGGAAATGACCTGGCGTCAGAATGTTGTTCATCGGGGGAATCCGGCTAAGCAGTACCAGGATCGCGATCGTAAACGCCATCGAGACCAATGCCTGCCCAATCATCACGACCGGGCCAAACATCGTGGAATAGTAGTGAACCTCGAGCGAGAGGATCCAGTCCACAGCGGCAAAGGTCATCGTTAGAAAGAAAATCACGATACCAGGCCCACACAGGTTGCGCATGCGCCCCGGGATAAGCGGATTGGCTGTCGCATCCTGTTCGGTAGACCAGCGCTTCAGCAGGAACGCGATCAATACCCACAGGCCGAAGTAGATGGCAACGCGGATCAGGAAGAACGGGATGTTCAACCAGGCTACCTTGAGTTGGATAATGGCATCTTTTGCGACAACGTCTTCATGTGTCCATTCGTACAGCGAGTGCATACCAAGCAGCACCGGGATAAAGAACAGGAGCATCCATTTGATGTTGTTGGCGGAGGATTCCAGGACGCGGCGAATTGCCACTCCCCAGGCCCCCCCGCTCAGATGCTGGATCATCAGCAACAGCAGGGAACCCATTCCAATATTGAACCAGTACATATAACCAACGAGGTACGCGCGGAAAAACCGGTCGTGGTCCTGCAGGCCCAGCACGAGGCAGATCAGCACACCAACCACGGTGGCTGCCAGCGCAATTACCGGCCACTTACCGAGGTCGCTGCGTTTCAGAATCGGGTCAGCAATGACCTTCACTCATGACCTCCAGGGGCTTTGCCAGTTGCTCGGCCTTTATTGTCGATGAGAAGAGTCTGTTGGACCATTGCGTGCAGGGCGGGAGGATCGTTGTCCTTCTTCTGCAAGTCAGCGCGCTCGTTCTCTGGAACTTCATTAATCGTGGCTTTCTGGCTCAACTGCAGTGCCTTAACATAAGAAACGATCGCCCAACGATCACGCACAGAGATATGATCGTAGGGATACATTCGGCCCCAGCCGTTGGTGATAACATCAAAGATGTGACCTGCGGGCGCAGTAAGTAGTCGATCATCGGTATAGGAGGGTGGCCGGCTGACGCCGCGCTGGACTACCATCCCGTTGCCGTCACCCAGTCGACCGTGGCACGGCTGGCAGTAGATGTTAAACCTCTGCTGGCCCCGTTCGATGACTTCCTGCGTGATGCTGATTGGGAACTTCTCAACTTCCTTGCCGTTAACCTTGCCGGTCCACAGCGCGTCGTCCTCGCGAAGGTTTCCGCGGTATACCGTGTTGGCAACTACTGGTCGCGCAGCGCGACCATCGGCAAACAGCTCGCTACCGTCCTGCGGCTTGTAACTTGGCTGATATGCCATCTGCTGCTGGCAACCGGCAAGAGCAACAACCACTGCAGCGGCCAAAATGAGCCAGCCGACGGAGCCACGGCGCGAAGCCACTCTGCTACGCATGAAGTGAGTGTTAAGGCGCAACTTCGGTTACCTCGTGCGCGTTCAGGCTTCTCATAAAATCCATCGTTCCGTCTCGATCAAACTTCGGGTCTGACGACTCGATCAGTAAGAAAAAGCTGTCCTGGCTGGCATGCGCGAAAGATGGCACGTTAAAGACCGGATGGTACGGCTGCGGAAAACCGTTGATGATCAGCATGCCAAATACCGCGGTGAGTGCGGACAAAAGAATCGTAAGCTCGAATGTCACCGGAATAAACATCGGCCACGAGTTCAGCGGCCGGCCGCCAATGTTAATCGGGTAGTGAACCACGTTTGCAAACCACTGCATCCCGAATCCACCAAAGCAGCCCGTGAGTCCGGCGCACAAGATCAGCCATGGAATCCTGGTCTTTCGAATCTGCAGTGCGTCGTCCATTTCGGCGATCGGAAATGGGCTGTACCCATCGGTATGTGTGTAGCCAGCACGGGTTGCGGCGTATGCGGCTTCTACCAGTTCCGTCGTAGTCTTGAATTCAGCCAGCAGGCCGTAAACGCCAGGGTAAGCATGAACGCCATGGGCGCTTTCAGCAGATATCAATGGTGCGCCTCCTTCAGCTTAACCTTGGACTCCGGCAACAGGTGCCTAACCTCTGCTACCGAGATCATCGGCAGCAGCCGGATAAACAGGAACGTCATGAACATGAACTGGCCAATGGTACCGAAGAACAGCCCGAAATCCCAGCGCGTCGGCTCGTACATTGCCCACGAGGAGGGCAGGAAGTCGCGGCTGAGACTGACGACGATGATGACAAAGCGTTCCAGCCACATGCCTACGTTTATGGACATGGAAATCGCAAACAGCCAGTAAACGTTCGAACGAACCGGTTTGATCCACAGCAGCTGTGGAATAAGAATGTTCGTGAGGATTAGCAGCCAATACGCCCATCCCATGGGACCCATCACACGATTGATCATCATGTAGCGTTCCCAATGGCTGCCGCTGTACCAGGCGTAGAAAGCTTCGCAGAAATAACCGTAGGCTACGATAAGACCGGCCACGAGCATAACCTTGGCCATGTTCTGCAAATGCCGGTCAGTCATCACGGCGTGCAAACCGTAGGCCCATCGCACAGGTATCATCAGCGTAAGCACCATCGCGAAACCGGCAAAAATAGCGCCGGCGACAAAGTACGGGGGAAAAATGGTCGCGTGCCATCCTGGCAACTGGGCCACGGAGAAGTCGAAGCTGATGACGGAGTGGACGGATAGCACTAGCGGCGTTGAAAGACCGGCGAGAATCAGGTATGCTTTTTCGTAACGGTGCCAATGCCGCGCGGAACCGCGCCATCCCAGCGCGAACGCACCATAAAGCTTGCGCCCGATCGGATTTTTTACGCGGTCGCGCATGGTAGCAAGGTCAGGGATGAGACCTACATACCAGAACAGCAGCGACACTGTACCATACGTCGATACGGCGAAGACGTCCCATACAAGCGGGCTGCGAAACTGCGGCCACATTCGTAAGGTATTAATGTAGGGCAGAAGGAAGTAGTCGTACCAGGGGCGTCCGGTATGCAATAATGGGAACAGTCCGGCGCAAGCCACAGCGAACAAAGTCATGGCCTCGGCAAATCGGTTAATACTCGTTCGCCATTGCTGGCGGAATAGCAGCAGAATGGCCGAAATCAGGGTTCCGGCGTGACCGATACCGATCCACCAGACGAAGTTAATAATATCGAAAGCCCACGCCACGGGGATGTTATTACCCCATACCCCGACACCCCAGTAGAGCAGCCATGCGATGGACATGAGCATCATCGCGTAAAAGGCGGAAGAAATCAGGAAACCGATGACCCAGCCGCGCGGAGTATTCCGCTGCAGAACGATGTCGGCGATCTTGTGCGTGACCGACGAAAGCGTCTCACCCGGCGCAACGACGGGCGGCGGCGCGTACGGCTTGTACTGCTCCGCCGCGTCTGGAATTGCTTGATGTGGATAGTCAGGCGTCGACATCAGGCTTTATGTTCCTTCTTTGCAGGCGCGGCATGCTCACTCGCCACCTTGGGAATATCCGGATTCTCGTTGCGGACTGCCGCCATGTACGTGGTGCGCGGCTTGGTATTAAGATCGACCAGCAGTCCATAGCTGAGGGGATTCGCCTTCAACTTGGCAACCTGGCTGTTTGGATCGTTGATGTCACCGAAGATGATTGCATCGGTCGGGCATGTGGCTGCGCAGGCTGTGACTATCTCGCCGTCTTTGACGCGCCGCCCTTCGTTTTCTGCTTCGATCCGGCCCTGCGCAATCCGCTGGATGCAATAGGTGCACTTTTCCATCACACCGCGCGAGCGCACTGAAACATCCGGATTGTTCAGCATCTTTTTTATCGGCGTATGGAAGTCCGCGTACTGGAAGTAGTTAAAACGCCGGACTTTATATGGGCAGTTATTGGAGCAGAAGCGGGTGCCCACGCAGCGGTTGTAGATCATGTCATTGGTGCCCTGCTCACTGTGCGTCGTGGCCGCAACGGGACAAACGACTTCGCACGGTGCGTTTTCGCAGTGCATGCACGGCAGCGGCTGATTATAGACTTCAGGGTTTTCAAGATCGCCAGTGTAATACTGATCGATGCGCAGCCAGTGCATCTCGTGCTGCCGCCTGACCTCGTTCTTACCCACAACCGGAATATTGTTCTCGGCCACGCATGCAGCGACACAGGCATTACAACCGTGGCAGGCACTCGTATCGATCACCATGCCCCATGCATACTGCATGTTCTTGCCGTCTGGTGTCTTGTGATCGTAGCGCCATGCGCCAGCATACAAGTCCATGTCTCTGTGCGGCGCTGGAGGGCCCTGCTCGGCCGCGAAATGCTCGTCCTTGCGATACTCCTCTAGCGACGCGCGGCGTACCAGTCCACGATGTTTCAACTTCAGTGACTCGAACTCGTTCGCCTTTTCCATGGCGGGAATATCGATATTGTCGATTGTGAAGTGCGTCTGCGTGCGCGCGAGGAGATATTTGCCCAGGCCAGCCTGAACTGTAACCGCACCACCGGTGGCTGGAATGTGGGAATGCAGCAGCACGTAGGAGTTATGCCCGTGCGGGTGCCCCTCATCATTTATCGCGACGCGTCCTGCCTTGGCGCGACCGAATCCCAGTTGGACTGTCATGCAATTGTCAGCGTGGCCCGCCATTACACAGATCGGCATGTTAACGCTCTGAGTGCCAACCTTCAGCTTCACGAGATCTTCGGTCTGTAGCTTAAGCTCTGCGGCGGTGCGCGGGCTGATGAGCGCAACATTATCCCACGTTACTTTCGTGAAGGCCTTTGGTAATTCCTGCAGCCAGCCGCAATTCGCAAACCGGCCATCTCGGATCGCACTGTCGGCACGAAGGATAAGTTCCATTCCCTGCACAGCTGGGGACTTCGGAAATGCAGCAGCATCGGTTTTCGCCGTTACTGACCGCTCTTTCGCGCTCGTGTTAACGACAAAGCCATCGTGCAGTGCCCGTCTCCAGCTTTTGTCGAACGTCGCATCTGCGGGACGTTGCGATTTCCAGTAACCCTGCACGATATCAAACCCGCTCTGTCCTGCCTGGCCGTGCAGATTCGCGAGCAGCTCATGCGAAGACTTCGCACCAAACAGCGGTGCTATCAGTGGTTGAACGATGCTGACGCTTCCGTCGGCTACGCGGATGTCACTCCACGTTTCAAGGAAGTGCGCCTGTGGTACATGCCAATGGCAGACACTGGAGGTTTCATCCACTGACTCACTGAGATGGGCGCGGAACGCGACTTTTTCCAACGCCTTGGTGAAATTTAAGTCGACGGGCGTGTTGTATACTGGGTTTCCACCCAGTATTAGAAGCGCATGCACCTTGCCGGCGTTCATGTCGGCTACCAGCGCAGCCAGGTCCGCTGCCTGGTTTGATGGGCGAACTTCCACGGGATCCGAGTAAACAACCGTCTGCCCCACTGCACCGAGGGCAGCGTTGATCGCGTGAGCCAGCGCATGCAGAACAGCTGGCGCATCATCGCCAACGGTTACAACGGCTTTGCCCTTGTTGGCCTGGAGGTCCTTCACAACCGCATCGAGGAACTTTTGGTCAGGAGCCGCGTCTTCTTTCGAAACCCCGGCCACACCAACCGCTGCCGCGAGCGAGCTCGCAAACCGTACAACATCCGATGGCTTCAAGGGCAGCCGGTGATCCGCAATGCTTCCAGTGCAGGTCAGCGAGTGCTCGACCACGTACAGGCGCGCCATTGCATCTTGCGTCGTGCGAACACGCCGTCTTCGCGAGAACTCCTTGGAATAGCGAAGCGCCGAAGGACCTTCCACCATGAAATCGGAATCCAGCGCCAGCACGACATCAGCTTTGTCGAAACGGTAATGTGTATCGGCGTAGTCGCCAAACGCCAGCCGCGCACCTTCGCGCACATTGTCACGGCCACACGGATCGTACTGAACCCACTTCGCAGCAGGGTGTTGCTTCATCACCTGCTCCATTTGCCAGGCAAGCGTCGGGGAGGTGACGGTTTCGGTGAGAATCCGCAGCCCTTCGCCACCCGATAACTTGGAGAGCGCAAGCCGCAGGCCCTCGACAAACCCGCCCCAGTTATCCATGGCGCCGTTGTGCAAGACAATCTGGGAACGGTCGGGATCGTACAGAGATAATATGGACCCCTGCATCCAGGCAAAGGTTGCGCCCTGGCTATATGGGTGATCCGGATTCCCCTCAATCTTGGTTGGGCGGCCTTCGTGGCTTTCAACCAGCACCGGATAGCCAAAGCCGTTGTATGGAATGGCGGTCGCAAAAAACAGCGACTTTCCAAGCACCAGTTGCTCCGGCTGCTTGACGTAGGGCAGGATCAACTCATCAGGCTTTTGGAAATCGCACGCAGTTAGACCGGAGAACGCGATCGATGCACCCATGAGCTTTAGGAAATTGCGCCGCGTCACCGGGTCGATCCACTTTTCCTGCTGGGACGAAAACTCTTCTGCCATCTGCTGCTGGAACTCGGGTGTCTTGGCAAGCTCTTCAAGGCTGCGCCAGTACTCACGCCCCTTACGGGATTTCAGGCGTTCCTGCAGCTCGCTATAATCAATCTTATTGCGGGTCGTGGCAGTGGTCATCGGTGGCAAGTCGAACAACTGGTTTTGCTTTGAACATTGTACTCTTTGGCCAACTCGTGCTGGCTGACCTTCTTGTCGCTCGCTCCGGCCAATTCGATGTCCTTTGCCTGGGCATTGCTTGGGTGTTTGTAAGCCATGTCGGTGATTTTGTTCTTCGGACGGACGAACTGCTCAGGGTCCATGTGGCACTGCAGGCACCAGGCCATGTGCAGCGAACTCGCCTGGTACATCAGCGGCATGTGATCCACACGGCCGTGACATTCGGCGCAGCCAATACCCTTATTCACATGCGCACTGTGGTTAAAGTAGACAAAGTCGGAGAGGTTATGGACCTTCACCCATGGGATCGGCATGTCTGACCGCCAGCTCTCGCGCACGGGCTCAAGAATTTGGGCGTCGGTGTACATCTGCGAGTGGCAGTTCATACAGACGCGGGTGGGCGGCACCTGCGCAAGTCCAGCGCGCTCAACGTTGAAGTGGCAGAAACGGCAATCGATTCCCAATCCGCCAACGTGGTGCTCATGCGTGAACTGAACCGGCTGGACTTTGGCAATCCCCTGTCCGGTAACCCCCGGGCCCCAATACCAGATGTTGGCCGCAGTAAAGGACGTCACCAAAAGCAAAACGATCGCCATGATAGCGATTTTTGACCGGTAATTACTATTTCGATGGAATACCTGAGGCAAAGTTAGCGCCCAGCTCCAAGTCTAATTTCGTGTTTTCCGGGTGTTTCTGATAACGCTGCTAGAAGGGGAATCAAGACAAAGTTTGAGAAAATTTTCACAAGCTCTCTGCTCAAACCCCCATCTTTCCGGGACGAAAAGAGGCAAAAATTAAAAACTTTTGTTCTGCTCCGGCCCCAAACGGATGGGACCGTGCGTGCCGCTAAAACGGGCCGCAACAAAATTCTACCCATTTCATTGCAAAAGCGCAGTTCGAGGCGAACTTCCATGTAAGAGATTGATCCTATTGTTGTTGTGTTGATTGCGCTCACATCGTATGGTCGGCATTGCGAGAGTTATTAGATTCCGGTGTACGAAGGAACTAAATTCCCGGACAGAGGCTGACAAAGTGCCACAAGAAAAGCCGCAGGACATAGCTGCGACTATAGAACATCGACCCTATCCCCTCCAGTCGGAACCATGGGTGATGTTTCAATCCTGGCACGATCTGCTTTTCGCGCACTGGCCGGTGGACAGCGCCCAACTAAAGCAGCAGGTTCCGAGCTGCCTCACACTAGACGAGCTACGACGGCAATGCATGGGTGGGGGTGGTACCCTTTCGTATGACCGATGTGCGGCTGCGCGGCATGCCTTCCCTGCCCTGGTTTTCGAGCTTTCCCGAGCTGAATGTGCGCACCTATGTCACCGTTAACGGCAAGCCTGGAGTATACTTTTTCAGCCTGGATGCCGCCAGTCGCGTTGCCGTTGTTGCGGCCCGGGCCTGGTACCATCTCCCCTACTTCCACGCGACGATGCGTTGCACCGGCGATGCGGGTGGTGGGGGTATCCAGTATTCCAGCAGGCGAACGGACCGCCGCGGCGCTCCTGCCGAATTGATCGCAAACTACCGCCCGACGGAGCAGACACCGCTTCAAGACAATGTGATTGCAAGGTGGCTCACTGAACGATACTGCCTTTACACGACGAATCGGACCGGAATGCTGTTCTGCGGCGACATCCATCACCGGCAGTGGCCGCTCCAGCCGGCGGGCGCGGAGATTCAAAAGAACACCATGATGACCGCTGCGGGCATTAGTCCGATTCGAACCGAGCCACTATTGCATTTCAGCAGGCGGCTCGACGTGTTGATCTGGCCGCTTAAACCATGCCGTTGTACGATTAGCTGAAGCGCTTACTTTTTTAATTTCAATAGCGCCAAGTCTACAAAACCCATGAGCCCGCGCCACGTCGATACCTTGCTGCCCGGCGCGTCCACCCAGCGCACGGGCGCTTCTTTGATGCGGAAACCAAACTTGCGCGCCAGCATCAGGACTTCCACATCGAATGCAAAACCCTTGAGCGTCTGTTGTGGGAAAATTGCCTCGGCAGCGCGTGCACTGAACAGCTTAAACCCGCATTGGGTGTCGAGCAGACCTGGCACCAGCAGGGTCTGCACAGCTGCATTGAACACGCGGCCGGCAAGTTCCCGGCTTGCGGGCTGGCGCACGGCGAGGTCGGAATCCGGCAGCGCACGCGAGCCGATTACCACGTCGTATCCCTGGTCAATGTATGTCCAGAACTTACTCAGTTCTTCAATGGGTGTAGATAGATCAGCATCTGAAAAAAGGCGAAAGTTCCCACGCGCTTCGAGCATACCTCGTCGGATGGAGTAACCTTTCCCCTGGTTCGGCTCGTTGCGCAAAACGCGGACGGAATGGTGCTTGGCAACCGACTGCGCGATCTCCGACGTTCTGTCGGAACTGCCATCGTCGACGATCACCAGTTCCCACGTATACGGCTGTGCGTCCAGGTACGCGAGAATGACCGGCATCGAATCGCCGAGACGTTTCTCCTCATTGTATGCGGGCACCACGACCGACAGGTGAACCTCGGGCGAAGCCGGCGAATGAGAGGGGTCTGACATACTCACGTGTTGCAACTAGGGAAGCAGATGCGCGACGCAAACACTTTCGGTTATTCTTCTGTAACCCATATCGGATACTCGCCCGAAAGCAACGGCAGTTCCTGGAGCACTTCCTTTTTTAACTTGTTAAGGGACCCCGCGACGAGTGGCCGCTTTAAAAGCGGGAGCCGGTCGATAAACAGCACGCCATTCAGATGATCATGCTCATGCTGGATGACACGCGCCAGCAGCGTGTCCGCCTCGATTTCGAATGGCTGGAAGTTCTCATCGCGCGCGACAACTTTGACACGGGTCGGTCTATACACCTCGCCGTCAATGCCCGGTATGCTGAGGCATCCTTCCTTGAAAGGTTCGTCCTCTTCGGACTCGGCGACAATCTCCGGATTGATGAACACGCGCAGCAGCCGCGACCCTTCCGCGTCTTCGGCATCGTCGTCGCGATCCTGGTCCACATCCACCACAAACAGCCGCTCCATCACGCCAACCTGCGTTGCCGCCAGGCCAATGCCGTGCGCGGTGTACATGGTCTCCGCCATGGCAGCAATCAGTTCACGTTCGCGCGTGCCGACACCTTTTACGTCGTGCGCCTTCTCACGCAGTAACGGGTGCCCATATTTAATGATCTTCAGTTTCATGAGTGCGTATTAGCTTTGGCCGACTAGCCCAGTTGTGCAACGCGCATCGCCGGTTGCAGTACAGGCGGAATCTGCACCGTTCCATCCGCCTGCTGGTACTGTTCCAGGACCGCGATCATCGTGCGAGGCAATGCAAGGCCGCTGCCGTTCAAGGTGTGTACAAACTCGGGCTTCGCGTTCGCTTCCCGACGAAACCGGATGTTGGCGCGTCGGGCCTGGTAGTCGGTGAAGTTTGAACACGACGACACTTCGAGGTAGCGGTCCATGCCTGGCGCCCATACCTCCAGGTCATACTGCTTCACGTTTGAAAAACCAAGGTCGCCCGTGCAAATTTCGACCACGCGATAATGCAGGTTCAGCGCCTGCAAGACGGCCTCGGCCTGCGCCAGCAGCGCCTCAAGTTCCGAAAACGAATCTTCCGGACGCACAATTTTGACAAGTTCGACTTTATCGAACTGGTGGATGCGGGTGATGCCGCGCGTCTCTTTGCCGTAGCTGCCAGCCTCGCGGCGAAAGCAAGGGGTATAGGCCACATAATACAGCGGCAGCTCGGCCCCGGAAACGATTTCCTCCCGGCGCAGGTTGGTCACCGGAACCTCTGCCGTCGGAATCAGGAACATATCGTCTGAATCGATCCGGTAGAGGTCCTCCTCAAATTTTGGGAGCTGGCCCGTGCCCGTCATTGTGTCGCGGCTGACGAGGAACGGCGGCAGGATTTCCGTGTAGCCGTGCTGCAGCGTGTGCAGATCCAGCATGAAGTTGATCAATGCGCGCTGTAACCGTGCCCCCGCCCCGGAATAGACAATAAATCCAGTGCCTGATACTTTTGTCCCCTGCTCAAAGTTGATGATCCCGCGCTTCTCACCGATCTCCCAGTGCCCCTTCGGCTGGAAATCGAACTGCGGCTTGGTACCCCACTCGCGCAGCACGCGGTTCTCTGATTCGTCGCGCCCGGCCGGAACACTCTCGTGCGGAACATTCGGGATGCACAGGAGGCGGTGGCGCAGCTCTGCGTCCATCGCGGTCAGGCTCTCGTCCAGCCCCTTCGATTCGTCACCGATCTCCCGCACACGCAGCTTAATTGGTTCCGCGTCCTCTTTGGCCTTCATCCGCCGGCCGACTTCCGCCGATAATTCGTTGCGGTCGCGCTTAAGCTCTTCCACGCGCCCAACCAGCTCGCGCCGCCGGACATCGAGCTCCAGCAGGCCGTCGACGTCTACTTCGACGTTCTTTAACTCAGCGCCCTTCTTCACTACCTCGGCGTTTTCACGCACCCACTTAAGATCCAGCATCGCCCGCCCGCATACCGTAGTTTGGCGGAGAGGTTTTCGAGTCGACGCAAAGAGTGTCAAGCGCGGCTGATGATTAGCCGAGCGATTAGAGCTGTTTGCAGGGCTGCACGCGCATTGATTGTTCGCCTTGGGAACTCAAATAAACCAGACCGATTTCAAACGAAATCATAGTAATGTTCAGTAATATGAAACCTTTGATTTCGGGTACGTTTTTCATGTGGCTACTTAAACGAGCGTAAAGCGACTCAACTGTATGGCGGGGTAAGTGCGATGTAGAGCGCTTAACACCAGGA
>JBPCLP010000047.1:0-224400 GCA_051003195.1 Candidatus Sumerlaeaceae bacterium | reverse complement strand
CACGTTTCCCTGGCAGGCACACTTGCAAAGCGAGTTCCCTTACCGCATGGCTTTCGTGTTATTCGCGGTTTTTGTTGGGCCGGGGGGTAGGGGGCAGTGGTTCGTGGTTAGTGGTTAGTGGTTAGTGGTTAGTGGTTAGTGGGTAGTGCCTTCGAATGCGGATTTCGGAATGCGGAGTGCGGAGTACTTTCGAATGCGGATTTCGGAGTGCGGATTGCGGAGTACTTTCGAATGCGGATTGCGGAGTGCGGATTGGGGAGTACTTTTGAGTGCGGAGTGTGAGAGTGGTTGGTGGCCCCCGTTCGGAGTACAGGCTTTACGCTGCACCCACTTGTTGCCATTTGGTGTTTCGAGCATCGAAGACTCCTAAAATCAATCAATGACGTACGGCGGAGTTCAGCGGGCACGTGCGACGAGTACTACGGCCTTTACCACCGGAATTTTCCCTGGCGCCCAAATCCATTAGCATCGGCCGAAAAGGTGGAAGGGTTTGGCTCAGACCGGCCAATTTAGCACTATCTCACGCGTCATCCGCGAAGCCCCGTTCAATTCCGCTGTTGACTTGGCCGCCAATACCGAAGGGTAATTTTAAAGGGCTATACAGCCGCTTATATTCTCACAGGAGAATGATACATGAGTAATGCTTTAGCGGTTCTCAGTTACAACGATTTGCCTGACATCCATGAAGTGAGTCCGCTTACAGATCAGGAAAGAGAGTGCCTTGATGCGGTTCGTGACGTGCTTTACAAGCACCGATGCGCAGATCGTTTCGGAGTCATGCTGTTGCACAATCACTTCCACTTGTCAGACGATGAAATCCTCGTTGAATCCTGTGATATGGAGAACCGGGTCCTGATTGCAAAACCCCAAAAAGCCAGCGAGTTTGATCAAGCTCGGGTAATTGAAACGAATTGGCGATTTGTTACCAGTGGAAAAGACGGACAGGCGGAGCGCCGATGCGTGGCGGTGTGCCAGAATGATGGTGCTGGCCAACATATCGGGCAGGACCATAACGACGTTTAGCTGTACCGTCTTGAAGTATGTGTTTTTTACAGCTGGATGGAATAACGATTTACTCGTTGCCCGGAGTTTACAAGGGTGGCCGAAGTTAGAAGGTCGCTCTCCATTTGCTTTATCAGAGTTTCAATACAATAGTCTCCCTCACCGCAGGCAACAACAAGTTGGCGAATGCCAAGTATTCGCGCCTCCTCCACTGTCAATTCAAAAAGTCTAATTAGCGTGGGTTCGTCCTCACGCGATGGCTTGAGAAAATATCCAATATTAGAAGAAGTCTCAGGGATACGGCCCGAAGTTGCTTTTCGAATCTGTACCGTCCCAATGAATTCATCGTTGTCCATTAGCCAATATTGAAAGCGCGCTTCCTCGCTTGTTTGAGCCAAAGATTTCCAGCGCTCAATTTGATCCGGAATATCGACGACAGAATAGTCTGCGGCAAGATCGGGACAATCCCCAATAATTTCACGCATCCCGGCAAGGTAAGTTGCGCTAAACTCCAAGTCTGGTATTATGAGTCGAAGCATGCGAACACCATAGCACACTAGGATACAATTGCAATGAAGCTGCACCATCGCACCATAGGATTAACGCGAATCCCAAACTTTCCTGGCGTATTATACACAGTCAGGATGCGCTGCTTTTTTAACCCACTGTCATTCTCAACTTTTGGCTATTTCTCTCCGCGAACAAGCCTCTGGCGATAAGTGAGCCGAGGTAGTCACGGCCAAGCACTCCCTGCACGCATGAAGTTCGTGCGAGCTTGGCATTCTCATGTCTCCTTTTCTTCAGCCTTTCCAATGGCCTTCTCAAACTCCGGATCCCCCGCAAATGCCGTCAGATCATCATCGGTTCCTGGTTGCATGAGTTCAGCAATCCGTCCTGGCGCCCATTTCGGATCGGCAGCAACTGCTTTTTGCACGTATTCCAAGGCTCGACGGCGGGTGATTTCGAGTTCCTTCGGATCGGAACTCGCGTTCGACTTTAGGAATATGTATTTTTGTCCGTAGGCACATGCGGCGTTAACGTACGAGCCAACATTTAGTGTCGACTCTGCAGTTTCATATTTCTCCAGCGTCCGCAATGCCATTTCGTAACTCGTCGGAGATGCTAAGTATAGCGACAGGAAGAGCAACGCTTGGTAAGCTTGTTCTTTTAATGCTTGGTCGGGTGTTACCGTTGCCAGTCTTTCAATACTCTCCAACTGTTTCTCAAGTTCCTGCTGTGGAGTCTTGGTTTGCCACAGCGCATATGCATACTGTATGCGCAGCTGTAAGACTTCTGGGCGAGCTTCAACGGCCTTGGCAAAGGCGGCAACCGCATCAGTAAAGTTCCTCTTCTCCATTTTGGCTAATCCAAGCGCAGAAAGCTCATCTGGACTCTTGGCATCCGAAAGCGTTAAATTGGCAACTTTTTCTGCCAGTACCCGCGCATGGTCCGTTAAAGCGATTGTTCCGCCATCATTCGTTTCTTGAAATTGTGCGCCCATTACGATATCATGCACGCCTGTCGCTCCAATTGTCTCCGTTACAGTCGATGATTTCGTTGTTTCTTCGTCCGCCTTTGAAAACTCCCGCTGCAGAAAGAGCCGCGTGCTTAGGTAGCCTCCAAGAAAGCCGATGGATGGGAAACCCACGATCATCCCTAGTGCAAGCGACGTCGCATAGGTACTTTGCGCTGTACCGGAACTCCCAAGCGAGCCAGCAATACTCAGAGCCAGATGGTGGAGTCGATCAGGCATGCTGCGAAGTTCAACCAGTCCTAATCCAACGATTATTTTTGTGAGCCAGTCGGAGATCTCTTCCAGATTAGTATTAACCGCGAGCGTACCCCTGGCGGCTGCACTCGCTTTTGGACTCCGAACCGCTTCTGAAGCCGTTGAGGTGCTGAGATTAGAAGTGGACGTTTGCGAAGTTTGAGACGATGAAACGCCACCATCCGCTCTTTCCTGTGAATCTGAACGTCTGGTTTCGACGTTTACAGCTTCTCGGACGACTTTGGGTATGCCAAACAGGAAGCCAGTTAAGAAGCCGAACGACGAAAGACTAAAGCACCACACTACTGCGGCTGCCCTATTGTTTGACATCGCAGCAGTGGCCGTAACTACGGTTGCGACCAAGAATGCAAGTAGAGTGATTTGAATAGTAAGTTTGTCGTATCGCGGTTGCAGTTTATGAAATTCTGCGCTTCGCGTTCGTGCGGCCGAACCGCCCCAATTTACAGCTGCGCCACTTTCATCGCTGGTCAAACGACGAAACATGGATTTCAATTGATTCATTGCTTTTGCTCCCCGAATGCAAACAAGACTGCGTTTAAATGAATCGGTTGGCCCTGTAATTGACAGGCTGGCGCCTCTTGCGCCACAGCAGTTGAAAGACTGGTAAATATAACGTTGGTAAGAATTATGCATCGCTTCATATATCCCTCCAAAGCTTTCAGTACCTATTGGATGGTTCCGAGGTCAGTTCTGTGAACGGTATGCTACGGACACTTTTCCATCAGACGTAATTACCACATCAATGTCATCATCGCCGCGCCCGTCTTTTAACGCCGGGACTCTTCCGCCGTCCCATTCTTTCACACCTTCATCATCTCCCAAATCCGTTCGAAAGATCCTGGTGGCTGCCATGCCACTATCAAGATACCGTTGCACCGCATCAGCTCTGGGGTGGGCGTGTCGATGACCGGCTGAAAATATCACAAACTCCGGACTCACAGCCTTAATAAAGGGTGCAGAACTGCCATTGTCCGCTCCGTGGTGCGGAGCCACAAGTACATCCGAGTCAATTGGCACGGCCGGAGCGCGATCGAGCATGTATTTCTCGGTAGCCAGACAAGTATTGTCCGGGTCGCCGATGTGTCTGCCAACCGCATCACCGCAAAGAATAATTGATCTGCCGCGATACAAAAGTCGAATCACAATACTTCCCGCATTCATTCTCTCGGGTTCATCATCCAAGTCCCAATCGTCGGGAGGAAACGAAAAACCAGAGACCATTGTCGCAAAGGTTTCGCCAAATTGATACGTTGCTCCTGGCGGTAGCGCTTCCTCCGCCAGATTTATATCAAGAGCACCTTCACTATCATGTTCCTCTTTCAAAGCGGCCAGTGCATTCCTCCAGTTATCTGTATCTCTTGCAAAACCGCTTCTGATAGCGCGCTTAACGTGATAATCGGCACAGATGCCGGGAACTGCTGCCACATGATCTGCATCGGTGTGGCTGAGCACGAGAAGCTCGATGTCGGATCCTTTCGGGATAAACTCATGAATAGCTTTAAGCGCCGACTTTCCGCCGTCCTGATAATTGCCGGCATCGTAGATGATATAATGCCCACCGGGAAGTTTAGCAATACAGCATTCTCCGGCACCAACATCAACGACGCGGAGTAGGAGATCAGCATCCGCGGCTTGGCATGATGGTGTTAATAGCCAAACGTGGACTGCTGCGCAAACGACCAATTGATACAAACCATCGAGGTTCATTGCACACCGCCTGGGAACGGAAACCCAGCCGGGACCGATAACTTTGGATCAAGATGCCGTCGCAGTGCAGCGTCGCAAACAGCATAGCCCCAGTTAGCCAAACGATGCTGAAGCTGCTCATCCATCCGCTCAAGCCGAGTCGGAGTATTGGCTAATTGCATGGTAGCTTCAAATGGCGCGGGCAATGCATTGCTCAGCTTATAATCCGCAATATCGGTTCGAATGCCCCAATAGGTGCCGTCGTGGTCGTCTTTTTGATCGACGAATGAAGCTATCGCATCCCGCTTGCGTAAACTACGGACCTGGTTGTCGACCAGTTCGAGTACTCTGTAGACATGTCGGCCCCAATCGTGCTTTGCTTCTGGCTCTGCCGCCAGCTTTCCACCAGCGTCGCTAATCAGGATAGTTCGATAACGCTTCCAGATTGGCTCCAAGCCCAAATTGTCGTAAACGCCGCCATCGGTCAAAACGACATCGGTGGTAAAGGGCGGTCGCTGGAGTGGACACCCGGAATCCGGCTGAAAGTCGGAATGACTTAACTCCAAATCGAGAGGCGAAAGCACAGGCGGAAAAGCCGAAGAGGCGGCTACAGCCGTTGCGAGGCGAATGGTGGGCGCCATGACACGGCCAACGAGATAATCGCCCATATAGGGACGCGAGAATCGCCAGATTGCGCCCGATTGAACGTTTGTGGCATTTATAACAAAACGAGGTCCGTCGCCATCCGCAGGCAAGTCCTGCAACGTCGCCCCGGCGAACAAATGTTTGTCATAGGCTTCGGCAATTTTATCACTTACCGTTCCAGGTAGTAGCATACCTCCGAGCACAGACCATTTGTCGATGGTGCGCGAAGCTAACCGAAAAATAGGTTCGATTACTTCAGCACTCAGGTTTGTGGCAGCGCCGTTGCTGAACTTCAGTGTTTTCCATTTGAGCCCAAGCATGCCAGCCATGATTGACCCTCCCGACACACTCGAAATCCTCTTAAGCTGTGAAAGGTAATTAGCGTCATTGAGGCGCAGTAGAACGCCGCAATGGAATACCATTGCCCGATATCCGCCACCGGACAAGCATAGCGCGATTCCAGCTTCGAGGTGGTTTTCGTCTGACGCGACTTCGTGTTTCGGCGACGCAATTGGAACTACGGGATCCGACATTTGCTATCCTTGAAGATGTATTTTAAGCGAAAGTCGAAGAATCTGGATATTCTGAAGGAACAAATCGTTTTAGTCGCAAAAACTTCCAAATGGAATGCTACGATACAAAGTTAGTTGCTGGGCAACCCGTTTTGCTGACTCGTTTGGACCCAGGCTTGAACACGTGCTGCGCAATTGCATTCTGGCACTACTGGAGCAACCGGAGGCAACACTAGCAGACATTCCGCGCCTCTTTGCCGACCAGACGTATCGCCGGACGGTTGCCCAAAATGTTTCCAACGAGCAGGTCCGGAACTTTTGGCTACAGGAGTATGAGAGATACGGTGAACGTCTCCGTGCCGAGGCAATCTCACCGGTCCAAAACAAAGTGGGAGCGTTCCTCTCCGATCCTATTCTGCAACGCATCCTGCTCAAGCCAAAGAGCAGCTTCGATCTGCGCGATGTCATGGATCACCGCAAGATTCTGTTAGTTAACTTGTCCAAAGGAAGAATCGGAGGGGATGCCTCTGCCTTGCTCGGGGCCTTGCTGGTGTCGCGAATCGGATTGGCAGCGATGAGCCGCGCCGATGTCCGTGAATCCGAGCGGCCAGACTTCCACCTATTTCTCGATGAGTTCCAAACGTATGCCACGCAAAGCCTCGCCAGCATGTTGAGTGAACTACGAAAGTATCATCTTTGCTTGGTGCTCGGGCAGCAATTTCTGTCGCAAACGGACCAGCCAGTGCGTGATGCGATTCTCGGAAATGTCGGAACAATCATCGCGTTCCGTGTGGGCGCTCTGGATGCTGAACTCCTAGAGTTGGAGTTCAAACCGGAGTTCCTGGCGCGCGACTTGGTCGCGCTGCCAAACTATTCCATCTACCTCAAGCTCATGGTCGATGGAATCGTTTCGCGGCCGTTTAGCGCAGAGACAACGGCCGCAGGTTGCGAGCGTAGCTGATTATGTAAACTTATCGAAGCCCTACTGCTTCACAGCAGTAATCGCACCACAGAGCTGGCTCTACCGCTGCTCCCGAACATCGAGTGCACTTGTTGATTTTTAATACTTGGTCGCAGCAGTAACAATGAGCTTCCAACTGAGATTGGAGAGTTATATCTGGATACAGAATGGTATCAGCCAAACATTTTGGGCACTGTAGCTGCTCCCACGACGCTCCTGGTCCAACCGTTATGCGAAGCTCGCTAATTGTTTGCTTCGCGCGTTCCAGTGAATTCATTATGAACTCCTTGCTGTCACACTGCAATTATGGGTTAGATGAGTGATGTTTGCCAATCAGACAGCCCTGCGCCGAACTTTAGCGCATGGGAGGAACTAATCTCCGCCGGATACTCGGTATTTGACAATTGTCCCCTCATCAGTGGGGAGAATCTCCTGAATTATGACCTGACCAATTTCCGCTGTCCCTCTAACGTGAACGCCTCCATCTGGCATGGGTCCAAATTCCCCAATTTGGAGCGTACGAAGCGGCTTACCTGTCGGCAATCCAGGCGGAACAAACCGACAGGTAGCAGAAATTTCTTCAAAAGAGCTTTCACTCATTTTGACGGGCAGATTCGCCGTTACGGCGTCATTGACGTGCTGCTGAAGTTCGTCTTTGCGGCTAGGATCAAATTTGCCACGGTATTCAAGAAAAGCTTTCTTTCCATGGGATCCCTTTTTCGGAGTCAACTGGTCGGTTATCTGCATTAGAATGTCGTGAACCAAATGGCCGGCAGTATGAACCCGCATGTTATGGTGGCGGTGGCTCCACTTCAAGCTTAGGTGAACTTCTTCGCCAGGCGCCATTTTCCCAAGCAATTTCCCCTGATGTAATATGCGCCCGCCCTTGTTTTGAACTTGTTCGACTTTTAAAGTCCCGTGAGCACCAACAATTTCACCTTGATCGCTTGGCTGTCCGCCCCCTTCTGGATAAAAAATAGTTTTTTCAAGCTCCACAGCAGCATTGTTCCCACCACCAAGTTCAACCGCCAGCACCTCGGACTTAAGTTCGGTTGAATATGGTTCCTCGTAATAAAGCTGTTGGCTATCAAGCATGGGATCTTTTCCTTTCTATTATCTTTTTTGTTTTGATACGTGTGGGTGGGTGTTTACCGTTTTCTACTTGGGTCGGCGCTTCAGCCATGTATTCGGGCCGCGAGGAAACGATGACTGAAAAATAATAAACCTGCGAATTCTTCTGTAAATTCCCGCCACCAGCCGCTTCCTCCGCCAAAAGGTCTAGAATCCGTCGCCGAATTCGTTCAGCCGCTTCGGGAGTGTATGCGGCGATTTTATTCTGCATGAACGACCCGTCTTCCCTGACTGGATCAGAAGTCCGAGCTTTAGCAATGCTTCGCTCGGTCTCCCGAATTGTAAAAACATTCTTCAGAATTTTCCCGGAATCCGTAAGTGGGACGCGAAAAATGGGCATGTTTCTTCGAACGAAGTGTTTACCGTTTTCGACAACCTCCTTAATGACGCCAAGTTCGACCAACTTCGAGATTACTCCATCGACTGTATCACGAATCCCATTGTTTTTGCAAATCCGGCAGAGTTCTTCTCTCGAAGTTTCAGAGACCAAATAGATATAGTGCAACAATGGCAACCAGTCGGTTCTTTGAATGAACTGCTGAAGTACTTCGTCGCTGGGAATATAACTTTCTGCTGCGATTGCTTTGGCAAGTGCCTCGCGATAGATCTTAACATCATGTTTGTTAATATCACGGCGTTCACGTAGCGTGCCATAGGATTTTAGCGGGATTTCACGTATTACGCCCTTAAACACACCTGCCGGCAAAAGGTCCTTCAAAAAGTGCAGGAAGAATTGAGTCTGATCGGCTTTAAGCGCTGCGCAGAGCCGCTCTGCGGTCTCAATAGCGATGTTCTTTCCCCCGTCGGACGCAGATTCCAAGGAACGATAGTAAGCAGGGCTAATGGGCAACTGATATTCGCTCAGGTAATCCGAAACCGATTCGAATCCACGTTCAATCCGAAGAGAATAAAGGTATTTTGCTAAATGGCCCATTCGATTTCCCAGTCTTTCGGATTAGTCCGCAATCGGTGTCGCACGGGCTACAATATACTCAACGTCTTCCGAACCAACGGCAAGCGGTCCATGCGGGACATGGGCTGGGATCAAAATGAAGTCTCCCGCACCGGCAATCGCGTGCTCCTTCAACCCGTTCCCAAAATCAACTCGGACAATTCCGCGGGTTAGGTAAATGGCCGTCTCTACATCATGCTCATGCGCGACTGCCCTAATTCCTACCGGGAGCTTGCCATAGCCCATGGAGAGAAACTCTGAGCCTGCAACCTGGCGGGTGATTCCCCATGCGCGCCTAAAGCCGTGATCGATGTCCGTCTGACAGGCGCTTGGCTTGATGATACGAAATGTGCTCATCGCCGTCCTCCGATTTGAAAGTGTGCTGCAAAAGGTATTATACTACTGGTAGAAAAAAAATTCTGTTAGAATCACAAGATTCTGCGGACGAGCATTTCATCCGCCTGGCTCAATCCGATGGGGCGTGCCTGCAGACGGTTGCGGACCAGATATTCGGGCCACTTGAATGGCCCAACGGCCCTTCAATCATGATTTAATCAGTTTGGAAGCTTGCCGTGAGTGTCAGCGTTCGCTTCTTTCTATTTGTCCACGGCGTTCTGGTGTTTGTTTCCTCCAGATCAGTCCAATTACCGCAACCAAACCAACCAGGGCGCAACTGTACTTGAAAATAGAGCGCGCGGTCAGCCGTTCAAAATTGAACCGTTGGCTTATGCGATTGATTCCTGATCTGGGCATCTCTGTCTGAGGGGGTGTCTGGCGGACACGCTGCAAAAAAGTATCGCTTCGCGCGTACGTCTGTACTGGTTGAGGGACCACCGACAGTTCCGGTGCTTTTTGAATGGGAGATGGTGTCGCGACATCAACCTGCTTCCGACGAAGGGCTTCCTTACTCTCTGGTATCGGTGTAGTTGTTGATTGAGGACTCGGTAATTCTGTTGGTGCTGGTTCGGGAGTGGGTGGCGCAGTCTGGACTGGGGCAGCAGCAACTTCTTTCGGAGTCTCAGCCGGCTTGAACTTTTTAAGCAATTTCTGGACATCTACTTCATATCGATTGGCGACTACCGTGTCAATTTCTCGGCACTTTTGCAAGTCTTCCTGGGCTTGCTTTTCCTCGCCAGTTGCGGCTAACGCAAACGCCCGCTCCCCATAGGCGGTGGCGTCTTTGTTGTTTGACGCAAGAGCTTTAGTCAGATCGTCTATCGCGGGGGCCGAATTGCCAGCAGCGCGGTTGGCCGTTCCCCGCAACAGATAACCTGAGTAGCATTCGGGAAAGGTTTCGATGAAACCGGCCAGGATGGAAAGCGCTTCCTGGGGCTGTCCCGTACTGATCAATTGCTTCGCCCGCGCATACTGCCGACACAGTGCAGCTTGGGACTCGAAGTCTGCCGCCAGGGCCGGCCGCGATGCATAGGCCTGATTTATGTCGCGATTGCCATCCGCGTCATTACCATCCAGCAGTTCGAGCAGCCCTCGCTGGAGCAAGGCCATGACATACTGTGGGTTGAGATTAAGGGCCGTCCCTACGTCACGCCTGGAAAATTCGAAATAGCCCAGAAACCGGCAGGCCGTGGCCCGGCAATTATACGCTTTGGCGAACTGCGGCTCCAACCTGATGACGGTATCGAAATATCCAACTGAATCCCGATACTGCTTGGCATCAAGCAGGTCGCAGCCGTTCTTATACGCAGCCTGAGCCTCCGCGGTAAAAAGTTGCGATTGTTCACTTTGAGAATTTGTGTACTGTGCCTGTTGCTGTTGTTGTCCCTGCTGCTGGGCAGCAGCAGCCGCGACCCCTGTCAGCAGCCGGATGACGTCATTTGAATGCGCCTTTTTGGCGGCCAAGGGTGTTGTGACTATTAAGCAGGCTGTGAAGGCAAGCAGCGACTTCATTACAATACCTTAGCCATCGTCTAACAGATCATCAAGTTATTTCGCGGTCTGCTTGACAATGCGCAGATAGCTATAAGACTTGTTGGCCTAACCCCGGCCGTACAGCCATGAGGAGCAGCCTATGTGCGCGATGAGGTATGTACCACAATCGAACTGGCATCATTTCTTCGACGGGTTTCAGGCGTCAGCTGAAGAGTTTTTGGAGGCGATCGAAAAGGCGGTCAAAAAGCGAGAGGTTCCGGACTTAAGGCGCAGCCGGATTGATTACCAGGAACGCGGGATGTTCTCCGCCTACCGCGAATACCTGCGCGCGGGGCGTGGGCGCTTTGTTATCGACATCTGCGCTGCGCCGTTCGGCACCGGCTTCTTTGTATCCTGGTGGTTTGCCGAGGGGCGACCGTCGCCATTTTTCCCAACACTTGCTGCCGGGGCGATAATCACCTTTACCGTCATGCAGTCCTATGATTGGTTCGGACTGTTCCAGGGTCCACTGATCGCGGGACTGGCGGTCATCTTCGAATGGCTCGCGGCAGGACTCTTCGTCAGCCAGGCAGAGCGAGAGGCCAACGTATACTTCTTCGCCGTGTTACTATTTGGCCCCCTTTGGGAGCGCTACTTCGCGCCGCCGACCTACTACCGCCAGGACACCCAAAAGATGTATGAGGCGGCGGTACACGCTGCGATCATGGAAGTGGTCGATGCGCAGACGGGCGCCAAGGAGTGTCGGCCCCTGACCGAGATGGAACGGAGTCCAATTCTCTACGACTTCTACCGCAAGCGCCGGATGTGAAAACGCAGGCGGATCATTTTCGGGAGCAGTTTTATGAATGGGAAATCCGTGGTCGTGGGTGGTTGACCTGGCCCGAAGCGGTGACACTTGAACCGCCATTCACGCCGTTTCTTTTCCAGCCACCTAGTCTACGGCCTTATGTAGACGATCTGAGAAAACCGACTATCTGGAGTGTGCTTGCAAACCGAATTGAACGCTGGGTTTACCGCGTCCGCGAACCAGAGCCAGAACCGGAAATTGAATTGCCGGAGTATGGGCCCGAACCGTTTGGCGAAGGCGTCGACAGCGCACTGGTCGAAATCCAGCTCGCGTTGCCACCAACTCTTTCCATTGGCCGGTCGGAAGCCGAACTGTTTCTGGCCGCACTCGGCTACTGCGCTTGTCCTATGAGTTTTGAGATCATCGGCACGTCGCAGAGCATTGTCATCCAGATAATCTGTCGCGAGCATCACCTGCGCGAAGTACGTAACCAGCTCGCGTCGTACTTCCCGGAAGCGGTATTGACTGAGAAACGCGACTTTCTCTCAGAAGTTTGGGAGCGATCGGGCCGTTATGCAAGCATCGTAGACTTTGGACTGCGACGAGAGTTCATGGTGCCGCTACGAATTGCTGGCGGCTTTAGTCCAGATCCTCTCGTAGCCCTCGTCGGCGCAATGAGTACTTTGCGTGATGACGAACTTGCCGTCGTCCAGGTGCTCTTTCAGCCAGTTCGTTATCCCTGGGCCGAAAGCGTCCTACGAGCGGTTATGGATTCCAATGGCCGACAGCTATTCGCGACGTTACCTGAGCTTCCGGCTGCGGCGCGGCGAAAAATTGGCTCACCACTGTACTCCGCGAGCATTCGCCTTGCGGCCATGGGCGACGACGAGCCATTCGAGCTCCTCCAAGCCATCGGTAGCGGTCTGGCACAGTTTGGCAGTCCCGATACCAATGCGCTCATCCCTTTGACCAACGAAGACTACGATGATATCGAGCATCGGGACGATCTGCTCGCGCGTCGTTCGCACCGCAGCGGGATGCTACTGTCCAGTGAAGAGCTGGCTTCACTGGTTCATCCACCATCCGCATCGGTTAGATCGGGCAAGCTGATTCGTGAAGTGAGCCGAACAAAAGCCGCACCAGCGACTGCAAATGGAAAATTGGTGCTCGGGATCAATGAGCATCTGGGCAAGACAGGCGATGTATCACTGACAGCGGACGAGCGCACGCGCCACATGTACGTGCTGGGAGCCAGCGGGACTGGCAAGAGTACTTTTTTGCTGAACCTTATCCTTCAAGACATTGAACGGGGTGAAGGCGTAGGTGTGCTCGACCCACACGGTGACCTGATCGATGAAATCCTTGCTCGGATTCCCAAGGAACGGCTCGATGATGTCGTCCTGGTCGATCCCGGCGACGAAGAATGGCCTGTTGGTTTCAATATCCTCCAGGCGCACTCTGAGCTCGAAAAGAATCTCCTCGCTTCTGATCTTGTTGCTATCTTTCGCCGGCAGTCAACCAGCTGGGGCGACCAGATGAATTCGGTATTTGCGAATGCCATTCTCGCGTTTCTGGAGAGCACTCGCGGAGGTACGCTTGCTGATCTCCGCCGTTTCCTTGTCGACACGCACTACCGGGAAAACTTTCTTCCATCGATCCAGGACCGCGAAATTGCATACTATTGGAAGCGGGAGTTTCCCTTGCTCAAGGGCGGGGGTTCGCTTGGACCAATTCTGACCCGACTTGATAGTTTTCTTCGACCCAAGCTGATTCGCCGCATGGTGGCACAGAAGGGAAACCGGATCAACTTTGCAGACATCATGGATTCCGGGAAAATCTTTCTCGCTCGGCTATCGCAAGGGGCAATCGGAGAAGAAAACGCGTATTTACTTGGGACGCTGCTCCTTTCCAAATTCCACCAGATTGCGCTAGCCCGGCAAGGCACGGCGCAGGAAGCACGGCGGCCGTTCTGGCTCACTGTCGATGAGTGCCACCATTTTCTCTGTCCAAGCATGGTCTCTATCTTATCGGGAGTCCGCAAATACAAACTGGGATTGACCCTGGCCCATCAGGAATTGCGGCAGCTTGGGCAATCTGAATTCGCCGGTTCTCTCCTGGCGAATCCACACACCCGAATCTGCTTCCGGCTGGGGGATGCCGATGCCGTCAAACTGGCGGCGGGCTTTTCCTTTTTCGAGCCGAAAGACTTCCTGAATCTGGCCACCGGACAAGCCATTGCCCGGATTGGCCGGGCGGATAATGACTTCAACCTGGCCGTTCCACGATTTGAGAGTATTGAGCCGGGTTGTGCCACGGCAAATCGGGAGACGATCATTGAATCCAGCCGAAGCAAGTATGCCGCCACACGTGCTGAAGTGGATGCTGCATTGGAACGGGAGCTGGATGCACTCGAAGTTGCCCGCAAGCCAACGAACGGAAGAGTTCCGAAGCAGCCGAGGACAATGTCCGCTTCAGTGTCCGAACCTACCGAAGCAACTTCGCATGCCGTGGCTCCATCCGAACCGTTATCCGCAGGACCGCCTGATCCGCTGCATCCCGAAGTTTCTGAAACCGTGGCGGTTGAGCCAGTCATTCCCAATCCAATCGCCAGCCCAGAAGGCGTCATACACGCTATACCACGGCAAAAGAGAACGGTTGCTGCCGCCCCGGCCCACCTGGGCCGGGGCGGCATGGATCACAAGCGGATCCAGAACCAGATCAAGCTATGGTCCGAAGGGATGGGCTGGCGGGCAACCATTGAACAACCGACCGCCGATGGCACGGGAAGTGTCGATATTGTCATGGAACGGAATGGCTGCCGGATTGGATGCGAGGTCTCGGTCACCACCTCGGCCGGTCACGAAATCCAAAACATCAGAAAATGTCTCGCGGCGGGTTTCGATCATATTCTCGTTCTCGCGACCGAGAGAAAGCACCTCGACATAATTAAGAAGCTCGCCCTGAAGCAGCTTGAGGAAAGTGCATTGGCGAAGGTGCGGTTTTGTTCCCTTGAAGAGCTTAAGGAGTTTGTCATGGACCTAACGGCCAGCATGACCAATCGGACGGAAACCGTTCGCGGATACCGGGTCACCGCTCGCTACCGGGCGCCGAACGGCTTAGAAGGTGACCTGACCAAACGCGTCATCTCGGATTCGGTGATCAAAGCGAATGGACGGCAGGGAAAGTAAAAGAGATCGACTCGCCAGTTGACCTTACGGGCGGGAGGCGTTTTCCCAGCGTGCTATTGCTTAATGAGCACTGCCGGGCGCGGGCCCGCCCCACGTTAGAGGGTGTCTCGTTATGCCTGAGCGGGTCGAATACCGACTTCGCGTTCGATCGCTTCGACTCGGTGGGTCAACAGCACAAGGTCACGGGTATTGCCGGCTTCCATCTGCAAAATGGATCGAACATCACGCTTAAGATCGCGCGTATCATCGGCCAGTAGGTCGAGACGTTGTGCGACCGTCTCGATCAACGCTGTTTGGCGTTGCTCGAAATCGTGCAGTTGCTTGGATAGATCGTTCATAGGCGAATTCTAACAAAGTGCGTTTGGTTTGTAAATGACAGGACGTGATCTGCGTAGAACCTTAGGACGTATCGCCTGTTTTGGAGTGACAGTAACAAGATGGTAGAATCAACCAAACGTGTCGGCATCTGGATTCGGGTCTCAACCGAAGACCAGGCCAAGGGTGACAGTCCCGAGCACCACGAGCGACGCGCTCGCCAGTATGCCGAAATCAAGGAATGGCAGGTGGTCGAGGTCTACCACCTGGAAGGCGTCAGCGGCAAGTCGGTGATCGCTGAGAAAGAGACCCAACGGATGCTTGCCGACGTCAAACGTGGGCACATCCAGGGACTCTTGTTCTCAAAACTCGCCCGGCTGGCCCGAAATACGAAGGAACTTCTGGAATTTGCGGAACTGTTTGAGACGCACGGTGCTCATTTGGTGTCGCTTCAGGAATCTATCGATACGTCCTCGCCAATTGGCCGCTTTTTTTATACAGTCATTGCTGCCATGGCGACCTGGGAGCGCGAAGAAATCGCGGACCGTATCAGAGCATCGGTCCCTATCCGTGCCAAGCTCGGAAAGCGGCTTGGCAGTGAAGCGCCCTTTGGCTATCAGTGGGTGGACAACAAGATGGTGCCGAACTCCAGAGAAGCGCCCATTCGTAAGCTCATCTTCGAACTGTTTGTTGAGCACAAGCGCAAGAGTACCGTCGCGGATCTACTCAATGACGCGGGGCATCGGACCCGCGCCGGCAAGCTGTTTGAGCATACCGGAATTGACCGGCTGTTACGGGATACAACCCCCAAAGGGCTCTACCGGGCGAACTACTCGACGCTCACCGAAGGCAAGAAGGTCATTAAACCGGAAAGCGAGTGGATCTATAGCAAGGTCGAACCGATCCTTTCCGAAGAGCTTTGGAGCCGGGTCCAGCACATTCTGCTGGAACAGGGTGGTAACAAGAAGGTACCGGCGCGGCGACCGGTGCACCTTTTTGCCGGGGTGACCGTCTGCACCTGTGGGGGCAAAATGTACGTGCCCTCGAATACGCCAAAATACGTATGCCAGGTATGCCGGAACAAGATCCCAATCATAGATCTCGAAGGCATCTTTTACGAACAGCTTAAGAACTTTGCTCTCTCATCTGCGGACATAAAGGCATACCTGCTGCAATCCGAGCAGGCCATCACCGACAAGCAGGAGCAGCTAGCCGCCCTCCAGGCCCAACAAGAAAAGCTGTCTGCCGAGATGGATCGAACCTACAAACTCTACATCGGCCACCACATAAGTGAGGAAGGTTTTGCCGCACGTTACGGCCCGCTGGAAACCCGCTACCGCGAACTGGATGAGCAGATACCCCGTTTGGAGGGCGAGTTAGACTACCTCAAAGTCAACCTGCTCTCCAGTGACCAGGTCGCCTACGAAGCGGCGGACTTATATACCCGCTGGCCGACGCTGGAGCATGAGGACAAACGGAAAATCATTGAAGCCATTACGGATAAGATCGAAATCGGAAAGGACGAAATCCTTATTGATCTCCTCGGACTGCCGTCCTCTGAAATGATGGCAACAAGTGGTCACAGGCTTTAGCCTGGGCCGACGCTACCGCACAGAGGATCGCCCCGTTCGGACTATTAAGTGTGGTTAGTGGTTGGGGGGTAGGGGTAAGTTTGAAGTTGCAAGTTTGGCGCTGGGGTGGGATGAGGACGCAAACCCCATCAGGAACCCCACTCCATGCGTCACGCCACTCCCCTACCTGCCTGGCGACCCGGCACGGGCCGCAACCTCGCCGCTTTCACGCTGATCGAGCTGCTGATCGTGGTCGCGATTATCGCGATCCTGGCGGCGATCGCGGTTCCGAACTTCCTGGAGGCGCAGACGCGGGCGAAGGTGTCTCGGGCGAAGGCGGATCTGCGAACGATAGCGACGGGGCTGGAGTCATATGTTGTCGATCACAACCACTACCCGCCGAATGACCTCGTTTACAACGTCACTCCAGTGCAGCTTTCAACGCCAATTGCATACATCAGCAGCTCGCGATTGCCTGATCCGTTTACGGCAAAGGAAATCATTATCCGTTTCGGGGTTCCACCCGACGAAGCCAAATACTACACCTATACGAAGGTGGTGGATGCACAGGAATATGCGAATTACGGACCTGATTACACACGCCTGCCGCCTGAAGGCGTGGACAATGATACCTATAACTTGGGCGCGCAACGCCGCTATGGCGACTGGAGGACGTGCAGTAATGGACCGGATCGAAAATACAGTCAGTCCTTTCCGGCAGTTCCATTGAGTGATTTTAATCCTCGTCCTGGTGCATTGCTGGGAGCCGATATTCCGTATGATTCGACCAATGGCACGGTTAGCTTTGGCAATATACTGCGCACGCAGCTACGCCACGCGCTAAGCGACGCACATTAAGGTAGTATACGCGCTAGTTTATTGAGAAAAAGTCATTTCCCAAATCTCTGAAGGTTCTGAATTCGTATCCGGGGGTATCTTTTTTAGTCAGGACCCGATAGGGAGCCGTGTTGGGACTGTTGTTATGCCGGATTTTTACGTGACCATATTGATCCCAACTGAATGTAACCAAGCGGTGGCTAGCGGAACTGAGTAACAACGGTGGGTGTACGCTTGCCATTTTCGCTACGTCCACAAGGGCGTGTGACGACTGCCCGGTATAATATATGGTGCGATTATACTGACGTTGACCAATGGCCGCTTTAGTAACAATGGTAACGTGTCCATCCGCAGTTGCCAGCCCACCGCATAGTACAATCAGACATGTAAAAAGAGTTTTTCCCATGGTTCCTCCAGTTAGCAACGGATTCTAACGGCTTTTTGGCTTTTTTGCAACACGAGTAACAGGTGAGCGTTTTTTAGAATATTGCCTGTATTGTCTCGCAGACCCATTACTGAACTCCCAGTATGGATTAGCGCAAGGATTGCAGACAGATGCACACGGTTCGCAGTCATACGGCTGTGCCGGACAGCGATCAATATTCAGACAGTCCGAACTATACCTTCCCCTGATGTGGCCATTGACGATGTCATAGTACCAGCAGTCATTATCGCTTCCATTTTCATGGACCATAATGTCGGTGTCTGTTCCGGCACAATCGGTGATTCTAAGGACGTGACCAGTACTATCCCAGGAAATGCATCCGTATCCCGTTGCTGTATTATAAGCATGAACCGCCAGTGGCGAACTGGCATCACTGGTGTTGATGATCCCTCCTGTATGGCCACTATGGGCAACGTTATTGGTCCATGAAAAAGTGAATCCGGACACGGGATCACATGCGTCCGGATCGGTGCATAAAACAGCAGCTGTTTGCCCTAGAACCGGAATCGTTGCAGAAAGGAGGACTAGGGAGAGGCAAAAACTCTTCACTGATGAACCTCACGGTGGAAAATAAACGACTGAATAGTGCGCGGCGGGTTCGCCAGTGCACAGGAAGAGAGTCAATCAGATTTCTAGTGCAGCCACCGCTTTTTTTCGTTAAATTTCCACAGTATTTTTGGTAGTCGGAGCGCAGGTATTTATTGACAGCCCCCTGTGTAAGGTGAGAGCCGTTTTTGATTTGCGGTCGCGTCTGAGAGACAAATGTAGCATTGATGGAGTTGCCGCTGGACGGGAGGAGCATCATGCAAGGAATGGGAAAATGGCTGGTCCTAGTGCTGACCAGCGTTATCTGCACACTGTCGGTGCAAGCCACGGCAAAGCCTGAGAAAGACTACGTGGCCGGGGAACTGCTGGTAAAGTATGCGGGAAAGGTTCCCAGCATAGCCGAACGCGACGCTCGGAACCGCAATGGATTTAGCTCATACAGCGATGCAAGCACCAGCCTGACGGAAATACTCCAGAAACATGGTTTCCAAGGGGCAAAGCCACGTGGTCATTTACGTAGTAAAAGTGCCGCCCTCAACGATCGCAGTGGACGTATTCATCGTCTCAAGTTTCCGGCGAGCGCCGATATCCAACAAATCGCAATCGAACTGCGCGAGGTTGTCGCGCTCGAATATGCAGAACCAAACCACCTCGGCACCCTAGCTGTTTTGCCTCCCACCGATCCGGATTACCTGCCTCAGCAGGCGACGGATTTTGCGCAGGTTAACCTTGAAGCGGGCTGGGCAGGCCAGGCAACAGCGGGCGGGTCAAATGTAAAGGTCGCGGTCATCGACTCTGGCGTCGATCGGAATCATCCCGATCTGATGGATGTTCTAGATCTGGCGAATTCCTACAATTTCGCAGACGATAATACTACAATAGCCGACGATCTCGGTCACGGTACTCGAGTGGCGGGCATTATCGCAGCTGAGGCGTATAATAACGAAGGTATCGCAGGTGTCGCTTTCGGTTCCAGTATCCTCTCGCTCGACGTTGCAAATTCCGGGGGATTCATAAGCGCGGACGATGCTGCACGTGCAGTAGATCGTGCAGTAATAAAGAATGCGCATGTTATCAATATGAGCATCCGATTCAGCAGTTCTAACACTACGCTTAAAGAGGCCTGCGACGGTGCGAGTGCAGCCGGGGTGTTGGTAGTGGCTGCCGCAGGCAACGAAGGACAGGGGAGCGCACCAGTCTACCCTGCAAGCTGGCCTAGTGTGGTTGGAGTTGGTGCACTCGACGATGCAGGCAAGCGAGCTGCTTACTCTAATTACAATGGCACACAACGTGACCTGGTTGACCTCTTTGCTCCAGGCAATACAATATACTCAACCATCCCGGGCGGCCTATACAATGGGAACTATGGCAGCGGTACGAGCTATGCTTGTCCAATAGTCAGCGGTGTAGGCGCCTTGGTGAAGGCGAGTAACCCGCTTCAGGGCGGACCTGCTATTGCCGATCATCTGAAACGCACAGCTTCCTCCATTGCCGAATTTTCGCCGTCTGACGGCGCCGGCTTCGGAAAAGTAAATGCCGCTGCTGCGATTACCACGGCCATGAACCCGATGTTTTCCGTCGCTTCGATTATCGTCGACGATAATACGACACTGCTGGGAAGTAATAACGCCGACGGCAGACTGGATGCCGGCGAAACAGCAAACCTGGCAATAATGCTATATAACGGCCGCGCGGACACGGGGACCTTCAGCGCAACGCTTTCAACAACCGAAACACTGGCAAGCGTGCTGGTGACGACATCCAGCTGGAACGCGTTAACTCATGGTAACAGCGGCTTGAATGTCCTGCCACTGCAGATTTCACTCTCCGGCCTTGCGACAGCCGCACCCCGCTATTTTACCTTGTCGATATCGGCCAACGGCGGAAGCTACTCACAAGCCCTGTCGATTGTGCTCACCGGAGAGCTGAAAGAGTATATTGCCGGCGGCTCCTATTTTTCCCCCTTAAACTGGACAAACAACAAAACCTACGTGCTCCAGGGTGGGATCAACGTACAGTCCGGTTTAAGCATTCAGCCGGGCACGACAGTATTGGTGGAGCCCCAGGCGAGTCTGGATCTGCTTAGCGGTACGCTGACCGCACAGGGAACGGTCTCACAGCCCATCACATTCACGGGCGCGTCACCCAGGTACGACCTTACAACGACCGATGACGATCTAGTGACAGCAACCAGGGCAGGAGGGCTGAAGCCCAGCCATGCCACAGCAATTACATCCCTCCCGGACGGTGGCTACGCCATCACTGGGTTTATCCGTTCTTCGGCCAGTTTTAAAGCCGCTGACGGCTCGGTTATTACAATCACCTCCCCGAACTACTCGGAGCCCTTTGTCGCAAGGTATAGCCGGGATGGTTTTGTCCTTTGGGCCAAAAGCTTCCATTCGAGCCTGTTCTCGTACAAGCCGGCAGGCTCCGGAATCAGTGCTGACAGCTCAGGCAATGTGGTAGTAGTTGGCCGCATAACTGGCACCACTGTATTCGGGTCCGGAGAACCCAACGAAACTTCCATTTCAGTCACAGGGGCCGTTTCGTTTGATTACACGGAACCTTTTATCGCCAAGTTCAACGGAACTTCCGGACAACTGATTTGGGCCAGGCGTATTGCAAATTCCTCTACAAGCAACAATTATGCTTCTGGAGTAGCCCCCACTGCAGACAATGGTTTTATTGTAACCGGGGATTTTACCAGCAGCATTACACTTGGTGCCGCGCCGGGAACGGTGCTGACATCCACTGGGTCGCTTGACGGTTTTCTGGCAAAATACAATTCGGCTGGAACCCTACTTTGGGCAAAACAGTTTGGGACTTCGGGTGCGGTTCAAGATAGCAGCAGGGCAGTATGCGCTTTTCCCGACCAGAGCTGTACTGTCGTCGGAGCAATTGGTGGCAATGCAGTTTTTGGGCTCGGAGAGTCCCCAGGTCCGGGTGCCGCCGGGCAAACGAATGTGAGCAACGCCAGCGGTGGCGTAGGTGAAATATTTGTGTCTCATTTCAACGCTAATGGAACCCTTGCATGGGTAAAAACGGCCGGCTCACCTTCTTCTGACCAGGCTTATGCGGTGAGCGGATTTGCGGATGGTTCCGCGATGGTAACAGGTTATTTTAATAATACTGCTATCTTTGGCGCGGCAGAGTTTTATCAGACGACTCTCGTTTCTGGCGGGCGAGAAGACATATTCGTTGCGCGCTACAACGCCGACGGGACTCTAGCGTGGGCGAAGCGTGCGGGAGCTTCCATTATAGCGCCCTTGCTCGACATCGGTTTCGCAGTTGCCACGAACAGCGACGGCTCATGCTACATTGGTGGACGCTTCCGTGGTGACGCAGGTTTTGGACTTAATGACAACCCAACGACGCTTAGCAGCAACGCCGATTGCGCTTATATTGCGAAGTACCGAAGCGACGGCACGCTAGCGTGGGCGAAGCCACAGGGTGGCACTGATAACGTTAATACCGCAAACGGACTTTTCGGAGACACCTGTTCCGGGCTTGCCGCGCTTCCCAACGGTGACGTTGTTTCGTGCGGTTGGATTGATAACACGGCGTATTTCGGTACTGCTGAACCTCGGAGTATCGCATTGGTGGCACAGGCAAGCAGTGATGGGGACCAGACAGGCGACATCTTCGTAGCAAAATTTGCGGGCTCGCTGGGTTGGGGCGGGATTCATATCAGCGGCAGTTCGTCGGGTGCGAACCTTGAACATTGCAAGTTTCAGCGCGGTGCGCTCACTAACCAACACTCCGCGACGACCATTAAGAACTGTACCTCAGAAGCCTCGCCGAGGTATGGAATTCAGAGCGATGCCGGCACTGCTGCCGTTGACAGTTGCGATGTTCTGCATTCGCGCGGGTCAGCCCTGACACTTGGTGCGCGCAATGCGCTCAATTGCTCAGCGACGTGGAGCAGGGGCCATGGATTACAAACCAACGGCAGCGCTGTCGATTGTGCTGTAAATACCTGCAATGGTGACGGCCTGCTCGCTAGCGGCGTAACGAATGGTACCGCTGCAGGCAATGCAGCTCGCGGTATAGTAAGCGCCGGTTCCGTGACCAGCAGCAGCGCGACCTCCAATGGCGGCGCAGGCATTTTGTGCACCGCAGGGAATGTGAGTGCAAGCACCTCCCAGTCCAACGGTGGGGTTGGAATTTCAATAAATAGCGGTGGTACGGCGCTTAACTGTACGAGCAACCAAAACGGGAGCGGTGGTATTGCTGCGACGGCGGGTTCGACAGTAAACGGCTGTAGTGTCAAAGGCAACACTGGCACAGGGGTAGCCGGCAGCGGCAGTTCGAGTGTAGTCGGTTCCACAATTTCCGGCAACACAGGCAGCGCAGCAAGCGGAGTGACCACGCTGCAGGATAGCGCCGTCAGCGCAAATGGCTCGGGTCTTAACGGCGTGACAAATGGAACACGAAACTACGTCGGCGGAAACTTCGGTTTTGGCATTAATAACGGCAATGTTTCCGACAGCAGCATAGTTGGAAATACGGGTAATGGCATCCAGACAAATGGCACGGTTGCCGGATGTATCGTGATCGGCAACGGAGCCGCTGGCGTGAGCGGCTCGAATGCCGCCACACTGACAAACTGCTCGGTTACATCAAACACCACATACGGTGTGACAAGCCTCGGCTCAAGTGGCATAACGGGGTCAAACCTGTTCGGTAACCTTGCCGCAGATGCTCATGATAACCAGTTGCCGCTCGGAGGGGGGGGCAAAACATTCAGCGGTAACTTCTGGGGCACTTCGGCGACATTGCTGATGAATACGAATCCTTCGCCGTATGACATTGATCCGTATATCCAGGATGGGCGGGATGGAACATCCGGTTTCTACCTGAATTACTCCCCGCATGCACCAAACCTGATAACCAGCGCTCTGAGTACTTCTGCACCCACTTGTCTATTGAACGCTTCACCGCCTGATGGCGGCAAGGTGGTCGACTGGCATCCGACGACTTTCACTCTGACATTCAGCCGCGATATGAATCAATCCATCTCGCCGGCAGTGACATTCGCGCGTACAGCGCCATACACACAGAACGTTCTGGAAGCAGTGCCCGGTTGGGTGAACGCACGGACATGGCAGGGACGGCACGCCCCGCAAAGCGCCAGCGACGATGGCACGAACACGCTTCGCATAAGTCAGGCAAGAGATGTAAACGGATTTGTCGTCCCTGACGATACCAGAAATAAGTTTGCGATATTATTTGGGCAAGGTGCGGCAAACAATGGCCAGGTCATTATCGTAAGCGGCGTAGCAGAACTCCATTTTGACGAGCAGGATAAACCTTCAAACTTGCTCACGTATCGCATCATGAGAAGCTCCCAATCGGGCACCGGTCCCTGGTCATTGGTGAATGAGAATCTCCCTCTGACATCCTCGCCTTTTATCGATAATACACTTAACAAAGCAATACCTCACTGGTACCGCGTGGACGTGCAGACGAACGACTTTATAGTGTCACCTGAATTCACCGTCGTAATCCCTTATGGCGCTGTCAGCAATGTAGGAAATTGGGCGCTTTACTAAAATGTGGAACCTCAGCCATGACTGAACAAAAACCCGGTTATAAAGAGTGCCCGGCCTGCGCGGAGTGGATTAAGGAGAAGGCGAAGCTGTGCCGCTATTGTGGTGCGGTGCTGGTGGACGAGACTCTGCCTCGTATTGCGAGCCGCGAGGAGCGGGACCTGCTGGGGGACGGCGAGGCGCTGATGCCGGGTTCGGGCGGTCTGGGTGACCTTGGCGAGATCCTGATGATGCAGCATCGCACGCGGCTGGAGCGGGCGTTGCGCGGAGGGGAGGACCAGTACCGCAGCGCGACGGTTGTGTTTGTGGACCTGGTGGGCTACACGCGGCTGTGCGAGCATCTGCGCCCGGAGGAGACGAAGGAAATCCTGGACGCGTATTACGCGATCTGCGGTCACGTGGTGGATTTTTTCAACGGCTTCATCCTGGAGTTCCAGGGGGATGGCTGCCTTGCGGTGTTTGGCGCGCCGATGGCGTATGAGCGGGACGCGGAGAGCGCGGTGCGCGCGGCGCTGGCGATCCTGGAACGGATCAAGGCGATGCCGGAAATGCACGGGCACCGGGTGAAGGCGTCGGCAGGCATTGAGACGGGGGTCGTGCTGAGCTCGGTGATTCGGACGCGTACGCCACCCATTTACAAGGTATTTGGCAACGCGGTGAACCTGGCGGCACGCATCAAGGGGGTGGCGAAACCGGGCGCGCTTATGATCGGGCCGGAAACGTATGATATCGTGCGCGAGCTGTTCAAGTGCAAGAAGTCCGGGATGCACGAGTTTAAGAATATCGCGAAGAAGGTGATGGTTTACGAGGTGCTGTCGGCGAGGGGGCCGGAGGCACAGCGTCGGGATTTCTCGGTGCCGTTTGTGGGTCGCGAGCGCGAGCTGCAGAAGCTGACGGATGTGTGGGTGCGCTGCTTTGATGGCCGCGGCAGCGACGTGGCGACGTATGAGCGGGTGTCGGGCGGAGAGAGCGAGCGCCGGGTGTGCGGGGTGGTGCTGGAGGGCGAGCCGGGAATTGGCAAGACGCGGCTGGCGCTGGAGTTTGCGCAGCGGCAGGCGGGCGCGGTGATTGGGCATGTGGAGGGCGCGCCGTACAGCGCGAAGGTTCCGTGGGAGCTGTGGCGCGGTGTGCTGTCGTCGCTGCTGGAGGGCGCAGCGCGCAACCCGGGCGAGAGTGACTGGAAGCGGGTGGAGCGTGCGCTGGAGAGGCTGGGGTATTCGCGGGTGGATGCGACGCCGATCCTGGCGATGCTGGGTGATCCGCGGGCGCTGGATAATATCCAGGCGCTTCCGCCGCTGGCGGCGCAACGGCTGTTGCGCACGGAGCTGCGCGCATTGCTGGAACGGATAGCGGGGCGCGCAACGGCGCTGGTGCTGATCCTGGACGATCTGCAATGGAGCGATCGTACGAGCACGGAGGCGTTGAACGCGCTGCTGGCGTCGCCGCCGAAGAAGACGTTTTTCATGGTGGCGTATCGCAATGAGGAGAGCACGGACATTGCGCAGATGCGGGCGCTGGAACGGGTGCGGCTGCGGGGGCTGGACCTGCGAAGTCGGCGGGCGCTGTTTGGCGCCCTGGCTGATTTGCAGGATATCTTGCCGGAGGTGCGGGAGCGGCTGATTCACCAGGAGGCTGGCAACCCGTTCTATATGATGGAGCTTGCGCGCAATGCGGCGCGGGCGATCGCAGAAGGGATCAAACCGGCGTCGATGTACGCGGAGTTCGACCCGGAAAACCCGAGCACGTCGGCGGGCGAACTGGTTCCGCCGAGCCTGCTGGAGATACTGCAGTCGCGGATCGACTCGCTGGACGAGCGGCGCAAGCTGGTGCTGCAATGCGCGGCGGTGCTGGGCAAGCGGTTCTCGCTGGAGTTTATCGAGTTTTTCAATTTTATCCAGGAGGGATTGCTGGCGCGGCTGTATTCGCTGAAGACGCTGCAACTGCTGGACGATAACATTACCGTGACGGGGCTGGAGTTTTTCTTCCTGCACCATATCACCCGGGAAGTGAGCTACCGCACGCTGCTGGTGCGTCAGCGTCGGGAACTGCACACGTTTATCGCGACGGAGCTGGAGAGGAAATACGCGGACCGGCTTGCGCCTTATGCGCCGGTGCTGGCGTACCACTGGACGCAGGCGGAAGACGATGCGCGTTCGATACCTTACCTGAGAATGAGCGGCGACCAGGCCAGCGGGATGGGTGCGATACCGGATGCGATGGAGCATTATGAGGAGGCGCTGAAGCGGTTGCACCGGCTGGCACCGACGCCGGAGAATCGCAAGGTGGTGGCGACGATCCTGCGCGCGCGGGCGAAACTGCAGCGGCTGTCGGGGGAACCGCGGCGGGCGCTGGAAAGCCTGGCCTCGGCGCTGGATGCGCTGGGGAAATCGCGCGATAACCGGCTGCTGAGCCGCATACGCCTGGAGGCGGGGCTGGCGCTGCAGATGACAGGTGAGTATGACCGGGCGCAGAAAGAGTTCGAGACGGCATTGCCGATGGCGCGCAAGCATGGCGATGTGGATGTGATTGCCGACCTTGTGCAGGGGCTGGGGCTTTGCTGGTGGAGCCGCGGTGATTTTGGCAAAGCGCGTGAGCTGTTCGAAACGGCGCTGGAGGTGGATTTATCCGAGGGTCATCCGAGCATCGCCGCCGCGGTGCGCAACAACCTTGCGCTGGTGGAGTGGAAAGCGGGAGAGCTGAAGAAGGCAGCGGGGCTGCTGAGGGAGGCGCTGCGATTCCAGCAGATCACGGGCGATAAGTTCCTGATTTGTGCGACGGTGATGAACCTTGGAATTCTTGAGGAAAACCTGGGCAATTCTGAAGCTGCGGAAAAACACTACCGTGAGGCACTGGCGCTGGCGGAACGGTTACAGTACCAGCAGGTTTTGACGGCGACACATGCGAACCTTGCGAACCTGTTTTTATCGCAGCAGCATGGAGTGGATGCGATGAGGCACAGTGCGGCGGCGTATGAAATTGCGGAGAAAATCGAGGACCGCCGCAGCGCTGCCATCGCGCTGGAGAACCTGGCGCTTAGTAACCTGATCCTGCATAATCCGGGGGAGTGCCGCAAGCTGGTAAAGCAGGCCAACCGGGTGGCAGAGGAACTGGGCGACGCGGAGCGGATGTTCTCGCTGGAGCTGGTGGATATTGAGGCGGCGATTGTTGAAAAGCCGGGGAACGGGCTGGCCAAGCGGCTGGCAAAGGCGGAGCGTTCGCTGCAATTGTTCGGCTACGAGGCGGAGCGCCCGCGGCTGCTGCGGTTGACGGCGCAGCATCACGCGCGCACCAACGACCCGGCCAAGGCTAAAGTGGCGGCAGCGCTGGCACTGGACGCGGCGCGCAAACAGAACAACGTTCCCGAGCAGGGCAGGACTCGTGCGCTGATTCAAAATCTGAAGTAAGTGGTGCGCTGGTCTGGTGTCCCATTAATTCGTTCACTGATTTTGTGTGTCGAATTGAGCTCATCTTCCGCGCTCTAACTGGATAGGAACTTCTGATTCGGCACACCAGGAGTCAGGTCATGGGGAAGGATTCGGTGTCGGGGTCGCGTTTGTGCTGGAAGATAACGTCGACCGGGGCGCCGGAAGCGCGCAGCCGCGCCAGCAATTCGGGATAGCGCTTTAGCTCGGCCTGGACTGTTCGCGTAACAAAGAGGGATTTACCACCGCTGTAGAGATCGCGGTTATCGGGATGCTGGTCGGCAAGGCGTCGCTTGAGCTCCACGTACGCGGCCGCGGTGAGCGGATCGCGTCGAAGCCGATCCCGAAACAGTACGAGCCGCCAGTAGTGCCAGCCGTCCTGCTCGACCACGTGAAGATGGTATCGAAAGGGCCGACGCTTTTCGAAGAAGAGGCGTCCGGGATCGTGCACTTCGCGGTAGTCGTAGCCGAGCGGCCCGAGAATGCGTAAATACTCGTCGCGGCTCTTCACATCGGGAACGGTGACCAGCAGATCGATGAGAGGCTTGCTGCGGAGATCGGGCACAGCGGTGCTGCCGATGTGGTGGACCGCGCCGGCAGGGACGGAAAGCGCGGTTGCGATTTCAGCCGCTTCTGAGTCAAACAACTGCGGCCATTTGGGATCGTAGTCCGAAAGATAAATGAGCGGAGCAGCCGAGGAGCTCATGTGTTGGCCACGGAGTTGACGCCAGCGGCAAGGTTAAGCTGCACCTCGCGATGGAGTCGCTCCGCCAGAACTTTCATGAGACGAATGGCGACGGCAGGATTGCGTGTGACGAATTTTTCGAGCTGGGCGGGATTGAACGCAAGTGCCCAGACATCTGTAATTGCGATCATGGTGGCGGTGCGCGGTGCACCGATGAGCGAAGTGACTTCGCCGAGGAAAACGCCTTCTCGTTCTTCCTGCTGCAACTGTTTGCCTTCGCGCTCGATGCGCACGCTGCCGCGCAAAAGCACGAATGTACGATAGCTGTCGGCGCCCTCGCCGCACAACAAATCACCGGGTCGAAAGTGGACAAGGCGGTCGTCGAGTTCGCCGCTGCGGCAGATGGCCCGCCAGAGAGGATCCATCATGGTGCCGAATACGGAACGTCGCACGGCGCTGTCGGCAGGGCGAAGCGGGGATGGAGTGCCCGTGCCAAACTGCGAGCTCGTTGGGTTGGACGCATGAACGCGAGCGAGTGCTTCAGCAGCGCTGCCAGGGCGTTGATCCGGATCAAGCGCGAGCAGCGGCATGAGTGCTTCTTCGAGCGAGGCGGGGCAGTCGTCGCGCAATACGCTGGGGGGCGGCAGACCGTGTGTACCACCCGCGCAGGCATTGATCAGGTTACGCAGATCCAATGGATGCGCGCCGGTGAGAGCAGTCCAGACTGTAATTCCCGCGCCCCATAAATCGGTTCGTTCGTCAAAAGCGTCGCTGTCGGCACGCCGCTGTTCGGGGGATTGGAAGACGGGCGCGCCGAGGCCGGTTGGCAGCACCGCTTTGGAGACAAGGAAACCCTGGCTGATGCCGAAGTCCGCGAGCAGGTATCCGCCGTCAGTGTCGCACAGAACATTGCCGGGTTTTACGTCGAGGTGCAGGACAGCGGCCCGATGCGCGGCGGACAACGCGACGAGAAGGTCTTCCAGCAGACGCCACACCGCAGGAAGTGGCAGATGACCAATGCGGGAAATTTCATCGGACAAACTGCCGGCGGGGTAGTATCGGCAGGCGACGAACGGCGTCTGGCCCTGTGTGTTCCAGTCGAAGAGAGTTGGGATGCGATCATGACGGAGCGCGCGCAAAGCGGAGAGCTCGCGCTTGAGGAGTTCCCCAGGGTTGGTGCCCCATTCGTTGCGGAACACCTTAACGGCAACTTCGCGCGGCAATGCGGGCGCTGCGGATTGTGGCGGAAGCTGAGAGTCGGCGAGGTAGACTGCGCCCATACCGCCTGTGCCGAGTACCCGTTTGAGTATGAACTCGTATTTCGCTCCCTTTAACAAAGTGCCGGGGGCGAGCCCAGTAACGAGTCGGTCGGGCGCCTGCGAGTTTACCCGCCAGGAGTGTAGGGGCGTGGTGATATCAAAGCCGGCGGTGGCGGCGTCCAGGTTGAGTTCGTTTAATTCCGACGCGACGTACGGGGCCTGCTTTTTTGCGCCGGGCAGCGGGTCTATATTCACAGCATTGTGCATCCCGCCAACGGCGCCGCTTCACATAGGCGTGGCAGTCGTGATGATGATCTCGCGTGCATGGGCAAACTGGTGTTTAACCTGCAGCGTTAGCTCGTGTCAAACGAATCTGCAGAGTTGAATACCTTAAAAGTGTGCGCTCTGGTGGTGTTCCAGAATTAGTACCATATTTTCGGTTTCCGGCACCCCTTCAGGGCGCGAAAAATGGGATGGTGAAACCCAGGGCTGCGGATTCCAAAAAGCCGGAATCCTGACCCTGGGCTATGTTCCGCTGCACCTTCGGTGCAAAAAAACTGAACTGAATTATGCGCAACCTAATGAGTCCTGTCGCATTAATTCGTTCACTGGTTTTGTGTGCCGTCCGAGCTAGAAAGCTTCCTGAAGTATAGCTATGAACTTCGGCATACTATATTGCCTCTGCAAAAGTGCTGGCTCTTTGATCGCACAGGGGCGATCCACAACTCTGGCGGACTGCCAGGGGTAAGCGAACCTCTATTTGTAGCAATTGGGGGGAATTGCCTTCAAGGAATCGGACGAGGTGTTCGCACGCCGACTCCCCTATCGTATACATCAATGGCTGAATGGTGGACAGGCGGGGCGAAACAAAGCGCGCGGCGAGTGCGTCATCTCCGCCGAAGACCGCAATGTCATGGGGCACGGCGAGACCGGACTCCCGTATCGCGTCGACAGCCCCAAGCGCCAGAATATCTGTCGCGCAGAACACGGCGGTGGGTCGGTTATCGCGTGCAAGAAGCTGCTTCATGGCCTCGAAACCGCTGCGCGCGCTGCAATTGCCGCGGGCCACTAATGTGTCGTCGCGGTCCAGTTGCAGAGTTTCGATCGCTGTGTGGTAGCCGTTCGTCCGCTGCTTTACGGCCCATATGTCCGGGTTTCCACTGATGTGCGCAATCCGCGAGTGCCCGAGTGAATGCAGGTAGGTTACCGCGTCGGATGCTGCGGTAGCTGCAGCGCCGACAATGGATGGGATTCCAGGGAAGCAGCCGTTAACCAGAACGATCGGACAGCCGTTTTCCGCGATTTCGCGCACGTAATTGTCGGTTTGAAGATTCCCAAGGAGTAATACCGCGTCGATGGTGTGCTGGCGGAAAAGCTTCAGCGGGCGGTTTTCACGTTTAAACAGCTCCGTTGCGGATTGAATCATGAGGTGATAATCGTGAGCAGCCCCGGCATCGAGAATTCCACTAAGGCTCTCGGAGAAGTAGCCGTCGGTGAATGCCTGGTCCATTTCCGGCAGAATTACGAGAATGGTTCTAGAAGTGCGGCTGGCGAGATTGCGCGCGGCGTGGTTTGGGCGATAGCCGGTCTCCGCAATGACCTGCATAACCTGTTTCCTGGTTTCTTTATTAATGCGTGGCGAATCATTGATGGCGAGTGAAACGGTGGACCTGCTGACTCCGGCCATCCTGGCGATATCGCGGATGGTGTAGCGGCTGCGTCGCTTCTGCATAAACACTCCTCCGAACGCAATGGTTCTTTTTGAACACAACGCGCAGTATTTAGTGGTGATTACCGCCTAATTGATTTTTTTATCAATGCAACCGAAAAAAACATCAGAATGATTTCAAAGAACGTTCTTACGATATCCAAATAAAATTCGGACTCCACTATCAATACAGGTCTTAGCGATTACTATCCTGCTAACTTGGGCCCATGTGTTTCACCCATTAGCGGTCCGTTAAATGCGCAGGAACTTGAAAAGGATTAGAATTGTAAAAGATTTTAACCGGTTAAATAGGAATTCTGATGCATGCATAGGAGCGAGCATAATGCCCCCAAGCCGCCAAGCATTGACATGTCCAATGCGTATTGAGTTCTGGACGACATGCTGGACCGGGATTTACGGTCGTGCGTAAAGGAAGCTGGATAGATGTCAGTTCTTGTGGTGGGAAGCGTTGCGCTGGACAATGTGCGCACGCCCTTTGGTGAGGTAAAAGAGGCATTAGGTGGCAGCTGTGCCTATGCAGCGACTTCGGCCTCGTATTTTGCGGACGTGGCGGTTGTGGGTGTAGTTGGCGGCGATTTCCCACCGGAGCATTTCCAGCTGTTGCAGTCGCGCGGCATTGATACAGACGGCCTGGAAGTCGATGCGAATGGCAGCACCTTTCGGTGGCGCGGCTATTACGAGTATGATATGAACCAGGCGCATACGCTTGAGACGGCGCTAAACGTGTTTGCGAAGTTCCAGCCCAAGGTCCCCGACTCTTTACGCAAGCACCCGTATGTGATGCTTGGCAACATCGACCCGGAGCTGCAGCTCGAAGTGCTGGCGCAGATGGAGAAGCCACGACTTGCCATGGCCGATACGATGAACTTCTGGATCGAAGGCAAGCAGGAGACGTTGCTCAAAGTCCTTAAGCAATGCGATGTGGTGCTCTTAAATGATGCGGAGGCGCGGCAGTTGTGCGACACGGCAAACCTTCAAAAAGCGGCGCGCCAGCTGATGAAAATGGGCATAGGCCGCGTCATCATCAAGAAGGGCGAGCATGGCTGCCTGATGTTCAGTGAAAAGGATTACTTCGTCGCCCCGGCTTTTCCGCTGGAAAAGGTGAAAGACCCTACGGGTGCGGGTGATACATTTGCGGGCGGGTTTATCGGCTACCTGGCAGGCGCCAGGAACCTGGATGAAACGACATTCCGGCAAGCGGTGATTGTGGGGACAACCATGGCGAGTTTCACGGTGGAGGAATTCTCGCTGGCACGCATCGGACATCTGCAGCATGAGGAAATTGTAGCGCGTTGTGCCCGGCTGCGTACCCATACGGAGTTCCCGCCGGTCAGCATCGATGCGCGGCTGGTGGTCTAGCCGGCTGAAACAAGGTTGACAAGTTGCCTCGGCGCTGCCATTTATTTCGATGATGGCCGGAGCTGGACCAATGCTCTTCCAAATATGACAGCACCGGCGCCACCGCGAATACACAAAGGAACGAACCATGAACTTTTTTCAGGACTTACTTTGCGACACGTCAGAGTGCCGCAAAAACTGGGCACTCGCATTTTCGGCGGGCCTGCTCTTTACAGGTTCTGGCGCCTTTGCATCACCTGAGCTTTCCGCAGGTCCAACCGTCAGTGAGGCGCACGTTATTTCTGCTGAGCAGGCCGACAATGCTTCGAAGGCGAGTACAAAGATAACGCCAACCGCACTGACGGCGACTATTTTCAATGCGAGTTTTTCGTCAACAGTAGACACGGACAGTGATGGATTTTTCAGTTCCGGCAACCTTGTGTGGGACCCCGATGTAGCTGGCGGCTCGGGCGAACTGGACGTGTTTGAAAAAATTTACTGGAAACCATCTTCGAGCAGTTCCTGGACGCTGGCGGCAACGACTGCTGTTCACACAATCACGGACACAAGTTCTGCTGATGCATACTTCGTCACGATTACGTCCGGAATTCACAATACCTATGACTGGAAGATTGAAATCTATCGTGATGGGCTGGTGTTTCCCGACTACACTCGCTCAAATGCAAACGACTTGAGTTTGAGTGACGTCCCTATGGAACGCGCGGGCGAAGACTCCCTGAGTGGACCGGACCTCACCCTGTCGTTTTCCATTCCCCTGACGCTTTCCACTAAAGGCAAATACTTCGGCCAGGTCAATGCACAAAACGTTGGCAACGTGCTGGCGATCCCGTCCTATATGGAAGTATGGTTCCTGGATTCCCTGTCCAACTTTCACCTGCTAAAGAGAACCAAGGTCTCGAAATTATTGCCGGGTGTGGCGAAGTTGAAGAAGATCAACGTGAAGCCGCCATTTGGCGTTTCGTGGAGCGGCGGAAGAATCCTGGTCGTGGGAGACTCAGGCGATTTCCTGAATGAACTGGACGAGACGAACAACTCGCTTTGGACCGGGATTTTACCTTAGCTTAAACACTTCTGAACCAAAACATGAACGGGGTTGAGGCTGCAACGCCTCAATCCCGTTTTCTTTTCGGTCGGTCAGCAGTTAGCAGGTGTCTTCGGAAAGCTGAGAATACGGCGTTATTCGAGTATTGCGGCGAATCCGCCAGAAGGTGCCATGTCGAGTTCGAGTGCCTGGCCAGCTCTCACTTTTTTCATACTGGAGATGATTGAAACAGGTTTGCTGGCAGCGTCCGCGCCATCCATGTACTGTGAAATCTGCCAGGATTTACGGCCGAGGAAGTCGAGGGGCACAGAGAGCTTGCGGCTGGATTCGTTCGTCATCGCGCCGATAAACCAGCGCTTGCCGGCCCGGCGCGCGACAACAATGTATTGCCCGATCTCGCCCGCTAACACGCGTGTCTCGTCCCAGTTGGCCGGAACAACTTTCAGGAATTCTACTCCGGGCTGGCCGCGGTACGCTCCTGGAAAATCTGATACCATCTGCAATGGGCTTTCGTAAACTACGAACATCGCCAGCTGGTGCGCGCGGGTGGACATCACCATTGGCTCGGTGGACTTCTTTTCGAACTGCTGAGGAGTGACGTTGTTAAATCCGCCGGGAGTGTAATCCATCGGGCCGGGGACCATCCGGGTGAACGGCAGGGTGAGGTTATGCGTGGCAGTGACACGTTTGCTCCACTTGTTGTATTCGGCGCCCATGACGCCTTCCTGTGTAATGTAGTTCGGGTACGTGCGCGTGAGACCGGTGGGCTTGTAAGCGCCGTGCAGGTTGATGAGAAGCCGATTTTTCGCGGCGGTGGAGAGGATGCGATGGTAAAAGTCGATCATCTCCTGGTCGTCACGGTCCATGAAATCTACTTTAACGCCTTTAATTCCGAGTTTGGCCAAGTATGGGAATACGGTGTCCATCTGTCGGGATGTCGTGATCCAGTGCATCCAGAGGATCAGGCCTACGTTGCGCATCCTGCCATACTCGATGAGCATCGGAAGGTCGATGTCGGGAACAGTTTTGGTCAGATCGAAATCGAACTGCTTCTTCTTGCGCGAGTTCTTGTCGGCGTACCATCCCTCGTCGACGAGCATGTATTCGAGCCCCATCTCGGAAGCGAAGTCGATGTAGTGTTTGATCGTGTCATTGTTGGTACCCGGGGTAAACTTTTCGCCGGGCGCAGCGGGGCCGGACCACCAATCCCAGGCGGTTTTACCGGGGCGGATCCAGGAGGTATCGGCAATGGCGCACGGATCGTTGAGGTTGAGGATAGTGGTCGATTCGATCAGTTTTCCCGGCTGGCTGGCAACGAGCACGACACGCCATGGCGAGGAGTGCGGCGCAGTCGCCTGGACGCAAACAGATGGCTGTGAAGGCGAAGGTGAAAGGCGCGAAACGAGTGTGGTTGAACCGGTGGTTGTCCCGTGCAGGTACATTCCAGCCCAGTCCTTCAGCCGCGCCTCGGCCAGCAGCACGGTGGGACCGCCCGGCTGCTGCACTGTAAACGGTAACCCGACAAATGCACCTGGCTGTACGAGCGACACTGATGTGTGCTCATATTCCGACTCGTATGCGGTCGTGAAACTCTTCAGCCGCAATGCCCAACAGGCCGCGTCCCCAGGGAAATGAAACTCCGTGTTCTCCGCAGCAATTTTAAAGTCTTTAACGTTGGGCTGGGCGGGCAGCACATACCGGAATGCGATGGCGTCATCGTAGGCACGGAACACGAGCTGAAGCTTACGCTGTGAGCCGGTAGATTCCTGCAAAGAGACTGCGAGTTCGCGATAATGGTCGCGCGCTCGACGTGTCTTGCCTACAGGAAGTGTGTAGGTCGCGTCGCGTTTTGCGAACTTTGTATCTGCAATCTGAAAGCCCTTTTCCAGCGGACGTGCATTGAGGAGAGTTAGTCCAAGTCGTGATGGAGCGAGGATTTCCGTTCCTTCAAACGTAACGGCCCAGGTCGGCCGCCCGTCAGCGTCCAATGCAAACTGCAACTGGAGCTTCTCACCGGGTGAGCGAAGCGTGATTGTGCCCAAGCCGGCGACCGCCGATGAACTAAGAAAGAGTAATATCACAAGGTTGAAAGATCGAATCCTATTGCTCACTGGAAACCTCCGGATTTCTGAAGCGGTGGAAACCAAGTTCGGCTATGACAGAACTTCCACAGGAATTGCGACGCTGGCGTGATCCTAGTGCGGTGTCCCAGAGATTGGTAATGAAATTTGCGCGCTTTCCGGCGCCGCTTTCAGGGCGCGATGTAATTGGATCGATATACCCAGGGCTGCGTCGACCACAAAAAGCCGTGGCCTCCTTTCCCTGGGCTGTGTTCCGCTGCACCTTCGGTGCAAAAAACCTGTGGGCTGCGGATTCCAAAAAGCCGGAAACCTGGAATTATGCTGCGAAATTCTGAGACAGCATATTAGCGTTATTTGTAATCAGTTCGGTTTGCCGAATCTGCGCGAAGAACCGGAACCTGACCTACTCGTGGATTGTAACTCGAGTGCCCTGCACGTCCGGTTTTAGAACATGCGCGTGACCTTCCACGCCTATAGCATCCAGAGCGCCGGCCATAGCGGCGGCGACGTCCGCGGACTTTCCTGAGTCTGCAATTGCGAGGATGGTCGGCCCGGCGCCGCTGATGCAGACTGCTGCCGCGCCGTGTTGCATCGCCTGCACGGATACTTCTTCGTATGCCCTGATGAGGGGTTTTCGATAGGGTTGATGCAGCATGTCGTCCATCAACTCGGCAAGACCCTCCAGATTACCGGACTCCAGCCGCTCGAGCACGAATGGAATTCGCGACAGGTTAAAAACGGCGTCTTTGAGAGGAACGGATTTTGGAATGGCCTGGCGCGCTTTCGCAGTGGAAAGCTCGTAACCAGGCACCAACAGCACGCAAACCACGTTGGGAGCCGGCGTGCGGCGAATGTATGTCACCCTGCCGTCGATGGCAAGTGATGCCGTGAGACCACCGACCAGGCAGGGAACAATATTATCGGGGTGTCCTTCCATGCCGAGCATCAGACTGAGCAGCCTGGGCTGGCTAAGAGTGTTTCCGAGCATCGCATTTGCAGCGACTATTCCCCCGGTAATGGCAGAAGCGCTGCTTCCCAGTCCGCGCGCCAGCGGCGATTCGAGCGTGAGGCGAATGGTGAGTTTGTCAGGCCGACGGCCGACCACTTCAAATACCTTCGCGGCCGCGCGATAGACAAGGTTGTGTTCATCCACCGGGATGGTGTCGGAAGCGCATGATCCCGCGAGGCTAATGGAGAGAGCCGAGTTGCCATTGTCCTCCATGTCGATGGTGTTGTACATTTGCACGGCCATCCCGAGGCAGTCAAAGCCCGGCCCCAGATTCGCGGTGGTGGCAGGCACGTGTACGGTAACGCGCCGCGACATCAGAACAGTTCGCTGACGCTGCGATTGCTGTAGATGCGCTGAATGGTTTCAGCGAGTAGCGGGGCGACTGAAACAATGGTCATCTTAGAGAGCGTTGCAGGATCGTGCGGGATAGTATCGGTGACGATCAGCTCTTTAATGCATGAGTCGGCGAGCCGCTGCTTTGCAGGCCCGCTGAAAACCGGATGCGTGCAGCACGCGTATATGTCCTTCACTCCGCGTTGCTTGAGTGCTTCCGCAGCGCCGCAAAGTGTACCTGCTGTATCGATCATGTCGTCGAAGATGAACACATTGCGCCCGGCTACTTCGCCGATGATGTTCATGACTTCAGAAACGTTGGGTTCGGGACGTCGCTTGTCGATAATCGCCAGGGAAGACTTTAACCGGTTGGCATACGCGCGTGCGCGTTTCACGTTACCGACGTCTGGCGATACGACAACGAAGTCGGTAATGCCCTTGTCCTTAATATAATTGGTGAGCAGTGGGGCAGCGTAGAGATGATCGACCGGTATATCGAAGAATCCCTGGATTTGAGCTGCATGGAGGTCGAGAGTGATGACACGGTCGGCCCCGGCCGCGGTAATCATGTTTGCCACGAGCTTGGCGGACAAAGATACACGCCCCTCATCCTTGCGGTCCTGCCGCGCATAGCCAAAATAAGGAATGATGGCATTGACCTGACCGGCGGACGCACGTCGCAGCGCATCAATCGTCAGCAGCAATTCCATGAGATTATCGTGCACGGGCGTGCAGGTGGATTGCACGACGAAGCACTTCGCACCGCGGACGTTTTCGTTCACTTTGACGCGGATTTCCCCGTCACTGAAGCGCCGGATCTCGACGTTGCCGCAATGCAGGGAAAGTTGCTCGCAAATCGAAGCGCCGAGATGTTTGCTGGCACTTCCCGAGAAAATAATAGGCGGCAATTCGCAGGGATTTTCACTGCTCGACTGCATGGCTATGCGCTCCGCTGGAGTTGAAGACGACGACAGTACCGTTGACATGGGAACCCTACTTCCGGGCGTCACGCAGTTCAATGCAAGGATTTGTCGTGTTTCACCCCATGGCGCTGGGAGACATCGGAGTGCAATGGCGCTTCGTGCTCGCAGTATTTCACTTGCAGGGGTGCGGTCATCTGTCTACGCCATCGATACGAAACTCGCCGCAGCCCCTACTGGAAACGGATAAACTCGCAGGATGGCAGAACAGAACGCTTACACCATTCTGAACCTCCGCAAAGGCGCTAACGACCACGAAATCAAGTTAGCGTATGTGGAGCAGGTGAAGCGATATGACCCGGAAAAGCATACCGAACGCTTTATGGTCATTCAGAAAGCGTATGAGCGACTTCGTGACCCGAAGAAACGCGCCCATGAAGACGTCTTCACATATAACTATGTGAAGGGTGAATTTACGTGGTCGGATGAGGAGAAAGTAGAGGAGCCGCTCCCAGATCTCCAGGCGCGCATCAAGGGCCTCGAGCAGCACCTGACTGCGGGAACGCCCAATCCAGCGATCAAACCTGCGCTGATTGCAAATCACCTTCGGATGAGTTTTTACCATACGCAGAAGAAGCTGTGGACGGAGGCGATCAATGACTGGGTGGCGGTGCTCCAGCTCGATTCCACCCATCAGCGGGCGAAGAGCAATCTCATTTTCAGCTACCAGTACCTGGGCTATTATTACGCGCTGCATGACCTGAATGACGAGGCGATCAAGCTGTGGGAGAACGCGCTGCAGATGGATCCCGGCAGCACGGATATCATCCACAATCTCGCGCTGACTTCGGAAAAAGCAGGCGACCGTGAGCGGGCGCAGCGCTACTGGGGAGAACTGGTAAAGCGCTGGAAAGAGGATTTGGAGAAGAACCCGGGCGACGAGTACCTGCGCAATTGCCTGATGGAGGTGCACAAGCACCACGGTGCCAAAGCGCTTGAAAGCGTGCAGACTGAAGAAACAAAAGAGCAGGCGATCGAGAGCTATAAGGAAGTGCTCAAGATCAACCCTTCGGACTTCGAAGCGCAATACTCCCTCGCATGCGCGATGATCGAGGAGAAGAAGTACGACGACGCTGTGCAGGCATTTATCAAGCTGCAGAACCAGCACCCCAAAAACCTGGACGTGGTGAACCAACTGGGCTGGGCGTACCTGAACGCCGGTAAATTCGAAATGGCATTCAATACGTGGCGCCGCGGGCTGATTGCCGACCCGAAGGCGCACATGCTGAAGGACAGCATGATGCGCGCGCGGCTTGCAGTGGGTAAAAAGCTGAAGGAAGGCGGCCACTACACGCAGGCGCTGGTGCACTTCAAGGAACTGCAGAAGATGCTGCCCAACCAGTGGGAAATCCATTTCGAAATTGCCGACACGCTGTTGCGCAAAGGCGACCGCCGGAACGCGCTTACCGAGTTCCAGAAGGTTCTCGAACTGGATCCAAAGAACAAGCTGGCCAAGAAGGCCATCTCCGACATCCGGATGCGCGCATGAGAACACTACTGCGCCATCTGCTGGCTGACGAATTCGTCATCGACGAGCAGCCCTTGCCGGTGTTCCTTTCGCCGGATGAGGATTCGTCGGACCTGGTTCAGTTGACCACAAAAATTCTCATGGAGAATGAGCAGCTCCAGAATCTCAACCGTGAGCTGCAGCAGCGGAGCGCTTCGCCTGCCGATTTGGAGAAGCTCATCCGCGGTCTGCTGCCGACACTGGACAGCTTCGATCGGGTGCTTCACCTGGCCCGCAGTTATCCGCAGAGCGAAGCCATTGACAACTGGCTAAAGAGTGTTGAGAGCATATACTTTCGGCTGCTCAGCCTGCTTGAAACGTATGGGCTCTACCAGTTGAAGTCTGTAGGATCCAAAGTTGATCTGAACTTGCACGAGGTGGTGGAATACAGGCCGTCTGACGATCACGAAAATGAAACGGTGATCAGCGAAAGACAAAAAGGGTATGTGTTCCGGGGCAAACTTCTGCGGGATGCAAAAGTCGTCGTAGCATACAACGAGAGGAGATAACAGCTTCGCATGAGCCGAATTATGGGCATTGACCTTGGAACCACTAACTCCGTGGTGGCCGTTTTCGAAAAGAACGGCCCAATGATCGTGCCGAACAGCCTGGGCGAGCGCCTGACACCATCGGTCGTCGGTTTCACCAAGAGTGGCGAGATCCTGGTCGGTAAAAAGGCAAAGCGTGGCGCCGTGATGAACGTGGGTCGCACGATCTTCTCGATTAAACGTCACATGGGGACGCAGCACCGTGTGAACATCGAAGGGAAGCAATACACGCCGCAGGAAATATCCGCGATAATTCTGCAAAAGCTGAGAACGGATGCCGAGGACTACTTTGGCGAGGAGCTGGTGCAGGCGGTTATCACGGTGCCGGCATACTTCACGGATGCACAGCGGCAGGCAACGAAGGACGCCGGCGAAATTGCGGGCCTGAAGGTGCGGCGCATCATCGATGAGCCGACGGCCGCCGCGCTGGCGTATGGTCTGGATAAAAATAAGGACCAGGTGCTTCTCGTTTACGACTTCGGCGGCGGAACGTTTGACGTCTCGATTATCGAGGTTATTTCCGGCGTGTTCCAGGTGCTTGCGATCCAGGGCGACACACACCTCGGCGGCGACGATATTGATAAACGCATCATGGAATGGCTGTTGGAGGAATTTAAGACACAGCACGGGATCGACCTGAAGGAAGATCCGATTGCCATGCAGCGCTTGAAAGAAGCCGCCGAAGAGGCGAAGATCGAGCTGAGCGAAGTGAAGGAAACTCACATCCTTGTTGAAGCGGTGACCATGACGGACAAGGGCCCGCTGACGCTGGACACCACGCTTACTCGCGTAAAGTTTGACGAATTGATTACTGACATCGTGCAGCGCACGGTAGAGCCGCTATTGAAGGCGATCTCTGATGCAAATCTGACGGCGGATAAGATCGATACGGTTCTGCTCGTAGGCGGTTCGACGCGCATTCCACTGGTGCAGAAGGTGGTGCGCGACAAGGTGAACAAGCAACCCAACCGCGATATCTCACCGGAAGAAGTGGTGGCGATGGGCGCAGCAGTGCAGAGCCTGGTGCTCGCGCCGCTGGAAGGTGATATCCAGGATACGCTGGCCGCACGCTATGGTAAAGAGAAGCCGGTCATCATTCACATGACGCCGTTCTCGCTGGGTGTCGGCTTGCAGAGCGACCAGTTCGCACCTATTATTGAGCGCAATTCTACGTACCCGACCGAGGCGAAGGATATCTTCACGACAACCCGCGATTTCCAGGAGGCGATCAGCTTCCCGATTTACGAGGGAGAGGAATTGACGGCCAGCGAGAATACCTTCCTCGACCTGCTGCGCATTGAGGGCATTACCCCGGCGCCGCGCGGCGTGCCACGCGTGGAAGTGACGTTTAAACTGACGACGGACCGAATCCTTGAATGCCGCGCGGAGGACCTCGCCACTGGCGTGGAGAAAAAGATCACCATCGCAGCGACGGATACGCGGCTATCGGATGCCGAGAAGCAGCGGATGGTGAAGGATGCGAAGGAACGCGTTACCGGCATGCTGCGCAGCCGCATTCAGGAGAGCGTGGTGGATGAGGCGCGCAATCTCGTAGGTCGCGCAGAGAGCATGGCGGGCAGCCGCGGCGGGCATCCGCTGAGCAGGGAAGTTAAAAACCAGGCAGCGGAATTGAAGCGCCTGATAGAGGGTGACGACCGCAACGCGATGGAAGACAAGATGGACGATCTGCTGCGCGTGCTGACAGAACTCGAATCGGCGGGTTAATCTAATTCCAGGATTCCGGCTTTTTGGAATCCGCAGCCCTCAGGTTTTTTGCACCGAAGGTGCAGCGGGACAAAGCCCAGGGTAAGGATTCCGGCTTTGGAATCCGCAGCCCTCAGGTTTTTTGCACCGAAGGTGCAGCGGGACAAAGCCCAGGGTAAGGATTACGGCTTTTTGGAATCCGCGGCCCTGGGTTACAGCACCCCATCTTTCGCGCCCTGAAGGGGCGCCGCAAACCGAAAATATGCGGCACAATTCAGTTCAGGTTTTTTGCACCGAAGGTGCAGCGGGACACAGCCCAGGGTAAGGATTACGGCTTTTTGGAATCCGCGGCCCTGGGTTACAGCACCCCATTTTTCGCGCCCTGAAGGGGCGCCGCAAACCGAAATATATAACGAATCTCTGGGACGGCACACCGGGGTGCAGAAAGGCATTGCATTTCTATCCCACGGCTGCTCGACTGAAAGGTTTACTGATCCAGCAATCCTGACGGATTCATCCAATCCGACATCGGGATACCAGGGCAGTAAGCGAAGACAGCTTTGTGCACCATATCCATCAGTGAAGGCAGGGACGACATGTTTAAACCTGGCGATGTAGCAATGCACACGCGGCTGCGTGCCGTAATCCGTGTGGAAAACATCTGGCCCGACGGGCAGATTTACGGAGTCGACACGAACGGCGCGGAGCGCCGGTGGCGCACCGCGGACTGCCAGGTTGTGGACGACGACCCATCGGCGAGCGGCGTCAGGAAACGGGCGATGGTCGCGTCGTTTCAGAACTGAAGTATACTGCGGCCTGTGGCTTTTTGCGTGTATTGAGAATTGTTGCCTTCTTGGCTGGGCGGTAAAGAAGGTACAATGTGGCGCTAGAGATACTTAAAGCGAGGAACTGCTATGGACCTGAGAAAGTATAACAGTGTTGAACAAATTGACATGAACTTAATCTCAGCACTAGAAACAGCAAAGCGTCCGGTAGAGCTTTCTGGACTTGCAACCGACGGAGTAAAAGTGATTTATGATCCGTACCTAAAGGGACGCGATTTTGTAAGACGAGAAAAACTGACAGACGATGAATTCCCGTATGCTGTGACAGGTGTGGGGCCTCTCAGAGAGTACAAAAGCTTTGGGCAACCGAAACGTAGTTGTGACATCACAATTTACGTAGGACCCGATGCCTTGCGAACAGGATATCAGCGGTCTCCAGAAGAGCGAGTAGCGTTCTTGCAGAATGTATTAGTGCACGAATACAAACACGTAGAGCAGTTCAAACCTCTTCAAAAAGAAGTTCTGCGTACTGGAAATGATGCATTGCGCTTTGATCCTTATTGGAGTAACAAAAATCATTGCACCCACAAGGATGCATGGAATGCGCAGCAATTGCATCCTAGCTTTAATAGACTTAACAAGAGCGACAAGCTTGAATTCCAAGCAGGATTCAAGGAGTCCGCAGGTGAGTGCGTACCGGCAATAACCCCAGCGAGGCCAGCATACTTAAAAGATCAGACAAGTCCACGTGAAGTTAAAACACCGGATGCAGGCAGTTTTTTACACTTACTTCGCAAGCTACTAACGACAACCGATTCGACCAAAACTGTAACCGCTCACCGTCGTTTGGCCAAGACTTCAGCGCCTTCAGCGACTTTACATGTCTAGTTCACTAGGCGAGATGATCGAAGCGGGGATTGAGCTCGCGCTTGAGGTCCGGAAGCATACCGAAGAGCTCGACGAGACCGCGGAAGATTTCAAGAGGCACAACGTCGATCTTGACCAGGTGGTCGACGACGGGCGTGCGAAAATCGAGAACCGGCTCGAGGATTTGCACCAGGACATCGACGAAATGGACCAGTACCTCGACCACGAGATGGAAGAGTTGCACGACCGGACCGAGGAAGCGAAAGCAGCCATCCAGAAGGTCGACGACCAGCTGGACGAAGTCGAGAACGACATCGTCGCAGGTGTCGCGCGTTTTCGAAAAACGCTGGAAGGCAAATTGCACGATATACCGGGCCACCTGCACGAACTGCGCGACCAGCTCGAGCAACTCCAGACTCTTTCGGACGAGTATGTGACCGAGATGGGCAAACACCTAACCGAGTCCGACGAGAAAATCGACGACCTGCACAAGGCCGTAGACGATACGCTGAAGGAGATCGAGGACAAGCAGCAGGACCTCATGAAATCGTCCGGTGAAATGCACGACGATATCAAGGACGGGGTCAAAGGCGTGCTCGACGAGATCGAGGATGCGAACAACAAGCTGCATAAGGAACTGGATGTGGCGCTCACTAATCTGAAAGAGTCCGTCGACGAAGCGCTCAACGACCTGATCAAGCGGTTTAACGAATATGCGAAAGACGAGCTGCCCGAAGCAGCGCAGGACGTGACCGACGCGATCAAGAAGGTCGAGAAGAAGGCGGAGGAAGTTCGGGAAATGGTGACATCCGGCGGTCCCGTGAACGACATCGAGCAACTGCACGGCGACGTCGCTCGCGGCAGCGAGGACCTCGGAGATTTCTTGAAAGAACTCAGGAAAGCAGACCTCGAAGCGATCGAGGGCCTGCTGGACTGATTTGTTGGAGTATCCGAAACACAGGTTTTTGCAGTACGCTAACTCTTACATGCAGTAGCCAATCACTTTCATATAGTCGAACAACACATCAGGACGGGCAGAGGACCTCACGATGAGCATCGAAAAGTGCTGGGCGTATTACGACCAGATCATGGACAAGTTTGAGAAGCTGCTCCACGATCTGAAAGAAGCGGACGAAGCGATCTACGCCAACATGGAGTACCTCGATAAAGAGATCGAGGAGCGCGAAGAAGCGCGCGAAAAACTCGAGTCGGATTATGACGATTTCGACCAGACGCTGGAGGACCAGCAAACCGCCCTCGCCACGACCCGCAGCGAGATATCGTCTGTCGTTGATGAGACGCGGCACGTCATTGAGGAAGCCAGGGATCGCGCTGAGAATCTGCACCGCGAAATAGAAGAGCTGCAGCAGGAATTCGATAAAGCTGTGGATGCGGGCGACCAGGACCTTAACGAGGAAGCCGATGAGCTGGAGCAGGAGCGCACGAAATTCCTGGCCTCTGTGCAGGAGATGATCAACAAAGGCAAACAGCTGCGCCAGCAAACTGAGACCGAGTTCGACGAACTGGACCAGCATCTCGACAACGAAACCAAAGAGACGAGTACCCTGCACCAGGAAGTGACTGATCTTCTCGATAAGCTCGCCGACAAGCTGGAAGAGGAACTGGCCGACAAAGCCAAAGACGCACTGAAGCAATACGAAGATGGCCTCGACGACAAATACGAAGAGCAGATCGAGGGCGCTCTGGAGAAATGCTCCAAGAGCTTTGACAACTCTTTCGAAGAATTTGAAAAGAATGGTGACGCCTTCCTGGATGGCCTGACGCAGCTTACCAATACATCCATGAAAGAACTGGCCGACCTTTTCGAAGAGACAGAACTTGAAGAGATCGAAAAGGGTCTCGACGACGACATTAAAAAGCCGTTGGGCGAACTGAAGCAGAGCCTTGATGAGATGATCGACGCATTGAACAACGGTGTCGATGCCGCGAAGGAAATGAATAAGAGCATGGAACTTCTGGGCGGTGCGCAGGACGCGCTGAAGGAATTCCAGCAGGCTGCCGCCTCGTACGGCGATTAATTACACACCAGGATTATGAGGAAGGATGGTCATGTCTGACGACCAGGATAAGATACTAGGTACTGTGATCAGCACTGTCGAAAGCGGTGCGAAGGCTCTTTGGGACACAGTCACCGGCTTTTTCGAGGGGCTGGCAACCGAGCAGAAACAACAGCGCGACGAATTCCAGAAACGCATCGAGGACATGGCGCTGGCGCTGAAGAATCTGTTCGACCAGACGCGCGCGCGAAAGCAGAGCCTCGAGACGACCATCCACGAAACATGCCAGACACTTGAGGCGATGAAGACCCGGCTGGACCAGGGGCAGCAGACGATCGCCAACGGGATGACGCAAGTGGAACAAGGCGTTGCCGCGCTGCACACAAAGATGGAACAGACCAAGCACTCGCTTTCCCAATCGATCAACGAGGCGCAGCAGGAGATGCAGGACCTGAAGAAGGCGGCGGACGACGTTGTCGAACACGCTGAGAAAGGGGTGGCTCTGCTACAGGCCGAGTTGCAGGAAGCCCAGCAGATCGTGCGGGAAGAAATTGGAAAGATCGAGGCATCGCTTTCCGCATCGGCCGACAACCTCGGCGGACGGCTTATGCAGGCGCTTGATGAGGCGGTCGGGGACCCGATGCAGGAGTTTATTACGGAGATGGAAAAAGAGCTGCATGACGGTATGCGTAAGGAGTTGCGCCAGGAGACGGACGAACTCGAAGAGACCATGCGGGATTTCGGTGATAAAGTATACCAGCTTGCCAGGGACCTCGACAATGCGACGCGCGAGCTGGAGCCGGCCATCAAGGAACTGGATGAAGTTGTGAAGCCACTGGAGCGCAGCCTGGAATCGGCACGCGAAACCGTGGGTAAAATGAACGTGGACTGGCGCTGAGCGCGCGGCGTAACCGAATTAGAGCTGGAGAGACAACATGGCTGAAGAGACACTCGTAGACCTGAGCAATGAACTGGAAACTATGCTCGAGGCCACCACGGTCAAGCTGAAGAAGGCCCACGATAAGTTCGAAGATACGATGAACGACGCCGACCAGGCAGCGGCTGACATGGAGAAAGAAGCAGACAAGCTCGATCAAAAGCATACCGATCTGCAGCACAAGATCGAGGCACTGCGCGAAGCGCGCACTGAGGCGCACAAGGAACTGGACACCATGCTCGACGAGCTGGAATCCCGCCTCCAACAGGTGCAGAAAAAGGCTGAGGACGAGATGGAGCAACTCGAGCAGGACGTACAATCCTTCCACGACGAAGCGAAGAAGCTCGCTGCCGAGATGGACGAAGTTCTGAACGACACCGAAAAGGACCTGGCCGAGCTCGATACAAAGGCCGAAGAGGTGGAAAATAAGCTGGCGCAGGAAATGGCCATGGCGCAGCAGGGTTTTGATAAAGTGACCAATGAGCTGAAGACCAACCAGAGCGAGCTGGAGCAGCATGGGCATCAGCTGGACACATTTTTCGAAGAGGCGAAGCAGCAGATCGAGGATCAGACGCGCAAGCTCGGCGACGAGATCGATACGATCGACAATACCGTGCAGGACAAGCTGGACGTGCTGTTACAGGAGACAGCAGCCAAGGCGCAGTCCGCATTTGGCGAGGCGCTTCAGACAGCCCGGCAGGTTGTGGACAAGCTGGTAAGCGAAGGACACGAAATTGCGGAGGATGTTCAAAAGGCCCAGGACGCGGTGAAGCAGCAGCAGAATGAGCTGAACGGCGACCTCGATCAGGTAGACGAAGTCATCAAGTCGCTGGGCAAGCACCTGGACGAAGCAGCTGACCAGCTGGAGAATATCGCGAAGAAGCTGGAGCAGTTTCACTGACCAGATCTGATCTACGGTTAGTTCGTAATCAGTTCGGTGTGCCGAATCGAGGGTAGTTTACCCTTTGGTCTGGTAATGAACTGCGGATTCGGCACACGGGATTCGCGCGTAGCGTTCGTGCGAAAGCTGCTGCGCAAACAAGTATAAAGGCGAAAGAAAAAAGCCTGTAAAATGAAACGCAGATTACTTTTTCTAATAAGCGCGATCCTATTAGGCATCATAATAACTGTGTTTGTTAGGACTTACTATGTCCGCTCCTTTTTGAGCATTGACGAAATGATGGCAAAACACATAGTGGAAGGTACATGTGTGGAAGCTCTGCCTGAATCAATCCGCAACAGCATTAAGATTGCCAATGATGAGCAGTTGAGGCTCTCGCCCGTAATTCCAAGGCCCGGAGAACTATTAATGATTGCCAATGTTCAGTATACGGACGCGTTTTTCACTACTGAAGAAACTACAGGTTGCATGAGAATAAAGCGCGTGTTGATCAGGCGCACTTAGATATCTCTACCGTCTCGCCGTGATTGTCAACACGTAGAATAACGGGGACAGAATAACGTTCGCGGTAGGAAGTTACGGGGACGTGGCCGACCGTCCCCTTCGCACTCTCGACGATCAACTTTCTCACGGAAGGTCTCATCGCTATCGCACGTCGAGCAAGGACCTTCATCCAAAGTTGCCCGCACGCACCAGCGCACCTTCGCCCAAAAAACTCTCTTCGACTTTATTGGACTTAGCCCACGCTAAGGTGACGCCAGGGAAGTGACACGCTCTCCAGAACTGGTGTATACCTGCCCGCGTAGTAAAGCTAAGCTGAACACGTTCTTTGACAACTATGCAGCCTCGTACGCCGTGACCGACGGCAGAGGGCACGTCTGCGCCCAATCCGCGTGGCGTTTTATGTCTTTGCGCTTGACGGAAAAAGCCACCCATCCGGCAAGCCCCGCGGACCACTCGGCCCGGCGAAACCTTACGCGAGGATTACCGCTATTCAAGTGGCGAAATTACCAACTTGAACTTGAAAGCAGGAAGGAGACATTATGATGACCCTGGCAACGCAACCTGCCATCCTTGCGCCGACGATTCCGATTCCGGCTTGAACTCCGCAATCCGCAATCCGCATTCGCCTCACACGCCTCCCGACCGAAAAACAAAAGAACCGGAGGCAACATGATCTGAACATTACGGAAATCAAAGGGCGAAATTACCCCATCGGCCTGTTTGATTTAAAGCGTGAAATGCCAATGAGAGACGCAATTGTTTGATTAGTTTTGATTAGCTTTGATTAGCTTTGATTGAGGCTCGGCGCTGGATTTTGGAGTGCGCGCGGCTTGCCGCCGCTTTGGGTAGCGCAGGGCTCGAGTCATTTACCCGGCGCTTCTAAGACTGATTGAGTCTTCTTCTCGCAGCAGGCTGGAAGCCTGCTCTACCGCGCAGGATGCGCGATACACTACACGAGTTCAGCCCACGACGTTGACGAGCTTTCCGCGCACGTAGATTACTTTTTTAGGTGTGCGGTTTTCGAGGTGGGCCTGCACTTTTTCATCCTGCAGGGCAGCGGCTTTGATGTCGTCTTCGGAAGCTGAGCTGGCGATCATCAGCTTTGAGCGGATCTTGCCGTTCACCTGGAGCGCCAGTTCCATTTCATCGCGCTGCAGTGCTGCTGGATTGGGCACGGGAAATGGCTGCTGATGAATGAAACCGGGGAAGCCTGCGCGTTCCCACAGCTCGCTGGTTATGTGCGGTGCGAAAGGATAGAGCAACAGCAGCAGCGAGCGCACACCAAAGCCGACGGTCATGCGTTCGATTTCGTGCGCGCTGCCCAGGTAGCTGTGGATTGCGTTGCTCAGTTCCATGATCGCGGCGATGGAGGTGTTGAAATGGTGTCTCTCCCCCATCTCCACACCGACGCGATGGATGGCGCGGCTGATCTCATAGGCAAGCTCGCGGTCGTTCGCGTTGCCGGGCGCCAGTTCGGCAGCTTCTTCGGGCGCAACGGCGCAGGCGTCGGATGTTGCCTGCACGAGTCGCCAGACGCGGTTCAGGAATTTGTGCTGGCCATTAACGCCTTCGTCGGTCCACTCGAGTTCTTTCTCGGCGGGCGCAGCGAACAGGATGAACATGCGAGCGGTGTCGGCGCCGTACTCGTCGATGATGTCGAGTGGATCAACGCCATTGCCGAGGGACTTGGACATCTTGGCCTGCTTTGGCCGGCCGTTCTCGTCGACGGCAATTTTGCCGGTATTTTTGTCGATCCAGGTGTTGGTTACCATGCCCTGTGCCAGCAGACGCTGGAAGGGTTCATCGGCATTTACGAGGCCGAGGTCGCGCAGGACTTTGACAAAAAACCGCGAGTAAAGCAGATGGAGAATGGCGTGCTCGATTCCGCCAATGTACTGGTCGACGGGCATCCATTGGTTTGCGGCGTCTCTGGAGAAGGGCATCGATTCGTTGGTTGGATCGCAGTAGCGCAGGAAGTACCACGAGGAATCGACAAAGGTGTCCATCGTGTCGGTCTCCCGGCGCGCGTCCTTTCCGCACTTCGGGCACGGGGTGCGAACGAAGTCTTCGGAGTTGGCAAGCGGATTGCCTGAGCCGGTGAACGCCGCATGGGACGGCAGACGCACCGGTAGTTCGGCTTCGGGGACAGGAACCATGCCGCACTTGTCGCAATATACGATAGGAATAGGGGTGCCCCAGAAGCGCTGGCGGGAGACGAGCCAGTCGCGCAACTTGTACTGGATTGTGCGGCTGCCTATCCCCTGCCGCTCAAGGTGCGCGATGATGGCGGCCTTTGCGGCTTCAGATGGTGTGCCATCGAACGGGCCGCTTTGAACCAGGGTTCCAGGTTCGACGTAGGCTGCGTCCATGGAGTCTGGCTCGATGGCCTGGTCGGGCTGGATCACGACCTTGATCGGAATGTCGTATTTGCGCGCGAATTCAAAGTCGCGCTGGTCGTGGGCCGGGACGGCCATCACCGCGCCGGTGCCATATTCCATCAGTACGAAGTTCGCGGCATAAATCGGCACCACGTCGCCGTTGAGAGGGTTCACTGCGTACCGTCCCGTGAACACGCCTTCCTTCTCGCGGTCGGCGGCCGTGCGCAGGAAACGGTCCTCGCGCGCAACCCTGGCGGTAAACTCGCGCACGGGCTGCTCGTGCCGGGTACCGCGAACAAGTTCGTCCATCATGGGATGCTCGGGGGCGAACGACATGAACGTCACGCCGTAGAGCGTGTCCGGGCGGGTGGTGAAAATCTCAAGGTCGTCGAAGGCGGCGGTCTGCTCCACGTCATCGAACTTTCCGCCTACCCAATGCACAATTACCGGCTCATCGCTGGGTTCATCGCCCGCGGCTTGCTTCATCGCCGCGTTGATTTCCAGGCAGGCGTCTTTCGGCAGCAGCTTGAACTTCACCCGCGCACCTTCGCTGCGGCCGATCCAGTTGCGCTGCATCGTCTTCACGCTCTCTGGCCAGTCCTCGAGTTTATCGAGGTCGGCCAGTAGCTGCTCAGCGTAGTCCGTAATTTTGAAGAACCACTGTTCGAGATTCTTGATGGTGACTGGATTGTGGCAGCGCCAGCAGACACCCTGCTCAACCTGTTCGTTAGCGAGCACCGTCTGGCAGGTGTCGCACCAGTTGATGGCGGCTGTTTTCTTGTACGCGAGGCCGCGGTCCAGCATCTTGAGAAAAAGCCACTGGTTCCACTTATAATAATCGGGGCGGCAGGTGACGGCTTCGCGGTTCCAGTCGAGGCTGAAGCCCATGCGCTCGAACTGGTCTTTCATATCGGAGATGCAGCGCTCGGTCCATTCGCCGGGTTGCACCTGGTGTTTGATGGCCGCGTTCTCGGCGGGCAGTCCGAATGCATCGAAGCCCATGGGGTGCAGCACCGCCTTGCCCCGCATGCGGAAGAACCGCGCCAGCGCGTCGCCGATGGAATAAACCCGGCAATGGCCCATGTGCAGGCGACCGGAAGGGTACGGGAACATTTCAAGGACGTAGTATTTATCCGCGCCGGGATCGGCTGAGGTGGCGGAGGCGCTTTGCTCGCGCCACAGGCGTTGCCACTTCGCTTCCACCTCGCGGTGCGGGTAGATGTTCTCAAAAGTGGGTGTGGAAGTGCTGGGTGGGCTGGACATGGGCTGCAATACCCCGCCCGTCGGCTGGTGATTTACAGTAAAATGTGCGCAGGAGTGGTTTTTTCGCGGGAAATGCGTGAGTTCCTGAAACGCAATTTGGGCGAGTCTGGCTGGGAGATGCAGATTTTTAATGACGTACTTTCCCGGCGCGCCTGTAGATGATCCCAGTACACACCTAGCTGCGGAGAGGCTCCTGCCATGGGCGTCGAGGAGATGAGTGGTGCCGCGTCACCAGATGAAGGTGACGTTTATGAGGCCGATGGTGGCCGAATCATCGTTAATGACGAGGTTGTCGCATTTATTGCGACTATTGAAATGGTCAAGGTGGACGGCGTCATCACGCTCAGTGGGCGCAGCAGTTACAGCGACTATGATGGTGCGAAAAGCAAGGACGTGGAAAAGGGGATCTCGGTCAAAATTAATGAAAACCGCTGCAGCGTTGCCGTCGAGATTAACATCAAGTACGGGGCCAATGTGTACGACACTGCGCGCAAATTGCAGCGGGCGATCAAGAATGCGATCGAGAGCTATACCGGACTTGTGGTGGAACGGGTGGACGTCACGATTCGTGGAATGATCAACGAGGGCACCTTGCCACCCGCGAAAAACAAGGCCGCTTAGTGTGGTAACCACCTAATTATCCGCCAGGATTTGTATGCCGAACGAGCGCAGAATCACGGTGACGCATGGATAAGAACTTCTTTTTCGACATGGTAGTTTCGCACTCACGTCACTTTCACAATCTAATGTCGGGGGCGAAATGCGCATCCTCAGAAATCTAATCATCATCCTGCTGCTGCTGGTGCTGGCCGGAATCAGTATCGTTGGATTGATGGTCGAACTTCCGACGATCTTTCATTACCAGCCGACACGCATTAATGAATTGGGGCGCAGTTTTATCAAGGTAATGCGGCCCGGATATGGGCTATTCTGGATGTGGTTCGCGCTAGCGGCGGCAAGCCTGCTGGTGCTGGCGATGACAATCATTCGTCCGCGCAAGCAGATGAAAATCGAGGTTCAAATGGGTGGCGGACGGGTCGTCATCATGGATTCTGCTATCAAGCGATACATTCGCAGCGCGCTTGCGGAGCTTCCGGGAATCACTGTCAGGCGCATCGACCTGCGCGATACAAGACTTGGTGTGAGCACAGACCTGTATACGGACGTTCGCGCGCAGGGTAATCTTCCAGTGCTGGAGCGCCAGATGATACAGCGGGTGCGCGCGGCGCTGGCGGAAGATCTTGGCATTACAAGCATTGGTGAGGTGCACGTTTATATTCGCGACTTTGAAGTGGCAGAACGGGTGCCGGTGCACACTGCAGTGCGGCGGCCGCATGCACGTGAATCGCGCGAGGAAGAGTCGGAGCCTGAACCGGCCCATACGGTTGAATTAACGAGGCCCACCTCGACGGAGTATACTAAACCCAGCTCCTCCACGGGTCCGTTCGACCAGGTTCCGATGCCGGCGAATCGATCACATCAACCGTCTTCCGGTGGTTCGGCAGCGTATTCTGCGACACTTGTAAACAGGGGTGACACGGCTGCGGGAGAAAAGCCGGCATTTCGCCCGTTTCAGAGCGCAGCCGAAAAACCTGCAACTGAGGCGGAGGCGAGTGAGAATTACTTCCTTGCGACACCGGGAGGGATTGCGGGCGCAACGACAGCACAAGTGACGGATCTTGGGCCCAAAGAGATTTATGCGCTGGCGGAAGCGGCCGGCGAGACTGGCATTGAATCCAGCACAGAAGCTTCAGGTGCGGTCGACGGGGCGGCCGAGAGTGAGTCGGGCGCGGCCGAGAGGCCTAAAAAACGGGGCCTGTTCGGCCTGTTTGGCGGAAGTGAATCGGCAGGTAAACCTTCTGCGGGCGAGTCCTCGCCTGCGGCTGAAGTTAAGTACGACCCCGAAACCGCAACGGAGAGTGTTGAATCCATTGTGGATGCGGAGTCGACGGACCTTAGCGTCGCTGATGAGCCTTCCACGGACGCGAGCGCAAAGGACGAACCATCCACTACGTGAGCAGGCCGGGCTTACTTGAGGCATTCCCGTCAGATAAACTGCGCGAGGCTCTAGCCGTCGAACGCAATGCAGGGCGCCGGGTCGTTTTCACTAACGGCGTGTTCGACCTGATCCACCCTGGACACATCCGGTATCTTCGACAGGCGAAGTCGTTTGGCGACGTCCTGGTTGTTGCGCTCAATTCGGATGAATCGACACGCCGCCTGAAAGGGCCTGCCCGCCCATTAATCCCCGAAACCGAGCGCGTAAAAATCATTGCGGCGCTGGAGATGGTAGATTATGTCACTGTCTTTTCCGAACATACCCCGCTCGATATCATTAAAGCCACCGAGCCCGACGTGCTTGTTAAGGGCGGCGATTATATTCTGGACGAGATCGTTGGCAAAAATGAGGTTGAAAGTCGTGGTGGCAAGGTAGTGACCGTGCCATTCATTGATGGAAAATCTTCTTCCAATGTGATAGAGCGGATTGTCCGTTCGGCGCAGAAACCAATTTAGAACAGGAAAATCATGACAGCTGAAGTAGAGACGTTTGACGTGGGCGACAAGATAAAGCACCCGAAATTTGGGAACGGAACTGTGACGCTTCGAATCGGCGATGGACCGGACCAGAAGGTGGTTGTGAAGTTTGGCGGCGAGGTAGGCGAGAAGAAGCTCGTTGTGCGTTTTGCCAACATGAAAAAACTGCAGGAGCGGCCTACGCTTCCGGCGGCACCTGCCGCAGAGGCCGCCACGCAGGTTGTTGGTGGCGCCAAGGCGGCCGCAACTGGCTCCACCGACACTGAAGACGAGGAAGTGGAACTGGAAGATGAAGAAGTGGAAGCTGATGAGGAAGAGGAAGAAGAGTAGTGCAGGAGATTACCCCGGAGGTTGTTCGGCACGTCGCACTTCTTTCCCGCCTGGAATTAACTGACGAGGAAGCCTCGCGTTATGCGGAGGAGCTCGGAAACATCCTGCATTACGTGGACAAGCTAAGCGAGCTCGATACGTCCAGCGTGCCGCCAACTTCGCACTCACTGGCGCTGCAGAATGTTTTCCGCCAGGATGTGCGCAGGCCGTCCCTTTCGAACGAGGAAGCGCTATCCAACGCGCCTGAATCCGAGGACGGCTGTTTCCGGGTTCCCGCGGTTATCCAGGAGGGCGGTGGCGCGTAAGGATTGCGGATCGCGGATGAGGTGTGTGGAATAAACAGCACCAGCCGCGTTGATCTTTGTGCGAGCTTATGAAAATTGCGCTCTGCCAACTGAACACCATCACGGGCAACATTGCGTACAACACGCGCCGCATCGTGGAAGAGCTTACGGCAGCGGCGGCCAATGGCGCACAGCTCGCGATTTTTCCGGAACTTGCGATTCCTGGATATCCGCCCAAAGATCTGCTGGAATACAAGGGCTTCATCCATGAAGCGGATGCAGCCCTGGACCAGGTTCGCGGCGCGTGTACACACCATGGCATCGATACCATGGTGGGGACGGTTCACCGTAATGTTTTTGGCGGCAAGAAACCGCTGCTAAATTCGGCTGCGCTCATTACGTCGAAAGGCGACGTACGCTTTACATTTAAAAAGCTTCTGCCTACGTACGACGTTTTCGACGAGGATCGGTACTTCAGGCCGTGTCCACCTGACGTAATTCCGCCGATTGCCGAGTACGTGTTGCACCGCAAAACCACCCGAATTGGCGCATCGGTATGTGAAGACATCTGGAATGATAACGAGTTCTGGAAGGACGAGCGCCTCTATGATACGGACCCCATCCAGGCGCTGTCTCGATTAGAAGTCGATATGATCGTAAACATCAGCGCTTCTCCGTTCGTTAGCGGAAAGCCACTGCGACGTGTCGAAATGCTGCGGCATACCGCGAAACGATGGGGACGTCCTGTTATCCTGGTAAACCAGGTGGGCGGCTGCGACCAGGTGATTTTCGACGGGGGGAGCTGCGTCGTGCTTCCGGACGGCAGTGTACCGTGCGCTGCAGGATGGTTCGAGGAGAAAACGGTCATCTGGGATACGGCGAATTCCGCGACACATATCGATTTCGAACAGTCAGCCATGGATATGACCGACGAAGCGGCTGGAATTGCGCGCGCGTTGCAACTGGGGCTGCGCGACTATTTGAGCAAAACCGGTTTCACGCAGGTGGTGGTGGGAAGTAGTGGCGGCATCGATTCGGCCGTTGTCCTGGCACTGGCGGTGGATGCGCTTGGCGCGGAGAACGTGATCAGCGTGTCCATGCCCGGCCCATATACGAGCGCGGACACCCGCTCGGACAGCGCAACATTGGCGAAGGGACTAGGTATTCGTCACGTCGAGGTGCCAATCCAGGCTCCATTCGAGGCGTTTACGAAGGAGCTCGGCGCCGAGGGCTCCGCCGTGATCCAGGGAATTTTCGAAGGCGACGATAAGATGGTATGCCCGATCGCGAACGAGAATCTACAGTCGCGCATCCGCGGTACCGTGCTCATGTGGATTTCCAATGCGATCGTTGCGCCACGCACACTTGTATTATCGACGGGCAACAAGAGCGAAATGGCGGCAGGGTACTGCACGCTTTACGGTGACATGGCAGGTGGGCTCGCGCTTATTTCCGATGTGCCGAAAATGATGGTGTATAAACTGGCGCGGCACATGAACGTCAGAATGGGTGGGCCGATTCCGCAGTCGATTATTGACCGCGAACCGACGGCCGAGCTCGCGCCAAACCAGAAAGATTCCGACAGCCTGCCTGCCTATCCGGTCCTCGATGCAATTGTACGGCTCTTTGTAGAGGAGCGCCAGACAGCGGATGAAATTGTCACCTCGGGCGCGGCGCCGGAAGCGATTGTCCGGCGCGTGGTTCGCATGATAGAACTGGCGGAATACAAGCGCGCGCAGGCCGCTCCCGGCCTGAAGGTCACGAGCAAGGCATTCGGCTTTGGCCGTCGCATGCCTATTGCACGAGGCCAGGAAAATTAGAAGGAAAACCTTGTAGTGCGCCTCGTTGTGACAAATCTGCATCTATGAACATCACGAGCCTGACGAATCGGATACTGGCGGCGGAGCCTGTTGGTGGAAACGAGCAGGAGGTGGAGGGCGCCGCCATGGAAATGATGAGCGGCGAAGCGACCCCAGTTCAAATGGCTGCGCTTTTGACGGCGATTGCGGCACGTGAAGAAACTCCGGAGCTGCTGGCCGCGTTTGCACGCGTGCTGCGCGCGCGGGCGCTACCGTTCCGGCGTCCGGCTGGTCCGCTCCTGGATACCTGCGGCACAGGCGGTGACTCCAGCGGCACATTCAATATTTCCACTGCTGCGGCGTTCGTTGCTGCGGGCGCAGGTGTTCGCGTTGCAAAACATGGGAATCGATCCATGACCAGTAAGTGCGGCAGCGCGGATGTGCTGGCGGAACTCGGAGTTCGCGTCGACTGCGACGCTTCTGTGATGGAACGGGCGCTTGAGGAGATCGGCATCTGTTTCCTGTTCGCGCAATGTTATCATCTGAGTATGAAACACGTGGCACCCATTCGAAAAGAACTGGGCTTCCGGACGATTTTCAATCTGCTGGGACCGCTCGCGAACCCTGCGGGTGCCTCTCACCAGCTTCTCGGAGTTGCAGTACCCGGAAAGACTCGCCTGCTGGCGGATGTCCTCTCCTTGCTGGGAACTGAGCATGCGCTTGTAGTGCATGGTTCCGATGGGCTGGATGAAATTACGACCACAGGGCCGACCTTTGCATATGAGATTCGCGGGAGTAACGTGCACGAACTTACCATCCAACCACAGGAATATGGCATTTCGCTCGCCGACCCTACGGAGCTCAGGGGTGGTGATGCATCGCAAAATGCACGCATGCTGGAGCGCGTGCTGGATGGCGAACCAGGCGCGGACCTCGATATTGTATTGCTGAACGCCGGGGCCGCAATATGGGTGGCAGGAAAAGCAGCGAACCTTTCGGACGGAATTGCTGCTGCGCGCAAATCTATTGAATCGGACGCGGCGATGCACAAGCTGGAGCAGCTGGTAACGCTTACCTCCCGGGCCGAACAGAGCGGTAAACCGTAGCAGGTAATGTCGACCATTCTTCAACAGATTGTGGAGTACAAACGCGAATTTCTGGAGAACGCAAAGCGGAAGGTTCCACTCGCGGATCTAAAGAGCCGCATGCTCGATATGCCCTGTCCCCCGCTGTTCGCTCCGGCAATTCACCGTGGTGACGAGGAGACGGTCAACGTGATTGCGGAGGTGAAGAAGAAGTCGCCGAGCAAAGGAGTTATCCGGGAGGATTTTGACCCGATCCGCATCGCGATTGATTACGCGGAGCACGGCGCAGCTGCAATCAGCGTACTTACGGATGAGGAATTCTTTGCCGGATCGCTGGATTATCTTCGGCAGATCCGCGCGGAATTTGAAGACGATCACATGCCGTTACTGCGCAAAGATTTCACGATCGACGAGTACCAGGTGTACGAAGCTCGCGACGCGGGTGCGGCGGCGATACTTCTAATTACATCCATTCTCGACAAGTATCAGCTGGTCGATTACCGCGAACTCGCGAACGAACTGGGGATGGATGCACTGACTGAAGTGCACCTGGAAGCCGAGGCAGATCGCGCGGCGGAACTGGGCGCGCGCATTATCGGTATTAACAACCGGGATCTTCGCACATTTTCCGTAGACCTGAAGCAGACGCAGAAAATCATGCGCCTGCTGGGGGCTCCACTTCCGGGCTACATGTTCGTTGCAGAAAGCGGCATTCAAACGTATGAGCATGTGCAGCAGCTCAGTTCGTTCGGCGTGGATGCCATCCTGGTAGGCGAGACACTGATGCGCGAGCCAAAACCTGGCACTGCGCTGCAGAAGCTGATGGGACGCGACGAAAAATCCATGGAACAACGTGCGATCGACGAGGAGCACCGACGCCGCTTTGGCGACACTGGTGTGCAGCGCGGCGGAAAGCAGGAGTGACTGCTAAAATAAAAGAGCGGTCCGGCTCTACGGCTATCTCATGATCTCGATCGTAGACTATGGGATGGGCAACCTCCGCAGTGTTGAAAAAGCACTGCAGAAACTCGGCTACGCAACGGAACTGGTTTCGACACCGGGTTGTATCGATGCGGCGTCACAACTCGTGCTCCCGGGTGTCGGCGCTTTTGGCGATGCCATGCGCGGATTGCAGGAGAGGTCCCTGGTTGAACCATTGCGGCACTATGCAGCCTCGGGCCGCCCACTGTTTGGAATCTGCCTGGGAATGCAGATACTTTTCGAAAGCAGTGAAGAGGATCCCGGGACAGAAGGCCTGGGGATACTCCGCGGCGAGGTGCGTCATTTTCCTGCGATGCAGCTGAAGGTTCCGCACATGGGCTGGAACCGGCTGGAGGTTCGGACAAGCTCGCCCTGGTTTCAGAATCTTGGACCCGAACCGTTCGTTTATTTCGTCCACTCCTATTATGTAGTGCCGGTGGATGGGGGCATGACGGCCACAGCGACGGAGTATGGCATCCAGTTCACATCAGCGGTTGCGCACGAGAATGTCGGCGGCACGCAGTTTCACCCGGAAAAGAGCCAGGCAACCGGACTCAAAATCCTTCAGAACTTTGCTTCAGCAGGAAACAGCGCCCTGGCTAACACGGCACCTTGAAGGGTACTATTTGAGTAGCTCTGCCTGGAGCTTTGGTTCGAGAACCGTTGCGCGCTGCAGTGCCCGTGAGGCACTGCGCGCCTGACCGGCAGCTTCGTATGCACGGGCGAGGCTGAGCTGTACCGCGCCGCTGTTGGGCTCCAGCCGTGCAGCTTCTTTCAGGGCCTTGATGGCGTCTGGAGTACGCCCCTGAAGTCGAAGCAAATCGCCAAAGATGTGCATGTAGTTGCCGTCTGAATCGCCACCATGACTTCTGCCTTCTTCGAGCGCCGACAGGGCTTGTGCGGGCTTATCCAAACGACTGTATACGGACGCGAGAAATTTCCTGATGTCGACCTGGGACTTCGCTCCTTTAAGTGAGCTCTGCAGTTCTGTTGCAGCATCGGCCAGCTTGCCGGCCTCCATGAGAACTTTTGCTTTGAGCAAGTGGGCGTCCGATGACCATTTGTCGGGCGGCACTTTGTGCAATTCGTTTTCGACGTCGGCTTTTCGTCCCGATACCCACGCAAGCTGTGCGTTTGCCAGAGCGAGATCGGGGTCAGCGTTGTCTTTTGCGGTGACGCGGTCGAGGTAATCCTGCGCTGTTGAGAAGTCGCGCCGCGCGATGGCAGCCCGGGCGTAAGCCACCAACTGGGGCGACTGTAAACCGGCACAACCCAGCGTGTCGCCAAGCATCGTATAATAGCGTTCATGCTCTGCCGCAAATCGATCCCGTGGATCGGTCGCAAATGCCTGTTCGAAAAGTTCCTGTGCGGCGAGCACATCGGGATCGCTGGCCGCAACAGCTACTGCAGAAGCGGAGTTTACGTTTGTGGTCTCACGCTTTCGCAGCACTTCATGTGCTCTTTTTTCGGCTTCGGTATACAGCGCCAACGCCTTTTGAAAACGGTTAACTGAGACGTACTGCAGGTGATAGATAATCTTGTGCGCATTGTGCTGAAGCACGAACAGAGCGCCTGTGGCGATGACGAAGAGCGACAGCCAGATAATCCCAACGGCCTTGAGCTCTCGACGATTTACGGGCGAAAGGTTCACTGTTCGGCCAATATAACATCGTTTATACGCGGGCGCATTCCCGCCTGTGGCTGGACAAAAACGCGCCATTGCATCACGTCATCAGTGGAACTAATTTTCAGCGTCAGGCCATTTATGCCTTTCCAGTTGCTCCATGTCAGCTCGCCATTGGCGTGGATTCCGGTCCTTGCCTGCAGCCATACCTTTTCCGGCGTGGCTCCCGTTACTGCGGCGTTCACTGCGTATCCAGCTGCCGCTTTACGATCCAGACGAATCACGGGAGATTCGATACCCCCGACCTGCGGCACGGCTTCCAACTCGGTCAGGATGACAGCAGTCCCGCTTGTATGTTGGATCGATATTTGCGCCATCCCGTCGTGCAAAGTTGTCGTTGTGAGCAAAGCACGGTGCATGATCGGCTGGCTGGTCCTTTGCGTGAAATCAAAATGGTGCCAGTCTGCGCCATCCGAAAACTTTGCATCGAAAGCTCCGATGGGGCCACCCTGGAAACTTGCAGCCGCCGCGAGATTTGCGTAAATTGCAAATGGCCACGAAGCGGCTGCCTCGCTGACGGGGAATTTGAAGGTCACGACACCTGCTTCTTCCCTAAGTGCGGCTTCCAGCTTAAAGAAATCAAACGACCAGGCGTTGTCGTTAGTCTGACTGTCGGACGTTTCAGGTGTTCTAATCTGGCCGCGTAGATACCACTTCGGATCAATCGGTAACATCCCGGTACTTGAAGTGAATGCTTCGGAGACTTCAAGAACATCAGTGCTCACGGGGTCCATGTTCCAGGTGCGGCAAACTGTGAACACGTTTCGGAAATAGGTTTGTTTCTCGCCGGGTGGCATTAGAGTCGAAAGAGGCAACGCCAGCATTGTCTCGCTCACACGTGTATTGTCCTCCGGAATAACTTCCTCCAATTCCCGCGCCGGGTTAATGGTCGCGTATGCCGCGTTATAATTGGCGTCCATCTGCATGGCATGGGAAACGGTGGTTTCGGCCCCCAACTGGGCAAGGGTTATGCGAGTGAATGTAGTCTCGTTGGTCTGAATGTTTCGAAGACCAATCTCCAAATCGACCGGACCTCGAGAGGTTCCCGAATCGTTGGTGACGGTGACGCCAATACGGACTGGTTCTCCCGGCGACGCGATTGCAGGGCTTGTCTCAAGCGTTTTAACGAGAAAGTTTCCAAGGGGCTTCAGAGTAAAAGCAGGGACCGCGATGGTGTTGTTGTCAGAGCGCGATTCCACAATGGAATGAGTGCGGTTGGCGACGAGGAAAATGTGCTTTTCGCCGACATCCAATGCATTTTCCCAGCGGAAGGTGACGGTGCGCTGCTCACCCGGAGGCAGTTCGTCGATTGAGCCCATATTGGTGTCGTTGATTGTCTGTAGTTCCGCGCCGGTCTCCGGATGATCCAGCAACGCGTGCAGTGTAATGCTTTTCGCCGAAGTAGAGCCAGAATTTCTCAGGACTGCGTCGAGAAACACCGTGGAGCGCTGCACAAAATCGGTGGTGGAACGCGCGCGCGCGGAGCCTGGCAGAAATTCCAACTCAGCGGCACCGCCCACGTTTAACTTCAACTGGCGCGAGTCGGTGGTTCCTTGCGCGCCCTCATTCGGTACGAGTAGTAATTCGAGTTCGTTAGTTCCACTTTGGAGCTGGCGCTTCAGCACAAAGCTTATCAGCTGAGTGGCGTCTGGAGCTAATGCCTGAATGTTGATCATGTCTGTAAGCGGCTCCGTCGCCATTCGCAGAAATGCAGTCAGTGTGGAACTGACGTCCAAACCGGTATTACGTGCAAGAAAACGCAAGACCGGGACCTCTGTCTGGTTCGGATCACCTGTTGGAGTAAGCGGCTCAACGGGTATAATTAACAAGTCCGAAAGCTCGGGTTGTGTGCCGCTGCTAACCTCGGCGCTGCTTGCCGGAGCCGGAGCGGGCTCTGCTTCCACTCTACCCGACAACGATTCAAATGGCTGTGCTTGCGAATTCCATTGTACCGACATAGATCCCGGTTGGTCGACATTCACTTCCATCGCTGCCCGGCCTGCGCTGCTGACAGGTGCTGAGCTCTCGTAGTCAGTTGCGGACATGGTGCGCGCCATCACTAACGCCTCCTGAATGGCTTTGGCCGTCTTGATCTTGATTGTAGCGGTGGTTCCAGAAAGCAATGAGTCGGGCGAAACCTGGAGGTCTGGACTGGTTTTCGGCACCCGAAGTTCAAGCGCGGGGTCGCCGAGAAGGACGTACTGCTCCGGCAAGGACCCTGACCGGGTTTCATTATAGTACATGTTCTTGGCGTACATCGTAAGCGACCCAAGACGCCGCTCGCCTGTGCGATAAACACCCTCCATTAAGCGGGAAACCAGCGTCTGGTGCTCGTAAGGGCTGGCTCCGGCCACGGGCCCAAACAGCCCTATGGCGCCGCCGTTGCCCTTGCGCACGAGTAGTTCGCCCATAGAGGAGCTTACCGGCTTCACAGGGTAATCCATCCACGCATTATCGCAGCTGAGGCACGTGATTAGAGGTAACCTGTTCTCGTTGTGCAGCAAGGGCAGATCCATCAAATGGAACAGCCGCTCGTGCGACCAAAGATTCGGTCCCCCGTGCCCAAAGAAATTCTGGACGGCGGCACCGTAGTTGAACTCTTGCAGCATGGCAGCGGTGGCTTCGTGCGATCTCCGGCGATTGGGGACGCGCAGGTTGGGAACGTACGTGAAATCGGCCTGGCGCAATACTCCGATTTCGGAGGGCGGCGCCATGGAGCGCGCGATAACCTGCTGCACTACGCGTTGAAATTCATCGTTATCGTCCATCAGGAACTGAGCACGGTAAATCCAGTCGCCAAGTTTGCCGGTACGATACGCCTCAAATTTGTGAAGCATGGCTTCCAGTTCTTGGGTTGTCGCGACAGACAATCGACCGACTGCGAGATCCGACAGCATGTCATCGCCGGCGATCTGTGCAAAACCCTGGTCTCCGTGCATGCCTTCGCCGACGTAGGAGCCGATTGTCGGCACCATGTCGGGTTGTCCACCCAAGGGCAACAAATCAGGGTTGCCCCTATAATCGCTACACTCGCCCACAAGCAAAAGGAACTGAGGCTTATGTACGTTCGCGTTCTGGAATAGGAAGCGTACAAAGCGGCGGATCGCTTCGCCATCCCGGTGCCCGTAATTGAATTGGTCGAAAATAGAAGTCACGTCGCGCGCTAAGACGCGATGCCCGTTGCCTGAATGCACATTTAGAAGCGGGTGGAGATTATCCAACAATTCCGGTGCAGCAACGGCTATGTAATCTGCGTCGGTCGGACTCACTTCATGAAAGTCCGTGATGCGCCGCAGATGGGAAACCCCCGTGGTGGATCGCTCGTGCAGAAAACAGTACGACGAAGCGCCGGTTGCGGCTGGGTATGCGAGCACGCTTTTGAACCGGCTCAGGCCCCCGCGGAGAAGCGAGACGGTTCGATTGTTGAATCCAGCCAGCAGTGGTGCAGCCGAGGCCGGACCCTTCAACGGGAGCATTAATGTCTGGGACGGAGACGAGGCTTCCCACTGGAAAAACCCGGTGGGTAACGTGGAGCTAAGAGGTTGGCCCCACCGGAATTCAAATGACTGGATCAGGATGTCGTGTCCGCCGCTCGCGTCGGCTGGAAACTCCAGGCGCAAACCGCATGTATTCGCGCCTGGTCGCAGGACTCCACGTGGAATTGAAAATTGCAGCACGCCCTGCTGTGAGGTCAGGGTTGTAACGCCGCACTCCTGTGCGTTGGCAAAAAGACGTACGGCAGGGTAAGCAGTGGCGTAGTTGGATATACCGTATAACACATCCACTGACGTAGGACCCGAAGGATCGTACTCCATCGGCAGTGGTGTTTCAAAAAGTCCAGTGACACGAGGCAGAATCGACTTCCAGTAAAAGCGTGTGGAAGTTGAGGTTGGCCGGAGCCTCGCATGATAGTCTTCCAGTTTTTCGGCCACTGTTTCCAGTGTGATTGTGCTTTGCCTGGCGCTTTGTATAACCTCGGGCGGCGCTGAAATCTCAAGTCGAAGCGGCGCCGTGCTTTCATTGTCCCCGCTAGTTCTTAACCAATAGACGGCCTCATTGGGTGTCTGAAACTCGTCGGGAGCCACGGGGAGTATGAGTGCTCCCCCATCGGGTGGAGCATACGCAGGAATTTCCTGGCCTTTGAAATAGAGTCGCCATTGTGCGATCTGTGGAATTTCGATTGTGGCCGTGGTTTGCGACGAAGGCACAGCGTTGCGCAGGTCCTCCGGAGTTATGCGGTAAAAACCAGGCGCATAGATGCTGAAACGAAAGATGGCATTGCGCTCTGAAGCCTCCGCGGCAAGGCGGCTCCAGGCCAATTCTTTTGTAAAGTCGAAGCCTGCGGGTTGGATCCAGTAATCCGGGGTTATGTCAGCATTGAGTACCTGGTACCGCATGAATGCGGCTTCCGAGGCTGCGCACTGAGGGGAAACCTGGATCGCGGCTCCGGCAATCGGTGAGCCGAGATCGATTCGAACCCGCAGTTCACGAAGGACCCAGCAGGAGTCCTGCCAACCGGGGTCGGTCGCTATTATGCTCGTTACTAATGTGAGCGTAAAAACCTGCAAGTGCCGCAGTTGCCCCAACTCTGATATGCGAACGGCAGCGTTGTTTGCCGCGACTCCCACACCGCTTTGCGGCGGCAGAGTATGCACGGTCTCGACAGCACGGCCCCGCAAATAGCGCGTATACCTTGCGGCCACGACCTCGATAGCTGGCAACTTACCCGGTACACCGGCGATCATATAAGCCAGGGTCTCGGCTTTGCCAGATGGAACGGAGCACCGACGCGGATCCAGGTGCTCGAACTGCAAAAGCAACTGCCCTGACGTTCCGCCGTCCGAGGTCACCTTGATGTCCCCCGGGGGGAAAATACCCTGGGTAATGGCAACGGGAAGCGGGGGGAGAAGTGTTTGATCGGTCGTGGCCGCCGAGGCACTTTTACCGATAAGCAAAAGGAACCCAAACGCGATTACACCTACGATACGATCTAGTCTGGTATAAACCATAAAGCCTGAAGAGAGCACACGTGGCCGAATAATGCTGGGCACGCGCGCCTATGCACCCGTTACAGAGTAAATGTAATGGAGTTGCACGGGTCGACGCAATAACATGAAGTTTGATATACTCACTTTATTTCCAGAAATGTTCGCGCCAGTCGTGGATGCAAGCATTCTGAAGCGTGGCCAGGCTGCCGGCGCGATTGAGGTGGTGGTGCACAATATCCGGGATTTCACGACCGACAAGCACCACGTGACCGACGACGCGCCTTACGGCGGCGGCCCGGGTATGGTGATGAAGCCAGAACCCATTGCTGGCGCGGTCGAAGCCATTCGCCAGTCAAATCCGTCCAGCCGGCCCCTATGTATTTATTTATCACCACAGGGGGAGGTGTGGAATCAACAACTGGCGGAGGAACTCGTAAAGCATGACAGCATCATCCTGCTGTGTGGACACTATGAGGGCATTGACGAGCGTGCACGCGAACTCTACGTGGATCGTGAGATTTCCATCGGCGACTATGTGCTGACGGGCGGAGAGCTTCCAGCGATGGTTCTGATCGATACGATGGCGCGCCTGGTGCCTGGTGTGGTGGGTAACGAAGACAGTGTGCGACAGGATTCTTTTTCTGCGGAGGGACTGCTGGATCATCCGCACTACACCCGGCCCGAGGAATTCGGTGGGATGCATGTACCGGAAATTCTTTTGAGCGGCCACCACAAAAACATCCAGGAGTGGCGACGATTGCAGGCAATCCAGAGGACGCTGGACCGCCGGCCCGATCTGATAACGCGCTGCTTTCCCAGCCTGTCCTCGGCCGAGCAGCGACTTATCGAGTCGCTGATTCACAAAGAGAGCTGACCCCGCGATTCTTCGCGATATTCGAAGACGTTCGCATTCTGGACAGCTGCGTGTCCCGGAACCAGTTCTATGTAACGTTTTGAAGACCCATCAGGCGATCCTGGCGGAGGCTGTCGCAGGGAATGATTTTCGCCAGATGCGGGAACGATTTGCCTGCTTTACGGTACTGATCAAAGGGTTGGAACTTGATGTCGTTCAGCAAACACTCCCCGGCTAGTAAGGAACCACGCGTATGAAGGCGCTGCATCCGGTGCTCCGCAAATGGTTCGTCATATTCAGCATCGCCTTGATGATCGGCATTATGGTCGCTGGACTCACGCTCGGCGCTATCATTGGATACATTAACAGCCTGCCGCCCATCAACGTGCTGGACCACTACAATCCTCCCGAGATCTCACGCGTGTACGACCGCACAGGAAATCGGCAGATCGGGGAGTTTTTCACCGACCGTCGCGAACTGGTGCGCATCGACGATATTCCGGACCACGTGCTCAAGGCGTTTCTCGCGATTGAGGACGAGCGGTTTTACCGGCACTTCGGGGTCGATCTCAAAGGCGTGCTGCGTGCATTGAGAACGAACGTGCAGGCCGGCGGCAAAACACAGGGGGCGAGCACGATTACCATGCAGGTTGCACGCAACGTGGTGCTTGAGGACCTGACTAAAAACTGGAAGCGTAAGTTCAAGGAACTCTTTATCGCGCTGCAGATCGAGCGCAACTATTCCAAGAACCAGATTCTCGAATTTTATCTGAATCACATCTTCTTCGGGGCGCGCGCGTACGGCATCCAGGAAGCCTCCAAGGCGTACTTTAATAAAGACGTGAAAGACCTCACGATTGAGGAGGGCGCGCTACTGGCTGGTTTGCCAAAGGCGCCCAGTCAGCTTTCGCCATTGGCGAACAAGGAGAAGTCACGCGAGCGGCGCAACCTCGTGCTTTTCAACATGCGCAAAAACAACTTCGTGATTAAAGACGACGCCACCCTGAAGCAGTACCAGGCTACGCCGATCGAAGTCAACCCGGCGCCGCGTCCCAAAACCGAGGCTCCGTACTTCGTCGATTACGTAAGTGCCCTCCTCATGAAGGACAATTCGATGCAGGCAGCCAATGAACTGGGCGCCAAGGGCTACCAGATTATTTCTACGGTCGACCTTAACCTGCAGAAAATTTGCGAGGAAGAGCTTAGCAAGGGACTGCGAAAAGTCGAGGTGATGATCGAAGAGCAAAAGGAAGCCCGGCAGGCGATCGAGAGCGGCGAACTCGGCGGCCTTCGAAAAGGCCAGGCGCGGCTTGTACGTATCACTGACGTAAAAGAGCAGTCGATCATTGTGAACATCGGGGGCCAGAAAGTCGAAGTTCCATTACCAGACAAACTGCCTTACTTTGAGCCGGAGAAGGTCATTCGTAAAGGTAACCTGATCGACATTTACATCGCGAACATCAGTACAAAAGGCAAAATAGAGGCATACCTTTACGACAAAACACATGTGCAAGGCGCAGCAGTGTTATTGGATGTGCATACCGGTGAAATTGTCGCGCTGGTCGGCGGCGACGATCGTAATGATCCCGTGAACAACGGCCAGTTTAACCGCGCCTTTCAAGGCGGACGTCAGCCTGGCAGTTGCTGGAAGCCGCTGCTGTATGGCGGTGCGCTAGATCTTATGGATCCGGCGGGCAAACCCCGTTTCGCGCCGGGAAGCATCCTTGTCGACGAGCCGTACTCGGTGGGAGAATGGTCGCCGAAGAACTACGAGCCCCACTACAAGGGGCAGTTGACGCTGTTCATGGCGCTGGTAGAGTCGCGCAATATCCCGACTGTGAAGCTATTCATGGACGTGGGTACCAAGCGGGCTGTGGACATATATAACTCGTTTAACGTAGTCACACGGCCATCCAACTGGAAACTCGATCCATATCCGCCGATGTGTCTCGGCACTCCAAACATTACCCCCCTGGAACTCGCCGCTTCTTATATGATTTTCCCGAATGGTGGAATTGGCATTACTCCTGCGCCAATCAAGCGGCTGTTCAGTTCCAAGAGCTCCAGCGATTCGCGCATTTACAAGCCCGAGCAGTACCGCGTGATTTCGGCAGAGTCTGCATATATGATGTGCCGGATTCTGCAGGAGGTGCCGATCCAGGGCACGGCGAAAGCCTCTATTGGCAAATGGCAACAGGAGCAGATTGCCGCTGGGCGTAAGCTTCCGGAGATTGGCGGTAAAACTGGAACGACCAACGACTGCTTTGTGGCGTGGTTCTGTGGTTTTACGCCGGACCTCGTCCTGGCGATTTATGCAGGATACGACCAGCACCGCTCGCTGGGAGCGAAGATGACCGGCGGCAAAGTCGTGGGGCCGATCTGGGTTTCCATTATGGACCGCGTCCTGCATACGCGCAACGATTGGAAGTTAAAATTCGAGGTTCCGCCGGGTGTGGAATTCCGCGATATGTGCGGCAGGAGCGGCGAGCGTCTAACCGGCGCTTGCTATGCCAGTGAAGACATGAAGTTTAAAAATACCCCCTTCCGGAAAGGCACTGCGCCGAACGGATCGTGCGACTACCACGGCGGAATGTCGATTGCGTCAGGTGAGGGGCAGGTTGAAGATCCGGAAAGCAGGTACGAAGTCGGTTACGGCGGGTCTATTGGACAGCCGGGGCCGCCGCTCAATCCGCAGCAGCAGCCGTACGCGAATCAGCAGCAGTCTATGTATCGGTAATGTGATCTACCGTTAGTTGTAATAGGTTCTGTGTGCCGAATCGAGGTTAAGTCTGCCCTTTGGTCTGGTAATGAACTACTGATTCGGCACACTGGGTTCTGTTTCGGACAACGGGATGCTGCACAGGGGCTCATAAATCGATCCTGCTGGTGTGAGGGTGCTCTTGTACAATGTAGTGGCTTGCGCAATAAACTGGGTACCGATATAATTCGCGTGGCTATTGACCACACTGCGCAAGCCGGCAAGGCCCTTGACCGACTTGATACGAGCAACTGTAAGGTGTGCGCGGAACGGCCGCTTGTCGATTTGAAATCCAGAGGAGCGCAAACCGTCCGTTAATGCAACGTAAACGTTGTTCAGCCGCTCAACTTCGCCTTTTATCGCCACGCTAATAACGCGCGGCTCCCGCGGTGTGGGAAATAGCTCCAGCCCACTCAGACGGAGTTCGAACGGCCTTGTCACGCCAGTAGCCGCGCGCATTGCGTTTTCAATGATTGGCACCTGGTCGGGGTTCTGGTTTCCAAGGAAGGCCAGTGTAATGTGCAGATTTTCAGAGGTCACCCAGGTTGGATGTGCGCCTGTAAACTGCATGCCCTTTTGCAGACGCTGCAGCAGCTCAACCAGTTGCGCTTTGGACTCGGGCGGGAGATCGATCGCGGTGAATAAACGGAGCGCTTCCGGACCTGGAACACTCATGGCTTTGGTAGTATAACGGTGTCCATATCGGCCGCATTTACCACTGGCTTAGCCGAAGGAATTCGCTCCAGGTCAACGCTCGTCTGGCGAATCTGAAACACACGATGCATCTGGGTGATGTTGAGGATTCGCTGAACCGCCCTGCTGGGGTTCTGTAAAATCGCAGTGCGGCCGAGTTCCTGCGAGGTTTTGCGCAGTTCGAACAGCAGGCTCAGCCCCGGCGTGTCCATGTAAGCACATTTTTCCAGATCGACCACGACAACTGGCGCATTCGAACGCGTGCTGTGCTTCTGGATGGCAGTGCGGGCGGCAGCGCAGTTGTCCGCAGTGAGCGGGCTTCCGACGAAGAGCTGCAGTTCTTCGCCGATCTGCTGGGAACGAATCAACACGTCGGTCAACGGTGTGGACCTGCGGCGTTCATCACGGGCAGTTCTGGCAGAGTCATTGCGCCGGCGTCGATCTGCCCGACTGTTGCGGTTTTGGGCGGCCATAACTACTTTATGTATCTGCCCATCGCGGGAAACTCTTTCCGCTCAATTACGCGTCCCTGCGATATCTTGTAAATCTTTCCGGTGCTGTAGAACATCCATTGTGTAATGCCGCCACCTTCCTGGCTTACATCTTCCGGATCGCCATTCTCTGCAACAATGCGAACTGTCTCCGGCAGTGGCTGCTCGTTAGCACGCCCGCCGCCAGGAAAAACAACTTCCTTATTGGTTCGCAAATATACCCACGAGAATGGCGGCACAGTTTTGGGCTTTTTCCCCTTCAACTGCTTCTCAAGCTCTCTGCGGGGCATAATTTCACCCGTGGGCGACCAGTAAACGTGGAAGCAATCTGGCTTGCCGAATTTTTCATACGCCTCGCGCTGCTCCGCGGCAAGCTTCTTGACATTCGGCCACTTGGGTCCCGGCTTGAAAATGTTAACTGAGAACTCGGGGTTAATTTCAATATCCTGGTCGCACGCGACAAGAAATCCGAAACAGACGATAGCTACCGTCAGGTTTGCGGTGAAGCTACGAAGTGTAAATATACGCTTAGGCATGTTCGATCTGTACTCGCGGCTCCGGCGAACCGCAATATATAATTGAGCCAGGCCACTGGATGCCTTAAAAAACTTGCGCCCCGCCCAAATGGCTGTTCACCATGGCTTTATGAGAAATTCTGGACGGACAAACCGCGGCTGACAGGGGGCTATTTTGGATCCCGAGACATTGCTGACCGAGCAGTTCTGCTGTGCTAAATGCCGGGGCCGTAGGGCGGTTGCGCGAACGGTGGCGCTCGGTGGATTGCCTACCCTGCTCAATCTTGGTGCCGACAAGTACATTCTGCTCTCATGCACTCTGTGTGGCTATACGGAAATTTATAACACGCATGCATTCGCCGCTATCGAAGACGAGGCGGAAATGGAGTCGAGCAGTGTGCCACAGCAGTCGTAGTCTGCGATCAGTTCCACTATTAAAATCCTGATCCCAACGACTGAATTTCCCCCGCAGCCGGGGGGGGTGGCCACCCTGGCACGTGAACAGGCAATCGGCCTGTCACAACTGGGCCACACCGTGCATGTCGAAGCGCTCGCTTGTGTGCCCGGGGAAGAAGAATCGCCTCAGCCCAATATTGAGATTCACCGCAAGCGGGTAGGCGCACGTGCAATTTTGCGTCTGCTGCCGCTGACGCTTCAACTTTCGAAAACAATCCGCGGGTTTAAACCGGACGTAGTCTGGACGCCAACTTATCGCGGATACGGCTTACCAGTATACCTGTGCTGCAGCGCGGCTCGAATTCCCTATGGCATCTATTTCCATGGCACAGAAATCCAAACGGAACTGCGAAGCAGCATCCGCAGGACAATACTCGCACGCCTGATCGACAGTGCTGCACTTGTGGTAGCAAATTCACGCAATACCGCCAATCTGCTGGCCAAACACTTTCCTGGAACCGAAGCGGAGGTGCTATCACCTGGTGTTGATCCTGGCAAATTCAGTTCACCTGAGGCGCGAAAGCTGGCAGTGCATTTACGCGAGAACTGGCTTATCTCACGGCCGGACGGTGCCCAGCCAACAGTCCTGCTATCGGTCTGCCGTTTGACCAAAGGGAAGGGCATTCACCTCGTGCTTCAGGCGCTGGAAGAAGTACTCGCCGCCCGACCAGAATTGCATTGGATTTACGTGATCGCGGGCGGCGGGCCGGATGCGAAGGAGTTCGAAACGCTGGCGACCAGTCTTGGATTGAGCGGTCGCGTCATTTTTACCGGGCCAGTGGCGCACGAAGTGGTACCATCGTACTTTTGCGCAGCAGATGTGTACGTCCAGCCCAGCCAGCCCGAGGGAGATTTCCTGGAAAGCTTCGGCATTTCCTTCCTCGAAGCACAGGCAGCCGGACTGCCCTGCATCGGTTCCGATTGGGGCGGAGTGCCTGAAGCCGTCGAAAATGGCAGATCTGCTCTTCTTGTTCCAGTGGGTAATGTAGCAGCGATTCGTGAGGCGATTGTGCGACTCGTCGCCTATCCACAAGCCCGGGCAGGTTTTTCGAATCATGCAAGCACAGTGGCGGGACAACATACCTGGGCGCAGCACGTGGACGGTCTCAGCGAGCGTCTGAGCCGGCTCGTGAAGGCCAGGCACGCGAGCTGAGGCCGCTGATGTGCAAAAAAGAGCCCGGCTAAACAGCCGGATAAATTGCTAACGCAGAAATTTTTTAGGCTTGCTGCGGGTAGCCATAAAAATTGCTAATAGGTGAATTCCAATTTGCCTGGTCCCGGGTTCATGTTGCTGACGCGGGTCATTTGCACTCACTGTGGAAATAGGGGACGAGCATGGCTGATGTAAAAACCGTTCATTTTGTGGGTATCGGCGGGATAGGAATGAGCGGAATTGCCCGACTGCTGCACTCGAATGGCGAGGCTGTCAGCGGATCAGACTCCAAGGAGTCTGCCAACGTCAAAGCGTTGCGCGACGTAGGAATCCCCATTTTTATCGGCCATGCCCCGGAAAACATTCAAAATGCACGGGAAGTAGTGACGAGCACAGCCATTCGGCCGGATAACCCGGAGGTGCAGGCGGCTTACGAACAGCGGATTCCTGTTCTCCACCGCAGCAAGAAGCTCGCGCAACTGGTGAATGCGCATCGCGGCATCACTGTTGCGGGCACGCACGGAAAAACTACCACTTCATCCATGGTAGCGACGATGATTAACTCCGCCGGATTGAACCCGTCCTTCGTGATCGGTGGCATCGTAAACACTTTCGCCGATAATGCGCGCAGTGGGGGTACCGAATGGTTTGTGATCGAGGCCGACGAAAGCGATGGTTCCCTGGTCGAGTACCACCCGGAAATCGCGATTTTGACGAACATCGAACTCGACCACATGGACTACTACAGGGACACGACGCACCTGCATGAAATCTTCGCGCAGCACGTGCAAAATGTTCGTCCCGGCGGATTGACCATCTATTGCAGCGATGACGCCGGGGCGAGCCGCCTGGTCGGCCATTCCATCGGCTTTGATCGCGAGTTCGTTTCCTATGGCCTTCGCGAAGGCGCGGACCTCACGGCGCATAATCTCAAGTTCCAGGGGATGGGCAGCAGCTTCGACGTCCACCATTTTGGTAAGCTCCTTGGGCACGTGACACTGCAGGTCCCCGGAAAGCATAACGTGCAGAATTGCCTGTCCGCGGTTGCGGTTGGAATACGGCTGGAAATCCCGTTCGACAAAATCGCCGAAGGCCTGCACGAGTTTCGCGGTGTGCAGCGGCGCTTCGAAATTATCGGCCGCAATGAGCACTACACGGTTGTGGACGACTATGCGCATCATCCCAGCGAAATACGCGCGACCCTCTCCGCGGCTCGCGAATCGCATGACAAGCGTATCATCGGTATCTTTCAACCACACCGGTACAGCCGCACCAAGTCGCTTGCCGAACAATTCGGCGCATGCTTTACCAACGCAGACGAGGTGGTAATTACGGACATCTACGGTGCAGGTGAAGACCCGATCCCCCACGTCACCTCAGAATTGATCGTCGATGGATTGCGGCGCAATAATCATCCCGCGGTTCACTTCGTGCAGGGGCTGGACAGCGTGGAAGAGTACGTTGCCGGTATGATGAAGCCCGACGACCTGGTGATTACACTCGGAGCTGGCGACATCTGGAAAGTCGCTGCCGGATTGTCAAAACGCCTGACGGTCTGACGATAGTTGGAGCTTCCGCATGAAGCTGATCTACTCTCCCAAATACGAAGCTGATATCGGGACGCACGTGTTTGTTACGGCGAAGTATCGCCTGGCTCTCGAGAAGCTGCTTCGCGACGGGTCAATTCTGCAAGGCGATGTCGTGGCACCCACACCGGCAACACGTGAAGAACTGACACGCGTACATACGGCCGAATACCTGGACGATCTCCTTAACTATCGCATGACGGCAAGAACCCGCCGCAGCGAACTTCCCCTAACCGAAGAGATCCTCGAGGCGTATCTGCTGGCCGCAGGCGGCAGCATCCAGGCCTGTCGAACCGCGGTTACGTCAGCGGAACAGACATGCGCGCACCTTGGAGGAGGCTGGCATCATGCCTTTGCGGACCATGCGGAAGGATTCTGCTATTTGAATGATATCGCGATCGGCATTCGCGCCATGCAGGCTGAGCAGCGTATTCGCCGCGCGGTAGTTATCGATTGCGATTTACACCAGGGCAACGGAACCGCACATATTTTCGGGGGTGATGCCGACGTCTTTACGTTCTCCATCCACCAAGAAAACAACTATCCAGCGAAGCAGCGGAGCAACTGGGACATTGGCCTGGATGATTTCACCGGTGACGACGAGTACCTCGCAGCTTTGCAGGAAGCTGTGCCGGACATATACGAACAGCACAAGCCGGAGCTGGTCTTCTATGTCGCCGGCGCCGATCCCTACTTTAACGATCAACTAGGAGCACTCCGGCTCACGATGCACGGGCTCGAGCAACGCGATGAAGTGGTGATCGGCGAAGCGGCGAAGCGGAACATTCCCCTGGTGACGACCACGGCCGGCGGGTATGCCCGCCATGTGCAGGAGACCGTCGACATCCACGTGCAGACGGTGCAAGTGGCGGCCAAATACGCCCGGGCCTGAACCGGACTTGCATGAAGTTCGCGTGGCGCACGTAGTTAGTCGCGCATGAGTATTGAGACTGAAGTAATCGCACAACTGCCCACCACGCCCGGCGTTTACCTGATGAAAAACGCCGCTGCTGAAGTGATCTATGTCGGCAAGGCGGCGAACCTGCGCAGCCGCGTGCGCAACTACTTCGGCAAGAGCGGGGACTCCCGGTTCTCGGTTCAGTTCCTCGTGAAGAACGTGGTAACGATCGACACGATTGTCACCGCGACCGAAAAAGATGCGTTTCTGCTCGAGAACACACTGATCAAGCAGCACCGGCCCCGGTATAACGTTCAGCTTCGCGATGATAAGACATACATCTCGCTGCGAATCCGCATGGACCAGGATTACCCACGCCTTGAAACCGTGCGTGTACGCCGGGGATCGATGCCCGCGGGCAGCAGCGCGGTTGGATCGGGCAAGCAGCTGGAAGTCCAGGGGGGAGGCCAGGAGCAGCCCGCGCGGAAGCGCCAGCGGCGGGATCCCGACCTGTACTTTGGCCCGTATATCAGCAGCTCATCGGTTCGCGAAACGCTCCGCTTCCTTCTCAAGGTTTTCCCGATGCGGACATGTCGCGATTCGGTATTTCGCAATCGCACACGCCCCTGCATTCTCTTCGACGTCGGCAAATGCTGCGGACCGTGCACAGAGCCTGTTCCAAAGGACGAGTACCGCGAGCTCGTCGACAAGGTGGCGTCCTTCCTGCGCGGGAAAGGCGAAGAAGTTCGACGTACACTTCAGACCCGAATGTTCGAGTTAAGCGAAACCATGCAGTTTGAGAAGGCCGCGATGGTTCGAGACCGGCTAGCCGCGGTTGACCGGACTCTCGAGCGACAGCAGGCGGCGACGCACGAGCGCAATGAGCGCGATGTGATAGCGATTGCCAGCACGCAGGGACGGTCGATGGTTGTGTTGCAGCAATTCCGGGGCGGCACGCTCGTTCACAGCTACGACTTTTACCTCAAGAACTATGAGCAGGAAGACACCGAGGTGCTTTACTCGTTTATTTCCCAGCACTACGACGGCCTGGGCGATCTGATACCGGAGGAGCTACTGGTGAGCGTAGAGCCGAACGACTGCGCTTTGCTGGAGGAATGGCTGCGTGAGCAGCGGGGTGCCGGGGTGAGCATGCACATGCCCCAGCGCGGAAAGCTGGCAGGGCTGGCGCACACAGCGACACAAAACGCCCGCATGTCTCTCAACCGTCGACTCGGTGGCGAGCGGACGGAGGAAGAGACACTTACTGAGCTGACAAAACGCCTTGGGCTGGAGGACACCCCGCACGTGATCGAGTGCCTGGATATTTCGAACATCATGGGCGTGATGGCGGTGGGATCGATTGTCCGGTTTGAAGATGCCCAGCCGGACAAATCCGGCTACCGGCTTTTCCGAATCCAGACCGTTGAGGGCAGCAACGATTTTGCGATGATCAGGGAAGTAATGCTGCGGCGGTTCAGAAGCGGCAGCACGAGCGCGCGGTCTTTTCCCGATCTGTTTCTCGTGGACGGCGGCAAAGGGCAACTCTCCGCCGCAGAGGAAGTTTTCCGGGAGCTTGGCATCCAGGATGTCCAGCTTGCCGGAATTGCAAAAAGCCGGCTGAAAGTACGCGAGGTTCCACGTCGGCTGAAATCAACGCGCAAAAAACCGCAGCAACTCATCGACAGGATCACGGAGACTGATGCGCCACCGGGTAAGACGCTGAATACCTTTTTCCCGGATGCGCCAGACTATGTCCAGACCGGGCCTGAGCCCGGCGATTTGGTCATGGAGTCGCCGCAACCACCTGACGAGGTCATTCGCTTCCGAACCGAGGAGCGCGTTTTTCTGCCTGGTCGGAAGAACCCTGTGACCTTTGCGCCGAACTCCCCCGCGCTTCACCTCATCGAGCGCATCCGCGATGAAACTCATCGAACGGCGATCACATACCATCGAAAATTGCGCCAGAAGGCTAACCGGCGCAGCATGCTTGATGAGATTCCCGGGATTGGGCCCAAACGAAAGAAGACACTGCTGCAGCACTTCGGCAGCCTGAGCGCGCTAAAACAGGCGACGGTCGATCAAATCCGGGAAGTGCCGGGGATGGGCCGCGAAGCATCCGAAAGCGTTTACCAGTTTCTTCACGCACCACCCGCCACCGAGACGCTTCGGTTGATCGAAATTGACGAAGAACTCCTGCCGGAAGGAACTGAAAACGCACTATCGGAAGAGGAAGAAGCCCTGGTCAGAGACAAAGAGTAGCGGCTTTTCTGATCTACTCCTGCTGCGTGCCCTTCACCATAGTTCGCAGCTGTACACGCAGTAGCCGCTGCCTGCGCGCCAGGTTTGTCTCGCTGAGTATACTCTGCTTGTCGTACGGATTTTCGACCAGTTTATCCGCCATAGCGTCGATGAGTGCACCAGGCGACGGGTTATCAATCAACGACATCGTCTCGGGCATCGCTGCCGCCAGCTTTTTGTAGAGTTCAAGCAGACGCTCGTGCACCCATAGAACCTCTTCACGGTCTTCAGGCTGCAACACGTCTTTCATGATTTCGACTTCGGCCGTGCGATACTCACCCTTCACAGTCTCGCTGAGCACGTGGGCACGAAAACGTCCGTGCACTTCGATGTCAAAGCGCCCATCGTTGAGGCGCTGGCTTTCCACGATTTCGCCGACTCCCAGTACCTTGTAAATGGCGGGACGGCCGTAATAGTCCTTATCCCAGCCTGGGCGAAGCTGCACCACTCCCAGCATTCGGTCGGTGGCAAGCGCTTCGGTCACCAGGTCGACGTATCGGGGTTCAAATACGTGCAGATGAAGACGCGTCTCCGGGAAAAATACGACTTCCGGCAGGGGGAAGATTGCGACTGTCATCGTCTCGGTTCCCATGGGGCTTTATGTAAGCAGGTGCCGTTCCAGTTGCGCCGTGTCACCTGAAACCATCAGGGGTGAGAAGCAACCGTCTGCGCGGACCCTCGCGCCCGGCTCGGGTTGGCAGCTATTTCGGTAAATCGGACCCTCGCGCCCGGCTTGGGTTGGCAGCTATTTCGGTAAATCGCGAGACGTTCATCAGGATGCCGATCGCCGCGCAGTTGATCACGAGTGAGCTTCCGCCATAGCTGATCAGCGGCAGCGTTAATCCTTTGGTCGGCAGCAGCCCGAGGACAACGTACATATTGACGAAGCTTTGGACCCCGATCATAATCGTAACACCCGTGGCGAGAAGACTGCCGTACATATCAGGTGCCCGGCTGGCCACTCGAATTCCCTGGAACATAAAGAAGGCATATATTGCGAAAATCACAAGCGCACCAGCCATTCCCATCTCTTCGCAGATTCCCGCGTAGATAAAGTCGGTGTGGCCTTCACTGAGAAACTGGTACTTTTGCGGGCCCTGGCCCAGACCCAAACCTTCCACCCCGCCTGTTGAAACAGAGATCAGCGACTGGACCAGTTGCCACCCTGATGTTTCGCGGTTAGCTATTGGATCCCAGAATGCGATGATGCGCTTCAGGCGGTACGGCTTGGAAATAATTTCGTAGGCAACGACAGGTATTGCAGCAATTCCCAGCGAGCACAAATGGATGAGCCGCATTCCACTGACGTACCACATGGCAAATACGATCACTCCAAGCATCACGGCAGCGCCGAGGTCAGGCTCGCTGACAATCAGCCCCAGGAACAGCGCCAGGACTGCCAACGACGGCAGAAATCCACGCGCGAAGCTCTTCAGGTCCGACTGGCGGTCGCACAGCTTCTTTGCCATATAGAGGATCATCGCCAGTTTGGCGAATTCCGATGACTGCACCAGCATAAATCCAGCGTTGAGCCACCGATGGGCGCCTTTTCGTGCCACTCCTATCGGCGGAAAAAATACAAGGACCAGCATGACAAGGCTGAGAAAAAGCAGCGGTGTCGCGTATTTCTTGTACCGCTCGTAATCGATCTGGTACATCAGCAGCATGACCAGGACACCAATGGCCGCGAAAATGACCTGGCGCTGAAGATAGTAACTGCTGTGCGTGGAAGTCTGTATGATAGCTTCCGTGTCTTTAAGATCGCGTCCCGGCTCCGTCGCCTTGCGCATGGTCTCGCGCGCAGCAATGGCCGCACTCGAGCTGTAGACCATTACAATACCTGTCGTCATCAGCATGAGCGTGCACAGGTAGATCATCCACGTTGTGTTCAACCGCATCAAGATACTGCCTTGTCCTTACATCCAGTTCCCGGTGCAAGACCGGGCAACACTGCGCAATTCCATCCGAAAGCACCTGCTTCCCGTTTGGCATTGCCCCTTTATCGTGTGGCAGATGGCATTGATGTCATCAATGGAAAACGCACTGCCTTAAAGGAGTAACTGTTTGCGACGCGAGATGACCAGTTTCCAAAGCGGTGAATTCACCCTGCAGGCGACCTGCGACTGGCCCGACGACACCTGCAGCGGGCCGGTTCCCGCTATCATCTATTGCCACGGGTTTACCGGGCATCGGCTCGAAACGCGCCGCGCGTATGCGCGGCTGGCTGCAACCCTTGCCGGGCATGGAATCGCCGGGTTTCGTTTTGATCACCGCGGGTGTGGGGAGAGCGACGGCGACTTCATCGATTTCACGCCTAAAGGTATGCTTCAGGATCTTGATGCTGCTCTGACGGCATTCCTGGCGCAGCCGAAAATCGATCTCAGCCGCACGGCAATTGTTGGCTACAGCCTGGGATCCTGCTCAGCCAGTTACCTGCTCAACAAGCGTCCGCAATTCGCCGCGGCGGTGTTGTGGGCGGCGGTTGCGCGCCCGGAGATTATCCGAGACCGACTATCCCAGTTTGAGAACTTCGAAGGATATCAGCAGCGCGGCTACATGGATTACGGCGGCTTTCGCGTCAGCGCAGAGTACCTGGATACAGTCGGGGAAATACTCAAACCGCTCGATTGGATCGCCACTTATCAAAATCCCATTCTATTTATCCAGGGGGCTGACGACGATATCGTGAAACCGGAGCAGACCGAGCGCTACCTTCGTGCCCGCGAGAACCCGGATGACGTGGCCGTGTTCATCCCCAATGCCGATCACAGCTTCACCAGTGCAGAGAACTTCGATGGCGTGCTGCGCCGCACTGAAGAATGGCTGATTCAGCGGCTGTAGGAAATGATTTGGAGAAGGGCCGCTTGGAATCACTAATACCAATCCCAAACAAGCCGCAGGCGCCACGTTTGATAGCCCTTGCCGTATGCATTGGCGATGCTGAAAGATATACGGCGATGCGTTACAGTTCAGGAAATATGGATGTCCTGGCGGCCGATTACTCGCCGGCAATTGCCAGCGATGGGCTCGGACGTTTGACAGTGGTATGTTCCAGCGAATACAATTTTGTCACCGACCGCAGCATCGACCGCGATCTACACTTCAGCTTCGGCCTGTTTCCCGATAACACCGCATGCACACAAGAATGGCAGTTGTACGAGTAACGCCGTGAACATCGTCATCACTGGAGCTTCCGCGTGCACGGCTCTTGGATCCACTGACGACCAGGCGATTTCCGGTTTACTTGCCCGGGCACCAGCACTGACTCGCCAGCAGCTTCATTCTGAACTTTGCCTCTGGTTTGGCAGCGTGCCAGACGCTCCACCATTGGCGGAACGCCAGTGCGACCATACGTCGCTATTGGCCGACTGCACTGCCAGGAAGTGCCTTCTCGACGCGAATCTGAACGGATCGGTTGCACCGGATCGCGTTGCTACTATCATCGGCAGCAGCAAGGGTCGATTACATCAACTGCTGGCAGCGAAGCCGGTGCTCGATCCTGCGGAATTCCCAGGCGAAACGCTTGGAAACGAAATCGCCGCGCGCAGCCGGTTCACTGGTCCCGTGCTGAATTATCCGGCTGCATGTGCCACCGGGTTAGTTTGCCTGATAGCGGGCGCAAACCTGCTACGCGACGATGTGGCAGACGCCGTTCTCGCGGGAAGCGCGGAGGCATCCGGTTATGCGCTCACAATGGCAAGCTTCACGAATATGGGGGCACTCTCGCCCGATATCATGCGTCCATTTCACCGCGACCGCAATGGCTTCAACCCCGGCGAAGGTGCCGCCGCGTTCGTGCTGGAGCGAGAAGTCGATGCGCGTGCCCGCAGAGCTCATCCAATCGCTCGCCTTGCCGGATACGATTTTCGCAGCGATGCCTATCACATGACTTCAGCGGATCAGAGCGGCGAACCCATTGCGTTGTCGATCCGCCGCACGCTTAAGCGGGCCGGCTGGAAGCCGACCGACGTTCAGTACATCAACGCCCATGGCACGGGCACGCAACTCAACGATGTGATAGAAGCCAGGGCGATCCACGACGTGTTCGGCGACAACTGCCCGCCCGTTTCCAGTCTTAAACCGTATATCGGCCACCTGCTGGGCGCCAGTGCGAGCGCGGAGCTTGCGCTTGCGCTTGTTGCCTTGCGAAGCGGCTTTATCCCGCCCACGCCCGGCCTGGATTCACCTGATGCGGCACTCGCTCCCATCCATCATGTTTCACCGGCCGGGAACCACGGAAGCGTCAGCCGTTTTCTTAAGTTATCTCTCGGCTTCGGTGGTCACATCGCGTGTGCGGCGGTGGAGCTACTTTAATGCCGCCTGGACATGAATTAACAGTGGTCATTGCCCAGTCTTTAACGTAGCTTTTCCACAGCTTTTTATCTTGCGCTGGGCACATCGTAGGTCCAGCGTTTTCAGTTGCTTCCACTAAAGAAGCGAGGAAAGCGAAGGAACATAGCAAGTGCGCCGGACCAAAAATCGCGCAGCCGCCAGCGGCAGCCGGCTTCACCTCTTCGGGGGACTCGTCTTCACCCTCGTCGCGGTTTCCGCGTGGTTGCTGATCAATGTCCAGAACCTGCAGGAGTTCCTCGATACCTATAAGCAGCGCGAAGAAGAACGCGCCCAGATCGATGTTCTAAAGCAGAAAATTAAGCGATTGAAGCGCCAGCAGCAGAGCCTGGCCTTTAACGGCATCGAGAGCCAGAAGCAGGTGCGTGAACGCATGAACCTTCACATGCCCGGTGAGCAGGTTCTTTACCTGAAGAACGAAGAAGAACCAAAAGCCGAACAGGCAAAAGCCGTGCAGCCGAATAACCCGGTTGTCGGTAAGGTTGAACTGCCGCAGCAACAGTCTGCTGCGCCCGATGCAACCATCAAATCTCCCACCGCCGGACCAGGTTCCAAACCCGCCCGACGCGAAAAACCCGCCCTTGTGAACAAATCCGAAAACGTGCAGTAATAGGGGTTCGCTGTCCGGAAGGACCGCACACGACGCGGGGTGGAGCAGTTGGTAGCTCGTTGGGCTCATAACCCAAAGGTCGGCGGTTCGAATCCGCCCCCCGCTACCAAAAATTTTCGGCGGGAAAGGAAACTTTCCCGCCATTTTGTTGTAAGTGCGGGCTTGGGGCGACGTAGCTCAGGTGGTTAGAGCGAAGGTCTCATAATCCTTAGGTCGGCGGTTCGAGTCCGCCCGTCGCTACCAAAGTATTCGCACTCTGCTGACCCAAAGGCGTGTTTCGAGCTGCACACCTAAACAGTTGCCAGTGCACTGATTTCAAAGTTCCTGCTGCTCCAAATGCGCATTCGAATCAAGCACGTGCTGCTGGGGGTGATACTCGGCGTTGGCGCGTGGGCACTGGCCCCTCCGCGTATCGAGCAACGTGGAGATACGGCCAGGATCACTTCCGCAGGAGCGGAAACAACGGCAACTAAACCGGCGGGGAGCTCCGCCTCAAAGCCAGCTTCACCCGGTTCTGGCACTCGGAAGGTTACCATCCGCTTTGCTCCCAAGTATTTCTACATGCCGGGCAGTATTCCGATGGGAGTGGGCGAGCCTGTACAGGGGCTGACCCGCGTAGCGCAGCGGTATGAGGCGCTGCACCCGGACGTTCACATCGAGTACATCGCGGTCCCGTCCGCGCGCGAGTGGCTGGTCACGCAATGCGCCGCGGGGCTGGCGCCAGACATCGTGGACGTCAACGTTGAGGAAGTCTGGGGGGATACCCACAAAGGGTGGTACGTCGCGCTGGACGACTACCTGGATCGCCCGAATCCATACGCCGCGCCCGGCCAACCCGGCAGCACGCGATGGTCGGACCTCATCAAGTACCCCGCGATTTCCGAGAGCGCCCGCGCTCCCGATGGGCGCATGTACTGCATCGTTTACGACATGGTCGAAACCGGTATCTACTACAACAAGAACATATTCCGCAAAGTGGGTGTCGAGCCGCCGCGTGACTGGCCCGACTTTCTCGAGATTCATAAAAAACTGAACGCAGCCGGCTACATCCCGATGCTTGCCAGTGCGTCGGCGATGGCTGACTGGGCCACCGATCTTTTTTTCGACCAGCTCTACGCGGGCATCCTCCCGGGAATCGACGTCGAGCCTGAGGCGGAATCACTGAAGGCCTTCCGTGACGGCTACCTTAACTGGAACGAGATCGCCTTCCTCTACAAGCGGGGTTTCTTCACTCGGAAAGATCCTCGCTGGGTGAACCTGTGGCGCCTGATCAAGGAATGGCGGCAGTTTATGCCCAAGGACATCAGCGACAAATTGACCGACGTCATCAAACTGTTCCTCACGCAGAAGGGCGCGATGCTGTGGGATGGCAGCTGGCGGGTGCATGCGCTCATCCATGACCCGACACTGGAATTCGAGTGGGGCATTTTCTACCTGCCCCAAATGCCGAAGTCTGTTTCACCGTACGCCAACGGTCACCCGCAGGTGGTGATCGGCGGACCGGGAACGCAATTCGTCGTCACCAATTCCGCGATTGCCGATACGGGATCGACGGCCACCAGCGAGCGGCTGCGCCATTGCATCGACTACCTGCAATTCATGACGATGCCGGAGAACGCCGCCACGGTGGTAAACGAAATTCCCGCGTTCATGCCTAACACGAAAGGCGCTGAGCCGCACGAGGCGCTGCGTCCATTCGACAACTTCCTGAAGCGGCACTCCTCCATCAGCAAATGGCAGTTCACATTCGACATGAAGTTCAACGAGGTGATGAACCGCATGCTTGAGCTCTACCTGAACAATGGCATCAGCGAACAGGACTACCTGGAGCTGATGGAACGAAGCATCGAGTCGGGCGCCGCGAACCTGATCCGGCGCCAGAAGCCTGCCTTCGCTCCGCTGGAAAAGCGGTGGAACGAACTGGCTCCGCTGCGTGCCAGCATGGAAGGGTTGCCGCCCAATGCAAAATAGCGAAAGCCGCCGAGGCTACTTCACCGGGCAACTCGCGCAAGGCGGCTCCTACTACCTGCTACTTCTGCCCACGTATATTCTCCTGTCGGTCTTTACGTTCATCCCGTTCGTATGGGCGTTCAGCACATCGATGTACGAGTACGAGGTCGGCGGCGAACCCCGGTTCCTTGGACTCGCGAATTACGCCGAGTACTTTTCCGATGTTACCTTCTGGCCCAGCATGTGGCACATGCTTTTCCTCACCGTCTTTGCGGTGGTCGTAAACATCGTGTTCCCGCTCACCATCGCTAAACTCATCTTCTCGCTTTCGTCGGAACGCTCGCGCTACATCTATCGCATCCTGTTCCTGATCCCGCTGGTAATCCCCAGTGTTGCGCAACAGCTCATCTGGAAGGCGATGATCTACAGCGACACCGGAATGCTAAACGACCTGCTGCGGCTGCTGGGCAAAGGCGAGTACGCGCGGAGCTGGCTGTGGGACCCTAAGACTTCACTGGTGGCGCTGGCCTTCACCGGTTTCCCGTTTGCGAACGGCATTAACATTCTCATTTTTTATGCAGGGCTAACCGCTATTTCCGAAAGCGTGCACGAAGCTGCGTGGATGGACGGCGCCAGGGGCATCGGCAAATTCCTCCGCATCGATGTTCCCCTGGTACTGAGCCAGGTGAAGCTGCTCGTCATCCTGACGATCATCGCCGGCGTGCAGGCGTTTGAAGGGGTGTTCCTCATGACGCGCGGCGGTCCTGGATTCGAGACCATGGTGCCAGGCATGTGGATGTATTTCAACGCGTTCAGCTTCCAGCGGATGGGCTATGCCTGCGCCATCGGGGTGGTGCTGTTTGTCCTGATCCTCGGGCTGACGATCCTGAACGCACGGTACTTCAAGAGCGCCGAGCGGCTGCAGGCGATCCGATGAGAAAACGCCACGATCCTGTTCTGCACCTGGTGCTGTGTATCTTTTTCGTTCTCACGATCCTGCCGTTTATTTTTGTGCTGAACAACTCGGTGCGCACCCAGTCCGAGCAGTACCGCACTTACTTTGCGCTGCCGGAAGCGCTGAAAAGCAGCGTTCGGTTCACGTGGTACAAACTGACTGGGCGCGCCGACGAGATCAGGCTGGCGGTGCCGAAGCGGACGGCGTCCGGTGGCGCTTCGGAAACCGAAACAGCGGCGGCCAACGTGAGCGTCCAGCGACTGGGCTACCGCGCCGCGATGCAGCACCTGGGCACGAGCCTGGCGCGGGGCTATCACTACGCCTGGCGCGAGCTGCGCCCCTACATGCTGAACACCATCGTCGTGTGCGTGGCAACGGTGCTTGGTGTGCTGCTGCTGGGCTCCGTCAGCGGCTACGTGTTCTCGCGATACCGGTTCCGCGGGCGCCGACTGCTTTTTACCGTTTTGTTAAGCATCATTATGATCCCGCCGGTACTGACGCTGGTGCCGAGTTTCCTGCTGGTGAAGCGGCTGCACCTGCTTAACTCGTATTGGGTACTGATACTTCCCTACGTTGCCGGGGGCCAGATTGTGGCTATCTTCCTGTTCAAAAGCTTCTTCGACGGTCTGCCTGAGGAGCTTTTCGAGTCGGCCCGCCTGGAAGGCGCGGGACACTTTGCACTGTATCGCCACATCGTGCTGCCGTTGTCGGGGCAGGTGGCCGCGGTCGTCGCTGTGATGAACATCCTTGGCGTGTGGAACAACTTCATGTGGCCGTTCATTACCAACAGCGATTCGAAGTACCACGTGGTCGCGTCGGGGCTATACCTCATGAGCGAGAGCGCCGTCGCGCAGAATTTCTCCGCCATGTACGCAGCTTACATCCTGAGCAGCATTCCCCTGATCATCCTTTTCGTGTACGCCACTAAGCCTTTCATGCAGGGTGTCACCTCCGGCGCATTTAAGGCTTAGATGTGTGGCAGCGATGAAACAAAAACCGGCATATATGCGATGGGGGTGTTAAGGTGATGTGCGGACGGGTGATGTCAGCGGATAAGGTCGAGGACTGAGGGTGTGAGGATGGTGGTGTCGCTCATAAGCAGGGATTCGCGTTTGAGGAGTGCGTCGCGGATGTCCTGCACGGTGACGACTTTTCTGGCAGTGGCTTCAGCGCCGACGCGGTGTTTCTTTGCGAGTTTTTCGACCTTCTCCACGCGCTTCGCGTATTTGCCGCCCAGGAAGTCCGTGGTGAGCCAGACGGTGACGATTTCGGCGGCGACGCCTGCGCCGACGACTTTGCCTCCAAGGCAGAGGACATTGGAGTTGGTGTGCTCGCGTGAGAGGCGGGCGGAGAACAGGTCGTTGGCCACAGCGGCGTAGACGCCCGGCAGAAAGTTGGCCACAATGCCGGAGGGATAGCCCGCGCCGTCGATGAGGATGGCGCGATCGGCGCGGCGTTCGCTGACAGCAAGGGCGGCAGGATAAACATGGTCTACGAAATCGACGGATTCCTCGGAGTTGGTACCGAAATCGAGCAGCTCGTGCCCGGCGGCGGTGAGTTGACGTGCCACGGCTGCCTTGAGCTCGTAACCGGCGTGATCACATGCGATCGCGATTTTCATCGGGGTGTTGTGCGGGGTGTTTTCCGCTTGCGCAACAATTTCAGTGCAACGTGACTGGCAGCAGCATTTCAGCGTCTGCTCGGCGGTATAGGCTGTTCAACGAGGTTGTAAATATGAATTCGAGATCCATTGCAAAGGCAGCACTCCTGGCGGGATGCACGCTGGCATTGACGGCGTGCTCGGACGGGATACGTCAACATATACGTCAGAGGGATTTCCGGGCGGACCGCGCGGCGGAACGTGCCGCGAGCCTGCCGCCCCCCTCCCCTATCGCCAACGTGGCGGACATGGCGGGCTGGACGACGGACCTGGACGGCGCGATCGCGTTTGCAAAGGACAACGGCCACAAGACGGTGGTGTTTGTGCAGGCGGGGAATTCGCCGGCAAGCCAGTCGATGAAAGGCGCGCTGCTGAGCTCGCCGGTGGCGGACGCGATGTCGAACGCGGAGAAGGTGACTTTTGACGCGAACACTTCGCCGCAATTGGCGGCGAGGTATGGTGTCTCGGCGCCTGCCGTAGTGATCCTGGATATGAACGGGACAGCGATCGGACAGCAGCAGGGAGCCATCCATAAGGGGTCGCTGGCGGCGGCTGTTCGTTAGAGGCGCCTTAGCGGGTGGTGACCGCTTGCGTGGCGGTGGTGGTTCGATGGACGTAATGGCAGTGATCAGGACTGTCAGGGTGAGGTTTGCGGCTTGCACGGGGCGTTGATGTGCTTGCGTTGCCGATGTTGGGTCCGCGTGCTGGGAGCGGGAAAATGAACGGGCACAAACCAAACCTAACCGCCGTTAGTGCGGTCATATCGGGTGATGCGAGAATTTCTTCCCAATGCCGGGCTGGGCGTTAGCGGATGCGTTTTGATGCTGTGCCGGTGGAGCTGCTGGCCAGATGCCAGGCGGGCGACATGGATGCGTTCGATTCGCTGTGCATGGCAATCCAGGACGATCTGTACGCATTCGTGCTCTCGATCCTGCGCAACCATGAGGATGCGGCCGATATTCACCAGGAGTGCCTCGTGCGGGTGTATAGATCGCTGCCGAAACTGCGGGACCTCTCCAAGTTCGCGGGGTGGATTATGAGGATGGCGGTAAACCAGTGCAACACGCAGCGGGCGAGCCGCTCGGCGCGGGTTGTTTCGATGGAAGATGTGGTGGCGCCCGGTACCGAGGCCCGGCCGATGTTTGTGCAGGAGGCAGATTCTCCTCGTGAGGTTACAGCGCATCATGAATTGCAGAAACACCTGAACACGGCGATCGACAGCCTGCCGCCGAAACAGAAGACAGCGATCCTGCTCTATGAGGTCGAGATGATGTCGGTGCGGGATATCGCGGAGTTGCTGGAGTGCTCAGAAGGAGTCGTGAAGTTCAACCTGTTCGAGGCACGTAAAAAGCTGCGGACGGTACTGACGCAGATCGAGCCGCTGTATTTCCAGGCGGAAGCGACTTCGAAATGAGCGACGCTCTTCTAAACTGCGAAACGTGCCGCGAGTATCTCGACGATTATCGGCGCGATGTGCTGCGAGAGGATGTGCGCGCTGGGGTGTCGGAGCACCTCGCTGCGTGCGAAGAGTGCGCGGCAGAGTTGCAGGCCGACGAGCAACTGGGCTCGCTGTTGAAGTCGCTGGCGGCAGGGACGCGGGAGACGAGGGCGGAAAGCGTGGATTTTAAGCAGCTTTCGGCGGCGGCCCGGCTAAGGATCGACGCGCCTGCGGTGCACTGGAGCGCGTGGTCGACACACACGTGGGGTATTGCCGCTGCGCTTTTGCTGGCATTGGGAACGGGTGCGATGCTGTACGTCCAGCGTTCACCGCAGGCGACGATCAAGAACCGGCGCATCGCAACTGTTGTGGCACCACCAGCGGAAGGTTTTAAGCAGGCAAGAGTCGATCGCGTCAGCGAGAGTTTATCGACTGATGCCGGCAAGGCGGTGGAGATGCAATTGCCTGAGTCGCCAGCTATGCCCGTTCCTGCGCCGGCTCTGGTCGAGAGCGAGGATTTGAGTGCCGTGAGGCTGAAGCGCACGCGCGATGAGGCACCTGCACCGGCGGCTGCTGCACCGAGGGCTGCTGCGGAGTTGAGAGATGATGCGGTACAATCAGGACTGGCTGAAACCGCCGGAGCAGGCGCGACAACCGTGGAAAAGGACCAGGCTACGACACCAGACTCGAAGGCGGGCGCGGTGCCGGAGAAGGCGCAGACACTGCAGTTTTTTGAGACGAGGGCGGCTTCGGCGACTCCGCAATCGGACGTGCGTTTTCACGCAAGTCCGCGAGAGCCTACTTTCCGTGCGTCGGCACCGCAGGCGACATGGAGCATGCAGAATCCGCCACCGTCGGATGCACTAGCGAAACCCGCCGCATCGGATGCGCCCGCCCAGCAGGCCCGGAAAAAAGTCGAGAGCGCGGTTGCGGGCACTACTCAACTGAAAGAGGACGAGCTGAAAGTGGTCGCGGCAGCCGATGCTGTCCTTGCGAAGCAGCCGGCGACACGCGCACTCGCGCCAGCGGCGACATTCGCGATGGATAAGGAGGTGCCTGCGAGTTCGGCAGCACCGCCCCGTGTTCCTAAGGCTGTGATGGCGCAGGCCCCGGCAGCAGCGCAAGCGCAGGGAAGAACCGCTGGCACTGCGGGGATTCGCAATAGCGGCAACGAGGGCGCTGAGCGCGATCGCATGCGTGGCGATACAACCGCGGCCATACGCCTATACCGGGCAAAGGCCAGCCTGCCTGCTTCCAACGTGGCCGCAGAAGCGCAGCTTCGACTTGCGGAGCTTTTGTTCGAAGACCCAGCGCAACGCGCGGCGGCAGGTACGGCGTATCGCAGGTGCCTGTCGCCAGAGCTTGCCAGGTACTACTCGGAAGAAACACTACACGATATCCGGGTGAAACTTGAAGGGCTTGATCGCGAGCGTGTCGACCCGACTCAGTAATCTTTTGCATTGCCGTCCGGCAGGTCGCAGTTCGGGTGGCAATGAACCGGGTCCTGCCGATAGCCGCGCTGGTGTTTGCGCTCATCTTTTTTTTCGTCACCGAGCGTTCGAGCTATTTTGCCACTGAAAACGCAGCGGGTCCTGAAGCGATCCATTTCTGGGCTGCTTCGACTCCCGCGCAGACCATGGAGGAGCTGAAAGCCGATTTCGAGAACCAGCACCCTGAGTACCGCGTCGAAATACAGACGGTGGCGTGGAATAGCCTGCAGGAGAAGACGCTGTGGGCAGTGGCCGCGAACAGCAACGTACCCGACCTGATTGTGGGGAGCTCGGAATGGACGGGAGGCCTGGCGAACAATGGAGCGCTGGAGCCTTTCGACAATCATTTCCCGCCTGATTTTTTCAAGCAGTTCTTTCCGTCTGCGCTTGGGACATACCAGTTTCCGGAAGTCTTTAAGGATCAACCCGGCAGCCGAGGGCGGATGCGACAATACGGCATTCCGCTGGACCTGGACATGATGCTGATGTTTTATCGAAGCGACATCGTGGACCCGGTCATGGCCTCGCTGGGGATGAAAGCCTTCCCATCCACGTGGAGCGACTTGTCGAAGCTTGGCCAGGCACTGTTTAATGCGCAGGGCGCATTGCCCAGCAGCGTGCAACTGCTCTACCTGGATCCGGAAGACCCGGTGCCTTTGCGCATGGCGTTTCTGCCGTCGTCGGGCGGAGTACTGTTTAATAAGGAGATGACCCGGGCTACGTTCGACTCGGCGGAGTCGCAGGCGGCCTTCAGCTTTTTTGCCGAACTGCTGGGCAATCGATCCGCGAAGATGTGGAATCGAAGCACGATGGGTGATCCATTCGACCTGGTGAAATCGGGACGGGTGGCAGGCAATATCGCAGGGCCGTGGTACGGCAAGCTGCTGGAGCAAAGGGCGCCAGAACAGGCGGGCAAGTGGCGGGTGGCGTTGTTTCCTCGCAGATCGCCGGAATTGCCGTCGTGCGGGGTGGGCGGTTCGTGCCTGGCCATGCCATATAATGCCCCGAACAAACGCGGAGCCATCGAACTCGCCCGCTATATGAGCACCAATAAATTCGCCATGGCGTATTTTCGCCGGGTCGGCAGCCCGCCTCCACAGATAACGGCCTGGAATGAAGCTGTTTTTGACGAACCCTCCTCTTATTTTGGAGGGCAGACGGTATACGCGGTCGTTCGCCAGGCGATTGACCAGTCGCATCCGCTCCAGCTTTTGCCCAATGCAGAGATCGTCAAGTCGCATGTGCGCTGGGCGCTGAGCGAAATTTCGCGCGGCAAATCCGACGCACATCAAGTACTGTCAAAGGCCGTTGTTGATGCCAACGAGGTGCTTGCGCAAAGATAGAAAAGTCGCGTTTTGAACTTCGGCTTTGACACACCTGTGCTCCCACACAAAACGTCGCTTACAGTCAGTTTGAAAGGCTTCCATTTTTAGTCATGGCCGAAATTCTTCCCTTCATTGGCATGCGTTATAATTCGCAGCTTATCGGCAATCTGAGCAAGGTGCTGGCCCCACCGTATGATATTATTTCTCCTGAACTGCAGGACGAACTTCATCAGCGCCATCCCAACAACGTTGTCCGGATGGAACTGGGAAGGGATGAAAGAGACGACGACGGTTTTTCGAACAAATATACGCGCGCGGCAAACACTCTCGGGACATGGCGAAGTGATGGCATCCTGATTGAAGATGAACGCCCATCGTTCTATTTATATGAGCAGCAGTTTAAAACAGCTGACGGTCAGGTCAAAAAGCGGCGGGGCTTTTTCGCGCTGGTAAAGCTGGAGGATTATAAGAGCGGCGCAATCCGGGCGCATGAGACAACGATGTCAGGCCCGAAGGTAGATCGTTTGAAACTACTGCGCGCGACTCACGCGAATTTCAGTCCGGTATTTGTTCTTTATAACGACCCCAATGAGGAAGTGCTGAAACTTCTCTCGCAGCGCATGTCGGAAAAGCCATGGGAGGAAGTGGTAGACGACGATACCGTCACGCACCGGCTCTGGGTGGTCCAGAAAAAGGATTTCCTTATCGAGCTTCGCGAACTGCTGAAATCACGACAACTGTTTATTGCAGATGGCCACCACAGGTATGAAACGGCGCTGAAGTACCGCGACGAAATGCGCGAGGAGACGGGCAAGAAGGACGGCAAGCAGCCGTTCGACTACATGATGATGTTCCTCACAAGTGCCGAGCAGGACGGACTGGTGATCCTGCCGACGCATCGTGCGCTGACTCGCAGCTTCCTCAACCAGGTCGACATGCGTGAGGCCGTTGAGGAACTGAAGGAGAACTTCGATCTCGCGAAGGACAAGGTAGACCTGGAAAAGCCCGAGGCTGAAGCGAAACGCCTGCTGGATAAACTACAGACTGCAGGAAAGAAGTCGCACAGCTTTGCAATGGTGCTCGGGGATGGAACAGTTTTTTTTGTCACGCTCAAGAAGGGTGTAAACCCGACCGAGATGATTGATGAGGAAGACATCGACGACAGGGTGAAAAACATCGATGTCGCGATTCTTCATTACTATATCATCAACTATGTGATGGCCGGCAACCCGGAGTTTGAGCTGGATGACGATGAATGCTATTACATTCGTGATGCGATGCGCGTGCTGGAACTGCTGAAGCAGAAGAAGGCGGCACTGGGTTTCCTGCTGAACGCCAGCCCGCTTGAAGAAGTGATGCGAATTGTGAGCGCGGGCATCAGGATGCCGCACAAGAGCACGTACTTTCATCCGAAGATCATTACGGGGCTGGTCATTCGTAACATGGAGTGTGAGCAGAAAAAAGCTGCGAAGCGCTGATGGGGTCGGCGAAGGTGAAGCGCCCGGCTGAGGTTGAGCTGCCGGGGAGGCTCGGATACCGTATGCCGGCGGAATGGGAACCGCACCAGGCAACATGGATTGCGTGGCCGCATAACGTAAAGGACTGGCCGGGTCGCTTTGCGCCGATACCGTGGGTGTATGCCGGGATTGTCCGGCAGATTACGCGCGACGAAATGGTGCACATCCTGATTGACCGTGACGCAGAGGACAAAGCGCGGCGTCTGCTGGTCAAAATGGGTGTAGACCTGAAGCTGGTTCGATTCTTCACGATTGAGACCGATCGCGTGTGGGTGCGGGATTTTGGGCCCATCTTCGTTGTGAAAGATGGTCGAGGTGGAAGTCGCTCGGTGGGGATGACCAACTGGCATTTCAACGCCTGGGCAAAGTACGATGACTGGAAACGCGATGATGCAGTGCCGGATCAGCTCGCGCGTAAGCTGAAGGTTGATCAATGGAAGCCGGTCAGCGGTGACCCTGAGCGGCGCATCGTCTTGGAGGGCGGCAGCATCGATGTGAATGGAAGCGGCCTACTGCTCACGACCGAGGAATGCCTGCTGAGCGAGGTGCAGCAACGGAACGCGGGAATGTCGCGGCAGCAGATTGAGAACAGCATGGCCGATTATCTCGGCATCCAGAAAGTTCTATGGCTCCGTAATGGTATTGCGGGTGACGACACTCACGGGCATGTAGACGACCTGGCTCGCTTTACCGATGCATCGACAATCGCCATCGTGAGCGAGCCCGATAAATCAGACGTGAACCATGATCCGCTTAAGGAGAACCTTGCGCTGTTACAAAAAATGCGCGATTTGAAGGGGCGGCCGTTTCGAATTGTGACGCTTCCGATGCCGGAACCGGTGATTTTTGAGGGCCAGCGACTGCCCGCCAGCTATGCGAACTTTTATATTACGAATGGCTCGGTGCTTGTTCCTACGTTTAATGACAAGAGTGACCGGGTTGCATTGGCGACGTTGCAGGGAATGTTTCCGAAGCGGCGTGTGGTGGGCATTCATTGCCTCGAGCTGGTATGGGGACTTGGTACGCTGCACTGCATGACGCAGCAGCAGCCGAAAGGATAGCTGGCGGGACTGAACGAGCCGGGCTGAGGGGCCAGCCTACTGCGGGGGTGGACCCGGCGGGGCCGCTTGCGAAGCAGGCGGGGGTGGTTTAAACTCAGGCGGGCGAGAGTGCCTGTCAGGCAGCGCACTTTCTCCTTTCCACTTTCCAGTGTCAGGACCGGAATGGGTGGGTGACTGAGATTTCACAGATGGACTGGCGGCCGCTGTGGCTGTCGCTGGAGGTAGGGCTAGCGGCGACTATCATCTCGCTGGCGATTGGCACTTTATTGGGATACTGGATTGCGCAGCTGGGTGGGTCGATGCGGCGGTGGCTGAGCGCGCTTGTATTGCTTCCCCTGGCACTCCCCCCGACGGTACTCGGGTATTTCCTGCTGGTAGCGCTGGGCCGGCGCAGCCCGGTGGGACAGCTTTGGGAGCAGTTTACCGGGGAGCCGCTCGTGTTCACGCTGAAAGCGGCGATCCTGGCGTCGTGCGCGTCGGCGATACCGATTGTCGCCCGGCAGCTGGCGGCGGCATTTGCGGCTACGGACAAAGATGTGCTCGAGGCCGCGCGGCTGGATGGCGCCGAGGGTCTACCGCTGTTTGCCCATATTTATCTGCCGCTGGTGCGGTTACCGCTAGTGGCCGCAGCAGCTATTGCGTTTTCGCGCGCGCTGGGGGATTTTGGTGCTACACTGATGGTGGCGGGCAACCTGCCTGGTCGCACGCAGACGGCGGCACTGGCAATTTACGATCGTGTGAATGCCGGACGGGACCGTGAAGCTTTGATGCTGGTTGCGGCGACTACGCTCTTATGCCTGGTGGTGCTATTGACAGCGGCGGCACTTCAACCGGAGCAAGAACGGCCTTCGCGGCTGTAGCGTAGTGCAATGCAATGCGTTAAAGTGCGATGCAGGGCGCAGCGGATTACTCGAGTTCCGGGTGCATCCAATCGGTGTCGGCGGCGGTGAATGGTCCTTCTGTTGTCACGGTCGCGGAGGTGAGAGCGCCCTGCACGTGGAACCTCCAGCCGAATTGAATCGGGAATGCGTAGTCTACTGAAAGCAAGGGTGCGGTTGGCCGCAAGCGACTAAATGCATCGGGGATACGGTAGTTCGTGGCTTTCATGTAGGAGCTGATGTTTGCGTTGGCACCGACGTAATCGTGGTAACCGCCTTCGACCGTGTAGAGTGTCCAGTTGCGCATTTGCCAGCGTTCACCGCCGACGACAGTAGCCTGTGCGCCGCTTGTGCCGGTGCCGGACTTCACAATGGCGAGCAGATCCCGGTAATGCTGGATGTCCACAATCTGATCCAGCGTGCCGTACATTGCCCACACGTACGGATATTCTCCGTTGGATCTGGCGGGAAGGTCGAACTTCATGCTATTCTGCGGACCCCGCAATGCACGCTCGGCCTGGAAGCGATTCCACTGGTCGAGCGATAGTGTTCCCTGCTGCTCAGGAAATTTAAGCGCATCGTTCAAGCCGTCGCCGAAGCTATCAGCCGGATATTTGGCCTGGGCTTCGGCGCGCGTCGTAATGAGAGTCGGGGCGCAGTGGACGTGCACCTCGGCCCAGAGGTGGCGCGCGCTCTGAAGCAGTTGCAATGACACGTGACCGCCGGTGCTGGCACCAAAAAGATAAAGCCGTCTGCGATCCAGCTGCGGGTAAATCTCCAGCAGCCTGCCAATGCCGCGCAGCGTGTCTCCCATTTGCAGTTTTCCGAAATCGTATGGCGCAGAGAAAGCCTGGTTGCGGTAGAAGACGCTGCACATGACCACATTCTTTGTATCGGGCCATGCGGGATCACCGTACTGCGCGGGCCGCGAGCAATCATTGATCGGGTTTCCGCCGGGACAAACGACAATCAGCCCGGTTGTGGTGGTGACTCCCGCTGAAGGCGCCTGCCAGCGAAGCAGCAGGGGCGAGCAGTATATCGTGCACTCTTTTGTGGTGGTTGCAGGGGCATCGTAGAGCGCGGGGTCCGGGGGGAGCTGGGTCGTGAACGTCATCTCCATGACCGGTCCGGCTGCATAACAAGGCCCCGCAAGGCAGAGAAACAAAAACATCAAGCGCACGAACATCAGACGTAAGACTACTGGTTCGCGATGACGGCGTTCATTCGACGGTTCAGAATTATGTGTGACAAGAGGCTTGCACACGAGGGCGGGTGTGCCTAAACCGGTCGGGCGTGCAATGTATACGGCACAGCCTCTGAAACAGGAAATCGAATGACCGCACCGCCAGCCAACGCTCTGCGACACAAGATCAACGAAGCCGCGGAGTTTATCCGTGGGAAAACATCCATTGCGCCGCAGATCGGGATTATCCTGGGCACGGGCATGGGGGCGCTGTCGAAGGAGGTGAAGGACGCGACGGTGATCGATTACCGCGAGATTCCGCACTTCCCTGTCTCAACGGTGGAATCGCACGCGGGTCGCCTCCACCTTGGACAATTTGGCGGCAAGCCAGTGTTTATGATGCAGGGGCGTTTCCATTTTTACGAGGGGTACAGCCTGCAGCAGGTTACGTTTCCGGTGCGGGTAATGCGTGCGCTTGGCTGTGATGTTCTTATTGTCATGAATGCCGTGGGCAGCATGAACTTGCTCATTCCGCCCGGCGCGCTGGTAATCGCGCGCGATCACATCAACTTGATGGGCGATAACCCACTGATCGGGCCGAACGATGAGGAACTGGGTCCCCGCTTTCCGGATATGAGCGAGCCTTACTCGCGCGACCTGATTGTGTTGGCGGAGGCGGTGGCGCTGGAGCGCAGAATCGCAAACGTGCATCGCGGGGTTATGGTGGCGGTGACCGGGCCGAACCTGGAAACCGCAGCGGAATATCGTATGTTCCAGCGGATGGGGGCAGATATTGTGACGATGTCAACAGTGCCGGAAGTCATCGTGGCGGTGCACGGCGGCATGCGCGTGCTGGGGGTGTCGACAGTGACAGACGCGTGTCTGCCGGATGCGCTGCATGCGGCGACCCTGGAACAAATTATTAAAGTGGCAGGTGAAGCCGAACCTCGCCTCACTCAGTTGATTACCGGTGTGGTGGAGAAGATTTAGGGGCAGCATTGTTCGCTGTGGCAGCTGAGGAGCCGCGCGCGCTTATTTGTTGCGCGCGGGGCTCGATCCTTCATGGGAATCTGCATGGCTAAACTTTGCGTAAACATCGACCACGTGGCAACTGTCCGGCAGGCGCGGCGAATCGCGGAGCCGGATCCGGTTGCTGCAGCTATACTGGCGGAACTCGGCGGGGCCGCAGGGATTACGTGTCACCTGCGGGAAGACAGGCGGCACATCCAGGATGCTGACGTGAGGCGCCTTAAAGAGACGGTGCGTACCAACCTGAACCTGGAACTGGCGGCTACGGACGAGATGCTGGGAATTGCCGAGCAGATTCGTCCTTACATGGTCATGTTTGTCCCGGAGAAACGCACGGAGGTAACGACTGAAGGCGGGCTCGATGTGGCAGGAAACGTGAACCGCATTCGTGAGGCGACACAGCGGATGAAATCGGCCGGGATGCTGGTGAGCCATTTCATTGACCCGGAACACGCGCAGGTTGACGCGGTGCGCGAGTGCGGAGCGGACGTTCTGGAGCTGCACACCGGGGCCTACGCGAATGCGAGCACCAGTGTGCAGCGGAGCATTGAGCTGCAAAAACTGGAGAGCGCGGCGCTGCACGCGATCACCAATGGCCAAAGTGTGAATGCGGGTCATGGATTGAACCTTCGTAACGTAATGCCAGTCGCCGCGATTTCAGGTGTTCGAGAGCTGCACATCGGGCACTCCATTGTTTCGCATGCGGTACTGGTGGGTTTTGAACGCGCAACTTGCGAGATGGTGCAGGCAATTGCTCAAGCGGAGCTGCTGGCACGCCATCATTCGCCGCAACAGATTCACGAATTTTTCTGCGCGTGAAGCGAGTACGCTGGAAGAAGGTTTTGCTGGTGACAGGCATTGTTGTGGCGCTGATACTCCTACTGCCGGTGCTGACTCTTATTGGTATTGACCAGTGGATGGTGGCACGCGCGGGCGCGCGTATGCATCGCAGCATTGAGGATGTGCCGCAGCGCCAGGTGGCACTGGTACCCGGCGCGCGTATTTACCCCGGTGGCAGGCTATCTGCAATGCTGGACGACCGTGTTTATCGCGCGGTGGAGCTGTATAAAGCCGGCAAGGTAAACAAGCTGTTGATGAGTGGCGACAACAGCGAGCGATATTACGACGAAGTAAGTGCGATGCGTAAAAGGGCTTTGGAGCTTGGAGTTCCGTCTAATGACGTTGTGCGCGATTTTGCAGGATTTCGGACTTACGACTCGATCTACCGCGCAAAGGAGGTTTGGGGACTGCAAGACCTGGTCGTTGTGACGCAGCAGTTCCATTTGCCGCGATGCCTGTTCCTTGCAGATAAGCTAGGCGTTAAAGCAGACGGCATGATTGCGGACAAGTCCAAATACAGCGGAGTATCGGTAAAGCGTGTTCGCATCCGGGAGTTCTATGCCCGTGCGATTGCGGTGCTGGACGTCTATGTTTTTAACAAGCAGCCGCACTTCCTCGGTAGACCCGAAACACTTTCGGGCGACGCGCAGGTGCGTGAGGAACAGCAGCAGGACGCCCGCGAAAAAGCGAAACGTGCGGAGCTGCGGAAGAAGAAATGACGGCGGCTCAGGATGGCGTGAGATAAACTCGATTCGCCAATACTGTGAGGTTTCCGGCCGGGTCTCGCTGGGCCTTGCCCTCGGCCACTACGGTCGTGAGGTGGTCGATGCTGTTTACGCCGTGCAAATTGCCTTTCAGCGCCGCAGTCCCATCGCCGACAATTTTCACTGTGGCGCTATTAACCGTGACCGTTTCTTTTGTCTCGCAGCAATAATCCCATGGTGTGGGGCACTTATCGCCAGGGTTGTCGCTACATGACGGGATCTTGCTATCCATGACGGTAAAGACGGCCTGGCCCTCGACAAAGTCCTTAACGCGCCCGACCAATGCGATCGGATCGCCATCCTTGATCTCCTTCTTTGCCTGGGCAACGCCGATGGTCTGCTGCGGCGCACCTGAGGCAAGCACGACTTTGGCGAGTTCAGGAGAAGGTGGCGCCTTAGGCGCGCTGCTGGCATGTGCCTCCTCGTTGTGATCGTGCTTTGCTTCCTGCTGACATCCTGCGAATGCAATAAAGCTGATGGCAGCCAACACAGCCGTTGTAATTCTCATCCTATTTTCTTTCCTGGTTTTTGAAAATGCCTGCCAGCAGAGGTATACGAAGCTGGAGGGCGAATCATCGTTTTAAACCGACAGTCTCGGTCGTAGAGCTATTCAGCACCTGTATGAGCCGCTGCTGACGGCGCAGAAGTCTGTCCTCCACGGGCATGTAGCGCTCGGAAAAAAACGGCAGATCACGAGCGGCACCGGGTGAAGTGCGAACGGGGTCGGTGGTTTGCCGGGTGACTGTAGCGGATGTGACGGCGGGTCCGATGCTTGTTTTTGCCTGACCAGGCTTCTGATCGCAACCCGAACAAATCAGAATGGGGAAGCATATCACTACAAGACGCAACGTGTGTAGATGGACAGGCAATCGCCGGGTTCCCTCTCTGTTCTTAATGCTAGCATCTGAAGATTGGTATGTCAGATGATTTTGCGATTTCCACGTGTTTTTATCCGTAGGTCAATTGATGCTTTGAAAGGGCAGTTGCCGGCTTGAACAAAGAAGACCAGGATCGGACCGAGCAGCCGGACACGCTCTCCGATTCCACCGCGAACCTGCTACGGGTGGCGAATCGGGAAAGCCCACCGTCTCATTCGAGAGTGCGGCTGTTGATCGCGCTGCCAGTAACGATTGTGCTGCTGGTGACGGTGATGGCAGGGGTGTACTTCTGGCTTGTTGATGCGTATTTCGGAACCGGGGCAACAAGTGAGCATGCGGCAAAAAGCCAGCAGGAGTTCGCGAGCGACTGGCTTTTACTTTTACTGATCTTCAATCTCGGTGGAGCCATCATCGGATTTGTGATCGCGTACTCGATTACGGCTCCCATTAGAAGGATCATAGCTTTAAGCGAAAAGGTCGCAGGGGGCGATCTGCGCCACAAGGTCGATGTTCAAAGAACCGATGAGGTCGGTGTGTTGGGTAGTTCATTTAATCACATGGTTGAGGCACTGAACAGCTTTTTCGAGAATCGAAACCGTTTCGTACTGGAGAGTTTTTCGGGCGGGCTTATCACGACCGACTTCAAGGGGTCTGTCACGGCTGTGAACTCCGCCGCAGAGCGCATGCTGGGTCTTCATGCGGACCAGGTGGAAGGGCAAAGTGCGAGCCGGCTGCTGGACGCGGAGGGCCTGGAAGAATTGCGTGCCGTCTATGAAGAAGGAGTGTGGAAAGGCGACGCGATCGTCGGACGTGAAGTTATGGTCACAGCGAACGGGCAGTCCCGCCGCTTCAGCGTAAACAGTTCGCCAATGCGCGACCGCGATGGCAAAGTCTTCGGAGTCATTATTAATTTCCGGGATCTGCAGGACGTGCAGCGCTTTTACGAACAGATGAAGCGTGCGGACCGGCTGGCGACCATGGGGACTTTTGCGACCGGATTGGCGCATGAAATCCGTAATCCGCTCGGCGCGATCAAGGGCACCGCGCAGTTGCTTGCGGAGGACGTAAAGGACATGCCGCGCGCGGGCGAATACGCGCGGGTAATCGTAAAGGAAGTCAACCGGCTGGACGATCTTGTGCGGGAGGTGCAGGCGTATTCGCACCCGACGGCACAGCGTGAGCCAACCGATGTTGTGCGGCTTTGTGCGGACACAGTTGCTCTCGCGCGCAATAATCCGAAAAGCATTCTCAGAAATGGCGTGCAAATTTCGGAGAACTACCAGACGCTTCCCGTTACGCAGCTTTCAAAAGATAAAGTTTCACAGGCCCTTGTTAATATCCTGATTAACGCGCTTCAGCACACGCCAGAACATGGTGTTGTGGAAGTTGAAACAAAGTACGAAGAAGGAGACGCGCTACCGCTGCGAATCCTTGTTGCGAATACCGGAGCCGCAATTCCCGAGGATCAGATCGACCACGTATTTGAGCCGTTTTACAGCACAAGACCGGGTGGTAGTGGGCTCGGCCTGTCGATCGCCTACCAGGTCATCACGCATCACGGAGGCGAGATTCTCGTGCGAAACGAAGATAACAAAGTTTGCTTTGTGATCAAGCTTCCCGTGGGGTCCGCAGATGGTAATTAGGCCGATGTTCGAGTTGTGCATGCGAATTAGATGCTGCATATACGCACAACCTTTAGTGCCGGAGAGTTTTTGAATTGGAAGTATCCCGAATCCTGGTCGTCGATGATGAGGAAAGCATGCGCTTTCTGCTACGCGAGGTAATGTCGCGCGAAGGCTATGAAGTATCAACAGCCGCAAGCGGAGAAGAAGCAGTGCAACTTGTGCGTGAGGGCGAGCAAGACCTGGTAATCATGGATATCAAGATGCCGGGAATGGATGGCATGGAAGCCTTGCGGGAGATTCGGCGGACTCGACCGAACCTGGTGGTGCTGATGATGACTGCGCATGGTAATCACCAGGTGGCCGTGGCGGCAATGCGTGAGGGTGCGTATGATTATTTTACGAAGCCGTTCGAACTGGATGAAATGCGAATTGTTGTTAAACGTGCGCTGGAGAAGCAGCACCTGCTAACGCAGATCTCCGACCTGGAAGACCGTCTTCGGCAACGCGTGTCATTCGACCGCATCATTGGCCAGAGCGACGCGATGCGCAGCGTGTATTCGCTCATTGAGAAAGTAGTCACTAACGAAGTGACCGTCCTGATTACCGGCGAAAGTGGGACCGGTAAGGAGCTTGTTGCCCAGGCGGTGCACTATCATTCCCGGCGGAAATCGAAACCGTTCGTGAGCGTGAACTGCGCGGCGATTCCGGAATCGCTACTGGAAAGCGAATTGTTTGGCCACGAACGCGGAGCCTTCACGGGCGCGGTCGCGACGAAGCTGGGACGATTTGAATCTGCGGATGGCGGCAGCATCTTCCTGGACGAGATTGGGGACATGCCACTGCTTCTGCAAAGCAAGCTGCTGCGCGCGCTGCAAGAACGCGAGATAATGCGGGTGGGAGGATCGAAACCCATAAAAGTCGATTTGCGTGTGATTGCGGCGACGAACCGCCATTTGCAGAAGTGTGTGGAGGAGAAGACCTTTCGGGAGGACCTGTTCTTTCGCCTGAACGTTTTACCGATTCATCTGCCTCCGCTTCGAAAACGGCAGGCGGATATCCCACAGCTGGTCGAGCATTTCATCAGCGCGTATAATCCGCGCCTGAACAAAAACATCCAGGGGCTTACCTCCGATGCACTGCAGTCGATAACGCACTATCCATGGCCGGGTAATGTACGCGAGCTGGAGAACGTGGTGCAGCGCGCAATGGTCATGTCATCGGGCACCGTTTTACGGAAAGAGGATTTACCACCGAATGTAACTTCCGGCCAGGCGACGGTACCCGTCTCGCAGGAAACATGGACGGCCACATCGCGGCCGGTCGATGACGTGCTTGAAGATTTCTCCGTTCCGCTTCAACAAAAAGTCGAGCAGCTAAGTGAGCAGTTGGAGCGGCGAATCATTGCGGCAGCCCTGGAGAAGGCGAAGCACCACAGGCAGGCCACGGCTGACCTGCTTGGGATTTCGAGGAAGAGCCTGCACAACAAGATGGTGCGGTACCAGCTATTTGGAGAACGTGACGATACGAGTGGGTCTGATGTGTAGCGAAACACTGGTGTAGTGTTCCATTAATTCGTTCCCTGGTTTTGTGTGCCGTCCGAGCTCGAAAGCTCCCTGAAGTATAGCTATGAACTTCTGGGACGCTAGTCTTTGAGCCAGATCGTTCCGGTTGGATGATCCTGTAACCGGATTCCCAGTGCAGCGAGTTCGTCACGAACTGTATCGGCAATTTTATACTGCTTATTCTCTTTCGCAAGCTGCCGGGTACGAATCAGCAACTGGACAAGATTTTCGGCCAGGTCGCTTGTGGCGCCAGCGTCGGCAGTCTGGAACATCAGTTCGTCCAGGCCGAGTCGAACCAGTAATTTATGGATCGTCGCAATGACAGAGACGGCCGTACCACGCGCGTAATCATCGGACGCGATTCGCTGGCGTGCATCATTTAATAGAGTCACGAGCTCAAAGATACTGCCAAGCGCACGCTGCGTATTGAAGTCGTCGTCCATCGCTTCGTCGAAGTTTGTTTCGGCCACGGAAACCTGTTCCTGCACGGGCAGTGTCGCGGCGGTGGAGTGACTCGAGCCGAGCAATTTCTCCGCGGTAACAACAGCTTCGCGGATGCGTGCGGTAGCGCTCTTAGCCTCTTCAAGGGCAACTTCGCTATAGTCGAGGGGGTGTCGGTAGTGCGCGGAGAGCAGATAAAAACGCACGGCAGCCGGGTCGTAATGTTCCAGGACCTGGTCGATGGTGAAGAAATTGCCAAGCGACTTCGACATCTTCTGCTTGTCGATGGTGAGGAAGCCATTGTGCAGCCAGTATTTCACGAAAGGCTTTCCGGTCGCGCCCATCGACTGTGCGCGCTCGTTTTCGTGATGGGGAAATATGAGATCGGCGCCGCCGCTGTGGATGTCGATGGTCTCGCCGAGGTGTTCCATGCTCATGGCGCTGCACTCAAGGTGCCAGCCCGGACGGCCCTGCCCCCAGGGACTTTCCCAGAATGGCTCGCCGGGCTTCGCGGTTTTCCACAGCGCGAAATCCAGAGCGTCGTCCTTTTGCTCCCCGACGCTGACGCGCGCGCCTTCCTGCAGGTCATCGATGTCTTTGCCGGAAAGCTTACCGTATCCGTCAAACGCACGTACACGAAAGTAAACGTCGCCGCCCTTTTCGTAGGCAAGGCCGCGCTCAATGAGCTTCTGAACAAGCTGGATCTGCTGGGGAATGTGCTGCGTGGCGCATGGATGCACATCAGCACGGCGCACCGCGAGCGCGTCCGCATTTCGAAAGTAGGCTTCTGTAAAGCGTTTAGCCAGTGCGTCCCATGCGTCGCCGCTCTCGTGGGCGCGTTTGATGATCTTGTCATCCACATCGGTGAAATTCTGGACAAACTTTACTTTGAATCCGCGGTACTCGAGGTGCCGTCGGATCGCATCCACGACCACGAAATTCCGCGCGTTTCCCACATGGAAGTAGTCGTAAACCGTCGGGCCACAGTTGTACATGGATACATGGGGCGGCTGCTGCGGGAGAAATTCTTCCTTAGAGCGCGTGGCAGTATTGTATATTCTAACACTCATGAGACCGGGAACTTCCGAGACCATAGGATGAGGTGCCAAGCGAAAAGAACCGCTGCGGCGTCAGCATGCGCAATCGTGTGAGGTGCGGAGACTGCCAACAAATTGGTCAGCGGTGGCGAAAATTCAGAAAAGCGACAATGCCGCCGAGCAGCATCGCGCCTGTACCCAACAAATTCTGCTCTCGAATTAAAAGCACGGCGGCCGTAACCAGGAGGAGCGTAGATACCAGCAAATGCAGGAAATGCAGAGGGCTGTTCTTGTTGCCGCCCCGCCGGCTGCTCAACTCCTGTTCCCGCGGCTGTGCCATGTAATTTGGTTCTCCGTCTGTAAATTGATTCAGGCTACAATAGAAACGGCGGAATCATGGATTCCGCCGTCAAAAGCTTTTTGTTATAGCTGGTGTTAGTAGCTGTAGCGCTGATACTGGTCCCAGTCGCCCCAGTAGTTGTCGGTTTTCGGATGCGATACATGGCCAACAATTCGCCGTACCTTGCATTGCGAGGCAACATAATGGAGCGGGCGGGTAACAGCGTACTCGAGGCCGACACCCATCGCATGGATCGGATAGGCGAAATACCGGAGTGGATGTCCGTCATCATCTGTATCATAGCCATGGGCCTGCACGGCTGACGGCGTGGCAAACAGCGCGACCGCAACGGCAGCGGTTAAGAAGAGCTTGAAACTGAGCTTCATGAGACCATCCTTCCTCAATGCATCTTATGCGCGTGTTGGTGACGTGAGGCGAGATGCAAGTAAAGCAGAAACTGCTGTTCCTTAAATACTTACGCAGTTTGAAAGCGGCGTGCCAGCACCATTTTGCGGCCCCACAACACACAGGCTACTGCATAAACCAGATATGCAATGACCCTGACTGTTATTGGCAAGTGTTGCACATACAGAAAGAGGAAGAAGGAGGCCAGCTGGAACATGAGCATGGGGCTGATTTTGCGCATGTGAAACGCTGCTCGATGGAATGCGAGAACGCAGATCACCTGCACCAGGAGCATGACGGCCTCTGTCGCAAGTGTAACGAAGCTGGAGCCGACTGCGCCGTGCACGGGAATGACCATCACGTTTACGATCACATTAAAGGCTGCCGCGGTGATCATGGCAATGTTTACGAAGTTCTGCTTATCAGAGGCTGCCATGAGGTTGCTGATTGTGGCGTTCACGAACGCAAGGGGGAGTGTCCAGGCGAGCACCGCCATCATGGGTATGGCATGGAGGTACGAAGGCCCATAAACTATCGTGATAAATTCCGAGCGAAACAGAAAGAACGCGAGGGCGATTGGAGTGCCTGCGAGAATCATTAGTTGAAGGCTGTAACCAAAAAGCGAGTAGAGACGGCTTTGGTCGCCGGTGTGGAAGGCGCGGGACATTTGCGGAAAGAGTGTATAGGACAGATTAATTGGAATCGAGATGAGCACGAGTATCATATTGTACGCGGTACCGTAATCGCCGATTTCGCGCAAAACCTCGGCTTCAGGTCGCTTATATAAATACCGGATCAGCGGTACATCGATAAAGAAATAGATCTGGCCGGCGAGCATCTGCAGCGCAAATGGCCAGCCCACAATCAACAGTTGGAGCTTGGGACGCCAATCGAAGTTGAAGACCGGGTTCGTGATGCTTTTGCGAAGGACGATCCATGACAGGAGCCAGTCGAAGAGGTCTGCAACAAGGTATGCGCCAAAGACGAATCCCATGATGCTGTACCAGCCCGGTGCTCCCTGCGGGATATGGAGTGATTGACGGTTCCAGTGGATGACGCCGAGTACCAGCGCGCCGGAGACAAGACGGTTTACAATTACAAGCAGTGACTGGTAGCGGAGTTTTTCCGTGGCAAGAAACGCAGCTTCCGCATTGCGTCGGAACGATTGAAAGACCATGCTGCAGGACCAGATCACAATAAACCATTTTTCCTGCGAGGCCAACTTGTCGTTAAAAGGCAGCAGGAGCGATGTCCACGTGAGAAGCAGGTAGATAAAATTGGTGGCGAGGCGTGTGGCGGCCATGTGCCCGATGAGCAGGGGCAAGGCTTCGGGTTCGCTTCGGGCGATCTGCTGGATTGTGGCGCGGGTCATGCCGGCTTCTGCGACGATGGCGGGGATGACACCGTAGGACGTGATGGTTCCCATGACGCCCATGCGTTCGGGAAGCAGCCAGCGCCGCATCAGGATGGAGACGACCATGTTAATCGCCCGGCCGACGAATTCGGCACCGATCAACATGATCGAGTTACGCCCAAGCCTGGAGCTGGGAATTATTTTTGAGGTAAGTTTAGAAACGATGGATTTCAGAAATTTTTACCGGCGGGCAGGAGGAGGGGCCTACTCAATCCGCTGAAGGACGAAGCACTTAAGATACTCGGATTCAGGGAATCCGAGCAAGGCTGGGTGATCAGGCGACTGGCTACTGCGCGCCACGATCTGGAACTGCATGCGTGCATTGCGAGCGGCGGTTTCGAGCATGGTTTCGAATTCATCGGCACCGACATGTTGAGAGCACGAGCTTGTGGCCAGTATGCCGCCAACTGCGAGGTTTTTCATGCAGCGATAATTGAGGCTCAGATAGGCTTTTAAGGCATCGTGGACATGCGTTCGGGTTTTTGCGAAGGCGGGCGGGTCACACACAATCACGTTGTGGGTATCACTCGTGATTTTGTCCAGGTACTCAAAAACGTCAGACGTTTCAAAACGAACGTTGGAAAATCCGTTGGTCGCGGCTGCGCGTTCGGCCAGTGCAATGGCGGCGGCGGATGAGTCCACACCGATTACTTTTCGTGCACCGCCAAGGGCAGCGGTAAACGACCATGCTCCGACGTAGCAGAATAGATCAAGAACCTGAGCATCTTTACACCATGGCTTGATGAGCTGTCGATTGAAACGCTGGTCCAGAAACAGACCTGTCTTCTGACCCGCGAGTAAGTCTGCGTATACGGTAAAGCCATCCTGCTGGACCTCAATGGGCGTCGGTACCTCGCCGATGAGCTCCGGTTCGAGTATCGGAAGTCCCTCTTTTTCCCGGATGTTCAGATCGCGGCGAATCACAATTCCACGAGGGGCGATGCTGCGCTGTAGCTGGTCGACGATGAATGTGGCATGGCGATCTGCCGCAAGCGTCAGCAACTGAATGACAAGGACAGTGCCGATTTTATCGACGATTAGTCCCGGCAGCCCGTCTGAATCACCGAAAACGAGGCGGCAGGAATCCTCTCGCGCGAACAACCGATGCCGGCGTGCAATGGCGGCTTCGAGAGCACCCTTAATGTAGGCTTCGTTAAAGCGCGTTGCATCGAGACTGAAGATGCGTGCGCGGATTCGAGAATGGCTGTTGTAGATCGCGCTACCCAGGAATTTGCCGGGTTGTTCCATCACCGCCACAGCATTGCCATCTGCTTCGGCTGCGTTCGCCGGTTCTTTCGCTACCATGTTGTCGTAGTACCAGGTGTGCCGCACTTTTTGGGAACGTGTATCTTTCAGGGTAACGACGATCGTGGGTAAGCCACTGGAATGCACAGTGGGAATGCCAGTGGTGCGCCGGTCAGGCGACCCGGACGGTTTTTCGGGATGCTTTGATAAAAGCGGTTTTTGAAACTGCGGCCGATCGTGCGTTATCTTCGCGGTTGCTGGAGCTAAAGTGGCTGGCGGTTTTCGGAAGGGCAGGTTCGCACGTGCTTTTTGCAAGGGCAGGTTCGCACGTGCTTTTTGCAAGGGCACGTTCGCGCGTGCCTTCGTTGGCTCAACCCGGTCCGAAGGTGAATAGGGCTTTGGGAGGCGCGCCCGGTCGCGAACGTTGGTTGTTCTGGATGGAAGATCGGACCCGTAACGTTTTTGCGTTCGGGGCTGCTCTTCGTGCTTCTTTGGTTTTGCCCGACCTGCCGGTGCGTACGGTTTAGAATTACGCGGATGCCGATCCAGTTTCCTGGACTTTCCCGCCTCCGCGGATGCATACGGACTTTGCGTCGGGGTGTGGTCGCGATCCCTGCCTGCTTTGGCTCGATCTGCGGGTTCAGTGGTGGCTACTCGGGGGGATGGAGAGCGATTTCCTCTTTCCCATCGCTTGGGACGTTTCGTTGCAAAAGTATTTGGCTGCGCTCCGTCGCTGCTCCTGGATTTTTTGCTATCCCGTTTTGCGCCTGTCGTCGGACGCGCCTGTTTGCCGCCATTTTTTTTCACTTTGATTTTTTCACCAGTCGGGGCAGTGTCGCGTCCCAGATATATAGCGGCTCGTTAGTAACGTGGAAGCGGTAAGTGCGAGTGGATGGACGGTCGTCCATGCTCATGTTTTCCGCCACCGAATCGGAAGTACTCCTGTCGGCATTTGCGAGAGTGGATGCCCCAGTCGCTGTCGAATTTTTGTCATCCTCGTACTCGGTTTTTACAAGCTGCACCTGATGCTCCGCTCCCAGATAATCGATAGCAAACGCTCCCCCGTTCATTACCATTGGCATTTCAATGTCCTGTTCGTCTCCAGGCGACAGTGTCCATGCAACGTGCATCCGGCCTTCGTACTTTACGCTTTGGCGTTCGATGTCGAATGAGTAGATGGTGGCTTTGCCCTGTTGCGTTTGCTCGCGCGGATTGACAACCGCCAGCATATAAGTGGCTATGTTATATGCCGAAGCCGCGAGCTTGGGGTGGTAATTGTAATCCAGCAAACCCGTGAGCGCGCCAAAGTCATCGTGTTTGAAGCCTGGGCCCCAGTCGTATAGATTGAACCAGAATAATTTATCGAAGCCCTTGTGCAGGGCCATGGTGGAAGCACGGACGAAGTAGTTTGCCTGTTCTTTGTCGGAGACTCCGGCGGGTCCTGTGGGCCAGCCGAGCTCTGTTATCCACAGTTCCTTCTTGAGCTTGCGGGCGCGCAACATCTCCCGGGCTTCATCGAGGATCTCCGGCAGCCCGTTTTCTTCGGGCGACTTGCTGCGGGCTTCAGGATAAGGATGGCAACTCAGTACATCGAGATACTCATCATAACCGTCGTCCAACAATTTTCCAAGGAACACAGGGTCAAAACCGGCGGTCGCGCCGGCAACCACCCGCGGTCCGGGAACTTCCTGGGTACCGGAAGTCCGAACCGCATTCCACGTTGTCTTCACCAGTTCGCGATAAGCGTACACATCTGGAGCTGGTTTCCAGAAACCGTGGTTTGGCTCGTTCCAGACTTCGTAGCCGTAGATCATGTTGTTGGATTCCTGGTTGAGCCTGCGAACAAACTTCTCCCAATCGTGACGGGCTTCTTCATCCGCGGGGGACTTGTCTTTGCTCCACGCTGCTTCGTAGGCCAGCACTGCCAGCAGTCTGAGCCGATTGACGCGGTAGCGTCTGATGATATCACCGGATTTTTGCCACGCCCAACTTACTTTGTCGGGCATGATTGCATGCCACCAGAGATCGTTGCGTCCCCACCCGCAGCCGAGTTTCCGATGCCATTTGAGCCGCTTGTCACCAATGGTTGGAAACTCATCGTATTCGAGATGAGACAGCGCGCCGCCACACAGCCCGAAGAACCATTTATTAAAATAAATTTCCCGCGGCGTATCGGCGAGCACAAGCAGTGGATACCTATCTTCGCCGAGCACAGTTGCAGTGGAGGGAACGTCCTCAAGCGTAAGCTGGAAGGCAGACATGACACTGCTGGTGGTGACGCCGGCGGGCAACTGGATAGCCGAGGCCGTGCTGGGTACATCCCACAGCCGAATCGGCATATTGTTTTCGACGTGGGGCAGTGCCGATACGGGTTCCGCAATCGCGCGAACTTTGACCCGCATCATGCCGGGCTCTGTGATCATGAGCTGCCCGCGATCGGTGTGCAGGTCTGCGAGTCTGAAGAACGAAGAAAACAACCGACGGCCCAGGTGATTGGTTACTTCGATGTGCGCTGACAACGGCACGGCGTTTCCTGACAGGGAGAGCTGAGGTGCCAGCTTCTCGTTGACGTACATTACCTGCTCGCCAGCAAATGGTATAGTCTCGAGATGCACCTGCAGCTCTGCCGGGGTAACAGTCAGTGTAGTAACCATCTCGTTGTCAGAAACAGGTTCATATGCGTGCAACTGCAGCGGGCCGGCTTTTCTTGGGAAGATCTGGAACTCGCCCCTGCCGTTTCGCATTTGGATGCTGCCTGGTAGCAGCGCATCCGCTCGGTCGTTCACTTCCAACCAGACCGTGCCGTCGAAAGGCGCCACTGTCCCCCCGGCAAATGCCTGGAGGGTCAGGGTTGTATTCTTCTGCTGGTTGAGCTCGCCTTGTTCTCGCAATTTCAGCGACAACGCAGGCACGCGGTCGATTGCGAAGACGTTGTCCAACTGAAAGCCATTCATGCCCTGGAATGTATTTCCGACCCACAGTTCGACAGAGCGTATTTCAGCAGGGCGAGGATGGGACCGACGTCGAGTTTCAGGACCTGAGAACCAGCGAAATTGAAATAGCGGAATACTTTGGTGCTTCCACTCACGCGTGACGCCGACGAACGCGTTCCAACGCGAGCCATCGTTCTCCGACAATGTCACAAAAATGCCCCGGGAACGTTCGTCCGAGCGGGCATCCAATTCGATGTGATCAACGCCTGTTGAAAGGGACCCTGGCGTAACCGGAATGGAAACGCCCGCCCAACCTGCTTCGGAACCCACCAGACCAGCTGTGAACCTCAGACCCTGGGAGCCATCGAGGGCATTGGAAATCCGTATAACTGCGGCGCTTGTGATCTTCGAATCGTTAATGACGCCATAACTGGTGGAAGTCTCAAAATCCGCAAGTTTGAACGGTTGCGCTGCATTTGCTGCCAGCGCCCAAAGGCTAAGGAAAAGGGAAACGACTCTACGTGCGATCACACACTAAATCCAGATGCGGCTCTATCCATGTCAACAAACCTGTTCAGACGCCATACCAACCGATTATCCAGAGTGCCGAATCAGAAGTTCATTATCAGACCCAAGGGCAAACATACCCTCGATTCGGCACACAGAACTTATTACGAACTAACGGTAAACAACACGAGTGTGCCGTCCCAGAAGTTCATAACTATATTTCAGTAAGCTTTTGAGCTCGGACGGCACACAAAACCAGTGAACGAATTAATGGGACACAACACTAGCCGGAATTAATACTTTCTGGCGGGAACCCAGGTTTCGCCGTCGAGGCGCACGAGCCGGGACCTACCATTCTCTGAGCCGCGAACGACTTTACCGTCGCCAGCATACCAGATCGGGCCGATATAGCGTACGGAAGTGATGAGGTAGGTACGCCCCATGTACTCGCGCTGTGGTGTTCCGGCGTAGTCAGCCACCGCGGTACCCGTTGTTGCGGCAGCGACGCCTGCAGCAATCAGCGCTCGGAAGTTCATGATATTTCCTTTAGGGCGGATTTGCCCGAATCTAATACATTCACGTGCCACAGTTGCATTCCGTCGTGCACATAGTTGGCAGATCAATGGTAAACATTTCTGTAATGTCTCTACCGATCTACATGGATCACCACTCTACCACGCCTGTGGACGAGCGGGTGCTGACGGCGATGCTGCCATTCTTTTTGCAGGAGTTTGGCAATGCCTCCAGCCGAACGCACCCGTATGGCTGGCGCGCAGCGGAAGCGGTGGAACACGCGCGCGGCCAGGTTGCGGCACTGGTGGGAGCCGAAACCAAAGAGGTGGTTTTTACCTCGGGGGCAACGGAAAGTATCAACGTGGCGCTCATCGGTGCGGCGCGGAATTTCCGAGGCAAAAAAGATCATGTTGTGACGTGTGTGACCGAACACAGCGCCACCCTCGATACGTGCAAGTACCTGCAGAGCGATGGGATACGCGTTACCTATCTTCCAGTACAACCCGATGGTACGCTGGACCTGGAGCTGCTGCGCGCGGCGGTAGATGATGGCACTTTCCTTATCAGCCTGATGCATGCCAATAACGAGGTAGGGACAGTGCACCCGGTGGAGAAGGTCGGCGAGATTGCCGAGGCCGCAGGCGTCCTGTTTCACGTGGACGCGGCGCAGTCTTGCGGCAGGATAGCATTGAAGATTCTCGCTGCAAATATCGACCTGTTATCCATCAGCGCACACAAGCTGTACGGGCCTAAAGGGGTTGGCGCGCTAGTGGTTCGGCGTCGCACGCCAAGGATGCGGATCGCTCCCCTGCACCATGGGGGTGGACACGAGCGGGGCATCCGGCCGGGGACCCTGAACGTACCGGGCATCGTAGGGCTTGGCGCAGCCTGCGATATTGCTTTGCGGGAAATGGAAGGGGAAGCTCTGCGTTTACGTGCTCTGCGCGACCGCTTGCTTGGGAAACTACAGGCGCAAATTGATGGTGTAAGTGTGAATGGAACAATGGAGAATCGACTGCCAAACAATTTGAACGTGAGCTTCGCGGGTGTTGAGGGCGAGTCGCTCATCGTGGCGCTGCGAGACGTGGCGGCGGTCAGTTCCGGCAGTGCATGCACCTCGGCAAAGCAGGAACCCTCGCATGTGTTGGCGGCGATGGGTATTTCCAAAGAGCTGGTTCACAGCTCGATCCGTTTCGGTCTGGGGCGCGCAAATACGCCGGAGCAGGTGGATTTAGTGGCTGAGCAGGTTGCGGGGGCAGTCAAACGCCTGCGGGGGCTGGGTTTGGCAGCGGCGCAAAACGAGTGATGATTCACCGTGTGGAACTGTACGAGAGATTGACGAAAATCTAAGCAGGAGCAACAGGATGCCCATTGTAGTAACCGAATCCGCACAAAAGCAGGTGCGCCAGATACTCGACTCCCAGAAGAAGCACGGCTGGGGTGTGCGCGTGGGCGTGAAAGGCGGCGGCTGCTCGGGACTTTCGTACACCATGGACATTGCCGAGACTGCTGAGGAGAAGGACAAGATCTTTGAGTATGAAGGATTTAATGTCTTCTGCGACTCGAAGAGCTATTTTTACCTGAATGGGCTGACGCTTGATTTCTCAACGGACCTCATGGGCGGGGGCTTCCGTTTTGAGAATCCGAACGCTACAAAGACGTGCGGCTGCGGAACATCGTTCGCGGCGTGATTGTGGCGCGCTGGTGTTGGGCCGTTAGTTCGTAGTCTGGCAAATAATCTTCCGCACAAAGAAAAAAGCGCCTTTCGGCGCCTTGCGGAGACGTTAACCTGTCAACCTCCCAACCATACAACGCGAGCAGTACCTCAACCGCACGCGCCACATCAGCAACTGTACAAAAACTACGGGGTACTCCGACCCTGCAACTGTCGCCAGAAACTTACATCATTTTCTGGACGTTCGTCGCCTGCATTCCTTTCGGTCCGCGGACAACTTCGAATTGCACTCCCTGACCTTCGGCCAGTGTGCGGAAGCCATCGCTCATGATGGACGTGTGGTGCACGAAAATATCTTCGCCGCCACCGTCTGGCTCAATGAACCCAAAGCCCTTCTTGTCATTGAACCACTTTACCTTGCCTATCGGCATATACTGCTCACCTCCCGCCATATGGATTTCAGAGTTACAGAAGATCGCGCCTGGGTAAGGGAGGGTGCGGGGCATGCAAATAATTGGGACAACGAAATATCAGGCGTCCCATCGCCCCGGTGATGATGCATGTAAAAACGTGTTTCGACTACCAACCTAAGACCACTCGAAAAAAGATGAGTAATTACTGCGCAATCACATTTAAGGAGTCAAATTAAAACGTTAGCAACGGATCAGGTTGTCTGCAACGGCAGGACTACATCTGTCGCGGCCGGGGAAACAAGGATGCCGTCGAGCCCGGTGCTGTACATTTGTTCTGCGATTGACATGCGCTGCAGATCGGCGGGCCAGCTATCCATCTCCGCAATAAGCTGGGTATTTGTAAGCAAGTCCGAAGATCGAGCAAGGTTTAATGCTGCTGCCCCGTCTTTATCGCCGGAGGCACACAGGAAGGAAATTCGCGACGGGCGCAATTGCCAGCGGCTGATACAAGTGAGGGAACTCGGCAATTGTTGCGTATGGATGCCTGCGCGTGTGGTGCCCAGGTTAAAGAAGGTGCGCAGAAAATCGGCGCGTTCGAAAACGCACGCGAAATCCGTCAAATGACTGTGCAGACACAGTGTGCCTTGAAACTGTTTGGGAAGCAACGCGAGATCGTAGCGTAGCAGAACTTCCGCCACTGACCAGAAATCCATTTTCGCGAGGCATGGCAGCTTACCGATAGAACCGATGCCTGCCTGCGTCGCGGCTACCGCGCTTCTTGTGAGGCCGGCGAGCCTTGCCATCGAAACGGCCTGGCCGGTGTTTAACAGACGTGCATAGTTAAGAAAATCTGGAACGGTGACAATCAGCTGGTCCTGCCGTGCGCTCCAGGCCTGCCTGTCCATTATTGCTATCTGCCACGCGGTGACATAACCACCGTCATTGGCAGCAGCCTGCAGCGCGGCTTGTGCGTCGGCAGCGCTCGATGATCGCAGGTCGCGGTATAGCATCAGTTGTGACTTCCGGCCAGCGCGCGTAGCTGCTGTGCTTTTTCCAGCATTTCGCGATTGGCGAGCAGGGCGGGGAGCCGGTCGGCTTCCGGCAATTGCAGCGGAGTCGCGCGATACAAATTAAAGATCCATTGTTCGAGCTGGATCGCTTCTTCGATGCCGACTGGAAGCGAAGAGAATTCATCGGGCGCGGCTTCACCGCGAATTGCGCGGATGAAGTTCTGGTGCTCCGCAGCGAAGCCCGCACCTGTGTAATCCGGTGAGGCGTTGTAGCCCACGTCGAATTCTCGCTGAGACCAGAATTGCTCGGTGCGCCCGCCAGAACGGATGCTTGTTCCGAAGTTTTCGATTAAAATGGTTCCGCGGTCGCACTTCACTTCGACAAGATTCTGCGGGCGCGGGTAACCGGGCGCTGACCAACTGGAGAGTAGCTCGCCTGAGAAGTCGGGGTACCTGAGTTTCGCAACCACGGCATCTTCCACTTCGGTCGAATGAATTCCCCAACGAGCGGATTCCACCTGGGACGGAACACCGAAAAGGCGGAACACCATGGAAACCACGTGGCCCGCGAAGTTGATGAGTGCACCGCCTCCGGATTTCGCTGCGATCATTTCCCAGCGTACTGGTTTTGCGCCCATGATATGTGACTGCAGCGCAAGGACGCGGAAGCTGACCACTCGACCGAGTACGGCCGATTGTATGATCTGCTGGGCGCGTCCGAAGTGTGGAAATTGCGCAGCCATGTAACCCACCGCGCACGGCACGTCAGAATATTGTCGGGCGAGGGTGCGGAATTGAAGGACATCTTCCGGGCAGATGGCGAGCGGCTTTTCGACAAGTGCCGGCAGGCCGCGTTGCATGCACCAGCGGGCGAGCTCAAGGTGGGTAGATGCCGGGGTTGCGATGATCGCCGCGCGGGGTTGCTGTTCGCGTACGGCCTGTTCAATATCGGTGTAGTACGCTGTCCGAAAACCCATGCTTTTGTAAAGCGAGAACGCCTTTGGGTTCGGATCGACGATGCCAACCAATTCCTCGTCCTCGCGCTGACGTGCGTTGAGGGCGTGTACAATACCGATTTTGCCGGCGCCAATCAGCAGCAGCCGCACAGGGGGTGGAATCGACGACAGCATCTCAACACGGGGAGCAGGCACTGAGGTTCCCGATTTCCCCAGACTTTCGGCCATCCCTGCTCTTATCGGACGAAGGGTTAGCCCGAGTCGCTGTAAGGACGCGGCACTATCCATTCGCTGGACAACTTCCATACCCCGCAAATTGTCGGAGCTGATGGGCAATGGAAGCCGCAGCTTTTCGCCCGCCGCGACAACAGCTTTGACGGGACCCAGCGGGATTCGCAGGGCCAGCTTTCGCTTTCCGCGCTCCGCGAACTCGATCTCCTGAAGAAATTCCCGCAGCGGCAGGCCTTCGGGATCGCCCAGGTTTAACTCTTCGTTTAAATGCGGTGGCAGGCCCAGACATTTCAGAATTGCCGCACACAGATCGTCAACGTGTACCGGCTGCACTAATGCACTACCGCCTCCCAGCAGCGGCAGAACCGGGAGTTTGCGGATGGATTGCCGCATGCGCCAGAAAAGCCCCAATTCTCCGGGACCATAGACAAGTCCGGGGCGAAGGATGGCATAGGGGACGGGCGCGGCCCGAATGACCTGCTCGGCTTCGCGCTTCGTGATCGCATACGCGCTGACCGCGTGCTCGTGAGCCGATTGGGAGGAAAGAAATATGAAGCGCTGGACGTCCGCGAGTTTTGCAGCTTCCAGCAGAAACCGCGTACCGTCCAGGTTCACGGCTTCGCTTTCAGAACGGGCAGAGCTCATGGTGATGGCAGCGCAGTGTACACACGCATGCACGCCAGCCCAGGCGCGGGTTGGCACGTCGTAAGGTAAGGTGCCATAGACACTCGCCCACGGCCGGGAGTATGTGCGTCCCGGCCGCACGAGCGCTATAATTTCATGCCCGTTCAGCGCCGCAATTTCACAAAAGCGCGAGCCTATGAACCCGGTCGCACCCGTGACGAGAATCTTCAAACGCAGGTCTCGGGACCGACCGGCAAAAGCAATCGCGCGGTATTGCCATTGGTATCGAAGGCTGATTTTGCCGGCATAGCTTTTTGGACCATTATTGCTTCAGCCAATGTTTGTACCATGCAGCGTTCCATTGGCGCATGATTAAGGGCACGGCATGTTTGCAATCGGGCGCGACATGGAACTCGCGCGGAACGCCTTTGGGGACTCTATTATACAAAACGATGCCAGTGAGATAAGGGCAGATTGGATCCTGGTCCCCCATATTGATCTGCACCGGGGCCTTCAATCGAGTTATCATGCTGACACCATCGACGTAACTGAGCGTCTTACTCACCTGCGCGGAGGTTGTCGGCGCTTCGTTGAGCAGGTCCCGGATGATGGAACGCTCTTTCAGTGACAGGATGACGGAATCAGGGTAGTCGCAAAATGCTGGTATGTTTGCGCACACACACGCAATTCGGGGCTCGAGCGCAGCTGTAGCAATAGCGAAAAGTCCGCCCTGGCTGCCGCCTTCAGTGGCAACACGTCTGGCGTCTACTTCATCACGTGAAAATACAAACTGTGCGGCGCGCAGGCAGTCGATGAAAGCGAGCTTGTAGTAATAGTTTTCTGGATCGAGAATGTTGTAGATCAGATGCTCGATGGGCGCTTTCCAGTATGCACGAGAAGGGCCATGATTGCGAGGATTGACCGAACAGGTTATGTAGCCGTCGCTCGTACGATCAATCGGTGGCTCTTCTGCACCGTAGCCAGGAGCTATAATGACAGCGGGATATTTTTTCGTGCCAGGATGTCCGCTACTGGGAAACGCCGCCCGCGGGACGTAATACCAGCAGACTATGGTAGTATCCTGCACCGAAGGAAGCTCTACCCTGAACAGCAGCCCTGTGGAGGTATCTTTATCCGCCACGGGTGTAACGACAGGCTTGAGGGGCACAGCCGCGAGCTCCTTCTTTGCACGAGACCAGTATTCATCGAAGTCCGGCGGTGGAAGCATCTCCTTGCGCCCCGCATACAGAATAAGCGGTTTGCCTTCAGGCCGGGCAAGTGTGCGCCAAATAAAAGGCTCGGCAGCGAACTCGAAGCCGGTTGCAACAGCGACCTCGATGTACGTGTCCTCCTGCACTTCAGGAAGCTGGATTTGCGCGGCGCTCGTCTGCAGGTCGTGGCGCGTGGTCAGGACACCGCTTGTCTCAAGAGTAAGCACGCTGAAAGTTGTCAGAACGTCAACCAGAGAACCTGTGGTGGAGAACTCTACGGCGGGCAGCTTGCCTGATACTCCGGGTTCTACGTGAATGCTGTAAGGGTCGGCAGCCCGTAGGATCGATGTACAAACCAGGAATGCGGCCAGATTAGTGATGGAAAACAAGTGCCTGGAGCTGCTGTTGCTTCGCTGAACTCTCACAATTAGGCTGGACTTCCGACGTTAAAGATCTGCACTGTAGAGTTGCAACAAAAGGACTTCCAGACCCCATTTCAACTTGTATGATTGCCAGGGTGATCCGAAAAAAGAAGCTTAGCGAGTCCGACTATCAGCATGACCTGGAAAACTGGTTATCCCGACCTCCCGCCGAGCGACGAGTTTACACAGAACAAGATCGCATCGGGACGTCTCAGGATCTTGCAGCGACGGGGAAGACGCGGCTAATCCAGCGCTGGTGCCGATTGGCTGATTTCACGTGATTTTCGGCTGGCTGGTGCAGTACATTTGTTCCATGCATGCGCAAAACCCTAAAACCGAGCGCACCGATCGTTACTTTCGGGCCTCAGAGAATCTCACGTCTTTAATGCCTCGAAAGTGGGTGTACCAGCCTGTCTTCCGTTGAGACAATCCCGGTAGTTATTGCATCCAAAGTGGGAACAATTGCGCAGAATTGCGCGGCATCGCTGCGGCAGCTGATTGCAGAATGCGGAGGCCAGGAAGTTTTCGCGATCGGTACGTGCGACGACGCTGGTGAGGTAATCGAACTTGATCCGCTGGCGTTTGGAAACTGGGATGCGGTGCCGGCGCCAGCACAGAATGCGCGACCCGGCCAGGTGCTGATTCACAACCATCCTTCCGGCACGCTGGATCCCTCTGACGCCGACATTAACATCGCGTCGCTTTATGGCAAGTCCGGCGTTGGTTTTTATATCGTCGACAACATGTGCGAGCAGGTGCGGGTGGTTGTTAAACCGTTCCGCGAAGCGCCTGCCGTCGAGTTGGATGTAGCTTCCCTTCTCCGGCACTTTGGCCCGGACGGGGACCTTGCGCGCCGCATGCCGGGCTACGAACATCGCCCGCAGCAACTGCAAATGATGCAGCTTGTTGCCAATGCTTTCAATCGCGACCGCCTGGCGGTAGCTGAGGCCGGCACGGGTACCGGGAAGTCGTTTGCGTACCTTGCGCCGGCAATCGCATGGGCCCAGGCGAACAAGAAACGGGTCGTGATTTCGACGAACACGATCAATCTGCAGGAGCAGCTGATCAATAAGGACGTTCCCGAGCTGCGCACGCGTCTCGACTGGAACTTCCGGGCAGTGCTGGTGAAGGGCCGCAACAATTACATCAGCCGTCGGCGCCTTAAATTCGCGGCGCGGGAGGGGGAACTCTTCCCGGATGAACGCTCGAAGGAGTTGAAGCAGCTGCTGGAGTGGTCCGGTGCAACGAACGATGGGTCGCGGTCGGATCTGCCCTTTGATGTGGCGGATGAGACATGGGAAGCTGCCGCCAGTGACAAGGACGATTGCCTGCGTGCGCGATGTCCGCATTTCAACGACTGCTTCTTTTACAAATCCCGTCGTGAAGCTGCCTCCGCCGATGTGATTGTGGCGAACCACCACCTCGTGATGGCGGACATTGCGCTTAAAAAGGAGAACACCGGAAACGATTATACCGCGATACTTCCGCCGTACGATCGCCTGGTATTTGACGAGGCGCATAACCTGGAAGAAGTTGCGACGTCGTATTTTTCTTCGGAAACAAGCCTGCTGGCGATCCGGCGGCAGCTCAACCGGCTTGCAACGCTGCGCGAGAACAAGGGAGCAATCCCCCGCCTGCAGCGCGCTGTATTCGAACACGACAGCCGGAACGTGTACGCGGTCACTGCGCAGATTCTCACGCTGCTCGACTCTGAGGTGCTAGCCCGGCGCCATGAACTTGAGCCGCTGCTGGAAGAACATTTCTCCGACGTGTTTCATCGTACGCTGGAATTTTTCCATATGGATTCCCTGAACCGTACAGAACGGCGGGAGCTGCGCATTACCCGGACGGTTACGGAAAGCCCTTACTGGCGCGAGACGGGTACGCTTCTGGAAGAAATTCGCACCGAGATGAATCGTCTGCTCAGCCCGCTGGATAAAGCGTTGAACCTGATGCGGCATTATCCAGAGGAACTCCTGCTGGAACTGGCGGATTATCGCACGGCGGCAGGTAGTGTGGCTGCGAAGCTGACAGATCATTGCAATGCGATCACATTCTTCCTGAAGGCGGGGGATGAAGATTACTGCCGCTGGTTTGACGTGGGATATGTGCGTGACCGGCCGGTGGTTCGCCCGTGCACGGCTCCGCTTGATATTGCGCCGGCATTGCGCTCGGCGCTGTTTACGCGAAAACGGACGGTCATTCTCACGAGTGCAACGCTCACCGTTGATAACAAGTTCGATTATCTGTCGCGGCAGCTCGGATTGGGGGCGGCCGAGGTTGAGGAATCGGCGTCGGATCAGCAGTCGACCCTGGAGGATGTAGCTGGAAGAACGGACTATCTGAAGGTGGGAACGCCGTTCGACTACGAACGCAACTGTCTTATCGGTATCCCACGGGATCTGCCACCGCCGAACGATCGGCAGTTCGAGGAGCACATCGCGCCCGTGATCGTAGAAACGCTGCGAATTACGCAGGGGCGAGCTTTCGTGTTGTTCACGTCGTACCGCTCGCTGCAAAAGGCGCTGGCACTTACCCAGTCCCAACTGCAGGCGATGGGAATTACCACCTTTCGACAGGGTGAGATGCCCCGGCACCGGTTACTGGAAGCGTTTCGGTCCAGTTCGCGCGCGGCGCTTTTTGCCACGTCGTCGTTCTGGGAAGGGGTCGATGTGCAGGGCCGTGCACTGGAGTGCCTGATCCTGACAAAACTGCCATTCAGCGTTCCGACGACGCCCATCCTGGAAGCGCGCGCAGAGCACATCGACCGCCGCGGTGGCAGCTCGTTTTATGAGATGACGGTGCCGATGGCCGTGATCAAATTTAAGCAGGGGTTTGGGCGGCTGATCCGGTCGAAGACGGACCGGGGCATTGTTGTGATTCTCGACCATCGCGTTGTGACGAAGCCTTACGGAAAGACTTTCCTGCGGAGTTTGCCGCCCGCTCGCGTGCAACAAGGTACAACGGCAGAAGTACTTGAAACATTGACGAGCTTCTACTGACCAGCAATTCCCCTCGCCAGCATGCGACGTTTTCTTCCAATTCTCGTGGTCGGCGCCTGGGCGGTGGCGTGCCTCATTGTGCTCTTGTGGTGTTACAAAGTCGCAACGTTTTACAAGTGCGAGGCAGAGGACATCTTCTATGCCTACAGTGAAGGGCGAAGCATTCTCGAAGGCAAGAATCCGTATTCCAGGATCCATGATTCGGACATGCTGACCAATGCCAAGTATGCGACGTACCTTCCCGGGGCGTACCTGCTTTCGGCCGCAGCGCAGCATGCGGGACTAACCAAATTTTCGCGCTGGTTGCGCTACTGGCGCAAGGTGTTGTTCATGTGCCATGTCGGAATTGCGGCGCTTCTGTTTATCGAAATATTTGGGCTCACGAGATCGCTTGGTGCCTGTATGCTGGCGTGTACGATCTGGCTGTTCAACCGATGGTCTCTGTTCGTGGAACGGGTGTCGCATCTCGATCATCTGCCATTGCTGCTGTTCATGCTGGGACTGACGCTGCGGCGCCGATACGCGAAGACCGCCTGGATTTTCTACGGCATGTCGCTGGCGATTAAGCAGATGGCGGTATTTGCGGTTCCGATTCTGTTGATCGAGGCGTGGATTGCAGCACCACGCGACAGACGCGTAAAAGAGATGTTGAAGTGCGTGGCGTTTCTCGCGGTGGTGCCTGTGGCGGTAAGTCTTCCATTTCTTGTCGCGGACGCGCCGGCTCTGGTCAAGTCCGTGATGTTTTCCGTGACGCGTCAGCCGAACCAGCATTTGTCGGCGGCAGCCCTGCTGGATTCAATGGGCTTCACGGGAGCAATCACCCGGCTTCCCTTATTTGTGATGCTTGCAGCTACCTACGCGCTTTTCTGGACGCGAAGAATTACCTTTTACCCGGCGTTGTGCCTGCAGTTCGTGCTGTTCCTGTACTTCAACCCCGTGTTATACCGGCAGTATTTTCTTTGGCCGGTTCCGTTCGTGTTGCTCACAATCTTTTCCGTGGTGCCCGTTCGAACTACGGCGCTTGAAACTCCTCGACCGACTGCAGCGTAACGGGTCCCAGCAAGCCTGAAGGTTGCAGCCGCGAATCTTTCGTATAGAACATCCACGTGGCGAACGTCGCTCGGCCTTTGGACGGGCGTGGCTTGTTATTCTCGAACCACTCGGGCAGCTCGAAGAGCGCGCGACCGAGGAAGTGGTTTTCGTTCGGCTTGTCGGCCGTGATCTTTTTCCGGCGGTAGCGAGGCGGTGTCCATCCGCAATCGTCGGGCTCCTGGTCGTCGCCGATCAAACGATTGGTCCAGGTGTTGGTTACCGCAACCTCCAGTTGGTTGCCAAGCGGCTTCAGTGCTTTTGTGATTTCGACGCGCCATGGAGCACCCCAGACGACTCCCAGATCCTGCCCATTCAGCGCAACTCTGGCCATGTTTTTTACGGTTCCCAGATCCAGGAATACACTGGCATTTTGGGGAGTGCCTTGAGGGCGATCAAATTGCTTCGTGTACACAGCGGTCCCGCCGTAGTACTTTATTCCATTCTCGGGACGCGAGGTCCAGTCGTCCAGCACGCTGAAGGAGACCGGTTGCGCGGGACCTTTCCATTTTGGATCGAAGGCAACCTGCCATGGGCCGGTGAGCTCTTCGGTGGGCTGTGCTTCGCCAATGCTGCGGCCGCCGTGCGAATCATTTAGAGGCCGCCGAAACAGGACAAAGACACTCTGCCGCGGCTCGAAGGAGAGCGACAACGATGTGAGCTGCCCGGACGCTGCCGAGGCAGGGAGGACGCGCATCTCGCCGGTGACTGGATTCCACATTTCGGGCTGCTTTCCAGAAATCCGGAAGCGAAGGCCAGCAGTGCGTCGCTCGTCCGACTGATTGGAGACAAAGTAGATGTCCGCTTCAGGGGTTGTACGGTGCGTCCACAGCACATTCGACAACTGTGCATCGCAGTCCTTCTGAACACCCAGTTGCGCAAGTGCGTCCTCGGGTTTTCCGCCGATAAAGACATGGCCAGTTCCTACCTTCCGCGAGACCATCTTCTTACCATTTCCTGCTTCGGTTCCCCACAGCTCCTCGGCAAGTGCGCGCACCGTTGCGTCGCACGATGGGTAGTTCTCGAGGCTTGGACTGCCAGTTGGCTTTTTAGCGACCTGCACCGCGGCCCCACCGCGAACCAGCGTGGCGAGTTTTCGCATTACATCGGGCAGCATTTTGTCTGTTTTTGGAAGCACCAGAAGTGTGTAACTGCGCCCGCTGGGCAATGAGATGCGTCCGTCCTTCGGCTGCATCAGGTCCACGATGATCTTCTCGCTCACCACATCGGCATCGTAGCCACTGTATTGCTTGTCAGCGATGTTGCCGCCGACCTGGCAGTAATCGGCCACCATACTCCCCTGCTGGAGGAGAAACTGGCACCGTGCCAGATACCGGAGCCAGGCGCGTCCGGGCTCCCACCAACTAACGTTGCGACCGAACTCCGTGCCCCAATAGTCCATGGTCATGCCAGGTTTCACCTCTTTGCCCCAGGGCTGATGTACGTAGTTGTGCAGAATCATGCGATTGACGCCATTGCAGAGGGCGCGGTCGCCGACAAGCTTGAGTGCCCACGGATCGTTCTGATACTTGCTAAGAAAAGCAGTGAACGATTCCGCCCCGACTATTGTCCGGCCGGTGATGTGCGCGGCGGATGCCATGATACGCGCGGCGGGGATGTACTTGCCGTCCTGCCAGAACTCGGCTGTTGGAAAATCGGCGAGCGAAGCGCAGTCCACGCTGTCGAAAGGACCATAGTACGCTTCCGCAATGAACTTGAGTCCCGTGCTGCGGACGAGCTCGCCAAAGTATCCGTACCAATTATCGCGGAAGAGATCGGCAACGGTATGGCTGGTGTCGTACTCAAAGCGCGACATCATATCGGCGCTTTCGGTGAGCTGGTCCAGTTTGTACGCAGGCATCCACGGCAACGGATCGTAACCGCGGCGCTTCGTGAACTCCTCACGCATGCGCGGAGTCCAGTCCTGCTTCATTCCAAAGAAGTCTCCCTCGTAGCTATCGCTCTCAATCCCCAGGACAGACTTGCCAATGAATGCGCTACACTCCTTTGCCATTTTTGCACTCAGGCCCTCGAATTGCGCCTTCACCGCAGTACGGTCCCAGGTATCGCTTTCGAGGCCTTCGCCTCCCGCTGGTGTCGGGTGATTTTTCTTTCCGGTGGTGGTGTGACCGAAGCGCACGAGCCGCCATTTGCCGGGTGGCACGCTCCATGTAAATTGTCCATTCGCCTGCAGCGCAGCTCCCAAATCCTTCACGTCGGTAGCTCGAAGTGGCTCGGTGGAAGGTTGCAGTGGAAATGCGATCACCATCGAATCCTTATAATAGTTCCAGCGACGATCTACGTGCGGGAGCTGGAGCACCCCGGAGAATTCGGAAGGACCCTCCACAACTTTCTCAGTCCAAACGAGTTTCTGCTTCGATAGCTCGGGAGTGATCCAGGGTCCGCCGGCGGTCGCCCAGCCCGTACAGTTGTGCATGGAAATTTTTAGCCCGAGACGATCCGCCTCGGTCGCGGCGTGCTTCCACATATCCCACCACTCGGGACTCAGGCACTCGACCATGCGCATTTTTTTGGCCCGGGGCATGAAGGTAACCCACGCCGCATCCGGCCGGGTACCCTGGTCGATGTTCATCATGATGAGACCACCGAGACCAGACTGCGCCATGTCTTCGAGGTCCAGCGTAATGCCCTGGGTAGTTATGTACTCCCCCATCCAGAACCAGAAAGCCCATGGTTTTGCGTCGGGTGGTGGATCTGCGAATCCGGTTTCCAGATCGGTACCGGCCCATGCGCCGCCACAGGAAAGAAGCATAAGCGCGATGCCGACGCACCGTAGAAGGTTAGATTGTTTCGTTGGGTCGCCCGAAATCCATTTGTGAACACAAGGTTTGGGCCGGTGGCCGCGGTGAAGGTGAGAGAGGAGAGGGATTTCTAGTTGCATGGATGGGGCTTTGGCGGAAGGGAGAACATAGATCAATTATGAACTGGGTGGGGCAATGGTGCGATGTTGTTATGGGTGCGTGGTTTGCGGCGCGGTTTCACCGCGCGGGGGCGTCAGGCGGCTGTGCAGCTAGGCAAAACCTTTACGTTTCTTGAGGCGCTCCCAGGCTGCGAGGCGGCGGCGAATGGGTTTGGCGACCTGCTCGTTAATTTCTTCAATTTTTGCACGCAGCTCGGGTCGGGGCACATGCGCCGGCACCTCGATCGGGGGATGATATTTCACGGTAAGCGGCACGAAAAGTTTCGGCAAAGTGCGGTGCGCGGACCAGCTCTCGTAAACGTTCGTGACGGTCACCGGGATTATCTTTGCGCCGGTCTGTAGAGCCATCCGGGCCACACCCATTTCAAACGGTTTGAGCGAGCCGTCGTCGCTTCGTACTCCCTCAGGGAAGATCATGATCGCTTCGCCGTTTTTGAGTATCTTCAGGGTTTTCTCGATGGAGCCTTTGTCCGCGGTGTTTGGGCGCACCGGATACGCGCCATAGGATTCCAGGATCTGCTTAAGGAGCGGGACCTTGAACAACGCATCCCATGCCATAAAACGCATGGGGTATGGGATGCCGGCCCCAACCAGAGTGGGATCGTAATAACTGACGTGGTTGGGCGCAAAAATCATCGGCCCGTTTGCGGGAATATTTCGTTGTCCGCGGTAGCGTACCGAATGAAATAACCAGAAATACTCGAGGTTCACCCACCGGGCCCACTCATAGTTCAGAGTCGATCGCAGCGGGTCGCCCTTGGGGCGATGCGTGTGCGGAAGCAGATATGGTTTGAGCCGGAACATGATTATAAGAGCGCGACCCTTCGCACCACGAACGGCACGTGCAAGTTTCGTTTGCTTCTCCCGTGCTGGTGCGTGCATGAGGCTTCCGATTCAGGCCGGCAAAGGAGTTCAGCGTGCGTGTAAGAGTTTCAGCGGGAGATAAACAGGGGATACGCGGAGTACTTGTACTTTTGCACGATGCCGCGACACCGCTTTTCCCGTCTTCGCACCAGGTCCCGGCAAATGCCCGTGGATTAACGAAACGTTTTCGGGACAGCAAAGGCGAAACAGACTTATACGCCTTTTCCGGGGACGACAGCAGCGTGGTCCTGTTTCTCTCGACCGCGCAGATCAAATATGGCGGGCGTGACGAAAAACTGAAGACCCTGGCAAGCCGGGCTCTTGCGTTTGCGCAAAAGCACAAGCTGCACAATGTAACGGTGCCGCTTGCACAGATGGAGCTCGCGGGAATCCTTGCGGAAGGCTTCCTCGTGAGCAGCTATACCTTCGAAAAGTATAAATCGAAACCAAAGTCTGCCAGCCCGGAGATTACGGTGACACTGCAGGTGCCGTCCGCTGCGCTTGCGGAGGTGAAAGCTGCGGTGAGACGCGCTGAGATCGTGAGCGATGCGATGGCATTTGCACGTGACCTGGTCAACGAACCGGCTGAAGCGATTTACCCTGCCACCTTGGCCATGGCCGCTAAACGAATGGCGAAACAAGTCGGACTTTCCATCGACGTGCTCGACGAAAAAGCGCTCACGCGCGGCAACTACGGCGGGATTGTTGGAGTCGGCAAGGGCAGTGATCGTCCGCCGCGGCTGATTGTGCTGCGGTACAAGCCGCAGCTGAAAAGCAATGTGCACCTGGCGCTGGTTGGTAAAGCCGTGGCGTTCGATACAGGTGGTCACAGTATTAAGCCGGCTGCAAATTTGTGGGAGATGAAGGGAGACATGGCCGGTGGTGCAGCAGTGCTGGGAGCAATGAAGGCGATCGCCCAGCTAAAACCCGCGGTGCGTATTACTGCGATTGTGCCTTCGGTGATTAATGCGATCGATAGCCTCGCGATTCTCCCTGGCGATATTATCCGCTCGCGCAGCGGCAAGACCGTGCACATCGATAACACGGATGCAGAAGGGCGCCTCATCCTGATGGATGCGCTGGACCTTGCGCAGGACGAGGGGGCGACTCACGTTGTGGACGTCGCGACGCTGACCGGTTCGGTGGTCCGCGCGCTCGGGGTTGCGGTCACGGGAATTTTCGGAACGGACCAGGAACTGGTGGATAGCATACGGGACGCGGGTGCGAGGGTGGGCGAGAACTACTGGCAGATGCCGCTTATTGACGAATATCGTGCGCAGCTGGACCACCCCATCGCAGACATGGACAACGTAGGCAAGGGCCCGAACGGCGGCAGCATCACGGCCGCACTTTTCCTGAAGGAGTTCGTTCGCCCCAAAACCAGGTGGGCGCACCTCGATATTGCGGGAACGAGCATGACTGACAAGGCCTGGAAATACTTTTCGCCCGGGGCGACCGCAGTAGGTGTTCGCACATTTGTGGAACTTGCGGAATCGCTGGCCGAACCATCGAACGTAAAACGGAAGAAAGGCAAACTCGGCTGATGTTGTCCTCTTTTACCAATGATGAGAAAAAGGTAGTGGGGTTCGTACTGGCAATCATGGCAGGTGGATTTGGTATAATCCAGTTTACGAAGCCGAAACCGGAGCCGTTGTTCCTGGACTCCTACCACAGTGTCGAGCTGACGTCCGGCACGGCGACGGTTGCGACCTCCGGCACGCTGCAATCAATTATGACCAGCGGTGGGCAGATCAACGTGAATTCGGCGAATGCAGAAGCGCTGGCTGCGATCCCGGGGATTGGACCTTCGCTGGCGGAAGAAATTATTTCGTACCGAAACACGCATGGGGGATTCCGCAGCGTGGAAGAACTGGACGGGGTAAAAGGAATCGGTGCGTCGAAGCTGCTGAAAATGCGTCCGTATGTTGCAGTTAACGATGCGGTGAACTCATCGCCTGCGGTCATTGCCCAGCAGCCGATGCAAGCACCCGGAATAATGCCCGGAGCGACAGAACTTGCTCGCCAGCCCCATCAATCGGCTGCCGGGCCAGCGACGGCAGTGCCCAAACCGTACGCTTCCGCGCTGCAACAGCCTCAAGCCGCTTTACAAATCGCGCAGCCTCCGCCCCAGGCTACACCTGTGGTTTATTCCCGAAGCGCGGCTCCGGCAACAGCGCTGAATGGGATTATTAATATCAACACGGCAGGCCAGCAAGAGCTGGAAACGCTTAAGCGCGTCGGGCCGGTGATTGCGAAGCGGATCATAGAATACCGGCAGCAGCACGGCGCTTTTCCGAACGTGAACGCATTGGAAGATGTGAAAGGGATCGGCCCAAAGATACTGGAAGACAACCGCGCCAGACTGACGGTACGCTAGTGTGCCGAACCAGTAGTTCCTTACCAGAACAAAGGGCGGACTTGACCTCGTTCGGCACACAGAACTGGTTACTAACTAACGGTAGATCACACTAGCGCTACTAAACCATTTCGACGGATTCGATTTCGGGGATTTCTTCGCGCACCCGCGCTTCAATTCCGCCCTTAAGCGTCATCAGCGAGCTGGGACAGCCAACACAGGCACCGTTCAGTCGTACATATACAATGTTGTCTTCGAGCTTGAGCAGCTCAACGTCTCCGCCATCGCTTTGAATGTATGGACGAACTTCCTGGATAATTGCCTGCACGCGTTCATACAATTCGGGATTGTCCGTTGCGGGTGGGTGCGGCGAGACACCAGCTGCGTTCGCGATCGTTTCTGAAACCATGTTTTCGGGCTGCTCGTTTTCCACGACTTTCGCTCTCCTGCTTCGATTCTGATTTCAGTTAGAGCGATGGATGGGCGCTATTCAGCAGTTGTGCTTCCGAGGACCTGCGAATATACGCGCTTCAGGTCCGCACACATGCGCGCCGCGTTGAACGTGGTGACCGCGCGCTGCCGGGCTGCGGCGCCCATCTGCGTGCGCAGGTGCGGATTTGAGTAAATGCGATTTAATGCCTGCGCCAATGCATCAGGAGAAGCGGGTTCCACAGAGAACCCCGTTACCCCATCGTGATTGACGAACGGGACACCGGTGGGGATTGTAGTGCTCACGACTGGCAGGGCACACGCCATTGCCTCAACCTGGCTCAGGCCAAATGCTTCGCTTCGCAGGTGTGAAGGCATGCAAAAAGCATCGGCAGCATGCAGATGCGCGACAAGCTGCGATTCGTCCTGATCACCGAGTAAATGCACGCGATTTAGAAGCCCGGTTTCGGCAATGAGCGATTGCAGCCGATCGGATTCGGGGCCGGTTCCAATGATAAGCAATGTCCCGGGAATTTGCGGCATTGCCCGGACGAGAAACTCCAAGCCCTTGTAGTAACGCAGGCGACCGACGAAGATGGTGATGGGTCCGGGATATTTCTGCCTGACTATGGTCGCACTTGATTCAGTTTCGGTGGTTTTTTCAAAGCGCGCGAGATCGATCCCAAGGGGCACGACAATACACTTTTCTGCGTGCCGCTGCAGCCAGTCGGAAGATTCGATGTAGTTTGGCGACGTCGGCATAATTACTTTGCAGCGGCGCATCATCCGCTCCTGCACAGCACCATAGAGCCACATGGCTTTTTTTTGACGGACGACGTCGCTGTGATATGTCATTACGATGGGCGCGGCGGGGCGCACCAGCAGGCAGGAAACATCGCCGGTAGGGTTTGGGTGATGCACATGCAAAAGGTCCGCCTTGCGCGCGAGCCGCCGCAGTTCGGATGGAAAAGCGGGGCTAACCGGCGCACTCGACAGGCGGCCCAGCTCGGGCACGCGCACCACGCGAACACCGTCAATCACTTCGTCGCTGCGGGTTCTTCCGCCGCTGCAGACCAGGACGGTGACATCGCAGGCATCCAGTGTGCCGCGCGCCATGAGATTTATGGTGGCCTCAATTCCCCCAAGGACGGGGGGATAATAATCTTTATAAACGTGCAGCACGCGAGGACGACTCATATGCGTTCCGCACGCGGTTCCAGGTTAATGCACACGGCTACTGCACCCGCCTATCGTGCATGCGATCGCGCGGCAATTGCGGTCTTGTATACATCCATAATCGCTTCGATCCATCGGCCGCGATTATGAACTTCGTGAATTTGCTCCAGGGCAGCAGTTCGCAAATTGTCGGCGAAGCCTGGATTGGTAAGCACGCTAACGGTAGCCCTGGCTAAGGAAGCAGGATCACCCGGTGTCACCAAGAGGCCGGTCTTACCGCCTTCGATAACCTCGCCAACCCATCCTTCGCGCGGCGCGATCACGGGTGTGCCGGATGCCATGTATTCCAAGGCACCAGGCGCGGTGCCGGAATCCCCAGCGGTTACAATCGCAACGTCGAGCGATGCGAGGGCGCTGGGGACGTTCTCCAGAAATGACTGAAAGGAGATGCGATCCGCGATTCCAGATTCGAGCGCAGAGCAGAGATAGGGCTCAGGGCTGCCTCCGGGCCGCAGCGCGGCTGCTACGAAGCGTGTGTTCGGGGCCAATGACAGGATGGAGACAGCTGCCTCGAGAAATGCATGGTGCGCCTGAAAGTTATTAAAGGGAGCAATGAGCCCAACCAGCTTTTCACCCTGCAGGGCGCCGACCTCAGTCCGCCAGCGGTCGCTGCGTCGTGATGGGTCAAACATCGCGACTTCCACTGCAGGATAGATTACATGCAGATGTGCGGCCTGGACGCCACGAATGGTACGAAGATCATCAGCAACTTCTTTTGAAAGTGCGATCGTGAAATCGGTATTGGCGGAAATGCGAGAGTATGACCAGGCTCGTTCCACGACCGTTCGCACGATAGGAATGTTCGCACCCGCGCGGGCTCTTGCGGTGCCCGCGAGTTGGTGGTCGATGTCGCCATGACAATGAATAACGTCTGCACGAAACGCGAGTATGAGGTAACGCAGACTTCGAATATCCATGCGACGCCGAAGCATTGCGCTGGGCGGGCCGAAAGAAAGCCGGCGCATCTGGAGTCCGCGCGCAGTGACGCGCTGGTCCAATCTGCTGCCCTGCCTGACGACCACCAGCACCTCGTGTCCTTCAGCACGCAGTTGTTCCGCCAGATCAAAAACCTGCGAGGCTTCGTCGTCGTGTTCCTGAGTGCTACTGGTGATCAGTACGTTCAAGACTATCCTTAAAAACAGAACATGTAACCTGGCGTTGGAAGATTCAGATGTATGTCACCCGCTGCAACTCAAATTCTCGTACCAACAGAATCCGGCGACCATCTGTTGACGTGTGGTTTCGCATTAGCGATTTTTCCTACCCATGACCGTTCTGTTCTGGTTCACAGGACTAATCTTTGCTGCGCTGCTGCCATGGGGAACGAATGTTCCGCTGCATAAACGTGGCATCCTGGTCAAAGTTGTCGTCATTGCGAATATCGTAGTGCACCTTGTGACGGCAGGTTTTATTTTTGAATCCAACGTGAGTCCCTGGGCGTCTGTGGAAACGCGTGAGCACGCAGTCAAGGCGGCTACGCGCTACGAAACGTACAGGGACACGGTCGCTCTTACACCGTCCAAGCTGCGGGAAGAGGGCGGCTGGAGATGGGGTCAACTGATCACAGCAAACTTCATTCATGTGGGCTGGCTGCACCTGGCGCTGAACCTGTGGTTGTTCGCCCTGTATGGACAAAACCTTGAGGAGCTGTTTGGCCGCCGCCGGTTCGCGGTGTTCCTGGTGGCAGCGATGGTCGGCAGCCAGCTGGCGATTATTTGGCTGACGGAGCTGACGAATGCATATCGCGTTCCGCACGGGGGTTTTTCCGGAGTCGTATATGCAGTGATCGGTGCATACCTCGTGTGTTTTCCTCGATCTCAGGTTAAAGTGGCGCTGGTTTACGATTTCCGTTTCTGGGCGTGCATCGGCTTCCTGCTGGTACCGGCTGTTTACATTTTCGGGATGAGCAGTCCGTCGCTTGGAGAACTGATTCTTCTGATCGGCGTTGTCGGTTTGTTCGTTTTCCTGGAGCCCGAACATGCGCGGTTTGGACTGCCGGCGATTGTGCTGCTGGGCTATAAGCTTTTCCAGGACGCCATTACCATGCCGCAGCAGGCGGAGGATCGTATCAGTATATGGGGACACATGGGAGGGCTGGTTGTTGGCATCGTCGTGGGTTTTGTGGTTAACGGGACAAAAGGATTTCATCAAACATGGGAGGACCCGGACGCCGCACTCTCGCCGCGACGCAAGGAACGCGAGAAAGTAAATGTCGCCAAAATGGAGGCGGCTGCACGGGATGATGAAGACGCCGCGCGCGTTTACCTTGGTCAGCGTATCTTTGTCGGGGATGTGGTTCGGGCAACGGAGTTTTACCTGCAAACCGCTTTGAAGAAGTTCCCAGATTTGCGACTCGATCCGCGTGAGTTGCACAGCCTGGGGCGGATGCTGGAGCTAAAGGGCCATGAGGCAGCGGCTTTGCGTGTTTATGAACAACTAATCCAGGTTACGCCGATCCCGCCCGGCTATGAGGACGCGTTTCTCACTGCCGCCAAACTTTGCCATCAAACAGCGCCTGAACGGGCTGTGGATGCGTTGCGTTATCTGAAACTGTTCGAAGCGAATGCACAAATGATGCGCGACCGCCACGAAGCGCGACGCCAGCGGGAGGAGATCCTTGTCGCGGCGAGGGCTCGTGGCGAGGATTGCGACGCGCTGCTGGCAGCCGCGGAGCCAGACGGCGGATCGCACAAACCGGGCAGCGTGGCAGCCTCGACACTTTACGGTGGACCCGGTCAGCCTGAGCGCCGAAAAACCTCCCGATCGACTTCGCGAATCCAGCAGATCGATTCCGGCGACAAGTACCCGCCGGTCGCGAGTACAGCTCCGGATCAGTCCGGGCGAGTGGCGCCGGCCAAGCCACCGGAATTGCGTGGAGATCTGGAAGAACCGCGCATTGAAGAACGAGCGGACGCTTCACAGTCGCGCGATTCATTTTGGGGCAAGAAGCGACTGGCGATGAAAACCACCCGTGATGATCCGCCTGCACGCCGACACCAGGACAGCTCGACGAGTATTCTTCCTGCGCATACAATCCAGAATCCGGGCGAGGTACCGGACATTCCCAGGTCCGTAGAACAGCGGGCCGGCCTGAAGCGACCGCGTGTGGAGCTTTCGGGTATGGACCTCGAGCCGCTGGAGCCTCCGGCGCAGCCCGCGCCGGTGCCTGCACGCGAGACTCTGCGCCAGCTGCGATCAAAAGGGCTGGACTACGGCTATAGTAGCCCGGTAGACACGGAACCGGAAACAGGTGTCGAACGGAAATCCGAGGATGGAGGTTCCGGCGTAATGTCCGAAGACGATAAACATGTAATTGTGCCAAGTTTGCGCGAGTCGGCGAAGACCGAGACGGAGAGCAGTCAGCGCGAGGGTTCGCTGAAGCCCGGTGCTGAGTACGCTCTGCCTGGAGGGGGCAGCCACACGAGTTCTCCAGAGCTGAGTACGGCACATCGCGTATACTCCAGCGATAAGCTCTCCACGCCGTCACCGGACGCGGCCATGCAAAGCGGCGGGAGTGGTATTTGGGTGGTGCTGCAGGAAAACGTAAGCGGGCAGTTTCTACCCCAGGATTCGGAGCAAGTGGACAGACTGCTTTCGATCCTTTCCCAGGAGCTATGCACGCCTGTTACGGCTGAATCCATTTCCAACTCGGCTGGCGTGCTGCAAGCTACCGAGGATCTGGACGTGGAATTGCTGGAATCGAAGCTACGGGTAGCTGGAGCAGGAGTTCTGATTGTACATGAGATGCCGGCCGCATTAACGCGGGACCCGGTGGAGGCACTCTCTGTTGACGTGCTTGAGACTGACCTGGTGTGCAACACCGTTGAAGCCGGTCGTATCCGCGTACCGTTCGCGGCGGTGTTGGCGATGCAGCAATCCGCCGTACGGCTCAGCCGACGTGAGTCGGCACAGGCGCGGCTTGTGATTGAAATTGTGGCGGGAGAGAACATCGGACGCCGTATACAATTGCACGAACGGACCTTCTCGCTGCACAATTCAAAGCAGTCGGGCGAGCCGTTGCCGGTCGATTCGTTTGAGGCGCTGGCTGCTTATCTCGGGGAGAAGATTGGCAGTGAGAAGTTCGCCCGCGAGGACGCAGAAATACCGTACACCGAACACGATGCGCTGGTTAAGCGCCGGTGCATGATCGCGACGAAGGTTGGCTGAGTGATTGCGGGTGTGACTGCCGTCGGCTAGTGTTCGATATAATTCTTTGAGAAACCTGTTTCTTCGGGTGCATGCAGCCGTAGCATTTTTACGTCCACGTCGGCAGGTATAGCAGCGGCCGTCATCTTACTGACTACGACCATCAGGATGATGGCCAGCGGCACTCCCCAGATTGCGGGCTGTTCCATCAATGTCCGGGCGAGGGGATGAAGAGCGAGTGTAATCACTTTTGTATCGATCAACATGGTTGTTACGATTGCACCGAGGCTTAGCAGTCCACCGATGAGCATCCCGGAGCCGGCGCCGAACTTCGTGAGCCCTCGCCACCAGCTTCCCATCAGGAGCAACGGGAAGTAGCTGGCGGCAGCGATGGCAAACGCCCATCCAACCAATTTCGAAATATCGAACGTTTCCACGGTGATTCCAAGACCAATGGAAATCGCGCCGAACAGTACGGCGGCGAACTTGAATGCTGTGACGCGCTGCTGCGGCGTTGCGTCGGGCTTGAGCATGCGCCCGTAGATGTCGTGCGCAAGTGCGCCGCTCATGCTGACGAGGAGGCCCGAGAACGTAGACATAAATGCAGCGAACGCGCCAGCGCTGGTGATACCACTCCAGATCTTACCCCAGAGTTCGCTCTGAAGCACGCCGGGAAGAGCAATAACGACGCGGTCGGTTCCTGTGGGAGTGAGATAAAGATTTGGCATGGCGATGCGCCCAAGCGCTCCCCAAATTGGCGGAAACATATAGAAAACGCCGATGAGCACCATGACCCACAGCGTGGTGCGCTTGGCCGATCTGCCATCGGGATTCGTATAGAATCGTACGAGAATATGCGGCAGGCCGGCGGTTCCGCATATAAGCCCTATGATCAGCGAGTAGGTATAGAGTAACGGATAGCCGCTTTTATTCGTAAAGGGACCATAAGCGCTCAGCCATGCTCCGTTTCGTGGCGCGTTCGGTATCGCGCCGGATTCGACATTTAGTCTGGTCGCGCGCTGAAACTCGCATTTGATGGGGAAGGGACTCTTCGTCCATTTGACGTTTGCGTCATCGGTGGCACTCAGATCGATACGCGTCCCGGCTGGCAGCTGCACAACTTCGCTCGCCCCGCGATGTTCACCAATAAATTTTTCATTACCGATCCGGATTGTCTGCACACCGTCGCGGTTATTGATGACAATCGGCTGGTTAAATTTCAGCGCGGATGCTTCCGATAATGTGAAGGTGGACGGGCCATAAAAGGCCAGGGTGTTGGCAGGCGCTTTCTCGGGACCTGCGACTGTGACAGGCCCGGTCATCTGGGGAACCTCGTCCTTTGCGCGCACATTGCGATCCAACGCGGTATGGTATCCCCCAAGGACCGACATCAGCACGAAAACCGGGACTGAGATAGCGAACATTTTGGCCCAGTACTGGAATGCCTGAACGAACGTAATCCCTTTCATACCGCCAAGCGCCACGTTGAATGTGATAATGGCACCAACGGCCACGATTCCAGCCCAGTAGGGCCAGTTAAGTATCTGCTGCATGGTAATGCCGGCGCCCTTCATTTGCGGCATCGTATAGAAAAAGCCGATAAACAGCACGAAGGTAACTGCGACTTTACGAAACATGGGGCTGTCAAAACGCCCCTCGGCAAAATCCGGGATCGTATATGCGCCAAATCGACGGAGTGGCCCGGCGATAAACAGCAGCAGAAACAGGTAACCCGCAGCGAAGCATACCGGGTACCAGAGCGCATCGTAACCGAACTTCATGATGAGCCCGGCAACGCCCATAAAAGAGGCAGCAGACAAGTACTCCCCAGAAATTGCCGATGAATTCCAGAACACGTTTACGGAGCGACCGGCGACGAAGAAATCGCTGGCGGTCTTCGACATGCGTGTCGCCCAGATGCCGAGCGCGATGGTCGCAACGACGATCAGGATGACGAAAAACAGAGGGATGTATTGGATCACGGCTGCTTCCCTTCCGCAGCGGTTTCGCGCAGCATCTCAGTTGCGATTTCATGCTCGATCCGGTTCGAATTTCGGATAAACAACCAGCTGAGGAACCACGTGATCGGATAAAAGAGCAGCGCGAGGAAGAGCCACGAAGCAGTGAATCCGAGTACTCGCGAACCGGCAAGCTTTGGCAGGTATGCGTTCACCAGAGGCAGGCCCAGCAGCAGCACCAGAAATACTGCAGCGATACGGATGCTCAGCCACAGTTGCCTGCGCATGACACGGCGTGCCAATTGTCGGGGGTGATTTAGATCTTCAATATGCAGGCTCTTCGTCTCAGCTGCCACTCTGTGCGCCTCCCGACTTGATTAGAAGCAGCGGATAGTCAGTATCACATCCAGCATTGCAAGCGTCCATCTACTGAGAAATAGAACCGATATGTCGCTGGCAGTTCTGGTCATTATCCGCGTGATTCTATTCGCAGCGCTTTACGCTGCAGCCGGGATTCTCGGCCGCAAAATCGATTTTGTTCAAGAGAACTTTCGCGTACTCTGGCCACAGGCCGGTGTCGCGTTTGCCGGGCTCATAGTGCTTGGCCTGCGTTACTGGCCAGGCGTGTTTCTAGGATCGCTTGCGGTCACTGTGTCGGCCCGCTATTTTCCGGGGTTCATCGCCGGCAACCAGCCTGGCAAATTGCCGGAAATATATTGGAGCACTGTTCTAACACTTGGGGCGTGCAACACGCTGAGTGCGTGGGTGGGTGCGTGGGCGTTTCTGAAAGCCGGCAAGCTGGATCGAACGTTTGCCAGTGTTCGCGATGTCTACGGGTTTGTTTTTTGCGCCGGCATCCTGGCGCCGATACTAAATGCTTCCTGTAGTGTTCCGCTCATGATTGCATTGCAGCCGGGCCTTGCACCGGACGCCGGAGGATTGTGGTGGCGCCGGGTGTTTGGGCACGCGATCAGCCACCTGATCGTCGCGCCTGTTATCATGACGTGGAGCCGCCGTTCTACAACGATATGGCGGCGCCGTCGCGTCCTTGAGTTGGTTCTACTTGTTTCGATAATTGTACTGGTATGCCAGGCGCTGTTCACAGGGCAGTCTGCGATCGTTAATCTCAGCTATCCCGGCAGCTTTGCGCCATTCCCGTTCGTAATCTGGGCGGCGCTGCGATTCGGGCCTCGTGGTTCGGCAACCTCTACCTTCCTTATTGCCGCGATCGCTATTTATGGCACATCGCACGGGTTTGGTCCCTTTGCGCATCGTTCGCTAGGTGAGGGCCTTGTCCTGCTGCAGGTGTACCTGCTGGCGATTGGCGTAAGCGGGCTGTTTCTTGCGGCTGCAGTGGCCGAGCGACGCACCGCCATATCAGAGTTGCGGGCATCTCGTGAACAATTACGCGCGTTGTCAGCACGTATCGAAAGCAGCCGGGAAGAGGAGCGCGCCCGGCTCTCGCGGGAAATCCATGACGAGCTGGGACAACAACTCACCGGACTGAAGATTGGAATTAAAAACCTGCGCAAGAGGCTGCTGGAGAGTACGGGCTGCCCGCCGGAGCTTATCGGGCGCTTCGACCGGCTATGGAACCTTGCCGATGACGCAGTGCAGGCAGTTCGTCGCATCGCGAGCGATTTGCGCCCGGGGATGCTGGACGAACTCGGACTGGTTGCAGCACTGCAATGGCAGGCGAGGCAGTTCCAGGAACGCACCGGAGTTGAAACAACCTTTTCGTCGAACGTGGAGCGGCTGGAGGTGCCGGCCGACACCAGCACCGCGATTTTCCGCATCGTACAGGAAAGCTTGACGAATGTCGCTAAGCACGCGAACGCCACCCGCGTGAACGTTAACCTCTTGGAGCAGGATGGCTTCGCAACGATCTGCGTACGGGATAACGGCACCGGATTCGAAACGACAAAATCCAACAGCACCCATACGCTCGGCATTCTGGGCATGAGGGAGCGCGCCCGGCTGTTGGGTGGAGACCTTAAGGTTACCTCGCTTGATCCGGAGATGACGCCTACCCCGGGAGTTGAGCTTAATGGCACGGTCGTCGACGCCCGGTTTCCGCTGGCCGCTCCTGCTTCGAACTCCGGTGAACGGCCATGATCCGCGTCTTGATTGTCGACGATCACCCGGCCATGCGCCGTGGCCTGCGGGAAATCATATCCGATAGTACCGATATGGAAGTGACCGCGGAGGCAGGCAACGCGGCGCAGGCGCTCGAGCAGGTGCGCAAGGTTAAACCCGATGTGGTGCTGATGGATATCACGATGCCGGGTCGCAGTGGCCTGGAAGCTCTTGCCGATATTAAGATCGAACGCCCGGATCTGCCGGTGCTTATCTGCAGTATCCATGCGGAAAACGAGTACGCACTGCGCGCGTTGCGAGGCGGCGCGGCGGGATACATTCCAAAAGACAGCGATCCGGATGAACTGATCACGGCTTTGCAAAAAGTTGTTTCAGGGCGGCGTTATATCACACCCACGCTGGCCGAATTACTCGCAGCGGATGTAGGTGGCGAGGTTGTTCATGCGCCGCACGAGTCGCTTTCGAACAGGGAATACGAAGTTCTTAGAGCTGTCGCCGGCGGTAAATCCATGTCTCAGATAGCCGACGAAATGTCGCTGAGTGTCAAAACGGTCAGCACTTACCGCACCCGGATTCTGGAAAAGCTCCACCTGTCGACCACGGCAGAAATGATTCGCTACGCCCTTGAGCATAAGCTGGTGGAGTAGCCCACCTGCACAATTCGCCGATTTTAATTACAGGGGGCACGGGGCATACCGGTCGACGACTGGTGGAAGCGCTGGTCGAGCGAGACGAGGCGTTGCGAGTTTTCACTCGAGCTCCCGCGGGGCTTCAACTGCCACTGCGTCGCAAGGTGGAGATTTTCAGGGGAAGCCTTGAGGATCCACAGCGTGCGGTCGAGGCAGCTTCCGGATGCCGTGCGGTAATCGCACTCACACACATCCGACTGGCGCCGCAAGTGATCGCAGCAATGCACGCGAATGATATCAAGCGCGGTATTTTCATGTCGTCGACGCGGCGGTTCACCAACTTCCCGGAAGAAACTGCACATCAGGTCATTGCCGGCGAGGAGGCGGTCAGGACGTCGCGATTAGACTACACGATCCTGCGTGCGAGCATGATTTACGGAGGCAAGCAGGACAATAACCTGCAGCATCTGCTGGCAAGTCTGCGTCGGTGGCCGGTGCATCCACTGGTGGCCGGTGGTAAAATGAAGTGGCAGCCAATTTTCACGTGGGACGTCGTGGAGGCAATCCTTGCCGCGCTGGATCGTCCGCACGCGATTGGCAAAGAATACACAATTGCCGGGCCGGAGCCAATTACCTATGCGGAAATGGTGCGAACTATCCTAAGGGAAGCGGGGCTGCGCCGTATCCTGGTGCCGGTGCCCATTGGCCTGGCGCGCACGGCAGTGAAGCTGTATGGGAAACTGAGCAATTCGCCGCGCCTCCGACCCGACCAGATCGAGCGGCTGCAGGAAGACAAGGTGTTCGATATCTCGGAGGCGAAGCGCGACCTGGACTTTCACCCGGTTTCGTTCCAGGCCGGCATTCGCCGCAAGCTGGACGGGACTGCCTGACCGTCAGGTGACTGGCCCCCGAGAATTTAATCGGGTTGAATTCGCAGAGTCACCAAACCGCGCTCCAGCCAGTTCGGTCGTTTAGTGGAAAATTGAATGCTTCCGCCGGAGGGTCTTGATGCATTGTTTGCGTTCTGCTATCGTGGTTGGTGTTCTATTTGCCGTCCCCTTTTGCATCCATGCTGCGGTTGACGATCGGGCGAGCTCCAGTGAACTGACCACTGCACGCCGGCTTTTCCAGGAGAAGAGCTATCAGCTTGCACTGGAAGAGATAGACAGGCTCAGCACGCCGACTCTCGCAAAGGAACAGCAGCGCGAAGCGATTTACCTTCGCAGCCGAAGTGCCCTGCAAGTTGGACGCTATCCCGAAGCGCGCGATGGCTTCAAAGAACTAGTGCGCGACAGGGCAACAGACGTGTGGGCAGGACGTGCGCACTGGCAACTACAGCCGGGTGCACCACCTTTCGGCTACCAGATGGGTGAACCGACCACAACGGAACCCCTGCGTCACCTCAAGCGCGCGGACGAGATACTCTCTCGACTTAAACCGGAGGACCTTTCATCTTTTTACGAAGAGGTTGCGTTCGAGGCGCTTAACAGCCTCCCGGCATACACTGTGCCTGACCGGACGTATGTATTTTCATTTTTCGACAAGCTTATCTCGACCCTCACAGACGAAGCAAAAATAGCCGGGGCGCATGTGCGTCGGGCGCAGCACATCAATTTTGTAAAGCCTGGTGAAAACGCGGAACAAGAGCAGTTGCGGGCGTTGCGGCAGGTGGTGAAAGAATTTCCAAAAACGGAGGCTGCGGCGCAGGCGCAGCTAATTGTCGGGCAGCATTACGTAAGCCACTTCGACTTTGTTGCAGCGCTTTACGAGTTGAGCATCGTTGGGCGCAACTTTCCGGGAAGCGACGCGGCAAAACAGGCGGCCCAGACAATCGCCGAGATTAAGCGGCCCGAGATCACGTTTCATCTCATCGGACCCGTGTTTCCAGATCAGCCCGTTACCTTTACGCTCGCCGCTCGAAACACGGGCGACATCAAGCTGAGCGCCATACCATTTGATCCGATTGGAACGCTAAAGGCGCAGCACCTGACGCGATTCGACCTCAAAACCATCAATGGTCCGTCAGCCGCAAGCCAGACCGTACGCATCAAAAAGCGTGAGGACTTTAAGCAGACGACCACTGTGGTTGAGTTCCGCAATCCGGGAGCTGGAGTGTACGTGCTGCGCGCGGAAGCCAACGGTGCGAGTTGTCATAATGTACTGTTGTCCAGCAACCTGGTGCTTATCTCCAACAATGGCGGAGCAGCGCAGGAGTACTGGGTAGTGGATGGAAAGACGGGGCGGCCACGGGGCGGGGCAGCGATCGAGGTCGCAAGCGAGCCGAAGAATGAACACCGGCTGTTCAACCGCGACACACGCGCGTTTACCAGGTTCACCAACCTGACCAGCGACGCGAACGGATTCGCGGATTTCACCGGATCGAGCACGCGGCAATCCGACGGCGAACTCTTTGTTGTCGCACATGAGGGGAACAATTACGCATTCCTGGACAACAGTTATTGGAACTATGACTCGAACAGCCAGCGCAGCGGCCCGATGGTTTATTTTTACACGGATCGACCGGTGTATCGACCAAAGCAGAAGGTCTATTGGCGCGCGATTCTTCGCGACCGGGAAGACGGCGAGTACTCCTTCGATCGAAAACACAAATACGACGTGGAAATCCTGGACCCAAAGAATGCACGCTTGATGCTGCATGAGAAGGTCGAACTGACGGAATTTGGTTCACTTTCGGGCGAGCTTGATCTGCCCGATGCGGCGCCGCTGGGACAATACCGCGTATATCTGCGTCAGACCGCGAGTAATACCAACATCGGCAGTGGCGACTTCCGTGTCGAAGAATACAAGAAACCCGAGTACGAAGTGACCGTGAACGCTGGCAAGGAAGTGGTGCGTGTTGGGGGCAAAGTGCAGGCTGACGTCTCGGCGCGTTATTACTTTGGCGCGCCCGTGGCCGACGCGGCTGTGAAGTACACCGTGAGGCGCCGTCCCCGCTATTCCACATGGTGGGATTGCGCGTTTTGCGGTACGGGGGGAAAACTGGAGGACCTTGGCTGGTTTGATGCACGTCCGCAGGAGCGCGGAGCCATGCACAACAGCAGCGGCGACATTGTGGCAACGGGTGAAGGAACAACGGATGCCGATGGGGCCTTCAAGGTCAGCTTCCAGGCAGATATTCCACCTCAAGCGCAAGGTGAGGACGATTCATCCAACATCTTCTTCCCATTCGCAAAGGCTTATCGTCGCGGGTCGTGGTACCCGTGGCGCCCGGATGCGTTCGATTTCCAGGTTGAAGTAACGGTCACGGATAAAAGCCGGCGTAACATTGACGGCAGTGCGAGTGTGATCGTGGGGCGCAAAGCACTAAGTCTTTCGGTTCGCACGGACCGTTACCTGCTCACGCCCGGAGACATGGCCAAGGCAACGCTCGGCTGTCACAGTCTTAATGATCAGCCAACGGCGACAAGCGGCACGCTGTATGTCGAGAGGCTGAAGTGGAACCCGTCCGCGGAGAAAGACGATATCACCACGATCAGTACGCAGCGCGTGGATATCGGCGCCAGCGGCACGTTGCTAACCCAATGGCGGGTGCCCGCGGGCGAGGTGGGCCGCATGCGCTTTTTGCTGATTGCGCCGGATCCCTTCGGCGGCGACAATGTCGCGGGTACCGAATTCTATGTTGCGGGACCCGACACGCACGACGTGTATACGCAGTACCAGGGCCTGCAAATTATTGCCGACAAGACGATCTACGAAAGCGGTGATCACGCGCGCCTGATGATCCTCAGCGAGTTCAAAGACGCGGTGGCGTGGTACTGGATCGATGGGGGCAGCGGCAACCTGGAAAAACGAGTACTGCCGCTCCCCCACCGCACGAATTTCGTGGATATAGCAATCACTGACGCCTTCGCGCCTAACACACAAGTGCATGTCGTTGCCGTACAGAACCAGAAAGTAATTGAGGACGGCCTGGAACTGATCGTGCCGCCTAAGAAGCGTGTGCTGAACGTGAGTGTGTCGGGTGATAAGCCCGACTACCGTCCCGGCGAGGAGGGAGATTTCGAAATTGTGGCGAGCGATAACCTGGGACAACCGGTGCGCGGCGAATTTTCGATCAGCCTGTTCGACAGCTCAATCCTCTATATTGCGCCGGAAATGCGCGTGGACATACGGCGTGTGTTTTACGGAGAGCGGCGCCAGTTGCGTTCGGAAATACGTAATTCGATGCCTGCGCCGGCCGGGTACTTTGAAACCATTCCGCCGGACCTGGGCAGATTCCTGCAAAATGAAGAATCGGTGCAGGTTCGGGGAGACAGGTGGGCTTTTTCTGAAGATAGTGAAGGCCGACTGGCGGGTTCTCACCGACTTGGTTTTGCACCCAAGGCAACTCTACGCTATTTCTCCGAAGCACCCGCCGCGGTGGGTCCGATGTCCCTCGGTGTTAACGCCGTCGCTGCCACTGGCCTTGCCGGGAAAGACATGCGCCTGGAGCTTTCCGACTTAAAGGAGGACGACTCGCTGGATCTATTCGCCAAGCAAAAGAAGGACGCTCCAACGGCGGAAGCAAAAGTCCGGACGGATTTTCGCGACAGCATGTTCTGGTCTCCCGCAATAGTTACGGATGAGCATGGACGCGCAAAGGTGCGCGTGAAGTTCCCGGATTCACTGACGACATGGAAGTGCGCCGCAGTGGGAACGACGGAGGATACGCGCGTCGGTAACGCAACGACCGACACCGTCGTCCGAAAGAATCTGCTAGCCAGGTTGGAAGCGCCGCGATTTTTCCGCGAGCGCGACCAGGTGACTCTCTCGGCGGTGGTTCACAATTACCTGCCTGAAGCGCAGGATGTGCAGGTGAGCCTTGCCACGGGCGAGCAACTTCGTCCGGGCAACGAGGGTGCCACGACAGAATCTGCCGGGGCGCGCACAATTCGTATCGAGTCCAACGGCGAAGCACGCGTTGATTGGAACTTCGACGTTGTGAAGCCGGGTGAAACAAGCGTGACGCTGCTCGCACTCACCAGCGCCGAGAGTGATGCGGTCGAGATGAGCTTCCCCGTACTTCAACACGGCATTGACAAGTTCGTGGCCTGGAACGGAACCACGGCCGACGAGAGCACCACCGAAGTGTCCGTGGAATTGAAGGACGAGAAGACACTCATTACGCGCTCAATCGAGCTACCGAAGGAACGTATCACGGCGACGACAAAGCTAACCATCAGCGTGAATCCTTCGCTGGCATTCGCTATCCGTGATGCCTTACCATATATGATCGAATATCCTTATGGCTGCACCGAGCAGACGATGAGCCGGTTCATGCCGGCCGCGGTGGCACAGCATGCGTTCCGCGAGCTGCGCTTGCCGCCGGACCCTGTTTCTGCCGAAAAGCTTTCACCAGTAATCGAAGCCGGACTGCAACGACTGCGAGACTTCCAGCATGCCGATGGAAGTTGGGGCTGGTGGCGCGATGATGGCGCGAACTCATACATGAGCTCCTACGTTATGTATGGGCTCACGATCGTGCGCCAGTCGGATGTGAAAGTAGACGAGGGTATGTACTCGCGCGGTCTGCAACAGCTGCACCAGCTTGTGCAGGATCAGCTCAAGAACCAGCAGAACCGAAAGAACAACCTGATCTACTGGTGGCCATACGATCTGCACACGTTAATGTTTTCCGAGTTCGTGCTGGCGTTGAATCAGCAGTCGGAACCGGAGGCGCTGGATTTCCTGTGCAAGAACCGCGATAAGCTGACCGCACATGGACTGGCGCTGCTTGCCCGCGCATTGTGGCATACGAACCGCCAGGAAGATGCACGCACCGTGTTACGCAACATGTACAATGTTGCAGTCATCACACCTGAGAATGATACTGCACGCTGGGGCAAACTACACGGCGGATGGTACTGGTGGGAGGAAGCCGTGGAAGCGACAGCGATGGGGCTGATCGCACACCTCGAAATTGACCCGCAGAACAAGCTGGTCGAACAGTCGATGAAGTGGTTGGTGCTCAACCGGCAGGGACGGAAGTGGAAGAGCACGAAGGACACGGCACAGTCGGTGCTGGCCCTGTCGACCTATATGCTGCAGCGCAAGGAAGTGGTGAGTACCATGGACGTGCGCGTATGGCTGGTGGATGACAGCACCTCCGGAGCTCTGACAGCACCCGAATTGAAACGATTCACAGTTTCGCCGCAGAATTTCTGGTCCTTCGATGGCAGCGTGGTTCTGCGCGGCAGCGAGATTCCGGAGAGCGCGTCCGGCAAGCTGCGCCTGCAGATCGAGAAGACAGGTACCGCCACCGCATTCTACTCTGTATTCGCGGAGTATTTTACGCTGGAAGAGCATATCAGGAAAGCCGGCAATGAAATCTACGTGGAGCGGACGTATGAGAAGCTTGTGCGCGATCCACAGAGTTCGGCCACCAGGGAAGCCGTGGCTGCTCCAAAAGACGAAGAGGACGTGGTAGTCACGCCGGCTCCCGATGGAACGGTTGTGGCCAAAGACCGGTATGTGCCGGTGCACGACGGTGAATCTTTGAAATCGGGAGATGAGCTGCGCGTAACGCTGCGCATCAAATCGCTTAACGATTACGAGTACCTGGTGTTCGAAGACCCAAAGCCCGCCGGGATGGAGCCCGTGCAACTACAGAGCGGCAGCACGTATGGCGGCGGGCTCTGTGCGAACATGGAGCTGCGCGATCAGCATGTCGCCTTCTTTATCACTCACCTGGCACAGGGCGAACACAACATCAGCTATAACGTCCGCGCGGAGATTCCGGGCACTTTCCACACGATGCCTACCACAGGATATGCGATGTACTTCCCGCCCCTGCGCAGCAATAGTGATGAGCTGATACTGAAGGTAGTGGATAAGTGAATGCAAGGCTGCCGGACCAGCATTAGTGGAAGCGCAGGGCCTGACCCTGCGAACTAACGTGCCTTTTTTGTGGCTATCTGAAACGACTGTGGCAGCCGTTCGGCATGAGTAATTCAACTACGCCAATCGCGGGCCACGCCACTGCCGAAGGCACCGAGCACTATACAGATCGATTTCCCGAACTCGACCCGGACCACTTCCGACTCGCACACGGCATGATGATGTCGTCCATTGGACTCGGTACCTACCTGGGAGAACCAACACCGGCTTATGATAAGTCGTATGCCGACGCGATCACAGTGGCCGTGTGCCTGGGCTGCAACGTGATCGACAGTGCGATCAATTACCGGTTCCAGCGAAGCGAACGCTCGATTGCGACGGCAATGCGACAACTCATCGAAAACGGTTCCAGGCGAGAGGAAATCGTGGTATGTACCAAAGGTGGTTTCCTGCCGTTCGATGGCGACTATCCTAAAAACCCGCGCGCCTGGATCGAAGCGGAACTGATCAAGCCAGGGATCATTACACCGGATGACATTGTCGCCAGCTGTCATTGCATGACGCCCGCGTATATCCGCCACCAGGTGGCGCGCAGCCTGGAGAACCTTGGGCTGGAAACAATCGACATTTATTACATTCATAATCCAGAAACGCAACTTGCCGAATTAAACGACGAAGATTTTTATTATGCACTCGAGCAGGCGTTCATTGCGCTGGAGAGCGAAGTCGCCGCGCAGCGCATCTGCAGCTACGGTATCGCGACATGGGATGCATTTCTCGGAGTGCGCGAATCGTCAGATTTAATATCGCTGGATCGGGTCGTTGAATGTGCGCGTCATGCAGGTGGCGATAGTCACCATTTCCGATTTGTTCAGCTTCCCGTTAACCTCGCGATGCCGGCCGGACTGACGCAAATGAACCAGGAAGTGAACGGGATGCGAATGACTCCGTTGGAAGCCGCCCGGTCTCTAAACGTTTCGGCTGTCGCAAGCGCTTCGTTGTTGCAGGCACAGCTCACGCGAAACCTGCCGGCTACGGTTCAGCAGGCCATCTCCGGACTTCCGAACGATGCAGCACGCGCACTCCAGTTTTCACGCTCGGCGCCAGGCGTGACAACCGCGCTTGTTGGCATGAGCAATATTGAGCATGTGCGAGCAAACCTGGACCTGGCCAGCATACCTCCACTGGCGGACGACGAGTTCCTGATTCTATTCGGCAACGGTTAGCTGTACGCAGGAGCAGAACAAGCGGCAAGTCCCGGAACTTTAGATTTGGAGGCAGATGATCCTCTCAGCACTTGCAGCAGCGGTCCCGGCCTGCCACCTTGCCGATGAAACCACACGATTAGAAAGTCAAAGCAGGATGAGCTTGAGGGTTGGAATAGTTGGTTGCGGCGCGGTCGCCGGGATTCACATACGCGGCTATCGCGCGTGCGATGGCGTGCAGGTGGTTGCCTGCTCGGACATCAGTCTTGAGCGAGCACAGAAGTTCGCCGTCGAAAAGGAAATCCCTAGTGCCTACGCGAGCTTTATCGAAATGTTCGAAGCCGAGAAACTCGATGCGATATCGGTATGTACGCCCAACTACGCGCATTGCGAGCCGACGGTAGAGGCGCTGCAGCGGGGTATGCACGTGCTGTGCGAAAAGCCGATAGCAATGAACAGCGAAGAAGCGCAGAAAATGGTAAACGCTGCGCGAACATCTAAGCGTATGCTGACAATTGGGCACCACATGCGCTTCCTTCCGGTGTGTCAGTTTCTAAAACGTATGATTGAACAGGGCGAGCTCGGACACATTTATTACGGAAGGTCCCATGCTTTGCGGCGGCGTGGTGTCCCTGGCTGGGGACAGTTCCACATCAAGAGCAAGTCGGGCGGTGGTCCTCTGATCGATCTGGGCGTGCACACCCTGGATCTTATCATCTGGTTGATGGGAAGCCCGCGTCCGAAGTGCGTGAGCGGGAGCGTCTACACGCAGTTCGGCAACCGGCAGACCTTCTACAATCCGCATGGTACCTACCGCCGTGAAGACTACGACGTGGAAGATTTCGCCTGCGGCATGGTTAAATTTACCGACGGTTGCACGCTTTCGCTGGAGGCAAGTTGGGCCGCTCACCTGAAGGACGAGGAGATTTACCCGCAGACCATACTGGGTGATCTAGGAGGAGCGGAGCTGTTGCCGTTTACCACACCAAAAGCTCCTACCAGTGTTCGTATTTTTCAATCGCGCGACGAAGCGCTCATCAACCTCGAGCCGACGGCATTCGTAGTTGTGGACGCGCACGTCGAAGAATTGAAGCACTGGGTAAAATGTTTGCGTGGCGAAGCCGAGGTGCTGGTGCGCGGAGAAGAATCCCTGAACGTGCAGCGGATTCTGGACAGCATCTATTTATCCAGCCAGGAAGGCCGTGAAATTTTGATTGAGGAAGTCCACGAACTCAGCGGCGAAGGCAGCGGACGGGTTGGATCGAACCTTGAGCTCGCACCTGCCGCGGTGGAGCAATAGCCGCAGTATCCATGAGCAGGAACACGCCACCATGCACGCGCCCGGGAGATCGGGTCCTGCTCATCAACTACGACTTTCCTCCAGGTCTGTCAGGTGTGCGGCGTATGGTGAAGCTGGCAAAATATCTGCCGGCATTCGGCATGGATCCGGTAGTGCTTTGTGCGTCGCCAGACGAGCGAATGCCCCTGGACCTCGAGGCGCTGCGCGAGATCGAGCAACAGAATTACGCGGTGACACGCACACCGAGCTTTGATCCGTATCACGTTTGGAATTTGACAAGGAAGATGCCCCGAATACTCGGCCGGATCCGTTCTGTTTTTGATGCAGCGGAACCCGCAACGCATGAAGCTTCAGCCGCAGCCGCTGGTCCGGTTCGCCGGCAGAGCCGGATTTCCCGCACTGCAGGCCGCGCTGCGAACTATGCAAACCAGCTTCTGGCTATACCTGATGACCGTGTCGGGTGGCTTCCGTTCGCAATTCCAGAAGCCGAAGCGCTGCTACGACGCCAGGCCATTCGTTATGTGCTCACCTCGTCATTCCCACATTCCACGCACTTGGCCGGACTCTACCTGAAACGCCGTTATCGTATCAAATGGATTGCGGATTTTCGGGACGGCTGGACTCAAAACCCATACTTTGGCGCACAAGGCACTCCCCTGCACCGCAAGTGGAGCACGAAACTGGAACGCGCCGTTGTTAAAAATGCAGATGCAGTGACTACCGTGAGCGAGCCCATTGCACGCCACCTTCGCACGATTGCAGGCGAACACAAAGTTCATGTGATACCAAATGGATTTGATCCGGACGATTTCGCAAAGCTTGAACCGATTGGGTTCGACAAGTTCACGGTGGCTTATACGGGCACACTGTTTATGCAGCGCTCGCCGGAGAACTTTTTCGCTGCTGTACGGGGGTTGCTCGATTGTTATCCAGGTTTGAACGACAACTTCCAGGTAGTCTTCCGCACGAAATTCAAGCCAGAGTACGAGGAAGCAATAGTCGCTATGGGTTTGCAGCATGTGATCCACAACTGGGGAATGGGAACCTATCGCGAAGCGCTGCAACTGCAGATGAGCGCTGATGCGCTGCTGGTGCTGGAGGGCGAAGCGCCCAACAGCGAAATCATGCTGACGCAAAAAATATTCGAGTACCTTGCAACCGGCAAACCGATCCTCGCGGTAGCGCCACCGGGCGCACTTGCCACGCTGGTTCGGCAATCAGGTTGTGGATTCGTAGTGCCGCCTGAGAACATCTTCCGTATCAAAGAAACGTTGTTCGAGCTGTTCCTCGGACGCACGAATTTTAATCGGCAGACAGAACTGATCGAGACATTTAATCGGAAAGCACAGGCCGCCGAGTTCGCTCGTATCTTCCGGCTGTAAGCTGTAGTTCGCTCGCGTAAGTTTCAGGATGTTTTTTCAGAGCCGTGTGCAATGACGTGCCAGGCTTCCTTTGGCCCGGAGTAGTGTTCCTTTCGCGGCACCAGGGAGTTAAACGCGCCGACATTCATTTGCCAGATCGTGACGAATCGTTGGCGACTCCAGACCGGGTCGCGAGTGATGATCCGGATTTTATCGTAGAAGGCGTGCAAATTTGAATTGGAGATAGCGTTAGTGCTATCCGGCAGGCTTTCTTTATATCCATCGGGAAAGGCCCTCATGTAGTGGCCCTGCCGCGCTTCGTGGTCCGATCTCATGGGAAGCCGAGCGAGCAACGGATCTACGAGTGCCAGTGGATCCAGTATATACAAGTTCGGGCCTGCATAATAGCCGGCATATCCTGCGTTCTGAAATATGATGACGCGTGCGCCGCGTTGCCGCGCCTTGATTCCCAGTTTCGCAAATGGATGCCGGGCAATGCGGTCGGAACTCAGATTATCCATGAGGTTGCTGCTTGCTGAGTAAAATGCCCGTTCGTCAGCAACCATGTTCTTATCCAGGTAAGGATGTTGTTCCACAGGTCCGGAATATGCCTTAACGGGTTTCAGCACCATGCCGGGTGACAGGAGACATAAACCTCCGGCAACTGCCGCTATTTTCCAGCAGTGCTTTTTCCACCTGGTCGGAGTGCAGACCAACGCTAGTGCCACCGCCGCTACAAACGGAGCTGTGGTGAATCGTCCTGTCATAAAATCTCCCCCGGCCCAAACGATGTATGCCAGGTAGGTTATTATGGAAATACCGGCTCCGATCGCGAGAGGCTTTTTTGCCATCCAGGGGGAGAGAAGGCAGACGAATACGGTAAACGGTAGCGTCACGTAGTCGCGAGCCAGCGACGATTTCAAATAACCAAATCCATGCACGAGCATTTCGTGCCGCGAAAGACCCGCCCCAAGTTTTGCATACGCTGTATTCGGAAATGGAAAACCGTAGTAGATCAGTGAGAAGCTTTCCCAGAGCAGCAGCGGCAAGGAACCAGGCAACAGTCCTCGTATGATAGCGCCTGCGGAGCGCAACTGCACCGCCATAATTACAAGCGGCCCGACAAACAACAGCGCGAGGTCTTGCCGGTTTACTGCCGCGAAACCACCCCATATGCACGCCCACGCGAATCGCCGCTTTTCGTTTTCGCTGAGCACCGACAAGAAGAATGCGATGATCAGCAAATGCGAAAGACTGTTTTCCAGTCCAGAAGTCGAATACTCAATGAACGCCTTCGAGGATGCCAGTATCACGACTAAAGCTGCGGTGAACGGATCTGGCCTTGACCGCACCAGTAGCAATAATGCTGACAATGTACAAAGTACACCGGCGAGCACAGCAGTGAAGTAGGCGCTGTGGACGACGTTGTATATCGTGGTGAGCAGGATGAGCCACAATGGGTGAGTGTATGCCTGCACTCTCTCTTCGACGTTGTAACGCAGCCCGTAACCATGGATGAAGTTGTCGATCGTGCGCAGCGTTATATATGCGTCATCGTTCACCCAACCCGTGGCAATTACGAGCAGCATCGCGAGAAGCACCGACATGCCGGGCAGCCACCGAGCCTGGAAGGGCATTCCATGCACCGTCGGGTATGGGTCGGACACTTGAGCAGATGCTGCGAGCAAGCTTACTTCCTTTTGCGTAATACGTAATTGTTGATTGCGCCAAATCGTGGTCAATAGATACAACTGTGGAACATTGCGCTAACCATCCCCTTAAGAACGCGAGCACCCGTTGCAAGCGCTGCCATACTCCCGTGTGCTCACAATGTCGTGTGAAGGCTCCGGATGGTATCTTTTGCAGTCACGAATGTGTGGAGGCGTTCCGCGAGTTTCATGACCAGGTGCATACACTTCCGGTGCGCAGCGGCTGCGGGTTCGGAACCCTCGTTGGTCTCATCAAATCCCTGATCATCTCCGCCGTCCTCGTCGCATTGATCTGGTTTGTACTCAGCATGTGGCTGGGGACATCGGATCCAGGTGAAATGAAAGAAAGGCTGGGACAGACATTAAAACTCCTGTTTTGACGTGGGGAACGTCTCGTGCTCAACCAGTCTGGAACAAGCGAGTATATTTTCGCGGCTTGCTTCGCCTTTTCAATCGAACATTCAAAGGCTAACCTGATTAATGCCAAGACTTGACAGCAGCTCTTCGGGTGGCAGTAAAGTCATTTCGCTTCCCTTTAAGGCCATCGGGCTTGTCGCACTGATTGCGTGCGGTATCGGTTATATTGTGTACCAATACGAACAGTTGCACCCGGAGCCGCGGAAGCCGGCAGCGGCGAAAATGAATTCTGAGCAGACCAAACAGCAGATGTTTCAGAAGCTGGCGTTGACGGATGAGCAGAAGAGTAAACTGGCGCAGCTACAAGGTCAGACTACTGATCCGCAGCGGCTGCGTCGCGATGCGATAAAAGTGCTGACTGACGAGCAGAAAGCGCGCCTTAAAAATCTGCGGGGTGAAAACGACGCGTTGCGCGCAGCCGAACGCGAACGCCGCCAGGCGCGTATGAACAAATTTTATCCGGGCACCCAGCGGCAGGTGGCCGAAAGCAAGAACAAGGAACTTCAAGCGCAGGTGCAGGCACGCCGCGCGGCTGCCAATGCCCCTGGCCCATCCGCAGCACCCAAGCCTTAAGAGACCCCAGGGAGCATAAATAATGCGTTACAGAACATTTGTGCACACGCGCGCCGGTTTTACGCTCATTGAACTGCTGATCGTTGTCGCGATTATTACAATCCTGGCGGCGATTGCCGTACCCAATATGCTCGAAGCACAAATTCGTGCGAAGATATCGCGGGCAAAATCCGATATGCGCACGATCGCAGGCGCCATGGAAGCCTACCACGTTGACAATAACCACTATCCTGAAACGTATGTGAACGCACGATGGGAGCGCTTCTTTCCGCTCACCACCCCGATTGCCTATATCAGCAGCGTTCCAACCGACCTTTTCCACCCATTGGAGGAGCAGGGTGATGTCGGAATCGATTGGGGCCCTCGCAATGGCGCGTATAAAATGGGTGCGACGCCTATCGACGCACCTTCTCGATTTGCAATTGCCAGCGATGGTCCGGACCGCGATGAAGATTCCATTCCCATCAAAGCGTACCCGGGATTTTCGTGGGCCGTTTTCACGGGGCAAGATCAGGATTTTACATATATGATTTACGATGCCACGAATGGAACCGTCAGCAATGGCGACCTGTGGCGTTGCAGCGACCACCAGATGTAGTGGTTAGTGGGTAGTGTGCTACGACAAACTGTCCTTTTTTGCTTGCCGGGTGAAGGCCTCTGCGTTGCTATAAACTGCTCAGGTGGCACGGGCCACTTTCGCTATTACTTCCGGAGAAACCCATGCCCAACCGCGTCCGCAGGATTGCGGAAGCTCTTTTCACGCTGACACTGCTCCTCCATCTCGCCACCACCACCGCAGCTCCCATTGATATCACAGGGCGTTACACGCCATTTCTTGTGACTGCGGACAACACGCTCTCCGGAACGGAAACGGCAGTTGCCCCGTCGAGTGAGTTGCATCTGCACGCCGATCTAAGCGTCCAAAATGCGGCACGCGTGTACGGACTGCTGGCGACGCCACTGGAGAAGTCGGTGCTGCGGATCAACGGGCGCAAGCTGAACACGCTGCCCCTCGCGCGCCAGGATGGGATGCTGTTCCTGGTCGATCCGATGTACCTGAAATCGGGCACTAACCATATTGACCTGGAGCGACCGAGCGGTGCTTCGCTTCCGTGGGCCGGAACGATGATGTTCACACTGGATGGGACGAGCGAAGAGGCGCATTTTGCCGAGGCCTTTGACGATCGGCCCGAAGACGCGCGACGTGCCGTGACAAAACAACTTCCGATCGATTCACGCCTCAACAACTACGATATTCTTTCGTACGACTGCACGTGGAAGCCGGATATGTTTTCTTCACGATTGCTGGCCGGCTCTTCGGTAACCATTCGCGCCAAAGCACTCATCAACAGCTTCAGCCAGTTCGTCGTCGATTTCGACATGAACACTGGCGGGAACCCCGACGGCAATGGCGCACCCAGTGGCATGGTCATCAGCAGCATCGATCAGGGACCGTCCACTGGCAATCTCACCTTCAGCACAGATACCGCGAACAACCTTCTTCTCATCACACTGCCAGCCCCGATCTCGTCCAACACCGAGTTCACCCTGCGGGTGAATTACAGCGGATATCCGAACGACATATTTCCGAAACAGATCTTTGGTGGTCCGCCTGCATATACAGCGGAGACGCACGTCGGCACTTCGCCAGTTTACCCCGTTGTTTACACCGCAAGCCAGCCGTATGGCACCCGCCGCTGGCTGCCCTGCAAAGATACGCCTGCGGATAAGGCGACCACGTCCATACAGCGCCTCATCGTTCCGAACAATCTCGGATACGCGCTGACCGCGATTTCGAATGGAAAACTCGCTTCTGTTACCAATAACGGCGACGGCACCGATACGCACGTGTGGGTGAACTCCTACCCGATTGCCACCTACCTGCTTGCGCTATACGTCAGCAACTACACGCTCGTAACCACCACGTATACCGCGCTCGACACAGTAACGACGATGCCGGTAGGACATTACCTTTACCCGGAGAACCTGGGAACCGAAGGCAATGGCCACCTGGGGACTTTGCAGGTGATGAATTTCTACCGCGATAAATTCGGTGAATACCCGTTCGTGAATGAAAAATACCAGACGGCAACGTGGAACCTTACGTTTGGCATCGAGCACCAGACCTGCACGGGTATGCCGGAGGGTTCGACGGCGGGCGTGGGCAATGGGTTCACTCGCCGCAACGTGCACGAGCTGGCGCACCAGTGGTTTGGTGATAAAGTCACGTGTTCGAACTGGGATCACGTGTGGCTGAATGAAGGCTTCGCGACATATTGCGAAGCGCTGGTGACGGAACAGTTTGGAGTTTATGGTACCTACGCAGCCTACGTGAATAATAATTTCGTCACGCCCCCAAGCCCAGCCGGGTCGATCAGCACTGGAACGCCGGTGGTAAACAGCAATGGCGACGACTTTGCCGGCTCAGTGGTTTACCGCAAAGGTGCATGGGTGCTGCACATGCTGCGGCACGTGCTGGGAGATGCAATCTTCTTCCAGGCGCTGCGTAATTATGTCGCGACGGGATACACGACATCCACGAGTCAGCCGCCTGGTACGCCGGTGGATTTCCAGTCCGTGTGCGAAGGCGCTGCGGGATTGTCCGCCGGATCGCTGGCCCCGTTCTTCACACAATGGCTCAGTGGTTTCAGCGGCGGAATCTATTCAAACCAGCCTGTGTACGGGGCGCATGGCAACATGACGAGCGGTACCACAACCCAGGTGAGCCTTGCCATTAACCAAACCCAATCCGGTCTGCCGTACAATATGCCGATCGACGTGCAGTTTACCGACGCCAACAACAATCAGTGGATAAGCGTGGTGCCGAATTCGACGAGTACAAATACCACGACCCTGAATACGAGCACATCCTATCCGCTGGAAATGGATATCGATCCGGACAATTGGATCCTCAATGGCAGCGCATTGACATTGAACACGGTGGGCTTGCCGCAGGGCGCTCCGGGTGTGTCTTACAACCGCACGTTGCGCGCTTCCGGTGGCACATCCCCGCGAACATTCACGTACCGACCCGGGTCAACGCCACCCGCGTGGCTCAGCCTGAGTCCCGCCGGCGTATTATCCGGCACGCCCCCTGCCGCTGGAATATATATCGTTCCCGTACGCGTGACCGACAGCGCAGGTACTCCCGCAACACGCGACAGCGACCTGAATCTGTACGTCGTCAGCGCGGCACCGCCGCCAGCTCCGCCGACAGGCCTGGTAATTAACGAACTCATGTATGACAACTACGGCGCTGCGTCGGACGTGGGTGAATTCGTCGAGCTGGTCAACTCTACCGGCAGCGCGATCGACATCAGTAATTACCAGGTGGTGCTGGTAAACAGTAGCGGAGTCAGCTATTCCCCTGGGCCGATCAGCATCCCGGCATCTACATCGCTTATTGCAGGCGGGTATTATGTGATCGGCAACCAGACGACGATCGATGCCGTGTTCCCGGGTGCCGTCGATCAGAACGTGAATCTCAACAACCTGGTGAGCGACGGACCTCCAGCAGCGGTTGTGCTGCGTGACTCTTTCGGCCAGCGGGTCGATTCCGTTTGCTACCGCGCGGACGCCACCATGACAGGGGGCGCAGACTTTGCCCACGGTACTGCCGAAGGGGGGGTGGGACGATCTACTTCGCGCGCCCTCGGCACAGCTGGCAGCTCCACGATTGGGCGACTGCCGAATGGAGTCGATACCGGGAGTAATGTCCGGGATTTCGAATTCATCGTAGCGTCTCCCGGCTCGGCGAACAGCGGCGGTGTTACCCTGCCATTCTCAGATAACTTCGACTCGGGCGCAAATAGTGCCTGGCACTTTGGCTTTGCGACGCCGGTGCGCACCGCAACGCTGGGTGCTGCAGGAAAACCACCGACCGATGTCGCGGCCGGGGTAATAACTAACGCGCTCGAGGTGGTGGACAACACGGGGGGCGGCGACGTCAACTTCCTGCCGGGCGCTTTTAACCAGCTGAACTTTTCGGGTCGCCTATGGATTCCGCAAACGCTCGGTTCCAACGCCTGGTCGACGGGTGTCGGCATAGCCACGCGCTGCGAGTCCGCGTGGTTTCAGGATGCTGCCGGCGGCGGTATCGAGAATGGTTTTTACCTCGAATACCAGAACGGTCCGCTCGGCGGCAGCGCACCTCTCGAAAATGGTGCGCTCGCCTCTCATGCGGACACAGTAAAGTTCTTCGCGGTAAGTGGTTCACCGTCGCTTAACACCGGCCCCGGCTCAAGCGTATTGACAGAGCTTGGCTCCGCAACACCAACGCCAAGCACATGGATGAAGTTCCGCCTGATCTTCGACGTTCCGAATAACAGGCTATATGCTGCGATCAATGACACGACGCTACTCTACAACGGAACCATTCCTGCAGGTACGTATAATACGTCCGGCGGCGTCACGGTCGGTTTCCGTGAACAGCACACCGGTCTTCCGAGCTCCGCGAACACCGAGGGTACCTGGGTGGACAATGTGGTTGTCGACACGAACACAGCGGTAATCACGGGAATCAGCAACTTCGAGCTGTACTGATGGCGGTAAAAGCCTTCGCCTCTTTCCTCTACGCTCTCTGTGCCTCTATGTCTCTGTGGTTCATTTCCTCCTGCTCCTTACCAGGGTCACTCTCGTCGCCAAACATCGCCTTGCTCGTCATCTCCACTACCGCGATTGCCGCGAGTACCAGCGCCACGCCGACGACCTGCCATCTGCTTAGCGGATCACCCAGCACTAGCCATGACCCAACCGCCATTACGACCGGTTCGAAGGTGCTGACGATACCTGCCCGGCTGGCGGGTACCCGCTTCAAACCTGAGAAGAAGAACACGTAGGGCAGCAGAATCGATAGCATGCCGAACCCGAAGAGGCGCGCGAGTTCGGCCGGCTCCTTCAAATGCTGCACGAACTCCATCGGTGGCGTAATGCACAACCAGAACAGCGTGGCGGTGAGCAGCGCGTAGTGGAGAAACGTCCACATGGAGTAGTCGCGCGTGAGCCCTTTGCCGAACACGATGAGAAAGCCATAGCATAAGGCGCTGGCGAACGCGGAAGCAACTGCGATGGCAGGCAGGTTGAACGAGCCGTTCACCACGCCAAGCGCCAGGCCGCTGCCGATGAGGGACAGCGCCAGCGCGAGCACCTTCGGCAGATCCATTCTCTCGATTCCGCGCGCCGACAGGTAAAGCGCCACGAGCAGCGGTGCAGTGAACTGGATGAGATCGGCGACCGCGACATTCATCCGATTGATCGCGAAGTAGAGCATGAAATTAGCTCCGGCGACGCCGATCAATCCAAGCAAAGCGAACCGCAGCAATTCGCGGAATGAAATCCGCAAGTGCCGCCGACCAAACAACACCAGCCCAATGAACAGCACCAGCCATGCAAAGGTCACGCGCGCCTGCGAGAGAAGCAGCGCATCGGCGACGCCCACCGTGCCCCAGTATTTGCCAATAATACCGGACGCGCCCCAGCACAGCGCCGCCAGCAGGATGAACGAATAGCCGAGTATCATGGCCTGATAGCTTAATGGGTCCTAATAGGACTTATAGGACCTATATGCCCCACGGAACCAATTGCAGTCCGTGCGGCGCATCAGCCGCGACTCTTCTTCGGCTTGGCCGGGCCCGCTTTTTTGAAACCGCCGGGTTTTCCGCCGAAACGATCTTTCTTAAAACCTCCCGGCTTTCCGCCGAAGCCGCCCGGTTTGCCTTTGAACGGACCTTTACCTTTAAATCCCGGCTTTCCGGTTTTCGCGGGCGGGTTTTGCAATCGCTCCAGACGCGTGCCCTGCACTCCGATGCGGTCGGGGCCACGGACTTCGCTCTGCTGCATCAGCATCGCCAGAAGCCGATGCGCTGTTTCGGGAAGACCGAACTCTTTCTCCAGTGCATCCAGCAGGCGCTCGGCGTTGCCGTCGGCATGCTGGCCGCGAATGGCATCCAGCAGCTTGCGCTCGCTGGCTTTCTTGAGCTCCGTATGGCTGGGAATAAACCGCTGCTGCATTCTGCCGACCTTGCCCTGGATCCGGCGCAGGCCATGGTACTCGTGCGGCGTGACCAGCGTAACGGCGACGCCCTTTTTGCCCGCGCGTCCGGTGCGGCCGATTCGGTGCACGTAGCTCTCGGTATCGAACGGAATGTGGTAGTTGAAGACGTGCGTGACATCGGCCACATCAAGACCACGCGCAGCTACGTCGGTGGCAACGAGAGTTGTGAAATCGCCCGTCCGGAATTCGCCGATGACGCGCTCACGTACCGGCTGATCCATGTCGCCGTGCAGGCCCTTGGCCAGTTGCCCGCGGGCTGCCAGTGAAGTCGAGAGGCGGTCCACCTCGCTCTTGGTACGGCAGAAGATGATCGCTTTGCCCGGTTCCAGGCTGTCGATCAGGCGCACCGTGGCATCGTCGCGCTCGTGCTCGTCGATCACATAGTAATGCTGCTCAATATCGCTGCTCGTGGGCTGCGACTGGTCGACGCGTATCACTTCCGGCGACTTTAGTATTTTCGCAGCCAGGTCCTGGATGGGCTTTGGCACGGTGGCCGAGAACAGGAGAGTCTGGCGCTCCTCCGGCAGGTAATCGAAAATCTTCTGCACATCCTCGAAGAAGCCCATGTCGAGCATTTCGTCCGCCTCATCCAAAACAACGAGCCACGGCTGGAACTGGTCCTTAAGGCGTCCACCTTCGAGGAGGTCGAGCAGCCGGCCTGGCGTAGCGACAACGATCTGGCCGCCGCGGCGCACGCTTTCGATCTGGCGCGCGTAGGGCTGTCCGCCGTAGATGGGCACCGTGCGGACGCTGCGAAACTTGCCCAGGCGGTAGATTTCCTCGCTGACCTGGTTGCACAGTTCGCGCGTGGGAGTAACGACGAGGACTTCAACCTTACCGGTGTTGCGAAGCATGTGCAAAGCGGGCAGGCCAAACGCTGCGGTCTTGCCAGTCCCGGTGTGCGCCTGGCCGATCATGTCGCGGCCCGCCATGATGACCGGAATCGCCCGCAACTGAATGGGGCTTGGCGTGGTAAAGCCGGCCTCCTCGACACCGCGCATTACCTGCGGCGAAAGATCGAATTGCGCAAAGGTCGCGTCGGCAGCCTGGGGTTTAATTTCACTGTTCATAACAAACATTGCGGAAGCGAGTTGCGTGCAAAGCAAGCACCAGATCGATTCGCTGAAGTTTAGACGGATCAGTTCTGTGGGGCTGTTGAACCCTTTTGTTTTGAAGCGCGTGTGGGGCTGTCACCGTAAATTCCTCCCCAATCTGCCACGCGGGATAATAGCTTGCTTATTTGTCTCGAATTGGGTTTGGTGCATTATTCCGTGGCAGAAAGGCCACCTTATGCGCCTCTTACATTTCCTGCTTATCATGGCAATTGCCACCTCTTGTTTTCTGGCCACCGCGGCGCAGCCGCCGCGGTTTAATTTCCAGGCGAAATTGACCGACAACCTGGGCGCGCCGCTGACGGGCAGCCATGCCTGCATCTTTCGACTTTACGAGGGCGGCACCGCGGCCGGCGCAGGCTCGGGCACTTTGCGCTACGAGGAAACCGCGACCAAGACTCTGACAAGCGGAGTGTTGAGCCACGTGGTGGGCACAGGCACGCCCGTCGGTGCGGTTCTCTCACGAAGCGTTTTTGCGACAGACGCAGACTTTTATCTGCAGTTCTCCGTGGACGGGAACGTCAATCTGCCCCGCTCGCGCATCGAGCCGGTACCCTTTGCAATCGTTGCCGGGGAAGCCACAACCGCCAGCGTCGCACTGGAGGCGCTGCATGCAGCCAACGGCGACCTGCGCACAGTCATCAGCCCCGCCGCGCCAGCCTTTACAACGCCTTACGTCATCAGCCAGCCGGGTTCGTATTACCTGGCGGGAAACATAACCGTGGCCAGCGGCAACGCGATCAACATCCTCACCAGCGGCGTCACACTCGACATGAACGGCTTTACAATCTCGTCGACGGCTAATCCAGCGGCCGGCGTCGGCATACAGATCACGGGAAGTATCGCCAATATCTCAATCCGGAATGGCAATATCCGCGGGCAGGTCACCTTTACAGGGCCGACGGGAACTGCGGTGACGGGTGCCGGCTTTGTCGACGGGATAAGTGAGACCGCTGGCCCTCCGACCAGCGTCGAGGTATCTCGAGTGAAAGTAGAAGGATGCGCCGGCAACGGCATCGCCCTTTCCACGCCGGCGTCCAATGTAGTGGAAAACTGCAGCGTACGGATGGCGGGCCAGGTAGGCATATCGGCGGGCACGGCACGATCTTGCATTGCGGTCGAGTGCGGTAACGTCGCGATTTATGCGCTGGTTGTTAACGACTCGATGGGCGCAGGCCGCATGGGAACGGGAGTATACGCTACTACCGGCGCATCCAATTCGGTCGGCAATTCTGTCGCAGCAACAGGACTGTACACCGATGGCACCGCGACAAGTTGCAAGGGTCAGAGCGAGACAGGACAGGGGCTCAATGCATTCTCCGGCGCAACAAACTGTACGGGAATAAGCGTCTCAGCTGCCGGCCTGTTATCCAATTATTTGGCAGTCGGATGCTTAGGTCGCTCCGGTTCCGGAATTGGCGTTGTCGCTCCCATCACCAAAGGAACTTTCGGCTTCAGTGACACCGGCACAGGAATTTTCGCGACCACCCTGGCGGATAATTGCGAAGGTTACACCTTGTCCGGAGGAGCGGGTAACTACGGTATCTATGCTACCAGATTGGCGAACATGTGCACCGCAACGAACGGCGCAGGCGGTGGTTCTATTGCTCTAGAGACTGGCATCGCAATCGGGTGCACCTCGGGCGCAGGCTCGATCGTCGCACCCCAGAAGTTCCTGGGCACGCCGTAAGCGGAGATCTGGGGGCGGAGATCTGGGGGCAACTCCGTAACCTGTCCTCTCAAACCTGAATTCCGGCAAAGCTTACAGCCCCGGAGGAAAATAGGAGAATTTACCGTAGTGGTAGAAAGCGCCGGACGATGGTGTATAGGCTGGAACTGCAGGCAGAGGCCCCGGAACGGCGACATCACCGAGCTGGGTATAAGACTCATAATGAACGGCAAGCTTATCGTCCATTCGATCGGGCCCCACACCGTAAAACTGGCGCGTAGGTGCGTGCCACTGGTACGGCGCGCCGTTCGCCGGGTCCATAAATTCGTGCGGTAAATACGCGGGTACGAGCATCTTCTGAGACGTGACGGAAGTCAGGCCATCGATCTCGGCCAGTCGCGTGGCAACCCGCAGCACCGCGAGATCGTACCGCTCGGCTGCCACAATTTCTTCTTCCTGGGGCGCCTGAGACTCCATATCGATTAGTTTAAATACGAGTTGGTCGGGGGCCGCCATTTCGCAGATGGCGAGTGCCGTATTGAGAGAAACGTGCAACTCCCGACGGGTATCGAGATTTCGAAGCGTACGCTCCAGACTGTTGCGCTCCGATGATCCGATAGGCAATTTAGGAATCTTGTAGTTCGCATAGCCAACCGTTGCGCTCAAATACTGCGAAAAGTACCGAACTGCCGATTTCCCCTGGATGATCGAAACCGGATATCCATCCGCGGCGATCCAGCGCATTCGACTGATCGCGTGCAGTACAGGAATGGGCAGACCAGTCACGGCGACCACATTGGAACGGAGCGCGATCAGTTCGTCGAGTGTCCTCCGAAGCGCTGCACGGTCGGTCGTAGAGGTTGCAATGTCGGCAATGCAGTCGCTGCCCAGCCGGATAAGATGCCAGCCAGATAGCCCGGTCATCAAGTCTCGCGGGGGATGTCCCTGCGCTTCGCGCATTGGGAGTATTGCCAGGTCGAGTGCTTCGCCATACTTGCCCTCGCGTGCCGTTAGATGAGCAGCAAGGCAGGCAAGGCTGCCCAGACGATGATGCGCTACACCAACTGCCGCCCCAAGGTAAGCTTCGTCGCCCGTGCTCAAATCATAACCCGGCAATCGGATTGTCTGCGAGGTAACCTGAACCAGGGCGCTCGAACCTGCCACCACTTTCGTGATCGTCGACCACGCCTCGTCCGATATGGCATCGCCATGCTGCAATGCAACAAACGCGTCGCGAAGTGCGGGATCGAACAGGTGGTGCGATGAGGTCGTCACACCCATGTAAGCTGTCGTCGAAGTCTGCAGATTTTCCATCCCCCTCCGCACGTGCGCAGGAACCGAAGCCGGCGTGAGCCATGCAGCGGGAATAGTCAGCTGCTTATAAATACGTTCGTCGTACTTCGCCGATTCCGCAGGGCTCAGGTGCCGCCGGAAATAGAATCTGGATGCGAGGCGCGGCCCGGCCAGGACAACAATGGCCAGTACAAGCATGCCGATCACGATAATCGTGAGGCAACCTGCCGGGCAACCAGGGAATCTACGGTTGCTGGCGGAATCGTCGGCGGCATGGATGGCAGGTTCCATTGTCAGCGTCATCAAAATGTCTCGTTCCTGTATTCAAGTTCAAGTTGGTAATTTCGCCACTTGAATAGCGGTAATGTTTCTGTAAGGTTTTACTCCTGTTCGAGCTCGTCTTCGTCGGTGGATTTCCGCCTGGGCCCGGAGCCGACGCGGGGTCCACCCCAGTTGGAGGGGGAGGTATGGAGTCGCTGGATAGTTTTTCCATGTGGTTCGAGGGGCCGGCCGGGACCGTTGCCGGTGAGCGGGTTGCTTTGTTTGACGTATTTGCCGATGGCGGCGAACGCGACGAGATTTCGAACGCGGTCGGGATCGGCTTCGCGTCCGGCGAGTTCGCGGTCGAGCAGGCGGTTCATGTTGATGGCGGTTTTTTTGCGGGCGCGCTGTAGGTAGAGGTTAATGGATGCGGGGTCTTCTTCCATGGGGTCGGGCGTGATGAAGTTACCGGCGCGCTCGTGGGGCTGGAGGTAGGTCTGGAGGTAGTCGGGCTGGCCGGGACAGCAAAAGGCGCGGACGTCGCCCATGAGCAGGGCGAGTTCGGGATAGGCCTGGAAGAAGCGGCAGATGGTGATGGCCTGTTGTTCAAATTCTTCGAGGGTGCGCAGGAGGGGTACCTGCGGCATGTCGTGGAGGTTGCGCTGGAAGGCCTGGCGCAGTTGATCGGGGCGGGCGTTGTACTCTGGCGTGTCGATGTCGGGGCAGATCTGGTCGTAGGTGCTCGCGATGTCGGGTGAGGAGTTGGGGCGACCGTGGTCGCTGCTGTCGTTCTCGGTGTGGTGCTGCCCGACGAGGGCGTAGTACTCCTCGCTGGTGTAGAGGTTGGGCAGGTCGTAGGTATCGCGGATGGCGGGCGGTGCAAAGGGGGTGTCGTCGGGCCGGGTGGGACGTGTGTCGGTGAAAAGGCTGGGGTCCTCGCCGGGGCGGGGCCTGGGCTTGGGACGGGGTAGCGGAGGTTCGAGTACGCAGACGGGAAAACCGGGCAAATCCTCGGGCAGATTTTCGAGTGCGGATTGCGGATTGCCGATTTCGGAGTCCAAACCGGAATCGGATTCGTTTGCGGCGAGGGGATCGTCGGAAAGTTCGGACTCGGCGCGGAGTGCGGAACGGAAATCGGAGTCGTCTGGGACGAGTGCGGCGTCGCTCGCGCTGGTCTCGGGGTCGGGGAATTGCGTTTGTTTTATCATTATGACGACCTGTGTAGCACAGGCTTTTGGGAATTGTAATTCCCGCACGGACCCTTAGAGACCCTTACGGACCCTTAATCGACATGGCGCGGGCAACGATGTACGAACCGGAGACATAGGTTACAGATCGTCCAAGGACATGGGGAACAGTCGGCGCGTGCCGGTGGCAGCCGCGGCCATGAAAAGAAACTGATGGGCAGCTGAGCCCAAATCTTCCATGGTTTCTTTAGGATAGATAGGGTTTTCGGGAGTATTAAGTCCCCTCTACGAGGAATTCTATTCGAGCACGTGTCCCAAATGAGCGTTGGTGCAGGTTGGATCATCCCCCAACACGTTCACAGAATACTGGCCACCTGAAGGGCACGTTGGTTCTACTTTCAGGTATCCAACACGAGTAGGCTGCAGCAGGTTGGTCATCGTAATAGTCGCGCCGGTAGACAGGTTGAAATCAAGCCCATAGGCTTCCTTTGCGTAGTCGATCTTGGCCAACTTCTCTTGGCACGTCTCGAACGGATCGTTATTAGGGTCATAACGTATAAGTTCAGCTCCGCCTAATAGCAGGCTATCCGTCTTCTTTACATGGGCCACTTCGCCAATTAACGGACTTTGGACTCTCAGTTGATCTCCTTTCATCTTTGCCGAGAAGGTACCACCCAGCATCCCGCCCTGGTTCTTTACTTTTACAATGATCTGCTTCTCCTCTTTGCGAATGTCCGCCTCTACATTTTCGGCTTTCCACTTTCCTAGGAATGGCGTAACGTCACCGTCATTACAACCGCTCAGGATTAGACTCAGGAACAGCGACAACCAAAGTGGTGTCAGAACCTTGTTCATAACAGATTCTCCTGAAACGCATTGATGGAAACGCCGTGCCATTTATCTCAGCCAGGAGGAAATGTCAAAATGAATGCAATGGCAGAGCTTTGAACTGTTGCATTATCTTGCGAGCTAGCAACCTCGCTCAGCTACCTCCATTACGCGCTTGATACCGCCGCATGTTGCACCCACTCCGCTAATGCCCCGTAACATCCCCACACCACCAGATGCAGTACCCGCTGGCAAACAGCCGCAGCCCATCCACGCTGCTCACCCGGCGATAAAACGCTATCATCAAACCTTGCAGGAGTTGCGGATCCATTCAGTTCGAAATGAAGGCGGTTTGCGCCGGGCTTTTGAAAGCCTGCTCGTCGACACAGCAAACATTCGCAATTGGACATTCGTGTCGGAAACTCACCTGCCCGATCTCGGCCGCAAAGGGTTACGCCCCGATATCGTAAGAATGTTGCGGGCTGACCCCAGAACTCCCGCAGGACTCCCGTTTACCCCGCATCCGCGAGCATGTTACTTCCCTGTGCCTAAGATTTTCATCTGCAGAGTTTCATAGCTTATCTCACCATCTTTTGCAAGATGACGGATTAATTCCGCAGCCAATGCCTTTCCCCCTTTGCGGCCTGCATACTGCCCGATACCGCTGGACAAAAACGCACTATGAGGCGGGAGGGCCTTTAGGTATCCGAGCATATCCTTGGGTTCATATTTTCCCTTGGTGATACAGCGATCAATGATCTCCCGCCCAAGATACGTTACCATGTATAAGCCAACTCCGCGAAAGATGCTATAGTCTCCAGGCTTCTTCCAAGCTTTAGGCAGAAAATTTTGCAGCGCTATCCAATAATTCTTTACAACTTCGTACTGAGCATCGACGTTCGAGAGATTAGTTATTGTAGCTGACCGCGTCAGTAGATCGTGAACCGCGCCTTTAAGGTTTGCTGTATTCAGTCCGGTGAGGGTTGCTCCCTTCTTTATCGCACCTCCTTGGTGCACACGTCCCGCCAATGGGCTCGTAGCGTCGTCTTGCAGTTTTTGCGCAATGTAAAGGGCAGGATCTTCGGCTTTGATTTTTTCGACGCCCTCCAAGCGAACCTTAATGTTTTGCAGATGGCTCGTGTTCATGCCTTTTTGGTTATCGTTTATAGCCTGAAAAACCTCCAGCTCTTCGTTAATGTTCGCGAGCATGAGGAAACAGAATGAGACAGGACGGGTAATTGGCTCGCGACTTTTCTCATGACCGTCTGCGTACCACAGCCTATGATTACCGTCCAAGCGTGACACGACCACCTGCTTTGCCAATTCTGGATTTTTCGTGAAGCTAAGACGCCCAACTTTGCTGGCGCCTTCCGGACGCAGAGCAAGCTTCACATAGGCCTTGTTGCGAATGTTTAGAATTATTTCCGGAAAGAACGCGTCCGGCTGTCCCGAGACGTAATTATACGCATCTATTGCATGGTCTTTGCTCAAGTTACGTTGGGTTCCCGTTTGATTCTTCTCCTGATCGAAGATATCTGCCCTTGAAACCCGCGCCAAGTCACATAGTGGTGCATATCCACGATACGCGGTAAATCCAAGGCATGTCCCAACGAGCACAGTAAATTCGGGCAGCTTGGTGGTGGCTTTCTTGGTCATCTTATGGCAACTTCCTCCAAATGAGTGGCCCATTGACTTCTCGTCTTTTCGGCAATAAACGTGACATACGTTACTAGAATTTTCCGTGAGAGCTTTCGAATGCCCGGCAAGTCTGGAGAAATCTTATTAAACTCTTTCTCAGCGTCTGGATCGCCGTGAGCAATCTTGCAGCGAACTGTATAAAGACGCTTTAAGAGCCGCTGTGTTTCGAGCGCTAAATCGTCCTTATATCCCAAACACTTGGTAAGCAGCATGCTGAACTTAAATGCTATTTCTGTTTGCGAACCCACCAGAGCCTCCAGGCAAATGGACAAGTCCAGAAGTGCGTCGCCCGCGTCACTCGCTCGAATATAGCGCAAATACCGGTTGTGAATTATACGCGCGTGCTTAAGTTCCCGTGCGGTCGCTTGCATACAAGCGGCCATCCAATGAGAGACATCATTTCCCTGCAGTGCATCTGCAAATTGCGGTTCGCCCGTTAACTGCCGATATTCCGCACTTGAGGAAAATTTCGCATCTGCTGAAGAGCTGCTGTAACTAACCGTGGCAAAGCCATCATCACAAAGCAGCGCTAGCGCAAATTCAATACATTCAAGATAATCAGCTGTGTCCTTAATTCCCTGTACCTTTGGAACAACAATAGAAGTTGTTCCTCGTGGCACTGAAATCTTCAACCCGCGTTCGAAGAAATCGTCTTCTATTGCAAGTCGTTCAGCACTTGTGGTCGGACGAATGCTGTAGTCTCCGTATAAGCCATGCAAGGCCGGTGGGACGGCATCGATCGTCAGGAGGTGGACTTCCGCCATGATGGGGCCTCTAAAGAGATTTAATCATTTAGATCTATCGTACTGCGATCTTCTGTAAAGAGCAAATCAACATCCGGCAGATTAGCGTTACTATTTAGCTCGCTAGCCGTAAAACGCAGCCCGTTCAGCAAGCTCGCATGCTAGTTGCACTGGGCCGGTGCGAGGCTTTTCCTCATGTGAGCGCGAATGGTTGGCATACGTCGGCCAACTTGGGTAGTATTCTTGTGATTGGTTTCCCCAAACCGACCAACCGTTCCGCGCTCCGCGTGCGAACAGCTCTAGCCGAGGTTCCGGGCTGCAAGCTTCGATTATATCATACAGCTCGTCCGGTTTGCGTGAATGTTCACGCTTCATAGACTTGATGATATTTACCTGACTGCGTCCCGGCGCAAGTGTTCGTGCCTTCTTGCCGCGCGTTCCGAATAAGATCAGCTCCGTCACATTACGGAAATAAAATCCAACACCACGGCCATCGGGGCCGCCATCCTTTCGCACTTTATGCCAAACGATGTTAGATTTGTAATCGAATCCCCATGCGCGGAGAACCCGGATGCCCTCCGGCAGCAACGCGTTCGGAACCCACAGGTAGAGATGCGCCGGTTCGGCCACCAGCTGTTCCACGGGAAGTCCTTCGATCTCTTTCAGGCTCATAGTACTGTAGCGATTCAAGCGCCGGTGTTCGGGCGCAACCTTGCCGGTGCGGTTTTGAAACTGCCATGGTGGATCTGCGAGAATGGTGCGAAAATGCTTCTTTGGCAGCAGCAGCAATTCCTCGGCTGGCGACGGCGCGTTAGCTTGCATTTGGAATGTCCTTTGAGTAACCTTGAACGTCTTCTACGTATACAGCTTTTGAGATACCAATTACCAGGATTGGGCAACCCCCGCCGCCTCCGCCTTCTATACGGGGCAGCAGCCGCGAAAGATGCGTTGTAGATGGCCCATACTTTTTCCCAATCTGCTTCACCGCCTCCCGCTTCGAATCGGTCACGTAGAGTCCATCGAAGATATCCTGGAGCTCGTCACATCTAGTGATGATGATGCCAACGCTTATTGCCCGCAGGTCAAATAGCAGGCGAAAATTATTAAGGTCGCGGTCGAAGAACGGATCCTTATTGTTCCACTCTAATTCAAGTGCGACACGGTTTTTGTAACAATCGACTTTGTGGGTTGGGCTGTCCATTTCGTGTTCATCCACAACGACCTTCGTGGCGAAGCCCTTTTCTCGCCAACCGCGTGTGGTGAAGGCTGCGTCAATGACGCCTGCGATATCTTTAGTTTTTCCGCCGCCCTCGGCGACCACGGCGCTTTTCCTTAAAGAAAAGTCATTCATCACCTTCGCTATGTCCTGCCACTCTTCTGGAAAGTCCGTGCGCAAAATCGCGGTGGCATGCTTCCATTCGTGAATTTCATATCCGCGTGCGGCCAGTTCCGGAACCTGAATGACAGACAGTCGCTCAGTTGTGAGGGGCTGCATCTTTCTGGCCATTGCATCAGTCTTTCCCCACGTCGCAAGCAGTTCGAGTACGAGCTGCTGTTCAATTCAGAGCTGTACTTGTTCATGCGTCGCTCGGCTGTCAATATAGAACTAACGTTCTGCTTTCATGCAGCTTGGGTTGTGAATAGGCTTACCCAAGCACTAGCACCATTGGATGACGTACTACATATAGGCTACAATCAAGGCCAAAGGTACAACATCTAGAAACGAAAATGCGGTGACAGGTTAATCATTACTCTCCAAAATAATCTAGATCCACCTTTTTCACTTTGTACACCGGCGACTTCGGTGACGACCGCTGGAGGAACGGGTGGATACTGAGCGGTGAGACAGATCCATCGATGCCATCACTTCTTGAAACTGTGTTTTAGGCCTGCCGTATGAACAGAAGATCCTTAGATTCCCAAGCCGCTCAAAGTAGCTCTGTAGTAAGGTCGGGACTTCGGTAGGAAGTGTCGCTTGGAGCGACGGAGTGCTTCATGATTATCACCGATGGTCGCATGCTGGAGAAGCTGGAGCGGATGCGTGCGCAGCCGTTTATCCCATGGATCAAGTGGGACCTCGTCGCGATGCTTGCGGAGATTCGCCGTGAGCATTTCCCGGAGCTAGCGACGGAGGTAGATACCTGGTTTGTGCGGCAGCCGACGCTTGCGTGTATCACCACGCGGGAGGGATCGCCGCAGGCAACGATCTACATCCACAACATCCTGAACCACCCCGACACACCGCGGGAGGTTTTCTCGATGATCCTGAAGCATGAGCTGCTGCACCTGCTGATTCCGCCGATGGAGGTGGATGGCAAGCGGGTACAGCATCCCGAGGAATTTTGGGAGGCGGAGCATAGGATCGCGCCAGAGCGACAGGACGGATGGCTGTGGATTCGCGTGACTTTTTGGCACTATCTGCGGGAGCGGCCGAAGCTGGAGTGCATCCAGGTAAAGCGGGGCTGGGAGGCGCGCTGGAGTGAGCCGCACATGAGCGTGGAGGAAGCTAAGCGGCTGTTTGGGAGGCTGCCGGTGCGGGAGGCGGAGGTGTGCTGAGTGAGTGATTGGAACTAACCGGGACCGACTAACCGGGGCCGGTTGACTTTCCCACAATTTTTAGCGCGGATATGGGTCTATTTTCCACGCTTTCGAGGAGCAGTGATTCGCTGGGCGCGTGCATAGGATCGGATGGGGCGTGCGCCTCATTTGGATTGCGGATTGCGGAGTACTTTTCGAGTGCGGATTGCGGATTGCGGAATACAGATGCGAATCGGAGTCGTCGGCGGCGAGTGGGGCGTCGCTCGGGGGGTGAACGGGTGTCGCGAGACAGCTACCTGGAGTTGCCGGCACGCACCATCGCACGTTCGCCCAAAAATCTTTTTCGACTTTATTGGACTTAGCCCACCTCAAGGGTACGCCAGGGAACAGACCCGCCCTTCACAACTGGTATATACCTGCCCCCGTAGTACTGAACGTTGATTGTCGCCGCGAAGAACGACCGGCGATAGCTCGGAAGCTGTTTCGAACCAGTTCATGGCTGACGTATTGACGGAGGACAAGGTTGGTCAAGTGCGGTGAACATCGGGCAGGGACTTTTCCTGCGACGATCAGTACCAATTGGAATCACATCAGCTTGCGCCGAGATTCTCTTTTAGTATTTTACTGGCGATTTGCTTTACGGGTTTGCGCTGCTTTAAAGCGCGCCGGCGCAGGATAAGGAAGCTTTCCTCGTCGATTTCAATCTCGAAATGTCGCCGTTTGATTTGCGCGGTGAATGGAATCGGCTTCAGGTCGTCCTGGTAGTCGGCAAGACTGTGCTTGTCCCAGAACGCACCCGCTTCGCGTACCGACTCGAAGGAGTCTGGCAAAGGATACTTTCGCTTAGCGGTGCTTTTCATAATATTTCCTCTCCGAAGCATCCATGTCACGAGCTGATATTGGTAGCGCGCGGCCTCGCTTTTTATTGATGAAGAAGACCAAACAATTCGGGGACGTTTGACCAATTAAGTTCTGGGGGCAGCTCCGGAACTCTTCCGAAACCTGGCAAATTCTCAGGGGATGCGTAAAAGGAAATGTCCGGGTTGTACGGTGCGGCACGCCCAGCCGGGCGGACGTTGATTGCTCGCAGCGATGAACGATACGCGCGAAAGGATGCGCGTATCATCGCCGCTCTCTCGCCGCACAAGTGCGGCTGATCTGGCGCGAGGGTGGATCAGACGCGAAGAACTGCACTACTGCCATCGATACTGCAGGTACTTTTCGCGGTATGCGTTGAAAAGCTGATCGACCGACGCCCGTGTAAACGCGAGATCGGGCATGCCGTAGCGTCGCGCGACTTTTTTGAAGATGTAGATGGCTTTGCCGCAAAGTTTGAAATCCGAAAGGAGTACCATCTGGCGCAGCGCCACGACCGCGACCGGCTCGACTGCAACGTCTTCCACGAATCGTACCTGGTCCAGCAGTTCGCAAACATAGGGCTTCGGCTTTACAGTGCGACGGGCAGACTCCAGGTACTGCGCGATCAGGAAGACAAGCGCGTGATTGCTTCGAGCGGCCGGGCGAACGATTTTCAGCCGCTCGCGCGAGGCTCGGTAAACTCCAGGCCAGTCCTCTAACTCTTCCAGTACGGATGCAAGATCTGCCAGGAAACGCTCCCGTGCATTTTCATCGGCCTTGAGCGTCTGCGCAAACGTGCGCCGGATACTCTTCAACTGCTGAAGGTGCTGTTCTGCAGTTTCAACGTCCGTGGCGGACTCAAGCACCTCGTAGATATTGGCGGGTCCCATTGAGTGATAATACAACGATGCTCGTTTTAGCTTCCGTGGATCACTTTTCCTGCAGTTCCTTGCGCAATTGCATCCAGGTGTCGAAGTAGCGCCAGGATGGAGGCGCGTCGTCCGGCTGATGATGGTCGGGTCGCAATTTAAGATCGCCGGTGGCCAGCAGTACGCGTTTCACTTCCGGGTTTTGATCGAGCTTGGCGCGCATGGCACGCACGATCACGTCGTAGTGCTCGGCCCTGCCTGTTTTGTAGTAGGGCATGCGGCGGCCCTGGTAGGTGACCCAGTCGATGCCCATTTTTTTCATGTTGTCCCACGCAGCGTCGCCGGCGGACTTCGCGGTGAACGCGGTCATGCCGGCAACCTGGTCCCGGGTGTGCTTCCATTCCAGTCCGGCAGCTTTTGCGCGCGAATCGTCGGGGCCTTCGGGAAAGAGCATCATCTGCCAGAAGCCTTCGACACTGGCGTAGGTTCGGCCATCGAGTGTGAACGTGGTGGCAGTGAAATTTGACAGCAGCCCGAGCTCATTGCGCTTGGAGAGAATGACTTCACCCGGGCCGGCATCCTGCGGCAATACCTCCCAGTCGGGCGCTCCCTGTTTTGGGACCGGCGTCCACCAGTGTGCGGGGTAGCGGGCGTCGCGGAATGCGGTTGTAGTGGCGGTGGTCGATATGGACGATATGGAGGCAGTGGACAATGTGGAGGAGTGCTGAGCGGGAGCAGTCGCCGGCGACAACCAGCAACCGTAAAGTAAAGCGGCAGCAAGCGGCCGCACTCGAAACATCTTCAATAGAGCGACCACTCATTAACACGAGTTGGGGCGGCGTTTGGCAGACCCGGCGTGGCAGTCGCGCCGAGGGTCCAACCTGCGTAATTGCTGGAGACCGTATTGCCGGGATTGCGCGACAAACTCAGGTCGGATGCTGTGCTGCCCGAATTGAAACTGGTCCATTGCGGAGCACCGAGTGCGATCGTCAGTGCGTTTCCGCTGTCGGTCCTGAAATACCTGGTTGTTCCCGGCGAAGGTGCCGCATAGCCGTACGCTTCCACTACCGTCTCGGACGTCGTGCTGATATCCGACTTGCCCTGCTGCACGAGCGCGAAGGCTACGTTGTCTGCATTCGTCAGGAAGAACACGTTCCCGAAATCGTGCCGCTGAAGCTTGTTTGGAAGGTTAGTCACTATCGTGCCCGCGACGGCTACGGAGTCTCCTGTGCTGCTGTACATTACGAAGAGTCCGCCTGCGGGAACGATGCCTTTGATGTCGAAGTCCGAGTTCTCGTTTTCTGCAGCCGGCGGAGTAGTCGGCAATGCGCTGTTCGACAGCTTGAGGCGATAGTCGACGGGTGCATCCAGGTTGATCTCACGGCCACCGACGTTCTTTATTTCCAGGAACGTGCGATCGTCCGTGCTCACGTCGTTTGCGCAGAATTCGTTCACCAGCAACTTGCCGGGTGCGGCAGAATCGGCGCCCAATGCGAAATCGACAAAGGCAGGCAGGTGGTCGGATGCACTTGAAGTATCACCGGCCTGAAGGCCGGAGGCGCTCAACGCGGCAGCGGTCATGGTGCTGGTATTGAGAACACATCCACCGACCTGGCGCATGGCGGAATCCGTGTAAAAAAAGCGATCGAATCGCGAACTCGGCGTGGTGCTGGAGTGGGTGCGCGGCTGTGCGTTGTTCCAATCGTACGGCGCGGCGTCGGTGGAATTGGAACCATCCCAATCGGGCGCCGAGGAGGCACCGTACGTTGCGGTGTCGAAAATGCTCCCATCAAGCATTGTGCGCGCGGGATGATACGGCGCCTCGTCGCCATCGTCGCCTCCCCCGAGGTTCGTATCCCCAACTGTAAGCATGGGCGTATTCGCAGCGAGGGTAATGTTGCCGCCGGCCGTGCGCGCGTCGCGCATCCAGTTGGTAATGGCATCCGCGTAGATCTGTCGGCGCTGATAATCGCCACCGACCCCGGTGGTTCCACAGCACTTGAAGTGAACGGCCATGACGTACAAATCGGCGGCGAATGTGGCATTGGGTAAATCGACGAGTGCCATTGTGACGCCACGAGTATCCGAGGCAGGCAGCGTGTCAGTACGGGTGAGCGAAATGGGATATCGCGAACAAAGGGCATTGCGATTGTCGCCATCGGAAGAACCCACCCACACGTTCCAGGTATATGCAGGCGAATACGTCTCAAGCCGGGCCTTGATCATGGCGGAGATGGCCGAAGCGGAGCCTGCGAGGTTGGTGTCAATCTCCTGGAAAGAAATGACGTCCGGGTTCGCAGCTTCGATGACTCGCTTGAAAGTCGCATCGAGAGCGGGTGTGGCGATAAAGTTGTCCAGCACGTTCCAGGTCATTACGCGAACGAGGTTGCCTGCGGGCCTGGCAAAATCGCCAGCCGCGGGGTCGAAGGCGATGGCTGCGGAGGAAATGAGTGAAAGAGCGGCAGTAAGGCGCAAACGATTCCACGTACTACGGGTATGGGGACGGAGCATAAGCAGATAAGTATGTCGCGTTGCACGAGGGGTGTCAACAGCGTTGCTTTATCTAGACTATGGGCTACGGCACGCCGACGGTTAAGACAAGCGGCAGGTGGTCAGACGCTGTCGTTTCAATGGTATGCGCGTCGAGGACTGTCAGTCGACGGCTGGCCAGGATATAGTCGATACGTTTTTTAGGCTGATGCGCAGGTATGGTGTTGTCTGGTGAACGATTTTGCTTTGCCGCATGCAGGGCTGCCAGGTCGTGAAAACCCGCTCTTTCCGCCATTGCGATTAAATCCGGTTCATCGGGGCCGGGACTGGTATTGAGATCGCCCATGATGAAGACGGTTGCGGTCGTCACTTCCTTCTTTGCGTGGTCGAGAATCGATGCCATCTGCTTTTGCCGCGCTGACGGCTGGCGATGGTGCAGGTGCGTTGCGTAGACCACGAGTGGCGAGGATGTCTCGTCGAGGGCAAATGACACCCGCAAACAGGCGCGCTGTTCCTCGCCGGGATCAGTAGGCAATGGAATGTTCACCGGAACGGCCGTCAGCTTGTGACGGCTTAGCACCGCATTTCCGAATTCACCGTGGATGGCGCCGCTGTTTTGCCACTGGTCGCCGCTTCCCCATTCGATGTAGGCGGTGTTGGAAGGATAGCTGGTAACATCATCGATGGTACTGCCGAATGCAAAGTTCATCGCGCAGTACTGCGCAATTCGCCGCGCGAGATCAGGCGCAAAGGTGTCGTGCTGCGCGGCGCGACGCCATTGCCACTCGCAACGTACTTCCTGCAGTGCCACGATGGACGCGCTAGAAGACGTCACAACATCTGCAACATTCTGTACATCCTTCGGCGTGATGAAATAGCTCGCCAGGCTGGAGCCATTCGGCACTGCGCTGTGAATGTTGTAAGTTGCCAGGGTGAGCGTCTGCGTTGCGCAGGCTGTGGCACAGCAGCATCCCACGAGCAGGATGGCAGCGGGCCGGATGTAATTGGTTTTCATGCAGTGGTTCCGGCACCGCCGCCGCTTCAATTGCAATACGGATCGAGCCTCGTAAGGCAGCGGTTCGACTGGCGACCCGGTAATTGTTTCGCGCTCAGGTGGATCAGACACTGGCTCCTGTGCCGGCGGGGCTATATCACCACTGTCGCTTCATCCGCTCGAGCGTTGGCTCGCTGGACTCCCGGGGCACATAGTAGGTATTCTCGCGTCCGGTAAAATGCGGCAGCAGATGCTTGCCACGCAGCCTGGAAGCAAGCGCCATCGGCCCAAGCGCTACGAGCCAGAGCAGGGCAAAAATGGCAATCCCAATTATATGAGCAGCCTTTTCCCCGGCACGCTTCCAGGCCGACCATGCCCGGGTGCCGCGGCCGCTTTCAGTGCAGCGCATACAGGAACGCCGCAAGGGGGGACCCTGCGGTGACAGCCACGAATAGACCTGCCAGCACGAAGACAAGGACGAGGGGCGCAATCCACCACAGTTTACGCTCGCGGAGAAACTGCACAAATTCTCCAATAATTTCAAAACGGTCGCGCATCCGCCAGGCGCTGTAGATGAGGCTAAGCACGAAGGCAGAAGCCAGTATGAGGATCGCGATTCTCATTTGTACTTTTCATCTACCCTCGTATGCAATATACTATCAATGCTGAATTTCGGTGCTCTGTCGCAGCCTCGGGATCCGGCTGAGTTCAATCCGTGGGGAATATCATCTGTTATGCCAGGCGCCCCAAATCATAAAATGACAAGGCTCAGCTGTCGGGTCGCGATTTTGGTTGCTGAATAAGGCATGGAACGCTATGTCAGCTGCAAATGTAATGAAGTTATCCCCTCTGGAAGGGCGGAGGCGCTAGTCACAAATGGCAGTACGTAAGCCGACGGCCGAGGAACGCCGCTATTTCGAGCACACCGCGGCGGCGAAGAGCCGGGGTGGCAGCTCCGCAGGTGCGCTGGCCCAGATGCTGGAGGAAGCCGGGCTTGTCAGCAGCGAAATGATTCGCGACCTGATCCCCGCCGACGAAAGCGCCGCCTCGCTGAAACATACCCTTGTCGCCCAGGGTCTGGTTCGTGATGACGATATACTTCAGGCCATTGCCGCCGCACAGGGCTATGAGCAGATCGACCTGAAGGATCTGAACATCACCCCCGAGTTGCTTGCGCAGATAGAGACCAAGCATGCGGTCAAGTACCGGGTGTTTCCTGTCAGGTACGACGACAATACTCTGTACGTCGCGCTGGCCGATCCGCTAAACATCCAGACGACGGATGACCTCGAGAAGATTTATCACAAGAGCGTGCAGGTGATCGTCGCGGACGAGCACGAGATCGACAAATTCATCAAGCACTACTACGAAGGCAACGACATCTCGGACCTGTATCATAATATCGCCGACGAGGCGGTGGCCGCTGAGACTCGTGAAAGTGAAGAAGACCGGTATTCGAACGTCGACCTTACGGGCAGGGACGGCCATGAACAACCACCAGTCGTTAAGTATGTCGACCTTATCTTTAAGACGGCGGTGCACGACCGCGCGTCCGACATTCACATCGAGCCGAACAAGAGCGGCGTCACGATAAGGTTCCGGATCGACGGTGTTCTGCATGACGTTCCAGCACCGCCGAAGAAATGGCAAAACTCGATCATTTCGCGGTTAAAGGTTTTATCCGGAATGGACCTGGCCGAGAAACGCGTGCCGCTGGACGGACGTATTAAGCTCAACATTCCCGGCAAGAAACTCGATGTCCGTGTATCTTCCATCCCAACCATTTTCGGCGAGTCCATCGTCATGCGTCTGCTGGACCAGAGCAGCGTCCTGATGGGCCTCGAAGATGTCGGCTTCCTGCCCGATACTATTTCGATTTTCCGTGACCTGATCAAGAGCCCTAACGGCGTTATCCTGATGACCGGCCCGACGGGTTCGGGTAAAACAACGACCCTTTATTCGGCGCTTGCGACGATCAACAACGCCGAGACCAAGATCGTAACGGTTGAGGACCCGGTCGAGTACATGCTCGACGGCATTAACCAGGTGCAGATCAACAAAGACATCGGTCTGGACTTCGCGCTGGCACTGCGATCCATACTGCGCCAGTCACCGGACGTGATCATGGTAGGTGAAATGCGCGACCTTGAGACAGCGGAAATCGGTATTCGCGCGGCGCTTACCGGACACCTTGTTTTCAGCACGCTGCACACGAACGATGCGCCCAGCGCCTGCGTGCGCTTGATTGACATGGGCCTGAAACCGTTCCTGGTCGCCAGCTCGATTCAGGCTGTTATCGCGCAGCGCCTTCTCAGAAAGATCTGCGCGCACTGCAGGATCGAGTATAAGGCCCGCCGGGAAGAGCTGGAAGTCGGCGGAGTGAACTACGACGAATACGCCGACACGACGTTTTATAAAGGAGCCGGATGCGAACGCTGCAACCATAGCGGTTACCGCGGGCGAACCGCCATCCATGAAATTTTTGTGAACAACCCCGAGCTTCGCCAGCTGGTGATGCGCGTCGAAAGCGCTGCCAAGCTGAAGAAAGTGGGCATGAAGCACGGGATGCGGACGCTGCGCATGGACGGCTGGGAAAAAGTGCTGCTTGGCCAGACGACCGTGCAGGAAATCATGCGCATCACTGTCGATGACTAGAGGACTTATAATCCTGAGATACGCTACTTAACCGGATTGCCATGTCGCCAAATCAAGAAAGCGTGATCACTTGATACAGGCAGCAAGGTGGGTACGGGGGTTTAAGCACAGGCCAGCATATTTCACGGGCTGAACAGATAGACGTCGAGAAAACTGAACATTTTTAGGCGAAACAAACCTGCCGGAACGTGTAGCTTGCGCGCATATGCTTAATAAAACAGATCTTCTTGTGGTCGTCGGGCTTGGAGTCTTAACATCGGGCCTCTTTGCTGCAGACACTGGTATTATCCGAGGCGCTGTAAACTTCTCCGGCACGCCCCCTGAAATGGCTAAGATCCGAATCACGGCCGACCCGACCTGCGCCGAGACACGTGGTGGCGAACCGCCACGGCGGCAGGATGTCGTCGTAAATCGCAACAGCACGTTGAAGAATGTAATCGTTTACGTGAAAAGCGGTTTGCCATCGGGCAAATCGTACGGCATGCCTGCGGAGCCTGCCGTGCTGGACCAGCGCGGGTGCATGTACGAGCCGCACGTGTTCGCGTTGCGCGCCGGGCAGGACCTGAAGATTCTCAATAGCGACCCGACGATTCACAACATCCAGTCGAAGTCACAGGTGAACCCGAAGTTTAACGAGTTTATGACGAGCAACAAGGTGCCACCGCGTATCGCCAGGTTTCCCAAACCGGAACTGCCGGTCCCGATCAAATGCGACGTCCACCCCTGGATGCTTGCGTGGGCGGGCGTCTTCGAGCATCCGTTTTTCGCGGTTACCGGTGACGATGGGACGTATGAGCTCAAAGGACTGCCGCCCGGCGAGTATACTGTTGCTGCCTGGCACGAGAAGTACGGCGCCCAGGAGCAGAGCATGAAGCTCGGTGACGGCGAAGCAAGGGACGCGACATTTACATATAAGGACCCCGGTGGCGCACCGACAGCGAACTGACTGCCGAAGGTGAACGTCGGATTGCCCCCGTCCGCGTCGACGTTTGCTGCGCCGATTGACCATCTCTTTTACTTAATCCTATGGATAAGCGTCGGAGCATTCCTCCTCGTGCAGGGACTTCTTCTGTTCGCGATTATCCATTACCGCAAACGCAGAGGCGTGTCGGCCTCGTATTTTCATGGCCGGCCAGCGCTGGAGGTCGCATGGGCAGTGATACCCGCGGCGATTCTGCTGTGGCTTGCATTCGCAAGCCGCGACCTGTGGGCCAAGGTAAGGTACCAGGAGAACTTCCCCGCGAACGCGCAGCACGTTGAGGTGCTCGCGCAGCAATATGCATGGAACGTCCGCTATCCTGGAGCCGATGGGCGTTTCGGGAAAACAGACGCGGCAGGCGTGTCGGATCAGAATCCGTTCGGGCGGGTGGATGGCGACCCGGATGGCAAAGACGATATGATTACCTTGAACGAGATGCACCTGGTGACCGGGAAACCGCTTCGGCTGACGCTGCGGTCCAGAGACGTCATCCACAGTTTTTTTGTGCCCGAGTTCCGGTTCAAGCAGGATGCAATACCCGGCAGCGCAATCGACGTGTGGTTCACGCCGACCCGCGCGGGTAAATACGAAATCGCCTGCGCTGAGTTCTGCGGCCCGGCACATTACCGGATGAAAGGCTTTCTCACTGTCGGCACCGGGCAGGAGCATACGGAGTGGCTTAAAGAGCAGGCCAGCTACTAGCCGACACCCGGGATGAATCGGGAGTACAGGCTTTTGCTTCGGCGCATTTTGTTCCTGAGAAATGACATGCTATTTCGCAATCAAGGCTGGAGACCCTTTAGCCGGTATGCGCAGAACAGGCGCGGGCTTTAATATGCGGCTGAACCCCCACTCGATTAGAAGCTTTACTACGCGTCGCATTCTTTTGAAACCAATCGGCTATGGCAGGTAACCTGGCGGTAAACATAAAGGATATACGCGCAGCGGCTGCGCGAATTGCGCCATTACTTGTTCCGACGCCGATAGCCAGCTCGGACGCGCTGTGCCGCGAGTGGGGTTGTGCGGTGCACTTCAAGCTGGAGATGCTGCAGACGACCGGATCGTTCAAGGAACGCGGCGCACTGAATAAGCTGCTGCTGTTGAACGATAAGGAAAAGCAATGCGGCGTCATTGCGGCATCGGCTGGCAACCACGCGCAGGCGCTGGCGCACCATGCGAATCTTCTGGGTGTGGCCTGCACGATTGTAATGCCCACGAACGCGCCGTTGATCAAAGTGAAGAACACGCGCGAGGACGGCGCCGACGTGCTGTTGCACGGGGCAAACTACGACGAGGCACTGGCATACGCGCGGGAACTATCGGACGAGCGTGCGCTCACGTTTATCCACGGTTTCGACGACGACGAAATCGTTGCCGGGCAGGGTACAGCAGGCCTCGAAATTCTGGACCAGTGCCGCGATGTGGACTGCATCGTGGTTCCGGTGGGCGGTGGGGGGCTGCTTGCGGGAATTGCTATTGCGGCTAAGGAAAGCAATCCATCCATCCGGGTTATCGGAGTTGAAGCTGCTGCAGTGCCGAGCATGACGGCCGCACTTGAAGCGGGACACGTTGTAACAATTGAAGGGAAACCCACGATTGCAAATGGTATTGCTGTTCGACGGGTCGGACAGCTTTGCTTGGAGATTGCGCAACATTACATGGACGATCTCATCACGGTGAGTGATGAAGAAATGGCTGCGGCAGTGCTGCTGTTGATCGAGCGCGAGAAGGCAGTTGTCGAAGCAGCGGGGGCGGCCGGCGTGGCGGCCATGATGAATGGCCGTATTTCGGGACTGGTTGGTAAGCGTGTGGCGGTCGTGCTCAGCGGAGGCAACATCGATGTAAACCGGCTTTCGCGTATTATCGACAAAGGGCTGGTCCGTGACGCTCGCCTGGTTCGTTTGCGCGTGCGGGTGCCCGATGTGCCGGGACAGCTTTCGCGTATCCTTGACCTGATCGCACAGCAATGCGCCAATATTCTCGATATCCAGCACGAGCGCGCGTTTTCGACCGCGGCGGTCGGTGAAACCGCGATCGACCTGACATTGGAAACCCGGGGCGAGGAGCACATCCAGGAGTTATTACGCGTGATCGCCGAAAAGAACGAGGTCACACGCCTGAGCGCTGGTTGATTCCACGATGAACAAGTAACCCAGTTTGTAAAAAGTTCCGTTTGTTTGGCCCCATCGTCGCTTCGTAACAGGGCTGCAGGTCTAGCAATGGACGAAAAGCAGATTAAAGACGCGCGCATTCTCCTCGTTGAGGATGACGAAAATCATCTGCTCCTGTTAAAAAGCGTGCTACATCACGAAAGCTTCGAGAATGTGCAGGTGGCCCCCGACGAGCATCACGTACTGGACTTATGTCTTTCCTGTAAACCGGACCTGATTGTGCTGGATTGGCAACTGCCTCAGCGCAGCGGCCTCGACATTCTAAAGGAGGTTCGTGCGTGGGCTGGGACAGGTCACGATTTGCCGGTCCTGGTACTGACGGCTGATCCGCGTCGTACGTCCCGCTACGATGCATTGCGGGCCGGTGCGTCCGATTTCGTAAGCAAACCGTTTGACCACGAAGAACTGCTGCTGAGGATCAACAGCCTTTTGGAACTGCACTTTTTGCACCGCGAAGTGCAGGAGGAGAATCAAAGGCTGGAGGAGCGGGTGCAGGAGCGTACAAGGGAACTGATGCTTGCGCAAATGGAGTTCCTGGAGCGCCTCGCGGCGGCGGCCGAGTTGCGCGACGACCTGACCGGCCAGCACACCGCTCGAGTGGGAATGGTATCGGCGCTTATTGCGGAAACGCTCGGACTGCCCGAGGGCGAGGTGCGGACGATACGGCAGGCTGCGCCGCTGCACGATGTGGGTAAGCTTGCTGTGCCTGAGGTCATACTGCGCAAGCCCGCCAGGCTGACAACAGAAGAATTCGAAGTGATGAAGACCCACACGGTTTATGGACCACGCCTGTTGACCGGCGATGGGAACGGCGATTTCCCGCTTCTCAAGTCGGCAGAGGAAATTGCTGCAACTCATCATGAGCGATGGGACGGCACCGGGTACCCCGCCATGCTTTCGGGTGAAGCGATTCCGCTGGCTGGGCGTATCGTCGCAGTTGCCGACGTCTACGACGCCTTTACGCATCAACGCCCATACAAGCCGGCATGGCCGCGTAAAGAGTCACTTCGGGAAATCCGCGCGGAAACAGGATTGCATTTTGACCCCCTTGTGGTGGACGCCTTTGTTGAGCTTGAGGAATCAGGCAGGCTGAGGGACGAGTTGCACGGACTGGAAAGGGGTTCGGCGCAATTTGCCGGCTGACGCGATTGCCAGACGCGTCTTTTTGCTGGCATCTGCGTGCTGCTCACTCCCCTTCTGTACTGCATGAAACGGTTTTATGTGACGACAGCAATCCCGTACGCGAACGCGGAACCGCATGTGGGACATACCTTTGAATTGATCGGGACGGACGTGATTGCCCGTGCCAAGCGAATGCTTGGTTATGAGGTCTATTTCCAGACCGGAACGGACGAGCATGGGCAGAAGATGCTGGAGTACGCCGAACGTGCTGGTAAACCGCCGCGTGAATACGCCAACGAAATATCGCCGCGGCATGAGGATCTTTGGAGAACGCTGCATGTCTCGTTCGACCGCTTTATTCGGACGACGGACGAAGACCACGGCGAAGCCGTCGCACGTTTCTGGAATGCCTGTAAGGCTGCCGGTGACATCTATAAAGGCAAGTACGAGGGCTGGTACTGCGTAACGGATGAAAACTTTGTGCTGGAGAGCCAGGTTAAGCTGGAGCCGGACGGGCGCAAGCTGTGCCCGGAATGCGGCAGCGAACTTACCTGGAAAAGCGAGGAGAGCTATTTCTTCCGCTGGAGTAAATACCAGGATGCAATGACGCGCTGGGTAAACGAGCATCCGGAGTCTATCCTGCCGAAGTTTCGCGCAAATGAGATGGTGAACTCGTTCCTGCGTCCGGGATTACAGGATATCTCGATCTCGCGCTCCACCATGAAATGGGGCGTGCCGGTGCCTGATGATCCTGATCACGTGGTATACGTCTGGTTCGATGCTTTGATCAACTACATCACGGGTGTGGGATATGGCACCGATCCGGAACGGTTCCTGAATTGGTGGCCGGCCGACATACACATTGTCGGCAAGGACATCTTTAAGTTCCACACACTGCTATGGCCGGCGATGTGCATGTCGGCAGGAATCGAGCCGCCGCGCCGGGTGTTCGGTCACGGGTTCGTCAGCCCGCGCACCGTGGTTGAAGATGGCGGAAAGGCCGAGTTGCGGGATACCATCCGCTATGAAATCAGCAAGGTGGATACGGACACGGCGCATCGAGGCGTGATGGCAGAGGTGTACGACGGGCAGGAGCATCTGGGTTCTGTCGAAAGCCACAATGGCTATTCAACGGACGGCATAACGCAGGCGATCCTGGAGAAATTTGGCACACGTGTGCTCAAGCTGGCGAAGATGTCGAAGTCGAAAGGCAATGTCGTCGATCCGCGCGTGCTTGTGCAGCGTTACGGTGGAAACCCCGACCCGTTGCGCTACTTTCTGATGCGCGAAATCGACTTTGGCGGCGATGGCATCTATACGGACGAGGCACTGGAATCGCGCTACAACGCCGACCTGGCGGACAAACTGGGGAACCTGCTGAGCCGCACGCTGACGATGGTAGAGAAATACCAGAGCGGCATGGTGGTCCAGCCGGCGGTGTATAGTACGGAAGACGATGCTGTGCGCGACACGCTGACATCGCTCTTCCAGCGGGCAGAGCTGCCGAACGATAGCGTGGTGATAAACCCCAGCCACCCGGCGGGGGTTCGCACGTTGTATGAGCAGCTGATTGACGATTGCCGGTTTAATTTTCTGCTGGAGCGCATTTTCGCGGGCGTGCAGCGGCTGAACCTTTATATCACGGAGCAGAAGCCTTTCACGCTGGCAAAGGATCCGGATAAGTCGGGCGAGCTTAAGGCTATCCTTTACGTGCTGTGCGAGGGACTGCGGGTCATCGCGACTCAGCTGTATCCGTTTATCCCGTCAACGTCGGTTCGCATCTGGGAGCAGCTTGGAGCCAAAGGATCTCTCGAGGAAACGCCGTTCGAAGCATTGCGCCATTGGGGTTACCTTGATGACGTGCGGGTACAGCGCGGCGAGAACCTGTTTCCGAAGACGGAAGACGCGCGGAAGTAGCGGATGCCCCAGGTAATGCGAGGTCCTCGCGAGTTTAGCATTCGCGCCTATGTGGGCGGCGTGTTGTACCTTGAGGGTATCATTGTGCTGGCGCTGGGTGCGATCCTGATGTTCGGCTACTGGCCACCCTTTGCGCAAGGCGAAGAGGCACGCAACCCGATCAGCCTGGTGGGTATGGTGATTTTCGGGGTGGCGGTGATCTATATGTTCTCGGTGGGGCTTGGATTGTTTTTATACAACCTGCTGAGGCCCGCGGTTGAGGAGAAGGTGCACCCGGTACGCCAGCGTGCGTGGAAGTATGCGCGAATGCGGCCGGACGCCGAATACCTGTTTGACGAGACGCTGGAGAGCGAGCAGGACGCGGACGAGGCTTTTGTAGCACGCATGATCATCTGAGCCACACAGGAGTGCGGCGGACCAGCCGGGCGCAGGAGCACGCCGGCAAGAGAGATGATCTTAGCCGCATAGGAGTGCGGCGGACCAGCCGGGCGCAGGAGCACGCCGGCAAGATAGATGATATCAAAGCTCGTCGAGGCCGGGGGGCATTTCCACGTGGATCGTTCTGGTGTTTGTGTCGACTTCTTTTACCACGGTTTTGGCAAAGGGGATGAGGAATTCCCGGTTGGCGGCGGTGCGAACGATGATGAAGTCGTGACCGGAGCCTGGGTGGATACCTTTGACCGTGCCGACAACACTGTCGCGATCTTTGACCTCGAAGCCTTCGAGCTCATGGGCCAGGAAGTGCCCCGGCTCAAGGTCCCAAAGCTGGGCGCGCGGGACGTAGACTTCCATTTCGCGCAGGCGCTCGGCCGCGTTCATGTCGGGCGCTTCTTCGAGTTCGAGGATGACAAACTGGCCGTGCAGGAAGTAGCCTTCGACGTGGACCTGCTGCTCGGCAGCGCCCAATGGTGAGCGGGCGGTCGGCCGAAGGAGCAGCTCGCTGGTTTTGAGGCCTTCGAAGTGCTCGAGGGGCTCGAATTCGGGCAACATGCGCACGGCGCCGCGGTTGCCCTGCGGCTTGGTGATGCGGCCGATAAGGATGAGGTCGTCAGGCTGGTCCACGATACCTTAAACAAAAGCGCCCCGTTGAACCGGGCGGGGTTATTCCACGATCTGGAGAAGAGATTTCTTTTTTAATTTCGTGGCGGCGGCGCTGAGAATTTTGCGCATTGCTTTAGCGGTCTGGCCACCCTTGCCGATGACTTTACCGACGTCGTCCGAGGCAACTTTCAGCTCGAGAATAATGGAGTTTTCGCCTTCGACGACGTTGACCTTCACGTCTTCAGGCTTATCTACTAGCGCTTCTGAGATGTACTGAACCAGGTCTCTCATGACCTGGCCTTCGGTGGGTGTGCTCATCTAACCGCTGTCTCCGCGAGAACGTTAAACCAACAGACAACAAGGCAACTTACAGGATAGAGCTATAGCGGCTATAAACCGCGACGTGCAACTAAATTGATACAGATCAGGCTTTGGTGGTAGCGGGCTGTGGCTTGCGGGCTTCGTGAAAGGCTTTAAGGATGCCCTGCTTGCGGAATATGGAACGAACGGTATCGCTGGGCTGGGCGCCAACCTTGAGCCATTTGACGGCTTTTTCGGCGTCGACCTGGATCTTGGTTTCGCCGACAGGCTGGTAAAAGCCTAGAATCTCGATAAAGCGGCCATCGCGTGGCTTGTGGGAATCGGCGACGACGACGCGATATGCGGGACTCTTGCGCCGGCCAACACGGGCCAGGCGGATTTTAACTGCCATTCGTTCACACCTCTTCTGTTTTGAGCGGGATACAGTATGCTGATGGACGGAGTTTGTTCAAAAGGATTGCGGAGCTTTCGAATGCGGATTGCGGATTGCGGAGTGCGGAGTACTTTCGAAGGCGGGATTGCGGAGTGCGGAGTACTTTTGAGTGCGGATTGCGGAGTACTTTGCGAGCTGGGGCGGTTTGTCGCTCCGTAGCAGTCGCGGTACTGATGACTGGCTGTTTGCGAAGTACCGAGGTTTAGGGGAAGATGGCTTTGAGAAATATATAAGTTGTTCAGATGCAGTGCTGCATGAAATGAACGTCGGGGAAGGGTGACTTTTTACTTGCAATGTTATCCACAGGGAGGGTGACTTTTCCACAGGCGTGTTGTTTTCTGGTGTTACACCAGAGGTTGTGAGGATTTGGTGGCGAGGTGGATGTCGCCGGCTGACCCGAGGTGTAATGTTGAAAGTTCGCGCATGACGGGATGTGGAACCTGGATGGGTTCGGCCCAAACGCAGGTGTCGGGCGATGGTGCAGGTGATGTAAGCTGTGCAGGTGTAATGGGATAGGTGTGTTGCTGCAACTTGGCCCCTATCTTGCCTTATAGAGTTCGCAGATATTCAACTGGAGGTCAGCACCCGATGTATGAGTTCAGTTTACCAAGAAGCAACCGGATGCTTGTCGAAACAGCCGAACTAGCCTGTGCACGCCTTCTCGGCGTGGTGGGTGAATATGGAAATAAAGCAGACAGGAAGATTCTGGACGAGTTGTGCATGCAGGCGCGGGAGAGCCGCCAGGTACAGGGGCAATCCGAGATGAGCGTAGACAGCCTGAGAAAGATCGCGGATTCGCTGAAGAAAACGAAGTTGGCCCTGGAGAAGCTGCGTAAGCGTCAACAGGGGGACGCGTAGCGGAGGTGGTCTTCATGGATAGAAACTCCGCGAGGCGCTAGCTGCAGTAAGCTTGCAGGCGCGGCAGTGCCGATGGCAAAATGATTGGATCCTCCGGGCGTCACTCGCCCGGGGGATTTTTTTTGTATTCCGGATATGGGTCGCAGAGTTGTCAATGAACGAGACGGTGGTCCGGCAAGGTGCGGGGTCTGGTTTCAAGTGTACAAATTCGTATTCAAGTTTGCGGCGAGCCGCTGATATTATGTGAGTTAATATTCAAGTGCATGGAATTTCGCCACTTGAATAGCTACTCGCCAGAGATTCAGTGCGGAGTGCGTCGCTGGAATCCCGGATGGCGTTTGCTTTACCTGTGGGTTGCGATGGGCTTGCAGAGTACTGTTCGAAGTCGATTTTCAAAGAACTGACGCTGTTGGTAGCAGGCGAAAAATGGGCTGTCACTTCCCTGACAGACCCTTAGCACGGGGTAATGTTGCTGCGAGCTGCCTTGGGCGTTGCGTAGGGCTGGGTGGCAAGAAGGACTGGATTTTACCACGGATGACACGGATTTCACGGATGTGCGGGACTGGCGCGTGCGGGCAATTGGACTACCAGAGGTGGCTGGAAGACTATGTTGCCTCGATGTCAGGGGTTGGGGCGTCGGCGGTGGGCGTGTTTGCTGTGGCGGAAGCTGTCGAGAGCGGCGTTTCGTTGCGGTAGACGAACCATGTCGCGACCAGGTAAAGGGTAAGCATGATGCGCATCTGCCCGCCGGATTCAAACATGGATTTGCGTACATTGCCGAAACCAACGACGGCAAGAATGGCGAGGATCGGCGGAATGACATGGACGAGCCAGGTGCGCGGGGCGGGCAGGAGGGACGCGGTTTGGGGGTGGCGGGGCGTACGCGATTGAGGCGGGTGAGCAGGTCCAGGGGTTGAGAGCGTCCGTACTTCACGCGAGTAATAGAAATAGCTGAGGATCGCGTAGAGTACGATCAGAATCAGCATCTGCCAGCCGGAAGACTGCATCGATTTTCGGACGTTGCCGAAGCCGACCATCGCGAGCGTCGCGAGTATTGGCAGCATGGCCATCGACACCCACTGTAACGGATTGGGGAACTCCGCAGCTCGTTGCGGCTGGTCTGGCGAACCTCCAGCCAGCAGGCGTAAAGGAACAGCGCCAGCGCCAGCAGCATCTGCCATCCCGAAACCTGCATGGATTTGCGGACATTGGCAAGTCCCACCATCATTAATGCCGGAAGGACGCATAGGCGCGCGGTACAGCCATCGCAGATTAGACATGCCTCCTGGTGTTGAGTTTCTGGGCGTCGGTTACTTCAAACATGGACAGAGAGCAATTGCAATAAGTGCCTAGGAAGCTGGTTCACGCGCCAGTCGTGTTGTCCTGAGTAAGATCATTACAGCAGCCTATAAGCTGATTCAGAACTGTCACTTCCCGGGTATACCGTGACCTCAACCGGCTCGCACTACTGGGGGCAAGCTTACCTTCGGCAGCTTCTATTTTGAAGTGGCTCTCCGAACCGCCCCCTCGCGGGGGCGGTTCGAGCTTGAATGGATTAAGGAAGCGGGGAAGACGTGGCTATGTTATTGTCTTCGGAGACGGTGCGCCCATAGTTATCGGTCTCGTTGACCTCCAGCTTAGAGTCAACAACTGCCCTCAAAACAGAACCCGTCAAATCCCGCTTACTATGTAGTCTCGGGCTGTAGGTATACGTAACCCCCGGCTTTAGCTCTGGAATCCTAATTGACCTAAGCATTCTCTCTTGCCCATCTGTTACTAAGTAGAAAGCCATACGCGATTGCGGGGCAGTTACAGGACCCTGATTTCGGACACCTATCGTTCCCGACCAAGTACATTTGGATCTGTAGCAGCCTTTAGTGAACTGTGTAAAGATGGGGATTAGATCAGCGCCATCCGGTACGGGGCACGTGTCCGCCATCGAAATCGCACCCTGTAGTTTCACATGTGCTACGAACTTTCCAAACTGGCCCGGATTGGATGTATCGGGAACAATATTATTTATCGATTCAATACGCACATAACAAGGAGCGTCGCTGAATACTTTTGGAGTATATCTAACTCCAACCGCATAGAAGTCTCCAGGTGCAATGGACACCACGGTGCCAATTACGTAGTCATATAGGTCATAATTCTCTGTGGAACTGGGACCTCCAGGGATAACGATATCTGGGTCGTCAAATGCATCCGTAGACTGCAGTTTCATTCTGAATTGAAAAGATTGGCGGACGCTATCAGCGGGCGCAGGAGCATTTCTTATAAAGAAAATTTGATACGGACTCTCGTCGCCCTTGCAAATGGATCCGAAGGTCATCGTAGGCGGCACCGGAGCTGGCGGCACGGGTACGGGAACATCCACGGATGGTTCTGCTTTCTTTATTTCCTTGTTCACGCTTAGCGGGATCGAAAAAATGTCGGTGTCTAATGACCCATAATCCACGCCTAAGTCAATTCGGCCCAAATACTGGGTAATCGATGGTTTGGGCGCAGTATAGGAAACCTTAAATGTAGCTTCTGCCGTCGTTCCACCTGACTTTTTAGGCAGTTCGACAGCTCCGTTTGCAGGAAATGGCCCCGCTGTTCCTATTGTTCCGTTACTTCCACTTATGTATTCAATGCTCAACTTGGTTGTGGGTAGCGGAGTCCCTGACAGATCGACAAACGCAACGCTTAGAACTGATACGGCAACGTTCGAGTTATTACGGATCGTAAAGTTCTCGGTATCTGTTACTCCGTAGGCAGCACTTAAGCCAATTTCTGTGGGGTTAACTGTGAGGCTTTTTACGAGTCGGTCACCGCTAAGTTCAATCAGAGCGGATCCAGTGGGATTAATAGCACTAAGAAACTGAAGGCTGTCGGACTGCACTGTGCCTTCAAGCCTCCAATCGGAATCTGTCTTAAGCTTTACTTTTACTCTCACCGAGAACGGCGTTGAATTGGTAACCGTTACTGGATTACCCAACGATGGTAGCCCGCGCAAATCATCTGTCTCCAAACCAGCCACTTCCGCATTCAAGTTATCAATAAATGATAGGCCCTTCAAGTTTAGGGCGGTAGCGTTTGGATTTGTGAAAGTGAGCTCTTTCCAATCGGAAGTTTGCCCTGGTGCCAATACAGGCAGCTTAAACTGGAAGGGTGAACTATCGTCACCATTTACAACGAGAGATGGAAAGGTTACAGATATATCTATATTCTTCTGATCTAACTCCTGATCGTTATTGTTGGGATCTAAAAGCTTTATCGTTCTGGTGAGTGTTAGCGATGCTACCGGAACGGCATTTGCAGGGAGAGTGTAGGTAAACTTTAATTCGACGACCGCTGAACCGTCTAGTGACTCAACCTTCGGGCCCACAACAATCGCATTTGCGTCAAGATTCGAATTCGAATTATCGAGGCTTAGTCCCGCACCCAATTGTAGTTTAACAGTCTTGTCGTCGGTTTCTTTATTCACTAAAGTGACCGAACCTCCAACGACTCCTGAAAGAGCCGTGCTGTAGCCCGCAGTTGGGAAATTGACAACCGTTCCAATATTGACATTTATCTCAGCTGCTAGTGTTAAGGTTGGGCACAATATTACTGCTGCGAATAGCGTGATGCGCCTAAAAACATTTTTCATTGTTTCTCTCCTATTGTGCATTTGGGACAAGACGATAGCGGATGCGCCCAGCGATTACGTTGTCCGTTTCATTGACTTCGCGCGTAGTGTTTGCGGGATCGACGACTGCCACAAAATGCGTAAATGGCGGAGTCTCTCCTGGAAGCAGTCTCACATCCAAGTTTGGACCATTGATCCGACTAAATGTCCGACTTCCGACCTTAGCTTGACCCGTGTAAACATATGTGCCATTTTGCTGAATTGAGGCAAGGCTCCTAAGATCAACTTTAGCAGTATCAACTAGGTAAAAATCTACTGGAACCTTACCGTATCTGCCTAAGGGATTTAACTTATCAAATACGTTCAAGCGGGACTTCAGCCGACCTTTTGTAGTGGCAAAAATCCGTTCGGTTCCAGCCTCGTTAAGGCGATCAGGTTGTTCACCTATATTGTACCCCAAGCTTCCAGGCAACGAGAAAAATCCGGTGTAGTCTAGTGTAGCCGGTTCGAAAGGACTGATCACGGCCACCCCGTCAGTCGGCGCCTGCACACCAATAAACAATGCTTCGCGGCCTTCTAAGTCTCTATAGAAGTTTGTGCAATTGCTCCTGATGCCTTTAAAGTCATCGGTATTGGTATTTACGTCGAAGTTTAACTCTAACAGTTTCTCCAGCTTGAGATCCGTTGATGCCTTAAAATTCAGACGTGCCACACGTGCAATCAGTTGACTGTCAAAAGTATTAGGGTCCGTGCGTGCCATGCCCGCGACGAAAATCGCTCCAAGCTTATTATCAACGGCTATAGTTCGCGCGTCGTTTATAAAGACTTTGGTTACAACGGTTAGGTCATTTAAAGCCAAGCTGTGGACTGGTGCTACCAAGTCTTTTAACCCGCCCACGTTGCACCGGACAATGTCTGCGTAAGCTGCCGAATCCGTTAAGCTTTTCGTAACGAAGTACGCGCCCCCGAAAATATCCGCAGCAGAGACCTGGACATTCGCTACATCTGGGGTAATCCGAACGTTGCTTTTGAAATAGTCTTCCCACGTAATAGCCGTCTCATTCAGGCCAATCACGACCTGCATTGAGTCGGGAAAGTAGTTAACTTTGAAGACTCGCCCAGTGTTATCACCCAGAAGCAGCTGGTTCTTGTCTGCGAGAATACAACCAGATTTAAACTCGTATGGAAATTGCCAGTACCGCCGGTTTTCGGCCTCGTCAATTGGCCACTGAGGATTATCGCGCATGTCCGGGAACAGGTCGATGTCATAATCGATATAATCACGAACGTAATCATCCACGTCATCGATAACTTCATCTTCAATAGAAAAGCCGGGCACGCCCCCGTCGAGGTTAAAAGACAGCGCTATTCTAATAAATGGATGATCTAGAACCGCTTGCGAACGCTCATCCCGAGGTACTACGCTGAAAGTAAATTGGTTCGTATCGTCAGGATTGTCTGGATTGTTAGGATCATAAGGCTCTATATGAACATCATCGTGGTATCCGCTATAGGAGAGCATCGGAAATGGCTCATATGCCGGGCCAAAGGGTTGCATCGTGTTCGCGTCAACTCGAACAAGTTCACCACTATCGAATGCGATAAACACGTCACGCTTGTCGCTTAGCATAAAATTTACGTGATTTCGTTTGCGGTCCCATTCCATTATGTGATTAAGAGCTGGTTCGCCGATCAAGGGTCCGTGAGTGATTGCACCAGGAGAAACCTTCTGCGGAGTTGCAACAAGCGGCAGCTTCATCGCAGCATAGGTACGGACACTGAACTGTGGCACCGCAGAACGCGCATTAAACATACGGTACAGCTTTTGGTGATCAGCAAAATACAGGATCCCATTGTCACTAGGATCGTACGTTACACCATAGCTATTGGCCGTATTACTCTCCAGATTTTCTGGTAGCGGTATAACAAACGGAGAAATATTTGCGTTGAAGCTTATTGTTCCAGTTGCGCCAACATTTAACACGTCTTTGGCGTTGTAACGATAAACTGCGCCATTTTCGCCGTATTCCGTATCAATTAAGAAGTACAATCCGAATTCTTCATCAATAACGCTGGCAATGAAGTTAGGCTTTGGTACTTGAGGAAAAGGGAATTTAAGAGGATTGGCAAAGTCAGCAGCGTGGCATTTTCTAGCTACAAAGAAGTTAGAAAACATCAATAGGCATACCATAACTGTACGCGCGTTTTTAGATAACCTGAGAAACATGCGGTTTTACTCCTCCGCGGATTTGCAAAATGGTAGGACATGACTGTCCCGGGTGGTGCGTCTGGACGCAGCTCGACTGTTGGAATTACGTGAGTAATCCAGGCAGGCTAACCAGATGTGTTACAGATTTTACTGCAGTGAGTGAGGCTGTTGCGGGCGCAGACGTGGTGTAGATTCTGGTCCGAGTTGTTGTGTTATTGTACCAATGCCAAGCTGGACGGATGGGCTGCGCCCGCGCTGGCGCCGCGAAGCTAAGCTCGGGCGATGGCGGGGGGAACAGCGTTACGTTGTGCTCCTGAGATGGTGTCGCAGTTTCCGGCGCAGCGACGGAGCGCCCAAGGGGGAGAAAACGTGAAAAGGGTGAAACCGAAGTAGATGCAGAAGAGCCGGACGGCTCGGAATCAGGGGCCGGGTTGTTGCCAGGCAGGTTGGTACGGAGCCGCGAGAAGAGAGATGGACGGGCGGCCGGGGCCGGACTGTACTGGGAGGCAGCACTGTCGTATGCCACCGGGACCGCGGAACTGACGGACGGCGCATCGACGGGTGCGGGGGCTACGTAATCGGAGTCGGGCACGGCGGCGGGGGTGGTGTTTCGGCGCGGGACGGCGTTGCGGAGTCGGGTGAAGAGGCCTGAGCGTGGCGCAGGGGCGGCGGCAGACTGCTCTGCAACCAGGTCACTGGATTGAGCGGAGACGTCTATTGCCGGCGGGACGCCGGCGGTCCCAGGGAATGCGGCGCGGATGGGCATGGCAGCCAGGTCGGGAGTCGGTTCGTTCGCGACAGCAGTGGACGCTGCAAGGTCCGTAGACATTACAGGCGACGCGGACTGACTGTTGCGGCGTGGGAGCACATTTTTCAGGCGGCCAAAGAAGCCCGGGCGGCCTGTGGTGGCTTGGGGTTTGGCGGAAAGGTTCGAATCATAGGAAGAGGGATTATTGAATGCCGGCGGGACGCCGGCGCTCCCAGGCACGGCACTGCCGGCGGTCCCAGGAGCGGCGGAGTTGGCTTCGACGGCGTTGGCGAACTGGACGGCGGCTTCGGGGCTCAGGTTGACGCCACCCGTGGGGGAGGTGTATCCGACGCTGCGGCCGCTGGCGTAGTCGGAAACTTCGCCGGAGTTGCCGGTGTCGCGGAATGGCAGAGTTTCTTTAACGTTATCAAAGACGCGACCTGCGCCCTGAACGAGCCTGGAGCCGTTGGCGGTGCCGGCCGAACTGTCCGCACTGGCGGAATCGGCTGCGGGCTTTCTGCCCAGGGGAACGAGGCTGCGTACGCGGTTGAAGAAGGAAGGACGTGCCGGGGTGGCGTTGGCCGTGCCGGCCTGGATTGGATCGAAGGCCGGGACGGCGGAATCGGGAGCGCCGTAGGCAACCGCAGCGCTATCCGAAGCAGCGGAGCCTGCGGAATCGCTTGCGACAGCGGCTTTCCGTGAGGTTTTGGAGGTCTTTGTATTGCGTACAGGCATGGCGACAGCGCCGGTGTTCTCTTTAGATTGAGGGTCCTTGTCAACGCCTATTTTCTGTGCAACGTCACTTTTTTTCGCTGGAAGGATATCGATGAGTTCCTGCGAGCCTGCCGCGTCGGCTTCCTCCAATGGAGGGGCTGCGGCGGCCGCGGCTTTCTGCGCTTCGAGCTGCTCGATCAATGTATCGATTTTCTCGTTCTGCGCTTCAAGCTGCTGCTGAGTTTTCTCATCGGCTGCGGCCTGCGCATCGGGATCGGTTACCGCGCCGCCGGTGCCTTCGCCCCCGGTTCCGCTGGAGGACTGGTTTTCAGCCGTGCGCTTGACATCGAGTGCGGCCGCGAGTGGGGCGATGACGGCGGCGACGACGCTGCCGGCGTCTTCGACAAGTTCCTGCGACTGCTTGAAGAAGCCAGCAATTTCGCTGGGACGGCGGGAGTAGTAGCCGGTGACCACACCTTCGCGCAATTCAAGATTGTGGGAATGGTGGGCAAGGAGGCCGCCCTTGAGGGGGAGGTTAAACAGGGGGGCCTGGTCGGGGGTGACACCGTTAAGAGAACAGATAACTTTGGAATCGTCCTTCGTGCTCTTGACGTAGCAAGGGCGCTGAATGGCTGGACGGAACACGAGGCCGGTAACGCGATCGACCTGCGGTTGAACCGGGCCGGCATGCGCGCTGACCGGAACCTCGAGACGCATGCGGTATTTCTTCAGGCTGGCGTTGACCTTATCAATGTCGGGAGGTGAGCCGGGATCGAAGGCGGCTTCAAAGACGACGATGCCCTGTTCGCGTCCGGCGAGAGCCGCAGTCTTGGCGTCCTGGGTGAAGTGGAGGGAACGGTTAAGCTCGTCCTTCTGGCCTTCCTTGTTAAAGAAGACACTGGAGAGTCGGATGTTGTCCTGGATGCCGGCGTTACGCTGCTCGCCGGTGATGTAGGCGGAAGAGAGCAGGCCATCTGGCGTGGTGCGGATATCAATGACATCGCTGCGGTACCAGTGCTTGACCGGGATGGCCACGTAGGCCTGGCAGGGATCGGCGACGGGAGGCATGTCGTGGAGGTGGGCGTCGAATCGGCCCTCCTCGATCTTGGTGACCGTGACCTGGGCGAGGCGCTTGGGAAGGTAGTAAGGAACGCCGGTGTTCATGTTACACTCGTTGGCGCGCTCGGTCACTACATAGGTGCTGCTGCAGCCCGCCAGGACACAAGTGGCGGCTGCGACCTTTGCGGTCCTCTTCATCTGCCGGGTTATCTTGCGATTTCTGGACTTCATCCAGCCTACTCTCCTGTCGTCGTCATATCCGTTGCGTGCGACCCGGGGGCCGCATGGGGAAGCTGCGTGAAGCTACGTGGAGGCGAGCCCGGCGGCGCTTCCCATCGCCGCCGAGCACGCTAATTTATTGCGGACGCGGTCTCGTCTGGGCCTGCGGAATTGTGATATCGTCGCCCTCTTCCTCGAGCTGAATGTCGGTGGGATCGTCGTTCATGTTCCAGAGCTGGTCCTTGGCGTAGGCATCAATCAGGCTTCGCTTCGCCTGGCCACCAACGAGCGACTCCGCACCCATGCCCTCGGATTCAGTGCCACTGCTTCCCTGGCTGGAGGCGGTGCGCGATACATCAAGCGCTGCGGCGAACGGTGCGATGATAGCGGCGGCTACGCTGCCGACGTCCTCGACACCTTCGCGTGCACCCTGGAAGAAGCCGTGGATTTCGCTGGGCTGGCGGTTGTAGTAACCGGTAAGAGCGCCCTCGCGCATTTCGACATTGTGCGACTCGCGGGCCATGGCGCCGTTGGCGAGGGGAATGTTGAAGAGCGGCTTGTCGGTGCTGGCGCCGCCGAGCGCGGCGACAATCTTACCATCGGTCTTGCTGCGGACGTAGATGGGAACCTGGGTGCCGGGACGGATAACGACGCCGCTGGCGGCGACCATCTTGGTGTACTGTTCGGCGCCGCGTCCGGAGACTTCGAGGTTCATGCCGTACTTGTTGAGGTTGCAGTTCATCTGCTGCACGTCGCAGGGCGATTCGGGATCGAACATGCCCTCGTAGACGACCACACCGGCTTCGCGTCCGGCGAGCGCGGCGCTCCTGGCGTCAGAGATGGAATGCAGCGTGCGGTTCAGCTCGTCCTTGGTGCCTTCCTTATTAAAGAAGACGCTGGAGAGGCGGATATTGTCCTGGATGCCGGCGTTGCGGTTCTCCGAAGTGGTAAAGGCGGAGGACAGCAGGCCGTCGGGAGTGGTGCGAATATCGATGGTCTTGCTTTTGAACGGGTCGCGCCGCGGCTTGGCGGCGTAGAACTGGTTGGAGTCGGCGATGGGTGGCGCGTCATCCAGCAGTGCATTGAAACCTTCGGAAGGTGGCAGCGCCTTGATGACGGTGACCTTCGCGAGGCGTTTGGGCAGGTAATACGGAATGCCTTCATTTACGCCACAGGGGTCGGCGCAGAAGGTATCGACGTGGGCAGCACATCCAGCAAGCATCAGTAGTCCAGCACAACCACTCGAAGCCAAAACAAGTTTGGCGCTCGCCCTGCCATGGCAGCAAGTCTTCACCATAAGTCTCCTATAAAACTCCTAATGTAATCCCTCTGAGGCAAATGGGATAGGGGTGCCGTGGGAGAGTTGCAAGGGGAAAAACCGGATGAAATTGATTTTCTTGGAACCTTGCACGGGATTTGTTGTCGCGCAAGGATTTCAGCGGATCGAGGGCTGTGGCGACCAGGCGTTTGCGAGGTGCAAAGCGGACGTGAGTGGGACGCGTATTTGTAAAGACGGTTGCGCTTGTAAGCTTTTGACATTTAACGATTTATGCAGAAAGTTCGGAAGAGTTTCAGGCGTGTCCGTCTTATAAAGAGGTGTTTGTGCGGGAAGATCATGTCAGTTATCGGGTTTTAACCGCAGACGAAATCAGAAACGCCGGGATTCGGAGCGTTTACGGGTGTTGAAAATTAATACACAGGTTGTGGAAAAGCAGCGTCTGACGGCTCATTTGGCGTTGGGCTCTTAGAGGAGGCCGGCCGGATGCCTTGGCAGGCGCGTACAGACAGATGATGCTGAACCGCACATGTGAGCGGAGTGAATCATGCGGCGACGCGCCTTAATGGTCCCATCTAACCGAGTACGAGAATCGGCTGCCAATCGCCCTCAAATTCCTGGCAACCTTACGGCTGGATTTCGCCTCTAACCGTGGGAATTTTGTTGCGAAACCGAGTTTCCGTGTGGATGTTTGATGAACATTCGTGCCGGATTTTTGGATCGCGGCATCAACCCACATCGGAAGGGCCGCTTGCACCAGGTTTGTATTTGCTGGCGGGCCCTGAAAGGAAGCCATCGTGCAACTGGTTGAAGCATATGAGGTGTTCGGAGTTTCGTCGAGCGCATCGCCGGAAGAACTGACACAAGCCTACACACGGCAGCGGGCGAGTTTCGAAGCAGGGGTGCTTCGGGCTGCGAACGACAGCGTGAAAGTGAAATTCCAGAAGCAGCTGGATGATCTTGAGGACGCACGCAAGGTGCTGCTTCCGAATTACTCGCCGACGCCCCCGCCCGCGGATGGGGCGATGGACGCGCCGATACCGGCCCTTGGAGGCGGACCCGCGTATGGCGGACCGAACCCGACGCCGCATGGGTTGTTCGATACCCCGCTAACGGCGACACAATTTGCGGATCTTCCGACGCCGAGCCCGCAGCTGACGGGTGGCGGCCTGAACTTTACGGCACCCGGGATGCATGGTTCGGCTTCATCGGACGGGACAGGATTTGCCGGGGGGCAGGGCGATGGCTCCACGGCTGCGAATGCGGCGGGCGCGGCGGCGGCGGGAATCTCAATTTCGCCCGGCCAAGTTTTGTTAAATCGTTACGATGTTAAAAACGTACTGGGCGTGGGCGGTATGGGTGCAGTGTTTGGCGCATACGACCGCGTGCTGGGCATGGATGTGGCGCTGAAGGTGCTGCTGCCGGCGCTCGCGAGAAACGCGAGCGCACGTGAGCGGTTCCTTCACGAGGCGAAAATCTCGATCAGCCTGACGCATCCGAATATCGCCAATGTGAAAGAGGTGCAGCAGGAGGGGGACCTGTGCTTCCTGACGATGGAGCTGCTGAAGGGCAGAACGCTGCGTCATGAGATAGAGGCGAAGGCGTCGGTGAAGATGCCGTTCTCCGCGAAGGAAGTAATCGAGCTTTGCAAGCCGGTGTGCGATGCGCTGAACTACGCGCACCAGTTTACGGTGCATCGGGACATCAAGCCGGAGAACATCTGGCTTTGCAAAGATGGCTCGGTCAAGATCATGGATTTCGGAATTGCGCAGCTGCTGAGCCCGACGCGGATGACGCAGACGGCAATGGCGATGGGGACGGCGTTCTATATGGCGCCGGAGCAGATGCAAAGCGCGAAGGAAGTGGATCGCCGGGCGGATCAGTATTCGCTGGCAGTCGTCATTTATGAGCTGCTGGCAGGGAAGCTTCCGACGGGTCGCGCGAAAGCGCTGTCTGAAATTCGGACGGATGTGCCGGGTCCGTTGTCGAGCGCGGTGGATAAAGCGCTGTCGACGAATCCCGAGGACCGCTTCGACACGATGGAGCAGTTTCAGCAGTCGATGTCGAAGAAGGGGCATACCGCGCACAGCAAGAAGAAGTTCCTGGTGACGCTTGCGGTGCTTGCGGGTGTGGCGGGTGCTACGGTGGTGGCGACGAATGAGAACTTGAGAACGCAAGTTGGGAATATGTTTAAGTCTGCCACGCCTCCTGAAGCGCTGAAAGTTGAAAGAGAAGGCAAGGCAATCAAGGTATCCTGGAAGGATACGTCGCCAGATTTGACCACGGGATTTATTGTTCAGCGGCAGGAGGACGGAACAGACAAGCCCGAAACCTTTGATAAGCCTGCAAGTGTAAAAGAGTACGTGGACAATGTTAAGCTGAAGCCCGGGACGAAATATACGTATAGTATTATTGCAAAGGGTAAGAAGGAATTTGCGTCGGCGCCAACTGCGCCACAGAGCATCGAAACTCTTCCGGGGCCAGCCGAACCTATAAGTATCTCCAAATGCGACCCGTTGCCTACCGATCCGGAGCATTCGTTACAGGTGGTGTGGGGCGCCGGTTTGGGCAAAGGACCAGGCGTTAAGCGCAGCCTGGAGCGGATGGTAGAAGACACCAACCAATGGGAGACTCTCCCCACAGACGAGGGTGTGTTTAATGAAGGCCGGTTTAAGGACGCCGGCCTAACGCCTGATACGAGATACAGCTATCGACTGGTTCTCGTGAACGAAGGCGGTAAAACAGAGGGGCCGGTTGTCAGCCAATTTACGAATCCTCCAAAGCCGGAGAAGTTTGAAGCCAAACTTACAGAAGACAAAAAAATTAGACTGGTGTGGAATGCTCCACTTAAAGAAAATCGGAAACTAACACTGAAGAAGGGTGGCAGAGAGGAACTGATTCTCACACCCGACGATGAGAAGTCGCAAAGCTTCGTGTTCCCGGAAGTGGAAGCCGGTGGAACGTATGACTTCAGTCTGGCGATTCTGGGTCCGAATAAGACCGTCGGCAATCCTGCCACAACCAATATTACAATTCCGCCTGCGCAGCCGAATGTCGCAAAGGTCGTCAAGGCTGCACCTAACAGTCTGGAACTGCAGTGGGACAAGGTGGATAAGACTGTTAAGGAAATTGAGCTTCGCCGCAAAGAAGGTGACGGGGACGAGTTTATCAGTCTGACCAAAGTGCCTGCTGCACAGACCCGCTTCACTGATAAAACCGTAAGCGAGGGGAAAAAATATGCGTATCAGCTGGTCACATGGAATGCAGGTGGCCCGTCTGATCCTAGTGAGCCCTCGGAGCCCGAGGTTGCGCGCCTCCCAGCACCCAACCCTCCGAAGTTTGCTCCTAAGCCGAAGGATGGAAAAAAAGAAGTGCTCGTTTCGTGGAGCTTTAGTAAGAATGAGGATCTGATTGGACTGGATAAGTTGGTCGTTGAGAGAGCGACAAGTTCGGAGGGGCCTTATACCGAGATTCGAAGCATAGGGGCACCGTTCACAAGCTTGAGCGGGTCATTTGACGATCATCAGGGTCTGGTGGATGGGAAAGAATACTTCTATCGCATGAATGTGCATGCGCGGAACTACGGCAATCCGATTATTGTGGATTTTTCTCAGCCCATTATCCCGAAAGTGCAACTGGTGGTACAACCTGGAGCCGCTGGTGGAACGGCGGGTGCCGTGCCTGCGCCAACACCATCGATTGTTTTCCGCACGGGTGCGGTTGCATTGCCGACGCAGCCACCGTTCAGGCCGGATGATCCGGACAAGCTGCTGAAGGGCTTGAGCACTCCGACGCCTACGCCGCAGGCGGGTAAGGGCGGAGGATCGTCGGGTGGCGGCGGTGCAGCAGCTGCAAAGGCGAAGAAGGCGCCGACACCGACCCCAGTCGGAGGCGGAGGACCTTCTGTTAGCCTTCCTACGCCGCCATAGCTGATCGATGTGCGACTATCAACTATATCCGAATGCGGGCCCGTGCGTTGCACGGGCCCGCATCATGTTACAGGTTGCATAAGCACACTTCTTCAGCGGCGAAATGGTCGCGATTGCCATCGTGATGGGATTTGGATCATGCAAATGCTCGAGGCGTTTCGATATACCAGGGCTGTCGGGTAAACCGACCTGATGGAAGACGTGGAGGCTTATCGGGCGCTGCGCGTTGCAGTAACGGCCAGCCTGCAGGATATCGAGGAAGCATATCTCAAGCAGCGGGCGATCAGTGAGGAAGCCCTGGCTGCGGCAGTATCCGCTGGTGAGCGTAATGATCACGAAGCGCGATTGCGAAAACTGGAACTGGCGTATGAGATTGCGCGCGGACGGGTTCTGGACGATACACGCGATCGCCACAACACTGCAGCTCTAAAACGCTACAAGACCGAGATCATCATGGGAGTCGCTGGGGTTGCAGGAGTGATTGGCATCGGTCTTTACCTGTACCTGACGAATCATCCGCCTGCAGCGCCGGAGTTGTTGGCCGAAACTCCCTCGACACCGGGCGAGGTTCACCTGAGCTGGCGAACGAGCGAAAAGAAACCTGTCAAAGCATTCATACTCACGCGCAAAGATGTACAGCAATCGGCTGAAAAAGAGATCCAGATACAGGATGGTAAATTACGTAGCTACGTAGACGCGGAGGTAGAACCAAATACACAGTACGAGTATAGAATTGTTGCGGACAATGAGATCCAGAAATCGCCGCCGAGCAAAACGGTGCAGGTGCAGACTCCCCTCACGGTTCCCAAACAACCGCTCATGGGATCCGCTGAGCCAGGTGCGGGAGATAAGGAAAAAAGCCTTCATGTGAAATGGGTGCTCCTGGCTGACGCCTCCGTCGTGAAGACGCGTCTGGAGCGCAGTGACGATGGTGGGAAGGAATGGAAACCACTTACAACATTCGACAAGGGGCGCGATACGGGCGAGCACCTGGACAACAATCTGACACCCGACACCGAGTACACGTACCGGGTAGTGGCAGTGAATGCGGCGGGCGAGACGGCCTCGCCTCTCAAACAGGGGCGTACATATCCCGAACCACCGGCAGGACTTAAAGCACAGGCAAATCCCGACTTCTCTGTACGCCTGACGTGGCAAAGTATCATAAAACCCGGTAGCACCATGGTTATCCGCACTGCGTCGGCCGAACATGTGCTGACGCCGCAAGAGACGTCAAAGGGTGAGTGGGTAGACACGGGCCTGGAGCCGGGCAGCACGAGACAATACCTGTTTATGATACGCAATGAGGAGGGAGTTCCGTCGGAGGCAAGATCGGTTACCGTCGTTATTCCGCCGGTGCCGCCATCCGGGGTCAAAGTAAGCGAATGGAAGGCGGATTCGTGCACGATCGAGTGGGATCGTGCCCTGACAGGGGCGAAATCTTTCGAGGTATTCCGCGCAGATGACAAGGGAGAGTACCAGAGCATTGGCAGCGTGGGTGCACCTGAAGCACGGTACGTAGACAAAACCGTTAAGCGCGGCGGAACTTATTCGTACAAGGTAGCCGCGCGAAATACAGGGGGTCTTTCGGAGCTGAGTGCAGCAACCGAGCAGGTGAAGGCAGTACTTCCGAAGCCGCAGGCGCCGCGGCTAAGCGTGAAGCCAGCGGGCGTGCCTGGTGCAGTGCAGGTATCATGGGCTCTGAAACCCGAGGATGCTGGTGCATTGCAAAAGCTTGTGATCGAGAGAGCAACTACTGCCGAGGGACCCTTTTCGCCGATCAAGGACGTGGCCGCTCCCGTAGGTGAGCAGGGTGCGATGACAGACCAAAAGGAGATTCTCGAAGAAACGGAATACTTTTACCGAGCCCAGGCATTTGCGCAGGATTATGATACACCCTTCACTTCTGCGCTTGAATCTGTTGTTATTAAGAAGCAGGTACCGGCTCGTGGTCCTGCCAAAACCCGAAGACGGCTGCCGGTGAAAGCTCCGGCAGGTCCGGCGGTTCTGTTCGGCACCAACTAGATAGTCTGCTGTAAAGCTGTTCAACTCTTTCACCTGTGGAGGTTTCGGCGTGAGCTTAAAGCGCGCAGTTTATCGTAATTATGGAGCAGGCTCCTCGCATGCCATCGTGATTTTAGCCGTTGCGGGCGTGCTCAGCATTTCGGGGCCAGTCGAGTGCTTCGCGCAGGATTCAACTGCGACTCCAACGCCGGCGGCTCGTAAACCCGTATTTGGCTCTCGCACACCGCCGGGGTTCAAGGGCCCAAAAGTCCAGCGCGGCGTGGTGACACCGGCCGTGATCACTCCACGTGCGGCGGCAACCGCTGCGCCAGCCGCTCAGGCAGCTATGAAGCTGCCGAAGCCCGTGGAACTGGCGGTTAAATCCAAAGCAGGTCAAAAGGCTGTGAACGTGACATGGAAGTCGGATTCCCGCGCTACAACGCTGACGCTGGAACGCGCCGAAAGCGAAAACGGGCCGTTCAGTGCAGTTGCAATCCTGGCGTCGAGCGAAGGCAATTTCGACGATGAGAACAGTGTATTTCCCGGCACGACCTATTATTATCGGATGTTAACTCAGTTCGAGGGCTACAATGGCGCATTAGTCAGCCCCCTTTCTTCGCCGGTTCAGGTGATCCTCGACAAACCCGAGGGCACGAGCCTGGATAGCGGCAGCACGGGAACGGGAATGATTCTACCCGCTACTTCGGATTCGAAAAGCACGCCCAGCAAAGAGGGTAGATAAGCGCTGCCGACTGCAATGCGCCGAACGCATATCCTCATGAATCTACTTCATCGGCTATTTCAACAACGCCGAGTTCTTCCCAAACTAATTCTAGTGCTGTTATTATTGCTTCAGGTTGTGAAGCCACGCGCAGCGGAAACCACAGCGACGCAGCTTGAAACAACTATCAGCGCTTCCGGGAAGAGGATTATACACGTCGCGACCAAGCCAGCCGCACCATTTTCGATGCCGGAGCAGGATGATTGGACGGGTATCAGCATTAAACTGTGGAAGGAGATTGCCGCAGATCCCGAACTCAATTGTGAGACCGTATTTCATGATGCCGTAACGGTCAGCGGTGTTCTATCAGAAGTACAGTCTGGCCGCGTTCAAGCGGGTATTGCAGCTATCACCATCAACGAAGAACGGGAAGCGAAGGTTGATTTCACGTTCCCCTACTACACAGCCGGGCTCGCCATGGCAGTGCTGCCGAAACCAACAAGCGAGGTTATCCGTGAAATGGTTTGGGACATTGTGAAAAAGGGCGTATTTCCGCTGCTAATCGCCTTCTCGATCGCTGGTGTTTTAATCTGGTTGCTGGAATTCAGATGTAATTCCGGCCATTTCGGCGGGGGGATCATCCGCGGGATTGGATCCGGTATCTGGTGGGCCGTGGTTACAATTGCCGCGGGCTATGGCGATAAATATCCAGTCGGTTGTATTGGGCGTGTCTTCGGCATGGTATGGATGCTCGCGGGTATGATTCTGCTGGCACTGTTTACAGGCATTGTAACTGCCAAGCTCAACGACAATAAACGCGAGGGTAATGATATCAGCCCCGACCAACTACGGAAATACAAAGTTGGGTACGTGCAAAATAAGAGCACCGGGCACTACTACGTAAAGAATGCAGGATGTGCCGATGCAAAGGAGTTCCAAAACGTTAAAGATGGGCTACAGGCAGTAAAGGACAAGAAAATTGAGGTGCTTGTGCACGACGCGCCGATGCTCGAGTACTCCATTAAGAACGACTTTCCCGACTCGGAGTTATCGGTGCTTCCAGAGACCTTTTCCCCTCAATCTTACAGCATCGCTCTGCCGGAAGGTTCGCCCTATCGCGAAATTATTAACAGGCTTCTGATTCGCCGCACCAGTGACCTGGGCTGGCAAAAAAGCGTAGCGAGCACACTGGGAAAGTAGCCGGACTCCTGCGAGACGCGTATGCGTTTTGCATTGCCACGATCAGATGGGTTCAAATCGAGGCGGAGTGGGTCTTGCGCGTGGCGTTGGTTTCGCAGGCGCTACCTTTTTGCGAACGCCGGAACTGCCAGGTGTTGGTTTTTTCTTCACAGAATTTGATTTTGATTCCGGCACTCGTACCGGCGGACGCACCCGCCGTGCAAACACCTCCTCCAGCGTCTGCGAAGATGGAGGCATCGTCCACTTTCCCCCCGATAAACTGGGAGGCTCGCCAGTTCTACTTTCGCGCGAAATGGGTGTTGCCGAAGGAATTGTGGCGATCTCTTCCGGGGAGAGTACCTGCAACGGCAGATACGAAGGCGGGGAAGGCAACTCCGCCGGCAGCGCGTGCGTCGTAAGGTTATCGGTGCTGAGTATGGTAGAGATCAGGTCGACCGGTGCCGAGACTGGAAGCGTCTCGCTTGTGTTGTCGATCGCATTTGAGATGGAATCTGGGGAAGAATCTGCCCGGGGGACATCAGTATCTGAGATAACGGGTGACGACGCAGGTTCCTTACATGCAGCTGGAACCGAAACAGCCAACAGTCCGACGCTTGAGAGAATCCAAATTGCTCTGCTAATAGACACCACGTAAGAGTGGCAAATGGGTATCGCGTAAATCAATTAAGTAGTCACACTAAAGGCGGGCGGGAAACAGCGCCGCCAGCTCACTCGCAGAATATGTAAATTAAGCCAACCTTAAAACTTCTCGCCTACGCTCAGCCGGGCGACATTTCCTCGAGTATCGCATTAAACTCTCCGAGTACTTTGTCCGCAAGCTGAAGGACGGGTAGAACGGGCGACAGACTTTCGGTGCAACTGACCATGTTATTCATTACTTCGGCCGCTTGTGCCATTTCTTGTGTGATTCCGCTGACCGACTTATCCAACGCGTTCTCGAATGCTTCCCGGAGTGTCGCTGTTTCTTCTTTCACGGCATCAGCAAAACCGTCAATGGCTTGATCGGCGGCTTCTTTCAGCGCCGCAGCAAGTTTGTCGGCATCATCGAACATATTGCTGATCGACTCAAGGATTCCCGTTGGCATTGCCTGCAGAGTATCGTCCAGCGAGACTGTAACATTCTCCTGGAGCTGGGTTGCGAATTCGTCAAATGCCGTTTCTGCTTTGAGGAGACTGTGTTCGCCAATCTCCGTGCATGCGTCGCTGAATGCAGGCGTTAACTGCTGACTAAAACTGTTTACCTGCTGAACTAACAGCTCCAAAGCCTGCTGGACGGATGTGAATGCGTCAGCAGTCACATCGGCCGTGGACTCCAGAGTCTCGATAACTGAAGTTATCTGTGCACCGATTTCATTGTTCGCCTGCTGGAGTACGGCAACGGCCTCATGAGCGGCAGCACTAGCATCCGCAATCGCAACAGGAAGTGAGTCGATAGTCGACTCGGCCGCGCCAAAACATGCTTTAACCTGCGCGGACATATCCGTGCAGGCTGCTGATTTCTCCTGCTGGGAAGATGTAATCCGATTCTCATGCTGCAGGAGTGAGTCGCTGAAGCCGTCAGCGACCCGGATGAGATCGCTCCAATCCGTTTCGACTTCCTTTAGAAGCGCTTCGCGCGATTCTTTGGCGGCATTTACGTCGGCGTATGTCGCATCGAGCGCCGCATTGCAGTCCGACACAGCGACCAGGATTTCCTGTAGTTTGCTGATGGCCTGCTCTATGGAAGCTCCCGCCATGTCATGCCCCTCACTAACAGAATTGCTACCACCTACCTACGTCCGCGACGCGATCACGGGTACTGCGGTGGTGATAAAAAAGTGGGACAGCTCGCAAGGAGCTGCCCCACTATGCTGAAACGTGCTACCAAGTAATTCTCACATGAACTTTTCAAGCAACTTCTTGAATTCATCCAGGATGCCGATGGCAGAGTTAAGCCCGGCATTAGCTGCATCGACGCCCTCGCTGAGAGTGCTGAAGCAGGCTCCAAAGGTATCACCGGTTGTCTCCAGCACCTTGGTGATGTCCTCCGCCGCGCCTGACAACGTCTCGCCGAGCTCTTCCATCTTCTCGATGAAACCGGTAATTTTCTCTTTGGTTTCCTCGATGGCGTTCGTTGCCTGTTCCTTGGCGTTCTTGCCGATCTCCTCGAGCTTCTCCTCAGCGTTGCCAGCAAGCTCAGTCATCTTATCGGCGAATTCCGTCACGTGGTCACCGACTTTTGAAACGGCGTCTTCCACGTGTTCCACCATTGCTTCCATCTTCTCGCCGACCTTCTCGAGGTGTTCTTTTACTTCGCCGACGGCTTCCTCGGTCTTTGAGACACTTTCCTGCAAGGCTGACTCGAACTTGCCTTCAACCTCTTCGGCCTTGTCTTTTAAGGACGTAAGCTTGTTGGAAGTTTCCTCGACCGCGCTCTCGACTTCGTCAATCAGCTCCGTCATCTTGTCATTGTAACCGGTGACACCGCCATTGACGTCCTCGAGTTGCTTTTCAGCCTTTTCCTGCAGCTTTTCCACCTTCTCCAGCAGCTGGTCCAGCGTTTCCTCTACCTTGGTGTAGGTTTCGTCCTGCTCGCCCCGCAGATCGTTCACCTTTGCCAGCAGTTCGTCCGCCGAAGTATGCAGCGTTTCCCACTGGTCGTTCAGGTGCTGACCTGCCTCGGAAACCTGGTTGCCGGCAGCGTCGAGCTCCGCACGGATCGCTTCGGCCTTTTCCTGGTAAGCTTCGAGTTTATCGACGCAAAGTATCGCGATCTCCTCGAATTCATTTTCTGCCACGGTTGCTCTCCTTTAATGCTGTTCGCGTGTATCGTTGTTTAGTTAAGGTACTCGGAACTACCGATTAGTCCCAGCTAAGGCCGAACTTGCCTGTCGCTTCCTGGGCTGCAGACAAGGCGTCGAGTAACGGATCAATGATCTCCTTGAGAGCGTCGATCAGCGGTTCGATAAGTTCGCGCTTGGACGAGGATTCATCGGTTGAACCGGTAACCTTGTCGTCGAGCTGGCCGAGCATGTCGGTGACCTTCTCGATCGCCTCGTGGATCAACTGCTTGAGAGCGTCCGCTATTCTCTGCTCGATATCGTTAAGCAGGTCTTCGATGGGCTGCCCGATTACGTTATCCGAAACGTCGCCAATCAGGTCCACAAGCTGATCTTTGTAGCCTTCGAGGTCCTGCTTCAGTTCGTCCATCTTCGACGTGATTTCCTCAGAAGCATCTTCCAGGGACTGACCGAGTTTTCCGGTATGTTCCTTGGTGCTATTGAGCGCCTCGTCGATCTTCTTCTGAAGACTATCGACTTCATTACCGGCTTCGTCGATTGCGTCGACAATCTCGCCCTGGCCGGTCTTGATCTGCTCTTTCAATCCGTCGAAGGTTTCTTTGACCTCGCCGATCAATGTTTCCAGACCATCCTTGCCCTTCTCGAGCTTGTCCTTCATGCCTTCGAGGGCCTCGGCTGTGGCCTTGAGAGCCTCCACGAGTTCTTCCTGGCCTTCGGTGACGACTTTCGTCGTCGCTTCGATGGCGTCTTCAATCTGCTGGATCTTGGCCTCAATGTCCTGCTGCTGCTGGGCAGATTCATTCTTCAGATCGTCCAATGCGGACTCGATCTGCTGCAGCGATTCATTGAGGCGATCTTCCTTCTCCTGAAGAATGGAAGCGACGAGCTGCCCCTTCTCCTGGATATCCTCGGCCTCTTCAACGAGTGCCGCCAAGCGGCCGGGCGTATCCACCGCGAACTGTTTTATTTGTGATGCACGCTCATTCATGCGTAATGCCTTTCGTTAGCCTGCTAACTTGCTGTAAGTTGGAGTTTCTCATCACATACCGAAGGATAGTGCTTCGAGGATAAGATTGAATGCTTCGAGAATCTTCTCCGCGACTGCCAGGACCGGTATATAAGGGGCCAGCACGCCTGTGCATGCGGAGCCGACGGCGAGGATGATTGAGTTTTCAGCAATTTCCTCGACGATGGCGGTGACCACTTCTTCGATCATTTTCTCGAAGGCCTCTTTAAGGGCCTCCATGATCTCGTCTTTGACGGTTTCGACCAGATCGGTAAGGATCTGCTCGCCGGAACTCAGCAGCTCTTCGCCGATTTTTTCGCCCATTTCGAGGAAGTTGTTAAACAGCTCCTCGCAAGCTCCGCCAATTTCTCCAAGACCGTCGAGAAGTGCCGGTACGAGATCGTCACCAACTTTGCCTGCCACGTTTTCAAAAGCCGTCTCTGCGCTCTCCAGCAGGTTTTCACCAATCTCCGTTGCCGCGTCGGTGAAGTCGGAAACAGTCTCGTCCATGAAGTTGGAGACCTTTTCCTTCAGATCCCCCAATGCGTCACCGATAGCATCGAAAGCCTCTTCGACCGCGTCTGTTGCTTCCTGCATGCTCTCGACGACTTCGCCCATCTCTTCCGTAATCTCGGTGTAGGCATCCTGCATCTCGGCAAGCATATCATCGACAGCCGATTTTACTTCGCCAATGGCATCCGGCAGAGCGTCGTTTACTCCATCGATCGAGGAGGTGCACTCCTCGAGTGTATCAAAGGTGCCTGTGACAGCTCCCGTGACTTCATCGTACTTCTCATCGGCCTCGTTGGCGCCTTCTTCCAAACCTTCATGGAAGTTGTCGGCAGCTTTGATGAGGTCTTCCCAATCGCCTTCAATTTCTTCGAGCAATGCGGTACGTGCTTCATTACCGCCTTCGACTTCTCCGCACATTGTTTCCAGCCGGAGATTTGCGTCATTTATTGCTGCAAGGATTTCCTTTAGATTGGAAATCGCTGCATCCATTGATCCTTCTTTAGGTGCCATGCTGTTCCTCGCGCTTTAAGTAGGGGTGGTATTCAGCAGCTATTTGCTCAGGTTAGTGCGTCGATGAGTTCGAGAACGGGCTTGATGGCTTCGATAATCTCGACAACGCCCTCGATTTTTTCGACAACGTCGCCAATCTTGTCGCCGACAATGTCCTGCACTGTCCCGGCGAACTCCTGCAACTCGCCCAGCCCGCCAAGAACGCCGTCGGTTGAACCGCCGACAGCCTCGACGATTTCCTCGACGAATTTACTGGCGAGCTTCTCGAGGATATCTCCGGCCTGGCCTTCAAGGGCACCTGCGACATCGGCAAGTTTGCTGAGGCTATCACCCGCGAGTTCGACGAATTTGTCGGCCTGCTCAGTGATCTTATCTTCGACCGCTTTTTCAAAGCTTTCGAATTGTGTTTCCAGATTTTCGCGCTGCTCATCGAAAGCGCTTTGCGCGGCATCGACGGCGCCTTTAAGAACATCAATGGTATCCGACGCAGCCTCCAGCTGATTTTCGACGGCCTCGGCGAAAGTGTTCGCCTGGTCTGTGATTTTCTCGAGCTGGTCCTGGGCTGCTTCAATCTGCGGGGGCACCTGGGCAAGAACGCCTTCAACCGCAGCACTGATCAGATCAACCTGTTCTTCAACGGTGTCTGCCAGCGCATCCACCTTTTCGTCTAATGTGCCAAGGTGCTCGAGTAGAGCATCGAACTGAGCCTTCAGTTCGTCTACGCTCGTCTCGATTTTATCCTCCAGCTGAGACAATTGATTGGCGCCTTCGGTAAGGCTTTCTTCGGCTCGCTTGGTGAGGTCGGTCATCGCGGTGCTAAGCTTCTCCGCGAATTCACGCAAATCGTCACTCACCTCGTCGACATGATCAGCATGCGTCGACAATACAGTTGCCGCGGCAGTGTTCTGATCAATAAGGTCATTGATACTTTCGTCCGCCACAGGTTCTCCTCTCATCGTAATGACTTTTCGAACGACGGTGACCTGGAAAACCAGGCCCGGGGTTCGAGATTACGTCGTTATTCACGGCGTTAGATAGAATCTAAGTACCTCAAATCGTCCCAAGTCAAATCTTTCTTCTTGAAATTGAAAAAATATTTCGGTATACCCTATCCCGTCTATAGCCAAGTTGTAACGTCGAACAGGTTTTGCAGCCCTGTCTCGCCGGGACGAACAACTTAATAACTAATTAGACTGGATTTACGATATGAACGGATCTGTGCCTGACCACCACCGTCAGCTGCTGGAAGCCGAAATTCTGCATCTAAGGGGTCAGGATTTTGCGGAAATTGTACGTCTTTTTGACGCTAAACACGGGAGCGAAATACCTGCGTCGGACCGGCTTGCAAAACAACTCCATGAGCAGCTGACAAAGTTGCGCCGGTTGTGGGGCTATGCCGATCAATTGAACACGCGCCAACAGCAGGTGACGATGGCCGCAATGAGCTATTTCCTGCGTGAGGACGATCTTGTGGAAGACTCGCACCCGGCCGGGCATATTGATGACGCGCTGGTTATCGAAACAGCGATGGCCGAACTGCAGATGGAACTGAGTGAACTGCTGAATTAGGACAGGGCTGACGTCCAGCGCCTGGTTAACCGGCCGTCGGTGTTATCGCAGGAAACTGTCTTCGAGTTTATTGACCGTTGAATCTGCAACAAGCATCCGGTTTGTATAAAAGCCGCCAGTGTAGTTTTCATCGCCCTGCGCCAGCAGGCGCTGCATTTCATGGCCAGACTCGTCGCGCGCCGTAATCTTTACGATTCCCTGCTCATCGTATGCCGCGGTGACCTCTATAGGATAGGCCATGCGTGGGGCAGCAATTGGGCCAAATGCGAAGTGCCCAAGGCTGAGACTACTCCCCTCATCGCCCTTGGTCTGAACGAATTCAAACATCATGCGCACCTGGTCAGCCCTGGATGTCTGGAAAACGACTTTGCGCTCGGCGGGCAAGGGCGCATTGCGGGGTACAAGCACCTGAACGCGGGCTCCGCCCGTCTGGGGGTCGCGCACGCGTATTCCCAGGTGATAAGGTGCGATCTGGTGTATCAGCTTTGGTGCTTCGGCATGCCCTTCACCGGTTTTGGTCTGTGCGAGATGAGCTGCGCCAAAGGCGATAGCCTGGTGCGGCTGCCGCTGGACGAACTGGTCGCCTTGTTTACCACTTTCGCGCTGTATACGCTGCTGCACCATAGGAACGAGTGTGGAACCTCCAACCACCAGGACACGATCAATGTCTTTCCAGGTGAGTTTGGCCGATTCCAGGCACCTCGTGCAAATTTCCACAGTGGTATTCAACAGCACCGAAATCAGCCGCTCGAACTCAGAGCGCGTCAGCAGGAATTCGCTCGTTTTACCAGAGAGTACAACGGTCTGCTGAACCTGCGTTTTTCCGGGCATTGAAAGTTTAATTTTTGCGTCGTGGGCGACGCGGCGGAGAATGGACTCGGCTCGACGATCGTTTCGAGGATCGAATCCGTTGACCCTCTGAAACTCTTCGGCGGCGACGCCCATGATTACTTCGTCAAACCACTTTCCACCAATGGTGCGCGAACCTTCGGTCGCGAGCACGAACAGGCCGGTCGGCGTGCACCGCAGGATGCTGGCATCGAAGGTTCCGCCGCCCAGATCGTAGACAAATACCGTCTGTTCCTTTTGAGCGGAACAGATACCGTAGAAGGTGGCTGCGGCTACCGGTTCTTCCACGATCTGGCTGACTTGCATGCCGGCCAATAATCCTGCGTCTCGAGTCGCCCGACGCTCGTTGTGGCCAAACTGCGCCGGCACGGTGATGACGGCGCTGCCCACATCCTCGTACGCAAACGCCTCTGCGTCCTGCTTCAGCTTTTTCAGGATGAGTGCGGAGACAGCCTGGGGACTCCAAGGGCGGGATTTGTCATCGTAATAGACGGGTTCATTAGTTCCCATCTTCAGCTTTACGAAGCGAACGATCGGCAGGTCTGGATTATCCTCGAGCAGGCTCTCGACCACGTTGCCGACCAGGCAGCCTTTTGAATCAATGAAGGCAACGGACGGCGTCTGGAATGCACTGGAGTCTGTAGCGTCCGGAAAGAGTGAGGGTGTCCCGGTAACCCCAACATGACTTATTTTGGAATAGGTGGTTCCAAGATCGATTCCAACATGGATCACTTCTTGAGGCTCGCGCGCAGGGCTGCCATGCGTGAGGAGGCAGATTCTTTTGGTGCTTCCTCCTTCTTCTCCTTCGGCTCGCGCGGTGTGCGCTCAGGACGCGGCTCGCGTGGCGGCCGCTCAGGGCGAACTATTTCGGGTATGCGGGAAGCTCCAGCAGCGGCGGCCGCGGGCGCTGCTTCCGCCGCGGCAACTGCAGCAGCCGGAACTGCGGCTGCGACTGCGTCGGCGACCCGACTGACGCGTGGAGCGGCAGGCGCAGCCGCCGCAGCGGTTGCGCTGACACGCGACGAAGGTGCTGCAGCGGGCCTGCCAGGGGCGGCTGGCGCGGGGCCTTTAGCCGCTTCCACGAGCAGCTTGCGCCCGTTGGTTTCGAGGTCGCGGGCAGAAGTCTGCAACTTTTCCATCTGCTTGGTGAAATCCTGCAGTTCCTTAATACGGGTATCGAGCGACTTCAGCTTGTTCTTCACGTTCGCTTTTTCGCGGTCCATGACTTGAACGCGCGCATCCGTGAACAGCTTAACCTGCTCATCGACACGTTTGAGCGTTGATTTTTTTATCATGTTCAGGTAGGTGATGATTCGTGAAACCTTTTCCTTCTGCACATCATTGATGATTTTGCCGGTTTCGTTGCTGAGCGTATCTTTTATTTTCTCGAGTTCTTTCTCGAACTTTTCCTGTTGCTCGCTTTTGGCCTCGAAGTATGCATAGGTGCAGGCGCCAACGACCAAAAGGATCATTTGCCACCTGTCTTGTTGCATACTTTTGCGTACGCTGCCAAAACCCACCATGCCGAGCGTCATGAAAATGGGCATCAGCATTTTTCTGCCGGCGGCTATAATAGTAAGAAGACCCTTCTTAGGGCGCTCGACTTCGCAGCGCGCGGTAATGCAGATTTCGTTTTTCATGAAGTGCCAGATGATTTTTTCATCGGGCACTGGTAGCTCGAGATGTGCCTTCGAACCACGAATTCGCGTGAGAATCTCGTCGAGTTCGTCGTTGAGATCTTTAATCCGTTTGGTGACCTCTGTACAGTCACTCTTTAGCTGTTCCCGCACATCGCGGGAGACGACACTCAGCATCCGATCGACAAAATCCTGGGTGAGCGCCTTACGGATGGTTTTGACACCTTGAATGTCTTCGAAATCATCTTCGCTGACACTTTCGACCAGGTCACGCACGCCGGTTACGAACTTGCCACGCCGTTGCGTCAGCCGTAGATTCGTGTCTTCAACGAACGCCTGTATGTCGCCGAGCTCCTCGTCGAGCAGGTTCTTGATTGCGTCGAGTTCGGCTTTGGTGTCCTTGGATTTTGCCTGTGCTTCGAGTTCTTTATCCTTTTGTGCCAGCGGGATCTGAGTGGTAAGAAGCTTCTTCAGTTCAGTTTCGCACCGCGGTCCCGCAGCTTCGACTGCGGAGCCCAGCTTGCGTGCGTGGGTAATGACCTGCAGCGTCTGACGGCAGGCGTTTGCGGGATTAGTCAGGACATCAGGAATCGTTGGCGGCGACGGAGGTTCCTGTAGAACTCCTTCCTCGTTCACGACCGGTGGCTGCGGACGTGGCAAAATTATCTCCGGCAACATGACAGGATTACCCGGCAGTGAGCCGGCGCGCCACCAGGGTAAGGCGGGCATCTCCTGCTCTTCTTCAATTACGATAGGCGCAATGGCTTCGAAGCTGGGCAATACTTCCGCGAGAAATGCGGAATCGGATTCAGTGACCGTGTACGAACTGCCGGCAGTGAACACGGCAAAACTGCAGCGCGAGAGTAACCGCAGCATGATGGACGACTGCTCACGCAGGACGCTAAGGTCTCGCGGCAGGTAGACCGCAACGTCAACGAGTGCGGCGTTGGCCGGCAAGGTGAGTATGGGCAGCTCTTTTCGATTCGCCTCGTCGCAACTGGAGGTTCGCATGCGCTCAAGAAGTTCTGTGGCCGTCAGAGCTTCAATAGCCTCACCGCCGTGCTGCAGTGAAAACCCGGCCTTGCTGAATTTGATCTCAACAACATCGAATTTTTCGAGGCATCCCTTTAGTAATGGCGTCGTATCTTCGCCAAGCAGCCACTTAGCTGCGGGCTCAAGGACCCCGCTGGATAGCGGTAGAGCCAGGACAGGAAGAAACCCGGCACTATAGGATTCCTGAATGGTTTTGAAGAGTTTGGAAAGTGCGGCGTCCTGCCCCTTTTCGAGCGTCTCGCATAATGTTTCGGCCTGTGAAGCGCTTTGCAGAAATCCAGCGCTTAGTTTCGCAACTTCAACTTCAGCAGTAGCCATCAGCCACAGTCCCTATAAATAATTGTAATGCATATGGGAGGTTAAAATCCCGGTGGGCTCGCCATTGCGTGTACGTTCTGCCCACTTCTGCTATCAAGTAGATCAACTACCACTGTTCCGCACAGGCACGCAAGTCTGATTTTTGCTGAAATGCATTGACCCGCACTCATCTTTATGACTGATTTTGTTAACTTTAATAGCTCAAAGTCTTGAATTGGAGACTATGGCTCAACGATTGCTCTAGTAACAGTCAGGATTCTTGAAAGGAGTACACAAAGATGAAAATCACAACACTAACTAAGGCTGGCGCTACGGCACTGGCAATGACTCTTGCGGCTACGAGCTTTGGACATACAACCTGCAATACGGTAAGGACCCATTACACTGCAGGTTATGACTACGCCCCAACTGTCATAAACCAGGGACCAGTCGTAAGGTTTTCTCCGGTCACGCTGGTAGCACCAGCGGTTGCTCCGTTCCGCACGTTCCGGCCATTCGGAACCGGTGTCGTAATGATCCACTAAGTATTTGAGTGAACACGGCCCGCTCTCCGAACCAATATTCGGAAAGCGGGTCGTTTTTTTTAGATGCGGTGGGTGACGCAAGCGCGCGCGAATTCGGCCTTCAAGAAGTGGTATCCAGCGGGATTCAGGTGCAATCCATCACGTGTGTATTCTGGTTTCAGCAGCCCATCATCACCGACAACGTGGTGGAACGTGTCAACAAAATGCACGAGCGGATCGGCCAATGTCTCCGCGAGTTGCTGTAGTTGCACATTGTACTGTTTGATATAGGGCGAACTGGCTGCATGCGAATCGCGGGTGGGCGTACAGGAAACGATGAACAAGTGTGCGTCCGGAACGCCTTCGCGGATTCGGCGCACTACTTCGGCGAAACACTGCGCTACTTCCTCGACCGTTGGCTTTCCCTCTTTCGCAGTTTGCGCGAGGTCGTTTGTACCGTTCAGGATAAAGATCGCACGGGGATGGCAATCGAACACGCCGGAATATAGCCGATGGAGTAGCCCGCGGTAGCCACCCAGGCCGATTCGATCGCCACCTATACCGCGATTCGCCATCGCAATGCCGGGGAATAGCAGGTCAGGCTTAATGATTTCCATGGAAGAGCTGCCGAGAAGTACAATCGGACGTGTGGTGGTCTCGTTGGACCAGCGCTGCGCGTTCTCCTGTTCAAACAGCAGCGTGCGCTCACGATAATGGTCGCGCTTTTGCGGTGCGGTGGTGGATAACGGCTGGTCGAAATTCTTCAGATGAAAATCCAGGTGCTCAGGCAAGTTTGCCCCCCAGTACTTCCAGTCGTGAGTTCCTGGAAATTCGTGGTAGACGTGCTGAATCCCGCGGTTGCTGAGACGCTCGTGCACCTGTCGGTTATCGGGAATTGCACCGGCGCTGTCACTGGTTCCGCAATCGAGCAGCAGAGCGATGCCGGCGCTTGTAAACTCGTCGACCAGGTCATAAACACTGTGTCGCGACCACTCGGCCCGGGCTTCGGGATATTTTCCCAGTCGTTTTTCGATCTCCCACTTGGCTGGATGGTTTTGAAGTCGGAGTATTCCGCTGAGGGAGGAGGCCGAGGAGAAGAGTTCCGGATGTTTGGCGGCCAGTGAAAGCGCGCCGTGGCCACCCATGCTTAGACCCGCGATTGCCCGTGCAGTTCGGGTGGCGCTGGTGGGGAAACGCTGATCCACTTCGCCGATGAGGTCGCGTGTGATGAATGACTCGTATCGAGATTTTGGTTCAATGGGACTGTCGGCGTACCAGCCGAACTGGCCGCCGTCAGGCGTAACCACGATCATTGGTTTGTCGTTCAGCAGCTGCGTAAGGGAGGTATTTTGCGACCAGTCGCGGTAATTGCCCCATGCGCCGTGCAGCAGGTAAAGGACAGGATACTTTCGCCCGGGCGCCAGTGGGTCTGGAAGCAGCGCAATGTAGGTCGTTTGCCTGTCGAGGGCACTGCTGTGGAACGCAATGGTCTCAAGCCTGGTGCCCGCGATTGTGGAGGCGTCGGCCGCAAGCAGTGCAGAGAATAGTATAAGGTTGAGAAACCGCATAGACTGATAGTCGCCGGCGGGCGTGCAGTCTGGTCAAGCCTCGTCAGGGGCGTTCGACGGGTGCGCTGCACGCAGGCTCGTCATTTCGTGGGCTGTTCACGATGGAACTGACCACGTATGCCTCCATGGCATCGGCAGGATATGGACGTAGAAGGTGAGAAAGAGTAGCCACGTCTTCGTTGCTCGTATCCAGCCATTCAGAAAACTGGTTGGGCGGGAGAATGACCGGCATCCTATCGTGAATCGGCGCCAGGAGTGAGTTGGCGTCCGTAGTAAGAATCGTGCAGCTTTCGATGGTCTCGCCGTTGGGGCCATCCCACACTTCCCAAAGGCCGGCAAATGCAAACAGCTCGCCGGAAATCATGTGGATGAAATTCGGTTCGCGGTTGAACTTCTGCGCCGCACCAAGGCCTTCCGGTGCCTGGGTTAGATCTTCCCCCGCGAACAAGTCATCCGGCTGGGATGCTGCAGGGAGGGGGGTCTTTTTCCATTCATAGAAACCGCTTGCAGGGACCAGGCAGCGCCGACGCCTGAAGGCGTGCCTGAACGCCGGCTTTTCAGCTACGGCGTCGGCACGCGCGTTAATCATTCGGAATGCGATCTTTGTGTCGTCGGCCCACGGCGGGATGAGGCCCCATACAACATGCGTGCTCTCCCTCAGCCGATTCCTGTGTCTATCCTCACGGACGATCAAAACAGGTTGGGTCGGGGCGATATTGTAACGCGGCGCGAGCATGGGCGGCGGCTCAATTCCGAAACGCTCGGCCAGCTCCGTAGCCGTATGAGTCATGCTGTATCTGCCGCACATAACCGGCACCTGGAGTGTTTCCATCCACTACATCAAGCGGGAACGCTCGAGACGACAAAGAGCTTGATTCTTCTTACGTTGAGCGAAAGAAACCTGGCAACCAAGTCATTGTCAGGAGATGCACCATGGAGAATCCGGAAATCGAAACCGAGCAGGACTACACAGCACCATCGGTGGAGCAGGTATTGACGGCCGACGACCTTGAACGCCAGGTACAGTACGCTGGCCGGATATCATGTAGGTAGTAACGCTGCATTCTAACGGCGTTTTCCAGCATCCAGAGCATTGAGCATCAGGGTCAGGCGGTGGATGGAAGCGTATGTCCACTGCTTTGGCTTAGCCGTTTTACATGTCTGAACAATCGCTACAGCATTTAGTAAAGCGGGTGCTGATGATTTCGCACCCGCCGGTTCTCTATGTTGCCCTCGGCTGAGCAGTTGATTGTCGAATGGCAGCAATGGCCAGTCCGCTTTCAATTGTATAGTTCCGATGCCGAGCTGGCCGCTCGCGCAACGGCTGTTCTGCGCCACTGGAACCTGTCTTTTGTGCCCGGCTCTGAGCCATTAACGACGGTACGCATGACGGCCGAAAGACTACTTCATGGCTATAGTCTCTCGGCGAGCCCGACTGCGAAAGCCGAGTTGTATGACGACTGCTCAATCACGTTGCGGGCTGTTGAAATGAATGCGGCTCTGGCGCTGCTGGACCACCACGAGCAGGTGCTGACCGTACATGCCGGACTATTGAGCCGCATGAGCCGGGGGGTGATCATCGTAGGGCCTTCGCACAGTGGCAAATCTACGTTGTCGTGCGCGCTGTGGCATTCAGGCTGGCAGTTGCTGGCGGATGATGTTGCCGTGCTGGACTGTGCGCGACGTGAAGCAACGCCTCTGCTTCGGCGTGTGTCGCTTCGTGATCCAAGCCGCGAACTGCTGGGGGAAGATTTCTGGGACCAAATGACAAACGCCGAATCGTGCGACCGTACAGCCGAGGGTTACGTTTTCCACCCGGATGAATTGACCGCAATCTCACGGGCACGCAGCACGCCCGTGTCGGCAGTACTTTTTCTCGCGCGCAACGGGGCTCCCGAACTCGCCCCTGCAGAAGCCCAGCTAATCGACCCAGTACAAGCGCTGCTTGCCCTGGCGCCGTATACAAACAGCCTCCAGCGCACCGACCTCGGGACTACCATGCGGCGCCTTGGCCCCTTGCTCAATGGGGTACGGGCGTACGATCTCGCCCGTGGACCGCTGGATGAAATGATCGCCACAGTCGAGCGAGTGACGTCGGATTGACGTGCGGAAAAAGCGCTGGAATAGATGGCTTGACCGGGGGTCGCGGTCGGGCGCTTAGTCCAAGAGCATCTGCTCGGCAAAGGGCAGCTGCAACGCGTTCCAAATGCCAACAAACTTTCCCAAAACTGCCGTACCTGCAGCAGCCGATTCAAAAGTCGAATCGGCGCGCGAGCCGGTCGTTATCCTCGGTGCCGGCCCTGCAGGCCTCACGGCGGCCTACGAACTGCTTAGTCATGGGCAGCGCAGTATTGTTCTCGAGCGCGAGAACCAGGTGGGGGGCCTCGCAAAAACGGTAAAATACAAGGGATATGGCTTTGATATCGGCGGCCACCGGTTCTTTACCAAATTGAGCCGTGTGGACCGACTGTGGCGCGAGGTTCTTGGCGCAGATTTTATCAAAGTACCGCGCCTGAGTCGCATTTACTATCACGGCAGTTTTTTCCATTATCCGCTGAAACCGTGGAACGCATTCTTCGGGCTCGGAGTCTGGAACACGGTGCTGGTGCTGGGCAGCTACGTTCGGGCTCGGCTGCGGCCGCTCCCGTTGGAAGAATACTTCGATCAGTATATCATCAACAGGTTCGGCCGCCGCTTGTATGAGATCTTTTTCCGTACCTACACAGAGAAGGTGTGGGGCATACCCTGTTCACAGATACGCGCGGACTGGGCGGCGCAACGTATCAAGGGCCTGTCTCTCGTAAAGGCGATCAGAAATGCTTTCTTCGGCAGTCGCAACGGCGATGTGAAGAGCCTCATCGAAGAGTTCGATTACCCGCGTCTTGGCCCTGGAATGCTTTGGGAGCGCCTGGAGCAGAGGTTGAATGCCGGAGGCGCAGCGGTCCATCTCGGACGGGAAGTCCACGAGATTTCTCATGACGGATTGCGTATCACGGCTGTGGCACACGCTTCGACGGGTACGACCGAAGCGCAGGAAAAAGCCGTCGGCGCATTTTACTTTTCCTCGATGCCGCTCCGGACGTTCGTCGATCGCATGCGACCTTCCGCTCCGGCCGAGGTGATCGAAGCAGCACACGCGCTCCGATACCGCGATCTTCTAACAATCAACCTGATCCTCGAACGCGAAGGCTTGTTTCCCGACAACTGGATATATGTTCACTCACCGGAGGTCCGCGTGGGGCGCATCCAGAATTTTGGGAACTGGAGTCGCGACCTTGTGCCCGAGCCACACCGAACTTCCATAGGTATGGAGTATTTCTGCTTTGAGGGTGACGACCTGTGGACGCATACCGACGAGCAGCTGATCGAATTGGCGAAAGGCGAATTGCAGCAACTGGGTCTGGCTGACCCCGAGAACGTGCTGGATGGGTTTGTTCTACGCGTGAAAAAAGCGTATCCCATGTATAACGGCGACTTCGCGCACAACCTGCAGGTCATACGGGATTACCTGAAGCAGTTCACAAACCTGCAACTTCTGGGTCGCAACGGACTGCATAAGTATAACAACCAGGATCATTCCATGCTGACGGCATTCCTGGCCGTGGATAACCTGATGCATGGCGATGAGCACGATATCTGGCAAGTGAACAGCGACAGCGAGTACCAGGAAGTCCAGCGCTTAGCGCCGGCCGCATCGTAACCGCACTGCGTCTCGTCGGGTGAGCAACGTGTCCTCTTCCGCGCCACTGCTATCCATCATCATTCCCGCGCGCAATGCCGCGCATTACCTGGAGCAGACGCTGCCAGCGGTACGCGCGAGCAGCTTTCAGCATTTCGATCTGATCGTGGTGGATGACTCCTCTACTGATGATACACGTGACGTTGCGCAGCGCTACGGCAGCCTGGTAGTGAGTAACGACAGGGATCCCGGGCCAGGCGGGGCTCGAAATGCGGGTGTGTCCCAGGCTCGCGGAGCGATCCTGGTGTTTATTGACGCAGACACACGCATACATACTGACACGCTGCAACGAATTCGCGATGCTTTTCTTGAACGCCCGGAAGTCGCGGCGGTTTTCGGTTCCTACGACGATAATCCGGCAGAACAGTCGATTATTTCTTCGTTTAAGAATCTCTTCCACCATTACGTCCATCAAACTGGCGCAGCCGAAGCGTCGACGTTCTGGACCGGTTGCGGCGCAATTCGCTGCGAAGTATTTGAGCGTCTCGGCGGATTTCGCACAGCGGGTCTCACGCTGATGGAAGACATCGATTACGGTCACCGGATGCGCGATGCGGGTGAGCGGATCTGGCTGCGTCCGGATATCCAGGTGCAGCACCTGAAACGCTGGAGTCTGCACGAACTGATCTACACCGACGTGGTGCGTCGGGGCATTCCCTGGACGATCATGATGCTGCGCCGGGGGCGGCGGGAGAAGGACCTGAACTTCAGCGCGCGCCAAAAGGTTGCGACCATAGTTGCCTGCCTGCTGCTGCCCTGTTTGGCGGTCGCCTGGTGGCTGGCGTCGCGCGACGGGAATGCTGCCTGGATAGCGTTGCCGGCTGGGCAAATTGCGATGCTGGCGGCGCTCAATGCCGGTTTGTTCCGCGTGTTCGCGCGACGACGCGGAGTGTTCTTTGCCGTGGCTTGTGTGCCGTTGCTAGTTTTGTATTATCATTACGGCGCGTTTGCCTTTGTTGCGGGCGTCGTGATGTACTGGCTGAACCATGCCGCGCGACCCGAATCTTTTCCTTCGCAGGTCGGCAATGCACCAGGACAGGCTGGCGTGCGGCCCGGCTCTTCAACCGAAGATTAGCGTGCGCACTATCCTTGCGGCGCTAACGAACATCTCCGGCGGTGTACGGGAAAATGATGTCGCCGGGAACATGCCCGCGAGAATGTTACACGCGAGAGACCAGGTCACAGCCGCGCCAAATAGTATTCTCCAGGCCATGCCACGCGCCGCCTCAACAAACCATGGGATTCCAAGCATTACGAGCGGTATGATTGGGACAAGATAACGTGTGCTGTAGGAGTCGCCCGCCAGCATATAGCGATAGGTGATGTGCAGGACGAACCATGGAACGGCACACACAAGCAGAAGGCGGCAGAGATCCCGGTCGCGGCGCCACATCGGCACCAGTCCTGCAAGCGCAAGTGCCAGTACGGGCGTATAAGAGAACAGCCCTTTATCGCCGTCGCTGATCAATCGCCACAGGTTACTGTCAATATTACCGGGTACCCAGCGGATGGGTGCGCTGATTCCGGTTCGCGCACGCAGGGGGGCCGTTGAATCGAACACCATAAATCCGGTGCGATGGTAAAACCACCTGTTGAACAGCGTGATCGCCAACAACACGGCCGCACCCGAAACACCAACGATAAAGAAATTGCGCCTGCGTTTTTGCAGCCACTCCCCCACCCCCGCGCTTAAAAACAGCAGCAGGGCGGGATATTTGAACCACGCCAGGACGCTGAGCACCGGGATACTCCGCCACGTTAGCCCCTTCAGCACGAGGTAGAGCACCATCAGATAGCCGAGCGCCATATAGATCTCGGTGTAGAGTGTCCTGGCATAGCTCCAGTACGGCGTCGCAAACGCGACAAGCAGCGCGGTGTTGCGCGCGCGCGGCCACGTACCACGAGTTTCCAAAATCCGCAGCAGGAAGTGCAAACCCAGGACAGCCGCTACGACCGTAACCCATATGGATGCCGCTTCCATCCAGGAGGTGCCTGCCAGTGGCCAGAGCAACAGCGCCAGCAATGCGGAGAAGCCTACCGGGTGCCTGCCAACCAGCGAATACTGCCCGTGCCGGGCATCGTTCATTCGCGTGAAGTGTATCCAGGGTTCGCGCGCGGGATAACCACGGTGCCAGAACCCCATGTCCAACCCGCCGCGCAGCACGTTCGCGTAATCCCACGACAAACGCAGGTCGCCGTCGCGTCCAAGCGAGTTGGCCATGAGCAAGTAATGCATCTCGTCGCCGCGCAGGATACGCGGGCGGGATAAAAGCACCCACTCCTCTTTATCGAACTGACGCGCCCATTCGCCTGCTGGGGGCGCGCCATATCGGGTCAATGTAGTAGACACGAAACTTGAGAGGAAGTAGACGCAACATACGCCGAACAGCACACCGCGATGCGTGTCCAGGCGCCTGCGAAACCAGTAAAGGAATCCCGCGCTGCTATTGCTGTACGATTCCATCAGAGCCTTTACGATAGATGACATCCAACATCATAGCCGAGCCGATGCAGCGCGACGGCCAGGCGGACGATCCCGACAGCGTATCGGAGGCTGGTCAACGCCACATTTTGGCACAGGCTGCGCGTGCACGCGGACGCGCGCTGCTGCTTTTGTCGAGTGTGGCGTTTGCTATTATGGGGCTCTCGGTCCGGCTGGTGCCGGAGCCGATCACGAGCCATGAAAAGGTTTTCTACCGCAGCCTCATAGGCACCGTCATTTTACTTGTGTGGTTCGGAGCAAGCCGCGAACCGATCGATCGCCCGCGCAACCTAGTTGGGCTCCTGTGCCGCGGGCTCTTTGGCGCAACATCGCTGCTGTGCTTCTTCTACTCGATTGATCACATCGGCCTGGCAAAGGCCACGCTTTATTGCTATATGTACCCGATCTACGCCGCGGTGTTTGCGTGGTGGGATTTAGGCGAACGTCCGTCCTCGGCCGCACTTCTGGCTCTTTTGATGGCGGTGATTGGCGCTGCCATGACACTGGATTCGCATGGACTGACGTTTACATTTACGCGGGGCGACGCAGCAGGGTTGATGGCCGGGCTGATGTCTGGCGCCGCGGTGACCAGCATTCGACGCCTGACGCGCACCGAGCGCAGCGCATGGATTGTGCTGTCATTTACCGTGGCTTCAACGCTTATGGCCATTCCGTTCATGAGGGGTGGCCATGCGACAGCAACTGTGCCGATCATTATCAGCCTGCTCGCCGTCGGAGTTTCCGCCATCGCCGCGCAGATCCTGCTGACCAAAGGACTGAAATACATCACTGCTGTCGAAGGCGGTGTCCTCTCGCTGATGGCGGTGCCATTAAGCGCGATCTTGTCACTGTTTGCGCTGCATGAGGTACTCCGGATTCGGTTCTGGCTGGGCGCGGCGCTCATCATGGCGGCGGCAATTACGTTGATTATGATGCCGGGCCGCAGCGCCGTGCCTCCACCTAATCCGGACGTTTGAAGTGAAAAGATATTCCAGCGGGTTTGGGTTGCTCAGCATTTGACTCAGATGCCTACCGCTTTGCGCGAATTCATCCGCCCGACCGGCCCAAGGCACGGCCTGAACGAGTGCAGGCGCGAAGAGGCGCTGAATTGCGCGACTCACGTCTTTGGTGCCGCACTGAGCCTTGTCGCACTGTGGCTGGTGCTTCGCAACGGGGCATGGGTGGATGCCTGGCACATGACAGGCTGCCTCGTCTACGCTGCTGCGCTGGTTCTGGTTTACGTTTCTTCCGCCAGCTACCACGGCTGCCACGATCATGGGTGGAAACGGCGGCTGCGCACGTTTGATCATGTGTGCATCTACCTGCTGATTGCCGGTACGTATACTCCCTTCATGCTTACGCTCATGCGTGGATGGGTAGGATACACGGTACTTACGGCGGTGTGGGCGCTGGCGATTGTGGGCATCTTGATCAAGCTGGGCCACGCGGGACGGTACGACGGCCTCTCGACCGTTGCGTACGTTCTGATGGGCTGGGCGATCCTGCCGGCGCTTGGCGAGATGCTGCACCGGTTTCCACACGGCGCGGTGCTATGGATGCTGGCTGGTGGGTTGTTGTATACCGGCGGGGTTGTATTTTACCGACTGGACCACCGGGTGAAATACTTCCACACCGTCTGGCACCTGTTCGTACTGGCCGGCAGCGCCGCGCAGTTCGTTGCTGTGTGGAAATACGTCCTTCCCTGGCAGCCATCCTGAAGCCGGCGCGCGCCGTTCCCCAATCGCAGTATCCGCTTTCCGAACACGCGGATTCTCCTGTGCGGTATTTCTCTCATACAAATGCCATCGAAATGTCGGCTCTGCTGCCTGTAAGACAGATCAATTGATGGCTTTAGCGATCATTCACTCCCTTAGACACACTTTTACAACTCAAGTAAATGCAGTCAATTACTGTCGATTAACGTGTGTCAGGTGAACCGGAACTTCGCGCCTCAAAACTTCCCTAAAACCCGTTGGCACGCGCTTTGAGTTAGTACTCGTCATCAACGCAGGACGACGAACCAAGGAAACGCACAATGAACACGACAATCCGGATGCGCAGTATCCCTTTCGAAGCTCCCCAGGAAACCCGTTTTGAAGATGTCGTAACCGTGAAGCGCATTGTTACCGTGGCTACCGTGCTGATGGCCTTCAGCCTTTTCGCGCTGGGCGTAAGCACTGCGCAGGGCGCCCCGATCCCCGGCTGGGGCAGCAACCTGCAGAGTGGAATCAGCCAGGCACAGGCCAGCGGCAAGCCCCTGATCGTCGTGATCGCCCGCGATGGCTGCAACGCCTGCGAAGCAATGGAAGCCAACCTGCTGCAGCCGGCAGCCGGCAAGGCCCTCTCCGGCGCTGTCCGCGTTCGCGTTGACGCCGACAGTAACCCGGCCCTTACCACCAAGTTTGCAGCCGGTGGAACCCCTACCACCATCGTCTTCTCACCTGAGTCTGGCTTCTCGTCACCAGTTTATACCTACACCGGCACGATGGACATGGGTACCATCCGCCAGTTGGGTCAGAGTATCAACGCCCTGGCAGCACAGACCAAGGATCTCGCAAGTGGCAAGCGTGAGGTCGCCTCGAGCCGCTAAACCACTGAGACCCGAAAGTCACCAGGGCAACAATTTCCGGAACCCCAACCAACCCTCCAGAGAAACCAAAGACCCGCGGCGCCACCCCGTCCCCCCCGACCCGGCGCCGCGGGCCTTCTTAATGCGGAGTGCGGAATGCGGAGTGCGGAGTACAAAAAGAGGGAAACTGCTGTCATGGGCTTCGAGGATTCGTCCTCAGCTCATTTTCGAGTATTCGGCATTCTACATCGCGGACTTCTTAATGCGGAGTGCGGAGTACAAAAAGAGGGAAACTGGTGTCGTGGGCTTCGAGGATTCGTCCTCAGCTCATTTTCGAATATTCGGCATTCTACATCGCGGGTCTTCTTAATGCGGAGT
>JBPCLP010000046.1:0-61917 GCA_051003195.1 Candidatus Sumerlaeaceae bacterium | reverse complement strand
TTCAAAACCCAGTTGGTAGCGCGATCCATGGTCGTTGCATGGGCATCTTGCCCATGATCATCAATGAATCAGGGGCTGGAAGCCCCTGCCACAACCGTAGGGGTCGAGGTTTTGAAACAGCTTCTAGCTCACGCAATGCAGAGGGCGGCGATCCGGTCCAGCAACCCGGTTTGTTTTTTCTTGTTGCATATCCAAACTATATCGCGAGGGCTTCTATTCCTGGGTGGGCGCGGGATTCCGTTGTCGCCGGGGCCTTCTACACAACTGCTGCCGCCACGGCAGGGTTCGAGGTAAGGGCAACGCCTTCTTTTAAACAGGAGCCCCCTCATGCGTTTTCCCGTACTACTTTCCCGGCTCGTTCTCTGCACTACAGCTGGGCTTTTTCCCATCAGTGTTTTCGGCGCAACGGCCAGTGTAACGGTGGAAAATATTGTTGCAGGCAAAACACCCAAATACATCGGGTATAATTTCGGGCACTACATGCCGGGAAGCAGCACATCGGGATGGCTCGAGCGCTCCGGAGCAAATTGTCTCCGCGTGTGGGCTAACCCCAGCTATTTCGAACCCGAGGACGACATTGCGGGCAAGGGCGACGGCGTTACCGATTCCACCAGTTTCGAATCGCGCAAAACTGCGCTTCGCGCCGACCCGCTGAATCCTGCTTATATCGACTGGAGTTATTTTAATTATCGATTTGCGAACTCTACAATGGCTGGAGGCGTGAACCGCTGCAACATCAACTACGCTCTGGGTGAACTCAACCGGTTGAACGTGACGCCCCTGATGGTCGTTCATCGCACCGGCTGGAGCGATGAGAATGACTGGGCCGAAAAGTGGGAGCACTGGCAGTATTACTACGCGCTCGCATTTCACTTTGCACGGAATTATAATGTTACGCTTTACGAAACCTTTAACGAGCCGGACCTGGATCCCATCGACGGCCCGAGCCAACTCAGCTACACGCGCTGGATGCGCTACGCGGGCGACGCCATTCGCAGCGCAACGTCCGATGTGAACCGCATCTATGGCAAATCTTTAACCGCGCAGGTGCTCGCCCCAACTATCACCCACAGCGCCGATAGTCGCGGCAATTACCATATGGATGCAGATCCTGACTCTGATCCCCGCGACGACGTGTATGGATGGGGGCAGCGCACCCTCTCCTTTCTCCGGACCGACTATCGGGGCAACAGCGTGACATATGATGTGTTCAACATTTTCTCCACTCATAAATACGGGAAGCTGGGCGGCGATTTCTATGATGAAATTGCCATGATTAACAGCAAGATGAAGTCGTACACGCCGACAGGTGTCGCGCTCCCGGTATTCTATACGGAATTTAATCGTTACTCGTCCACCGACTGGGAGGTGAACCACGCCGATGTCACGTTAAACACGCCCTATGTGTTCACGGACATCGCACTCATCTTCGGCAAATCGATGCTGCAAAGCGTATACGGCATGATTGGCTTTAAGTTCTCAAACACCTGGCGCGAAGCCGGCGGAGTGGATTACGGCCCGATGCCTACCGGTTTCCACTACACCGAACACGATAGCGCCTACGATACGCTGGGTGCACGCAAAGCGGCGGACGTGGTAAAGTTCGTCGGGAAGGGCTTTCGCGATCAGCGCAACCGCTACAAGACAAGTACGAGCTCCAGCAATAGTGCCTACAACGCTTATACGGCGTACGACTCCTCACGTAACTGCTATTATGTGCTCGCAATTAATAGTGCCTCGGCCGAAAGCTGCAGCACCGCATTCAACATGAGTGGGCTCGACATTTATACGAACACGATCATGAGTGTGGAAGAAGTAAGTGACGGCCGTCAGGGCGAGGTCGTTTCGCTGGTGACCATGCCGAGTACAAAGTCCTTCACGCTGACCCAGCCACAGGAAAGCGTCTGGCTGTTAACGGTTCCCAAAGGCCCGGTACTCACAGAGATCAAGATTACTCCCATTGCCGACGCCCAGGTACAGGGCGGCACTTCCGGCAATTTAAACTTTGGTGCAGACACAGCGATGCGCGTGAAGCGCAGTTCTTCTCACGACCTGGACCGCGCCAGCTACCTGAAGTTCACCTTGAGCGGTGCCGTTCCGACGGGGGTGCCGGTAAAGCGGGCCATCCTTCGCTGCTACGGCAGCAATGTGATGGACAGCGAAGATTTTCAATTCCACGCGTACGGGCTGAACAACGATAACTGGGCCGAAAACACGATCACGTGGAACAACGCCCCGAACCTGCATGCTACCGCGAGCCGAATTACCGATATCCCGGGCACCGCTTCGCCATTGGGGCACATGACCTTTGATGATGTTGCAAAAACAGGACGCGTGGAAGTAACGGATTTCGTTAACAGGCAACTGGCCGACCGGGTAGTGACTTTCGCCCTCGCGCGTGAACTGCGCTATAGCAGTGACACGGCCGACGATAATCGTCATGCCACACTCAACACGCGGGAAGCCGCTTCGAATCGTCCTTACCTGGAACTCTGGTACTAACGGCATAGGTCTGGATGGACGTGCACAAATCACGCTATAGTGCAATTGCATCGTCGGGCTGATGCGATTCGCTGGTGCAAAATATAAGTACGTATGGGCAGCTTCAGCAGGAGCGGCGCTCGTGATCGCCCTGCTGCAGTTTTCCCCTTCGACTGCGACAAAGAGCACCGCTGCACTGGAGCACCGGGCAGTCGCAGCACCCGTTACCCAGGCAGAGGCTGGCTCGCGAAAAAAGCGCGGCACGGCATCTGCAGTCCACCCACCGCAGCGGAGTCACGGACAAAGATTCAGCACGAAGATGCCGGTCACATCTTCAGAACTGGTGGCGAAATTCCGCAGTGAACGAGACCCGGAACAGCGCGCATATCTGGCCGGCGAATTCAGCACTCTTGAGACTTCCGGAACTGTCTGGGATGTGCTCGACCTGGTGGAGTCGGAAACATTTCCGAAAACGAAAGCTGCGCTGTTTCATGCGTTGCCTTTGGCGTCGCTTAAAGCAGCAGGCAGCGACGCTGTTCAAGCTCTGCAGATTCATTTCGTCAGCGAAGAAGAACTGGTGGTTCGAAATGCGATTATCAAAGCGCTGGGGCGAATCCAAACCCGTGACGCCGCGGAGGCATTGCGGCAAATCTCCAATGATGCGCTGGCCGATCCTGCTGAGCGAGTAGTCGCCGCGGCCTGCCTGTTGCGCCTGAACTCGAAAACTGGTAATGTCGTCTCTCTCGAGCAGACGCGGCTTATCAGTGACCGGCTAAAATTGGATTTCCAGGCAGGTATCGATGCGGATACGAAAGCCGAAGCCGCCGCTGCTCTTCAGATTGCGAGCCCCGCTAACCAGCCGTTTCTCAGGGAGGCTTTCATCGCCGAGAAGGACCCACGGGTAAAAGAGCAACTCGAAGAATTGCTGGCCGCTTCATATTACGCGCAGTAGATTTCTTGTCGGCTGGACGTTAAGGAACGCGGACTAAGTGCGGTACATTCGACGGTGCGGTGACGGAGGTCTTCATGTTATCGGCGCCGACGATCAGCAGGTACTGGAAGTTGTTTTAAGGCCCCGAACCGGGTGTGTGTTCGTTCGCATGATGAATTGCGGACGGATCGATCTGAAGCACGTTTGGCCAAACGAAGCATAGCGGCGCTTCGGAGCGCGACATACCGGGTTGCGCCGGCGATTCGCTCGCAGCGTACTCGTACGTGCCGTCCGCTTTGCGGAACTCGTATAACGGCGTGAGTGGGGATTCCTTCGCCGGTTTCTGGTCAGGCGGTACCGCATAAAACGCGGGGACGGAAGGGTGTCCTTGCGCTGCGGAGAGGCTTAAGCGGGTTAGATCGCCGACTCCGTTTGCGAATATGGGGACAGTTCCTGGCCGCTGCCGATCGGGCGCGAAAAACGCCAAATGGACGTTCATATCCCCCGCGGATATATCCCGTTTGCTAGAATAACGAGCGCGGTTCGAACCCACTTTGTAGATCGGCACAGGCACGCGCAGCCGTTCGTCGTCCAGGTCCAGCTTGTACATGATCTGATTGTAATTGTAGCCCGGCGTAAACACGACATTGCCCGTGAACCCCGCGGTGTACGTTCCCTCAAAGTAGATAATCTGCCCGCCTTCTTTGTCGAATTCGGGATGCTGCATTGGATTATAAAAACTATAGGTTTCCGCCTTGTGGCTGCCCCAGTTTACCTGGTTGATCTTGTCCTGGCCCAGCCTGTGCGTCACGATCTTTTGTCCAAATACCCATGGCCCCAGCGGCGTGTCTCCTTCAAAGTACCACACCTCTCCCAGCAGGGAAGCATTGCTCATGACTTCCGAACGAATCGATATCCAGCGCTTGCGGAACTCATTGTAATACACGGAGCCAGAATGCGGCTGCACGGTCGCTGTCGTATCCGTGTCTCTCACGCTGAACCATGCATCCTCGGCCCCTAAGTGCCCGTTCTGGATCATCTTCTTCATCACACTGGCATCTGCTGGCGTAGCGTATTTCTTCCAGCCCCAGCGCAGTTTGCCCTGCGGGTCACGATCAAGTTCGTCGTCCTTGCCCGTGTAGCGCGTATCCTCCTTCACGCATGTAAACGCTTCGAGCGATTTGATGTCTGTCAGCGATTCGTAAGCCGCGGCGTGGCGCATGCACGGGAACGGATCAGCGTAGTAGATCCAGTCGGTGCCGTTCTCCTCGAGCCGAAACGCGTGGCCGCCCGGCTCGCAGTTCGCATTCTCAGGATAGACGTAAGTGATTTTGAACCCGCCGGCATTATCATCAAACTCCGCCAGGCCGGCCTCCAGGCGCCTCATGCTGTTGTCGACCTTCACGTAGTTCGTAAACAGGCGTTCCCTGCCGTCTTGTGCACCCAGAACGCGAAGTCCGCCCACCCAGATCGGCTTATGCTTGTCCTCGAACATGGGCCGCACGGAACCTCCCGACCGGAAGAACGTAAGCGAGACGCCCACGTCGGGATCCAGGCCGCCATTCGCCGGTAGTTCCGACGTGGCGCCGGTCGTGCGAAAATTGCCGAGCGGGTTCGATGCCACGGAGGTGTCCCCCCAGAACCAGTACATCTTGCCGCGGTAGGGGATGGACTGAACGCTGTCCATACCGGTCACCGGGTTGGTCGTCTCATCCTGGGTCGGAGGAACGCTTTCGCCCAGCAGCACGCTGTCACGATAAATTCCGCTGCCGGTGACACGATAGAGCCGCTCCGCAATGTTGATGCGCTGCATCGTGAGCGTGGTCTCACCGCCGGGAACAATCTCTACCGTGCGTCCATGCTGGCCCAGCCAGTTGGCCGGAAACAGATAGCCGTAGCCTTCAATTGTGAAGAATGTCTGGGTTCCGAAAAGATCCCGATCGAACAGCGCTACAACGCCCGCGCTGTCGGTATAATACCGCCGCGAGTCCGATGTCGTAAGGCTGATGCATGGGATGCCGCGGCTCGTACTTTCATCGACTACCGTGATTTTGTGGAAGGTGACCGGCACCTGCTGGCGGGAGCGTGCTGTGTCGGCAGCTGCGACGCTGATGAGCAGGAGTAGAACTGCTGCCGCGCAGGTGCGATACGTACGCAATCCGACCAAGTTTGATCTCCTTCGCGTGAAAACTAGAGTGCTGTCCAAGAAGTTCATCGCTATACTTGGAGCTTTCGAGCTCGGACGGCACACAAAACCAGTGAACGAATTAATGGGACACCAAACTATGTTGATGTTGCACTACACGATTAACGTCAAGTGTTGTGCCATGATTACTTGTGTGCAATTCTTTGTCCGACGAGGTTCTATGCTCCGTAGATTTCTGCGACAGATGGTCATTCTCCTTCCGAATACCAATACCGCAGCCCTCTTCACCGCGACACTGCTGCTGTTCTGTACTTCACTGTTTGGAAAGCAGCCCGATCCACCGGGGCAATCGAGGGACGCGCCTCCGAAATACGAAGCCTACCTGTTTGCGCACATGACCGACAGCGACTACGGCCGCCTGTATTACAGCGTGAGCACCGATGGCCTCTATTGGAAAACTCTCAACGACGGGAAGAGAATTACGGACGATTACCGAGGTCACCCCGACATCTGCAAAGGGCACGACGGCCGATACTACATCGCCGGCAATCGGAGCGACGATGCGCACGATATCAACTTCTGGGTTTCGAAAGACTTGCTGAAATGGGACAAATACAGCGACTTTACGCCGGACCTCTCGAAGATCGCTGATTACCCGAACCCTCTGCAGCGGATCGGCGCACCGAAAATATTTTACGACACGTCGAGCTCCCAGTACCTGCTCACATGGCACACGCCGCACCTGCCGGAACAGGGAGAGGACTCCGAGCGCTACTGGGGAAGCCAGCGGACGCTATGCGTCACGTCGAAAGACTTGAAAAACTTTCCCGGGCCGGTCACGCGCTTCTTCAAGTGGGACATGGGAACGATCGACACGTTTGTCCGAAAGATCGGTGATCGCTATTATGCTATACTGAAGGACGAGCGGTATCCGTCGCCCGAATGGGTTACGGGAAAGACGATACGAATCTCCTCTTCTGCGGAGTTGCTGGGACCTTACACGTATCCATCACTTCCACTGAGCCCGAACTTTCGCGAAGCACCCATGCTCATCCCATCGCCCGACGGGAAGGCATGGTACCTCTATTACGAGCAATACCCCGGGGAGTCGTACGGTTTATCTGCTGCGGTTCACCCGGACGGACCCTGGTACCAGGTTTCGGGAGACACGCGGATCGCGGACTGGAACAAGTACGGATTTCCGCCACGCGTGCGCCATGGATGCATGCTTCCGATTTCAAAAGCGGAGTACGACGGGCTGGTTGCGGCGTTTGGCCAGCCCGGCGCGGCGCCTCAACCACTGCCTGCCAGGCAGTAGTCGCATCGCTCTATTCTTTCGCGGCGCGTGGACCGGGCATGAAGCGAATCGGCAGGTGCGAGGGGCCATGCACATGCAGCGCCTTGCGCGGCTCCCACGGCTCGACGCTCACTGGCTGAAAGTCTTGCACCCGCTTAAAAAATTCGGTAAGAGCAACGCGAGCCTCGAGCCGTGCGAGCGGTGCGCCCAAACACGAGTGGATCCCATGCCCGAACGCAATGTGCAGGTTGGGGTCGCGGGTAATATCGAACCGGCCAGCGTCGGAGAACTGCTTCGGGTCGCGATTTGCGGAGCCGATCATCACCATGACAAGCTTCCCGGCAGGAATCGTGATGCCGTGCACCTCCACATCACGCCTCGTTGCGCGCGGCATCCACTGGATGGGCGACCGGTAACGCAGGACCTCTTCTATTGCAGAAGGTAGGACCTCAGGCGCAGCTCTCAGTTTCGCGAACTGCTCCGGGTGATCCATGAAACACAGGATCGCATTGTTGAGCAGGTTCACGGTGGTTTCCTGCCCCCCGACGAGCAGCAGTTGCACAAAACCCAGCAGTTCATCCGGCGTTAACCGTTCGCCATCCACCTCGGCCTCCACAAGCCGGGCCAGCAGGTCATCGTGATGCGCGTCGCGACGTTGCTCTATCAGCTCCGGAAGAAACGCACGCATCTCTTCGGTGACCAGGCGATATTCCTGAACCGTTTGCGCGGCTTCCTCATCCTTTGAGAAGGTGTTCGCCAGCTTCAGGATCACATCGCTCCAGCGCTTATAACGCGACCACTCCGCGGCGGGTACGCCCAGCAGCTCAGCAATAACGCGCATCGGCAGGGGCACCGCAAACTCGGCCGCCACATCCATATCACCGCGTTCGATCACCTGGTCCAGCAGCTCACGCGACATTTCCCGGATACGCGGCTCCAGGTTGGCAACCACGCGCGGCGTAAAAGCCTTTGAGATCAGAGCGCGCAACTTTGTGTGGCGCGGCGGGTCGAAGAAGATGAACCACTCTCCGGGATTGCCGATGCCAGGCACGTGCGATAAGTCGGAACTGAACGCATCATGATCCATCAGCGCGCGCTTCACCCCGTCATAATCAAAAATCATCCAGGTTCCGAATTGTTCATGGTGGAAGACCGGCGACGCGTCGCGCATCATGCCGTACGCCGGAAACGGGTTGCGGCGCATATCGTCAGAGAAAAGGTCCAGCATGCGGTTAGTCCATGTGCAGTGATTTGGAATACCGTACAGCAGGTATTCTTTTATAAATTCCTTTTGCTTGCGGCTCCGAACCTGTCCAATGCTCGCCTATATGCAATGCACTGTTAAGCAATCTGTGACATGCACCGTACTTGTCTGCGGTTTAATGTCACTCGCATCAACTGCTGCCGCCGATTGGCCGTGGCAACGGCCGCAGCAGCAACAGCCGCAACACCAATCATGGCAGCGCCAACAGCAACAGCAGCCGCAATTCCAACAGCAACAGCAATCGCCGCAGCAATTGCGAACGGAGGAGATCCAGATACTGCTAGATCGCACGGGTTTTTCGATTGGCCAGATCGATGGAAGGCCTGGAGGCAACACACAAAAAGCGATCGCGGCGTTTCAGCAGAGCCAGGGGCTGCCCGGCACCGGCGAACTTGACGCTGCAACCTTCGCCAGGCTGTTCGAGGTTTCCGGGGGTTCCCCCTGGACACACTACATAATTTCGGAAGAGGATACGAACGGCCCGTTCCTGGAGGAGTATCCCGCGACGATGCAGGAGAAGTCGAACTATACGTACCTGGGCTATACCTCCGTCTACGCAAAGATGGGTGAAAAGTTCCACATCAACCCGACGCTGCTGCGAGGTTACAACAAGGGTATACCCTTTCAGCCGGGACAGCAGATCGTCGTGCCGAACGTGTTCCCCATGGAGCTCTCGCGCACTGGCAAGGCTGTAGCGGGTCAGGCATGGAGCGATTACACGATCGTTGCATCAAAGAACGCCCGGACTCTGCAGCTTGTCGATAATCAAAGCAGGATCCTGTTCCATGCGCCCATCACGCTGGGCGGCAAGAATGATCCGCTGCCTCTTGGCAACTGGAAGGTGGAAGGAGTCGACCGGAACCCCACCTATCATTACAACCCTAAGCTCTTCTGGGATGCGGACACTTCGGACACTGAATGCCTCGTTCCTCCGGGTCCGAATAATCCGGTCGGTGTCGTCTGGATTAATCTCAACCGGGAGCACGTGGGGATTCACGGGACACCATCTCCCGGAAAGATCGGCTATGCAGTAAGCCATGGATGTGTTCGCCTGACCAACTGGGACGTCCTCCGGCTCGCCGGCCTGGTCGGTCCCGGCACGAATGTCGTCTTCAAGGAATGATGTCCACGATGTGGGCTTTCAGAGAAGCAGAAGCTTTTTGCGCGGCCTCCTGTTTTGCGTACTCAGCGCGGTACTTTTTGTGAACAATCCTGCAACACCAATGTGGATGATTATAGCTATAGTATTCCACATGAGGCGCATTAATTGAAAACGGTTCAGATGACATTGGAAGATGAGCTGGTCCGGTCGGTCGATCGCGTTGCGCGCAAAAAAGGAATGACGCGGTCCGCGTTCACAAGGTCCGCGCTTCGCATGGCGCTGCAAGCCGATATCGAACGCGAAGGGGAAGAACGCCACAAAACGGGATACGAAAAATATCCCGTTCGGACGGGGGAGTTCGATGTGGCTGAAGAGTTCAAGGGCTGGCCTCGGTGATTGCGCACGGTGATGTGCGCTGGTTTCGTTTCCGTCGCCCCGATAAAAAACGACCCGTAGTTGTGTTGACGCGAAATTCCGCGATCGCATACCTTGGTGAGCTGACCGTGGCGCCAATTACGACCACGATTCGCAGTATCGATAGCGAAGTGGTCCTTACACAACACGACGGCATGCCGCGAGACTGTGCCGTAAATCTGGATCACTTAATGACAGTCAAAAAGTCAGAGATTGGAAGCTTAATAAGCAGGCTGAACAACGCAAAGCTGGATGAGCTGCGCGCAGCGCTCCTGTTTGCTTTTGAACTCTCACCGTAAGCGAAACGGCGGGTTTAAGTATATGCAAGTGGATGAAATTCGGGACTATTGCCTGGGAAAGGACGATGTAACAGAAGGGTTCCCGTTTGGGCCCACCGCGCTGGTCTTTAAGACGGCTGGGAAAATGTTTCTCCTGATGATGCTGGACGAGCTGCCGGTGAGCGTTAACCTGAAATGTGATCCGGAGACGGCGTTGCAACTGCGCGAGGAGTACGCGTGCGTGCTGCCCGGCTACCACATGAACAAGAAACACTGGAACACCGTGATACTGGGGCCGAGCCTGCCGCCAGACGTGTTGAGGGGGTGGATTGATAATTCCTATAACCTGGTACGTCCCAGGCGGAAAGTTGGAAGGCATACGCTGTGATTACGGATTGCTCCGAAGGAGCTTAGCTAGCCTGCGGCGAAACAGCGGATTCCGTTGTTCAGGCTGTTCTTCACTGCGGTTGGAATTTCAATCGGGGAGCTCTGCCCTCTGCCAAAGTCATACGACGCCCCGGGTTTGCGCAAACAGTCTTGCAGGAGAGGTCGCTCAATAATATATGGAAGGCGTGTAACCTCAATTCAGGAAGATTTCACGCAAGGCTGAGATCACATGCTGCGAAACATTATTTTTTTGCTGCCCCTGTTTGCGACCCTGGTGGCGAAACCGGCTGAATGCATGGCAGACACCCCGCCGGACGGCAAGGGCGCGGCTTCGGCAACGAGTGAGGTGCTCAAGCTGGAGATCCACAGACACTCTAGTTGGAGCGAAATCCCACCTAAAGGCGTCGATGCAGAAGGAATGCGAATGAACCTGGCACCGGGGGATTCGCTCCAGTTTCGAGACATGTCGCTGAGCGTTACCCAGATGATGGCCGCCGAGACAAGTGGCGCTCGGGAACAGGTAAACATCACGCTGAAGCAAGGCGGAACGACGGAGACACGTACGCTGGGCGAGGGGGCCGCGTTCAATTGGAAAGGCTATCATGTCTCCATCGTGGCCATCTACGCAAAGAAAGGCGACCTCGGATTTGGATTGACCGTGATTGAAGTGGCTACCGTGCAATCGTTGCCGAAAGAAGTGGCGCAATCCGACAAGGCGAACGGACCTGAATATCGGCTGCGCGTAAAACATCACATCGACAAACTGACCCTGCATCACAGCGCAACGACCCATCTTGCGGGCGACGACCTGACCACGAAGCTGCGAAACATGCAGATCTGGGGCGAAAAAGATCGCAACTGGTTCGACGTGCCTTATCACTTTTTCATCGATATCGACGGCGGTATTTTCGAAGCCCGTAATTTCCACTACATGGGCGATACAAATACCCGCTACGACCCGCGTGGCCATTTCCTGATCAATTGTTTTGGAAACTACAGTAAGGTCGAACCTAACAAAAAGCAGCTCGAGTCGATTGCGAAACTCATGGCGTGGGCAGCTGCCGAATTTCGTATTAATCCGTTGAAGATCTACGGTCACCGCGACCTGGCACAGACCTCCTGCCCGGGAGACAATTTATACAAGGTTGTCGAGGATGGAACATTGAAGAAGATGGTCGAGGCGATCCTGGCGAACGGAAAACCGGAGCTGGTGTGGCTGGAGGAAAAAAGAGCACCTGCGAATCCGCACCAGGAATAACCGTCCCGATCGCGGGCGAATGTCCGAAACTACTCCAGGATGGGAAGCTTGAACCAGAAAGTTGAACCAGCCTCGGGGTTATTGCAGGCGCCTATCTCGCCGCCATGCATTTCAATAATCTTTTTACAGATTGCCAGCCCCAGGCCAGAACTTTTCTCTCCGCCTGTAGGTTTGTTGCTAAGTTTGGCGTACCTGACAAACAGCTTGGAGAAGTCTTCTTCCGTAAGTCCAGGCCCCGTATCTGTTACTTCCAGGGTAACATTGGAACCATTGCTCCTCGTGCACACCGTTACTGTTTGATCCGTTGGGCTGAACTTGATGGCGTTTCCAACGAAGTTGTCGAGTACCTGATTGATGCGATCATTATCGCCCACCACCAGCGGCAACGGCTGCTGAAGATCCAGGGTACAGGTAACGGACTTTTTTTCTGCGTAGCCAGCATTTCGTTCCAGCACGCTCGTCGCAAGGGCATTCAGGTCGGTTTTTTCGCGCGCGAGTTTTACCTGGCCGTCTTCCATGGCCTGAAACTCCAGGAAGTCTTCGATGATCTTCTGCATCACGAGGCACTGCAGCCGGATCTTTTCAAGCCAGCTGTGCGTATCTGCCTTCATAACTGTGCCGGCTGGCGTAGTGCTGCCGATGATCGAGGCAAATCCAAGAATGCAGGTAAGGGGGTTCTTTAGATCGTGGCTCGCAATTTTCAGGAACTCATCCTTCAGGGCACTCAACTCGTTGAGCTGCTGGTTGTAAGCCTCCAGGGTTTCGTTTTTCTTTTCCAGTTCCACCTGGAGGCGACGCACCTTTAAATGCGTTTCAACGCGCGCCTGGACTTCTTCTGCCTGAAAGGGCTTTGTGATATAATCAATGCCGCCAACGCCAAACGCCTTCATCTTGTCGACCGTTTCGTTTAGTGCGCTGAGGAAAATAACCGGGATATCCCGGGTGGCTTCATCTTCCTTGAGACGCCGGCAAACTTCAAACCCGTCCATATCTGGCATGGTGATGTCGAGAAGGATGAGATCCGGCCGGCCGACCTCCGAGGCGGCGATCTCCAGTGCATTGGCGCCGTTGATGGCGATCTTGGTTTGATAATTGCCGCGCAACAGTGAACTCAGAATTGCAAGGTTCTCGGGAGTATCGTCAACGACAAGGACGGTTTGGAGATGCGTGGAATTACTCATGAGCGGCCATCTTTTCTGCGTTGACCCCCTCCTCGTGCCAACGGGTTGTGAGTCCATCCAGGCGCTCAAGAGCCGTTTTAAAATCGTACTCCTCGATCCGCTGCCCAAGCTCTGAAAGCTCGCTACAGGTGAAGGCGCTGAGAAGCTTTGGCCTTACCGATTCGAAAAAGTAGCCCGCTTCGCTGTCGCTGCTTCGCAGGTAGCGGTCGAGCTTACTGAGAACGGATTGGATTTGCTCGCGGTCGACTGCTTCCGGGGACGGACCCAACCTGGCTTCTGTAACGGATCCAATCGCACAGTCAATGCACTGGACGACTTCTTCGAGGGTGACGGCAAACAGATGAACCAGCTCGGTAATCCGCTCGGGGGCTTCTTTGTTTCGCATAGCATCTTCGAGATTTCCTGCGGCAACCAGGACAGAGCCAGCGCCGATGTTGCCGGCAACTCCCTTGGCAGTATGTGCGACCCGCGCCGCGAGTTCCGTGTTGCCGGCAGATAGGGCTTCCGTCACTAAGAGTGCAGCCGGCCCCTGGCTGCTGATGAACCTGCGCAGCAGGTTGACGTACAGCTTCTTGTTTCCGGCTACCCTGGCCAGGCCATCCGCAACGTCGATACAAGTCATCTCTGGAATTTCGATCACCTCCGGAGTTTCAGCCTCCGCCGTGGCAGTGGATGATCCCGAGGGTACTACAGAGGGCTTGAACCAATGGCTGATCGTCTCAAACATGGCCTGGGGATCGATTGGCTTGCTAACGTGATCATTCATCCCGGCATCGTGGCATCGTTGGCGTTCTTCGGTCATTACGTGGGCGGTCATTGCAAGGATCGGCAATGCGCCAAAGCGGCCATCTGCCCGAATCAGTTTGGTCGCCTCGTAGCCGTCCATTTCCGGCATCTGAATATCCATGAGTACAATATCGTAGGGGCCGCACTGTGCGGTCCCATTCTTGCCGGTCACTTTATCGTACGCAATCCGGCCGTTGTTTGCAATGTCCACGATTGCCCCGGCAGCGGTGAGTAGTTCCACGGCAATCTGCTGATTGATTTCGTTGTCTTCGACCAGCAGGATTCGGGCGCCCTGTAACGCAAAAGAGTTCAGGGCCATTACTGCCGCAGATGAACCGGACAAGATGTCCGTGGCACACAGCTCGATGATAGTGTCGACAAGCGTCGACGGATTAACAGGTTTCACAAGGAAACCATCGGCACCCGCCTGGCTGGCGTTTCGGCGAATTTCTTCCCTGCCGACGGCCGTGACGACAACGATGGCGGGTTTGTTCCCAACCGAGCGGTCGGATTTTATTACGCGAGTTGTTTCAATTCCGTCCATGTCCGGCATTCGCCAGTCCATAAAGACAATGCTGTATGGGTCGGAGCCATCATGCTGCCGAACAAGGGAAGCAGCTTCGTCTCCCGAAGCAACGAAATCGACCCGGAAGCTTAGCACCTCCAGGTTTTTAATGGGGTATGTCCAGTCTTCGGGTGTGTCATCGACAATTAGAATCCGCATGCCGGATATTTCGTCGGGAATGCTAAGCTTCGCGACCCTGCTGCCCGTTCCGAACCACGCGGTGAAGATAAACGTGCTGCCTTTTCCTGCCTGGCTTTCGACCCAGATCTGCCCGCCCATGATTTCCACCAGGCGCAGGCTGATGCTGAGCCCCAGACCTGTGCCTCCAAACTTTCGTGTTGTGGAACCATCAGCCTGCACAAACGGCTGAAAAAGCCTGGAGAGTTGCTCCTGGGTCATTCCGATCCCCGTATCCCGCACTGCAAAACGGAGTTTCACTCGGTCTCCGGTTTTTTCGACGAGTTCCACTCCGACTTCGATTTGTCCTGTGGTAGTGAATTTCACAGCGTTGTTAATGAGGTTAATGAGCACCTGGCCCAGGCGCAGTGGATCGCCAATAAGGTTTTGTGGCATCTCAGCGGGAATGTTGTACCGAAATGCGAGTCCTTTGCTGGCCGCTTTTTCGGACACGACTGCCGAGACATTTTTGATCATTTCATCAAAGACAAAATCGGTATGTTCGATGTCGAGCTTGCCTGCTTCAATTTTGGAGAAGTCGAGAATGTCGTTGATGAGACTAAGAATCGTGACGCCTGCGTTGTGTATTTTGGTCAGGTAATCGTGCTGTTTTGAATTTAATTCCGTCCTCAATGCGAGCAGCGACAAACCAATCACCGCGTTCATTGGGGTGCGGATTTCATGGCTCATGTTTGCGAGGAACATGGACTTCATAGCCGTCGCTTCTTCGGCTTTCTGCTTGGCAGCTGTCAGCTCTTCCTGCACTCGCTTGCGATCAGTAATATCTTCAATCGCGAGCAAGATGATTCGCTCCTTGCCCGACCCTCGCTGAATCTGTCGGGCATTCAGCAGCATGATGCGTCTGCCGATGGTGGAGAAATCGTGCTCTACCTCATAGTTGTCGAACGCGGCCTTCTGGGGAAGAATGTTCTCGAGAAGTTCTCGCAGCTTCGAAATGTCCCATTGCTTGTTTCCGAGGTCGTAAATTAGTTGTCCGACGGTCTCCTGGGGGTTTACCTTGAAGACTTCGTAGAACGAGCGGCTGGCCGTGACGACACGCAGGTCCTGATTGAGCGCAATCAAGGGCTCGCGCACCGTGTTGATGATGCTCTCGGCGTACTCCAGAGACTCATCCGCCGATTTCTTGATAACTTCGAGTTCTTTGCGGGTTTTCTCCAGGCCGGCTTCGATTTCCTTACGGACCGTGATGTCCTCAATGGCCAGCAGAATGATCCGCTCTTTGCCGGAGCCGCGCTGAATCTGCCGCGCGTTCAGCAGCATGATGCGTCGGCCAATCACGGAAAAGTCGTGCTCGACCTCATAGTTATCAAAGGCCGCCTTTTGCGGCAGAATCTCTTCCAGCAGCTCCCGGAGCTTGGGGATGTCCCACTGCTTGTTTCCAAGGTCGTAAATCAATTGCCCAACGGTCTCTTCATGACTGACCCTGAAGACTTCGTAGAACGAGCGGCTGGCGGTCACGACACGCAGGTCCTGGTTGAGAGCAATCAAGGGCTCGCGCACAGTATTGATAATGCTCTCGGCGTACTCCAGAGACTCATCCGCCGATTTCTTTATGACTTCCAGTTCTATGCGGGTTTTCTCCAGGCCGGCTTCAATTTCCTTACGAACCGTAATGTCTTCGATAGCCAGCAGAATGATCCGCTCCTTGCCGGAGCCGCGCTGAATCTGCCGCGCGTTCAGCAGCATGGTGCGTCGACCAATCACGGAAAAGTCGTGCTCGACCTCATAGTTATCAAAGGCCGCTTTTTGCGGCAGAATCTCTTCCAGCAGCTCACGCAGCTTGGGGATGTTCCACTGCTCGTTTCCCAGGTCGTAGATTAGTTGCCCGACGGTCTCCTGGGGGTGTACCTTAAACACCTCATAGAACGAGCGGCTGGCGGTGACAACCCGCAGGTCCTGGTTTAGCGCGATCAACGGTTCCCGCACGGTATTGATGATGCTCTCGGCGTACTCAAGAGCCTCGTCCGCGGACGTCTTGATGACCTCGAGTTCTTTGCGGGTTTTTTCCAGCCCGGCTTCGATTTCCTTACGCTCAGTGATGTCTTCGATGGCCAGCAGGATGATCCGCTCTTTGCCGGAGCCGCGCTGAATCTGGCGCGCGTTCAGCAGCATGATGCGTCGGCCAATCACGGAAAAGTCGTGCTCGACCTCATAGTTATCAAAGGCCGCCTTTTGCGGCAGAATCTCTTCCAGCAGCTCCCGGAGCTTGGGGATGTTCCACTGCTTGTTTCCAAGGTCGTAAATCAATTGCCCGACGGTCTCTTCATGACTGACCCTGAAGAATTCGTAGAACGAGCGGCTGGCCGTGACGACACGCAGGTCCTGGTTAAGCGCAATCAAAGGCTCGCGCACGGTGTTGATGATGCTCTCGGCGTACTCCAGAGACTCATCCGCCGATTTCTTTATGACTTCGAGTTCTTTGCGGGTCTTTTCCAGGCCTGCCTCGAACTCCTTGCGCACCGTGATGTCCTCAATCGCGAGCAGGATCAGCTCCGATTGATTACCCTGCTGCGGAATCCGCCGGGCGTTAAGGAGCATTATCCGATGGCCGATATCCTCGAACGAATGCTCGACTTCGAAGTTGTTGAACTGGTTGTTCTGCGGCAGAATTTCTTCGAGTAGCGTCCGGAGGCGCGGAATGTCCCATTGGCCATTGCCCAGATCGTAGAGAAGCTGGTTTTCAGTCTCAGCGGGCGTAACATTGAACGACTGGTAGAAAGCCCGGCTCGCGGTTTTCACCCGCAGGTCCTGGCTAAGGATGACAAGGGGCTCTCGTACCGTTTCAACAATGCTTTCCGCGTAAGCGACGGTGTCGAGGATCAGCTGCTCCGCGCGGGTGCGCTCGGCGGTGTTCTGGATAAATGAAAGGTTGATCTCACCGCCGGAAAACTCACTTCTCCCAGTCGGCTTACTATCCGTTTTGCTGCTCATCTGGCGCACCCCAAAGCTGCTTTGGCCTCGTTCGCTGCCGCGCGGCGCCCTCGAGAATCAGCCAAGGCGAAAGCGGATTGAACTATAGCTACAAGGCCAGGGCATAAAGAATACGGCTCTAGCAAGTATAGGTCCAATAAGTGTAACTGCGCCCGGACAGCTTTATGCTGCCTCTGGCGATCCTGGCCCGTAGATTGAACTCCTTCTGAAGCAGGTTATATTCGCCAACTTTCACCTTCGGCAGCGCGCCGCAGGCCTGTAAAAGGCCGGGTTGGCGCAGCGCGCCAGTCGACACCTATGTCGCCACCATGTTCAACAAGGGGACCGCAACAATCCCTTGCAGACCGCAGAATGCCGTTAAAGTGGAAAGGTGTGTTCGACACAAAAACAAATGGTCGAGCATATAGGACATCTGGTTTTGTGCCGCCAATCCCTATCGCTGTCTTCCAGGAGGGCTCATCGTAATGAACGCAAACATCGCAATCCTGCTCGCACTTGGCATGGTACTCGTCGCGGCGGACGCCTTCGCCACCGGCCCCGCGCCGGAGACCAAAAGGAAGGTCCTGGTCTATACGCGCAACCATGTTACCAACGGCAAGGGTTTCGTGCACGACAACATCGCCGAAAGCGTGGCGGCGGTCAAGGAAATCGGGGCGGAAAACGGGTTCGATTCCGATGTGTCGGATGACCCGAATGTCTTTACAGAGCAGAACCTGAAGCAGTACGCGGCCATCGTGTTCTCCAACTCCAACAACGAGGCTTTCGAGACGGTGGCACAGCGGGACGCGTTTCGCCGCTATATCCGCGCGGGAGGCGGGTTCGTGGGCATCCATTCGGCGTCGGGGTCAGAGCGCGAGTGGCCCTGGTTCTGGTCGCTGCTCGGTGGTAAATTCCGGCGTCATCCCAAGCTGCAGCCGTTTGAGGTGCGCGTTGTCGATGCGGATCATCCGGCAACGAAGGACCTGCCCACGACGTTCACCTGGACGGATGAGTGCTACTACCTGGATAACCTGAACAACAACATCAAGCCGCTGCTGGTTACGGATCCGAGCACGCTGGAGGACCCCAAGCTGGCGGAGTACCCCGGCACACTCTTTGGCAACGCGATGCCGATCGCGTGGTATCATGAGTTCGAGGGCGGGCGGTCATTCTACACGGCGCTGGGGCACAAGAAGGAGCACTACCAGGACCCTTTCCTGGTAAAGCAGATCGCCGGGGGGATTCTATGGGCGATGGAGGGCAGTGGTGCCAAAGTGGGGACGAGCCAGAATAATGATGACAGCGTGACAGCGACAAGGGTGACAAAGTAACAACGGAGAGCTAAGGATGACGACTGAGGATTTGAACGATTTGCGCGGCACATCACGCCGCGAGTTTATCAAGGCGGCGTTGGTTGCTGGAGCGTTTCCGGCGATCATGTCCGCACGCGTGCTGCGCGGGGAGACGGCGCCGAGCAACATCATCAACGTGGCGCAGATCGGCTGCGGGCGCATCGCACGATCGATGGATATTCCCGGCATCATGCAGCATCGCCAGTTGGCGCGCATCGTTGCCGTTTGCGATATCGACGCCGTTCGCCTGCAGGATGCGAAGGAGCTGGTCGAGCAGGAGTACGCAAAGGCGGAGGGCGGACAGGCAAAAACCGGCGTGAAAACGTACACGGACTATCGCGAGATGCTGAAGGATCCGTCGATCGACGCAGTCGCGATCAGCACGCCGGATCACTGGCACGCGCTGCCGGCGATTGAAGCGGCCCTGGCGGGCAAGGACATCTATCTTCAGAAACCGGCGTCGCTGACGATCTCCGAAGGCCGGCAGATGGCGGACGTAGTCACCAAGTCCGGGCGCATCTTCCAAATGGGCAGCCAGCAGCGCAGCGAGGAGCACTTTCGCTATGCATGTGAGCTGGTACGGAACGGCTACATCGGGAACATCAAGAAGGTCACGATCGGCCTGCCGGGCGATCCCGCTGGAGGGTCCAAACAGGAGCAGCCCGTGCCGCAGAACCTCGACTACCGCGCGTGGCTTGGCTCAACGCCGCACGTTCCTTACACCGAAGAGCGCGTGCACCCGCAGACGGACGACAAGGAGAAGCGCTACGGGCGGCCGGGGTGGCTGCGCTGCGAGCAGTTCGGCGCGGGGATGATCACCGGCTGGGGCACGCATCACCTCGATATCGCGCATTGGGCGCTGGGTTACGAGCATTCCGGCCCTCAGTGGATTGAGGCGACCGCCAGTTTCCCGTCCGAAGGCTTGTGGGATGTGCACGGCGACTTTAATGCGGAACTTAAGTACGCTAATGGCGCGCTCGTGATGATGTCCAACAAGTTCCCCGTTGGCGTGCGGTTCGAAGGCGATGAAGGGTGGATCTGGGTCACGCGCAAGAGCGGCGCGGCCGTAACCAAAAGCGATCCCAGCGTTTCGACGGGCAAGCATCTCGACGCCAGCGATCCGAAGATCCTCGAGGTCAAGCTGAAGGACAGCGACGTACACCTGCACAAGTCGGTGGACGGTCATCTCGGAGATTGGTTGCACGCGATCAAGTCGCGCAAGCCTGCCGTTGCCCCGGCCGAGGATGGGCATCGCTCATGTTCTGGCTGCCTGCTGGTGCACACGGCGATGAAGGCCGGCGGTAAGTTGCATTGGGATCCGGAAAAGGAGCGCTTTATTGACGACGCGGATGGTCGCCTCGCTAAGTTCCTGCGCCGACCACAGACCGAACCATATGGCACCGAAGCCGTGCTGAAGAAGCACGGAATCCAGAGCCGCATTTGAGTTGGTCAATGAACATGCGAAACATGATGATCATGATCCTGGGCGTGCTGGTGGCCGGTTGCATGGCGCAGGGTGATAACAGCATGGCTGCCGGCAAGGGGTCGGGCGGCATGAAAGATAAAGTTCGGCTGATCACGCTCGATCCGGGCCACTTTCACGCGGCACTGGTGCAGAAGCGGATGTATGAACAGGTCGACCCGGTCGTGCACCTTTACGCGCCCCCCGGCGACGACCTGCAGCAGCACACCGCGCGAATCGAAAGCTTCAACACACGCGCTGACAATCCCACGAGCTGGACACTGAAGCTCCACACGTCGAACGATTGCTTCGAGCGAATGATCAAAGAGCGGCCGGGCAATGTGGTCGTGATTTCGGGCAACAATGCGCGAAAGACGGAGTACATCGCCGGCTCCATCGATGCGGGGCTGAATGTCCTGGCGGACAAGCCGATGTGCATCAACCCGGCGAACTTTGAGCTGGTTAAGAAGGCCTTCAAGACTGCCCGGCAGAAGGGTGTGCTGCTCTACGACATCATGACGGAGCGGTATGAGATCACAAACATGCTACAGCGCGAACTCGCGCAATCGCCGGAACTCTTCGGCACGCTGGCCAAAGGCACGCCGACTGAACCTGCCATCACGAAGGAAAGCGTTCACCACTTCTCTAAGAACGTTGCCGGCAAACCGCTCAAGCGGCCGGCGTGGTTCTTCGACGTCACGCAGGAAGGCGAAGGCATCGTCGATGTCACTACGCACCTGGTCGACCTGATCCAATGGGGCGGCTTTTCCGAGCAGATCATCCGCCCGCAAAGCGACATCCAGGTGCTCTCTGCCCGACACTGGGCGACCACGCTCACCCTTGAGCAGTTCACGACGGTGACGGGGCTAAAACAGTTTCCCGACTACCTGAAGAAGGACGTGAAAGATGGCGCGCTCGCCGTGCTGAGCAACGGCGAGTTCTCGTACCAGATTAAGGGCGTTCACGCGAAGGTGTCGGTCACGTGGAACTATGAAGCGCCGGCAGGTACCGGCGATACGCACTATTCGATCATGCGCGGCAGCAAGGCGAACCTGGTCATCAGGCAGGGTGCGGAGCAGAGCTTCAAGCCCACGCTTTACGTGGAGAAGGTATCAGACGCCAGCGAAGCGGACTTTGAGGGCACCCTGCGTGATGTCGTCGACAATATCGCGAATACGTATCCTGGGATTGGCATCAAGAAGAGCGGCGAGGCGTGGGTCGTTGTCGTTCCCGACAAGTACAATGTCGGGCACGAGGCCCATTTCGCGCAGGTGACTGAGAAGTATTTGCAGTACCTCGCCGCCGGCGCACTGCCAGAGTGGGAAGAGCCCAACATGATCGCGAAGTACCACACGATCATGGAGGCGTACAAATTGAGCCGTTGAGGAGCCGGATAGAAATGAGGGCTAGTCTATGATTCGGTTCATTCTGCTATTGGTCGTCCTATGGACGATGACTGGGCCTGCGTCGGCGACTGACGTGCGCTGGGATCATCAGAAGGGAACATCGCTCTCGGCTATCCTCAACGGAAAAACGCTGTGGACTTATCACTACGCAGCCAAAGACAACGTTCCGTACTTTCACCCGGTGAACCTCCCCGCCGGCCCCACGCTGACGGAGTTCGCGCCAAAGGATCATCCCTGGCACCGCGCGCTCTGGTTTTGCTGGAAGACGATCAATGGGGTGAACTACTGGGAATGGGCGCAGCCGCGCAAACCGGGCGAAACGGAACTTGATCCGCACGGCATCCCCGCGGGCTGGACGCGTTTCACCGGTAACGAGAGCGTGCAAACCAGCGACGCCGGCGCGACGATCTCGATGCAAATCCACTACGGCACAAGCGAGACGACACTGCTCAAAGAGCAACGCCGCATTGTCACGTCGATGCCGCGCGCAGACGGCAGCTACACCATTGATTGGACCATGACCTTCACCGCGCAGAATGATGAGCTGACTTTCGACCGCACGCCGCCCAACAAAACCGGCGGTGGCTACGCGGGCCTGTCGTATCGCGCGCCCGACACCGTTAAAGACGTCCGGGTGATCGACAGCGAAGGACGCAAGGGGCTCGATGCGCGCGGCCCGGCTTCGCGCTGGCTCGACGCCAGCGCCATCATCGACCCGCAGTTCGGACCCACCGGCGTCGCTATCCTGTGCCACCCGAAAAACGAGCGCTATCCATCGCAATGGCACCTCTGGGCGCGCGAGGGCGGCCTCTATACCAACCCTTCGATGCTATTCGATGGCCCATACACGCTCGCGCCTGGCAAATCGTTCAAGCTCAGCTACCGCATCCTCATCCACAAGAGTTGGGGCGATCCCGAACAGATCGAGAAGGAGTTCATGGCCTTCGAGCAAATACCGTAATGCCCCCTCGTGTCCTCTGCGGCTCCGCACTTTACTTGATAGTTGCGAAGGCAGCTCTTAAGAAGTCGCGGGAATGAACACAAACCGTTCAATAACTTGATAGGCGGCCACAAGACACTTACTGCACATGCGCTTTCAGCTTGGAGCCATACCCAGTTCCCCAGACTTCGTGCCGGATGCGTTGTGGAGGCCACTGCGCCATGCGCCGGCGCCCTGGAAAGAGAATCTTCTCGCACTGCCCATCGGTGTCGTCGCGGCAGTGGCAGTGGCGGCGCTTTGGTTTCTCCTCACGCCGCTGCGAGACATTGTGCCCCCAATGTCCCTGTCGGCTTTCCTGCTTCTGTTAGCTGGGTCGCGTTTGTCTCTACATTCAACGCTTTCTGCGCCTCTGTCGACCTGCTGCAGGCCGGCTCGCTGCTCTTTCAGGTTCCAGCCGCTGCGATTGTCCGCTTCAAGAGCTGGAGGATATTCTGGCGGGAGCATGAGACACTCGCCGCCTAACCAAGCGCTGCAGCGAACGGCGTCCCGGCAGGCTGGACGCGCTTCATTGGCAACCACACCATCGAAACCAGCGCCGACCGCGCTCACTTATCATACAGCCGCAATTGTCATTGCGAACCGCAACCTGGTAAACCATGCTTGCAATAGGGCTGCGCAGAGGATGTCTGTGGTTCTTGCCAGCAAACCTGCCCCACCATAGTATGCTGCCCGTTCCTGTTCCACCCATTGTCGGCAAAATCGGTGGTTCGGTTCGGCGCTGTACTCCAGGTTATTGCGCAGGCGTCTGGGCTATGCTGCCATGGTGATTTGCATGCCCGCTGGCGGAACGCTCATTGGCCGGGGTATCACCACAATAATGAAACCGCGTACATCGTCCGCTCCATTTTTGGTCGCGGAATACTCGCGGCAACTTCACTGATGAATTGCTTCAGGCGAATTCGCGCTGCATTTAATCGAGCCACGCAAAGAAGCAGTCGGTTTGTGCTGCGAATTAAACAACAGCTGCATGAGCTGAATACCCGAATTACTGGGCCCAGGCGCGATGCAGCCTTCGAGTTACGCATCGTAAAGAAGTTCGTGCGCACTCGTGTGCCAGAGATCTTACAATTGGATTCTTCAGAAAAGATACTGATGCAAGTACCTCTTCGAGGACAAGACGGTCTGGTTCTGATTCTTCATGCCGGGGAGCGCAAGGCGATACTCAGGGTCTATACCCTGCAGCGGCGCAGTAAAGCCGAGGCGCACATACGTGCGTCGTTACTTCTTCTGCGCGAGGGCGTGCGAGTTCCTAACATATACTACAATTGCCTCGACGACGCCGTTGAGGGCCTGCTGTTTGTGCTGGAAGAATATATCGATGGCGAGTCCAGGGGCACGAGGAAACTGACCGAAGAGAATGTTCGAGCCATTGCATGCCAGCTTGCCCGTATGCATTCCATTTTAAACCCACACTGGGGCATGCTCGGCGCTGAACGGACCGACAGTTATTTTCGAGAATTACGTGGCTGCATTAATAGCAATCTTACCATCCTCGAGAAATCCAGGCTGCTTTCGAATAACGAGCGACAGAAAGCCGAAAAATGGTTTCTGGGGTTCAAGGACCTGGTCGATAAATCATTTTCACTGACACAAAAGGATCTCCACCCGGGTAACGCTGTTTTCTCGTCGGAAAACGGAGAGCATTACTTTATCGACGTAGGCCGGTTGCAGTGGAGGCCCGCAGCCGAAAACGTATTGCGCGCACATCGTAAACTATTCCGCGATGACGAAGAAAAGCTGCTGATCTTTAACGAAGTTTACTTCGCCCAGCTACCCCGGGACCTGGCTGCGCACACACGAGACTCATTGCCGTTTTTCACGGCTCTTCAGCTATTAACAACTTCTGCAAAATCCCGCAACGGGTCTGAGGACACCGCCAGTCACGAGTCGCTGCAAAGGTTGCGGTTGCTGGTGCTGTAGCAGTATCTGTTGCGAACTTGCCCAGTCTTGTATTTAAGTCCGCAGTGAACCGGGAAAGTTTAGGTATAGCTTTTTTGCATACAAGTCGGTAAATCCCGCAAATGTTACAAGGCAGCTGGGACGACAAGTAAGGAGTGGAAAATCGGGGATTTCGAGGACAGGCACGTATTGAGTTCATCTGCACCGATCAACGCAATCGCTTTGCTGGAGAGTTTTTCGTGCACGTGCACGGGATCCGTGCACGTCAAATCGCCTCGAGCAAAATGAATGGTACCGGTTATCCAAACCCTTGGGTACACTTTGTTGAGGTAGAAGGTCAGCGCCGAACCTAAAGCTAAGTCATCTCTGCTGCTACAACTTGTGTGTGTTTCTCAAAATGCTATACGAAGCCTCCACAGATCCACGAATTCCAGCGGCCCCTAAGACGTGCTGCCATCGGCATGAGTACACCGTAAGCTCGGCTATAGAGATAAGCCCTAGTTTGCGGCAGGAGGACTGAAGTTGAACATACACTGTCTTTTCAGACTTCTGAAGCGCTCCAGCGATGTCCTTAACTGTGCAGCCGAGCGACAGCAGAAACACAGCCTGGGCCTCAACACAGGTGAGGGTATCCTCTTGCGGCTGCGGTGCTCGCAATAGACGCGCCCATGGCGTGGTAATCGCGGCTGAATGCACTTCCTTTAAGAACATCGACTGCAGCGATTCCGCCGCCCGCTGCATCTTCAGCCGTCGTTTTGCAGCGTCGGTTACATCATTCAGCATAATGATAGTAAAAGCTGGTCCGCGCTCGTCGGTCTGGTCATTGCCAGTCCACACAGGAACAACACAGCCTTCGGTCAGCCTTGTACGGCCCGGCCGGCCATCCTCACGCCTGGGATCGTAGTGCGAAAGAGGCGTATCAGCGTACACTGATGTGTGCCCCGCAAATCCCAGGCGGAGCGCCAGCCATACGGGCTTTGCATGTAGCTGCTGGTCAGTCAATATGTTGTAGCCGGAGCCGATCAGCACCTTGGCGGGCATGCGCCACAACGCCCGCCAGGCAGCGTTCACCATGACGCAATATCCCTTGGAGTCCCAGACCTCGATGCTTTGAGTCTGGCTCTCGCACCACCGCGTAAGAGCGGCGGGGCATGCGTGCGGAGCCATCCGGTGTTCGCCGTGGTGTCCTATGCGCATAGGAAATTTTCTGATCAGCGACCCGCCAAATAGCAATTCCAAATTAAATCTTTTTGAGAAGCGATGAAGCATGAAAAATCGCGTTCACCCTTTACCGCTTATCGAGCCATCTTCTAAACCGCTAGGAACGCACGACTGCGAAGGAGCGCCGACTTGTGGTGCCTGCGCAGGCGAATCCTCTGCGTTCTCGTTCGGTCGGGCAGGCGTTTGTATTCCCGTCATTCCACTAGCGCTATTTTTGCTTTGCTGCATTTCCACTGGCTGCAACCGCCAGGAGACAGGCTCACACCAGTCGACACCTCCAGCACCTCTGACAGGCGCGGTATTCGGTGACGAGTTTCAATCAGGCTCTCCGGACTCCAGATGGGAACGATGGGACAAGGGTGGGCAGATCAGATCGGCAGAACCCGGCTGGATTATGCTTCATGGAGGTACGCTGCTTCAGCCAGTCCCAAGCAGCGTGTTTACGGCCGAGACGAAGCTACATTTCTCCCCGACCGCGCCGAATACGCATGCTGGGCTGGGGCTTACATCGGGCGAGAACAGCTTTGTGCATCTGAAGCTGTTTTTCGGAGGACGGATGATGGAAGCTTCCTGCTATGTGAAAGACGGGGGCGAGGGCAAACCGTTCGGCATTACGCAGGTTCCTCCTGGGGATCACTACTTCCGGCTTATCCGCAACGATCACCGGATGGCTGCCATGCATTCGACAAATGGCCGCGACTGGAAGTTGATGCACGTGTGGAATTGGAGCTATCCCACAGGTAAACTAAGCGTTTTTTCCTTCAACCATGTTATCCCGAATGACCCACCGGATGCGAAGTTTGATTACGTTCGACTAACTGAACGCGTAGGAGATATCCCGGATGCGACAGCCATAGCGTCAGCTCCGACGCCGGTCCCATTTCAAGTCGGTATTGAACTGTTTCCCACCGTCGAATCACGGCGTAAGGGCGACCTTGGTTTGGGGCTATACGATCCACAAAAATGCGGAGGAAACCGCATTGTTCCAATCAATCTGCTGGGTGTGCCCTACGGATTGCGAGTCGAACTTCAGCGGAAACCGTCCTTGCCCTATGAATTCAAGCTGATGCGGACAATCAGGCAAGGCGTGGCGCCCGGGCAGAGGATGCAGTTCAGTTTTTGGGCGCGTTCTCTCGTACGTTGTTCCCCGAATGATCCGCGCTGCCAGATTACGTTTCGCTTTGATCGCGGTGGTGAACCGGACTGGCCCACGCATGTGCAGAGCACCGTTCACATTGACGACACGTGGCGCAAGTACAGCCTCATCTTTACGACAAAAAAGGAAACCAGTGGCCCAGGTAAGGCGCTGGCACTGTTTCTCGGCTATGCTGCCGGCGCGATATACGAGTTGGCGATGCCGAGTCTTATACGGCTGCCGGACAACACGCCCAGTGAGGCGGGGTGGCGGGTTGAAAACGTGGCTTCAGCCTCAGCGACGCCGAAAAACGCGAGCATTGCACTCACAGCTGCAGGAACAGCGTTAAGCCAACCGCGCGGTCCTGCTACAGTCGAACTCGTGGGTTACAATAGTACCATAGTTGAAACCACTTCTCAAGTTCGGCAGCTCCAGCCGCTTCCCTTTGAAATTAAAACGGGATTCAAGCTGACCAGGCTTTCCATTGGGAACGGGTTCATAATAGGATCTGTGGGCGGAGATCCTGGACCAAACAACAGGGATTCTTCAGCGTGGGAAGTCCGAGTCTTCGACGCTTCCAAAGCTAACGAATTGCGCCGAATTCCCGAGCAAATACTCGTAGGCGTTTTGGCGGACAACACTGTAGTCACGCGTAATCGCGAGAACGTTTGTTTTCGTTGGGACGTGACGAGTGGAATCAACCAGCTTTTTTATAATCGCAAAGGATCGACAATCACAGAAACGGGATTGCTGGTCGCCCTCGCTGAGAACGGCTATAAGCAATCCGACAATCCCATTGTCTGCTACGAAACAATTTCGGGACGTGAGATTTCTCGATTCGAACCCTCAGAATGGACAGGGAACATATCCATGCTGCGCTTGTCCCGGACAGGCACCTGGATTGGCCTGCAAGAGTTCTACTCCTTAAAATTTTGGAAACCGCATGACCCCGTCATTTCTAGAAGTGTTTCGTGGTACACTCGCGAAGACGGGAAGTGGCATCCTAAAGATTATGCAATATCAGCTGACGAAGGGCATCTGCTGACTTCATGGGGACAGGCGAATGAGCGCGTCGGGAAGTGGGAGTGGGAGGGGCGGCTCGCAATGTTCAATATCGCTGGCGATAAGGAACGTGAAATCTGGAAAACTCAGCAGCCCACTTTTTACTATTCGGTGGTAGCTCTCAGCCACGATGGCCGTTTGGCGGCCTGCGGAAGCTCTATTGGCGAGATTCACGTTTATGACGCACGTACAGGCACGTTGCGCGCGACTTGTCGGGCGCACCCTGCCTATACAACAAAGCTCGCATTTTCTCCAGACGATTCTATGCTGGCCTCAACAGGAGACGACAACAAGATTGCACTGTGGAGCATAAAATGAAGTATTGGTGACTGCTCAACTTATGAACTGCGGTGACACTTAACACTTTGTACAAGTTCGTTCAACGGGCAAGTCAACTGAGGTGGGCTTTGGTCCACGTCGCTTTCTCTTTGCGCAGGTGGAGTGGTACCCAGTATCCGGTACAAACCTCTGGGTACACTCATTTGCAGTGGCGAATCTCGGAAGAGCGGCGATCTCGCATTCACAAACTTCTAGGGGGACTGATGGTCGAACTGCGTCGGTTCATGCCGACCCGTGGTGGACGCCCTTCAGGTGCATTTCATTCATGCGATTCCGGTGACGATCTCGAGGGTAACGCCGTAGGATAGAAAGCAGGGGTAATAGACTATGGGGTATCGTCAAGCGCTTGCTGGCGCGAATCTCTTGAAGTTCTCGCTTCACGAAAACTCTAGTGATTATAAGCACATGCATGAAGAGCAATAAAGTGATACGATGATAATAGGCAGTTACTTAAAAACCCGGATGTTCTGGGCATGGGCTCTCTATGGAATTGCCTCGGCGCTGCCGGTCATGCCTGCGATAACAACGCATACCGGAACGGGAATGGGTGCTGGCAACCTGCCGGGTGTGCTGGCCCCATTCTATGCCGCAGTTGCGCTTTTGGCGCTCCCCTTTCTGGAGCCACACAGGAGCAGTGCGTTGCTGATGCTTGCCGCGGCTCTGGGTCTGTTCGGCAATGTCCCGATTTGGGCGACACTCCTGCAACGGATGTTTCACCAGGCCCGAGCAAGGCGCTTTCTGTTAAACGCGGGAGTTATCGGGCTGGCCGCCGCTGTAGCCTTCTTTTTCGCCCTAAGCTGGGGCAGCGACGGCGACCAGAGAATCGGTATAGCCTACTGGCCCTGGGTCACTGCCCAGGCCATAGCATTGACCGCTTTGTACCGGCGCCAACTGTCTCCTTCAGGATCGGGCGGAGAGGTTGCAGGCTCATGGGGGCGTTCGTCGCATGCGTTCCCTGTTTTGGTGCTGACGATCGCCGTGCTGGCGTCGCCGGCTTTTGTGGTTTGGAACGCGGAACGGCTTCACAAAAAGAGGCAATTGGCTCGGGCCGTTCATGCGTGGCCGGCACCCACACCACATCCACCGCAGCCGAGTCCCACACCCACACCCACACCCACGCCGGCACCTTGGCAGATGTTACCGACCGTGCTCGTCCAGGAAGGCAAGAACTTCGTGGAGGATTTCGGTGAGGGGGTAAGTCTTGAAATGGTTTGGATGCCGGCTGGAACATTTCTGATGGGCAGTCCGGAAGACGAAGCAGGCAGGTTGCCCGATGACGAGTTGCAACAGACGACGGTTACGCTCACTGGATTCTGGATCGGGAAGCACGAGGTTACACAAGCGCAATGGGAGGCCATGATGGGAGCGCGCAAGTTCGCCTTTCCCGGTCCTGAGAATCCGGCCGACGGCATCCTGTGGGCGGATGCACTGGATTTCTGCCGAAAATTGAGCTGGCTTGCCGACAAAACCTATACGTTGCCCGAGGAGTCGCAATGGGAGTATGCCTGCCGCGCAGGTACAACGACGCCATACGCTTTCGGTCAGACCCTCTCACCCGAACAGGCCAACTTCAAGGAGGCGAAGAACGTTACGCTCCGCCATGAGCCGTTGCCGCCAGCCAAGTCCACGCAGGTAGGCAGTTATCCACCCAATGCGTGGGGCCTTCATGACATGCATGGGAATATGGCGGAATGGTGCGAGAGCTATGGGCGCCAACGCGAGAGTTCGTCCCCCTTCGTGCGCGGCGGTGCGTGGTCGTCGTTCTCGACCGATTGCAGGTCGGCGTGCCGCGAGTTCGTAAACCTGCAGTATTCCTATCCGTGGGTTGGTTTCCGTGTGATTGTGGTTCACAAGTCGACCCCGGCGAACCTTTGATCACATCGATTCGACCAAATCGCTCGCTTAATCGAATTACAGATCTTGCGAATTCCGCCAGAAGGCAAATAATGAGGGACGGCTAATTTAAATTCTGCCTTTTCATGTCCGGGAGGAGTTCTGCCGCTTCTACCCGAGTAACCTGTTTCATAAGCCAACGTCGAAAAGAGGGTGCTTGGCACCCGGGTACGGGATTCGAACCAGCGCTGGCGAACAATTCCATATTTCACGAGGAGCGCGCGGACCCCTTCGCACCCCTAAAAATAGTTGTTTTCGAAGTCGAGTTGCGAAAGTTCGATTAGTAACCGCGCAGATGGCTTTGAACAGAAAAAAACGAGAAACTCCGCCTGCAATCGTCGCATCCAGAACTTCCCAAATCCCGAGCCCTCTGCGGTCCCGGATCGGCATAGCCACAGAACACGCAGGAGGGAAGGTGTGATCACCACGTTCGGTAATATAAACTGCCAGGGTAATCGAGGTTTGCGGCTCGCAGTTACGGACTGAAGCCTGACCTGCGCGACTTATTTGTCGACGGGTACTACAATCCCACGCATGATTACGTTCTGGCAGAGCACGAAGATGAGAAACGGGGGGATTGCGGCCAGGAGGATTGATGCAAACACGACTGCCTGGTTAGACATAGCCTGTAGCTGGTACAGCCAAACCATGAGGGTCCACATGCGTTCGTCCTGACAGACAATGAACGCGAACATGAAGTCGGAATAAGCAACCGTGAACGCCGCTAACGCAATCACTGCTAAAATCGGTCGGGAAAGTGACATCGTGATGGTCCAGAACATGGTCCATTCTCCGGCACCATCAATGGAGGCCGACTCATACAATTCGCGCGGCAGACTGTCAAAGAACCCTTTCAGCAGAAAGATGGAATATCCGTTTGCCATTCCGGGAAGCACCAGCGCCCAGAAGGAATTGAGCAGACCCAGCTCTTTGAGCTGAAGAAAGTTAGGGATACCCAGGACTATCGGCGGGAACGCGACTGTCATCATACAGAACAGAAGAATTTTGTACGATGTGGAAAGCTGATAACGCGACATTGCATAAGCGGCAAGCGGGTTAAACAGGAGTGCGGTGATTACCGCTAAGAGGCAGTATATGAAGGTGTTGCTGAAACCTCGCCCGTTAAAGAGAAGAAAGTCCAGCACGCAGAGAAAGTTTCGTTTCGTAAGTTCCCAGCGGACTTCCCATTTCTGGTGCTGCATCCATGACCAGTCGTTTTCAAGCTGCGGCGGAAGCACCTGGTTGAAGTTGGCGTAGTGGAGACCCCAGGCTTCGTTCAGGCGATTCGCGTTTCCATAGCGCGACTGGAGAAAGGCATGCCACTCGCTCTTATGCTTTCGCTCATCGATGCGGTAGTAGGTCTTGTCCACTATCTGGGTCGCAAAGCGTTGCCAGTCATCACGTTCAGTTTTGGTCAGACGCAGAGGAGGACGCAGCATGGCTATATCCGACAGGTGCTGATATTTCCGGCCGTGCACTTCGCTGAGGCGGTTTAGAAAAGGGCGGAGATCGGAGGATGGATCCTTTCCGCCGTGGTACAAGGTGATTAAATAGCGCTCATAATCCGGTGCGGCTGCCGCGTCCAGCGCCAGATCCTCAACTGAAATTTTCGACGAAACGAAATCCATCCAGTCCGCATACTGGATGCGATTTGCCGCTGGCGCGTCCCTGGTTAATGGCACCTTCTCAACTGAGTTATATCCGGTGCCGTGGGATTTGTTGAGCGCATCCACACTACTGTACTTTTTCTGAAGGAACTGGCGGTAACCGAACTCCGGTGCAACGAGTTGAAGGTGTTCCGCCTGGACGCGTTGACTGATGAATGATTCCCAGTCTGAGAGCGCTTCTCCGTGCAGCGGGGGGGTATCATGCAGTGGCACCTCATGGAAGGAGGCATAAGTTCCATTGAACTTCCGGTTGTATGCGTCGATCGTTCCGTAGCGTTCGGTCAACAGCGCCTGCCAGGCTGTCAGGGCTTCAGGCCGCGCGCGAACATACTGCAAGCTCAGACCAGTGCGCACAAACTCTTCCCACAGCGGACGAAGCGGATGACCTTTGGCAGGGCAGGTATCCGGAACCTCTATATGGCGGTACGATGCGTACGAGGTTTCAAGGGCCGCGTTCAATCGGTCTATGCGCCCGGAGTATTTAAATTTCAGCACATTGTCTGTAAATAATGTCTGGAGGAAAAAGACGAAGCGGTCATGGTCAGGTTGGCGCTCGCAGTAATGCTGGAAGTCGCGCATGAAGGGGGTCGATTTGAGGGGCAAATCGCGCCGGTAATAATCCTGGGGCGGCGTCGGAAGCTGCCACCAGGTGGCAAAGAAGGTGCGAAACTCCCTGTTCATGGCTTCAATGTCGCCATGGTAGCGTTTCTGAAGGCCGGACAGGTAAAGCCGCTGGTGCATGGGTTTTACCCCGAGTCCTTCAGCGAAGCCTAATGGGTATTGTGTCACAGATGGTTTGAATTGCCGCAGATACTCGCGCCAGTCTGCGACCGCCCCGGCTCGCTCGGCTACAGGTGGCTCCACGTCCTTGAATGCATAGTAGGATTGCGCGTGGCACATTGCTGCAAAAGCGATGTTGTCATTGTATTTTGTCTCCACGTACACGCGGAACAAGGCGCGGTCACTGAAAAGATACTCGGGGACCAGCTGGATGACGGACGTCTGGCTGTTGGTTCGCACGGAACCGGCAAGGATTAGCAGCAGGGGATAAATCATACAGACGGCTCCGGCCAAAAGAACGGCATGAATCAGGAGATGCACAAGCCGTGTTCCGGCGGAACGGCGTCCGACCTGGCCAATAATCGGCATGCTGAATCAGCTTTCTGCCGCGCGAAATTGCATGCGCGACAGCCGTTTCATTTGAAGCATGGTGAATCCGATGAGCATGGTGGCCAGAATCCATGCCATTGCCGTGGCCGGCCCAAACTTCAGGTACATGTAGGACTTCTCAAAAATGGCCAGTCCGCTGACATAGGTGGCGTGGTTCGGTCCGCCGAAGGTCATAATGAAAATAAAGTCGGCGGTCTGTGCCGCCATAATGAAGAACCCGATGAACTGGATGATCAGGATTCCCTTGAGACTGGGAAACACCACGTGGCGCACTTTGGACAGAAAGCCAGCGCCATCCAGATCGGCGGATTCATAAAGTTCATTAGGAACGCTTTTCAGCGCAGCAAGATAAAGAATGCTTCCGGGACCAAAACCGGCCCACACCGTCGGTATGACACACGACAGCAGCGCCAGTCTCGTATCCTGCAACCAACGCTGCGGTTCCAGGCCGATCCAGCTGATCGCCTGGTTAAGCATCCCTTCCGGTGTTGGCTCATAAAACAGCTTCCACAGGAAGATGACAACGGGTCCCGTGAGAACCGCGGGCAGGTAGTAGATCGTCCGGTAGAGAATCTTTCCGTGAGAGACTTCCTGCAACAGGATGGCGAGAAGCACAGGCGGCAGAAATCCCAGTGCCAGCATGAGCAGCATGTATTTGGCGGTAACCAGCACCGAGTGCCACCACTCCGCATCAAACAAAACAGCTGCGTAGTTGTCCAGGCCGGCAAACGTGGATTTCCCAATAATGGAGTAGTTCTGGAAAGAGATGATAGTGCCGCGTAACAGGGGCAGATACTGCCAGAACAAAATCGCCGCCAGCGCCGGAGCAAGCAGCAGATAAGCCATCGCGTACTTTCGCAAATGCCAGCGACCACCGGCAGAATGCTCAGGAGTAAATGCGCGCCAAACGTAGCGGAACAGTAGCAGGAATCCGGCGGCGATAAGCGCCACAATCACAGAAGCGGCCATGGTGCGCATGCGCTGTTTATCGGGGGAAATGTGACCAATCATCTCCTCGTTGCACACGGCAGCCCAGTGATCGAGTCGGCTGCGGATGTATTTGAGCTGGTCTTCCTTTGTCTCGGGCAGCTTGTTGCGCGATGCCAGTTCAACTACTTCCTGCAACGGTCTGCTGAGATAACGATACACGTACTGACAGTTTCGCCCGTAGGGTTCCGGGCGGCCGGTTCGCACGGATTCTTCGAACACTTCCAGCAGGCCTGGAGGCACGCGCTTCAGGTATTCCGAATAACCAAACTTCTTGAGAAGAACCGGATTAACCAGGCGTCCCATACCGGAGTCGATCAGCGATTGCACGCGCACGCGCTGGGCTTCAGTTCCCGCGAGAAAGCGCAGGTACTTCCATGCAGCGTCGCGCACGCGCTTGTCTGTTACTCCACTGAAGATCCCGTTCATGCGACAGTTGATCTCGGAGCCGCGTTCGCCACGGGGCCCGCGCGGTACCGGAGCAATCCCGATCTGTTCCGGCGAAGCTCCGCGGATGATGGTCGTGCTGTCGAGATACGTAAAAGCCATGGCGACTTTTCCCGTCAGCCAGTCATCCCAATTGGACGAAGCGAAGCCTTCGCGGCGCTTTCCTTCGGAGTCCTGCCACGTCGTCGTCATGAGTTCTTTGTCGAACCAGGCAGCTTCCGCGGCAGCGTCCGAGTTAAATACGGCGCGCCACTGGCCGGCGGCATCTCGTTCCAGGCATTCGCCACCGGCGGACCACAGGAAGTTCATGTAGTGGTAGGACATGTCCAGCCCGCCCATCAGCATAAGTCCGTGCACGTTTTTTTGTGGGTTGGTCAGCTTGCGGGCGCAGTACATGAGTTGGGCCCAGGTCTGCGGCGGTTCGTCGGGATCCAGCCCAGCCTGGGCAAACATATCCTTGCGGTAAAAAAGCGCCGTTACACAAAAATCCGTTGGTACCATCCAGTAGTGTGTCTGGCCGTCAGGTCCCTCACGGTGTGCAACTGGCATGACGGCGGGTGGAATCATTTGATCCAGCTCCGCAGGGGATTCCTTCCTGAGCTCTTCGATATAGTCGTCCAGGGGCGTGAGGAAACCCTGCTGCACGTAACTGTCTGACTGGCGGAAGTTCACGAGGATAATGTCGGGAGCTACTCCGCCTGCGATGGCCATCAGCGGGGCCGCGTCGAGTTCCATTCCCTTCACGGTGAGTCCAGCACCGCGTTCCAGAACGATGTTTGGGTTCACTGACTGGAAATGATGCAGAACTGCAACTTCGCTTCGCACAAACGGGTTGGGGTCGTTGGTATCAGGGTAGTCGAAAACGCGAAGATGTACAATCTCCCGGCCGTCGCGCGTTTCAACTCTTCCGGCTCTGGCACTCCCTGAAAAGACCAAACCAAGTCCAATAACGAGTGCGCTAGCCACTGACAAACGCGGCAAGTTCAGCGGATTTGGATTAGCGCTTCCAACCTTAATCCAGTTCTTTATTACAATAAACAACTTTATCTGGAATAGCGAGCGAGAACCATTGAGCCGGCCAGGCACAGTGCTATGCCTGCCGCCTGCCCCATGTTTATCTTATGCCCGAGAATAGCAACTGTTAGTATCACACTAATTACCGGGTAGAGCGCGCTTACAACAATCACACTGGCAGTGTGGGTACCGCTCGATGCCATGGCCCTGTAGTAGAGCAAAGCTCCCAATAACCCGCAGACACCCGTTGCTAATGCGAACCAACCGGCTCCGTTTCCGAAATCAGGTCGCCCACGCGCAATCCAGAGACATGGCAGCGCGACGACGCTCATTCCTATCCACTCCCACACAGTTGCATCCGTATAGCTGAGACGGTTCGACGCAAGCTTGGGCAGGAATCCCCACAAACCCCACATGATCATCGCGCCGAATACAAATACCCAATAGTTCATCCGAACCTCTCCTGCGCGGTCAGTAATTTTCATTGGAAATGCAGGGGGGAGCAAAAAGCTGTTCTGCAAGGTGGCGCTTTTCCTGAGGCCAGCCTGCGGGCACGTTTTTACGCGGGGCGTCCCAAACCGACTCATCCCACCTTGCCCACACACCTGCCGAGGGACAATACTTGTAGAAAAAGGTACGCCGGTCGTGTTCGGCCTGCCACGTCATTGTGCCGTGGGTTAGTGCTTCGGTAAAGATAACGACAGAACCCGCTTTGACAGGTACTTGCAAAACCGGCGGTGAGTAATCTGTACTGCCGTAAATGGAATGGTAGTTATAATTGGCCTTGTGCGAGCCCGGAATGCAGCAGAAACCACCGTCCCCAGGAGCTGTATCTTGTAGAGCCCACGCCACAACAATCAGCCCGTTGTGCATAGCTCCATTTTTGAAGTAGAAGTATTCCGAGTGATTAACATTGGTGCCGCCGCCGTGCAGGCCCAGTGCCTCGGGCTCACTTTTCCTCATATAGTAAAAGTAGGCATGGTCCAGCCGGGGGCGCGGACCACATAGCTCCGTAGCCCATTCCACGATTTGCGGGTGGACCAACAAGTCCAGTACGGGTTCTCCCCAATGGAGAAAAGAGCTGTAGGCATTCTCCTGGGTGAGTTTTGCCGGGGGCTGATAATTTTCGGTTACGAGGTTAGTCAGTAGTTCAATCGTTGAGGAATCGAGCAGATTCTCCAGAACAATGAAACCGTTCAGGTCAAACAGGTAACGCTGTTTGTCGGTAATAGGCATGGTTGTCTCCGAACTGTTGCGTAAACTAAAGGGTGCTTGAAACCCAGGCTCAGCCAAAAGCAAGAACTCAGTCAGTGATCACCCGGCAAAATCGGTGAACTCACGACATCAGGTCGCGCAGGCCTGCAATGCGGCTTCGTGGTCCATAGATATAATCGGGTATCGGCTAAAGCGAAAAGCAACGGGTTTACTTTAGGGCTTTTCCTGCACGTGCACGAGATCCTGCACCTCCAATTCGCCTAGACAAAATTTCGAATGGTACCCGGTATCCGGTACGAACCCCTGGGTACACTATTTTGCAGCGGCGAATTTCGGAAGAGCGGCGTTCCAGATTATGCAAAGTTCCGCCTGCAGTCAGCTAAACGATATTGAATGCAGCGCATGCCGTCTTGCGCCGGTACGCGCTGGAATTGATTTTGTATTTCCTCAACCTGGCAGCCTTTGGTCCGCGCGTAATGTAAGACATCGCGTGTGCTCCGAGCTCCGATGTGTTCGGCGCAATACTCCTGCTCGGCGCATGCCGCCTTGTACTGCTCGTTCAGCCAGGGCACTTCCCTGGCATAGCCTGTATGCTTCAAAATGAACGCCCCATTTGCATTCACAACACGCAGCATCTCATCTAACGGTCCCATTTGGCGAATCGTATCTCCGCGAATTACCAAGGACGATTTCGGCATCGATGGCGAACTTGAGGTCCTTGAGTTACATTTGTCCTAGAAACCCGTCGCGCCCGCTTGCATATGACTGCCGCAGCGAAGAAAGAACAATTCCGTGATAGGCAGAAACTTCCATGTATAGAGAAGAAATAACTGAGTTAGGCAGAAATTGCTGCTGTCGAATACTTGTTCGCCGGCGGGAAGTCCTCTCGTCCGGAGTCTGGCATGCCAACATCCGCTCCGGTCTGTCCCATAGCATCCGGATGTTACATCTGGGAATGCTTAGCTGCCTTCTGGGATGGGGAGCTTCATCAGGCGCAGCACCGCATGCCCAGGCCGAAGATGTGCTACAAAGTCAGCGTGAGGTCACTTTCCCGGGCGCCAATGGAGTCAAGCTGGCCGGAACTCTTCTCGTCCCAGCCCGCAGGTCTGATGCGGAAGTACCCGGCGTGATCATAGTAGCGGGGAGCGGACCGACCGACCGCGACGGCAACTCCGCACTCCTGGACGTGAAGATCAATCTCCTGAAGCAAATTGCCGAACAATTGGCCCAGGAGGGAGTCGCCAGCTTGCGCTACGACAAGCGCGGCCAGTATGCCAGTGAGAAGGCGCCCGAGGATCAGGAGGCGCTGTCTGCATTCACCCTGTGGGAGAACTATGTGGGAGATGCGGCGGCTGCACTCGCTTACCTGCAGAAGCAGAACGAGATCAACGTCAGCCGTACGGCCATGGTCGGCCATAGCGAAGGCGGTATGCTGATCCTGCAAGCGGCTGTGGAAGGCAAAGGATTTCAGAAACCGCCTGCGGCGCTGGTGCTCGTCTCCACGCCGGGGCGACCAGCCGACGTGATTCTGCGCGAACAACTCGCGCGTGACCCGTTCGCGTGGTTTTTTCTGAAGCAGAATGACGCGATCATGGAGGTCATTAAGAAGACGGGGCGGGTGCCCAACGATGTTCCTGCTGTGTTGGCAGGGCTCTATCCACCCGAATCCGGCAAGTTCGCGCAAAGCCTCCTCAGCTTTGGCGGGCCTGCTTGGGCTTCGCGTTTTCCGGGGCCGGTGCTGGTGATCGCTGGAGAGAAGGATTTGCAGCACAAGGTCGGCTTGGAAACTGCCGCTCTGAGCGCCGGATTGAAGAAGCGGCACCCGGACTATCATGAGGTGTACATCGTCCCAAACGCCAGCCATAACCTTAAGCGTGTGAAGTCCGACTACGATCATGGCTTCACGGGCGAACTGGCCCCCGAAGCTTCCGCTAAGCTGCGCTTCTGGCTGGCCAGGAAATTTGCGAGCACGGAAAAGAAATGAAATGCCCGTGAGCGTAAGGACACCAAGGGCCGCGCCGGTTTCCATGGCTGAACCGCGTGCGATTTCATAGAAGCGACGCGGGTCTGCGGGAGAGCGTTTGCCAGGGCCTTCGGCGATGTTGAGAAGAATGGAAATGCTGGAGCGGACACTTGATCGCGCAGCGAGCGATCGATGTCTTTGGATTTCAGAATAATGCCGATGTGGGTGACCACGTCGAGGGTGACGCGGTAGACATCGAGTTTTTCGTGGTCCATGACGATGCTGTTTGGATCATTGGCTAAAGCAAAACGCAACCTGGTTGGCCGTTGGTTTTTTCGTGCACGAGATCCTGCACCGCCAATTTGCTTAGACAAAATTTCGAATGGTACCTGGTACGAACCCGTGGGTACACTATTCTCGAGTGGCGAATTTCGGAGGAGCGACGAGCCAAGGTGCTTCGAGTTGGATGAAGACAGATTCAGCAACTGTCCCGAACTACTCAGTGTGAATACCAGGAATCCAATACGACAGTTGAGCAGTGTAACAGGATGGAGATTGATTATCATTGCGGAGGAGATGCACACTTCGCAGATTACGACAGAGAAAAAGGGTTATGAACCTCGACCTTCTGGACCAAATCCCTGACTCGGATCGCTACCCAAACCTAACAGAGATTACGAATCACGCGCGTGGGCTTGTCGGTATACATGGATTCCGAGTTCAGACGATTGGTCGTTCGCGATTGGGACGGGAAATCGACCTCATTTCTTTTGGTAGCGGCGAAAAACCCACTGTCCTCTTATGGGGTTTTGAGGATCCGCACGAACCGATCTGCTCCCTTAGCCTGATGTGGTTATGTGCGCAACTGGCAGATGCTCATTCACCAATCCATGAACTGGGGTATGACTGGGCAATGATTCCATGCCTGAACCCTGACGGCGTTGCCAGAAACGAGCACTGGTTTCAATATCCCGGTGATCTGCGGGCCTTCCTGAATTGGTCCTGGGAGGATGACCTTGCTTTCTGGGGTGCTCCGGAGTATCCGGAGGAACTCGCATTGGAAAAGGCGATTGTTCGAACAAAACCGGAACTACTTTTCGCCATGCACGACGAAAGTCATTATCCGGGACACGGTTATTGGGCACTTGTGTCGGAAGAATCAGTACTCGACGGCTTGGGGGAACATTTCGAGTACGAAAGTCGCATTGGCGTGACGCCAATTTTAGCGCCAGTAAAACCTCAGGTGATGAAGGACAACTGGTACTTTGGAAGGGCACACGGTCTAAATGATCGCTGCCTCAGCATGATCTGCGAATCGCGTGGATACCGGCAGCTGATGCCACCGCGTGAGACGGACGAGAGCGTACGCGAGCAGTTTAGAGCCGCTCTTGCGGAATACGAGTTTTTAATAAACGAATTGCGCCCATCTTGTGAAGAAGAGCACGCATTGATCCGATGCGCAAAGTCATGCCGTGAGAGAATGCGTCAGGAACGTATGTTCGCCATATGCGTTGGTTCGTGCGGCTTGCGTGTGTTGAAGGAACGTGGAAATGAGCGGAAGGCTGAATCTATTGAGAACGTGTTCTGGTACTACTTAAGCGCACGGCTTGAAGGGACTTATGCCCCGATTCCAATCCGGGATCAGGTGCGTATTCAGCTACACTTTCTTTTCTCGGTTATCCGGGAAGTCGAACGCAGAGCCAGATCAATTAGTACAAAGCCTCATTGAAGCGAATGTGAGCCGAATAATTCCTGGAGACAGCTCCGACTGTTTTAGAAGTGTACCAGGAAAAATGGTACCCCGGTACTGGATTCGACCCAACGCTGTAGGGGGTCACGGCTTACCCGCGGATTCCGCCGAGCCTTGATATATAAGGCCGCGAAACGAGTTAATTGAAACGCAGATCTGATCCATTCCGCCAGGAGGCAGTACAGAGGTGCTTCCAAGGTGCCACGCGGCGGCACAAAAAGTGGCACAACACTTGGCTGAGATTGCAGGTTAGTTTTCTCCGACGGCCGCCTGGCTCTTATCTTTGGGTGACCCGCGCGCGATTATGTTGCCAGGAGTGCTGCAGGATTGCTGAAATCCCAGTGGCGGTTGAGCGGGTAATGACCCCAATCCCACCGAGTGCCGTTCCAGCAGAGACAGCGAACCTCAAGCAAGCTGTCCGACCGACGATAAATCGTGCCCCAGAAGAAGATCGCCTTCCCTTTCCATGCCTCAGGAATCTGCTGCGGATTCTTGAGCAGATAGTCGAGAATATTGGCGTTCAGAACTGTTTTGGTGACCAGCTCCTCGCGCAGTTGCATCCCTTCAATGGGCAGAGTTTTCTGCTGGCTTTCGGAATAATACAGCTGCACTTTTAGAGGATCCCACTCCAGCTGTCCACTCTGCTTATGCTCGGCAACAGACCATCCGGTCGGCGTGAAAGGATTAGCATCACAGTCGATATTATGACTCAGAGTCGGCATTTTAATTCCCTTTTCCTGGCGACGTTCCCCAACATCTCGTTTGATACAATTAAGCTTGTGCAAGTCGCCTAAGGTCTCGGCCAAAAGCAAGAAAAGTCGTTCCTTAAGCTTTCGTGGTCCATAGAGAAAAGACGGAATCTTACAAGAACGTGCGAGGAAAGAAAATCGCATTCAGTTCAGTTCTGTAGAATTCGACTGATCCGAAATCGCTCCAGCAGACGTGGTCGTGCAAAGCGCGTACTGGGCATTTGTAGTGACGCTTTGCCAGGACCTTAAAGCCATTGAAAAGTGCGAAGCAGGAACGGCAATCTCGAATTGCGTAGTTTTATGGAAGGTGGCACCCGGTAAGCGGTACGAACCTGTGGGTACAATTTGCTGAGGTGGAACGTAGAGGCGGTGCGCTGAGGCTTGTTAGACTTTGATGTCCTGTTTTTAGAGCCGAAATTTCCCTGCGATCTACCAGCGCCCTTGGAATTCTGATTGCGAAGCCTCGGATCAACCTGCACCTTGCTACTGTGCTTCCCTTTCGCAACAAAGTCGCAATCGTGACTGGTGGCGGCTCCGGCATCGGACGCGCCTTATGCGAAGCCATGGTAGAGCAGGGAGCAACGGTTGTGGTGGCCGACCTAAACGGCAAAGCTGCCCTTGAACTCGCCGACCGGCTGGTTGCGTCGGGCGGCAAGGCGCATGGAGTTCAGGTCGATGTCTCGGACGCAGAAGCAATGAATCGTGTGGTGCGGGAGACAACGGCAAAATACGGCGCACTTCATTACATGTTCAACAACGCGGGTATCGGAATCGTGGGCGAATTCCGCGATTCTACCTCAGAGCAATGGCGCACAATCATGGATGTAAATCTCTTGGGCGTCATTTACGGCAGCCTGGCAGCCTACGACGCAATGGTTGCGCAGGGAACCGGACATCTCATTAATATTGCCTCAGTCACCGGCCTAATTCCCACACCAATCCTGACGCCTTACAGCACGACCAAATCGGCGATTATCGGCTTTTCCGTTTCGCTTCGCCCCGAAGCCGCCAGTCTCGGCGTCAAGGTATCTGTTGCGTGCCCGAGCCTTGTCGATACGAGCATGGGCGACAGGACAATTTGCCTGAACGCGAGCAAAAAGGATTACCTCGCTCGTTTGCCGCGATGGCTGATGCTGACGCCCTCGCAAGCTGCGGCCGCAATTTTGCGCGGCGTGGCGAAAAACCGGGCAATGATTGTCTTCCCATTCCATGCGCGGCTATTATGGCGGTTGTATCGAATCTGTCCGCCTCTATTGGGTCCGATCTCCACATTGTCGGTCGCGGAGTGGCGCAAGCTGCGCACATCACGCGACACTCAGGAGTAATCCTGAACCCGGAGAGAGCGGTGGAGAGATTCCGAAGAGCGGCGACGACATGCTGTCATGCCGCAAGGTCAACGTCGGCTGAAACAATGATTGCAGCTTCGCCTACGTGGTGAATATGAGCAATGGCGGCGGGATTCTGAGGCTGGAACTCGACTGCGGCGAGTTAGAGGCGCAGCGGGATTTTTACAGCAATGTGCTGGGATTGCCGGTAATCGCCGACGGTCCCGGTCAACTGCGGCTGCGGGTTGGACGGCAGTCGGATTTAATCTTTTACCTGCGAGGCGACGGCGAGCGGCCGTGCTATCACTTTGCATTCAATATTTCCCCTGATAAGGCGAAGGAGGCCCGGCAGTGGCTGAAGACGCGCGGATTGCAACTCCTGAAAAATGGGAAGAGGAGTTTTTTGAATGCGGCGAGGATTGGAATATGTATTTCAACGACGCGGGAGGCAACATCCTTGAATTCATTGCAAGGCATGACTTACCCGGAAGCTCGACAGGTGACTTCGGCCGATCAGACATTCTTGGGATCAGCGAGATAGGCATTGTCGTCTCTGACGTGCCGACTTTTGTTGAACAGTGCATTCGCGAAAGCGGCATGACTCCATTCCATGGCTACACGCATCCGCAGTTCACCGCACTGGGCGACGACCACGGACTGCTGATCGTAGTTCCTGAAGGACGCCCATGGTTCCCTGAGAACCGCGTTGGTGCAGTCGCAAGGCCGGCGACAGTGTGGATCGGGGCACAGCGCAATTCAGAACTGGAGCAACCACCTAACCGCTTCCGTTTTTGTCGGGTAACCGCAGAGTAGTCGTAGCTGGAAATCATAGCATGTGCATACCGTGCTTCTTTCTGACAGCGTCTTGTTTTTCTTTGAAGGAAATATCCGTCTAGGCGAGCTCATTCAATTCTTCAACGAACTCGTCAAAACCGCCGGGAGGCCGCTATGAGCATGTCGCATGCTTTGAAAAGGTTGATAAAACACAGGTTCATTCCAATCTTCATTCCTGTTGTATGGATATTCGCAGGGGCTCTTCGAGCAGGAAATTTGATCCAGGAATGGGCGGCGAACGCGCTCGTGATTCTGCTGCTGTCTCTTGGCGGAGCTTGGGTCATCAGCGAGAGAAACCGGATACGCCGTCTCAGCGAGCTATATCTCTGCCTTATCTTTGTCCTGTCCCTTGGTCAGATCGAAGTTGTTTCCGCACTTCTCGCGCGAACTAACCAGGTTGAAAACACATTGCTGCCCACGATTCTCATTTCGCTGCTGCACCTGCTGCTGATTGCTGGAGCGCTTTTCGCTCTGCACGCCTGGAAACGAACCACCGTGCCTGTCGCACAAAACTACGGACGCTTAGCCGGCGGAATGTTCGTCCTGAGCGCCGCCATTGTTTGGGTCGGGGCTTCCACCTGGCCGGGCGAGGAACTGGCGAAGGTGACTGCGAATTCAGGCCACCACCTGTGGAGCAACGGCTGTTTTGCCGTCGGGGGGCTCATTATGCTCGCGGGAATGACTCTAATGAGGCTGCACTTGTCTGGATGCGGTGAGCGGTTGTTTGGGGGAATCGCCCATGTCGGATTTGTGGTCGCCTCGGTCTTCTGGATTGCATACCTGGCGTTTCGCGTCACTGCGACACAATTGGCAGCAGAACAACTGCGACAGACCGGAACAGCGCCCGAAGCATACGCGTTGCTAAAAAGCTGGGCGAGCTCCTTTTTTGGAATCTACCTCGTGCTCGCATATCTGGCAATCTCCGGCTATGGTGCCGCATTGCTGAACGTTGGATTCTCACCTCGATGGCTTGCGGCAGTGTGGGTATGGGGCGGATTTGCATTTGTGTTAATGAACCTTGTTCGAGTGCCGGGGTTCGATATGCCTTTAGAGGTCCCTATTCTCCCGTATCTGATGGGAATGTCGTTGGTGCGGCGCGGCTCACGTGAAGAGGAACCTGCCGTGCCTTCCACCGAAGCTTGTGTGAGGACTGAATAACTCAACTGGTTCTGGAGTCGGCCTGCCGGCTTCGTGCACGTCACGCTGGATCGCTTTATCGCGCATTGCAAGCACTGCCTCCAGTGTGCCAATTCCAGATGATATAATCGGGTAGCTGGCACGCCGAAATTGTCGAACGAGAACATCGGTTGTCAGGCGCAGCCTGTCTTCAGTAACGTCGTGGTATTCCAGATTACAGGAGTGAGTGAGACGCCTGGCGGCGGCTCGTGTAAAGTAATGCATATCGGACAAACGTTGCAGGTCGCGAATATTGTCTTTCACGCGGCCGCGGAAGCGGATAATCGCTTCCGCGACAAATCGCGGCAGAAAATTGATCCCGGCAATCCGGTAGTGAGGGTCGATCCAGGCGAACCGGTTGATGAATGTGACGTACGCTTTGCCACCGGGCGCGAGCACCCTTGCGATTTCCCGGAGTAGGTCGCGCGGACTGCGGCAGTGCTCCGTTACGTCTTTGCAGATAACAAGATCGAAGGAGCCATTTCGGAAGGGGAGAGTTTCGCCCATGCATCGAGCGGAGTGGACTGCGAGACTGTACCGTGCGCCGCGGAGGCGGAGAATCTTCAGGTTCCGCTGGCGCAGATCGACTGCTGTAACCGTTGCGCCCGCGAGCGTGAGCGCGACGGCAAGCCCGCCGCGGCCGGTGCCCAGGTCCAGAACGCTTTTACCACGGATAGGCCCTGTCCAGCGCTCCAGCGTATCCAGCATGCGGCCCTGATGCTTTTCTGCCCAGAGCCGTTTCTGTGTCCACTCGTCAAAGTCAGGCCGCCATCGATTCGGTTCAAACCCTTTTCCCATCAGGCGCCATATTTCCCGTTCGGCGGCTTCATCGAGGACCGGTTTGGGAAGCTGGAGTCTGCTCATTCGAAGGACCGCTCCAGTCCGCGTGCCGTGTTTCGAAGTTGCTCAAGCAACCCGGGAACGGGAGGACTGACTATGGCGAGGCAGAAGATGCGAACCACCGAGGTAAGCTCAAACAGGCAGACATCCTTTTCCGAAATGGTTCCATAACCCTCGAGAAACGCGCGCCTGCTATTCATGGAAGAAGGCGCATGCGCGGAATGCAGGTGCAGGTGTGCAAAAAAGTTCCCAACATCCAGGGCGGCCGGGCCGAACGCGGTTGTGTCGAGATCAATGAGCGAGAGATCGCGTGTCCATGGGTGCACGAGAAGCTGCTTCGGGTAAAAATCCCTGTGAACGAGCGCGTCGGGGCCAGGCGCCGTTACGGTATCCGGGCTGAGTATGCGAACATACTTTGCAACGAGCCCCGCATGAGGGCTGCCGCTGTGCTTCAGAAACCTGCGCCAGCGGTTCAGGATTTCCCATTCATCGCGAAATGTAAACGTACGCAGGCTTAACCGGGGGACGTCGTATGCGGAAACGGACGTGTGGAACTGTCGTAGTAACTGCCCGGCCTGGTGCAGATCCTGGTGAGTGGCCCAGCCCTGCTCCAGGAGATGGTGCAGTGTTTCTCCTCCGCGGAATGCATACGATAGCGCGCCGTATTCCGGCGAATGCGCAAGTGGACGTGTTACTCCGGAAAGGTGGTTGATCTGCGGGGCAATCGCGTTGCACATGTTCCAGATGCGCCCGGCCTCGGATCTGCGGTAAAGTTTGACGATGATAGTGCGCTCGGTTGCAAGCGCAAGCGCCCGCACCTTGAGGATGGCCCGCCGTTCCGGGCGGTAGCCGAGCAGTTTCATTTCGACAGCCGTGGCCGTTTCACTACCCGAGAGCTTTAATTCTGCATTGTAACATTCGATCAGCTCGGCGGGCCTGAGAAGGCGGATTGGAGTGCGCAGTTCCGGATCCAGCGGGAAGACGGACAGGAAACTCGCGGGCCCGGCTTTGATATAAAGGCGCCGGATAAGCCGATCGCGTTCGCCGGGAACCTCTCCCGCGGCATCACGATATATCCTGGCGGATGGTATTCGTGACTGAGTTGTGTTATGGAGAAACACCGGCACTTCGCTTAACCCGGTTCTCGGATGAAACAGTTGCACCCGATAGGCAACCATCAGCCGTCCATCCTTGGTAAGATGAGCACGCTGCGGAACAACGGCGCTTATGGTTACGCCTGAGGCCAGGCGCGGGGATAAGAGGGTGCTGAGCAGCCTGGAATCGAAAGCCATGGAAAGGAACTCTGGCAGAGTCCCGGCTGGTATGCCGGATTGCTTATCCGCCCCGCTCGAGCTCATGCTCCCCCCCGAGCGGTCCCGCTGTTCCGAGGTCAGTCTGCATTCCGATCATGCGCGCGTACCGTCCGTCTTTCTTCATCAGGTCATGATGCGTGCCGTTTTCAACAAGCTCACCTTCCTCGATCACCAGGATACGATCCGCGAAATGAATCATCTTAATATTGTGAGTTACGAGAATGGTTGTGGTGCCTTCGATAAGCTTTTTAATAGCGCGAATGATGGAGCGCTCGCTGCGCACGTCAACGTTGGAGGTCGGCTCGTCAAGGATCAGAATCGGAGCGCGCTTCAGGAATGCGCGCCCAAGCGCCAGCCGCTGTTTCTGGCCTTCGGATAAGGAAAGTCCACGCTCTGCAATAACGGTATCGTAGCCGTCCGGCATCTTCATGATGAACTTATGCGCCTGTGCCCGCTTTGCTGCCCGCTGGACCAGGGCGGCATTGGCATCGGGTTTCCCGAACGCCAGGTTCTCGTAAATTGACGCGCCGAAAAGCAGGCTTTCCTGGAGAACCAGGGCGATGTGCCGCCGCAGGGATCGGAGCGTGAATTCGCGGACGTCCACGCCGTCGATCGTTATGCGGCCCGATGTGGGTTCGTAGAAGCGCAGCAACAGCGAGCATAGCGTGCTCTTGCCTGCGCCGCTTGCACCAACGAGCGCCACTGTTTCACCGGGCATGATCTCGAAACTGACGTTCTTCAGGATCGGGTGCTCGGGATCATAGGCAAACGAAACGTTCTCGAACACAATATGTCCGCCGAACTGTGGAGCAGCCACGGCACCCGGAAAATCCTGGATATCGGGTTCCGTTTTCAGAATCTCCATGACGCGTTCGGCACTGGCGCCTGCCTTTGCTGCGCGTGTACCCAGTTTGCTGAATTCGCGAATCGGCTTGTAGATCGCGCGAAGGTAGAAGAAGTAAACGATGAGATCGCCTGGCGTGCCCGTCGGATGTTCGCCGCGAGCCTGCTCTACACCAAACCAGAGGACCAGCATCGTGCCAATTGCCAGCAGAACCTCCACCCACTGTGCCGCGATGACCTCCATGCGGGCGGCCCGCATTCCCTCCCGGAAACTCTGCCGATTCTGGCGCTCGAAAACCTTGCGCGAGGCGCCTTCACGATTATACGCCTGGATGACGCGCATACCGATGAGAGCTTCATGGGCCGTCACCGAGACTTCGCTTTCCTTACGCCGCTGCCGGCGTGTTGCCTGACGTATATGTATACTGAAGTAGACGGTAACAAATGCAAGTGCAGGGATGATGCTGAGCGCGATCAGCGTCAGCTTTACGTCCAGATAAAACATGACCGAGAGAACCAGTACGATCATCATTACGTTGGAAAACAGGGTGATCATCAGGACAACCAGCAACTCGCGTAACAGGTTGATGTCGCCGGTAAGTCGCATCAGAAGATCGCCGGAACGTGCGCGGGTATGGAATGAGATTGAGAGTTTCTGAAGATGATCAAACAGGCCTGCGCGCAGATCCTGCACCACCCGTTGCCCAACTCTGGTGGTCAGCAGCACCTGGAAATACTCGATTACCGCGCGGGCAATGGCAATGCCGAGCACCATGCCGCAGATGATCATCATTCCCGAACGCTTGTCTTCCGAGAACAGATCATAAAACGGAAGGGTTTCAGCGTGCTTCCGTTTATAGTGCAGGATATAATCGAAAACCAGCTTGAGCGGCCATGGCTGCGCCACAACCAGGCACACAGACAGGAAAGTGAGCGCGACGGATGCAGACAGGGCTTTGCGGTGCGGACGCAGATATGGACTGAAGAAGTGAAAGATCGGGACGAGGCGGCCCGGGCGTAGGGCGTTCAGAATACGTCGCAATTCGCTCACGCAGCGGCTCCTGCGGACTGCTCCATCAATGTAAGCAGGCGCGTGCAGGTGGAATGGATGTCGTGGTTGCGTTCAAGAAAGTTCCGCGCGCGTTGCGTCAGGCCACTTAGGTCCCTGCTGCTTAAATCTTCCAGTGCTTTCGCGAGCTGCGCTGGCTGGGCAGGTTCTACGAGTACCCCCGTGTCACCGTCGATCACCAGTTCCGGAATTCCGCTGATCCGCGAGGCAATTACCGGGACCCCAAGTGCCATCGCTTCGAGCAGCACAACGGGCACGCCATCAACGTCGCCGCCCTCCGCCTGTACAGATGGCACCACCAGCACGTTCGTCCATGCGTAATCCTGCCGAAGCTCATCTTGCGTCTTCGCGCCTGTCAGGAAAACGTTGGCGGTTAGAGACCTGCTCTCGATCAGCTGCTGCAGACGCGCGCGGTCTTCGCCGTCACCTGCAATTCGTGCTTCAAAATTTATTCCTCTGTTTCGTAGTTCCTGCAGCGCGTCCACAAGAACGTGAAATCCCTTCTTCGGTACAAGGCGCCCCACCGCAAGTATGTGCAATGGCTGTTGCTGGTCGAACCCGTGCGGTGAATAGGAAAAGTCAGCCAGATCGATGGAATTGGGAATCATTTCTATATGCCCGCGTGGGGCCTTGCCTGCGAGGAATTGCTGATTTGCATGGCTAATGGTCACAACACACGCAGCCTCTTCCAGCCGCCGTGCCATCTCTCGATCGCTCATTCCGGAAGCGTATATATCCTTTGCATGAGCCGTAACGCTATAAGGAAGGCCGCTGATTTGCGCTGCCAGGCGGCCAAGGCGGGTATTTGAGCTCAGGAAGTGACAATGCAAAAGCTGGATTTCTGCGCGCTGAGCCTCCCGCGCAATCCGGGCTGCGCGCCAGAACTTCTTCAGATTTGGAACATTTGGACGCGAGCGCACAAAATTAAAAGCCGCGCGGTATCCACAGTTCCGCGAAAATAGAAAACCGATATGCGCCGCTCCAACAGACCATGCACAACGCCACCACGGCGAAAGATAGACAACCCGCGCCCGGAGATCAGCGGCCTCAGCATGCACTTTACGTTCGATCGGCCGCTTCTGGGAAAACACGGTTAACCTGGCTCCCAGCCGCTCCAGTTCACGGAGTTCCCGCAGAATAAATGTTTCAGAAAGGCGCGGAAAAACCGTTAGAACGTAGCCGACGTGCATACGGGAACGCTCGCCAGTGCCATGCGCGCGAAGTAGAAATTGCGCAAGCAGACGATTTGCCTGCTTGCGATCAAAGCGCTGCTCCGCCCGCAAACGTCCGCTCTGCGACATCGCGCGGCGAAGTTCGGGGTTCTTGAAAAGGCTCTCGATTGCATCAGCGAGTTCGGCTGGACTGTTGGGCTTTACCAGCAGCCCTTGTTCGCCTGAAGTCACGATTTCGGGGATGCCCGTCACGGTGGTGCTCAGGATCGGGGTCCCGGTTGCCAGGGCCTCCAGTAAGGATGTGGGAAGCGCATCCAGGTTCCCGTCGGAGGCCTCGAGGCACGGTGCAGTAATCAGGGCGCACTGTCTCAGTTCTTCCTGAACCCGCTCCTGGGCCAATGCGCCCGTGAAGTGGACGTGTTCATTAAGCTGCAGTTCCTTCGTGAGCTGATGCAGAGAGCGGGAGCATTCGCCATCTCCAACAATCCGGCATTCAAAGCTAATGCCCCTCTCCTTCAGGATCGCGCACGCGCGCAGAAGCACATCCAGACCTTTCTTTTCGACAAGGCGCGAAACGGAAAGAATACGGTTGGGCAGCCGTGTATCGAACGCCGGTGGAGAGAAGCTGTCGAGGTCTACGCCATTGTAGATCCGCTGAATTTTCGTTTCCAGACCAGCAGCATGCTTTGACGCGAGATACTTCAGGTTGTAATCGCATACCGTGACAACCCCGCGTGATGCCAGGATTTTCCGGCGCAGCAACCCAGCCTTCGTATTCCTGAGGTAAATGTCCTTGGCGTGTGCGGTGAACGTAAACGAATTGCCGTTCAGTTTCTTTAGGAAATAAGCAACGCGTGGTGCGCTCAGGGCAAAGTGACAATGGACTCCGATTTGCGAATCGCCTTCAAGCTCACGGGCCAGCCACAGTGCCTGAATCCAGCGCTTCAGCGCGTAGATATTTAAGGCGAAAAGCGCTTCCAGAAACGTGCTAAGCACAACTGCCGGCCGCCGCCGAACCATATGCCACCATGCTCCCGCGCACTGGCCGGGAGCGTACAGCACATACTCAGGCACATAACGCACCTTGGCTTTGAGCCGCCCCAGCTGCGCGTGGAACTTGCCATCATTCGGCTTCTTTAGCGAATAGATATGAACCCTGAATCCGAGTTCCTCGAGCCCGAGTATCTCATTGAGAATGAATGTCTCCGAAAACCTCGGAAACATCTTTAATAAATATATGATACTCGGCTGCTCGCGCCCGTCGATAATGTTCTCACGCTGTGACATAGCGCCTGAACAAAGTCATTAGTTGTTCTGCAGCCATGGAGCAGTCGAACTGAGCAACTCGGGCGCGTGCCGCGGCGCCAAGACGTTCTCCACGCACCTGATCGCGAGACAGCTCCTGCAGCGAGTCAGCCAGGGCTTCGGCATTTCCCGATGGAAACAGAAGTCCCGTTTCACCATTCGTCACCACTTCCAGTAGTGCAGGTATGTCTGATGCAATGACAGGCACTGCCGCTGCCATGGCCTCCAGCAGGGCGTTGGCAAGACCATCCTGGTTGTTTGATTCGAGAATGATCGAGGGCAGCACAAGAACGGAAACACTCTTGAATCGCTCGCGTATCTGCTGCTGAGAAAGCTTGCCTGGCAGCTGCAGGCAATCAGTCACGCGCAACCGATCGGCAAGGCTTAGCAGCGCGTCGCGTTCGCGGCCTTCTCCGATGATTTCGGCAGTCACTTCAATACCACGTGCGCGCAGGATGGACAGCGCCTGGACCAGAGTATAGAAGCCTTTTTTAGGTGTGAGTCGGCCCACGGCCAGGATCCGGAACCCGTCGCCCGGTGGCTGCCTCTCGACCTGCCAGTCGCGATTCCAGATTCCGTGGTATACCCGGTGAATGCGGTCGGCATGTTCGGGCGCCGCAGCACCCACGAGGGTCGCCCGGCCTGCCTCGCTGCAACTCACGGCGAATTTCGCCGCGGCTATCTTTTTCCCAAGCTGTGCGGGTTCCATGGTGAAAATGTCCTTCGCGTGTCCCGTAAAGCTGAACGCAGCCCCCCCCAGCTTGTACGCGATTTCTGCCACCATAACTGGCAGGTTCGCGTAATGACAATGAACGTGAGTGATCTTCAATTCTCGGCAGCGGCTCAGAAGATGCAGTGCGCACGCGAGCGCGAATAATGGTTGGCGTCGCTTATCTACATCATCTATGTCAACGCGCGCTTCGAATCGGGAATAAGCACGCTGAACTTCGGCAGTAAGCATCCCACGATTGGATTCCAGCAGGCAAAGCACGTCGTTCGAGGACAGGGTCACGTTGCTTGATGCATCAGAAAGAAACTCTGTTTTTGCCGCAAACTCCTGCGGCACTTGTGTCTCGCCACTCTGCTGAATGCAGAAGATGTGAATGGGCTGGCCGTGCGGAGCGAGGGCAAGGAGCTCGTTTAAAATGAAAGTCTCGCTGTATCTCGGCCATTCCAGTAGAAGATAGGCGATACCTAGACTCATGCGCATTCTTCTTTGGCGGCAGCGAGAATGCGCCGTGCATTGCGGCCCCACGTGTGGCCGCTGACAGACTTGCGCCCCTCCCGTGCGAGCCGCTCCCGAAATTTCGGGCTTCTGCGCAGCCGTTCAACGGCAGCCGTAAACTGCTCTGCGTTTCCGGGCTCGAAAAGAAGGCCATTGTGCCCATGGCTGATGATCTCACGAACCTGGCCCTGGTCGGATGCGATAACAGGTTTGGCCATCGCAAGATACTCGTAGATTTTAAGCGGGGAAAAATAGAATGCCTCACTGTGCTCGTACGGCGCCGCACAGATATCACAAGCCGCGATATATGCCGGAATCTCGTGGTGCGGGACGCTTCCCCTGTGTACCACCCGTATCTCGGGGTGTTCCTCCTTGAACGCATTCACGCGCTGAGTTTCCGGACCTTCACCGACAAGCAGCAATGCCATTTTGCGGCGCGATGACCACGCCATCATTGATTCGAGCATCACGCCCACGCCATGCCACGGCTTTAAAGACCCTACCATTCCGATAACAAAGTGATCTGATAGGGCCAGCTTACGGCGGAGCGGCGCACCGGAGCGCGGACGAAACAGAGTCTCGTTGTATCCGTTCGGCATCACTTCAATACGATGCGCCTCCACACCTCGTGCGATTATCATCTCTTTCAATTCCCAGCTTACGCAGAAAATTCGCCGGGTGCTGCGCAGCACCTCGTTTTCCGCTCGGCGCGCCATTTCGTAATCACTGAGCGATCGAAAAGCCCGCGCCTCATCGGACATAAGCGCATTGACCTCCAGCATGTGGCAAATTCCGACCTCGGTGCATGCACGCACACCGGCCACTCCCATCAGGCTCAACCGCTCCAGCACAAACGCAGGTTTTTGCTCGCGCCATGCTGTTATCAGTTCCGGTAAAACAGCGCGGTTGATCATTGCCTGCCGCGTTTCCGCCGGTACGCGCAATTCAGCGTCGTAAAAGTCGCGAAGGTCCCGCTGGAGTCTTTTTAATGAATCGGGAATTCTGTGCTCGTAACAGTGGCGCGCAAACGATCTGGTTTGCGACAATAAGCCGCCGACTCGGTTGCAATGGAGAAAAACTTCGCATCCGGAACAGCTAAGAGCGCCGCAGATCGAGCGCACGTGTACTGATGCGCCTTTATTCCCAAGCGCTGCGATTCCAGAATCCATACACAGATACACCACGCGCTCCGGCTTTGCATGGCGTTTCATTTATGGATTTTGGCTACTGTTGTACTCGGAAACTATTCCGTCAGCGTACGTCCCCAAATAAAAAAGTCTGTATAAAATGAACCTGCAGGTTGCCTTGATGTACTATACTGTGCATTGAGCATAAGCGAGATTTGCGTTTTGATTCGGCATAAGCTGTTGGGCAGGAACATCGGAATTACAACTTGAAGCGATTGCGATGTTGCTGCATATCAGAATTCCGCATCTTTTGATTCTGGCGCAAGATCCGCTCACGGTTGCCATGTGGGAAAGGTTATCTCTGTGACTATTTCGCGCCGCAAAATTGGACGGGTTTTCTGCATCGCGTACACTTTGTTTCAATCTGTCTGGGCTCCCGCATTTGTTGTCACGGGTACGGCTGTCAACCAGGCATCGAGCCCGGTGGCAAACGTGAATATAGATTTCATTAACTCGTCAGGCATAAATATTCCACTTGTCGGCGACTCAACACAGGCGAATGGCACATTCTCCGTGAATGTCCCATCTGGCACGTACCGAATAACATATACCGCACTAATTGGGTCGGGGCTCGCGGGCGGCGAACAACTCAACATATCGGTGACTTCAGATCGCAGCGTTCCAACTATGACCCTTCCGCCAGGTTATGAGATTACCCTTCAAACTGTTAGCAGCACAGGCTCGCTGCTGAACAGCATTAACGCCGACTTTACGAACGCGTCGGCCGTGGCAGTCTTTGCGCCGCGAAACACCAGCAACTCCTCCGGCATCATCCAGACAGTCATTCCGCAGACCGGCGCGCCTTACACGATGAAGCTTAAAGACGTCGGCGGACGCGGGTACGCGGACAAGGAATTCATCAACGTGGCGCCGGGTGCCAACGTGGACTATGGGCAAATCATTGTCGGCCCGGCGCGTGCGGTTACCGGACGCACTGTCCGCTTCAGTAACAACGCCATTGTAACCAGTGTGGATATCGACATGATCGATGCTTGCGGCCTTGAAATTCGTCTCACCGGCGACCTTTCGGATGCCGCGGGACTCTTCTCCCTGTCGGGTGTATCCGATGGCATTTATCAGATTGTGGTGCGCCCTCCGGGTGCAAGTGGTCTCGCGCGCCGCGAATTCAAGGACGTGCGGATCAGCGCGGCACTCAATCTCGGAGACATCAAACTTGGAACCGAACGCACCATTACCGGGACGGTCGTAAACAGCGGCGCGGTGCCCATCCAGGGCATCGACCTGGATTTCACCGACGAGTACTATAACCAGCAGATATTCGTAAACAACGACAACACCCTGGCAAACGGCACCTTCAGCGTGCTGGCGAGTGACGGCACGTATACCATAGATTTCCGCCCGCCTTCCGCGACGCCCTACGCGCCAAAGACGATCTTCGGTGTTGTCGTTATCGGCAACGTGAACCTTGGTACGATTGTGCTGGGCAACTATGTAACCTTGTCCGGCACAGTGCGCGACTTCAATAACGTGCCGGTTGCCAATGCCGACTTGGACGTCATCGATCTCACTGCACAAAAGCGTGTATTCACTCCCAACGATAAGACCGACGCAAACGGCGTGTATGCAGCCCGTCTGTCGCCGGGCACATGGAAGCTCATCTATTCGCCGCCAGTTACCCGCCCGGATCTGCAGTCACAGACCTTCAGCTCGCAATCGGTGCCGGCCAATACGACTCTCAATGTTACACTGCCCCCCGCCGCAACGGCAGCCGCCGACTGGCAGCTGTACGAGTAGGCGACCCGCCGCATGGCCCTGGTATATCTCTATTCCCACGACGGCGAAGGCCTCGGGCATTTCCGTCGCAACCTGTATATCGCCGAGGAAGCCTGCGCGTCCCTGCCGGATGTTTCCGCCTTGCTTCTTACAGGCTCGCTTTACCCGGGACTTTTCCAACTTCCCGCCCGCTGCGATTACATAAAAATTCCCTCCCTGCAGAAGTCGGGCCGGGAGCAGTACGTGTCACAGCTGGGTAATTCCCTGATGGGGGTCTCCGTCAAAGTACGCAAGGATCTGCTGAAGTCGGTGATCAAGTCTGCCCCGCCGGATCTTCTCATTGTGGACAAGCATGCCGGCGGCCTGAACGGCGAACTGATTCCCGCGCTCAAATGGCTGCGCCATTATTCTCCGAATACCCGTATCGTACTTGGACTGCGGGACATTCTGGATACTCCGGAGCAGGTTAATCGCGAGTGGCGGAAATCTGGCACTCCCGAAATACTTCGCCGCTATTATGATCGCGCATGGATCTACGGTGACCCCCAGATTTATGACACATTGTCGGAATACAGCTTTGCACCCGAATTGCGGCGCATTGGCAGATCCGTAGGTTACGTAACACGACGGCCTCATCCCGCCCCGATCGAGGCAGAGACCGGCTATTCGGTCCTGGTTACGGCTGGTGGCGGACACGATGGTTTCACGCTCCTTCAGGCATCCATGCATGCCATCGCCCAGCTCCGCCACAAGTACGGAAGAATTACGGCACGCCTATACACCGGGCCTCTCATGAACGACCAGGAATACCGGCGACTTAAAGAGCACGCCCGGCAGTACGGCGGCTCAATGCGTGTCGAGCGCTTTTCCCAGAGACTGCAGAGAAACATTGCAAACGCAGACGCTGTGATCTCCATGGGCGGTTACAACAGCATCCTGGAGTGCATCAGTATCGGCAAACCAACCATCATCGTTCCGCGCGAGCAGCCCCGAAAGGAACAACTGATCCGCGCACAGGCATTCGAAGCAGCCGGGTTTGTACGCCTTGTCCGGCAGGCGGAACTTTCAGGCGCTCAATTGTCGGAGAGTCTGGATTCCATCTTTGGCGGCAAATGGCTGCCGGCGTCTGCAAACACCTTAAACTTTTCCGGCCTGGATCACATTGTTCCGGAAATCCAGCAATTGCTCGACACCGATGAGCCGCGCGAGGCCTACTATGCTCATTAGATCAGGTCTTGTTGCTCTTGCTGCTGTTCTGTTATGCGCCTGCGGCAAACCGCAAAGCGGTGCCCAGTTGTATCAGCAGGGCAAAGCTGCAATGGACAAAGGCAACAAAGCCGAGGCGATCAAACTGTTCGAGCGCGCCGTGCTCGCCGATCCCAAACACCACGATGCGCACTCCCGGCTCGGGAAGTTGTACCTGGATAATAAGGACGACAAGAATGCAGTAAAGCACATGGAGGCGGCCGTTGCGTCAGACCCGGCGGATGCGAAAGCGCAGTTTCGCCTGGGAGAGGCATACCTGGCGGATCACAAGAACACGGAGGCCATTGAGACTCTCAGGACAGCGATCCGTCTGGACGCAAAGCAGGGCGGTCCCTACGTAAAACTCGCCAAGGCTTACCGGCGCGCCGGCGATAACGCGAAAGCCGATAACGCGATCCGGGAGGGCCTTGCGAAGGTTCCACCCACGGATACATACTACAAGCAACTGCAGAACCCGCAATCGGGCCAGTGACGCGCATGAACCGAGGCGGCTGCCTGCCTGGAGTTGTCCGGCGAGTCCGCGCGTTTACTTTGATTGAACTGCTGATGGTGGTCGCAATCATCGCGATCCTGGCGGCGATAGCCATCCCCAATTTCCTGGAGGCGCAAACACGGGCAAAGGTTAGTCGCGCCAAAGCCGACATGCGTACCATTATGACTGCCCTTGAGGCCTATCGTGTAGATGCGACGGCATATCCGGAAGATTACGCGGCAACGACTCCACGCGCTGACGGCCTTGGTCGTCTCACCTCACCCGTTGCGTACATTTCGTCCGTTCCCCTGGACGCGTTTGGAGGATATTTCGACTCCGGCCTCGGCGTGCAGGTAAAGAGCTACAGCCTTGGCAGTGCGCCAGAAGACCATCCCACCCGTTGGGCACTCGCCAGCGCCGGACCTGACCGCACCGACGACACCGTACCCCTTTTCGATTATCCTGGCTACAGTGAAAGCATCTGGGAAAACCCGCTCTCAGGCTACGCCTATTATCGCTACGATCCGACGAATGGAACAGTCAGCAAAGGCGACGTAATCCGTGTAAGTGATCACGGCGAGATGCCATGACGGTCCTTTGGTGCCGGTATTCTCGTGCCAACTCCTGCCTGATCATTCTTGCCAACCCTTCTTCCGTCCCCTAACTTTAATTGTAAAGCATGACTCTAAGCAACAAAACTTCTTTTGGAGACGAAATATGAAACTTGAATTTGTTTTGGCGGCGGGACTTCTGGTAGTCGCGCCATTGCAGGTTTCTTCCCAGACCACAAGCACGGTACACAACGGACAGTACGCGCTGCGGTTAAATCGCACAACGTTCAGCGTCGACAGCGTCCTTGACCGCGAAGCTCCTGGCACTCGAGTGCCAGTCGCGGCCGGGGATGGCCTGATACTTAGCTTCTGGGCAAGAAATGGCCAGGTAAGCACCAGTTTTATTAATCGCGTTGCGGTCGCCTTTTTCACTTCGGGGGGAACGTATATCCCGCCAGACATCAATTTCAACGTTTCGGCATCTGTTCCAACCGTGTGGACGCAATTTACCGAGCCGGTGACCACGGCCCCGGCCACCGCAGCGACGATGAATGTCGCGTTCCGCCTCGATGGTAACAGTTCAATTGTCCTGGACGACATTTCCGTGATAAACACCAGTACAAGCAACACGCAGATATTGACGAATCCAGGTTTTGAAACGTGGCCGGATCCGGCGGTTATTCCGACAGGTTGGAGGTTCTTTGGCTCCGCCGATGGAAACTTCGAACGGTTGGTCGCTCCCGCCCAGACCGCGGCGCGTGACTCCATGATGTATGAGTAATCGCAAGCCATTGATTCATCTCTTCAGCGGAGGCATATCAGACGACGTCTATATAGAACAAACGAATATTCCTCGCATCAGGTTTACACCGTAACCAGAGCCGCGGCAGAAGATCGATACCTATATCACCAGCATGCGGCTTCGGAATTGTAAGCACGAGCTCCGCGCGCGTCATGTATTCGTGCTTACCACCCGGAACAGCCGCGCTGCCGCTGAGACGAAGCCCCATTCTGGGCTGGGCATGTACGGAGCGGAAATGTTGAAGCACCTCTGTTGACTCGCAAGGTGTGCCGTGCCGTATGGGTGTTGTGAGATTTATATCGTTCTCTTTAAGGGTGCGCCGGCATGTTGCCGGGTTCTTCGTAGTTGCGTTCATGCAGGGTCTGATCTTTGCCGCCAAAGCCCGGAACGAGGAGGGATCGGGGACAACCAGCACCGTTTCGTCTGTAGCCTACACGAATCCGGTTTATAGGGGTTCCATGCCGGATCCTTCAGTTATTCGCCATGGAGGCTGGTATTACGCCTACGGCACGACCGGTAATGCTCGTACGGAAGACGGCCGGATTTTCACCACGCTGCGCTCCCGTGATCTCGTGAACTGGGAGAAACCTGGTGGTGCGCTTGTGTCGCCTTCACCTGACCGTCATTTCCAGTACTGGGCTCCCGAGGTGACCGAATTCAAAGGGAAGTTTTACCTCTATTACTCAATGGGCAAGGCGGAGGAGGAAAAGTTTGAACTGCGGGTGGCGGCGAGCGATCGGCCGGACGGGCCATTTACAGATTTGGCCCGGCTAACTGATTGTGAGAACAACCGGTTTACGATCGATGCATTTCCGTTTCAGGACACCGACGGGCAGTGGTACTTGTTCTACGCGCGCAACTTTACAAAGTCCGCGCCAGGAGTGCACCCCGGCACCGCCCTGGTGGTGGACCGCTTGCTGGATATGACACGCCTCGCGGGGGAGTGCCAAGTCGTTGTGCGTGCCCGTTACGACTGGACATTGTATGAGGCGAATCGGCGCATGGACGTATATGATGCCACCTTCGACTGGCATACCATCGAGGGGCCGTGTGTGGTAAAGCGCGACGGCCAGTATTATTGCTTCTACAGTGGCGCCAATTACAAGACAACGCGCTACGGGGTGGATTACGTGGTGGCCGACAAACCCATGGGACCTTACCGTGACCAGGGCGATCACGCCCGGGTTTTGTCCGGCATCCCGGACAAAGTCCGCGGTCCCGGGCACCATTCCATCGTGACCGGCCCGGATAACAAAACAGATTATCTTGTTTACCATGCCTGGGACCCGGCGATGAAGGTCCGATGGATGTGCGTGGACGAGCTGAAATGGACGTCGGAAGGTCCGCACTGCCAGCCGACCTTTACCACGCAGACATGCCGTTACGGTAACGAAGGGGCGCCGGGGCCGCCACTTAGCGAATATAAGGTGGTACCCGGTACGGGATCAATCCCTTATTAACTCTTTCCCTGGCCGCATAATCAGCTTCCACGCCAAGGAACTTCGGCTGCGTGTGGGTTAATCCCCGCTGCCCAAATAAGTCACCATCCACTTTGGATATTTAGCGGTAGTGCCGAGCTTTGGCCACCAGTCCAAACAATCCACCATTACATCTATCCCTGCGACCGGATAAGCAGCGGTCTTTGTCGCAAGCATAACCGAGGGCATTTTCTCAATCACCTCGTCTATCGACCGGCAGAACCGCCAAGATGGATTCACAGGCAGTCCGACTTCGGAAAACATCTTCAACAACTCGCCATACGTCCAAGGAACGTCGGTCTCGGTTTCTCCCACCTCATTAACAAAAAGATGCAGCGGACGCGAACCGACCACTTCTGAGTCCATCGTTTGTAATGATCCAACTGCCATTTCGCGAGGCCCATTATAGAAGCGTTCTCCCGCTGTAACACTTCCGTCGCTGGATAGCGATATTGAAAAGGTGGTGGGGTCGGTAGGCAGGCGAACCTTTTCGATATCATCATAGTGAGCATAAATGCGACCGCGTACTTCCAACACCTCAAGTTGGTTGCCCTTAAATGGAAGAAGCTCTTTGGGAACCGCAGGCATCGCAAAACAGTGAGCGGTTATATCATTGCCACCACGCGTCGAACCGCTGACCAGAATGCCGTTCTGATATCGCAGTGAAACAGCCGCGCCGTCGATCTTTTCTTCGAGCACGTACTCCGGGTTATACCCAATTTTTAGTCGCTTCTTAACGGCCTGATCAAACTTTCGAAGCTCGTCCTCACCATAGACCTTTTGAGTCGAAAGGTGAAGTGCACTCCCAAGCGTGCGTGCCGTAGTGGATTTCATGGGCTCACTAACAGCATCCTGCGGTCCCCCCAGCGCTATGCACTCATCCACCAATTTATCGAATTCTCGGTCGGAGATTTCAGGCGCGGCATCGTCAAAGTAGAGACGGTTGTGCCGCTCGATTTCACGGCGTAAAAAACTCAGCCTGGATTCGACTTCGGAATTCATACTTTAACGGCAAAAGATGCGGAGTTCACGCGTCCATCCCGCACATAAAATCGGGCTGAGCACGAAAAAAGAGGCGGCGCCCACGCCCACTACTCGGCTGAAAAGGACGAGATAGTTGTGGCTCTAGGGAGTCAGGAGCCAAACACAGAGTTAAAGGTGGGGTACCCGGTACGGGATTCGAACCAACGCTGGCCCGGAGTCTCGCCTGCTCCCGGATGCCGCTGAGCCTTGATGTATAAGGGCGCGAAAGGATTTAATCGAAATGCAAATCTGACGAATTCTGCCAAGAGGCACTACGCAGGTGCTTCAAAGGTGCCACGCGGTGGCACAAAAGTGGCACAGCCAAATACGTGAACAAGTTGGGCAACAATCTTGTCGAAGAACTAATCCGGAGTGAAACGATCGCTGTCTGATGTTCTCGCTTCAGGGGATTGGCTCTTGGTACTGGCTCAGCAGGTCAACGGCACAATAGGATCCTACGGCACGATCAATAGAGCCGAAAAAAATAGCAGACATTGTCTGAGGTCCTCTCTAAAGGCGTCCTCCCTCGGGCCAGTTTTGCCAATGCGTGTTTGGCACCTGTAATGGTTGGTAAAGTTCTACATCACCTGTGGCGAGCACATGGGCTAATTGGCGGAACGTTACAGACCCGCTCGGCCGTTGATCTTCCTCAACTACATTAGGATGATGCCACTCTTCCAGTTGTAGAATCTGTTCCATTTCTGGCAGGACGCTGATACGGCGTTCCGTCGGTGAAGCCAGGACCTCTTGCCTGGCGACTGCGCCGAGATATCGACAGAGCTCAAACACTTGCACTCTGGGCGCCTCCTCCAATTCAATGTCAAACCGTGCATACTCGCTAGCGCTTGGCAAAGCAACAGTATGGTCGCGGAGTAATAGTTCCTTGGCGTTATCCGCAACGAACTCACTATCCTCGGGGTTTTGCCATGTCCCCTCATGGATCGGGGAAATCGACCGATATTCGTTGTTTGGATTATTGGTAAGATACATCTCGAAAGCTTGTTCACTAACGTAATTGTCAGGCTGATCGCGATTGTGCAGAAGGCTGGCGAATGTTGTGATAGTCGTATCGGGCAGGCCTACTCTTGTGGCGTGCCCCCGTTTTTGGTCCAGGTGATATGTTAGTCTGACCGGGTTCGTCTGGTTTTCTTCCTGTGCTTAAACCGTCGTCGTAGCTGTGGAACTGTGAGCAACTGCGCGGCTTTTGGTGCAGTTGGTCAAGGGCTGTGGGCAGGATGGGGGAAACGGCTTTTTTGTTTCCCCCAGGCTGTCCACCAGCCCGGCATTTCCACAGCTTGTCGCGAAGGCGGCGGGCGTTGTGTAGCCCAGCGCCGAGTGCGGCCGCCGCGTGTTGTAGTGCGTGCGCCAATCAC
>JBPCLP010000045.1:0-259396 GCA_051003195.1 Candidatus Sumerlaeaceae bacterium | reverse complement strand
TTACACGTCCGCATGCCGAGTGAAGGCGCTCGTGAACTTGAAGGATGAAAGGAGCCTTCTGCGTTAATTGCCTGTTCGACGCATAGCTACCGGCGGGGTGGCGCGGGTGACCGTTGCTGCTCAAATTCGCCGGGATAAAGCCTCTGTTAAGCAGAGGTCGCGAATCGGCGGGCAGAAAAATTCCTCCTTCTGGCCGAACCCATGGACGTGGGGTGAAGGCTGCAATCTGTGAGACCGGTAACAGGCAATGGCCGCACAGGCGGGAGCGGGGTCGTCGGGACAGCACGTCGAGACAGTTCACGGGGGCAACTCGGGAGACCTGCTGTGGTGCGTTGTGCGAAAAGCGCAGCGCAACGCGTTCCTATAAGGCGACAACCGAAATGGAGCGTGGCCGCGGCAGGAGTCGGAGGGGCTCATAGTAGTGAGGAGGCGGCTAATCCCCGCGGAGCGAAGGAGCCCTGGTTGTCTTGAGCTCGTAGTGAAAGGAAGCACGCAGGTGATTGAGTGTCGCAAAACACTCCGCAAACACCGGGAAACTTATGTGCGGGAATTTCATGAAAAGCTGCACCGCAGCGCCAAGGTGCGCAGTACGGCACCGAATGCCCGCGGCTAAGAAGACTCCGAGAGCCGGATGCGGGAAAGCCGCACGTCCGGTTCGATGAGGGGGCGCTGGAGACGGACTATGAAATGGGATCAAGGCACCGGTCGAGGGCGAAAGCTTACGGCAAACAGACTGCCCAAATCTAACGCACCGCGCCAGTGCTCTACTCTACCCAATTTCCCAGGGTTAGCCTTACCACGGGACTCATCGTGGCAAGCGGCGCGGAGCATGTCTTCAGCACCTTGAGACTACAACTTAAGCGTCAAGGCTCCAGCGGCTCAAAATGCGTCGCGATAACATTGTTAGAATAGTCCTTATCCTCTTGTGCATAGCCTATTCCGTTACCGGAAGCAACAACCCACAAAAACTGCCTCCTGTCAGTTGACGGTTGTCTGAACTTCACGTTCACCTTCTTTCTTCTTACCTCGAATCGCTCTCCTGGTAGCCGTAGAGCGGGGAGGTAAGTAGAAGTGAACGGAATGTACCCATTCGGCAGGGTGTCTATTAGCGATAAGCCTAATCCTGAATTACGGAATCATCATACCTACACGATCGTAAGAAAACCAGCTTTAGGTGGACGCTTTCAGGGTGTTGTGCTTCTACCAAAAAAAATGGAAGTAGACGACGCAAAATGGGCTCTACAGCAGCATCTTGATCGATACGGAAGCATTAGAGACCCGAACCAAGTCGTTGCCAATGCCTTCGCTCGGGGACTCACTCGACCTCCATCACCAGCTCCAGCGAAGCAGGTGAAAAGACCTCAGACGATCTTTAGCGTACCGAAAAAGCTAAGTCGTCCTTCCGTGCCCAAACCAAAGACCCCACCACCGAGTACAACTAATAACCCGCTTGCACCGAAGAGGCTAGGAGGTGTGACGCGGGGCGCTAAGAAAAAGCCTTAGTCAGGACGTAACCAGCATGCCAGACTTCGATCCAGAACGTGCGAAGGAGGGGACCGCGAAGCTCTTCGAAGAGTTCACCGGCATCAAGGCCCCTGCCCCCGACCCAGCCTTAGGCGAGGGCTCCTACTGTCAGTTCATCTACAACGAGCTGGCCATGCTGGAGCATGCGCTCAACCTGGACGTCCTCCACTGGCACCGCAAGATCAGGATCGATGGATCGCAGCCGATCAGGCGCGCGTTCGTGAAGGCCGTGATCTCCTACATCGAAGCGCTCAGCCACTCCATGCGGCAGTACATCGTGAACCTGGAGTTGCATCGCTTCTCACCGATCGGGATGTCGTTCATGCTGGGCAAGAAGTTCAAGCTGACCGACAACGGCATGATTACCGACGAGGACTACTACCCATCGACGAAGCCGCTCCTGCTGCTAACTCTTCGCATGTACGCCGCTTCGGTGGACGCGACCGTAGATTTGGAACTCGACAAGGGTGGATGGGACGCCGTGCAACTGACCTACGATCTGCGTGACGACCTGACGCATCCGAAGAGCCACGAGTCCTTGATCGTCAGCGACCTCCACCTCAAGTTGGCCAGGCGCGCCTACAACTGGATGATCTCCAAGTTTCACGAGATCAACGTCTCCAGTGGGAAGGCCCAGGTAGAGGAGATCGAGAAGGGTCTCGCCGATGGAACCATACCGGAAGACAAGCGACAGTTCTGCGAGGGATCAGCGGAACTGATCAGGGCCACCGTCGAGCTGGCTGAGTCTAACCACGAGAAGGACCTCTTGATCGAAGAACACATCACGACCGGGACCGTCGGCGTGACGGCCATCGACAAACTCCTGGCCGGACCAGGTGCCCCATCAGTAAGAGTGCGAACTGCTCTGTCGTGGATCCAGACCATGCCCAAGATGGAGAAGCAGTTGGAGGCCGTCTCTCGCGTGCAACTGTTCCTAAAGGAAGAGGTCACGGGCATAGAGCCTTCGCCAGAATGATGAACGCTACGACACCGACGAGGGCGACGAAGAGGACGATCAGGTCGCGACGCTGAGCTCGCAGGGCATCGATCTCGTCGAGGCGCTCTTCGTAGGCCTTCTCCAAGCCCGTGACGTTCTCCCTGAAGCCACCCTTGATCTCGTTCAGGCGACGCCTAAATTCCTGGATCATCATTTACCTAATCTTGACGACAATGCCGTCCTTTAACTCAAGGGCGGTGCCATCGACGCGGATAAAGGTGTTCGTGCCGTTGATCTTAGCGCAGTAGTTGCTCGGGAGCTGATGGTTGCTCGTGTAGCTCTCGGCCTGGCCGTACGCATGCACGACGGCCTTGAACAAGTAGTCCTTCAGCCGCTGCTCGACGGGGAGCTGCTCGTAGGGGACTTAGCAGGGGTGCTCCTTCTTGTCGGCGTCCTTCAGCGGACCGTACCTCCATCGGTCCGCCTCCTTGACCTTGAGCCAGGAGTCGTGACTCGCGCTCGCCGAGGACTGAGGGTTCGCGAGGTGGAACTTCACGCCCTCTATGGCGCTGTTCTTCTGCCAGTCGGGCGGGTCAGCCCAAGATGCTTGGGAGTCGTCGCCAATGGTGCTGCAGTAGGCCCTGTTCGTCTCCTTAGTGTTGCGCTTGCGGCCATTCATACACGGCAGTCGAACCTTCCTGGATTTAGAGAAGCGCTCAATCTGTGCAAGCCGATATTGACGGCTGCTCGGTGCGTAGTGTCCCGTCAGGTATTTACTATGCCTGGAGGCAGCTCCAGAGGCAGCTCCTGTAATCTTGTCGGCTACCGCCGCGGAACTGCTAGCGAGCCGCGTCTCTTTGTAATTGGAGCACATCTTGACTCAGTGAACCATGAGGATGGCGACGGATCGCGCGCGCCCGGTGCCGACGATAATGCGACCGGCTCCGTAACCGTGATGCAGGTTGCGACCGCCCTGGCGCGTGCGCCCGAACTCGCGCATGATGTTGCGTTCCTGCTCTTCGGTGGCGAAGAACAGGGGCTGCTCGGCAGTCTGTATTTTGTAAATAATCTGTCGCCAAAGGATCGCGCTCGTATCGCAGGCGTCGTCAATATTGACATGGCAGGCAGCATGAATACCCCAGCGCCAAGCGTTCTGCCTCGAAGGTGCGCCGCTCTCGCAGGAAGTGATCGATCAACTCGCCAGCGCCGCCGCCACCTACACCAACCTCGAGACGCAAGTCTCGCTCAGCCCCTATGCGAGCGACCATGTGCCCTTCCTCAACGCGGGCATCCCGGCAGTGCTGACGATCGAGGGTGCCGATAGCGCCTATGCGCATGAACATACGGCACGCGACTTGACCAGCCGCCTCGATTTCGAGCTCCACCCGCAGATCACGATGAGGAATCTCGCGTGGCTTGCCACCGAGACGATGCCATGATACGCTCGATTGAAACTGGATTTTGTTCCCGCTAGTTGCGCCGCGACCTCATTGGAATTCTAGCGCTGTGCCGCGGGAGCTTTTTCTCGCGCGTTCATGATCTCCTAGTTGCGACTGACCACCACGAGGGGTTAGAAGATTGAGCACCAGATATCAGATAATGAAATTGTCCCCTGTGACCGGAAGGGACTCTTACCACTTATAGAATTTACCGTCGACCGGTAATGTGGAGAGATCAAGTTCTAGAATGTGCTCGGCCTGGCCAGTTGGTGCGGGTTCTCTTACGCCGACAGTAAACGATCCGTAGGCCTTGAGCTGCAACTTAGCCTCATTTCCATCCGGGCTCACGACGCCCAATTCCACATCGGGACTGAACGTCGGATGAAGGTGGAATTCGACAACTCGACCGATTCGTCGGCCACTTAATCTTTTATACCGGAGATCGATACCGTACCAGTCCTCCGAAATTTCGCGGACGTTTGCAGTGATCTCGCGGAATTTGTTCCGCGACGCACTTCCCCAGCGGTTCTTCTGCGGGTCGTCAGGGTCGATTTCGGAAGAAACTGGTGGTGGGGTGCCTCTTTGAAGTAATTGCAGCATGGAAGGCTGTGAGCGCGTACTACGGAGGAAGTTCAGTAGCTGCAAAAGCTCGTCGTGGTTGCCTTTGGGCGAGGTGTAAAAGATCGGATTTACGCCATACTTTCCAATGTAACGTTGGCGCAGCAACTTTTCTTCAACGAGTTTTTCAACCGGAAGATGAATGATTGCAAAATGGCGTGCATCATTTCGTACGCTCGCGAAAGCAGCTTTTGACTCGCGTACAATTGCCATAAGATCCGGGTCGGTCAGTGAAAAACCGACGAATAGTACCCGTCGCGTAAGAAACAGAGAATAAAGCTTTCTGGGCGCGTCGCTGCTTGCAATGTAGCGTCGGACGTAATCGGACTCCCGCAAGACGATCGATCCAGGCCGTTGGTAATGGCCATGTACGTGAAGGATCCGAACCTTTTGCTGCTTGATTCGAGCCAGACTTTCGAAAAAATCACGGAGCTCCTCCTCCTCTTCCCAGCTGCAGGATATGGATTGCTTGCCGGTGCGGCGGTATGCCTGCTCGAGAGAAGTGTCGTAATTTGTCGTCAGGACGTGACTAATTTTTAGCCTGGCCACGGAGCAAGAAAGCGCACTACTGTTGCGCCTTCTTTTTGGCGAAAAAGTGGTATTCAGAAGGTCGAGGTACTTTCTTTGGAGACTGGCTGAGCCGGCAAGGCGTTCCGCGAGCCAGGGAGCGTCTTGGTTTTCGCCAGGCATAATGCCTCCAGCCCCGGGCGACAGGGAACTGAGGCGCTCGAGAAGCTGACCCCAGCTGGGATAACCTTCGCTGGAGCTGATTCCCGCTCCAATCACCAGCACATATTGTTCGCGACGGAGCGATTGACGAAGCTGATTCAACGCTGTTCCGTTATCACGGTACGTCAGCTCTGACTTCATAGCGGGGTTTTCCTCAAGTGCGCCAGCCACGAGCTGGCGAAGCTAAACTTTGCTAGCCTTTAACATAGCGTCGACAAGTGGGACCTCAAGAAGGATCTAACAAATGAGCACCGAGAAACTGTCACTCCCGGCGTGACTGGCGGGCCTGTACAGGCACCGCGTTCACAAACCAGCCAACCGAATTCAATGCGACCGTTGAAAACAATGGGCCCGATTCGGTGCAAAATGTTGTGCTGAATGTAAGCATTCCTGACGGCGCAACGGTGCTATCCGCCAATTCAGTTCATTCCGCAACCGTTCATGTTGGGTCTGTATCGTGTCAGATTCCACAACTAGTAAATGGAGCCTCGGTTCAACTTCAATTCTCGGTGATGTTTGCCGGCCCAGCCGATCCTCAGTTTCTGGCGACCGTTAGCTCGCCGTTCATTGACAATGTGCAGGCAAACAATATTGGATCAAAGGTAGTACACGTGGACTTGGCAAACCTGCCTGAACTTGCGGGTCAACTAATCCAAGCAAGCCTATCGCAATGCAAGACGACACGACAAGGTTTACGCTGTAAGTTCAAGACCGAACTTTCTCTTACGAACAACGGCCTCCAAAATGCCGGACTTTCTGTCGTGGTCTTCTACCTTTCCGACGATGCTGTGATAAGTCCCGACGACATTCCCCTAAAAAGTTGGAACGTAAAAAGCCTGAAAATGGGAGCGGTTAAACGTAAAAACTTGAACATCTCGCTACCGATCGGCCTTACTGCTGGCGGAAAATCTCTGCTAGCCATTGCAGACTCTGGAAGTCAGGTCTCAGAGCAGAACGAGTTCAACAATGTCATAACACTCCCGATTCAGTAATTGCTGAACCGGCGATGGCAGTAGTTGACAGCGGCAGATTTTTCAAACTTCATTTCAATAGTCTGACAAAGTCTTACTATCACATCCCCGGATGTCGAAATTCATCCCCGGATGTCGAAAAATGTCCACAAACACATGGATTAGTCGAAAATCTATCACGCTCGGGACGCCACTTGCATTTCAAGTAGCACAGCCAGGGAGGAAGCTCCCAATACCGCAGCTAGACTTGGGCCCGCCGTAAAGCCCGCGTCGTACAAAACCGATACAGTTCAGTTTTCCCGCTCTAATGGGAGTGAGTCGATTGCCGCAACGAAATCGTTTCGTGTGGTGTGTTCTCATGCCTGGCTTCTGACGACAGGGTACCCGCCAGTCGCCTAAGGTTTCGTCCCTATCCATTCTGGTACTCCAATACCAGTTCCTCCGGTCTTATCAGCACCGGAACAATAGCTGAGAAGGCGAATCCGTTTTCGACAATGGCGATAAGCACCACATGAGGAGACTCTAAAACAAACGTGCAGCCGCTCGCGCGGCTTCGATTCCGCCGGTATCTCGCCCAGGGATTTCATCACGGCCCGGGTGTCACCACCAGCCCGTTCCTAAAGCTAACCATTTTCTCCCCGTACGTCCACGTCTCGCCTCCAGCCGCTCCCGATTTACTACCAGGCTCACCCAGCGCTTCCCGGACCTCACTCTCCGTCGCGCCCTGCATTGCAACCTTTGTGCGTTTCATCAGCGCCACCGGAACGCGTGTACTGACGTCGGCCGCCTGGCATCGTTGTAGAACGTCAGCAGTTGGTCGGTTTGCGACTCCGGTTGCGAGAACGCCTTTTTGATCCCGGCGTTCACCAGCGCATCACACACAGCGTCCGCAATCGCCTGCGTAACGGGTTGCTGACTCGAACAGCTCGATACCGTAACTGTGCACGTCGTGCCAAGCTGTTGCGCCGACCGGATGATCCGCCCGCGATCGTGCTTCTGCTCATACGACACGCCCGACGGCGTGAACGTGATGTGGGCTGCCGTGCCGCGTCGAAGCCGACGCGCGCTCAGCCCAACCTGCAGAAGCGTCGCGCCCAGGTCCGCGTTATTCCCCGCGCTCCACTGACGTCCGTGAGCTGCCGAACCGCCGTCGCGCTGCTCGTGCAATCACGGATGTCGGTCGGCGGCGCCAGCGCTGCAAAGGCCGAGGGGGTGAGAGTGAGGAGGTAGAGGGTGGTAAAGAGGCGCATTGTGGTGGACTACTGATGTCGGCGTATATTGCAATGCCTAAGCTGGTCACTAGCTTCGTTCGCACTTCTTTGACACGGATTTTAACGACTTTCTGTTGCAGTCGCGTGCTAGAGGAGCCATCGGTTTAAGGTAACAGTTCCACCTGAGTCAATTTGACTCGGATTGTGGGAAAACTGCTTTCCGGTCCCGTAACGATCAAATTCTCCGATAGTTCAAGACATTGAATTTACATGGAATGCCGAGACCCTGTGGATAACTGGCGCAGCGTTCGCAGTAAACACAATGCACATGTATTAAAGTAGCACTGCAGCGCACTTGGTTCCTGTTATTTTCACCGGTCAAGTTGAAAGTGCGACAGCCCCGCAGCTCGTTAGGTGCGAAGCATAAGCCCTCTCTAACTGAATCGCAGACCGGCGATCCAAGCTCTTCTCCAGTGCACAAGAAATCTGAGAGAGGCAAATATGGTACCGAACACCCGCTTCAGTGAGCTGCTAGCCGACATTGAGCCGAGCCCAACAACTGTTTCCTCGGCATCAAAAGCACACCGGGATGTTCGCAAGCATTTAGAATCTCATGATGATTTCGAGCGCCGCTGGAAGCGCGATTTTCTGGCTGGCAGCTACGCACGTGATACGTCGATACGTCCAAAGAAATCTGAAGACGGGATTGAACGGCCCGACGTAGACATCATTGTTGTCACCAACTATGATACGTCTGATGATCCTGATGATGTATTACAGGATCTGGCGGACGCTCTAAGTGACGAATTTCAAGTCGAGCGCATTAATAAACGCTCAGTACGACTGAAAACATCCGGCGCAGAGATCGATGTGGTGCCGGTCACCGAATGGGGTGGTGCCTATCAGCTTCCTGATCGCGATTTGGGGAGATGGAAGACTACCGATCCACCAGGACACATAAACTGGAGTTGCAAACAGAACGAGCTGTTTGCATGCCGCTTCAAACCGCTGGTAAAACTTTTCAAATGGTGGAGGCGCGAGAACAAAACCGGGAAACGGCCGAAAGGTTTCATGCTCGAAGTGCTCGTGGCGCTCCATGCGCCAAAGAACGAGTCCCATTACGGTGAGGCGTTCGCGAAGATGCTGGAAAATATTCGTGACGCTTACGGTAGTTTGGCGAACGCAGGCAGGAAACCATTCATTGAAGATCCCGCACTACCCGGCAGTGATATTCTGTCAAAGGTCTCAATTACTGATTGGAAAAACTTTATTGAACGGGTGCGCGTACACGCAGGTTATGCTCGGCAGGCTCAAACGACAGATGACATGACGGAGGCTACACGTCTTTGGCGGAAGCTATTTGGCGATCGATTTAAGACGAGTGCATCGATAGTGAAAGCTTCCAGTCTGGCTACCGCTGCCATGGCACCTCCCAGCGTGGGCTATACATTTCCGAATATCTCCGCTACTCCTGCAAACAGGCCCCGTGGCTTCGCATAGTGCTTTGGTGGCTGAACGATTGGAACCGCCTCCAACGCGAGAAGGATTGTATCGAATCTCTTGCGAGGGAGGAGTGGTTCACCTTTATAGAATGGATAGTATCCGATGGTAACTTAGCGGTCCTCGGAACCATTGTAATTGATGGTATAGCATATGAAGTACGATTAGTTTACCCAGACCATTTTCCATACGTACCCGCCTGGGTAGAACCCGTAAATTCCGAAACGCGTTGGAGCTTACATCAGTACGGTCCAAGTGGCTCGCTGTGCTTGGAATTGCGATCTGACAACTGGAGCTCAATATATACTGGAGCGGACGTTCTGCGTAGCGCTTTTGCACTACTGAGCACCGAGAATCCACTCGGGAATACACGTGGTGAAGTTGAGTCGGCGCATCGGGTTGGCACTATTCAGTCTTATGCAACGGAAGAATTGCCGGTATTAATAAGTGATCAATGCTACGCGCGGCTTCTGAATCGCGAAGCAAACAATCTCGAGGCTCTGCGATGGGAATTTGACGGTCGTGTCGTGCCAATTCTCATTACCGATGAAATTGACCGGGCGGGTCAAACGCAACCGCCGGCCGCAGTTCATCTTTGCAGCCGGCGTAGCCTTGCAGTAGTTGTCGGCCATGGGGAAGTGGATCAAGCCTCTCTCGCAAATCGCGCTGGCATCCTCTCAGCTTTGGGACTACAAGAGGAAGCCAGTACGAGTACGGAACCCATCATGGTTCTTCAACTAGAAGCAAATTGCGTCCGAGCCTACCATTGTTGGGAGGACGGAAATTGCTACCAGCGAAAGCTGGTTCAGATCAGCAACAATGCAGGGGCTCGGTCAGGGAGAGATCCTGGTACGGTGTTGAAATCAGTGGCTGTTATAGGTTTAGGTTCGATTGGTTCTAAGGTAGCCGAGTCACTGGTACGCTCGGGTGTGCGACGGCTTCTTTTGGTCGATGGCGATATTTTTCTGCCAGGAAATTTAGAGCGGCATGTCCTGGACTGGCGAGATGTCGGGTACGAAAAGGTTCATGCCCTTAAACGCAGGTTCCTCGAAATTGCGCCCAACGCGGAAATTGAAGTCATTGTGGACAATCTCAATTGGCAGCGCTCAGCGCGAGTGCATGCAGATCATGTAAATAACATTGCTGACTGTGACGTGCTCGTCGGCGCGACCGGCGACACTGCTGTGAACCTTTTTTTGGGGGCAATTGCCGCAGAGAATAGAACACCATTTGTGTCAGCCGAGGTTTACGAAGGAGGCCTGGGAGCGGTTGTAGCGCGCTCGCTACCCGAACGAGATCCACCATATGCTTTTAGTCGGCAGTGTTACCTTGCTTATTGCGAGCAACAGAATGTTCAGCCACCCCGACCGGGTGAAAAGCAATATGAGTCAATACTCGATGACGGCACTCCTGTGGTAGCGGATGATGCTTCTGTCTCAGCAGCAGCTGCACATTGTGCTCGCGTTGTAATCGACGTTCTGGACCATAAAGTGGCTCCAGAAGATCCCGCGTGGCTGCTGTTCGGTTTTCGAAAAGGTTGGCTCTTCCAGCAACATGGACATAACATCATGTTAGATGTTGGCCCACCAACAGTGCCTCCGGAAATGGAGGACGCTCAACACGCAGAAATTCGAGCTTTCGCGCTGAATCTTGCTGATCAGGCCGTTAATGCGTCTAAAAATTCCAGCTGAAACGGTGCAGCTGTTGCGTGCAGCTTTGGAACGTGGCGGCAGGAGGGAAATTGGGGGGCAGATCTATGGCGAGCAATTAGCGCCATCAGATTTTCAGGTGGTCGAGCTTACGTTTCAAAGGCGACAAGGCACTTTCGCTCGATTTATGGTCGATCTTGTTCAGGCAACTCGTGATGCAATGAGGTTTTTTGATCGAACGTCCCACAAATATATGCAGTTTAATTACATCGGAGAATGGCACAGCCATCCTAGTTTTGCACTTTCGCCAAGTAGAACAGACATTGCCACTATGCGTTCGCTGGTGTCGGACGACGTCTTTAAAGGATCCTTTGCTGTCCTAATGATCGTCAAATCGGAGCCCGGCGACGAACTAGGTTGTCGAGCATGGCTCTTCGAACGAAACGGCACCTTTCTTTCAATAGAATTGGAGATCCAGGAATGAGCCCCCGCAGCAAAAGTCGGCCGACGAGTAGGCCTTTGTTAACCGATTCGAAAGGTATGGGAGGCATTGTTGCGCAAGAGGGTTTCGATTACCAGGTTTGGTATGGCTTAATCCGCATTCCTGCATGGATACGAGATGATTCATTTGAGGGTGTGACATTCGAAGGTTTTGAAGATATAGAGGCCCGGTTCCTAGCTGCGCATACGCCAAGTGGACATTTCTTAGACAGATTTCAGGCGAAGTCAGGCGAGCTTAATCAACGAGATGTGCATAACATCTTCGCTGATTTCTTGAATTTTGAAAAATATTACCCTGAAGTTGCCCGCACCCAAAGGCTTGTGACACTTGCTCTTCCAACATTAATGAAGTGGCTACTGCGCGACCCGCAACGAGTCGATAATGCACGACCGTTTTATGAGCCGTTTCCACACATCTTACCGGACAGTATTGCGAAGGTTCGTAACGACTGCATTAAGGAATTTGGTAAACAGTTGGGCGATTTCGTGGCCCGTTCAGTCGCAATTGAAATCTTCACAGTATGCAGTCGGGACATAGCTGCAACACACTTCCAAACAAAGTTGATCGAAATATTTCCGCATCTCAATCCAATTACAGTCAGACAGACCTTTGATGCCCTCTACAATTTAGCAGCTCAGAACCGTGGCAAAATGCTTTCGCGCGCTCTCTTAATCCAAACAATTGAACAAGCACAAGGCGAAACGCTTCGTTTGCCAAACGCACTTGGCCTGCACCTCCGATCTGACCGCAATGCGCCAAAAAGCAACTCAGTTGAAATCGATGCGCGCGCGTTTTCAGGCGAAGATTTAACCTCGCGGAAGACGAACGAGTGGCAGTTTCAACTTCTTGAACCATTGCTAAAAGTTTCACGCTGGACAGCGTTACAGGGGTACAGGCGTGTAAAGATTACTGGCCAATTTAGGCTATCAACGGGCTTCGCCGCAGGTTGGGCTTTTCGTGCCAACTCGGGATTCGAATTGGAGATACCTGCTAAGGACGATATCTGGTGTACTGATTCACACTCACCGGTCGGCTCTAAAATGCAGTACTTGGATATTACCGAACCGAGAGTTCTTGAGGATTCCCGCCTTGTAGTGAGTGTCGGGATAATTAAAGAACCCACAATCGACGTGCAGCAGTTTTTAGGTTACCCCGACAATAGCGGAATTCTAGTTCTGCATTACACAGAGCCTGTAACAAATGCGACAGAAGCTCAACTTCTGGTGAGACAATTAAAAGAATCCATCTCCAAAACCGCAGCGAGCCTAGGTGCGAAAACCATTGACCTATTCTACGTTGGACCCGTGGCGCTTGCAGTTGCGATAGGTCATCGTTGGAACGGGATGCCCCCGACACAATTCTATGAATATGATTCAAAATCGCGCAGGTACGTGCCGTCGGTTCACTGCTAATCGAAAAGAGTCAGGTATCCTTGGAACATAAATCTCGGAGCAGGCACGCTCTAATTAAAATGGTTTACTATCGGGGCTTGGAGCATTAACAGCTGCGGCTTCAAGCAGGAACAGGTGATTAAGCAGTAAGAACTCCGTCAGGCTTTCGTTTGGCGATGTTTGAAGTTCATTATGAGCGCGCGCATTGCGATACGCCTGGAAAACACCCCTGAACAGCAGTTGCCTTGCTGAATCACCTGAGCCGAGCTCTTCCTGCCAAGCCAGTTGAGGCTGCTTCCCGCCAAATGCCTTTCCGAAGATGTCAATGCCACGACTATTGCAGTCTATCCTTCCTCGAATGCAGCACTCAAGGCGCCTATAGCCGTCCATCAGTGCTGAATCGGGTGACTTCCAAAATCTGATTGCGATATCGCGAAGCCTGGGGTCGATTATCGCCATTGGGATCATTGGCTCGGCGGTGTCCCATAACTGTCGTGTTGTACTACTTTCCCAATCTTCCGGGAGTATATAGTTCGGCCAGTGACCATGCCCAACCCCACCAGCATCCAGCGTGGAAATATCTTTCTGCGTGAGCCCGCCTCGGATGAGACGGTTCATCAGTCCAAAAGGTACCAGGATCTCATGAATCGACAGACCAAGCGAATCGATGAAAGCCAGCGCCTTGGATAGCGTCTTAGTCCCTTCGCTCGGGCGGCCTGAACTAAGGCCGCCTTGTATCGCGATGTATTTGTCGTCCTGGTAAACCACGATTAAGGCATGGTCGTAATCGGTCGTCAGCAACCAAACTTTCGTAACTGCGGGTTGAAGTTGCAAGGCGTTCATTAGTGCCTGCAAGGCACCACGACTAGTTCGTTCGCCGTTTACGTAGTCTACCACTGGAGTTTCTGAGAGAAGCATGTCCAAAAGTCCCATAGCCAAAAACTACCGTTACCGTGCGCCGCGCAGTCACGGTCGAAATAGCATGTCAAACTTCCGCCGCCTCAGATAACCAACCAAGAGAATTCGGGGTCAAGGAATTCCGTGGCATTGGCTAACACGAATCCGACATGCCTCACAGCTGCGTCGCAATAAAAGCGAACCAGTTTCGCTTTCAAAGTTCTACTGGATTGAGGCCAGTCGCCCTACTTTACTGGCCGTTGCGTGCTGCAGGTCAAGCCGCAGTGGCGAATCGCCCGGCGTCACTGTCGCGGGGCGGGCGGAGCGCTTGCGGAGGTGCCGCTATCCTGGTGCTTCAGTTCCTCACGCCGACGAATCACCCGCTCGTCCAGGAACAGCGGATCTTTATTGGTGGAGTTCCATTCCCGCCAGTCTGCTGCGAGTTCGTTTACCCTAGCCGGCGTCTGCGTCGCCAGGTTCTTTGTTTCACCGGGGTCGGCTGCAAGGTCGTATAGCTCCCAGGGTTTGCACGGCGCCGGCTGCACGATCTTCATGTCATTCTTCCGTGCCGCTTTCTGATCCGGCGCATCCACGAATCGCCAGAACATGCTTTTGTGTGGTTTTCCCTGGGCTTGTTTATCTATGTATGGAAACAGATTCACGCCTTCTAGCGTGACCGAGGTCCTGGTGTTTGCAGCGGCGAGGAGAGTCGGCATGACATCCAGGGAGATAACCGCGTGCTCATACCTCGTGCCTGCGGGAATCCTGCCGGGCCACTGCATGAACAGCGGCACACGAATACCGCCCTCGTACAGTGTCGCCTTCCCGCCGCGCAACTCGCCGTTTGCCTCAGGCAGGTGACCACGTGTTCCGCCATTATCATTGAAGAAGACCACCAGGGTATTCGTTTCCGCACCGGACGATTTGACGGCCTGAAGAATCTTGCCTACGCCTTCATCCAATTCGTACAGCATCGCTGCCATAATTCGGTCGCGCTGGTTCCTGATGTGCCCGAATTTCTTTAGCAGTTCCTCCGGTGCCTGCAGCGGGTCGTGAACCGCATTGAAAGGCACGTACAGGAAATAAGGCTTGCCGGCGCTGTCGCTGATGAACCTGGCGGCTTCATCTGCAAGCGTCGTGGTCAGCCATTTCGTGGTCTTTACAGGCTCGGTGTTACGCAGTATCGGGCCCGGTTGCTCCACTCCAGGATGATAATCGTGGGCGCCGTGAAGGTGCCCAAAAAAGTAATCAAACCCCTGCGCATTGGGTACCATGTCCGACTCGAAGCCGAGGTGCCACTTGCCTATGATACCCGTCCTGTAACCCGCATTTTTCAGCACCTCCGCCACCAGCACTTCTGATGATGGGAGGCCAAAGTTCGCGGGAATCTTCGGGCCATGGTTTGTCACATAACCGATACGGTCCTGGTACTTGCCTGTCAGAATGGCCACGCGCGAAGGACCACACACCGGGCACGTAACGTACGCCTGCGTAAACTGAACCCCGTTCTTGGCAATCGAATCGATGTTTGGCGTCGGCGTTTTTGTTCCACCGTGGATACTGATATCGGCAAAATCCAGATCATCCGCGAGGATAAGGATTATGTTTGGTCTTGATGCGGAGGAAGACGTTTCTTGAGCAGACAATATAGCCGATGACGCGAATGCGACCATCGCAAACACGCTGGCTGCAAGCGGGTGAATCATTTTCTCAAACCTTTCGAACTCAGATGCAGTAACGCCAGCACAAAGAAAGAGTTTGAGCCATTTGCGCTACAACCAAATCGACTGCGCGTCGTTCAAGGTTCGACGGTATCAGTGGAAACTGACCACTTCGGGCTCAACGTTGCGACGTGAGGTAAAACTCGTGCGAAAGAGCTTTCTCATCGGAACGTAAACAATGCGCGATGTATCCTTTGTGACTAGTTCGTTTCCATATGGACGGAGCACGTGGGTTGCTTTCGTAGCAGCCATTAGTGCGCAGCAACAGCTGACGTGCCACGGCCGCCCAGCCACGTTTCGACTGCCTCGCGAAGTGGAAATGTTTTGCGCCATTACGCACAGCGTGGAGCGGAGCTTGTGCTGGTCGCGCAGATCAGCAAGACCTCCGAAGACTTCCTGTGCCACGTCTTGGCTGGCAGCATGATCGCATGTGATCGCGTAAGCGACAGCGGACACCGGCGACAGATTACGTCGGACAATCTCTTCAAATGGAGAAGAGTCGCCTTTCCCGCTCAAACGAACCAAGTCAAATTTACGTTCCCGGCACGGACTCAATCATAGTTGCTTCTGGATGGCCGCCACCGACGCCGCCTGGCCCGTCCCCCCGTTAACTACTTTCCGCCCAACGCACCCCCTCCAAATTATGATTTTTGGAAACACTCGAATCACTATCGTGAATGGGGCTACGAAACAGCTGATGAATGCTTTTTGCATTACTGTTCATGTCCATTTCACGAGGTTTAATGTGAGGGCATACATGCAATATGTACTCGGTAAATGGCATTGGCTGTTAGCCGTAAGCGCCGCGGGTTTATTTGTTGGAGCGGCTTGAAGATATTGGCTACGGCCCTTCCACTGCTGCTACTTTCTTTCACGGCGGTAATTTGGGGAATTAAGCGCAAGCAATTTAAACTATGTATCAGCGACACCTTACCCAGGAGCAACGATTCGCGCAGGGTACGTCGATTCTTGCATTAGTAATTGCGACTGTAGCCGTAACGGCTGTTATGTTGCTTAAACAATGACGACCATAAACCAGGGGTCAGTGGAAATAGGTGCCAGTTAAAATTAATTCGCCACTTCCCCTAAACCGATGCAGAACCTGTTCCGGCTCTTCTGAGAATTTCTGGCCGATAAACAGCTAAAAATAGCCTATGCGCGGCTGGCACGACTACCATGACGTGAATCGCATTATGGTTCCAGTGGGAATGCTTATGCTGCTTGGCGTTGGACGGGCGGTGTAGGCAAATGAACTTCGACGACTGGGCTCGGCAGTTTACGGACGTACAGCGCCGCGGTCCGATACGCTACATTGACCAGGTGAGTCTCCTGACCTTACTCGGTCACTTTGTACCCGACCACCTGCGTGGTGAGGCTACCGCAAGTGCCATGGAGATCGAATGGGTGCAGCGATACATCATGGACGTAATTGGCGACCGCCTTACCCACCGGGATGTGTTGCGCGCCGAGCTTGGGTATTACGACTGCCCGGAGCGGGTGTTGGCCCTCAGCACGATCGACGGGTATTGCATCGCTTCTGTTCTGCTGGAACGACAGGAGGAGCGCATCTACACTGCGTTTGCGTATACTTCGTGTGAGCCCGCAATCATCGAGGTTTTGCGCGAAATACCTGAGGAGGTGCTTACAGGCTTTCCCAAGGCGCATCACCGGGTTGTTCGCGTGGTGAATTGCATGCCAGAGGAATTTTGCGAATGCGCCGTGGCATCGATGGCAACTCTCATGACAGGTCGATGGGTGTGCTACGACCAAGTGATATGAGATCGCCATCGCACGTTGCAACGTGTGGGCAGCTTTCCCTAATTGTTGAGAACACCGAAGCACCCAGTAGCAGTAGTGCGGGCCATCTTTCTTTCCCTGCAGATGAACTTAATTGATACGGTGATTTCAGAACGTGTTCATTCAGCAGTTTCCCAGAGAAAAACGGTTCAATTTTTAGCTAAGACGCAACAAAGGGGGGCTCCTGCCGTCTTGCCGCGTAACACTTCACGGAGTGGTGGACAAGTGCGTGTAAACCCTGCAACCTTCGGGCAAATGGATTCGGTACGTTACGACACCCAATCAGCTTATTGCGCCGACAACCCAGACAGAGAGCAAGGTGCGGGCGGCAGAGCAATTGCAGCCCTAGGCGCGGCGCTGGTCGCCAGCGCGAAGGGTCCGAATTGAGAAGCCTACGTGTACTCTTGATCGGCGGCGCCGGAATGACCGGCCCCTACGCCGTGCGGGAACTCCTTTCCGCAGGTCACGATGTGTGGCTTCTTCATCGCTCGCACAGTGATTCCCCGCTTCTGCGCGGATCGACGCAGATCGCTGGTGATAAGTCCGAGTTGCCGGTGCTGCGACAGCGGCTCGCAGCTCTGAACATCGATGTCATCGTTCATATGATCGCGTTCACAGAGACTGAGGCTGTAAGCTTTGTGGATGCGGTAGCGGGCATTGTTCCTCGCGCGGTGGTGATCAGCAGTATTGATGTGTATCGCGCATATGGGCGCCTTCACCGCACGGAGCCCGGCCCTCCAGACCCGACACCGCTGCGCGAAGACGCGCCATTGAGATCTAATCTATCCATCCACGGCTCGGCATACGACAAGACTGCGGTAGAACGAATTGTTCGGTCCAACCCGGCTCTCCCATGCACGGTCGTTCGTTACCCCGCGGTTTACGGACCCGGCGATAAACAGCATCGGCTGCACGGCTGGGTGCGGCGTATGAATGACGACCGGCCGTTCATCCTAATGGGGACGCGGCAGGCCCGCTGGCGCTTTACGCATGGGTACGTGGAAAACATGGCGCACGCTCTCACGTTGGCGATCACCCACCCCGTCGCGGTTGAGCGCGTTTATAATGTTGGCGAGCTACACGCACCAACGATGGCCGAGCGGGCGCACATGCTGGGGCGGGCTGCCGGCTGGGCGGGGCGCGTGGTGGAGATCCCCGAGGAACGGCTGCCCGTGCACTTGGCAGAGAACCTCGATTATGCGCAGGACTGGGTAGTCGATACCTCGAGAATCCGTGAGGAACTTGGCTACGAGGAAATCGTGCCGACGTATGAGTGCCTCGAACAGTCTATTATTTGGGAACGAACCAATCCACCATCCACTGCGGCTGAGCAGTTCGATTACGCGGCTGAGGATGCGGCAGTGAATAGCGGCGGGGGGTAAGCGGATGCGAGCACTTCAACTATCTTTTCTTTCGCAGCGATTAACTATAACACAGTTCAGGTCGAGCAGGGTTGCAGCTCTTCTAAAATGAGGGACGTATAAGACTCATGTTCGTGCGGAGCTAATGCGGTAGCTCCTTTATACGCCTTGCCAAATCGCTCAGCACGTATTCATGCTCGGCCTGCACTCCCATTTCTTCAAAGAAGCGCCAGTACCAGCGTGGGCCGAGCCGCGAGGAGATCGACGTCTGTCGCACCACTTCAGTTTCGTAGCCATGCGGAACGAAGTTGTAGCTGGCACCGATCAGCTTCAGCCAGTGCCGGCCGGGCAGAGTCCAGCCGGTGACTTTTGCTGAAAAGCTCGCCGGGTAATTCCAATCGGTAATGGTCTGGCTGATGGTTCCGTTGTTGAAGTAGCAGGTTCTTGTACCCCCGACACCAGGCCGATCGATGGTACAGTGGTCCGGGATAGGCAGCCCGAGCCACAGGAGAAAGGGGCGAGGTCCGGACATCTCGTGCACGCTGGCGATCAGGTCCCAGGCGACTTCCGGGCTGACCGGCAGACGTGTGGTTGTCAAAAATGTTTCCTCAGTTTCGTGAAGAATGGCCCCTCGCTCGAAACGCGCGGCCCCGGCCAACAGCAGTCCGGCAGGCAACAGCATCATGGCTGAAATACGCATTCTGTCCCTGACGTACACCCCAACCGCTATCCCGATCGCCATGCCGATTATGAGATTGGGTGAACTCATCAGAAGACACACAATCCCTTCTAACCCGCTCCACAGCAAAAACAGGCCGGTTGCGATCGCGGTGAGCAGTGCGCTGGCACCCAGTGCGCGGCCGCGTTGCACGGTGACTGCAATGGTAAAACCGGAAATGAAAGGTATGAGGAGAAAGACAACGAGGCCCAGCTGAGAGTGAGAGTTGGCGGCGAGTAAGTACCCGGAAATGCCGGTGAGTGTGCCGGCAACTCCGCCGACTATGGCGCTGAGAAATGCATTCATTCCACCGAGTAAGGAAGCAGCGGCGGGAGTTGTCTCAATTGGCTCCACAAGCAGTTCTTCGGGCACCGAGTCGTGCGAGTCGTCTTGCATACTGGACTGATCTTTTCGCGGCAGGTGAAGGTCAAGGCCGGGAGTTCTGCGTTAACAGTGCGACTACCTCGCTGCTCTCTGTCCGGACCTAGGCGCACTTCGACTAGTGGCCAGCAACTCTAGCTGTGTGCACCAGTTCGCGAATCCACCCTTCGCTAAGGTACTCGTCGCGAGTAGGTGACGCTCAAACTGGCCGTCGCGAGTATGCGTTCCTTTATGGCCGTAACAAGGGTCTCGGTATTCACCGACCCCTGCAGGACGTTCGGCAGCAGCATTTCAGAAAGCGCATACAGCGTAATCACGTACGTTTTTGCGCCTGGGCCCTTTGAATGTGTGGGCGCATAATTGACGACAGTCTGAATGCCGCTTAAACCGGGCGTGCCGGCGCCGGCTGCGTTTTTATCCAGATGCGTCACATCCGGGGGAATATTGAAGAGCGTCCAGTAGATCTTCGTCTTTCCTTCGGAATCGAGGTGATGCATGATAAGCGCGTAGCTTTTCGTTCCCTGGGGTGCCCCATGCCAGGCGAGTGGCGGTGTTGAACCAGCGCCATCGCCAGTGAACTCGACCGGCAACGCTCCGCCGTTAATCACAACCGGGCTGCCAAGTACAAATGAACTTGTTGAGCTTGCAGCGGGAAGCGTGGTCCCGAGTTCCCCTGGTGGCAGCTTTCTTTCGTTAGCACCGGCTTCACCGCGCGGCATTCGCCCGCTGCGATCGGGTTCCCCTGACGCCCGGGCTTGACCTCTACCTGTCTCCCGTCTTGCGGGGTCATCCGGCCGCGGCGGCTCGCCACCTGCGCCCTGCCGACGCGTATAAACCTGCCTGCTGGCGATGCGCCCGTCGGCCCAGTATTCGAAGGGATAAGTTCCGTCCGGGTTTACATGGTAGACGATGGCGCGTTTGTCCCCGTTCAGCTCATAACTTAGCTTAAAGCTACTGGTTCCTGTAGTTTCAAAAGCCGTGATCGTGGCGCCCCTCAGCGGCGCTCCACCGCCTCGAATGGAGACTCCTTTAGGTTGAGGGTCAACCTGCCCCTCGCGCTCGAAGACCTCTCCATGGAACCCGCCGTTCACGTATGGATATTTCGTGGAGGCATGGTAATGGTAGCCGCTTCCCGCCTCATGACCATTGAACTCATCAAGTTTCGTGATTGCAGATCCATCGGGTTCGGTGAGACCATAGATCGGAAAACCGTCCAGCGCGTAGGCGATCGGCAAACCGGTGCCAAGTACGCTCTGTAAATGGAGCGGCGCGGCGTGGTAGTGGTAGTCATCCGCGCGTCCGCAATGGCCTTTCCATTGGTCCAGTTCACCGATTTCCTGAGCAATTTCACCTCGATTGTTTTGCGGGTTGAAGATTGGAACTCCGTTCGCAGCCAGCGCAATGGCGCCCCGGAGAAAGCGTCCACGGATGGACACGGGCTGCGCGGCCACAACAGGATGCAAAGGTATCCGCCAGGCGTTGTCGCCAACATAGCTTTGAGGCAGCGGCACCTGCTGCTGCCACGCCGTGATGCCGACCATCATATTGTGCGACGGCAGTCCGTTGGATTCCACATAGAGGTAGTCTTTATCCCACTTCAACCCGACCTTCGGCGCGAATACCTTGAACGGTGCGGCCTGGATGGGTGATGGGTCCGCCAACACAGCTGACGGTGGCGATGTACTGCGTAGCTGCCCTGCACCGGCTTGCGCGAGTAAGCTGTTCTGCACTCCATCCGCACCGGGGGACCGCACGGACCAATCGTAATGGGGATGCTCCGCATCGCCGGATAGGTCGTGCGCAAATAACGCAGGCGCGACTAGTAGAAGTGCGAGTCCCCCGACCAGTCGCCATTGTTTGAGCGGCCACATCAGTGATTTCCCGGCACGACTAAAAACTGCTTCGGCGCATTTGCCAGAATGCAAGAAGGGCGAACACAGCGCCGGCGGAAAGCAGGATTGCACACGGCCCCATTATTTCCGCGAAGGTGTAATGACGCCAGAACACTCCTTCCATTGCCAGAATCCCCCATTTCACCGGGCTGAAACTCCCGACGTTCCGCATCCACGGCGGCATCATGACAAGCGGCACCATTGCGCCGCCGAACATTGCCATAATCATCGAAATGGACCAGCCCGTGCTGGCTACCGAGCGCTCAGTGCGGCCCAGCGTGCTGGTGAACATCATCACGCCCACAAAGCAGCTCACCAGACAAACCGTCGCCAGCGCCAGCAGGGGGAAACTCGAGATGTGCATATGAAAGACCAGCGTTCCCAACGTGACCAGCAGAGAGACAACCGCAATCCCGCTGACAAAGCACGCGATACCTTTCCCCAGCAGAATTTGAACCTGGCTGATCGGCGAAACCTGCAGTCGTTGATAGGTGCCGCGGGCCTTCTCATGCGCCAGCGAAGCAGCGAACGTGGCCATGCACCCGATTAATCCCCACAGAATCGATTGGGGGAACGAAATCTGCACGTATGAATCGGGCCCCTCCTTCCTGGTGGATATCGCGACTTTTGGAACTTCAAAGCTGATGCCTCCCGCTCGTGCATTTCGCATACTGGCAGACGGCACCATTTGCGCGAAGTTGTTCGTATCTTCCAGTAGCTTCTCGATGGCGGCTCTCTGCACGTCCGGCATAGCTGAGGCGCGCTTCAACCTGTCGCGAGCAGACTGCACCAGCTTGCCCGCCTGCTCTGGATCCACGAACTGCTGCTGCAATGCCTGGAATTTGGCCTGCATGATCATTCCCTGCACAAACCCGCTTTCCATCTGGTGCGCCGGATCGATCGCCATTTCCACCGGAGAGTCGTGGCTGGAAAACAGGTTGAGCGGGTTTCCGCTGAACCCTTTCTTTACGAAGATGGCTGCAGCCGCATGGCCCGTTCTCACTGCACTCACGGCCTGTTCCCGCGACATCGAAGTGGTCGTGACCGTGTCGGCTCGCCCGAGGCTGTCCAGGAATTGCCGCGACGCCGGAGTTCCGTCTTCATCGACAAGAGCCAGGCGAATCCCCGAAGGGCGTCCACCGCCTCCGGAAAAAGCCAGGCCGAACAGCAGGGCGAATGCCAGCGGGAAACCGAATGCCCAGAAAAGTGCGGCCTTGTCTCGTGCAAGAAGGCGCATGTCTTTCAGGGCGAGATAGATGGACGGCATCATTCGTCGCGCAGTGTCCGTCCCGTCAGGTTGAGAAACACATCCTCCAGCGTGGGAGAGTTAATCGCCAGTGCTGTGAGTTGCGCAGCCGGCGACTGGAGGCACGCAAGATCCCGCACCGGGTCGTTCGACTCAAAGCGAACCGTCTTGCCGTCGAGTTTGGCATGCAGCTGATCCGGAATCACCGGCGTAGCATCAAATGTCGCAACTACGCGCGAGCGTCCGCCATGGCGTGCGATCAGATCGGCAACGGGACTGATATCGAGAATGCGTCCCGCATCAATGATCGCCACGCGATCACAGAGGCGCTGCGCTTCCTCCATGTAGTGCGTGGTGTAGAGGAGCGTTCGACCTTCGGCTTTCATGATGCCAAGAGTGTCGAAAAGCAAATTGCGCGACTGCGGGTCAACGCCGACAGTCGGCTCGTCCAGCATGAGAATTTGCGGGTCGTGGATAATGGCGCAGGCCAGGTTCAGGCGCCGCTTCATCCCGCCACTGTACGTGCTTACGCGGCTGGATCCGCGGTCAGTCAGTGCGGCAACCTGCAGCGATTTCGCAACGCGTTGAGATAGTGCCGCCCCCGCCAGGCCGTACATGCGTCCGAAGAAACGGAGATTTTCGTCAGCAGTCAGTTCATCGTAAATGGCGAGAGACTGCGGCGCAAACCCCAGGGATCGTCGCACATCCGCCCGCGAAGGATCCATTTGCCCGTTGATCGACACGCTTCCGGACCGCGGTCGCAACAGCCCGCACAGTATATGGATCGTGGTACTCTTCCCCGCGCCATTCGGCCCCAGCAGCCCAAGCGTCTCGCCACGCTCCACCTCAAAGCTGATGCCGGCAAGAGCCGGACTGGCATCATAAGAGTGGTGGAGATCGTGAACCGAAAGCATCGCCCCAGAATTCTCCCCGCTACGTAAACCGCATTGCAAGACGAACTCGGGTACAGGTTATTAACGGCGGGCGCACTTGCGCACTGTGGAGTGCGTAAGCTTGCTTGCGCTTTGGCCCTCGCGTGCAAGTGTAGCAGGCTGTCATGGAATTTCCAGGCTGCCATCCTCCCGGAACGGAAAAGCGCCCCACGCGATTTCCCACAGGTACCCATCGGGATCCGACAAGTAACCTGAGTACCCACCCCAGAACGTATCCTGCGCCGACTTTTCAATTTTTGCACCGGCAAGCCTGGCCTGTTCGAGTGCTGCATCCACTTCTTCACGGCGACGCACGTTGTGGGCGATAGTAATACCATTGAACCTGGATGGATCGCGCGGAAAATCGGGCGCAATGTCTTTTGCCAGTTCCTCGTAAGGGTACAGCGCGAGGCAAGCGCCGGAGGTCTGAAAGAACACTATGCCCTTATCTGGGCTGCCAGTCGTCGGAAAACCTAAACCATCGCGATAAAATCGGAAAGATCTGTCCAGATCCGAAACGCCAAGTGTGATAATGCTGATCCGTGGTTCCATGAAGACTCTCCCGCCCCGGGATTGTGCTTGACTGTATGGCATTGATTGCTGTATCAAAACGCAATGCGAAATTACGCCTGCGGACAAAAACCTGAAGCTCCACTTTAAGACGGCCACTTACATCAAACGTGTTAATAATTTATCAGCTGCTTAGTGCCATTCGGAGCTGTCTCCAGGACTCATTGTAGGCCTGAAGGGCCGACCCACTGACTTGCGTCTGCCGCCAGAAGTGCATATCACTCCTGCTGCTGCTAGTGCCGGCGTGTTCGGGCCAGACTGAAGAGAAAGGTCGCCGTTTGAGACCATTCAGGCATTGATCTTCCAGAACAAACTAATCAATCCTGAATTTATACGTCGCGCGGGCGCGACATGGAGCTTTGGCATTTAATCGGCGAAATTGGCGCCACGGTGAACGTAAGCGAAATCTTGCGCCGCGTCCGCAACCCCTTCAACTGCGCCATCATTCTATGGAAAACGAGACCTCCAGGATAACGAGCATCGGCTCTAGTCGTTGGATCGTTGCCCGGGTTCGTTCCAGGCCACTGAGTTACGGCCCCGCTAGTAGTTTGGCAGGCGCTGTCTGCAGCGCATGTGCAATCCGTCTGAGGTTCAGCACAGAGATATTTCGCTCCCCGCGTTCAACGGAGGCGATGTAGGTGCGGTGCAAACCGCACTCTACAGCGAATGTCTCCTGGGAAAACTGCTGCCGCTCGCGTAGTTTTCGGATACGAGTGCCGAGCTTCCTTAGGAATTCCTGGTCTGCCTGCTCGTAAGCCACGACAGGGCTCTAACGCAAACGTGACTATAAGTCTATGTGACTATAAGTATAGCTTGCATTTGTGTGCAGCCTGCCTCATGCACGACTCAGGCCGCTCGAACTGCATAGCAGACCAGGAGGACACTATCACATGAGCACCGTTTCGCAGCAAACGTCCGCGTCGATCTACAGCCAGACGTCTGTCGAAGCTGCGGCATTCCAGCTCACCGGCACGGAAACCCTTCAGGTAGCGCTTGGGATCCAGCGGAGTGGCGGAGCACAATTAAAAGCTAATGAAGCGAGCCTGGACCAGGACCATTCAGAGCTTTCTTCAAAGCTACCCGTGAGCAGCTCTATGGGTCTTCGGTTTCGCAAATTCGCAGGTATCTGTTTTGCGGCAGGAATTTGTAGCGTCATTGCGACTTCTTGGGCACAATCCGCTCCGCCAGCTGGGCCAGAACAGCAAGGCAGCGGTGTGGTTTTCACTGTCCTTGGGGCAAAAGTGTCGGGCACCATTCAAACGAATGAAGAACCGACTGGTGCTGGTGGTGCACCTTGGTACTCGCTGGCCTACACAGACGCTGCCTGGCGCGCGGGGGAACTGCATGAAACCGGAACCGTTCCGGTTCAAAAGGCTAAACTGTGGAGGGTTCCCATCCGGGTCGATACATCACCGAAGGCGGGCTCGCACGTTGTGCTGAAACTTTATGGAGACGACGTTTTAAAGGTTTATTTCGACGGTTTTTCCCTCGGTACCTACGAAGATGCTGCGGCCAACCCAAAGGACGTGGAAATTGACATTACTGCCCGCCTTACTCCCGGACCTCATCTGCTTGCAATTCGACTGAATAACCGGGTGGGTGGATCAGACTTCTCGTGTCGGATTCTGGATTTAACTCCCGGTTCGAGTGACTCATTTATACAGGGCCATGGTTTTTCAAACACAATGGCACATGGGACGGATCTGGAAAAACGGGAAGCAATCCGGCAAGCCAGGAACGCGGCGACGGCAAAACCGAAAAGCTCACTTGTCCGTTATTGGGCGGTTCGTTCTTATCTCGATGGGCCACCCGATACCCGCGATGCCGTCGCAGCCGAACGTGAGGTTGCAAAGGCGCGAAAAGATGGCGCACCTATACCTTGGACGGATGAAGTCGAGGTTGCTCGGCGGCTCGGCAAACTTGATCAAATGCTGGCTATTCTCAAACAGCAGGCTACACAGCCTGAAAAAAATCCGTATGCACAGAAGTTAGTTGGCGATGTGCTTCGGGACATGGGTGACACACAAGGAGCGGCTTCCGCGTATATCGCAGCTATGCAGCCGGCAGCAGCCAAACCCGAACATTTTAACGTGTGGAATAGAATACTGGCCGCACAGAAGCTCCTGGAAATAGGGCAAGTAGAGCCAGTGATTAAAATGATGCCCACGCTTGTCACAGCCGCGAAAAATTCAAATTATCGGCACGGCATTCTGCGGCTGGCCGACATTTATCGCGAACTGGGAGACTGGCAATCTGCCGAGCAACTTTACATACGGGCAGAACAGCTTGATAAAGTGGGTGGCGGTACTTATCGGCTCGCGAGACAGCTCTTTGAAACAGGAAAGTTCAACGAACTGCTGTCTATCACGGCAGCATACGATCCGCGCAGCTCAGACACTCGCTATGAGGTTGAGAGCTGGAAAATCCAAGCCCTTACGGAATTAGGCAGGGCGGGTGAGGCTGCCAAGGCTGCTGCACTGTTCGCCGGCCTGAGTTCCAGCCCTGACGACGAAGATTTCCTTCTGGCTTATCTCCAGGTCGCACGCTCTCTTAAAGCGAATGAACAGCTGAAGTCTGCCGCCCAGCGCCTGGTAGGTATCTATCGGGTAGAGGCGAGCTGCTCGAAGTATTTCCGCATGCCATTGCAGTCGCAACTGGAGATTATGGCAGCCTACGATCAAGTTGGTATGGAGCCTGAGGCAAAGGCCTATGCTCAGGCGGTCCTGGCCACAGCGTCGGATGCCCCACTTCCTAAGTTCCAGTGGGCGCGAGGCAGGGCGGCACGGGTATTGGGTCAGCGGGAGGTTGCGCTTCGGGCTTTCCTCAACGCTGAACGTCTCGCTTCTGAGAACTACTGGGTGAAAAAGGACTGTGCAGCGCTGAGTTCGCCTGCTGCGGGCGTAATCGCATCGGCCCCCGCCAGGTGACCCTTCTGGGCCAAGTGTCCATCTGGTAGGATTGATCGACCGTGGGGACGCCCCGCTTCGTATCTGACTTAACTTTAGAAAATGAGCTCCTCGTTCGTGCAGACGACAGGTGGACAGATCGGCCGCCCCGCCACTGCGCTTGCTATGGCTGCGACTTGATCGTCCGGAACAGGCTACTCCAATGAGTACAAAACCCGCGTCACAGGCCCCTCAGCGGCAGTAAAGTGCGCTAGCAACTGCCTCGACCGTTGGATAAGCACGTTAAGCAGCGCAGACGCGGCACGGGCCGCTCAGCCAGCCCACGTGCAGTCACTCCAGTGCACTTAATCCTGAACATCAGCTGCCGCTGCAATTTGGCTAAGACTCCAGTAAAACACTGGCATCTCTCTGAAACCAATAGCGCGTAGGGCTACCTTGGTCAGTAACGAGCTTATCAAGGGAGAAGAAGGACGCGGGTACACCCGGCCCCTCTTCTCTTCGGGATTTATGCAGCTTGGTGACTATCCGTTGACCTCATTGTCCTTTCACCAAGTTTTCCCATCAGTTGCTGCTTCTGCTGGCGCAACTGCTTAATTTCTTCGCGCATCTCCGCTTCACGCTGTTGTGAACTTTTTTGCAGAGCTAGTACTTCGGCGAGTTGGTTGTGCAGTTCTAACCTGAGTTTATCCTGCTCGTCCTGGCGGTTGGCCACTTGATCGTGCAGCGGCGGAACGCCCCGAAGTACCTCATGCACGCACTTTCTCAGGAACGCAGCATCGTCACTGCCATAGCTGTTGTCGCTGCCGACGCCCGAGCGATGCGTCAGATACCACTGTTTCAGCGAGCTGCCCTGCTGATGACGATGGAGGAACTCAGAGATTACGTGCCGGGTCGAATAGCGGTCGAGCAACGGAAGAAGTTTGCCGAACTGCGCCTGATAAACGCCCGACGCCTTTGCGCGAGCTTCAGCAAATTTAGTTCGCATGCATCGAATCGGATGGCCTGTGCGGCCGAGAAATAGCCGCTGAGTTTTACCGTGGCGTACCCCGTCGGCGTGCTGCCAGCCATGCTCAATGTATTCATCCAGCGCGTGCACGGTTTCCGGCAGCTCCAGGAGGAACTCGTATGGGCGGCGTGCCGTGGTATGGCGAGTCTTACGTTTCGCTTTTTTCTTGTGCTGCTTCATCATGCCAAACGGTATGCAGACCACGTAGTTCCCGTTCTTCAACCTGTAGATGGCGGGGAGGGGCAGCTTGTCTGGATGTGTGGGGATACTTCGCAGGTAGTTGAGCTGCTCCACATTTCCCGGGCGGAGACCTGTCTCTGCCCGTATAAGTACATCAAGCTCACATGACTTACGCGGGAGGTAGAATCCGGTCCCCTGCTCAGCATCAAGCCAACTGCTCTGTGCGGCGTACATGCGAAATGCTGCCGCCCATTCCAGAAAGACAATCGGGCTGCCCGCAAGTTGAACTGCGTATGTTCCGCGCATTGAAGCTCCGCTCTCTGGAAAATCAATGCTCTCCTCCACGTGGACATCCAGCGCGTCCACGCACGCCCCGAAGTAGACCTTCGCCGTATAGCGCATATGCCAGAATTCACCTCGGTGATAGGCGGTGATCATATGGTCTTCCGGCTCGTCGAGGAAGGCGTCGAGCCAGCTGATAAGGCGTTCCGAGGTGAAGTACTCCTCCAAAAGCAACACACCAGGCTGATCATTATCAGATCTTAAAGCGCGGTTTATCATTCGTCTAATCGCCTGAAGCCGTTTCTCAACGCTTTTCTCACCTATGATATTCCCCTTCGCGCACTTTTCACCCTTAGGGTTAGCGTTGATATGAGTGAACTGCTTATTGAAGAAACCACATAGTCCGCGTGTGCGATCGATCTTAAACGCGCAATCAGGATGTGGAAAGAAGTGCTCCGGCCAATGTTGAAGAAGAACAGCTTCATCCGCACTGTCGGGGGCTGCAGCCGAATTAAATCTGAGTTCATTGATGTCAGTAAGCAGAGCTGGGTTGAGAGGCATGAGTAGCCCCTTCTCCAGCGCCTCCAATAGCCGGCGTCGCATAGTATTAAATGGCCCCGCATCGCGACGCGACTCAGCGCGATGTACATATTTCTTCGCTGCCTCTGCAGCGAGCTTGGCCGATGCGTGGACGGGATCAATCACGCCCGCGCGCACGTGTTTGCGCTGAATGCACCGGTAGAGAATCATAGCATGTGCATAGTGACTGTCCGACAGAGCTTCTGGCCATGAGCTACCTGGGATCGTCCCGTAGGTGCTGCCAAACGCCTCTTCGGCAAAGCGCAATGCGCGAGTTACTGACTCCGAGATGTTATTCGCGTTCTTACGGGTTTTCGTTGGTAACTTTGCACTGTCATTTGCAGGTATACCGTGCCGCCAGGTGAGGTAGAGAGACCGCGCTTCAGCTGAAGTCTTGTCGGCAATCAGGCTCAGCAACTTAAGCAGAGGCACTTTCTCTGCCGCGGCATCCAGTTCGGTCTCACTCGGTTCTACTGGGGAATCCCCGTAGCAAACCGCCGCAGTAATCCATTTTCTGGCGCGGGCGGCGTGCTGACGGGTATACGAAAACTGCGAGGTGTGGTTGTGTGGCGCCGTTTGCTCCCACATTGCTGGCAGGTCGGCCAGGAACTTGTCTTTAAGCGACTCATCGATATTTTTGCTTTTCATGCGACGCGTCTTCTTTCGATTATTTATCACTACTTTGCACTACACCTGAGTGGTTGGTTAAATCATTAACTACTGCCACTATTAGCACATTAAGTTGACCACTCAGGTATTTTGGCTGCCCTGTTATTCGGTCTATCAAGACCTTCGACTACTTATGGCTACTGAGTGGCCTTTCGGGCTTGATAAACTGCCCTGAGTGGCTGGCAATCGCCTCGCGAAGTCTGAGAAATCAGGAGTTGCTCCAGGTGTGTGCTGCCTTATCGACTGCATTTCAGCGTTCATGAGGCTCCTGATTAATGCCGGCCACTCAGGTACGCACTGAGGGTACCCTATACTTGGAGCGAATGGCACGGCGGGCTGCATACTCCTCCAGCCAGTCTTCGCGAACGACGTAACGACCAGCGTCATCTTCGACAGCTTGGAGTTGGCCGTTTTCGATCAGCCGTCTGACCGTCCGCGCAAGGCGTTCATACTCACTTACCTTCTTTTTCCCCACCCTCGCGGAGCGGCGAAATAATCCCAGGCCCAGCCGCTTTGCGGCATCATCAAGCCGCAAATACTCTGGTTCATTTTCCTTCTGCCTACTCATACTATTTCTCCTCGATAAATTGAGCTGCCGAGAATGTATGAGAGAGCCTACATTTTTGGAACGATGTCGGAAAAGGCAGCGATTTCGCGGGTTCAAGCTATGCGTCAGCCAATTGAGATGATTAGCCTTAATCGGGCTGTTTAATTGCACTCCCTGGCGGAATCGCCGCCCCGTGTGGGGCAACTCACAAGATAAGTGGCTGTGGCTGCGAGACTTCGTGACCGCTCGGGCGAGCACCTATGGAAGCACGACCGCTATGAGTCCCAGTACTGGCGGCTCACTTTCATCGCGGACGGCCAAATCTGAGCCAGCGGTGCAGGAGGAACTGGTGGTTGAGTCTACGTTATCGAGCAGCGTGGCAAGCACCGGGTACGGTGTATCTGGGGACCGGCGCAGGCCTGACTACTAACTTGCTGGGGCAGGTGGAGTCAAAGCTACACCTGAGCTGCGTCCATTGCTGACTTGGCAAAACCTTGTCGACGCGGCCAGCAGCAGCGGGGCACGCTAAAGGTGACCAATTATAAGGTGCGCGTGCAGGTGACGCTGAGCGAACCGCATGATGCCGCACTGTGCACCATCCAGAACCTGGGTTTCGTTGCGGATTTAGCAACACAGCTGCCCGCGGCGAAAGTCACAGGCGAGCTGGACGTTCGGAATCTGCAAAAGCTGCTGGAGCTCGATGCCGTTCAATTCATAGAGCCGGCGAAGTAAGCAGGGATCGCTCGATCACCCATCCAAGAGCCGGACATCACATCGTAGCTAATCACGCGACCGCGATCTTACAATCCTCCACACTCTTTCTGCAACGTTTCAAGTGCTCGCCTCTTGATTTTGCTCACGGCACCCTGCGTTAACTGCAGTCGTTTAGCGATCTGCTTTTCGGTCAGCTCATCCATGAAGAACATGGTAATCACCTGCAGCTGAACCGGAGGCAACTTCGGCAATGCCGCACGCAACCGCTCGTGCAATTCGTGATCAATAGCCTCAGCGCGTGCATCGGCATGCTGCCATGCCAGCGGCGTCAACTCCCCTTCATCCGCTCGCATTTTATCCCGGCGCACATTCTCGTGAGCCAGCCTCGTGCAGATCCGACGCGACAGCCGCACCAGTGCGCTGCCTGGTGTCTCTGTCGGGCCGGGCTCCGTGCTGCTCTCCAGTTCCCATCGCTTCAGCAAGGCCTCCTGGGCAGCGTCTTCCGCCTGTTCGAAGTCCTTCAGCCGTTTGCGTACAATCCGTAGGCTTAATTCTCGATCGCGTTTATATCTCTCCTCCATCTGCTCGTTGCTTGGATCCCGGTTCTCGTCCCGCCGTGGCCTGTGCATGGATACATCCCCCGTAGGAGTTAGAGGGAGCTGTTTGGTGCGCAGTTCCTAAAGTGCACTTCACAGTCCCAACACTATACCAAGGACACGAACTCGCGTTTTGGTGCGCACTTTTTTAAAAAAGTGAACCCCGGTAAAAGTTGGTCCCGACGGTTCATCCCTAAACGCAACCGATTCAATTAAGCGAAATACCTCAGGGAAAAAACTTAAATAAGTTCGTCATACTTTTGCCCGTTCGCGTCCCTTATAAGTAGGGGGATTTGCCCGCACTCACTTCGGACGATGCTCTTTCGGGATCGCAAGGTTCCGGACCCGCCTCATCCGCCGCCTTCTATCCTAGCGCGCTCACCTTCCAAAAAGCAGCACACATTTCGTACAGTGGAGCACGGCCATGAAGTCCTACGTTTGCCGCCTCGCTACATCAGCTCTCCTCGCCTGCGCAGCCGCAGTTACATTCCAGTCCGCAATCGCCTAGGCTCAATTTACCGAGCCCAGCGCATCGTCCCCCGTCGGCGATGCCACCGCCGCAGAATCCACGCTACAAGCAACCATCGATCGCAGCGGCAACACCAAGCTACTCGACACAATCCGCGCTACGGCCATCCAGCGCGGCCACCTCCTGCCCGCCGCAGCGACATCTCTAGAGGAACTCACGCAGGCAAATTTCGCGCTCAACCAGCGCGGGAACATCCCGCTTGCTGCCGGATGCTGGCGACGTCTCGTCCGCCAATGGCCGGACTCCCCAGAAGCCATCGAAGCGCGCCTATCCCTCGTAGAAAATGTGGTTCGCGGCACATACGATCTGACCATTACCGATCTCCAGCAACTGCTCGGGCGCACCGATCTCGCTACTGCCCAGCGCGACCGTGCACGCTTCCTCCTCGCCCTTAACCTCTACCAGGTGGGCCGCGAATCCGACGCCCGCACCGGCTTCGGCGAACTCCAGCAGAGCCCACCCGCCGATGCTAGGCTCGCTTCCGAGGCCGCGCGCTACAGCACTGCGCTCACCGACCGCACATCACCCCAAGCCGTTCTCTGCCAGCACGAGCGTGCACTGCGCTGGCGCGACACCGGCGGCCACCAGGACCTAGCGTGGAAACAGTGGCATTCTATTCGTGAGCTCGCCAACGGCCCGCAATTTCAGTCCTACCTCGAATCATCGGAAGTCCCCGTAGAAGACCGCGCCACTGCCCGTCTCGCCGTCGCGACTCTTTACTTCGAACTCAGCGAATTCGCCAAAGCCGTGAACAATGCGCAGCTTGCCATCGACCTGATCGCGCCCCGCACCGCTGGCACCGAGCCTATCCAGCCGCCCCTATCAGAAGCACTCCCCGTCGGCGAATCACGCCCCGTCACTGTGCACTTCCCCCAGCTCCCGCCACTTCAGGGCCCGCAGCCTTCCATGGGCAAACTCACTCAATACTGCGCCATCAGCACCCAGGTCCACGATTCCCGCATCTATGCTTCCCCAGCCGCGACAAGTGCCCTGTTTCTCATCGCGCATCATGCATGGCACTGCGGTCACCACTGCCACGCCGTTCCACTTTTCCGGGCCTTTATCGAGCGCGCACCAGCGGATTCTGAATGGCTACCGCCGGCGTACGTTGAGCTCGGAATGGCGCTTGAGTCAGCGCAGGATTACCTCGGCGCAGCGCTTCTCGCGGATGAGTTCATTATTCTCCATCCCGACCGCAAGGAAGCACGCGACCTCGCTGCCCAGCGCAATCGCATCCTGCTCGACCAGGGTGACGCTCTCAGTCTCACCTATAAGAACGGCCGCGGGAAACTGCTCGCACGCCTCAAGCAAACTGCACCCGCACAAGCAGGCCGAAGCCCCGACGATACTGCCCCGGCTCAACCCGACCGCATTGCAAAGGCGGGTAATTAGCCATGAACCCGCTGGATTGCATTTATCGGAAAAATGTTTTCCCCGTATCCATTTCAGTTCTTATCACACTGCTTTGCCCCGGTTCGGCAAAATCCCAGCTCGGTGCACCTCTGGTCGGCGTCAGTTGTATCCCGCAGGCTCCACCTCCACCATGCAACCAATGCCCCTGTCAGCCGCCAGCTGGAGGACCTCCAATGAACGGCCCCGGCGGAACTCCACCAATCATGGCTCAGTCGGCTGGCCCGCAGCAGCACACACCGGCTCGCGCTCCCGAGGCTCTTGGCAGCGCAGGTTTCGGTACGGGTTCCATCGCTACGGGATTCTGGCCTAACAGACGATTCCGGGTACGTGCCCACCCACCATCTCCGAATTTCTTATATCTGGAACTTAGAACGCTGCCGCCCGTCGCGCAGGGGGACCAGCGTATCGCAATTCGTTCTGCGCCCGGCGGAACACACCAGGAATGGCCCGTAGTCGTTTTCCTTAAGTGTAAGCTCTTCCCCGCACACAGCACACCGCAGCTTCTCTCGCGCGTATACGCCAACACCTTGGGCTCTCTTCTGTGCCTTGGCTGCCACAGCCGCAACCCGCTCCTCGAGCCTTGCGTCCTGCACCATCTCCCAGAGCTTCAAGTGATCCACTAATTCGATGGGCTTTTCGAACGCAGTCTTCTGCGCAGGTTCGGTAAACCCAGTTGTGGTGATCAATACGGCATAGTCAGCACCGTTTTCTATCAGCACAGCGAACAGTTCACGTACTTGACGGACATCTACCGCGTCGGTGGTGCGCAGCTTGCACTGTACCAGTCCACGTTTGCCGTTTCGCAAAACCTCCAGGTCTATTCCACCATCAGGTTTGCCAGGCACGGCTCGCTTACGAACCTTGTAGCCCAAGGATTCGTAAATCTCCTGGGTAAGGTCCTCCAGTTCACGTCCGCTAATCTTTCGCAAGGCATCAGGTCCGGGAATATAGCGGAGCAACCGAAAGCGCATAACGCGCAGCATGCCTTTTGCGACGGCGAACAGCAGTGCTCCTGCGACCAAAACAAAAGTTATCAAAAAGGCAATTTCCCGAACGCCCGGCATACGAACCATCAGTCCCACAAGTGCACTTGGAACAACGAGCACTGCCGCGATTAGAAAGGATGCTGCCAATTGGGCACGGTTGGACGCAAATTCCATCCAATCCCAAACTCGCACTACCCACCCCGGGTCCCGCACCTGTCTTCCTTCATTGATTTGCATGTGCCACCTAAACCATCTGCCACTTGGGAGCGCAAGAAAACCCGGTGGACCTATGCTGCGCAGCCGCTTTGGATTGCGAAAGCTTGCTTTCGCTTTTCCTGAATGCATGTCAAAAGCGCCATGGGAGCCCCACCAGCCAAAGCCGACATCATCGCCCAGGCCTGCACCGCGCTCGAAACCGGTGGCCCCGACGCCGCTCGAGACATCCTCTGCAGCGGATACCCATTCCAGCCTCAGTCCCGCGCGGGGCGCAAATACACCTTAACCCAATGCACTCGCATCTTCCTGCGCGATGGCTTCGTCGATCGCTACTCCGGCGAACGCCTGGTGTTTCCCGGTGCCCTGCGCGTCCTGTCCCTCGTCTGCCCCGATGCCTTTCCATATCACAAGAACGGCAAAACAGACGTCGGACACTTCGCCTGGTGGGAGCTGTTTCCCAGCATCGACCACGTCGTTCCGGTCACGCGCGGCGGTACCGACGACGAATCCAACTGGGTTACCACTTCCATGCTGCGCAATAGCGCCAAGCAGCTATGGACGCTCGAAGAACTCGGTTGGACCCTTCATCCGCCGGGCGACCTGAGTGAATGGGATGGCCAGATACGTTGGTTCTGTCGCTTCATGGAATCCGCACACCACCCGCACATCGACCGCACTCTACAGTACCTCCGCGACTGCCACCGCGCCGCTACTTCAGCACTAGACCGTAAGCAGGCCGTTTAGCTAATTCCTAACCTGTCACCGCGTTGTCCCCGAGCCTCCTCCACCCGCACACGATTACGTTCCGCAATTACCTTCGCCTGTTCGAGTTGGATCCGATCCGCCCGTTCGGCAGCAATACGGTCCGCTTCCACCTTCTCCCGTGCTTCCTGCTCTGCCTTCACTTGGTTTCGGGCGGCTTCCACAGCCGCATTGCGTGCAGCAATTTCGGCCTGGGCACGCGCCCGAGCCGCTGCTTCGGCGTTTGCCTTGGCGCGCAGCGCTTCCTGCAGCTTCAAAACATCTCGCAGGATTTCCTGCGCCTGGGGGTTCCCTGGCTCCAGAACCACTACCTGGTTGCACAGTTCAATCGCGCCGATATCATTGCCCCTCTTTAATTTGGTCCTGGCCTGATTCAGAATTTCCGAGACTGGCCAGACAAGTTGCTTTTTACCGAGTGCGATTTCGCCAACCTGTGGCGTGTTGTCGAGTTGGATGCTAGAATCATTCTGTCCGAGCAATCCTTGGCTGCCGACGGTGAAGGAGCATACCGCGTACGACTATCTGAAGACTGTTTGCAACTACAAGGAGAAGCGCGGCAGCCACCGGGATCAGTCCATCACTGCTTTAAAACCACTCAGCAGTACTAACTAGCCGAAGGTCTTGATAAAGCGGAAAATCGCTGAGCAACAACAGGTGAGTGGCCGAAATAATGTCTAGGCTTACCATTGTATAAGTGGCAGCTGCCACATATTGGATACCGATGGAGCCTTCCCAGAATGAACGCGCGTTTGTTAGTTGTCGTTTTCACATAATGTTTCAGAAGAGCCGCAATTGACTTTTCGCCTTATGTGACCGCCAAACCCAGGTAATTGCTGTCACGCAACGGTGTCGCATGGACTGAGTTCCAGTTGTAGAAGTTGCAGATTGCGCAGTGTATAACCCCCGTCCAAAGCAATCCTTCCCCGCGTGTTCGGGACACTCGATTACATCGTTGATGCGGCTTTGGCGGCAAAAGCCTGACACACCACTTTGGTTTTGTTCTTAAGCTTCAGATGAGATGCTCGTTGTCCGACTCGAAGACCAACTCCGATCCGGTTGCTGCTTCCAAGGAACCGATGATCTCTGCTGCGGTATGTCCGAATTCATCAAGCGCAGCCTTCCTTTTCTGCCATTGGCGTGTAAGCCAGCGTTGTTCCTGGTCGCAGCCTTCACGAAGCCGTGTTATAATGGAAAGAAGCTGCTCGGCTTGCAGACGAAAGGTAGTGCTGCAAAGGTAGTTTTGGATGGCGCGGAGCCGCTCTTCCCGGGTCGTTGTCGCCGCCTGCATCGTCCAGACACGCAAGATCGTCATGCGCAATGCCGTGGCAAGTGCGCCGGCGCACCAGGGGAGAGTGACCCACACTCCGTCGCGAACACCAAATCCGACCACCCCATTAGGCAGCACAGTAGCGACAATTACGGCCAAGTCACCGCCGGAGGCACACTGGTTCCGCTTCAACTTCTCGAGCCAGGTTTCGTTCCAGTTCCTGGCAGTTTTAGCTTCCCACACGATGGTGCCGCACACCTGCAGGGATGCATTCCTAACCGATTGAGTGAGATCCGCCCCGCGCTCGCCTCTGGCAACGTCCTCAATTATGTCTGCAGGAAAGCTCGTCGAGAGCACTCGTTTAATATGCACTTCTAGGGACTCACCCTGCAATTCGGGCTGGCGGGGTGCAGTTGAGGATTGGAGTTTCTCGATCTGTTCATTTAACCGCCGGATCTGCAGCTCTTTTTGCTGGAGCGCTAGCCTGCCGGTTTGCTCCGCCTTCTCCCGTGCACCCTCGGCGACAGCCTGGCGTTCAGTGTCCAACCGTCGGCAAATCTCTAGTTCGATATTGTCGCGCAGCTGCTGGACAGATTGGCGCTCCTTTCGAAGCACAAGTTCGGAAGACTGCGCCTGCTTTAGCTGAACGGAAAGCAGCGACACTTCCTGAGCCAGAGCTTTCTCGCGAGTCTCGCACTCTAGCCGTGTCTGTCGTGCTGCGGCCTTTCCAGCATCAGTAACGGCAGCATCGACGCGTTGGCGGATCGTGTTCTCCACTTCAGCTCTCTGCTTCTGCAGTTGGGCTCTCTGGTCGGCAATACTATCTTGCTCGCGCTGGAGCTCGCCGAGCTTCAAACGCAACTGGTCAATCTCGGAGCAAAGCCCGGCGGCATGCGCATTGTGGTTCTGCGCCGCGAGCTTTGTAGCCTCCACGCGAACGCGCTCAAGCTCGACCGCGATTTCCTGATCCGCCAGCTGCCGGACCTGCGCGCTAAAAGCCGAGGATAATTCCATGTTAAAACCGCACTCTGGACACTTAAGCAGGCTGGCGGACTTGCCCTGCTGCAGTTGACCGGCACGGGTGCGCGAGATTTGCTGTCCGTTTGCCATGTCAGCTCCTCACCAGCTTGTTGGTCAGCGCGAGTACTTCCAGGGCGATGTCGTCCAAGTGCTCCGGTTCGAGTTCATGAAGAACGCATGGGCGCAGAACGTTATCAAGTGCCTGGAGGTACTGATCCAGGTGTTCGTATACAAAGTCAGACTTTGTCAAAGCTGTTGCGTCGGCAATCTTTCGTTGTACGTACTCGTCGGCGGCATCGTAAAGGTGGGCACGAAGATCTCCGATAACTTCGCCGTGCCGCTCGAGCAGTTCGTTGCGGGCAAAAGTACCGTGTATTTGCGTCACGCTACGATCGTCGACAAAATAAATATCCAACGATCTGCTGACGAAGATTTCTCCTAACCCCGGGCGGGCGGTGCAGCGTTCGCCGTCAATACCAGCCAGTCGGGGAAAGTCCTTGTTTGCCATAATGAGGGCCTCCGTTACCCACAAATGTTCGGCTTGCTCAGGATGCGGCAGCCTATAGCCGTCTGCCAGCGCCACCTCACGTACGATGCCCTTCGCCGGGTTTAGCCAATCAAAGATGTCCTCCGGCACCACCTGGTCGGCAGCGACCCATTCAACACGCTGCCCATACTCGATCGTCGCCCCCTCCAAATGCAACGGCACTGAAAGCACTGTGATATACGGACGAACACCCATTTTTTGCGCTCCCTCACGTTTAGTAGTGAATGTCCCTATCAACTAAACCGTTTAAAAATTCAGAAATTTTAAAAGATTGTGAGACGGCGTCTACATAGACCTTGCCGTTTAGCGCAACGCACGTCCCGATATGTTCGTGTCAAAACGCGCGAGTGCCCAATTGAAATTACGCACCCCCACAGTGGACACTGTCGGACTGGGGGCACGTGTCCGGGCCCAACGGCAAAGCGCTAAGCTCACGATTAAACAGCTGGCAGACCAAGCAGAAGTTTCTTTTGGTACCATTCAGCGGATCGAGGCAGGCCAAACGAACGTACAATTGGATTTGTTGCTGAAGGTTCTAGCTACGCTGAATATTGACGTGCGTGAACATATTTTCGGGCCCAAGCATGCCCGGGTCGAGAGCATACAGGAATTGATTCATCGACTAAAAGTCGAAGGTAGGCTTGAAGAATTGTTTAAAACGCTGGCGGTTATACTTCAAAAGGCCCTTTGAAATTACTCTCAAAAGCGAAAAGGCTGCTTATTTGTAGCTCCCCGAGGATGTAGTCGCTGAGGCCCGGTTGGAGTTAGTTCAGGACGATCTCGTCTCCTTTTTCAGAGGCTGAGAAATTTCACCAGCTTTGTTTCAAGGGTTGCCATTTCGCGGATCTCGCACTCCCATACTATCTCCAGACGCCATCCCTGCTGCGACAGCAGCTCTTCTACGCGTCGGTCGCGAGCCATGTTCTCTTTGAACTTTGCTTGCCAGAACTCCTGCCGCGTCGCCGGACTTGTCGCATACCTGCAGCCGGGATGGCGGTGCCAGAAACATCCACGAACTTCCACGATGGCGTGAAAACGTGGAAGAACAATGTCAGGCTTGCCAGGCAGGTCTTTTACGTGCAATCTGTACCGGTAGCCGAGACGATGAAGGAGGCGGCGTACAGCGATCTCAGGGCTAGTGTCCTTTGCCCTGATCGCCGCCATGTTTCGGCTGCGCTGTTCCTGGGAGTGAACATCAGCCATTCCTGGGCGCCCCAGCAATGAAATCCCCGAGCGAAAGAATGTTCATACCTGACTGTTTGGTGGTGTACAGCTTCTGGAGGGACTTAGGGACGATTAAGGTCACGCCCGCCTCGTGCATCTCCTTGAGCTGTGATTCGGAGATTCCCTTCTGGGTGGTAAGGATGTGCTTCTTCTTCACGCGCGGTGCCTCTTTCAACACCTGAGCCCAGCGGTCCTTGCATGTCGTCTTGATGCCGACTGCCACGAGCTTCTCCACCGGGAACGCGCTGTCCAGGTACTCACGCTTGCCGGGAATGATGACATCTATACGTCCAACAGTTGGACCGGGCTGAGCATCGAACGGGACCCCTGCTTCGGTGAGAAGCATCTCGACGTGGTTCTCCAGTGCCAAACCAGCGCGAGACTTGCGCCTCTGCAGGATGCTATTGGCCGTTCCGAGAAAATCATCGACTGACTGGAACAACCTGCGCACGTCCGGCCCGCAGATCTTGCGTTCCGCCATCCGGAACAGCTCGTACTCCGACTCCAGACATCTCATGAGCTTGTCGTCAGGACTAAGGCTGCAGTACCCTTGGATGCAGTGAAGGAGCGCCGCTCGCGTGGCCTCTGAGAAACTATTGCCCGAGGGGTAGCTGTCCAGAAGTTGGCAAAAGCTGCGGAACTGGCGGTTGAGACACTCGTCCTCCGTCTCGTGCGAGTACTCGAACTCCAATTCCGATTTCTCCGCGTTGTAGTGCGCCCAGGTCCCTATGATCTCGATGCTCAGTCGCGCCTGTAGCTCCTCGATATCATCATCGGCGTAGACGACGAAGGCGTGGAACGTTTCTGCTGCAGTCTTGATCAGCACAAGCAGGTTGCCCACGCTGTCGTGGGTCAGGAACGGGAAGTCTTTCCCGAAGCGCGTGAGCCGGTACTCGCTCCGAGTTCCCTTACCGTACCAAATGATGCGGGAGGACGATTCACTCCCATTTTGCCACGAGATCGTAACGAACTGCTCAGCGTTTTCGCCTTTGACCGGCGGGTTGACTGTGAAGTGCTTCCAAATTGCCTTCGGGAGATAGTAGCCGCACTGGTGGCCGCCCGTCTGTCCCACGTCGTTAGGGCTGATGTATTTCAGGATTGCGTTGCCGTGTTTGACAGCCTCCTCAACGGCCTGTTCCGCGAAGGGGCAGATCATCCAGCCATAGCCGTTTCATGGACAAAGGGCGGGCGCGCCTTGAACAACCCTCCGGACCTGGACACGTGCCAGTTGATGGTTTTCAGTACCTGCCTGCCCACTGCCTCGACGACGGCAGGGACAACGCTGTTGCCGAATTGCCTATAGGCCTGCGTGTCCGACACCATGACCTTCAGGCGGTCCGGATACCCCATCAATCGCTTGCATTCGTCCGGCGTCAGCCGACGCGGGTTCTTGTTCTTACCCTGCGGGATTAAGATCTCGGAACCGTCTTTGTGGTAGCGGGCACTCAGAGTTCGAGTGCTGCCGTCGAGGTCCGCCAGACCGAAGCCGAAGCCGTTGCCTGCCGCCGCATGCTTGGCGGCGTAGTTCTGCAGGTAGGTCCACAGGTGGTCACTGAGGGTGTATTTCGGATCTGGCGTCTTCTCCAGTATATCCTTTAGTTTTGGCAGTGTCTCGGGGGGCGTAGGAAACTCAAATGGGACGTCTGTGCCGAAAACGTACTCATCGAAGCAGACTATGAAGATCCGCTCCCGGTGCTGCGGCACCCAAGGCTTGGCGTCGATGATCTTGGCAAAAACCTTATACTTCAAATCCTTCAACGTCCGCTCGATCACCTTCCACGTGTTTCCGCCGTCGTGAGATTTAAGGTTCTTCACGTTCTCCAAAATCATGACGGGAGGCCGCTTTAGTTCCGCAATCGTTGCCAGATGAAAGAACAAGGTACCTTGAGTCTCGCAGGCGAAGCCATGACTCCGGCCCAGCGAGTTCTTCTTGCTAACACCCGCCAGTGAAAACGGCTGACATGGGAATCCAGCACAAAGGATGTCGTGGTCTGGGATATCAATGCTCTTTACCTGAGTGATATCCCCGTGTGGCTGATCCCCGTGCCAAGCCTTGTACGTCTTTTGAGCATGTACATCCCACTCGCTCGTGAACACGCACTTTCCCCCGAGTGCCTCCATGCCCACGCGAAAACCGCCCACACCAGCAAAGAGGTCTATAAACGTGAACGGGATAAGACCTGGTGTTGGCTCCGGCTTCGACAACTCCAAGACCATGTCGAAAAGGTCGACTTGATCGCCACCGAACTCCTTTTCGACCGTTTCCAGCAGGAGCTTCTGGATCGGAACGTTACGCCTGTGGCTCTCTTTTTTCAGTCGCTCATGCAACTCTTCCGGCAAGCCTCGTAGGCAATAACTCGGCATCAAGAGGTCCTCTCTCTGGGAAACTGTGATATCAGTGATATCACTGATTCCCAGCGGTTCAAGGACTATTCAAGAGGAATAGCACGCCTGTTCTATGTGCAAGGTGGAGACCAATCTGAGTTTAGAGTGTCTTGAGTGCGACGAACTTGTAAACGCGTCGCGGAGATTGGATGAGATTGTAGGTTACTACGTGAGTTGCTTACCCTATCCGGCAAGCAACTCACCATATGCAGTTGCACGAGCTTGCAGGGCAGTTTCCTGAGCTTTCGGTATGGCCGCGTACAGTACGCCAACTGCGCGAGACAGCCCACAGTAATACAGCATGTTGCATGACGGATCCTCCAAATCTAGGTCGGTTGCAAAAACTATCCGCCTCTCTAGTCCTTTGAATGCCTGCATAGTGCAGAATTCGAGTCGCTTCAGACCATGCGAATTGGCGGTGCGCACATCACCCAATGGAACACCCGCAAAATTAGAGACATTTGCCAAGACAGAGTGCTTCAATACTCGCGGGGAGAGAAAGATGATTTGCTCTAGACCTATGCCGTCATTGAGAAGGCCCTTAATTTCATCTTCAATCATTGCAAGTAGTTCTTCAATGCTTCCATACATTAAGCGGTGATGGCGCCCCCCGCGAATAGCTTCGTTGGTGGCCAATCGGACACTCGACAGCATCGTTGCAGCTTCGGCGACCTCTCTGGTGTTGCGGCAGTTTACGTCTAATGGATAAATGGAGAAGCCACTCTCTTCAAGGCGCGACATTACATCGTTTTCAGTTCCCTCAAAGATGTTCTGATTCGGATCCATAAACAGATGGCATCGCCCCGCGTTAAACCCATCCTTCAGGAGCGCATCCAAGACCTCTACATAGCTCCAAGAGAGTAGGTCCTGTGCCTCGTCGACAATCACCACGTCATACTGTTTGATGGACTGTCCGGATTTTTTAAGTACATCCAAAGACTCCATTGCCTTTGTTGGTAAAACATGCCGATAGAAGTCGTCATCCAGGTTGTGCATTTCCTGATGTGTGGATCCTTCACTTTTGGCAATTAGCTTCCCGAGGAGCTCGTGCATGTGAGCAACATCAATGCTCCCGCCGCCTAGGTCTGCGGCTTCAAATCCGCACTTCAAGTGTTCAGCAAGGAGAGTATTGAAGCAAAGGAAGAGGATCTCCCGGCCCTCGTGCGCAAAAGCTAACGCTCGGTCGGTAGCGATCAAAGTCTTGCCCGTGCCCGCAGGCCCCTCCACAATAGTGCGCCTGTTGCGATGAACACCACCTACGATGCGAGCCTGTTGATCTTTAAGCTCGACCATGCGAGTTTCCAGCCCGTTCAGACGAGAGCCAAAGGTCACTGCGGATCTGATGTCCGGTCTCAAAGCCTGTCGTATACGCTCTCGTGTGGGTGCATCAAGACGGGGCTTTCTGCCATATTTCTTTTGCCAGAAGTCAGCGAGTTGCTCGACGTACAAGGGTAGAGGGCGCCTCCACTCACGCGTGTCCCAAAGGACCTCTGTCGTTAATTCACACCCCGTGGCAGAAAACTCCTCATCCTTCATCATCACGCCATAGCCAATGATGTAGTTGCGCAGCTCTGGAAAAAAGCGGTTCAGATCCTTTTCAATTGCGAACAGGCCAGACTTGGCCTGCTCAAAAGGGCCCTCCCTGGAAGTGCGCCGCTTCCCATTCCAGAGGTCTTCATATGTCCAGTTGCCATTGTAGCAGGAAACGCTACCCCCCTTAATCTCCAAGACGAAGATGCCTTCGGGACCGATTACAACGAAGTCGCTCTCGCCCCAACGCTTCCGCTCATGGCGCGCCAAGCCAAGTGAATGAAGAACAATATAATCCTCATCGGGCAGTTCAGCTCTGAAACGATTAAACAGGTCAGTCTCAGCGGCATTAGTTTTTATCGGCAGTGCATCCGGAATCATAACTGCCATTCTATGTGCCCTTCTCCGCGCTGCCTTCTAACAACTGTTGAAAGTAACCATTAAAGGAAATGCTCTGCCCGCCTTCCACGTGCACACCCCCACACAGCATTGCTCTATCTAGCTCGCAATTGAAACGCTCACAGGCCGTTTCAGGAAGAAGGAGGCAGCTGTGGCAGCTTGCACCAGAAAGTCGGCTTCCCATATCCATGGGACTGGTTTCGGAGCATACCGGATCATTACCGCACCAAGCACTATCCTCGACTGCGCGTCGTATCATCGAAGCCAGACGTTCTGGCTGCGCCAAATTAACCAAGCCGCCAAGACTACCATCGGAATCGGGAGAACCAGTGTAGATCAACACTCCTGCCATTTCGCCGCTGGCACCCTCAGCACCATTATCGACGTATAGTCTCTCCCGAAGGCTTGCTGACGAATATCCGCAGTCGATAGAGAGTCGGCGAATTAACACATGCGCGAAAGAATGCACCAGTAAATGTTTTGGAGTAATTTGAAGCACGGGGTCCGTCTCTTCTCTACCCGCCTCCTTAAGGCGCTCTTGGTAAAATAGTACATGCTGCTTATCAAGTAGAGCGGCTCGCTGTGCTACCGCTGGGTTTGCTGCAACCCACGATTTGACTGATTCTATGTTGAAGCGAAGGAAAATGCCTTCCCCACGGATCTCCACTCCTGGCAACCAATTGTTCCACTGTGCTCCAAGCTTGGAAATTACACCATGAGCAGCCGCATCGCGTACCTGCTCGATCTGGAGAGTAACGGGACTAATTCTGGTAAAGCCTACAATCGCACGAACTTCCCGCAACCTGGTAACGGCGCCGAAAAGGTCAAACCACGGTTCCAACTCCTTTGGTGGCGAGTATACCTCGTTCTCGAACTGCGACGTGAAACCACCTGCCCGATCTGAACGATGTGTGCTACTAAGTGCCAGATACTCTTCGAACCTGGCATCCGTCTCATCCGTAGCAGAATCCACATCATCCTGCTCAGACTGATGCTGTCGCTTGACCCATTGCATCGCAACATCAATGTCAAAGTCGCCTCTTCGTGCTTTGTACCCCTCCAGAGTTCTGCGCAGCAGTTCGTCATCATCCACCCACTGGCTCAATGAATCCCACTGATCGTAAAGGAGCTGTGCTATTGCGTCTGATCCGGGAGGAATTGAGAGCAACGAGGCAGGAACCGCAAAGTGCAAATTGGATGCACCTCGCTGAAGTACGCGAAGATGGTTCTGACACTTAACCGTTCGCCGCAACCAGGGTTCGTTGCCACCACATGTTTTTAAATCTTTAAGCGAGAACTTCATTGTAACTTTTGCCAAGTCTGCCGTAGCGTCGCAGGCAAGGCATGTAACGTATAGATCACCAAGGCCTGCGCTGCGGCCACGCGAAAGCAGTTTCAGGCGCGAGTTGCCTCCCGGGCACACTCCCTTTGTCCGTCGGTGTGCCCAGATGTCCCAAGGGAAATCCTCAATGTGTCCGGAGGCGCAAGCGCATACGAATCGCACTGGTGCTACTTTACAGCGACCGCATCCCTGGCAAACGACTTCATCGCGAGTGTGATCCAGTTCGAACGGATTGTTAATTGTTCCAAGTCGATGGCACTGAGGACATTCCAGCCATTCCGGAAAACGCACGACGGGAACACAGTGCCCCTTCGCGACTTTTCGCCCAAATTCCCTTTTGGTTTTTTCGGTGGCTACACACGGTGCCTGGAAATGGCGAACATGCAGCAGCTTCTCAAGTCGATCTTCATGAAAGCGGAGTTCGTACACGTGACTACTCTGCACACCGCCGTGTTGTAGTTCCTCCTCAATAAAGTCCAAACCTAAAGGCATGAAAGACCCGTTCGGCAGGTCAATAATGGACCCGACGCTCCACGTAAGAACTGCCTGAGATCGGCGTGTATTGCCAACCACTGGGCGAAAGGAAGTGGCATCAGTCTCCCGCCTTCCAGAGATGCTCGTCCGTGAAGCTGGACTGGGCGTGCCACCCGGCCCCTGACGACGACCTGTACCCCGACTTTTCGATTCTTGAGGTGGTAAATTCGATTTCGGCATTACTTCTCCCTCACGTTTGGGCGTAACTGACAGAAGGTTCAACTTCCCTCATGGAATTTGGTGCAACTCGCACGCTTAGATCGTAGACACCGTCTTCCGCACCCCGCAGGAGAAACGGCCCAGCTGCTTTGTGAGTGTTTGGATGCAATTGCTTATACCAGTAATACAAGTCGGTCGGCGTTGGTCCGGCAGTGGCCGCCATCCTTCGTCGATTATCCCACCATTCGCAGACAACTTGCAGTTCTGCTTTCAGTTCTTCCATGTTGACGAGGGCGCTTACGCTCGCAGCCCGCGCCAGCAAGTAGTCGGAAAATTCTGCTACTACATCATCACCGCTCCTGAATTGTTGAGCACCTTGGTCGGGTCGCCACTCTTCTATCGCATGTCGTAGTGCCCCAATAAAAACCGCATGCAGCGCCTTGTCCCTGGCCCTGGGAGACCAAGGAGTAACACTCGTTGCCTCAACGGCCCGATAATATGCTTGATGGAAACCACAGAAGTGTTCGAAAATCGAGAGATCCCGAGGACGGGAAGCATTGTAAACCGTCAGCACTAGGCCGGGAATGCCACGGCCAACACGAGACGTTGCCTGGATATACTCAGCAACAGTCTTAGGCATTCCGTTCACGATCATAGCGCCAAGGCGGGGGATGTCGATGCCTACTGAAATCATGTTGCTGGCCAGCACCGTATCCAGCGGAACGCCTTCTTCGATATCACCGTCTAATGTCAGGTTCAGCTGTTCCAAGACTAACGGAATGTCGCGCGACTTTGTCCTGCTGTTCAGTTCTTTTGGCTCGCCGGGGTCCCGATGGCGTTCGGAATTACTAAGGAGCCTGGCATATAACAAGGTCGACCGGCGGACGTCATCCTGAACCATTACTCTGGCACCGCCAAGCTCACGCATGCTGTTGAAGTACAAGACAGCTGTCCAGAAAGGATCCAGCACAGCATTGGTTTCGCTGCCCCAAGCGCTTTCTTCCTGCAGGGAATACACGACCTGAAGTAGTGCAGCAGTTACAGCTTGTAGCGTGAATTTGGGACTCCGTCCGGCAGAAGAAATACCAATGTACCAGCGGTTTGGTGAATTGACGTCAGTAACTGCAAAAAACGATTCACCTGCATCGATGGAGGGGGGAGGAAATTGACAAACGTCTCGATTAAACAAAGCGCGAACCTGATCCGAGGCGTGACCGATTGTCGCTGTCGAGCCAACGATTTTAACTTTTTCGCCCGCTCTCTCTGCCAGGAAGTCTAACCCAGCTTCGTACAACCCCGTCATACTCCCGAGTGGGCCCGATATCAAGTGAAGCTCGTCTTGAATTATCAGGCAGAGCGGATTCTGGGGTCTTCCAAGAAGCCCCCCAACCTTGCTATTTCGAGGTAATTGTGCAAACTTGTCAACCGTACCCAGTATCAGGGACGGCAAGACTCGATAAATCTCGTCATCTACTGTATACACTGGAAGTGCTGCAGCTGACGAGCGGCAACTCGCGTTGTGGCAAGTAATCTTTAACTGGTTTGTTTCCTCGATTACTCCGTAATTGGAAATGCCCAGAGATGACCCGCAGAGCGGGCACGAATCGAGCATGCGGGGGGTGGTTTCGGGCTGCTCACCCCTTGCCTCACGCTCCAGTATCTCCTGTGCGCAGCCCTCGTAAAGCTTCCCAACATTATCGCGCTCGGAAACTTTGTTTGGAGTCGCCCCTTGACCGACATACAGTCCCAGCGAAATTGGTGCTGTACCAATTTCCTCTTCACACCGTTGACGAATTAGTTCAGCTTCGCATATCATTGCCGCAGCCCGCTGGAACTGCTGGATGGTCAGCAGCCGCAGCGTATATCTCATAAGGACCTTTACGCCCCCATCGGCAAAGGAGGCATTATGACAGAGTCGATCATGGAAAATTGCAAAAGCTGATAGTCCAAGATAGGCTTCCGTTTTTCCCCCGCCGGTCGGGAACCACAGGAGATCCAGCAGATCCCGATCTTGATGTTTCGGATCAGCCACTCCTGGAAGAGCGAGCAGTATGAATGCGAGCTGAAATGGTCTCCAAACCAGTGGCCTCGCCCTGGGTCCCCGGGCAACTGAGTTCGATTGCGAGTCCATTGCGGCATTCGCGAGCTGGAAAGCACGGAATGCACGATCGGATCGCATCAACAACTCGACCCCTGCCTGCATACGGCTTTTAGCTGAACGGCATCCACGGATGTGACGAACTGCGGTAGCCAATTCCGAAGGGGTCAGATCGTTGTCTTTCCTAAAATCTTCCGTATCGATCCAGCTGTCATAAGCTTTACAGAAGCGGGATAGCTCCCCGACGATCACGTCGCGCTGACTGGTGGCCAGCATTGCTGCATCAAAGACTGATGGTCGCATAGCCTTCAGTTCCTGTAGTGACGAATGCCCCTCGGGAGTTGTCGCGCTAACGTATTGGTTTGGCAACCACCGGGTCCAGACTTCATCCACGCTATTTGAATTGTCGGTAACCCAGTGGGCTGCAACTCCGTGACCGACCGCAAACTCACGAGCATTGCGATATAGCAGTTGGTTCATCAGCAAATCTTCTTCATTGGATCGGCATTCGATGGGTCGCGGGCTGATGTTTCCCTTCGCCAATATTCCGACTTCGGTTTGGAACAGGCAAGCCTCGCTCCGACTGTTCATTTTTGGCGTCGTATTGATGAGCGTCGCGGTCACCATTAACGCGCCACGGACCACGCGCCGACGAATGTCTAAGTGTACGCCCTCTAGCAGTTGTCCCTCGGTTGTGTTGAGAGCAGTTTCACGCCACTGGGAACGAGTTTCTGATCCTTGGACCAGAACTCGGTGCTCTACCGGAACGCGCTTCCACTTTCTCATAATTCGAGTCGTATCCGGATCACCGCCAGGATCCTCGTCCTCACCAGCTGCCACCGGTGGATCTGGGATGTAGCGAGCGTACCTGAGCACAACTATAAAATCCGCATTTGCGTTTGAAAGAGTGCAGGTTAAGCCAATAGATGCTGGCTTGGAGGTCATGTAGAGTGGTGCGGATTTTTCAGGCGCAGGCTCGTCAGGCTCGTCACCAGTTCCCTCCAAGTCATCGTCTTGGGCAAGTCGTTCCGCTTCTTCTTCAGCATCCATCCAAACCGCGGGAGGATGTAGAATGCCTGTCAGGTATGTGTTTGCAGGAGAGGAGTTGATTACCTCGGTGTCACCGTAAAGGGGACCAAGTAGCAGCTTGGTTATCCGCGAAACGACCTCACGCCTTGCCTCTTCCATTTGCTTAACAGTCGCAGCCATTCAAGCCTTCCAGTAAACGTTATATGATCCGAGACCATGGATACGAAGTCCGAGCCAGAGCTTTGTGGTGGCCCAGGGTTCAATGACTTCCTGGGTTTGACGAAGCACGCATGTAACGATTTCCTGTATGCGCAAGTCGCGGATGTTCTTTGGCATCGACAGCTTTGTTCTCTGCTCTCCCGGGAGATAGTACAAGTCTTCCGGGAGCTGAGCGGCCATCCGTCCAAGGACTCTGCCGCTTTCATCCCCTAGGCGTATGAAGTAAAAGCTCCGGTCCTCATCATCATCCCATTCACGTGTAAGAACAATCTCTTGTCCGACAAGCTCCTGATGGCTGGTGCGAAAATACTCCTGGAGCTCTAACACTGCTTCGGGAGAGCCGATTACTTTTGGCATCAAAAAGGCAACTTCGTCTAAATCATCAGGGATTCCGATCTCAAGCAAGTTAAAGGAGCCCTTTCTTGTCTTGCTCCAAGAGTGCCAACGCTTGCGACCCTGCTTCAGCTTCTTTTCGCTGAGGTCCATGCTCCCCTGTTCGGTTCCGAGCCGTACAAGTTTCTGCCGCGCACGACTAATTCCCACGTACTGGATTTTTGATAAGTCCTCTGCAGTCCACTTTCCGAAAGTTGGAGCATCACTTACTGCGACGAGATCAAACTCGCGGCCTTTAGATTGATGGATGGTCGTGACCTCGATCATGGGTTCACAGGCCTGCTCATCGTCGGGCAAGAAGTCTCGCCACAGCAAACGATCGCGAAGTTTGGGAAGGGAAAGCTTTGAATCTCCATCCCGCTGCCTGGCAGCTCTTATCAGCATCAACCAAGAGGACTCCGAGTTTCCCTGCGGCATCCTTACGCCGGAAGCTTGCAATTTGTTGTATAGCTGTACGAAGTGTTGTGAGCTGATTTCGTCGCTCTTAAACCTGCTAAAGAACAGACCAAACCATAATGGCACACGTGAAGGGTTGGACCCGGCCTCAAGACGAAGATGCTTTGATAGATGTGGGTGTTCCTCCAGGAGGTTCGAAGCTAATGCCAAAGCCTGGCCGTTGGTGTAGCACAGCATTCCTGCCCCGTTCAGTTCAGGCTTAAAGGTAGCAAAGGCATTGAGGGTGCAAGCCGCCACTCGTCCGTTAACCAGAGCGAAAAACTCCGCTGTTGCACCACTGTTAAGGTGCTTTGCAGCGTCAGCAACCAGGGAGTGCTGCGCCGCCTCGGTGCTTCGGAAATTCTTCTCAAAGCGCAACAGTGCTACCTGTGGCTCAACACTGATCCAGTTTATCAGTTCAACCGAGCTAATACCCTTTTCACTACCTGCCCAATCGTAGATGCCTTGGTTCGGATCCCCTAAGATTGTGAAGCCAAATTGGGAAGACCTGGAGAGGTACTGAAGGAGACGTTTAACCAGCAGTGCCCTCACGCCCGTGAGGTCTTGGCATTCATCCACTATCAGATGTTTTATTCCTGCAAGAAGCGGCCGCAGTTTACTGCCGGAGAGCCTGGCGCTATCGTTTAGTAGCTCTGCAAGCATGTGAATGTTTCGATCGTAGCTATCGGATCCGAAGAGTGCTGAAACCTCAATCCCATGCTCTCTAAGCATCCGAAACGACCAGGAGTCAAAGGTTCGTATGGACAAAAACCGAAGGTCCTCGCGAACAGCAGCCGCGATTCCCTGAATTGAAGCAATCCGACGTGTAAGTACATTTACTGCAGTGCAGGAATATGATAGAACGATAATCTCTTTTGGGGCTAAGGCTTCACCCTCGATTAAATGAACAAGCCGGCGAGCAACTGTTTCTGTTTTTCCCGTTCCAGGTCCGGCCAGAACTACTGCTCGATCGGCTCGGCAGAGCGTAATGACGTCTTTCTGCGTCGCCGGGTGCGGACGCCGGGCAGCCTTTACAGAGCCGCGAAGTGTTGTCCCCTCAGATCCGTTAGTGCGTCCAGAGGATGCTTGTTGAACGCCTTTCCTCAACGACGAACTTACGGGGGCTTTAGCTCCCTGCGACTGTTTGGATCCGATAGCTATTGTTGGTTTGAAAGTTAGTTCATGTAGTCGCTGTCCGACGCGGATAAATTGGGCCTGAGCTTCTCGCCGTTTGCGAAACTGAAGTTCATGCCGGATTGCTTCCAGCCGAGATCGCTCGTTCCATGAGCTCTCGATCTCCTCGGCAATTTCTGCGGTGCTCCAATCAGCGAAAGGTCTTTCGCCGCTTAATAACTGCGACATATCTCGCCCCCGCTCTCTTCCGTACGGACGAAAGATCCCGAGGAGCTCGACAATTGATCAGACTTTTGAAAAAGGCTTTCCCAATGTCCTTGGTGCTGATCAAAGTGCCGGATAACTGTTTCCAAATCGGTGCTGGGAAGTAATCCACCGCAAGAAATACACTCGTATAAAAGTGGCAAATCCATCCCGCTGCTTTCAACGATTTCTGCATAGTCCGTTATAACGGAAAAAGATCCTAGCTTGCCCCGATGTGCTTTCTCTACGTGGTTCGCAATGGCGGACGTGGGGTTAAGTCGTCCCCCTGAGACGGAATAGAAGCGACAACTGTTACAGCGATATACAGCAGCAGGAAGTCCCGACAGCTTGCGAGGTAGTGTGCTGTAATCCGTTACTTGGGAGAAGAAGTCGTTCACATGTGCCGCAATATGACGGCGAATTGAAAGCGGTTCCGCACCGCACAATTCACATAGCTTACAGGAGACCCCAAACTGGACCTCCGCAATGGTGACAGGGCGAAACAGCTTACCGGCGGCAGGCCATAGACGAATCTCGCGTGGCACTGAGAAATAATCCGGTGAAAGTTTCGCGCCTAATTCAGCTGCGGGGAAATACAGGTGGCCGTTCGTGTCGCTGCTTTTGCAGATGCTGAAAGTGGAATCAAAGCCACAGAGCAACTGGTCGAAAAACAGACCCTTCCACTGCTTGATTATGACCACGGTTGCAGAGTTGTGTTGAAAATCAGCAGGATTTAGAATCAATGTTTTACTGCACTCGCTTGTGGACTGTCCCTCGCGGACCACGCGCCAGCGAAGCAGATCTCGAAGAGTTGAAAGCGGGTCTGGTTTCGGAATGGATGAGAGCGTTTGAGCCAACGCCGCTGACCTTTTGCTTGCGGAAACCCAGTGCCGACCTTCCTCCCAACATTCCATCCAGTCACTAAAGTATTGGATGAAAAACTCGCGGCCAGCAGTGGTGATTTCCCACACGCCATGAGCGGAATCCTTGCTCAAGAGCCGATCATCCACCATATGAAACCGTTCCCAGCTTGCCTTTGTTTTCCAGCGAATCTCCTGACCACTTGGAAGGACTTCCTCATCCCAGTCAGTCAGCCCGTCGCGCATTAGGTCGTAGACGTGCTCCAAAACTTGGGCGCGAGTGGCTCGCCCATCGAGCTTCTTCTCAAGGGCCCACAGGATCGCCACGCGGAACCACTTGGCTTCCGTTTCGTCACAGGACAGCGTTGGATCGTAGGTTGTGTAAATGGCCATGCTTGCTTCCCGCTGTTTTGCACTGATCCCCCTATTCGCTGCTTTGGGACGAAAGGCAATCAGGCGCAACAGCAGTAGGGCCTGCAGTCGTTCTAGATTGCAAACGAAAACCAGCGAGTCGATGCAGACTCAGCGCCGTTTTACTGGTGTGCGACTACAGGTCAGAGGAATTGATGATGGCCGGGGTCATGCTCGGAGATACCAAGGCAAATTCCTCGAAGGGGAAGAAGGCTCGAGGAACTTATTGCTGCCCATAAGCAGCTTTTGAAGAACCTCAGTGCCCTGCAAAATCCGGTCCATGGGCTGTATGGGGAAATCGATGGTGGTCAGGCGGAAAGAATGTCGGAGCATGTTTGGCAATTGCTCGAATGCTTTTTTCGCTAATGCCAGTTACAAACCCGACCCTGGTCCAAAGCAGCGTAGGTGTTACTCTCACTGCTCACATGTTCCTCTCGGCAAGATTCATGCGCATTGTACGTATGGGCAGGAAGGTTCCTAGGTTGGTATTCTGCCCTGCTGATGAGCCGCCAACCCGATGATATGTTTCCCGAGTTCATGAGCCAATTTTACCGGAACAGCATTTCCAATTTGCGTAGCGACTTCGCCCATACTTCCGAAAAATTGGTACCCATCAGGGAAGCTCTGGATCGCGGCAGCTTCTCGAAGGGAAATTGCCCGGTGTTGAGTCGGATGCCCATAACGACCATTCGAGATACTATTGCATTTACCGGTGAGTGTAGGTGATGGTTCATCCCACGCCATTCTGCCGTAGACGTCCGTATGCCCAGCATATCCCCCCGAATGGCACTTCAAGTGGAGATGCGCTGGCCAAGCTGCCCGAGTGCCCCCGTCAATTGGCGTGGCGGCGAGCCGCTCAAGATTCAACTGCGTGATGACCGAGGCAACGTGATTCGGAATTTCATCGCACGCTCCACCGGCCGGGAGTTGCGGGAAATGCGTGATTGCCTGCCTCACCGTTCGGTATGGCCGCAATACGGGGCCGAACTTTGGCTTGGGTAGTGTAACAGGTACGTGGCGACTGGCCAAGAGAACAAGGCGCCTGCGCGTTTGTGGTACCCCGAATTGTTTGGCATCCAATACCCCGTAATCAACCTCATAGTCGCAGCTAGCCAGGGTGGCCAGAAATCGGCGGAACGCACTGAATCCTTTGATCTTTGCCATACCTGGCACATTCTCAATGAGAACCCAGCCAGGGCGAGCGGCTTTGACTAAGCGTCCAAACTGAAGAAGAAGTGTTGCGTCTCTGGTGAATGTCTTTGCTCGACGATGTGAGCTAAATGGCTGACAGGGGGCGCATCCGGCGAAGATAACATTCCTAAAATTGCGAGCATCAGGATTAAGCTTTATAAGCTTCCCCAAGGTAATATCGCAGATATCTGTACAGATGAACTTGGCATCGCCATTGTTCGTCTTGTAGGATTCCTCACAACTGGCCTCTTTGTCGAATCCTGCTAATACTTTGATTCCGGAGTCGAGAAGCCCGCGAGTTAAGCCGCCGGCTCCACAGAAAAAGTCGAACGCAACTAGCACTATTGTTGCTCCACTTTCTTGTTTGCGCTTAGGATCTCCTCGCACCAGTTCACCAGATCTCGATCAGGAAGGGCAGGGCGGCAAGCTGTTTGCAGATAAGCCCACGCAATGTGCTCGCGAAACGGGCTGTCTACTGCGGCTACACGGCGATATTCCTTCCCTTCACCAATCATATCTAATGAAATTAGCTCCAAATCCCGCAAAGATGCCGCCATCGTAGGTATCACGCCAGCAAACTTTGGAAAGGGAATCATCGCCTGAAAGTGCCCATGCGTTAAAATCTCACACTGTAAGCGTTCGCGAAGTTTCTTGTCTCCGGTTTCTCCGAGTCCCACACTGGCGAGCCCTTGTTGCATGGTGCAACATTGTGCCGTCAAAATGCAGGCCACTTTCGGTTTTCGCTTTCCGCTGGTCGCTGTGTCGCACGACGGCGTAAGTACGAGTCTAAACGCAGTTGGATCATCATCCTTAGATGAATTGAGGCGCAACAGATCTCCTAATTGAAGATCCTCGCTAACGGGTGGAACCAGATAATGCTCCCAGCTTTTTAAGGGCTCCCCCTCCAACGACAATTCGTCCATGAGTGCTGCCAGTCTACGTCTGCCCGCACGAACAATGATTTCCCGGCGCTCGTCTGCGCTCTGCACATGAGCGAACGCATGAGGAGCAACGACTTTTAACGCGATGGCGAACTGCCGACTTACTTCCTTTTCAGCGTCTCTAATCGACTCTATATGGCCCTGAAACCCGGCAACGCATTGCTCCAAAGCGTCCACACTGCCTCTGCCTTTACGCACATAGTTAACAAACGGGTGGCGTTCGCGTCCTTCCTCAGCCAGATTGGCCTCGGCAGAATACACGACTAATGGACAAAATCGCTGGTTCCAAATGAAGTTAAAGACCTCCGCCCCTGCAGTTTCTCCTTCTGCGGGAGCGCCTCGAAACCAATCGAGAATTACGACATCTGGAGAAGTCTCGTTAATCCTTTGCTGTGCTTCGTCAAAATTGCAGATTGTGCAGATTGCTCCCGATTTTTCAAAGCGCCGTTGTGCCGGCTCAACCGCAGGTGGGTCATCTTCGATGAAGAGAACTTTCATACGACATCTTTCATGGGGAGGTCGAACGCAAATGAGGCACCGCCCAAGGAACCAGGCACCCGAGCTATCATTCTGCCCCCGTATTCCACGACTAGTTCAGAGGCGACGGTCAGTCCCATTCCAATTCCGCCCGCTTTTCGAGTTATCCCCGGCCAGAACACTTTTTCGGCTTCGCCTTCTTTGATGCCAGGCCCAGAGTCATGCGCCCAAACACGAACGCGGTTGCCGTCATTTATTTTCGTCAGCTTAAACTCCATTTGGCGCTGCTCCTTAGGAACCTCTGAAAGCCAGTAAAGGCTGTTGGTGATAAGGTTCAAGAGAATGGCGTCCAGTTCACCAGGGTCGACTGCCAAGACCGTATTTGACCGAGGGACCGAAGTTCGAATTCCTTTTTGGGAGAGTTCTCCAGAATTGAGGCGCAGACATTCGGCAATCCGCTCTTCCAGAATAGAATGTCTTACACGGCGGCGGAAGGAGCGGCTTGCAAGAGGGAGAAACGTGTCTGCAAGGCGTTCGAGAGCATCTACCGACGCATTCGCTGCATTAAACTCCGTCGCGAGTTCATCTTTATTAAACGGTCCGAAGCGGCTCCTGATAAAATCTAGGAAGGAGCCAAGCGCCGTGGTCCGATTACGAATCTCGTGCACCAGCATATGTGCAATCGTGCCGACAGTTGCTAAACGGCTGTAATATATAAAACGTTCCTGTATGGCCTTACGAGCAGTGTCGAGAGACGCATTAAAGGTGCGCAGCATCGGCAAAGCATCTGAAACAGGTGCTCCTTCTTCTGCTAGAGCGATTACTTCGGCCAGTAGATCCTCGGCTGTTAGTGAGGAAAACAGATCTTCCATCGGTTTATCCTTCGAGGATTTCGGTTTGTCTGCGATACGCTCTTGTTCGAGAATTTCCACAATGGCGATCATGAGTTTTTCGAATTCTGCGACAGCCGGTGTGGCCACTAATCGCTCCCGATCGCTGGTATCAAGTATCGCTGGATTGCCGTCCTTTGAAATGGATACAAAGCCAACGATCTGGCTGGTGCTCAGTCGCGGACCTACCCAACTAACGCGTCTAAGGTCGAGCCCGAGCCAATCGCGCGCAGTTTCTGACTTTGGTAGTACAAGGATGCCGTCCCGGTATACGGATATTCCCTTGTGGACCCTGATGGCTCTGCGCACATTGGCCTTCTGAAAGTCAAAACGTTTTGAGATCTCCTCGGTACCTTCAGCATTAATCTCCCAGGCGCGTATCTCAAACGAGAAGGGGCCGCAGTTCGCACGGTCAGGGTTAAATGCACTCTGCTCCTTTTTGTCCAATTGTGTGAACACCTGTTCCCATGTTAGGCGGCGTTTTACAGTTCGAGCCTTTCCCTCTGACATGGGAGCAAACTTATACGTGGTGCTTAGGTTCCCCGCTTTGTCGGCATTTCCTTGTATCAAATACTTCGGATGGGCCAAGAACTTGGGAGCTTGGATCTTTACCTCATCGCCCTTCGTTTTACCTGGCGCGGTAAGGTAGATGTTAAACTCTCCGAGTTGTTCGAAGGGTGAAATTAGGCGCCCCAGATTCTCCTCAAGATCTGCAAGCTCGGATTCAGACCATTCCGATTTCAGGTTAAACACACGTACGATTGTCCCTGAGATGGGGAAAGGGGACCTGCTGCTGTATCGTCGTAACTGTGCTGCGCAGTGTTCAAATTCCTTTTCGGATGCAATACTACTCCAGTCCACCCACAGTTCCCAGCACGCCTCCCCTTGGCTTTGGGTAAGCATCTGCAATCGAGCTCCCAGCCGAGCGGCGGATAATCTGCCGAGTCCTTTTTCACCAGCCACGCGCCTTGTTTTGTTTCCCAGAGTACCATAAGGATGCTGCTCCTTAAACGGCGTTGCGACTACGCACCAAACATTCTCGATGATACCCTTGGTCATCCCGGTCCCATGATCCTCGATCTCTAGGTATCGCCCATGCTCGCGGTCCGAGCCGAACCGCAGCCAAACGTTCTTGGAAAATGCGTCATAGGAGTTTTTAACCAGTTCGATCACAGCGACTATGTCGTTCGTAACGAGGTCCGCACCCAACGCCGCAAACACCCGCGGGTGCATCTTGAAAGGAATTTGTTCGAACTCTGGATGCGCCGGAGGCTTCTGAGAAGCAGTTCGGACATGCTTTTTTAAAGGCATGAGGTGCTTCCACAGTGAAGCTGAAAGTAATTCTCCTGAGACTGTCTGGCGGTGGTTAGTTGGTGATTGTGGGAACTCGGAAATATGAAACGCGCCACCGCTTGTTGGATAATGGAGACCCTCATAACTTATGGTCCTGCAATCGTCGGCAACCGTAAGTTCATTGGTCGCTTACACCCGCAACATTTGCTCAAGTCAACCTTAGGATTCAGCCGTATTTTTCAATTGCTGATCCTCAAGGGACGCTATGCAAGGGGTCTTCGATCCACTGGGAGCACTACTCCGTCGAGGAGGCACAGAAACAGCTCCACAGCCGTACGAGGAATCTCCCTAGCATCTTCCATCAGCTGTTCTTCTATTACAGTTAGCCAGAATCGGTCGCAGCCGCAGTCATGCTCATCTTCATCAGAAAGCGAGAACTTTGAACCGCAGTCCCAGCATCATACGTGGAAATTACTGCACCAATCACATTTGCCTGTGGCGATGATGGAAAGCGGTGAGCTGCGTATGCTCAGCCGGACAATGGCAGGACGTGCATTTTTACCAACTCATACTGGGACAATCTAAGACCGCGCCTGGAAACGAACCGCGGGGCAATCTTATAACGTTTGCGTCTGAATTGTCCGACCATGATTTTCTCGCGGCTTTCGAGAACACCTCACTGCCATTGAATCAATGGCACCATAGGGAACACCTGCGCGTTGCATACCTGTACTTGTGCGGAAACAACTGGACCGCGGCGTTGCAGAAAATGCGCTATGGTGTGCAACAATATAATACGGCACATGCCATTGCACAGTCGCCTGCTGGTGGATACCATGAAACGCTTACATACGCCTGGTTGCGCCTTGTTCAGTTCGTACTGGAACAGTTCGGAGCGGAAATTAATAGCGAAGCTTTTCTGGATAAACATTCCCAGCTACTGGAAAAGCGTGTGCTGCTGTTTTTTACTCAAGGACGCTCATCATGTCAGAGGATGCGCGTTACACCCCTGTTGAGCCAGATTTGGCTGCTTTCCCGATTTCTTGTCCTCGTAATGCCGTTGTTTACCTTCGGGAATGTAAAACGTTACGTGCAGTTGTTCTCTTGAATCCGGCACGCGTGGACAGCTCAATGGGCGGATGGACCCTGATGAAAAGAACTGGTTTGAGCTGGATGGCGCCGATGAGGTGGCGTCCCCTGCCCTGTTGGTTTACCCCGACCGCATAACTCAAAACATCCGGCGGATGGTTGCCACCGTCGGCGGAGCGAAGCGGCTGCGTCCGCACATTAAAACGCATAAGATGGCCGAGGTAGTGCGGCTGCACCTGGAACTGGGCGTCACAAAATTCAAAGCTGCGACCATTGCCGAGGCGGAGATGGCCGCCGGCTGTGGCGCCGCTGTCTATCCGTGCACGTGCGGATTCATACTGGGCCGGCAGCTTCGGTTTTGAGCCGAGTTCTTGAGGCGTACTCATCCACCGTGATGAACAACTCCAGTGCGCATGCGATCGCGGCGTGCGTCAGGCACGCATAGCAAGTCAATCACGGTGGCGAGACCCTCTGCGTTCGTGGTGCGGTACCGGAACCGGTTGCGCTCACTTTCCGCTGACTGATAGCCCATCAGGTCGGCCAGCAGGCGTGCGGTGCGCTCGTACCGAACTAGGTTTCTAGCCTCGAATGCACGTTTAAGTTCCCGGAAAACCCAGAGCTTTTCTGTGGTTTTGCCCCCAACTGTGGTTCGAATCACTTACCGAATTCGACACAGCGGCTATGGAGTAAACAATTTATGAGTTAAGTTAAGTTAAGTAAAACGAGCACTCTGTGAATTATTTCGACGGCCACAGGTTATCTAGGCGGCAACAACGAGACTACAGAGTTCGAGGGTGCAATATGGAGACCGTGCCGAGCGACTGGCGAGATCGGTATCTTTCGGTGAAAACTGCCGCGGCTATCGTCGCGATGACTCCGAAGGCAATGTATAATGCAATAAACCGGGGAAACGGCCCTGACACTGAGCGCCCCGGCAGACGTATACGAATTGCGGGCAGCGCCTTAGTCAAGTGGGTCGAAGGAACAGCGTCGTCTTCGGCCCCCGATTACTCAGAAATGCCGCCGGAGCGCAAGCGACAGGCCGAGGAGCTTGGAAACACTTGAAAGATGACCGGTGGTTTCAGCGGCGCACTTGGAAGACCAAGAATGGCCAAGAAAAGTCCTGTTGGCGCGTACAATGGACGGATGGGACGAAAAAAAATGGCCGCGCCGTAAAACATGAGCGCAATGGATTTGCCACTCGCGAGTGCGCGCGAGCTTTTTACAGTAAATATGTAAAACCAGCCTTGGAAGCCGGATTTTCCACGCCCTGGCAGATGCAGGCGGAAAATGAAAAAAAGCGTGTGACCGTAAGTGCCTGGCTCGAACCCAGATGCAGTAAACGGCCGGCCAACTACAGAAATGACGATTCGTTTTCAAACCTCGTTAAAATACTGCGCGACGCAATCGCCTGCTTTAGTCCAGATCGACGGCTCGACACGCTAGAACAGTGCGACGTAGAAAAGTTCATTACCAGCGATACATCCGACGGGCCGCCGAGCGCCGAAAGTATTCGAAAGCGTTACTTCCTGCTGCGAGCGGCGCTTAAACCGGCGGTTAAGCAGGGGCTTCTGCGTCAGAACCCGTGCGATGACATCAAACTACCGGCGCCTGGGCAAGGACGGCTTGGGTTTTTGTCAGTGAAGGAGGCAAAACGCTTGTCGATCGCTGCATTGAAAATCGAGCAGCGGTCCGCCATAGAGATTTCTCCGGTCGCACTACACGCGATGATCTGCGTAGGTCTATACACAGGACAAAGACCTGATGAAGTGCTGCACCTGGAATGGGGCGATCTCATCGCATCGATTCAGCGGGTTCTGATTCAAGCCAAGCTCCACTGGGACTGGATTCCTAAAAACGGCAAAGGGCGACCTCTTGGTGCGAAAACTGAGCTGTTTGAGGCGCTCGACGCTTATTCTGTCGATAGGGTCCTGCGATTGAAGCAGGCTCGTGGCCGTCTAGACTCCTTGCTGGTTTGGGAGAGAGCAGACGCTGAGAAGCGAAAGGGAATGCCGCGACCTGAAGAGCTCGCGCGGTACGAACGACCTCCTTCAACTCGTGTTCTGATCGAACGCGCGCGCGGAGTTGTAGCTGTACTGGAGACGCAGCTTAACTCACCGTTGGTGTTCCCGGGTGAAACCGGTAAGCCCCTAACTCAGATTCCCAATGCGTTCCGCACGGCTGTTGAAGCAGCAGGCTTGGGGGAAGACGTGACATATTATACCCTGCGCCATACATACGCTTCTCACCTGGTGATGGCAGGTGTGGATCTGCCGACGGTTAAAGATCTGATGGGACATGCATCGATCGTTACAACTATGCGCTATGCACATCTTCAACCGGGGCATGCGGTTGAAAAAGGATCGATGATGCCCGTCATGACGGGGCCACCGGCGGAGTCAAAACCTGCCACATCAGCGTCGACGGCGAACAGCATTACTCCGCCGGTAAACTCAGGTATTAATGCACCCAACTGCGGGCATATTGCTGGCAAGGACAAGACCGCGCCGAAGAAACGCGCGGCCAGAAAATCGCAGAACATTGATTTGCGAGGGATAAAAATGGAGCGGGAAACGAGTCTCGAACTCGCGACCTCCACCTTGGCAAGGTGGCGCTCTACCAACTGAGCTATTCCCGCATACTTGCCGCACCATCTGGCGCGCCGCAGGGGTGTATAACAGGACCTCTGCCGCTTTATTCTACACAAGCAAATGCCCAATCCAGGCTCAGCCCGCGCAGGTGTTTACCTGCACCGTCTGCCGTTTTTCCCGTTCCATCTCAAACCAGTACTTACCTCGAGCCCCCTTCCTGCAGGAAACAATCTGCCCGCTCCACTTGCGATCTGCGACCAAGACTACCGCCCCCATGATCGCGATTAGACCCGCCCGAACCGCTTATGTAGAGCGGCGGCACGTACAACGACTTGCTCGTCCCCAATTACACGCTGCGCCCCCGCCGCTGCGCATCCACCGCCGCCAGCGCCGCAAGGTTTACAATATCCTTCACTTGGTCGCCCCGCTGCAGCACGTGCACCGGCCGCGCCATACCAACGAGGATTGGACCAACGACTTCCGCATTCGCAAGCCGTTGTACCATTTTATAAGCAATGTTACCCGCTTCCAAACTTGGGAATATAAGCACATTCGCTTCCTTGCGCAGATTGTTGAACGGATAATAGGTGTTCAGCTGCTCCTCCGAAAGAGCGACCGTGGCCTGCATTTCCCCGTCGATGGCCATCTTGGGCTCGCGCCGTCGGACAATCTCCGTTGCGCGTCGCACCAGTTCCGTGCGCGGGTGATTCACACTGCCGAAATTCGAAAAACTCAGCATGGCAACGCGCGGCTCCACGTCGAAATCTCGCGCCAGGTGCGCGGTTAAAATCGCAATCTCTGCCAGTGTCTCAGCGTCCGGCTCGATATTCACGGCCACGTCAGCAACGAACAGGAAACGATTGCGCGTCGTTACGAGGTAAATGCCTGCCGCGACTCCGCGTCTCGCGGCCGAGACTTCCGCACCGATCAGCGCTCCCACGGCAATGCCCTGCGGCTCGCCAGCACTCCGCTTCGCAAACCCTGTACTTCCGCGCTGAATCTGCGTTCCGATGATCTGCAACGGCGGTCGCAAGCTGTCGGGATAACTCGCGCCAAGGCCGGTGATCATGGCATCGGCCAAACCCTGCTCAACCATGATCGATCCGAAGTAGTCCGCCACGCCCGCCATCTCGTTGGCCTCGTTCAACCGCACTCCCTTACGGTGCCGCAGCCAGTAGATCCGCTGCGCAAAACTCTCCCGATGTGCCGACGTCGCGGGATTTTCAATTTCCACCTCATTGAGATCCAACTGAAGCGATGCCGCGGTTTTCCGAATCTGCTCTTCATTGCCCAGCAAAACAGGCCGCGCCAGTCGCTCATCCGCCAGTTGATAGGCGGCGCGAATCATGCGCTCGTTCTCCCCCTGCACAAGCACCACGCGGCGCAGGTCCGATTTTGCCTTGTTGAAAACAATGCGCATCATCTCCCGGCTCTTGCCAAGCCGTGCCTCCAGTTGCTCGCGATACAGCGCCAGGTCTATTTGTACCCGGGCCACCCCGCTGCGCATTGCTGCCTCTGCTACCGCGGGAGCTTCCCACAGCAGAATACGCGAATCCACTGGTTTCGGGATCAGGTAATCCGGACCAAACCGCAACGACTCCAGCCCATAGGCCTGCACCACACTCTCCGGCACATCCTCACGCGCTAAAGCGGCCAGCGCCCGGCTCGCCGCAACTTTCATTTCGTCATTAATTGTGGTCGCGCGAACGTCGAGTGCGCCGCGGAAGATAAAGGGAAATCCGAGAACATTGTTTACCTGGTTCGGATAATCGCTTCGCCCGGTCGCGACAATTGCGTCAGGGCGTGCGGCCTTCGCATCTTCGTAACTGATTTCCGGGTCCGGGTTCGCCAGCGCGAAAACAATCGGCGTCTTCGCCATCGACGCGATCATCTCTTTACTTACAAGCCCGCTCACCGAGAGTCCGACAAAGACGTCGGCCTCTCGCATGATCTCCGACAGCGTGCGCGCGTGCGTCACCGCGGCGAATTCCGCCATGTACGGATTCATACCCTGGCTGCGGCCGGCGTAGACCACCCCATGCAAATCGCTCATGATAATGTTTTCCCGATGCGCTCCCAGGTGCACATAAAAACGCGCCGTGGCCAACGCCGCCGCACCCGCGCCGCTGAAGACAATCCGTACGTCTTCAATGTTCTTATTTGCCAGTTCCAGCGCGTTGAGCAACGCCGCACCCGAGATAATGGCAGTCCCATGCTGGTCGTCGTGAATGACCGGAATGTTCATCTCACGCTTCAGACGCTCTTCGATGACGAAACATTCCGGCGCCTTGATGTCCTCAAGGTTGATGCCGCCGAAGCTCGGTTCAATCGCCTTGCACGCGTTGATAAACTGCTCCGGGTCCGGCGCGTCCAGGCAGAGGTCGATCGCGTCGATATCCGCAAAACGCTTAAACAGCAGCGCCTTACCTTCCATCACGGGTTTGGCCGCCAGCGGTCCGATATTGCCGAGCCCCAGCACCGCCGTTCCGTTTGTCACCACGGCAACAAAATTGCCGCGTGCGGTCAGCTTGAATGCGTCATCAGGATTCGCGACAATCGCATCGCACGCCGCAGCTACTCCCGGCGAATATGCCAGCGCAAGGTCGCGCTGCGTCAGGCACGGCTTGGTGGCGGCGATCTCCAGCTTTCCGGGCGGCGGACCCGCGTGGTACTCCAGGGCGTCTTCTTTTAGCGACATATCCGCCCAACTGCGTGAGCTATTATCTGGATGCAAGTGCGGGCTACAATCCTTCTCCTTGGGAGTTTCGACATTACAGTCGACGTCCACCGCACTACTATGCCGAATCGGTAGTTCACTACCAGACGAAAGCGCAAACTTACCCTCGATTCGGCACACAGAACTGATTACGAACTAAAGGTAGACCTAGTTTGTTGTCTCACAATTTCGCGGCATAATTCCATGATTCCGGCTTTTTGGAATCCGCAGCGCTCAGGATTTTTGCACCGAAGGTGCAGCGGAACACAGCCCAGGGAAAGGAGGCCACGGCTTTTTGTGGCCGACGCAGCCCTGGGTTACAGCAACCCCATTTTTCGCGCCCTGAAGGGGCGCCGCAAACGTACTTTAACTGATTTGTTGCGCTCAGGGTCCAGGTGGACCAGGCATTTTCCGCATGCTGCTGAAGACCAGTCCCAGCATGAACGCGACAGCCACAACCAGCGCACCCAACAGGGCTGAAGAATGTCGTTCAGTCCACGGCGCCAGCTCCGGCTTATGTGCCAATAGAGTCGCTTCTCCGATATTTGCAACCGGCAGAGCGGCTGGACTAAGGTTTCGAACAGCGTGTGGCAAATCGTACGACGCCTGGCCTGTCCGCCGATTTCCGCCGATGAGTATGTAGCGTTGTTTCGGATCGGCGGCGAAAATCAACTTAGCATGTGCGACAGAAGCGACAGCACTATCAAGATGCAACGGCGGATTGTCCTGGTTGCTGACGGCCAGCTTCAAATAGCGATAAGGAATACGCATCTGCTGTACGACGAGGGACTCGCGCGGGCCGCTGCCCTCCAGGATTCGGTACATCACGCCCGAGTCTACGTGTGCCCAAGGCGTTGCCTGCATCTTCTGCTCCACCCCTGTCTCGGTTCGCATCGTCAGGATTTCCGTCGTGCTGTTTCGACCATAAAGTTCAAACGCCCGGTGGAAGTAGGGATCGTTGAACGAAAACGCCACCTTCATAATGGGAAGGTTGCGCCATCCAGCATCGAATGTCCATGCGGTCTGTTTAGTTTTGGTGTCCTGCTCTTCGCTCATCTGCCGTAGTGCGAGAGCTTCTGTACCGGTGCTTGAAGCCGCCTCAAAATGCGTCGCACTTGCTTCCTCGATCGCAATGTGCTCTGGGTCATCTGGCATATTGAAAACTGTGAGGCGCAAATAGCGAAAGTTGTTCGCGGGAAATCGCAATGTATCCGCTTTGAATGACTTCTCCTGCACGCTAACATCAAAAAGCCACAGGTCCTGTGCAACGGTTTCCCACGATTGCGCGTCGGTACTTCCCTCAATCATAGCCTTGCGACGAAAGTTTCGCCCTGGGACGCGCACGTGAATCTCATTCTTAGTCTCCGGTGCTCCGAAATCCAGCGTTACCCGGGCGAACTGGCCGGGCTGGTAAGTCGCGTTAAGAAGCTGCACCGGCTTGCGAGTTATTTTTGCACTTCCGGTTTCGTTCGTCCATGTGATCAGATGCGGCACGGGATTGCGTGCACCGTCTAATACACGCAAATCCGCGAGATCTAAATTGCTCTCGTCGAAAACTTTGTGCGTGATCGGCACCGTAATAAAACCGGTTGTTTGCGGTACTTCAAGTGCCCGCTGCCACGTCCAGTGTTTGTCATCGAATGCGCCCACGGTGCTCGCACAAAGTCCAACCAAAGCCGCAGTGATGAGCGCTGCTGATTTCATGGGTTCTCTTCCCGCTCGCTTTCCTGCAGCAGCATTGCGCTGTACTTCTGGAAGAAGTACCCGGCGGCGAGCAGCAACGCCCCGGTTGCACCAAACGACACGATGCGGTACACCTTTTCCAGTTCGCTGGTATCAACGAACAGCACTTTCAGCACGACCACTGCGAATAACACAAACCCGAGCACGCGCCTTAGTCGATCGCGCGACGCCAGCCCGAACCAGATCAGCCCGAACGCAAGCATTGCCCAGGCCACTGAAATCAGGCTGAAGGCCATCCGCTGCGAAACTACGCCGCTGTAAAAACTCCAGCGCGGCAATTCCAGCGCCAGCACGATCGCCAGCGCAATAAACCCGCTCGTTTCGAAAGCCGAACGCCATGCTCTGCCGCGCTCCCCATGCGCAAAGCACCGCGCAGCCCACCACAAGGATGCGCAAAACACCATTCGGGTAAGAAACGCCGTGTTAACAAACAGCATCGTCGAGACGATTTTGTAGTCGTGCAACCCCGCAAGGAAGGCGAGACCCGTAAAAAGAAACAGTACTGCTGCCATCGTTTCCCATTTGTCGTGCAGCATGTTACGAACCGATAAGGTCGTGACCACCGCGGCGGACAACACCGACCATAGCACCAGGATTGACGCCATGGTGTAGTGGTCGCGCTGATGTCCCACGTAGTTCCAGCGCCAGTAATTTGTTACCTCAAGCGTCAGCAGGTACCACGTTAGTCCAAACCCCAGCAGAAACGAAGCCGCCGTCAATGCTTGCCGATTCGAATCTTCAGGCGCACTCCGATTCCACAGCAGCCACGAAGCAACCATCGCAGACGCCGCAACCAGTAGCCAGGAGCCAAACGACGCGTTGAAAATTGGCGTGAACATGGCCGTGTGCAATGGAAGACGGCGCAACAGTGCAAAGGTGGCGAGCGTAAGAGCGACTACTGCCATCCCCTGTGTCCACCCGCTGCGGAACCGCGTTCCCGCGTACGCCAGCAGCGCGCCCTCCAGCGCCCACACAACTGGGACTCCGTAGCGGCTGAGATGCAAAGGCACTGCTCCAATGATCAGCGCCAGCGCAATGACAAGTAGACTGTGCGCAGTGTTATTATCCTGGCCCACACGCGCCGACCACGCCCGGAACAGAACAAACACCATCGCTGCCTGCCCCAGCACAATGAATCCAAGTGCGTGCGAGTGCGCAGGGTAAAGCAGCCGGTAATACATAACGGCTGAAAACAACGCGTTCAGGATAACGAGTATTGTTCCCTCGCGGCTGTCCGGCAGTCCGCGCACCAGTGTGTGCAGTGTGGGAATCACCAGGAACATCAGGTAAAACAGTGACACGAATATCAGCGCGGGTTGCATCTGGTCTGGCAGCTTGCCGAACTTCTCGTACCACCCCATCATCATCACGGCCGTACCTGCAAAGCACAGCAGTTCCAGCGCATGCCAGCGGCGGAAATACGCAGCACCCATCGCTATCAGGTTCAGGGCTGCAATATAAAGAAATAGCACGTAGGGATGATTCTCTCCTGTCGACAGCAGCACCGGACTCAGGAATCCCCCGATCACCGCAAGGATCGCGATGGATACGGTATTATGAAATACCGCCAGCGCCACTGCCAGCATCGATACTCCTATCGCAGCGACGAACGATGGACCCGGCCCTGACAGGTGATAAATTTTATATGAAAAGAAGATGCAGATGTAAAAAGTGGCCAGACCAATTCCCGTCAGCGTCTGGAAAAGTGGCAGCCAGTCGCGACGGCGAAATCTCTCCCCGAGCACAATCGCCCCAACGCCGCAAAGCACGCCAATAGCCAGCCGACCTTTCGGTCCTATCCACGCATTTTCGTAAGCGTACTTCAGGAAAAATGCCGCACACATGATCAGCAGAACTCCGCCCACCCATCCTAACCATTTGGTGCCGAGATTCATTTCCATGGTCGGCAGCGAAACGCGAGGCGGCGCAGGTGCGACCGGTGGCGGAAGTGGCGGTGCCAGCGGCGGCGGGATCAATGTGCCCGGCGCCTCGCTCTCAGTGGGCGAGCCAGCCAAAGCCTCTGCCGTATTTGCATTTTCAAACGCCGCGGGCGCCACTGGTTCACCTACCTCAGTCTGCTCTGTTGCAGCAAGTGAGAGCTGTGCCTCGTCAGGCATCGAGGTTCCAACCATTCGTTCCATCGGGCCAGGCGCCTGTTTGCTTGTCGTTTCACCCATTACCGCCAGCACATCATCGATTGTCCGGTGTGGCGCAGGTGCCGCCGGTGTCAGGGGTGACGCTGCTGCTGCTGGAGTCGGAATCCCGGGCAATCCGCTTTCCATGGAGCGCATACGCTGTCGCAAATCGGCAAGCTCACGCTCCAGCCGGTCGGCACGATCACGCGTCGATCGGTTTCCAAAGAACGCAATGATCCCCAGGATGGGGCCGACAATAAATACTGCGCCCACCATGACCGCCAGTAGCCCTAATGGACCTTCCATCTCTCGCCTCCCACTCCGCTGTTAAGCTAGTGTGCCGAATCCGCAGTTCGTTACCAGACCAAAGGGCAAACTTACCCTCGATTCGGCACACAGAACAGTTACGAAATAACGGCAGACCGACCCTAGCGTGTCGGCACGCAAAGTCTGAGTCAAGCAGCACGGGTTACCCCACATTACGAATCGATCAGCCCTGCACGGATGTCCTCGGGTTAGCATGTACCTGCTGAAGACCGAAGTTTGAATTTCACTGACCAGCTCCTGCTATACTGCTGCAATGAACAGAATCATGTTCCTTATCGCGAGTTCGATTCTACTTCTGTTGCCACGGCTCGCACTGGCAGCTGGCGTTTCTACATGCTGCTGCTGTGGTCCGGGGGCGCAGGAGGAAGCAGCAGATCGCTGTTGCGATGAAGCAACCGAATGCTTATGGCAGAGCTGCTGCGCGAAACACAGCGACAGTGGCGAGTTCGGCGTTTCTGCAGAAACGAAACCGAACACTGCGAATCCCCCTGCGGCATCGCCTTCTCGATGGCCGGAACCGCTATTTGATATCGACGGCTCTGCGGATGTCGCAACCGCGGCCCACACACCTTCCGTATCACTCTATCTCCTGTTATGTAACCTGCGGATCTGAGATTCTCGCGCGGCTCGTTGAGGCCACGCGCGCCCTTCAAGGGACATCTCAATTCCGCAGTACACACCATAACCAGCACGGGCTCAGCCCATTTGTTTTCAAGGAGATTATCATGAACAAACTAGCAATCACCACCATTGCTGCCGCGACCCTCATTGCCGGCGCACAGCTGCTAAATGCAGATCAGGTACAGAAGAACTCCACCAATTGCTGCTGCACGAACTGCAGCTGCTCATGCAAATGCGACGGGGAATCCTGCTGTGGGTCCTGCAATTGCGGCTCATGCAACTGCCGAGAGGCCGCAAAAACAGAGGTGAAAGCTGCCTGCTGCTAAGCCGTTGATCTAACTGCCGGCGCACCGGGTCGAATTGGAAGACGTTATCACCAACACGCATCCGGTGCGCCGATTTTGTTGTCGCGCATTCTCCAGCAGGCGCCACTTGCATTCCATGTACTGCTGAGGGTTATCGCCACGAAACTTGGATGAGAGGCGTTCCGCTTGCATGCTGCACTTTGCTGGGGCGCGTGGCTGATAATGGTTAGCTCGGCCACCGCGGGCCCGAAAGAGTTTTATACTTACGACCTCAACCACCTGCACGCCCTCGACGTGAAAGACGAATCGCAACGGCGGCAAGCGTGGGATGAGTTGCACATGATATGCGCATTGCAGGGGCTCGCCAACCGCGAATCCGCGCAACTCTACCTGTTCTGGGTGGGTAACGATGCGCGCATCGATAAATACTGGCTGAACAAGATGCAGGCCGGGGATGAATGGCTGAGCGCGTCGAAGGCGGTTCCCATCCGCTCCCGCATGGACCTGCTGGTGCGGTTTCGTTCTGCGTACAATGGGCTCGTGGTGTGGGATGAGCGAGTCGCCGCAACAAGTAATCTTGCGAGCACCATCGCAGGTGTCGAAAACATGCTGCCGGTACGCTATGACGTCAGCGAGGGATCGCTGTATCGATACCTGACCGAACAACTGCATCTGCCAGTGAAACGACGGCTGCTCAACGAGGATGGCTCTCCCCTGTTTACTGGAAAAGGAACGATTCCAGATACTGCCACCCGTTCGACCGGCAGCACGAAATGCGACGCGTACGCGTGGGCCACGGAGCACTACCTCAAAGCGCGCAAGTGTAATGCGTCCCGGCTCGGCTACTATCCGGATGCGTACTGGTTACGCGAACCGAAGTCCGTCAAAATTGCCGACACGTTGCTTTCAAATCACGACTACTTCATTGCGCAAAAAGGGTTCTTTTTCGACCTGGCAGCCTGGACGGACGAGGCACCCGATGATGACAGGGAACAACCACTGGGCGCCGACTACAAAACGCTGCTCAAGGTGATGCACGCAGCATACAATGCGAACGGTGGCGATAAAATGATTCACGTCGGCGGCTTTACGCCCTGGGACCAGAAGTATACCTCGCACACAGGACAGAAACACGAGGGTGTGCCAACGGAGTGGCACATGGTAGAGGTGCTGAGTTGCTTCAACGCCTATATCGATGCCGATGCGCCGGGTTATCACGCGATGGCAAACGCATCTTTCTTTCAGCATTATCCCCTTCGCGAAAAATATCCTCAACCAAATCTGCCTACGACCGAGACGCTTCGTACAAAGGGGCGCCTCGATACCAATGGCCACGTCACCAGCGGCACCTATGTGGCAATCTACGTCGGCGACTACGATTCCGCGCCGTGGCTGTACCGCCGTATGCCCGATCTATGGGAGGACCCCGAGCGCGGGAGCGTGCCGCTTTCCTGGGCGTTTAACCCAAACCTGGCTGACCGATTTCCCTTCGGGCTCGCGTATGCCAGGAAGACCGCCAGCGCCAACGACAGTTTTGTGTCGGGTGACAGCGGCGCGGGTTATCTGAATCCCGGATGCCTGGAGCCCCCGCGCAAGTTCTCCGGTTTACCTTCCGGCGCGGACGCCTGGGAGCGGCACTGCTCACGCTATTACGCACAATGGGATCTGTCGGTAACTGGCTTTGTAATTGAAGGCCATGCGCCGCAGATGAGTCGCGACATGCTCTCGCGCTACGCCAGGTTCTCCCCGGGAGGCGCCGTCATCTGGCGTGACAAGGGAAAACCGGGCAACCACGAGGGGATGCCGTACCTCAAAATGTCGGCCGACCTGACCGGAACCCCTGCCGAGAGCGCTGCGATCATTGCGCGCAAAGCCCCCAAAGCCACAGGTTTCTCGGTGTTCCGGACGATACTCTGGTCGCCGGGCGCCCACCGGAAGCTATTCGACGAAGTTGCGAAACTGCGCCCCGACATCCAGATGGTTGACCTGAACACTCTAATGGCGTTGCGGAAAATACACGATAAGTCCAGGAAGCCTTAATTCGACGATCAGGCGTCAGATAGTCTAATACAGCGGCCAGTCACTTACGCGAGTCGACGCGGTAAATTGGGCGGTCAGGCTTTTGTCGGTGTTCATGGTGATGGTCAGCGGGTTCACCAGTTGATTACCTGCCGGCACATCACCCGACCATCCGCTAAAAGCATAGCCTGAATTACCAGACGCCGAGAGCGTCACCGTAGCATTGGGAGCGTAGAATGGCTCAGCGGGAGACTTCGCGACGCTGCCGTTGATCGCCTTGACCACCAGGCTTTTTGCGGTGCCGCCCACAGCGCGCGCAAGCACCTGGTACGATCCATTTCCGTCCATGTCATCAGCCCACGCCACGATATAGCGTCCGCTTTTGTGAGCGCTGACGACTGGATTGTAGCGAGCCGGAGGCCCGAACTGGTGTGTGACCGCTATCACAGAGTTCACTCGCACGTCCGCCGCATTGATGCGTGTCCCGGAGATGTCGAACTTGTTCGACATCATCTGATAACCTTCTCCGCCCGAAACCGCGCCATCGTCCTGCCATGCAGGGTACCAGTTGCCGGCACTATCCATTGCGACAACCGGGTTCAGCTGGTTACCCGTCGAGATCAGGTTCACCGTGCGTTCGGAAATAAGCTGGTTACCCGTCGCGGTAAAGCCTTTTGCGCGGATCTGGTACGAGTTGTTCAGGTCGGAATCGTCCTCCCACACCACAACGAATCGGCCGGTGTCATCCATCGCAATATCCACGTCGAGCTGTTGTCCCGTGGTGGTGGTGTTGCCCACAATCTGCGTAAATCGCTGACTCTCGTTTGCAAGATAGCCACGCGCGGCCAGGTCCCACTCGCCGTCACTCTCCTGGTCATCGTCCCAGGCAATCACGTAGTCTCCGTTTGCGGCCATGCCGATTACCGGGTTCTGCTGCTGCCCTGCGGCAATGGTGTTAATTGTCTTCGCGGCAAATCGCTGCACGTAGCTTGACGTAAAGCCCCGCGCGCGAACCTGGAATGAACCGTTGCCGTCGGCGTCGTCGGACCACGCGACAACGAAGTTTCCGGCGTCGTCCATCGCCACATCCGGATTCCTGACAATACCCGGCGCCGTAACGGATATAACCGATTGTTCGCCGACGCCAATCGGGGTTCCTGTTGCGCTATACGCACGCGTCTTAATCGCCGTGGTTCCGCTCCGCCATGTCACTGCGAATGTTCCGTCTGCCGCCATCGCGATGGCTGGGTTCGTGGCGTTGGTAGTGTTTACACCCGCCGTGTTCACGACCGAACTCGCAAAGCGTGCGTTGCCGTCCGCATCGAAGCCGCGCACCACGATATTATAAATTCCGTTTTCGTCGCTGTCCTCTTCCCACGCTGCTACCCACCTGCCGTCGTCCGCCTGGGCAATATCGGGATCCAGCTGGTCGGCCGTGATCGCATCGCTGACGTGCATGTCGTGAAACTCGACACTGGAGTTCAGGTACGTATACGGCTGTGCCGCGGCGGTCATGTTATAGTTCAAAGAGAACAGGTGATCGGCCGCCGTCGGGCTGGTGGAGTATGGCCCGTTATAGAACTGGCTCACGCCGCCGGTGAAGATCGCCGTATCTCCAGGTGCGGCGGTAATGGTGCTTCCATTGATCTTATTCGTGGATGGGTCAAACTGCATGATCCGCAGCCAGCCGTTGCCGAGGTTGTCGCCGGTCCCCTGCACCTGCTCCCCCTGGTAATCGACCAGCATCTCGTATATCGTGTTGCCCCCAACACCCATCTTGGTGTTCACCTTTGATTCCGTCACGTGCCCGCAAACCACCATGAACACATTGCTGTGCCGGCTCGCGCACTCATCGAAGAGATCTGCCCCTTCCGCGCCCACTGTACCCGTCGCTGACCCCGCGCCGCCGGCGTAGTTGCCGTTGGTGGTCATGTACATGTGGGTAAAAATGATGACGCGGTGAGTGGGATACTGGCTGATCAGGTTATTCGCCCAGGTCAGCACTTCCTTACGCGGCGCGTACTCCAGGCCGATAACCAGGAAGTTGAGTCCGCTGGCAGAGAAGAACGTGTAGTTGTTCTCGTTGCGATTCGTGGTGTTACCCATATTGCCGCCATACCACGATTTGCCGACGAAGCGCGATGGGCCGACGACATCGTTGTAGCGCGTGAGGTCGCGGAGGTTCGCGCCCACCCATTCGTTTGTCTGCGTAGTCTTGTAATCATGGTTACCCGGCACGACCGCGTAGGGGATGTTGTTCGTGTCGAGAATGTTGTATGCGGCGTTTGCGGTGTTCCACTGCGTCAGCGTATTATCATTTGTCAGGTCGCCAAGCCAGATCACGTGCTTGATGTTGTAGGCAGTTTTATTATCGCGGATCCAGCGTGTCTGCCTGCTATAAAGATCGTACAGCGACGCGTGGTTCGAGTTTGTGTAGTACTGGGGGTCGGGCATACAGATCAGCGAGAACGGCTGCGCCGCTGCCGGCGGCGGTGCCAGTGCGCCAAGCACCCCAACCAGCACAACCAGCAGGAATTCGGGGAGCCGGTTAACAGGCCCGTACCGTGCGGGGTACCATTGAAACATCAATCTGTTACTCCCTTTCCGCAACGGTCATCGATCCAGGTGTCTGGCCAGATGCTTCCCGTATTTAACAATACGACCAGAATGGATTATATTTCCTGCCGAATGTCGGTTGCCTCCGATGTCCGCTAATGTCCATCCGCAATCTTCTGGTACTCGCTCTGAACCAGCCCTGCGCCATAAATGCGTTCGAGACGTCGCACGGTGAAGTGCGCCCGCGCGACTCCCTGGAAATGATCGATGAACAGGGCATTAATAATTGCCCCACCGGCCGCGCCGATCAGGGGAACCGCCGTCGCCATCGCTTTTTCGCTCACAACAATGCCGAACCGCGACGCAATGGACCCAATAAACCGCATCAGCACGGGCGCGCTGCTATCGGCGATGCCGGCTTTCGCAACGTAGCGCGCCACCTCGCCCAGTTGCTGAGTCAACACAGCACGCACCGCATAATAGCCGGCCTCGGTGCTGTCGTCGCCGGGTTCCTTTCCGCCCAGTGCAAAAACCTCCAGGCAGGCCAGCTTTGCTTCGAGACTACGTATATCCTCACCCTGGCTGCGAGCTACGTCCGCAATCGATCGCAACATGATGACCGTCGAAACCGGCAGTTCGACAGCGAGCGCCGGCAAACCAAAAGCTCCGCCCACCGCTCCACTGCCCGCGGCCAGCAGCTTGTGCAGCGCATTACTCGCCGCGCCGGATTCCTTCCGGTCCGAAAAACTCGACGTCGCAACATCCAGCGCCCGACGCAACGCTCCCTCAGTGGCCTTTTGAATACCGCCCCTCCAATTCGCCGGCAGGTACTTCATGCCCTGTTCCAGTGGCGCGCCCAGCATCCCCTGCAGCCTCACCGCAAAGCCCGGGTTCTCCAGCACCTCGTACGCCGAGCGCAGCTCAACGAGGTCTTCGTCCAATAGCATTCGCTTCGATTCAATCATGAGGATGTTTCCAGCCTTAAATGCATCGCGAGTCCAGACCCAAATCTGATGCGCGACGCCATGAAATACATATATCGCGCATCTTGCGCGGTAGAGCAGGCTTCCAGCCTGCTGCGAGAAGAAGACTCAATCAGTCCTGGAAGCCCCCGGGCAATGACTCGAGCCTTGCGCTCCCCAAAGTGGCGGCAAGCGGCACACACTTCAAAAACCAGCGCCGAGCCTCAATCAAAGCTAATCAAAGCTAATCAAAACTAATCAAACATTGGCGTACCTCATTGGCATTTCTGGATTTAAATCAAAACAGCCCGACGGGGGGTATTTCGCCCTTTGATTTCCGTAATGTTCGGATCATGTGGCCTCCAGTTCCTCTTTTGTTTTTTCGTCGGAGGCGTGTGAGGCGAGTGCGGATTGCGGATTGCGGATTGCGGATTGCGGAGTACAAGCCGGACTCGGAATCGTCGGCGGCATGGACGGCGGTAAGGCACGGGGGGTTGCGTTGCCAGGGTCATCAAAATGTCTCCTTTGTGCTTTCAAGTTCAAGTTGGTAATTTCGCCACTTGAATAGCGGTAATGTTTCTGTAAGGTTTTACTCTGTTGGCCCAACTCCGCCGCTTCAGTTTCATCAGCACCAACAGCCTCCGGGAAACCTTCATGGCTGTTGCCTTCGGTTATCTGCTGGAACCCGTCAACCGCAGGCGAGACGCCTGCGCCACGAGGGTCTGCGGCGATTGCGGCATCCCTGCTCGCGCTGGTTTCGGGGTCGGGGAATTGCGTTTGTTTTATCATCATGAGGACCTGTGTAGCACAGGCTTTTGGACAATGGTATTCCCACAGTACCTCTTAGAGACCCTTGTGGCACCTAAAGTAAGGGGCTGTACGACCCGGAGACATAGGTTACAGATCGTCCACGGACATGGGTAACAGTCCGCGTGGCGGGGTCGAGTCGGCGGCCATGAAAAGAAACTGACCGGGTGCTGACTCCCTGCACGCACTGCGAAACTCACGCTTCTCAAAAATCAATTCATAACCTGTTACCAAGTTTCCGTCACCAAGTTTCCCATAAAGTGCAGAGGGTTCAATTCGCTGAAACAATGCAGGCCGTGTGGCCACGATTGCCAATGATTTACAAGCGCCTGTAACGCAATGGCCTCTGTTTTTTTCATTGTCGGGAATCCGGCAGCTCCAAACCGGTATGTTGTGCTGGCGGTAGCCACATGACGGCGCTAAGACAAATACCCCAGGAACTCAGCGTATGCATTCTAATTTGCGCTGTGCTCGTCCAGTCCGCTTCCTCACTCGCCTGCACCTTAATTTCTCAGCACCAGGCACGAGCTGGCGGTACACCGACTTGCTGCGCCGCTAAGAAGCTCCCGTTTCAAACCCCCAGGAGCATGCCGGAGGAGCAGTGCTGTTTCAAGACTGGCCCTCTGCTAGGTAAGGCGTCAATTCCCGATGCACCGGAGGTGCCGGTATTCATCGCGCCACTGGAAACACTGGTAACCGTGTCGGCAGTCCGGCAGCACGTCAACGGCCCCATCGCAGACGATTGGCTGGCTTCCGCCTCACCACCGTCGGCAGCCCTACTCGGGGTTTTCAGAATCTGAACTCCGGTTAGCAGGCCCGCGCCCTTCGCGCGGCAGTGCTGTTCCGATACCGTGCGCCCACGCGCATGAACCCCCACCTGTAGCAGCACCAACGGAGATTCATCCGATGATAGAGAGAATTATAGAATTCTCCATCCGAAATCGGTTCCTTGTCATCTTCGCCGCACTCGCGACGGCCCTCGTCGGGTTGTACGCGCTGCATAAGACGCCTGTAGACGCGATTCCGGACTTATCAGAAAACCAGGTGATCGTCTTCACTGACTGGATGGGCCGCAGCCCGAAGGAAATTGAAGACCAGATCACGTATCCGCTTTCTGTAAACCTGCAGGGCCTCGCGGGCGTAAAGACCGTCCGCTCCTCGTCTGAGTTTAACTTCTCGATGATCAACATCATCTTCGAAGATAACACGGATTTCTATTTCGCCCGCACCCGTGTTCTCGAACGCCTCACGCTCGCCTCTACCTTTCTGCCGCAAGGCGTGACACCCTATCTCGCTCCCGATGCGACCGCTCTCGGTCAGATATTCTGGTACACGGTGGAGGGAAAAGGGTACAGCGCCGACCGGCTTCGCAGCCTGCAGGACTGGTTTGTGCGTTACCAGATCAACTCCGTGCCAGGCGTGGCGCAGGTGTCCACCGCTGGTGGTTTCCCCAAGGAGTACCAGGTCGACATCGATCCTGAAAAACTGCGTGCCTACAATGTTACCTTGGGTCAGATCGTAGATGCAGTCTCCCGCAGCAACTCTGCCGTGGGCGGCCGCGTCGTGCAGAAGAACAAGGCCGAGTACCTGGTTCGCGGCGCCGGCTGGATCGAATCGCCTGAAGACATTTCCAAGACCGTGCTGGAGTCCCGCAAGGGGGTGCCGGTTACCATTGGCGATGTCGCCCATGTGACGATCGGCCCCGGGTTCCGCCGTAGCGTACTGGAGAAGAATGGCTCGGAATCCGTCGGCGCCGTCGTCATGATGCGCTACGGCGAAAATCCGCTCGAAGTGACGCAGCGAATTCATGCGAAGATCCGAGAACTCCAGAAGGGTTTGCCTGAGGGTGTAAAGATCGTGCCATTCTACGACCGCACCCGTCTCATCGAAGGCGCCATCCATACTGTTACGCGAACGATGATTGAAGCCATCCTGATCGCCACAGTAGCCATCCTTCTCATCCTGGGCCACCTGCGCAGTACACTGGTCGTCTCGATCACGTTGCCGCTCGCGGTCCTCATCGCTTTCATCCTGATGTGGAAATTCGGCATCGCCTCGAACATTATGTCTCTTGCAGGGATCGTGATCTCCATTGGAATCCTAGTGGACCCGGCCATCGTCATGCTGGAAAATGCCACGCACCACCTGACTAAGCACTTTGGTGACCGCAAGGTAACCGGCGATACGACTGAACTTCTCGTGGAGCCGTGCCGGCAGGTGGGACGCCCCATTTTCTTCGCCGTGCTGATCATGCTCGTCTCCTTCCTGCCGGTGTTTGCCTTATCCGGAATGGAAGGTCGTATGTTCCACCCCCTGGCCTACACTAAGACTTTCGCTATGATCGGCACTGCCATTCTCGCCATCACGCTGGTACCGGCGCTCATTCCTATTCTTATCCGCGGCCGCCTGAAGCGCGAGGAAGACAACTGGATCGTGCGCTCTTTCATCGAGGTGTACCGACCTGTGCTGCTGTGGCTGCTCCACCGGCCCAAGACCGTCATGTGGATGTTCGCCTGCCTGCTGGCACTCGGCTTTTACTTCTTCCGGCACTCCGGACGCGAGTTCATGCCGGTGCTGAACGAAGGCACCATCGTCGATATGCCGATTTCAGTCCCGAGGATGTCAGTTACGCAACTTTCTGACGACCTGAAGCAGCGGGATGCGATCCTGCGCGAATTCCCCGAAGTTGAAAACGTGGTGGGTAAGGGCGGTCGCGCTGACACGCCCACAGATCCGTCACCGCTGGACATGGTGGAAAGCATAGTCAACCTTCAGCCGAAGGAACTGTGGCCAAAGCGCCACCTGCGCTACGAAGACGCGCTCGCGGAGAACCGTCGAATTGTCAGTGGCCTGGCGTCAGCCGGTGTGCTTTCAACCACCTCCACCGCCGACCAGAAGGAGAACCTGGCCAAAGGGGCCATGGACAGTTACAGCGCGTTTGATGCGCGGATGCGCCACGAATCGATGAAACGCCGCGTTGCACTTGAAGAAAGGCTCGGCTTATCGTCCATCACGGAATTAGGACACCTGCTGTACAGACACATCGATGAGATTAACGGCTGGAAGCGCACCCCCACCGACGCTGAAAAACAACTCGCCATTGCCAGTGCAACGCAGCGCCATGCCGCAGAATTCCGAACTGCGCCCCTGTTGTTCGATGTTGAGCAGACGGGGCGTGAAATCCTGGATGAGCTTGCCGGTAAAGGTCTGATCGAGTCCACATCAGATGCCCTGAAGGACAGCAGCGGCGTCTCCTGGTCTTCTCTTAAGAGGCAGTTCAACTCTCTGATCGGCCGCTCCGAAGGCGACCAGTTCCAGCGTGCTCGCGAGGCCGTGGCTGCCTACCAGCATGATGAATGGATGCAGCAACTGAAAAAGATCAATTGGGAGCTGTTCGACATCGGTGTGCCTTTCTACGTTCGAGAGGCCGCGCAGGAACTGAGCACGGGAGCAAAGAGCCAGGGGCTGCTGTCACCATCGTTCGATACGTCAAAGCTGGCGAACGCTGCTGAACAGGTCGCCTCAGAGCGGGAAGGCGAGTTCAAGAAGACCGTGTTCCTGTGGCAGGGCACCCGCGAAGATCTGCTGAAGGAACTCGACAGCCGTGTACGCACCCTTGGCTGGGTGAACATCTGGACGCAGCCAATCATCAACCGCATCGACATGCTCGCAACCGGCGTGCGCACCCAGGTCGGCATCAAGGTGTACGGTCCAGATTCCGAGACTATCCAGAAGGTTTCCAACCAGGTGGCCGAAGCCGTGCGCGGCGTTCGCGGCGCAGTAGACGTGGTGGCTGATCAAAGCATCGGCAAGGGCTACATCGATATTAAAATCGATCGGGACCGCGCTGCACGTTATGCTGTGAGTGTTGCGGACATCCAGGATGTGATCGAGGTGGCGCTTGGCGGAAAAACAATTACGACCACTGTTGAGGGCCGCGAGCGCTACCCTGTCCGCGTTCGCTACGCGCGCGATTTTCGTGAGGACGAGGAATCAATCCGGCGGGTCCTGGTGGCGACGAATAGTGCCAGCTCCATGCCTGCGGGTTCCGCCCGCGGCGAAGCAGGCATGGCCTCGACAGCCACAGCTGAACCCTCCGATGCAAATCCGACCCAGGTGCTTCTCGGTGACGTAGCAGACATTAGAGTGGTGGAAGGCCCAGTGATGATAAAGAGCGAGAACGGCCTGCTCCGCAGCTACGTCCAGCTCAATGTGCGCGACCGTGACATGGTTGGATTTGTCGAAGAAGCCCAGCGAACAGTAGCCGAAAAAGTGCAGCTGCCTGCAAAGTCCTACCTGGAGTGGAGCGGGCAGTTCGAGCACCAGGTCCGTGCCCGTAAAACGCTCTCCCTCGTTTTTCCGGCAGTCATCACCCTCATCTTCCTCATCCTGTACCTTACCTATCATGATCTGGCCGACGCGCTCCTCATGATGATGGCGGTTCCCGGAGCGCTTGCCGGTGGAGTGCTGTTTCAGACGCTCTTCGGCTACAATTTCAGCGTGGCCGTGTGGGTAGGATACATCGCGTGCTTCGGGATGGCCACTGAAACCGGCATTGTGATGCTGGTATACCTGCGCAACGCCATTGCCGAACGTGGCGGCCTGGAGGGCATCAAGTCTCTGGAAGAGCTCGGGCGCACCGTCGTCAGCGGAGCCGTACACCGGCTTAGGCCTAAGCTGCTGACAGAGGGCACGGCGATCATAGGCCTGGTGCCGTTGCTGTGGGCGGACGGCGTCGGCTCGGAAATCATCAAGCCTATGGCCGCTCCCGTCCTCGGCGGGCTGCTGATCGCCGATGAAGTCATCGACGTCTTCCTGCCCGTCCTTTTTTACCACGTACGCGCTCGCAGGTGGAGGAAACTCCACAGCGCAACCGGTGCATCCGCGCAGCACGACTCGCCCGCCGCATCGAACTCTTCGCTTACGACATCCACTCAAGGAGCAAACTCATGAACGCCTCCTCACCTGATACAAACAAGGAATCCATGGCGGCGCAAACCACACGGCCAGGTTTCTGGAAGCGCTTCTGGTTTGCCGTTAAGATTGCCGAGGTGCGCCTGCGCTTTGTCGCAGTTCTGCTCATCTCTGCCGGCCTGATTGGCTACTGGGATGTAGTGCAGAATTACTACGAAAAGTACACGCGCCGCGGAACGTCCGCCCTGGTTGTCTCCGACAGCAAATCCGAGTACTTCTGTCCCATGCACACCTTTATAGTCCGTGACCACTTCGATAAGTGCCCGATCTGCGGTATGGACCTGGTGAAGCGCGGCAAGGGAGAGAAAGAAGATCTGCCTGCAGGCACCGTCGCACGTGTGCAGGTCTCGCCACAGCGGGTTGCTGAAGGTGGCGTGAAGACAGAACTCATTTCGAAGCGGGTGCTCTCACGCGAACTGCGCGTAGTCGGCCAGATTGAGGCGATGGAGACAGCCCAGTCTACCATCGCGAATCGTTTTCCTGGTCGCGTCGAGAAGCTGCTGGTCAACTACGTGGGCGCACAGGTGAAGAAAGGCGATCCCGTCGCGCAGATTTACAGCCCCGAGTATATTGCGGCGGCCATGGAGTACGTGATCGCACTAAAGTCGGCAGACGTGGCGGGCGTAAACCTCGCAAACGCCGCGCGGGAACGACTGCTTCTATCCGGGTTCACTTCTGAGCAGGTTGCCGAGATCGCGCGCTCCAAGCAGGTGCCGCGCGTGATCACGTACTACACACCCATTGCCGGCACAGTACTGGACAAGAAGATCGTGGAAGGCCAGTACCTTGAGCAAGGGGCCGAACTGCTTTCAGTGGCCGACCTTGGTCGCGTCTGGGTTCAAGCCAATGTGCTTGAGGCTGATCTGGCGCACGTTAAAGTTGGCCAGGCCGTGGATGTGCGAACAATAGCCTACCCGGGAGTGATGTTCATCGGCAACGTGAGCTTCATCTACCCGACGGTGGACCCATTGTCACGTTCGGTAAAGGTCCGGATCGAAATCAACAACCCGGGTCAGAAGCTCCGCCCGGGCATGTATACAACTGCCGAGATCCGCGCGCCCATTGGTGGATTCGAGCCACTGGAGCCACCGGATCTCTCGCACAGGTCTGCGGAGGCGGTAGCCACCTCCGGCCAGGGTGCGTCAGGCGCACAAACTTCCGCGACCGTGTATGCCGCGCGTGGATCAGGCGCCATCAGCCTTGTGCAACCGGATCACGAACCTGAGTGGGAAGAGGGGTACACATGCGTCATGCACCCGGAAGCTTTTCAGGAACGCCCCGGCGTGTGCACGTTGTGCGACTGCGGCATGAACATGACCAAATGGCGCCGCCAGAAGGTGCTCGCCGTACCCGAAAACTCGGTGATCGACACCGGGACGCGCAAGTTCGTCTACATGGAGCAGGCGAAAGGCGTCTACGATGCACGTCAGGTGGAAGTTGGAGCGCGCGTCGGCGATTGGTACCCGCTCCTCGCCGGGCTTAAAGCTGGGATGGAGGTCGCCGGAGAAGGGTCATTCCTTATCGACGCCGAGAATCGGCTGAACCCTTCCTCTACGATTAACGTTTCAGACGAGACAAAAGCTCCGGCAGCTACAGAACCCACGATCATTGTGAAGGGCGGCTTCGAACCAGAAGTGCTGCGCCTCGCTGCCGGCCAACCGCGCCGCATTGTGTTCGACCGTCGCGACGAAGGGACGTGTACGAACAAGGTGCTGATCCCATCGCTTGGGATCGAGCAGGAGTTGAAGCCGTACGCAAAGACCGTCATCGATCTACCCACCACGGCCACCGGCGAGATCGACTACTCCTGCGGTATGCATATGCTTCACGGGAAAATTGTCACCGCATCGGAGGCACCATAAGCGCAAAACCAAGCACGCATAAGATTGGTAGAAATTCAGGGGACTAAATTCGGAAACGGTCGACGTTTTCACTAATTAATTTGCTAGCATCATGGAACCTTCACCGCAAGGTCGGCTACGGAGTTACGGGGACGGCCGTCCCTTCGCACGCACGACGATCAAACTTTCTCCTCCTGAAGGTCTCATCAGGATGCCACGTCGAGCAGGTGCCCTCATCCGCAGTTGCCCGCACGCACCCGCGCACGTTTGCCCAAAAAATCTCTTTCGACTTTACTGGACTTAGCCCACCTGAAGGGAATGCCAGGGAAGTGACACCCCCTCCACAACTGGTGTATACCTGCCAGCGTAGTAACGCTGAACACGTTCTTTGACAACTATGCAGCCTGACCGCCGTGACAGTCGGCAGACAGACTTCTGCGCCCAAGGCGCGTGGCATTTTTTGCACCTTTGCGCCTGGCGGAAAAAGCCGCCCATCGCGCAAGGAAGCCGGAAATCCACGGCCCCGGCGAATCCTTACGCGAGGATTACCGTTTTTCAAGTGGCGAAATTACCCATTTTTCGCCAACTTGATTTATCTGCAAGCCTTTCAAGCTTCTACACCGTAAACTTGAAAAAAACTTGAAAAACTTGAAAACTTGAAAGCCTCCAACCGCGAGGTCGCACTCCGTCATCGTGTTTGAATTCTCGATTACCCACAACACTGCCCGGACTGCGCCGCTTCGGTTTTCCGTCGGCGTACGCAGTCCGGGCAGATGCGGCTTTAGATCCCGATCGACTTCGAGGTAATCACGTTGGCGGCCGCGTTGTAGTCGCCGCCGTCCATGATGATTTCCTGTGTGTTGAACGTCGAGGTGCCCTGCTTGGAACTGTACGGCCCCTGGAATTCGGCAACGCCGTTCGCGCGCGTAGTGGCGCTTTGGAAATCACTGGCGATCCCCGTCCACGTGCACCGCACATTTGCGCCCTGCACCAGCGCGCCCGCGGCATCCTTCACGGTAACCAGAGCCTTCGCGAAATAATACGCCCTGTCAGAGACGACCGAACCGTTGCTCATCGTAATATTGTCGATGTGAAGCACCTTGTTGGCAGGTGAGCCGGCCGGCCACAACTGCGCGCGCACGGCATCTGCGACCACGATGCTCGACTGGTTGGATACCGCATTGCTCAGCACCACGCTGCCCGACCCGGCATTAAGCTGGAAATCGCCCAGCCGCACCCAGCGCCCGCCGGTGAGCTGCTGGTTCACCGCGATCGTTTTCGACCCACCCGCATGGTTGACCGTAAACGGCGCGTCGGCGGCGCGGTTGGTGCCCTGCGGGTAACGCACGCAAATCTCGTATTTGCCTGTCGTCGGCGCGTTCAGGTTAAACGTCGCGGTCGCATTGCCGGTTCCGCCCGATGCGAACGCATACGTAGCGCCATACTTCTCCTTGGCTGTGGTCGAACTCGTCCATGCGCCGGTCGTTGAATAGCCGGCCCCGCCATCATCGACTTTCACCTTCGCAGGTCCGCCCGCTTCCAGTCCCAGCCGTTCCATCAGCATTTCGGCAAACACGCTGAGTATCGACTGGTCGTACGGGTACGGCTGCGTGCCGTCGTAAGCGTTCGAAAACACCGACAGGATAAATTCTTTACCATTGGGCAGCCTTACGTAGGCCACGTCATTGTTGCTGGTGCTGGTCCATCCGCCCTTGTTGCAGTAGATCGTACCGGCGGGATAACCTGCGCCCGTGATCGTGTTGCCGTCCCAGCGGTTATGCTTCAGCACGTCCAGCACGTAAGAAGTGGCTCCCGGCTGGATGGCCCCTTTTGCCAGTTCCAGCATCAGCGAAGCCGAGCATTTCGGCTGCATGCGGTTCGAACCCTGGTTATTAAATCCAAGCGACTCGGCCCCGACGAGCCCCGGCCCTGAGTTGGAGGGATACGTTTTGTTAAAGTAGTTCGCGTTCTCCAGCAGTCCGCGCGCGGTGAGGAAGTTCTCGGTGTAGAGCCGCGCGTTCAGCCACGGCTGCCATGCCGGGTCGGTAGTCTTTCGCATTCCGGGAATGTTCGGCGCGCCCGTCACTGAATCCACCACGCGCCCGGTGGCAATATTATCGGAGTCCTTGATCATCGGGAAAACATCCGCATCCAGCGCCGTATAGGGCTGGCCGTTGGTACCGCACCAGTTCATCGCCGATGCAAGAAAGCACAGCTTCACCGTGCTGGCGGGATAGGCGATGGCCGTGGGGTTGAACGATCCGCGGCGCCACGTGCCGTCCGGGTTGGGAATGAGCAGCGTGCAGTCCAGCCGCGTGAAATTTGGCTGCGTCTCGGTACGCTGCGCCATGAACTCGGTCCGCGTCTGCGCGACCGCGGAGTTGAGCGCGGCGTCATCCACGATCGTGAACGCGGACGTGTCGCCAAAACTCATGCTGCAAAGCGCGGCGAGAACTGCTGAAGCTAAGAAGTACGGCTTGAGGAACATCGGTACTGCCTCCGAAAAAGGAATGAGATATTTCCGGCGCATACCATCCGCGCCGGGCACTGAGGGGAACAGACTACTGAGGGAAACAGACTTCTCCGGCCATGGATCGGCGTGATACGTGCAGAATCAAAGCAACCAGGCCAGGCCGGCGTGTTACAGCGAACGCTCAGCAATCGCTTTTGATGAAAACCAGTTGTCAAACAAATCCCGGGTCGGCCGAAGAACTCGGTGGGGGAGCTCGGTGACACACGGACGAAATATCTGACACTGCGCGCGCTGCGACACAACCTGTTGCCCGCAGGACGGCCCGGTGGGTCCTTACTTGCATTGTCTCGCGAAGAGAAGTCTGATTGTGACTGTGTGCATCCGACGTATAGCAGGATCATTTCGCGATGAGGGGGATATATTGTGCGTGGACTTGGAGTCGTTCTTGGTACAGTATTTCTTATTTTCGGATTGGTTCTGCTTTTTGGCAGCCTGACCCTAGGCGGGGTTGCTCATAGTAATGATACGCAATCCACGTCGATCGGGGTAATGGCAGGTATGGCCTGTTGCGCGCTGGGCCTGTGGTGGATTTTTGGAAAGTCGTCTCAGCAAAAGACTGCGGAGAAGACTCCTGATTCTCTACAAGCTGTGGATCGCGCAGATGGTGGCAGCAAATCGTCCGATCCGGTGGACTGATCAGAGCTTCTTCATCCACATCGCGCTCGTCCAGGCCATTTCGTCATCGGTCTGGATCAGGCGCCCGCGCGCCCGGACTCTCACTTCATTCCAGCATATTCGTGTGCATTCGTGGATAAAAATTACAGCGTCCGGAGCTGATCGGAGTTTGCTAAAAGCTTACGCGTAAGCGGCGCAACAGTGAGCCCCTGGACCACAATCGAAAACACCACGACAACATAGGTCATCATGAGGATCGTCTCTGCCGCCGGTGCCATCTCAGCTCCAAATAAATCACGTAACGAAAGTGCCAGGGCAACCGAGATGCCACCGCGAAGTCCACCCCAGGTCAGCATTTTTACGCCATGCGGAATGGTATAACACCGTTGCCGAATCAGGCCAAGCGGTGCGGCCACAGATACCATGCGAGCAAGCAGCACACCTGGTATCATCAGAAGCCCGGCAACCAGGTGTTCCTTATGGAAGGTAAGCACCATAACCACAAGTCCGATCAGCACAAATAAGACAGCATTCAAAATCTCATCCACCAGCTCCCAGAACTTATCCAGGTTTTCCACCGTCCGGGCCGACATGGCATATTCGCGTCCCTGGTTGCCGATTAGTAAGCCACTGACTACCATGGCAATGGGAGCACTTACATGCAAACGTTCGGCTAACGCGTAACCACCTGCAACCAGCGCAACCGATATCAGTATCTCCACCTGGTAATCATCGACGTGCTTCAGGAGGTAAAACGCCATAAGACCTGCCACCAGTCCAAAAACGACGCCACCCATCGCATCTCGTAGAAATAGCCAGAACACAGTCCATATGTCCGGATCACCTGGTACATGAGCCGTGACACCTGCAAAACCCAGCAGGCCAAGAAATACTACGACGCCGATCCCATCATTGAACAGCGATTCACCCGCAATCTGCACCTCGAAACCCTTCGGAGCGCCAACAGACTTAAGTATCGCCAGGACGGCGATCGGATCGGTCGGTGAGATGAGAGCTCCGAATAGAAGGCATTGAACAAAACTGAGACCCAGGCCAAGCCATCGACAGGAAAGCCAGGCGAGAGAACCCACGATCACCGTCGAGAGCACCACGCCGACGGTTGCCAGCACGCTGATAACAAGCCAATGCTTCCGCAGGTCTCCGAGATCCACGTTGATTGCTCCTGCAAACAGGAGAAATCCCAGCATGCCGTGCAGCAGGACATGATCAAAATTAATAGCTGACAGAATTCGAGCTGCCCAGGGACTTACCCCAGGGAAAATCCGGCTCAGACCAACTACAAGCGTCGACGTAAGCAGGGCCATAATCATCAGGCCAATTGTTGGGGGCAAATGCAGGAGTTTATAGTTGGTAAAACTGAATAGTGCCGCAAGCGATAACAACAGCGCGATAATCTCAAAGGCAGTCATGCCCGATAAACTCATCGCCTGCTTTCAGCAGATCAAGATCTGTCCGCCTTTATCGACGATCCGTCTATCTATCGCGGCTGTCACGGAAATGACAGGTTCTCCGGAAAGAACTGAGCAGGAATGGATTCGCCACGCGACTTGCGATATAGCACGCGGATTGTGCGGATTTGTCCCCAGTGCATGCACATATGTGTCGGATGATGAAAGCTCAGAAAGTGCGGCGCGGGAGAATGCTTGCCGTGCGCTTCTTCGTTTCGCTTCAGAAGAGTGGCCTCGTCCATTTCACGCAACACGCCAATGAAGCGGGTGCAGAGCTCGTCAAGCTTGTCCAGATTAGTCTCATAGTTGAACCCGACTGAATCTACAAACGCTTTGACGCTGGGTGTGGCCTCTATCGGCTCGGCTTCGCCAAGTTGCAGACTCGCGAGTTTCCACTGCGCTTCGATCCGCAGGTGTCGAACAATCAGGTTTATGCTGTTTGCATAAGGTAGCGGCCTCCAGTTCACCTCGTCGGATGAGAAGCCTTTCAGATCTTCCCGGAGATGCTGCCAGACAAATTCGTTCATTTCTATGACGGTGCGTAACGCGTTATCCATACGTCCTCCTGGAGTGCCTGAACCATGGGTCTGCCAGAAGAAATCGAATTCACAACCGGGAATAGCGCCGGTGTGCCCAGAGTGCAGCAGTTCTACACAGTTGCGCCAGCCGACGGTGCTGTGCATGGAATCTGAAAGTGGCTCCCCGGGTAGGACTCGAACCTACAACCCCGCGGTTAACAGCCGCGTGCTCTGCCATTGAGCTACCGAGGACCAGGCGCGGCACGTAGCCGCCGAGCGCTGTGGCGCAAGCGATTCCTACCCGCTCGTTTTGGGGTTATTCAGCACATTGGGATAGCCACTGTTTAGTCGCAAAAATGGTGGTTCGTGCGGATTAATCGCGGCCGTACAGCGACGGAGTTTTGCCTCGCATTGTGCAAACGGGGCACCAATTTATTGGAGCTTCAATTAAGGAGAGACCTTACATGCGATGGATCTATTGTGGTTTATGGACGATGTTGTGTGTTAGTGTGCTGCACCCGGTTGAAGCCGCGACGCGGCGTGCGTCTCGTCAGACGACATCCACTACGGTGGCGGCCATACCTGAGACGACCATCGGCGCGCGCCTGGATTCTGCGCTTGCCACAGGCGAGGATAACTCACCCCTGGCCTGGTACGATGCGTCGCTGCTGACACTGGAGGGCAAGGGCTTTAACGATACGCCTACCACCTACAGCCGCCTGCCGGTACGCGCAGAATCCAGCGTGACCACAACCGTGTGGTTCCTCAGCAAAAACACGGCGGGATTGTGCATACGGTTTGCGACGGACTCGACCACGATTGGTGCCATCTGGACCAGCGGGTTCAAGATGAGCCACATGGCGCGCACGGGAAGCAGCGGTGTCGACCTGTATGCGCACCAGGGGAGTGAGTGGGTTTATTGCGGCACGGGAAAACCCGTAGAAACGACGCGCACGGTGGCGACTTTGACGCGCACCCGACCCGGCGTGCTCACCGAATACATGCTCTATTTGCCGCTGTACGACCAGATAAGCGAACTAAAGGTTGGGGTGGCTGCGGAGGCGTTTATCGCGCCGTTGACGCCGCGCAAAGATAAGCCCATCGTGTTCTATGGCACATCGATGACGCAGGGTGGTTGCGCGTCACGTGCGGGGATGTGCCACACAGCAATTCTTGGTCGCTGGCTGAATCGTCCGGTCATTAACCTGGGCTTTTCGGGGTCCGGTAAGTCCGATCCCGAAATGCAGGCGCTCGTTGCCGATGTAGAGGCCGCAGCTTACGTGCTGGAGCCGCTGCCTAACATGACCGTGGACCAGGTGCGCGAACGGATACCCGCTTTTGTGAAGACGTTGCGGGCGAAACATCCAACGACGCCCATCCTGCTTGTTGAGAATCCGCTCTACTCTACAACCGCCACGCAGAACCTGGCGCTTCGCGATATTTTCGACAAGGCACGCAAGCAGGGTACAAAGCGGCTGCATTATCTTTACGCAGAGGCCCAGCTATCCGGACGTGAAAACGGAACCGTGGATGGCGTGCATCCGACCGACCTGGGATTTCTGCGAATGGCTTCTGTTTATGAACCGATGCTCAAGATCATGCTCAGTGGGAAGCTCTGAAACAGAGAGTAGAGAGTAGACGAGCAGATAGCGTCGTACGAGGTACGAAAACCGAGGAGCGAAGGACCAGGCTGGCGGGCGCGTGAGCTTATTCTGCGGAGATGTCCGTCAGCGTGACGGGGACGGCTGAGTTATTGATCGTGAGGTCCTCAAGCCAGGTTCCCATGCGTGCATTGGTGATGGCGGTGCCAGCGGGATCGCGGAAGCCAACCTGAAACGCGCCCGAAGTGGGCCCGCCGGTTGGGATGGCGCCGCGATAAACGTCCACACCGTTGATTTGAGCGAGCAGACGTCCGTTTACGTCCGGTGCGGAGGGATTGATGGATAGACGGAACGGGACCCAGATACCGATTGGAGGCAACGTGATACCCACATTGGCGAGCGTCTGATTGGCGCCCAGCGCGAGCGTCCGCGTGGAGAGCATATTGTCGTTTTTTGCCAGCAGGAATTGGAAAGCGCCCGCGTGATTCGGCTGTCCGTCGTTCAATCCTGTCGATCCATTTTCGTAAACGAGCCAGTAGCCTGACTCATATCCAGTGGTCGCGCTGTTGGATGAGGAGAAGAATGTGCTGCCCTGGCGACCAGAGATGCCAATTCCAATCGACTGCGCAGGATCTGTGGTGGGTGGAATGTACAGCAGTCCGGTGACGTTGTAGCCTGCCGCGCCGCCGAGTGCCGCGTCTCCGAAATAGGCCTGCGTCCCACCACCGCTAGTATCAATCACACGCAACACGTTGCCGCTCGTCCCGACTGTGTTCATCCCTACAGCTGGCGCCTGTGCGCTGAACGACTGATAGGTCTGAAAGGCGACCGAGGCCGGGGGAGCAGTGGTGAAGTCAAATGTCGCGCCCGTGGCCGCGTTGATGGCGCCGCCATTGGCAGCGCCGGGAGTCGCTGGCATCAGCGTGAAGTCATCCTCGTTAATGTTTGTGTCCGCGCCGTCCGGGTATCGGCCGAAGGTATGGTTCGTTGTGGCGCTGCCCGTGTCGCCGAGCCAGCCGTAGCCCTCGCTGGTGATGCCGAGCGTCTGGCGGCGGACGAGTTCGCCCAGACCGGCCATAGCCCTGTAAGTAACAGAATCGTAAACAGCGCCCGATACCGAATCGAGGATCTGGATGCCGCCCGCGAGATTGTTGGGAATGTTGTTACTGGAGCCCCAGCCGCCGGGGATATAGTTCACATTCGCGACGGAAGTGTCGCCAACGACGAAGCGTCCGCTTGCGGGCATTGTCTGTCCGCCGAGGTTAACGGTCGTGGTAACAATGCTAGTGGCTGCGTCATAGATGCGCAGCTGCAGGTTTGCGGGAAAAGCGCCAGCGGGACCGGTGATCTCCACGAACTCCTCTGCTGCTGTCATGTAGCGGAATTCATTGATGGTATAAGCGGCGCCGCCGGGTGTTCGCGTCTCATGCGCGAGCTCATCGAAGTGCAGAGTACCCGTGAGCGCTCCGCCGGCAGTGGTCTCAACCAGGAAGCCAACAAAACCAATATCATTGGCTCCTGCACCTGCTGTATTGATGACCCCATTGCCCGACGTGAACGCCGGTTCCAGTGTCACAAGACCGTTGATATTCCCCAGCGCCGTATCTGTCATGTCCCAGGTGAACTGTTGCCAGCCGCTGGTGTTCAGCGGGAAGGCGGGTGACGCTTCCAGTTGCCGGTTGGCGTCAAACACGACGAGCCGAACTGTTACGCCCGTGTATGCTATCGCCGACCGTACGTAGGCGCTGACTGCGTTGTTTGCCGTAAACTTCGCGTTGGCCGCGTGGATGTCGGTGACGCTGTTGTCGATTTCCGAGTTCAGCAGTTCGTGCCGGAAGAAGCACTTACCTGGTGCAGCGGTGAAGGTAAACACAAGTCGCATACAGTTCGTGCTGTCCGGTGGCGCGCCGGTACCGGAGGGCGTTGCAATGATCTGGCGGGTGGATGCCGTGCTGAAATTCAGATTATCTGGTGATGGAGTGCTGCCGGTGCCGCTGAATGCATCCCAGCGGTAGTCTAATCCTTCAAACTTGTTGAACACCTGCCTCGCAGTGCCAGGCGGCGAAAGGATTTCCTGCGTCAGCTGATAGACGTGAGGGTAGGTCCTGGTATAGGCATAGGTAGCCGTATCTGAACTGCCGGTCACGCCTGTGATGGGATCGCGCGATTGGAAGCTCAGTCCGCCGGCCTCACGGTTCATATCCGACATCCACATCAGCGACCAGAACGCCACGCCGCCGAGCCGCTTGCCCGCATTAGTTCCGGTTCCCAGGCTGCGCATGGCGCGTATCTTGTATTCCAGACTATCGAGATTGTCCCACGTTACGGTGCGTTGTGTACCGTTATTATACGTATACCAAGCACCCTCATCGCCGGTTACATAGTTGTTGGTGTAGGGACCGGCGTTCGCAGCGCGTAGCGTTGTGTCGTATAACCCGTCGGTAAATCCGCGGGAGGAGGCGTTGCTGCCCACCGCATTATATGCGCTGATTCCATCCCAACGTCGTCCATAGGCAGAGATGGTGTAAACGAATTTTTCCGCTGGAATTCCTGCGTTGATCCAGTTGTTTATCTGGGGCGTATTGTTGTTATGATCCGTAATGGCGTGCGCGGTGTTTCCAGTTGCCCAGTCGTAGCCGCTCATCATCACGAAGTCGCAGTTTGTTGCAAGATTCGGCGCATTCCATTGCGCGCTGCTGTAGATTGCATTGGTGTAGACGCTCAATTGATACTGCGAAGGTAGAGCGGCACGTAGCTTCGTTAGCATATCGGCGATGCCGTCGCGCACGGCGCTTCCCCAGGAAAACTCCAGGTCGAAGTTCACACCGCCACAATATCCATCGGCGGTGACCTGGCTGACGATGCCGTTAATCAAGGTCTGCTTAGGCCCATTTGCCGTGTAGTCGGTCATTACATCCTCGATCACACCGCCCGAGCTGTCGTCGAAACTCTGCACAACCATGATGTATTTTACGCCTGCCGCCTGTGCAGCACCACCAGCCTTCAGTATCGCGTGGCGGCCGCTGATATTGGACGTCAGCGTTCCCGTGGAATTGAACCCAGTGAACGTGCCCGACACATGTGTGAGCGCATTCCAGCGCACGTGCGGCAGAATGGTTTCGGACTGAATATAGCCAAATACCACGAAGTTTGGATCAATCGCCGGTTTCCCAGCAGCAGCGGCGTCGCTGCACCTGAACACACCGCCCGCCATAAGACCCACAATGGCAATGATTTGCAACAGATCCTTCATGGGTAGGACAATATCCTTCTGATTTGGCAGGATTTAGCTGTGGTGCGAGCCGGTGCTTCAATTATAGGAACCGCGTGCAATACCGTCAACTCCCTTGTTTCAGTCACTTACCTCACTAGTGCCATTTGCGTTCCAGTGCCGAGCGCGAATTATTGTCGCCCGGAATTTGAACGCGTGAAATCCGCGGTTGACGCGTCCGCTAGTCTCTCCACCGATACAGCGCTTTTGCAGGCAAAGCCTGACTCCAATTAACGGAAGTATCGACAATTATGGCAGAACAGAAGGCAACCAACATCACGTGGCACGCAGGTAACGTCACACGCGAGGAGCGGCTGGCGCTGACGAAGCAGAAACCCTGCTGCGTGTGGCTTACCGGGTTATCGGCGTGTGGTAAGAGTACAATAGCTGTCGCACTGGAACAGGTGCTCATTCAGCGCGGTCATCTGGCATATGTGCTGGATGGAGACAATATCCGCCATGGACTGAACAAGAACCTGGGCTTTTCGCCTGAGGACCGGACTGAGAACATTCGTCGCATCGGCGAAGTCTCAAAACTGTTTGTCGATGCCGGGCTGATCGTAATTACGAGCTTTATCAGCCCGTACCGAGCTGATCGTGATCTGGCGCGTAGCCTGGTGAAAGAGAATGAGTTTGTGGAAATTTTCGTGGACGCTCCAGTCGCCGTTTGCGCCGAGCGTGATCCAAAGGGCTTATACAAGAAGGCAATGGCCGGTGAGATAAAGGGCTTCACCGGGGTGTCCGCGGATGCGCCGTACGAAGCGCCGTCGAATCCCGAAGTTCACCTGCGCACCGATACTCAATCCGTGGAGCAAAGCGTCGAGACTGTGCTGGCTTACCTCGACAGCAAAGGCTACCTGACCGCCTGATGGGATTGCTGGTACGAACGATCGGCGAGGCGCTTTCGGCGATCCAGCAAGACCACAACGATAAAAGCGATTGGGCGCACATTTGACTGCGGAGCCATTGCAAGTCAGAGGCTCTTGGGAGACGCTGCGCTCGCGGATCGTCGAAGCGATTGCATCCGAGCACGTGAGGCGGGTGGCGGTGTCGATACTGCTCGGCATTCTCGCTTTTGTATTTATAACGCACATCCGCGACGTGCTGTCGGTCTGCAAGGCGGTTTCTGCCGGTAACAACCGGGACGCGATCCGCGAGTACGTGCTGCTGTGGCTTGTTGTGCCGGCGAGCATCACGCCTGCGTTGATTGCGGCATACACACGTTCTGCCAAAACAGGTTTGTTGTGGGGCGGCGGCAGCCTGGCTCTTGTGGTTGCGACTGCATTTGTGCCGCCGCAAGTGCAGTACCTCTACCTGATGGTGCCGTTCGCCGGTATCGCGTATCTGATGATTCGACGCTGGCGCGATGGCTGGCCGGTCGACGGCGCAATCGCCGCCTCGCTGTTTGCGATTGTACTCACCTGCGCAGCTAAAGTGCGGCACCTGACGCTTTCCGCACTTCTGCGCTCGCCACTGGATCCGGACGCCATGGGTTATCAGCTCATCTCGCAACGCCCTTTTGGATATGCGACTGAGTTTCGGGAGCCGGGTTACATATGGGCGCTTAAGTTAACCCGTATCTTCAGCACCGGAGATTATTCCGATCCTGCGATGCGCCTGTACGCATGTTTGTTTTCATTCTTCGCACTGGGGGTTTTATTCCTGTCAGCCTACCGGCTGTTTGGACTGCTGGTCGCCTTCTGTGCATCGTTGCTTTTCGCGTGTTCTTACGAACTGGCAATGGACGCGGTTCGGGTGCTCCGCGAAGATCTGATCATTGCTTCTGTTCTCGCATACCTTTATTTTTACTGGGCGTACTGGCGCAAGCCGATTCGATGGCAACACTATCTGCTGCTTGGCATTATTGCTGCAGCCGGCACGCTGTTGCGTCTGCACGGAATAACGTTCTACGTGCTGTCGCTTCTGGTGCATTTCGGGGTGAGCTGGTGGACAAATGGCCGGGCATTGAGGCAAAGCTGGGTTGCGGCACTGGCGATTGCCGCACTCGCGATTCCCGTGGCTCCCTACCTTGTGTATTGCTCAAAAACATACAACAACGCGATGTTCATCAACGACATAGGTATGCGCTTCTACGCGAACTTTGAACTGGCGGGAGTGGATCCGCGCTTTCCCACGAAAGCTGAAGTGAACAAGGATGCATACGCCGGCGGGCCAATGAAGACGGGCGAATTCCTGTTTAAGTATCATACGGTAGGCCAGGTGGTAAAGGGCAGCCTTGCCGGCATGGTTCGGCTTTATTCGGGCGATCTGGCCCAGTATGCATTTAAGCCGTTTTTCGATTTGGACCGGCAATTACTTCGAACGCTCGTCGTCCTGTCACTCGCCGGCACAGTTGGCTTAATGTTTTCAACCGCAGGACGTATTGTCTTTATTCTGCTTTTCCTGTTTCACGCGCCTTCATTTTACCTGGTGCAGTTCAAGTGGTTTGACCCGCGGTTGCTGACGGCGGCGTTTGTCGGCTTCTATATTGCAGCAGGTGTGGCGCTGACTTACACCATAGCGGGCGCGCGTCGATTGCTTGCCATGGCATCCGGAACAAATACAAGCACGGCACACAGTCGCAGTAAAGAAACTCTACCGCTGCAACGTAAGCCCCGGGCAATAGGCAGGTCTAAAAAGTAGCCGACACCAGTGATATGTCGGTTCGCTGCATTTTATACCGCCGTGTCAGGCCTCTTCCGTTTCTGAAGTGTCGATGAAGCGGCCCATATAGCGGTATTTATTATAGCGGCGTTCGAGCAGTTGCTGCTTATCCATTTCGCACAGGGGCGCCAATCGACGTTCCAGCACAGCCCCCACGTTTTCAAACGTGACAGCCGGGTTGCGGTGCGCGCCGCCGGCTGGTTCCGGAATAATCTCGTCCGCGATCCCCAGTTCCACCAGGTCCGGTGGCGTTAATTTTAATTGCTCAGCTGCAGCTTCAGCCATGGCCGGCGTCTTCCACAAAATGCCCGCACAGCCTTCGGGGCTAATGACGCAATACCAGGAATTCTCGAGCATCAGGATCAGGTCCCCTACACCGACACCTAGCGCTCCGCCGCTGGCGCCTTCGCCGATCACAATACAGATGATGGGGACTTCGACCGTGAACATTTCACGGATGTTGCGCGCGATCGCCTCTGCCTGGCCACGCTCTTCGGCGCCGATTCCGGGAAATGCGCCCGGAGTATCGATAAACACCACAATCGGCAGATTAAACTTTTCGGCCATGCGCATGACCCGGAGGGCTTTGCGGTATCCCTCGGGGTGGCTCATGCCCCAGTTGCGTTCGATGTTGTCCTTGGTGTCCTTGCCCTTCTGCTGACAGATGACGGTTAGCGGTCGCCCGCGGAAAGTCGCGAAACCGCAGACCATTGCCTTGTCGTCGCCAAAGGCGCGGTCGCCATGGATTTCCACGAACTCGGTCATGAGAGCTTTCACAAAATCCAGTGAACGTGGGCGCTCCTTGTCTCGCGCCAGCAGAACGCGTTGCCACGGGTTTAGCTGGGAGTAGATCTCCCGCTGCATCCGCTCGAGTTCCAGTCGCAGTTGCTCAAGCTCGCCCTCGTCGCGCGGCTCGGCCTTCTCGCGCTCGAGGATTTTCTGCTCGAGCTCGATAAGCGGTTTTTCGAAATCGTATGCGGTTATCATTGTTGGCAGACCTCATGTTTGGCACAACGCATTTTCAATCCAGATGTTCCTCAAGTAAAGCTTCGAGTTCAGAAATTGCCTCGATGTCCTTTGGACGCCCTGCTGCGCGTTTCACTTCAATCAGCTTTTCTAACCCAAGGATCATACAGCTTACGCCGGTCCATGTTGCAGGGATTGCGAATGGCAACAAATTCTCATAACCGCCGCCCCCTACGATTTCACCAAGGCAATCGATGTCTCCAAGGTCAGTTGTGAGAGTAAAGTTGAGCCCTCGCTGAATCGTTTCCGAGTCCCACGAAAAGGGTAGGCCTGGCGGCGCCCCTCTCAGGTATGGGTTGTGAGGCTTTAATGCAATCTCAAGTGCCTTGTAGTTTGTAGTGGTTCGTTGATAAACGATATCGAAATCTCGTGTCAGGCGAGGAGAGCCGTGAAGAGTCGCCGCGACTCCGCCGACCACAATGTACGCAACCTTGCCGTCATTGAGCACCTGTGCGATTCTTGGCGGATCCATTACTTGCGGCATTAATGCTTCCGGCGCAACTCCGCTCTTCTGCGCTGGCCGTATGCATAAAGCTGGAGCATCTGCTGCAATCCCTGCATACGCTGGTCCATGTTCCGGCTGAGATTCTGCCGGATCAATGTGCGATCAACATCCTTTTTATAGGCTTCAATTACCGGGTCCACGGGCAGGTTCGTACGCCCTGCTACAAAGCCTTTTCCGTTAAGCGCATCAGACATAATGAAATCCATTCGTTCTATGTTACAGCAACCCAGTAAAGATTATTATCGCGGGCAGCGTCATACGTTGCGCTGCTTCTTTTTGCGCACGTGCAGATTATTTGATTGAACTGCCTTGCGGAATTGTTACGTAACGAACCAGCGGTCGCGAGAGCCAAACCGTAGCGGTTGAGCACACCCTGTCAACTGTGCCCAGCGCTGTCGGTTTTGGCTTTAGCATCAAAGGCGTCGCCTGCGCAGCGGGGGCGCATCGGAAGGGAAGTAGAGCAATGGAGTACCGGAACAGGTTGCCCAAGGCGCAGGGGTTATACGACCCTGAGAACGAGCACGACGCCTGCGGCGTTGGCTTCGTCGTGGATATCAAAGGGCGAAAGTCGCACCAGACAGTTGCAGACGCCATCCAGGTACTTGTGAATCTTACGCATCGGGGGGCCTGCGGCTGCGACCCTGACACTGGCGATGGCGCGGGTATTCTTCTTCAAGTTCCTCACGACTTCCTGAAACGTGAATGCGCAAAGCTGGGTTTTGAACTGCCCGAAGCAGGGGAGTACGGTGCGGGCGTCGCATTTCTGAGCAATGATCCAGCCGAGCGCCGCGCGTGTGAAGAAGTGCTCGAGAAGGTCACGGCTTCCGAAGGCGAGGAGTTCCTGGGATGGCGCGACGTTCCGATCGACCCGGCTGCAATAGGTTATGTTGCCCGTGCGGCCATGCCAGCGATCCGCCAGTTTTTTATACGGCGCAAGGGCGAGTATGCAGATGCGCACGCGTTCGACCGCAAGTTATTCCTGATTCGCAAGCAGACCAATTACCATATTAAAGACGATGCAGTGCCGGGGCATGAGGAATTCTATATTCCAAGCCTTTCGAACCGCACTATCATTTACAAGGGCATGCTCATCGCCCACCAGATCGCCGAATTTTACCCGGACCTGAAAGACGAAAGTGTTATCAGCGCGATGGCGCTCGTACACAGTCGTTTTTCGACCAATACCTTTCCGACCTGGGAACTGGCGCATCCGTATCGGATGATTGCGCACAACGGGGAGATCAACACGTTGCGTGGCAATCGAAACTGGATGACCTCACGGTTTGCGCAATTGCAGAGCGATCTCTTCGGCCCGGACCTGCACAAGCTTAAACCACTCGTGACCGAGACAGGCAGCGATAGCGCGACATTTGATAATGCTCTCGAGTTTTTCCTGATGGGTGGCCGCAGCCTGCCTCATGCAGTGATGATGATGATACCGGAAGCCTGGAGTGGTGACCCTGGGATGGACCCCGCCAAGCGCGCGTTTTACGAATACCATGCGTGCCTGATGGAGCCATGGGACGGCCCTGCTGCGATCTGCTTTACGGATGGCACTCAGATAGGCGCTGTACTCGACCGCAATGGCCTGCGGCCTGGGCGCTACTGGGTGACAAAAGACGGACGCATGATCTACGCCTCCGAGTCTGGCGTGCTCGACATTCCGATCGAGAACATCGAATATAAAGGCAAGATGCAACCGGGCCGCATGCTACTGGTAGACACAGAGCAGGGCCGCATCATTGGCGATGAAGAGATCAAGTCGCAGATGGCGAACCGTCATAACTACTCCGAGTGGATCGAGGAGAATGTTATCGATCTTGAGGATTTGCCGGTTCCAGACGCGGACACGCTGAAGCCCGCTGACCATGATACCATCCTCGCACGCCAGCAGGCTTTTGGTTACACGCTGGAGGATCTTCGGATGTTGATGGCTCCGATGGGCGCGCTTGGCGAGGAAGCACTTGGCAGCATGGGCACAGATACGCCGCTGGCGGTCCTTTCAGATCGCCAGCAACTGCTGTATAACTATTTCAAGCAGCTCTTCGCGCAGGTCACGAATCCGCCGATTGATTCGATCCGCGAAGAGATGGTCATGTCGACCTACAACTATCTCGGACGGATGCACAACATCCTGGATGAGACGCCGAAGCATTGCCACCTTGTACGTGTGAAGCATGTTGTGCTGACAAACGAAGAGCTGGAAAAAGTGCGCGCTCTGACACGTGGAGACTATCGCACGATCACGCTGCCGATGCTGTTCAAGGTTTCAGAGGGCGAAGCAGGGCTGAAGAAGGCGCTGGACGATTTGTTCGCGAAGGCCGAGCAGGCGTGTCACGACGATTATAATGTGATCATTCTTTCCGACCGCGGAGTGGATGCTGAGCACGCTGCTATTCCCGCACTTTTGGCCACGGCGGGGCTGCATCACCATCTCATCCGCGCAGGTTTGCGTGGGAGTGCAGGCATCGTTATTGAAACAGGCGAGGCGCGCGAGGTGATGCACTTTGCGCTGCTCATCGGATATGGCGCCGGCGCCATCAATCCGTACCTCGCGTTCGAGACTTTGGCTGACATGATTCGGAACCACACGATTCCGGATGAGCTCGGCGCACATGACCTCAATATTGAAAAAGCGACGAAGAATTACATCAAGGCCGTGGACAAGGCGATCCTGAAAATCATTGCCAAGATGGGTATCTCGACGATCCAGAGCTACCAGGGCGCACAGATATTCGAAGCTATCGGTCTTAACAAGGAACTGGTGGACGAATACTTTACGAAAACGCCCTCACGCATCAGTGGCGTTGGTCTTGAAGTGCTGGCGCGCGAGGCGCTGTTGCGTCATCGCTACGCCTGGCCCGAGGAGCGCACGCAGCGCTTCGACATGCTCGACTGGGGTGGACAGTACCAGTGGAGGCGCGGCGGAGAGTTCCATCTATTCAATCCCGATTCAGTATTCAAGCTGCAGCATTCCACTCGCACCGGCGACTATAAGATTTATAAGGAATACGCGAAGCTGATAAACGACCAGAGCGTCAGGCTGGCGACACTTCGTGGACTATTCCGCTTTAAGGCGGGTAACCGGATCCCTATCGATGAGGTCGAACCCATCGCTGACATCATCAAACGTTTCGCGACCGGCGCGATGAGTCTGGGATCGATTGGCAAGGAAGCGCACGAGAACCTTGCTATCGCGATGAACGCGATGGGGGCGAAGTCGAACACGGGCGAGGGCGGCGAGGACTACAATCGCTTCAAGCCTGACGCGGATGGCAAGTGGCGTCGCTCTGCTATCAAACAGGTGGCGAGTGCGCGTTTCGGCGTGACTGCTTATTATCTTCAGAATGCAGAAGAACTGCAGATCAAGATGGCGCAGGGTGCAAAGCCGGGCGAGGGCGGGCAGTTGCCTGGCCATAAGGTAGACAAGTACATCGGGTGGTTGCGGCATTCGACACCAGGAGTGGGGCTCATTTCGCCGCCGCCGCATCATGACATCTATTCCATCGAAGACCTGGCGCAGCTCATCCATGATCTCAAGAATGCAAATCCGCGTGCGCGCATCAGCGTCAAGCTGGTAGCAGAAGTTGGCGTCGGGACGGTCGCTGCCGGCGTCGCAAAGGCGCATTCCGACGTTGTGCTGATTTCCGGGCACGACGGTGGTACTGGGGCTTCTCCGCTCACTTCCATCAAGCATGCGGGTGTACCATGGGAGCTTGGGCTTGCGGAGACTCAACAGGTGCTCGTGATGAACGACCTGCGAGGACGAATCGTGGTGCAGTGTGACGGGCAGCTTAAGACGGGCCGTGACGTGGCGATTGCTGCGCTTCTGGGAGCAGAGGAATGGGGCTGTGCAACCGCGCCGCTGGTAGCCAGCGGGTGTATCATGATGCGCAAGTGCCATCTGAATACGTGCCCGGTTGGCATTGCCACCCAGGATCCTGTACTGCGTGCGAAGTTCGCCGGCAAGCCCGAGTATGTTATTAACTTCTTCACATTTGTTGCGATGGAGCTGCGAGAGATTATGGCGGAGCTGGGCTTCCGCACCGTTGCGGAGATGGTTGGCCGCAGCGACATGCTGGAGACGCAAGAGGCAATCGAACACTGGAAGGCACAAGGGCTGGACTTCAGCCAGATCCTGCATCAGCCGGAAGCGGGGCCTGAAGTTCCGCGTCACCGTGTGATGGAACAGGACCACGGCCTGCAATACTCGCTCGATAACAAGCTGATTGAGCTGGCAGCCCCGGCACTGGAGCGCGGGGAACGGGTCGATGTGGATCTGCCGATCACGAACACGAATCGAACTGTCGGTACAATGCTCAGTGGCAGGGTCGCGCAGAAGTACGAGGCAGAAGGGCTCCCGCCCGACACCATTAACTTTAATTTCAAAGGTTCCGCAGGCCAGAGCTTTGGCGCTTTTCTGCACCGCGGGATTTCGATGACGCTTGAAGGCGATGCCAATGATTACGTGTGCAAAGGTATTTCTGGCGGGCGCGTCGTAATCTTCCCGCCAAAGGAAGCGACTTTTAAAGCTGAGGAAAACATCATCATCGGCAACACGTGCCTTTACGGCGCAACAGGCGGTGAGGTTTTTGTGCGTGGGCTGGCAGGGGAGCGCTTCGCCGTGCGCAACAGCGGCGCAATCTGCGTGGTTGAGGGCACCGGTGACCACGGGTGCGAATACATGACCGGCGGTTTTGCGGTGGTACTCGGGAAAACAGGGCGCAATTTCGCTGCCGGTATGAGCGGCGGAATCGCTTATGTGTTCGATGAGGACGGCCAGTTCGACCGGCGCTGCAACATGGGTATTGTCGAGCTGGAGGAACTTATCCAGCAGGATGACATTAACCGCCTGCGCACGCTGATCGAGCGCCACGTGGAGTACACCGGGAGCACCAAGGCAGCCGCGATCCTCGCGGAATGGGATGCAAATCTCGGTCGCTTCATCAAGGTGATGCCGCGGGACTACAAACGTGCTCTACGTATGCTGGAGGAAGAGGAACAACGGGCCGAACGCGAGTTGGCGGGCGCGCCCGCGTAAGTGGCAGAAAGGAGACACTAGTGTCAGCCGTACCAGAACCCCGACTTGGCTTTACTTTCGCCGACTATGAAAACTGGCCAGCGGATGTCCGCGTTGAGCTGATTAACGGGCAGATCTTCGACATGTCGCCCGCTCCAACGCCAGAGCACCAGAGGATTTTAGGCGAACTGCACGTGCAGATCCATGCAGCACTTAAAGGTAAAGAGTGTAAGGTATACCTTGCTTCGTTTGACGTTAGACTGGCTGAGAACAATGAGCGTGACCAATTTATAACGTCCGTTGTGCAGCCGGACATCAGCGTCGTGTGTGACGCGAAGAAGCTGGATGACAAAGGCTGCCGCGGCGCGCCCGATTTCATCATTGAGATCCTCTCACCACATACAAGTTACAAAGATCAAATGCACAAAGTTCGTTTATATGAACGCCACCGCGTGCGCGAGTACTGGACTATTCACCCGGATGATAAGGTGCTCACGATCCGGCTGTTGAATGAGTCCGGAAAGTACGGTGAGCCTGCGATCAAGCCTCTGCTCGGTCGTGTCGATATCACGGTGCTGCCGGGCGTCTCAATTGACTTTGACGAATTTATTAGCTGGGGGCCCTTCTACGTGATGGAGCATGGGCCGGATTGGTACATCCCGTATGGCGGCGTCGAAAAGGTTCGGCGGGGTTTTGAGACCAACGTAATTAAGGATAATGCCGTTCGGGTTTAAGGTTGTACAGCGGGCGGATTCGTTTCGAGCTTTCTGCAAAAGCTCCGTAGTTTCTGCATATCCTCAAGCGGCGGCCCATGTCCAAAGCAGATTACGCCTGGCTCGAGATCTAAGACGATTTGTACCGACTCGCGGTTCTGTCGCCAGTCCGTAGAAAACACATGCGGTGGCTCGCGTAGTCCAACTGCTCCAGTTACAAAATTGATGTTCGCAAGGACGTCTCCGGCGATCAGCACGCCGTCGTTTTCGCGAAAAAGCACAGAGTGGCCTTCAGTATGTCCAGGCGCATGTATTACACGAAACTGCCCCACGCTGTCGCCGGTGCTGAGGCATCGGGAAACTGGGTGCGCAGGCCCTCCCAGAAACGATATAACGAAATTGCCCAGCGGGAGATTCGGAGGCAGCGGTCGCAGCCCCTCCATTGCATCAGCGTCTAGCAGCGGGCCGAACGCGAACTGGCGGGAGCACCGGCGTAATACCAGGGTTCAGGGTTCCGGGTAAACGAAAGCACTGCCTGGTATTCGGGTGCCTGATCGCGGGCTGTGGTTATTTTAGACGAGTTGCGCTGTCAACGCGGCTCAAAGCGATCGATTTCTATACGAAAGTCTACGGTTGGTCGCCGCGCACGATTGCCCACATGTAGCAGTCTCCGGGTTCGGTGCTTACGTTGGGATGAACGGCATATTTCCGTAGCCGCCCTTCGCGCTGCATTCCGCATTTTTCCATGACGCGTCCGGAGGCAGTGTTTTCGGCGTCGTGAAACGCCTGCACACGATGAATGGTTTCGTTTTGAAAAAGCAGATGAAGCAGGCCTGACAGTGCTTCGGTCATGTAGCCCTGGTTCCAGAATCTCCGGGCAAGTACGTAGCCAACTTCAGCTTTTATACCGAAGATGCTCGTGTTGATAGAGCCCATTAATTCGCCGGTATGAATGTCGGTAATCATGTAGTGGCTGCCGTCATGCCGATCTTCGCTTCTTGGAATGGCAACTTTTTCGAGAAACTCGCGAGTTTCCTGAACTTCCCGGGCGCACTTGAAACTGAGATATCGTGTCACTTCCGGATCGGACGAATACGCCGCGAAGATTGGTTCCGCATCATCCAGCGAGGGTGGACGCATATGGAGGCGGGAAGTGGTCCAGGTGGAGGGAAGCAATGGTTCGTTGTTGGGCATAGTCGGATTTCGCGGGGCAGCATCGGGGCGTGCAAGAAAATGTGATCGAATCGCTGGGACGCCCCAAGCTCGAGTTTGATAAGAATTGGCGTGCATTTGCGATCATTGGCGGTTGGGAAAAAGCATGACGAATGAATCGCAACGTTTAGCACGCCGCATTGTTACTGTCACCGGCCCCGACCGACCTGGGCTCGTCGCCGCTGTCTCGCGTGTCTTTGCAGACGAAGACGTAGATCTTGAAGATGTGTCCATGACGCGCCTGTCTGGGAACTTTACCACGATGCTGCTCGCGCGCGGGGGCGATGAATCACGGTTGCGAATGCGCCTCGAGGAAATCGCGACGAAGTTCGGTCTACACATTCACCTTGAAGCGGCGGTCGAGCACGAGGACGAGCCGGAACCCGACATTTATGTATCAGCTTCGGGACCTAACCGCACCGGTATCGTGGCCGCGCTTTCGCAGACGCTCGCCTCGCATAACGTGAACATCCTGGAAATGACCACACGGCTGCTTGACCGTACCAAGGTTCCGGTGTATATGGTGCGCATTGAAGCGGCTATCGGGGCAGCAAACCCGGACGCGCTTCGCGCCGATCTCGAGCTTATCGGACGCGAACTTGGTATCGAAGTCCGCCTCGAAGCCGTCGAGCATCAGGACATGTGATGTTCTTACAATTTACAATTTCCAATTCGCAATTTAAAATCGGGCGCTAGTCGTGCCCGTTCGCGAGATTGTGCTCTATCCGGATGCGCTGCTGCGGGAGAAAGCGGCTGACGCGTTGCCGGGTACAGAAACAACCGCTGCGATCATCCAGGATCTGTTGGATACTCTCGACAACCATACGGGAGTCGGCATTGCCGCGCCGCAGATTGGCGAGTCTGTGCGTATTATCGCCGTTGACGCGACCCGTGCTAAGCGCCCAGTGGCGAACCATGGTCGGCTGGTGCTGTTGAATCCTGAGATTTGTGCATCTGAAGGACAGACAAGTTTCCGGGAAGGGTGCCTATCAATTCCCGACCTGGTTGCACGTGTTTCGCGCGCGAATGAGATCAGCATTGATGGAACGCTTCCCGACGGCTCACCGATCAGTTTCATCGCTGAAGGATTCGAAGCCGTCATCCTTCAGCACGAGATTGATCATCTCGACGGCATTCTCTTTATCGACCGTGTCTATTCGGCGCGGGATATAAAGTTCCGCAGCTAACCCGCAGAAAAGCCGGACAATAGTGTGGCAGTCATCCTGGAGTAAATACTTTTACACTTCGAGCCAGCTGCCGATTGCTTCGGTCGGCATTTAGTTGAGCGCTGCCAGTACCCTTATCAGTGCTTCCACGGCCAGCGGATAGCCCCTGTACACATGGAGCGCTCGCGCGTAGGCGTCCCGGGCGCGTCCCAAATTGCCGGTCCGCTCATAAACTTTACCCATGTTGTACCAAGGGTAGTGCGCGCATTCATAGCGCTGCGCACGTGTCGCCTTACGAAGCCACGGCAGCGAATCTTCGTACCGGCCCATTTCGATCAGGTAGGCGCCGATGTCGTTGTAGGGATTGCCAAAGTCCGGGTCGACTTCGATCGCCTTCATGCATGCGCGAATCGCCTTTTCGTACTGGCCAAGAAAGCTGTAAGTCCAACCCATGTAACAGTATGCCTCGGCTGAGGCACGTGTCTCTATCGATTTCTGGTAGCAGCCCAGAGCCGCAACAAAATCGCCCTGCCTTTGCGCCTCGAAACCTTTTTCAAAATAGGTTCGTGCGACGACAAGTAGTCCTTCCGCCTGGTAAGAATGCTCCATCGTAACTCTCCCAATCCTCTGCAGCGATAGCGATGTAACCCACGGGAATGTGATCCTTGAACACGGCTTTTCTCATAGCTGTTTAAGGATTGGAAGTAAAAAAGTGCACAATTGTCTCTCCATATTTCTCGGTCCGAAAGTGGGAGAGTCGCCCGCTCACGTGGCTGATTTCATCGCGCTTTCCACATTGCAACACCAGCAGCATGTCCGGGGGTAATTGCGGATTCGAAAGAAGCGCTTCCAACGTTTTCTGCGCGAGTGTCTCGTGATACGGAGGATCGGCGAAAATCACGTGGGGCTGTGCTCGAAATTGCGACGAGGTGGCCCAGGTGATCGCGTTTTGTTGAAAGATCTCCGATTGCTGCTCGTAGTCAAGGTTCTCGACATTCGCGCGTAACGTAACGAGCGCATCCCGCGCAGTTTCTACGAATGTACAATGTGCTGCACCGCGACTTAAGGCTTCAAGACCAAGGGTTCCGGCCCCTGCAAAAAGATCCACAATTTGCGCATCGATGAGCTGCGCACCAAGAATTGAAAATACGGACTCGCGCACGCGGCTGAGTGTAGGCCGCGTTGCTTCGCCCTTCGGTGCCGCCAACACAAAGCCTTTTCGCTGGCCTGCAATAATGCGCATTTTCGGATCCAGTCCAACATTTACCGAACGTTCAAGATTCTTCCGCAAAGCGGCGGGCGGAGGTCGGGTCTACCCGCATATGTAATTCATTGTGCGAGAACCTAAATGCATTGTCTCCTTCAGAATATTACGACCAGGCTCGCATGCAGAGCCTCAGCGTTTACAGGAGTTACCAGTTGCCGCACGTGATCCTAAAAGGGCAGGCCGACCTTTCCCGCTTCATTAGCTGTTTTCAACCATGCCAGCGCAATGAAGCCGGCTGGATACTGAAACTTCGCTGCTGCTATCTCAGCAGCGATACCAGCAAGCTCCTTTTCGACTGCACGGCAGTGCGTTCGGGATTTTCGCAGGATTTCTACATTCGCACCGAACAAAAGCAGGGCAGCGTGACGGTACGCGTTGATCCGACCATGCGCATCGAACGCAACGAGGGCGTGCACCGTTGCGTGCTAATGATCGCCGCGCAGCTACTCGAGCAGCAGTCGGAATGCCTGATCCTGGACAAGAGCAACCTGCCCCCTGAAATACTGGCTGGCCTCAGTGGCGTCCTTCCTGCGTGATCATTTCTTTGCCTCACGCTGACAGCGGCTACAAGACGCTCGGCGACCTGCAGGGGCCACTCAATTACACGGAATTGTTCGGTCGCGAAGCACCCGTTGAACTGGAAATCGGTGCTGGCCGAGGGGATTTCATTGTCCAGTACGCTGCATCGCGCCCGGAAACGAACTTTATTGCCGTCGAACGCAAGCTTGTTGTGCTGCGCAAAATCGTGACCAAAGTAAAACGCGCGCAGCTTTCCAATGTGCGGATACTTAATGTCGAGATACGTCATTTTCTCCGTGAGTATGTGCGCGGGGAATCGCTGCACTCGGTACATGTGTACTTTCCAGATCCATGGCCAAAACAACGACACACCAACCGACGGCTATTGGTTCATGCAGAGAATCTGGACCTGATAATTAAATCTATCATGACAGGTGGCTTGCTGCATTTCCGCACAGATGTGCCGGATTATTTCACCACGACCGCGGCATTACTGGATGCCCGCCCGGAACTCGAACGCATCGTTCCACCGGCTGAGCTTCTGGCTGTCAAAACGGGCTACGAAAAGCGCTTTGAAAAGCACGGCATTCCGACAAACGTCGTCAGCTACCAAACAGTTAAGCAGGGTTATCGGGGTGAGTAAACCTGTTAAACCTGTTAAACTCTCTCGAGTACCAAAGGACGCGGCTCGGCTTTGGTGGGGCCTATTGTAAATGCCGCGCGGAGTCGGGCCTTACAGTCCTCAAGCGCCGGACCTCCACGATGATAAATCGTGATCAGCGGCGTCCTTACCTTCACCTCGTCTCCAATCCGGACGTGCATCTCAAAGCCGACACCATAATCCACATCATCGGTTGTTTTTTCGCGACCCGCTCCCAAAACGACTGCCGCGTTCCCGATTCCTCGGCAATCGACCGCAGTCAGGTAACCATCAGTGTCGGCTGCAAAGTCAAATCGTTCAGTGCTCACGTCCAGCTTGGCCGGGTCATCGATAAACGAGACATCTCCACCTTGCATTTGCACCATCTCGCGGAACTTCTGCCATGCTTCGCCGGAGTCCAGCGCACCTTCCGCTACGGTGCGTGCCTCCTGGTGGGTCAATGCTTTATCGCCCAGGATCAGCATTTCTGCAGCTAGTTCCAGTGTCAGCTCGCGAACATCCGCAGGGCCGCCGCCTTTCATGCAGTCGATGCTTTCAATCACCTCCAGCGAATTCCCGATCATCTTCCCCAACGGCTGGTTCATGTCAGTGATGAGTGCGCGGACGGGCCGGCCAAGCGCCTGCCCAACACCGGTCAAGCCATGCGCCAATTCGCGCGCGCGCTCGAGAGTCGGCATGAACGCCCCACTGCCGCACTTCACGTCCATGACCAGCGCCTGTGCGCCTGACGCCACCTTTTTGCTCATGATGCTTGCGCAGATCAGCGGCACCGATTCCACCGTGCCTGTCACATCACGCAACGCGTATAGCTTTTTGTCGGCCGGGACAAACTTATCGCTCTGACCGATCATGGCGACGCCGATCTTTTTGAGCTGTGCAAAAAACTGTTCGCGAGACAGGCTCACATTAAATCCCGGTATGGATTCGAGTTTATCGAGCGTTCCCCCGGTGTGCCCGAGCCCGCGGCCACTTACCATCGGCACGGGCACACCACACGCCCCTATCAGCGGGGCCAGTATTAAACTGATCTTATCACCTACTCCGCCCGTGCTGTGCTTGTCGACCGAGCGGCTTAATCCAAGTCCGGTAAGGTCATAAGTCTCGCCAGAATTCATCATTGCGCGGGTAAGCCCGGCGGTCTCTTCGAAATCGAGTCCGCGGGTAAATGCAGCCATCAGGAAAGCAGCGGCCTGGTAATCTGCAACTTCCTCGCGAACAAAAGCGCTGATAAACATCTCGAATTCGTCAGCAGTGAGCGGATAACCCTCGCGCTTCTTGATGATCAAATCAACCGGCCGCATTATTCCTCCAGTGCAGAAAAGGGACAATAGAAAGAGCCGAAAGAACAGGCGAAAGAAAAAACGACAATGGAGACATACCCGCGCTTACAAGCGCGGCAAAGGCTCGATCCTGGTGTGCCGAATCGTGGTTCCTTGCCAGACCAAAGGGCAGACTTGACCTCGATTCGGCATACAGAACCGATTACGAACTAACGGTAGACCACACTTTGAAGAGAAGAGCGAGGAGCGAAGGCCGAAGAGCGAAATCGGATAGCTGCTGCTCCGGCCCCAGTTGGGAATTCTATTTTTAAGACTTAAGGATGAAGAGAAGAGCGAGGAGCGAAGGCCGAAGAGCGAAATCGGATAGATGCTACTCCGACGCCAGTTTGGGATGTATTTTTAAACTGAAGGGTGAAGAGAAGAGCGAGGAGCGAAGGCCGAAGAGCGAAATCCACTAGCTGCTGCTTCGGCCCCAGTTCGGGATTGTGCTAGATTTCGGCGTTTGCCGCGGCCTGGTCGGGGAGCACTCTCCCGGCGCGTAACTGCACACCTTTGGGAATAATTACGCCGGGCCCGATTTGCACGGCTTTGCCAATGAGCGTCAGCACAGGCGTTCCCGTGCTCAGATCCGTTACTGTATCTCCATCGCGCGAGGGGCGAGTCCCGATTTTGCAGCCTGCTTCAAAGATTACATCGCGATCGGAGACCACACCGTCCAGCGTAGCGCCCTCACCAATGTGACAGTCGTGAAATAAGATGCTCTTTCGAACCACGGCGCCCCTGCCGACTCTCACACCGGGCGAAAGGATCGAGTCGCTTACCGTGCCTTCGATATGGCAGTTTGCCCCTGCCAACACATTGAACACATGCGCATCCGAGCCAAATGAGGCTGCCGGAGCAAAGCCGACACCTCGGAATTCCAGGTTCGTCAGAACGTTCCAGCGCCGCAACAACTCATGGCTTCCCTCCGCCATCAGCCTGAACTGAGCTTCGTAATAATCGGTGACGTTTTCCAGGTATTCCCAGTAGTCGTGGGTGCGGTACTCGAAGCATTCAAGTTCGCCGGCGCGACGTTGGAGGACGTCCTTGGCAAGGTTATGGTCCGGCATCCGGGCATTCGCTTCCAGTTCGGCGAGCAGCACTTCGGTCCGGAAGACAAAAATGCCGGCGGAGACAACGTTGCTTGGAGGGCTGGCGGGCTTTTCATAAAATTCCGAGATGCGCCCGTTTTCATCGGAAACCACATAACCAAATCGCCGACTGAGCTTCTCTTTCGGCAGTTCGCGGGTCACCATTGTTACATCGGCATTCCGCTCACAATGCGCGCGGAGGACCGCTTTGTAATCCAGGTGGTACACGTGCTCGCCGCTCAACACCACCACATGGCTGGGCTTTACATCCCGAACAAAATTAAGGTTCTGGTATAAGGCGTCTGCGGTGCCTTTATACCACGCTGTCTTTTCCACGCCTACGAATGGCGGCATTATTTTTAAAGCGCGGCCATAACCATGCAGGTCCCATGGCTGCCCGACGCCTACGTGCTCGATCAGCGATGCCGGCAGATACTGAATGATGATTCCAATCTGCTCGATCCCTGCGTTAACCAGGTTGGAGAGCGCAAAATCTATAATGCGGTAGGATCCTGCGAATGTGAGCGCGCCCTTGGCGCGGTTGTGCGTCAGTACGCCGTATTCCCCCATGCGTCCGCCCGCAAGCACCAGCGCAATCACATTGCGCATGGACAGCTCCCGTCGCCGCAACGTCCGAGCTCGAAAGCTTGCTGAAGTATAGCGACGAACTTCTGGGACGGCACACTAGTGTGGTTTGCCACTAGTTCGTTGGCAGGTTCTGTGTGCCGAACGAGCGCAGAATCACATCGATACGCGGATACGAACTTCTGGTTCGGCACACTGGTGTGGTTTACCATTAGTTCGTTGGCAGGTTCTGTGTGCCGAACGAGCGCACAATCACATCGATACGTGGATACGAATTTCGGGTTCGGCACACTTGTGGTACTGTCGTGCATGCGTTTTCTTTCGGGCCTCTCGCCCGGGTGCTGCAAGTCCTTTCCATGCGAAAGATTTTCAAGCCGCCCCGGGATTCTTAGCAACTTCTCAGCCGGTTTGCACCGGAATAGCAGGTTCACCTTTGGCCTTAAGGGCTACCCAGCAGCAGACCCCGAACAACACCACCGTCGGCCATAATTTGGCCGACATGAGCAGCAGCCCAGCACCCTGCCGGTAGATTTCCGCATCAAACTGCCACGGGACACAGATGATCATATAGCAGGCGACAACGAGTCTCGTTGTTTTCCAATAGCGGCGCTTGTGGCAGAATTGCACCAGCCACGATACCGGCAGCAGCGCCAGCACAAGGTAATGGTCCCACATGAGCGAGGGCAGCAGCAGCATGAGCAGCAATGTCGTGTGAAACAGCGCCTGGTCCCGGTCCGAAATGCCGCTGATTCGAGGTTCAAATTGAAGCTCTTTCACTGGCTCGGCATCTCGACTCCACATGCACCACAGATAGGCGGCTAACAGCAGCAGGCTGACGCCCCATGTGGCCACGTTTGCAACGCCCTGAGTGCCTTGCAGCCAGGGCGTAATTGCATTGTCCCCAACAAACACGTGCGTGAAAAGGGAGTTGAAGCTCTGGTTGGTCGGGTCCTTCCAAAAAGTGGGAGGCGTCATGTGAAATTGCCAGATGTGCTCCCAGCTTGAATGCCCATAGCGCATCTGCTGAAGAACCGGCAGGAATGCGGCGTGAACTTTCCAGCCAACTGCCCCCAGCGAAATGGCCAGGCATACAGCAATGGTTCCCGACATCACGCCGAGCGCGCTCCACCTGCGTCGAATCGCAAAATACAGCAGGAACAATGCCGGCGCCAGCTTAAAGCAGGCCGCGAACCCGAGCACCGCTCCGGCAGTTTTGTCGCGACCTCGCAGCAGCAGGCAAAATGCCGCCGTCGCGCAAAACAGCATTGTTAGATTTAGCTGGCCGGCCGTCAACGTGCGTGCCATCGGCGAACTCATCGCCAGCGCGAAAAGCAGAATTCCAAATGCGCGCAACCTGGTGTCGGGATAGAGCTCCCGCGCGATCAGCCAGCACGCCACAAGCGCGAACAGATGATTCAATAGAAACCAGATGGCAGCCGCCTGACTGAAGGAGAACGGTGCCAGGAAACTCATGGCCAGTCCTGTAAACGGGAGGTATACGTAGGGGTTGAGACTCAGCTTCGGATGCATCATTTCATTAAGCGCCGCATGGTGAAACAAGCTGAGCGGCGAATAGGGCTCATCCCCATCCAGCAGTGCTTTCATGCCAAGGTACAGGTGCTTAAAATCGTTACTGTGCAGCCCATGCCAGGGGAGCCACACCGCAAACCAGAAATACGCAGCAAGACATACCAGGAGCATCGCTGGATGCATGCTGCTGCGCAGCGGCGCGGATGACCCGCGCCGATTCGGATTTTCGACTTTATCCAGCGGCTCGTTCACGGCGGCGATCCTACGCCGCCAATCAACTTCAGCACCGTGACGCCGTGCGACGGCGGCGTTTCCGGCGCAGCCGGATGTATTCGGGGCGGAGGTTGTATCACGCGCCGTTCAACTCGTGCGTCTTTCAATGCCCGGAGCTGTGAAACGATCTCCCATTCGGACGCACTGAATCGCGGTCGGAACAGATCCATCTGCAGCGCGAGCTCGCTCTCATTTATCAGCACATAGTTGACGTTGCCTGATCGCAATGATTCGAGCAGCGCGTCGAGACTGACGATGTTTCGCCCGCGTATCCATGCAGCAATCGCCGGCGTATCGTACCAGTCGCTCCACACGGCCTTGAACTTCGCGCCGTAAATTCGGTGCTCGCCAATGAGCAGCACCTTTTCATCGGGCTTCACGCGACCGTTAAGGTATTCGTATGCCTTCCAGTAGTTCAGCGATTTTGCCATGTACACTTCTTCGGCCATTCCACCGAGAAGGTAAGGAAGGGGTGGCGGCGACAGCGCGCTCCGCGTGTAGCTCCATTGAATCGCCCAGAATCCTCCCACAAATGCAGTGACGGCAAGTACACCTACCATCGCTCTGCGAAGAGGCGCAGCTGCCGCCGCAACAACGCACGGCAAACACGGCAGCACCAGGGCATAGAACGGTAGCAGCATTCGGTTGGACTGGTAGGAATAGAACCAGACAACCCAGTACCCGGCTGCGAGAAAGAGGATTACGGTGAGAGCTAGATTGCGTCGGCGAGCCGCAACTATCGCCGCAAAAACCCACGTCAGCCAGGCAATCCCCGTTACTGCGCCGGGATTGTGGGTCTCGTATTTCAGCCAATCGAAAGTCGAGCGCACGGGTGAGGCCAGCAGATTCGGGATCGTCTTAGGCTCGCCCTTGCGGGCCGCCTGCGTTGCATAGAGCCTGGCACACTCCGGTGTCCACTCCCCGCCTTTAAAAATCCCGCTCGCAAACGGATATACAGGGTTTCCAGTGAACACCACATTCTTCAGGTACCAGGGCGACGCCAGCAATCCCGCGACCAAAACGGCGAGCCCTGCACCAACGATATTTTTTCGAAGTGTGTGCAGCCAGGCGCCTTGTATTTCCGAAGAGTGTGTCTTCTTATAGAGCGTCCAGCCGAGCCACACAATCCCCAGCAGCCCCAGGTGCGCCAGCAAAGTGTACTTCACACTCAGCGATGCCCCTGCCGTAATTCCCAGCAAAACGTAGCATTCCCACCGAGGCTGCTCCATCACCAACAGTAACGCCAGCGTGCTTAGCAGCACACAGAGCGACGTCGCATGATCGATATTTGGCCATGTCGCCACGACGGCTCCGCATGGCGTAAACATGTACAGAAGCGCAGCCACGGTTGCAGGAATGCGAGAGTCGTTTTGCCCGCACAGTCGCCCAATTCGCAACGCGAGCCCATACACCGTCAGCCCGGTCGCCAGCATCAGCGCGAAGTGTACCATCTGCGTGGCTGCCATACCTGCCATGCCCACCAGCAGAGCCTGAACTTCGACCAGCATCGGGAAATTGCTGAACGCATTCAGAGGCAGATAACCAATGTGCCCGAGCTTCCGCCATTCCTGTGGCGCCGCCAAGTGGTAGCGCATTGCATCGCTTTGTACTGGCGGGGTGCAGCAGTTAAGAAACAGCGCGACGAGAAAGACAGTTGCCAGAATCCGTAATGTGACCAGGGCTCCGGGCACGGGTGACCTTTCCCTTGGCCTATAGAGGAACAGGACTTCCGTCATAAACAAAAAGCTGAGTATGGCAACCATCCCAACGATCGGCACGTAAGATTGCAGGCCACCAGTCATTCCGATCACGGTTGTCAAGGTGCTGACAAGCAATACGCCTGTCAGGGCGCCAAGCGCCAGCCGCTCTGCCCGATCAAGCTCCGGCAAGCGCAGCCGCCGTATGATGCCGAATCCGAGCACGGACACCCCCAGAGCCCAGTAAAGTGCGAAAATGAAGGAACCGAATTTGCCGGCTATCCCAGGATTCTGAAAGAGATCGGCTTCACTAAGCTGGTGCGCCAGGTTCTGCATAAATACCCACGGCGCAATCCCGGAATGGCCTTGAGCGGCCGACGACGGTTCCATCACAAGGGGCGCTAACGCCCACGCGTAATACGCCATTACCCACATCGCAAGCGACACGGCAGCAACGGACGCCGTGGCACGTCCGATACTGTTTTCCTGCGGTGGATTAGCGTCCATTGGTGTTTATTCCCATTGAACGGACGATCTCCTGTCATCCGTAATCCGCAATCATTCCTGTTGCGCGCGTCAAAGTCCCCTGCAAGCTCCCCGATCCAGCATAATGGAAACGTCTCCCCGCATAGTCGACCGTCACCTGCGCCGCGCGCTGCTGCTCCTGGTTTACCTTCTCATTGCCGGAGCCGCGTTTGCGCTGCTCCACTATTCGCGTCCGGTGATCCAGTTCACGCTCAACATCCTCTCGCCGTTCATCGTTGCACTCATCGTGGCCTATATTTTTAACCCGATCGTTTCCGTGCTCCAGCGCCGCGCACGTGTTGGCCGCGTCGCTGCCGTGGCCATTACGTACGCCATTATTCTCCTCATCACCGTCAGCTTTTTTGCCGTGCTGCTGCCCATTCTTTATTCTCAGCTTCGCGCCGGACTGGAGAACCTGATTCAGAATCTCCCTGTCATGACGAACAAAGCGGTCGCATGGCTGAAGCTTCGCATGTCGCCAGAAGAGATTGAACACCTGCGCGATTTCCTTAAGCAGCACCTCAACATCGATGGATTCTCCGATGGTGCCGGGCCCACAATGGATAAGGTCGCCACTTCCGCCGTAGGTACGGGTAAGTTCCTCACCAAAGCGGTAGTCACAAGCGTCTCGTTCGCACTCGGGCTCCTCGCGTTTATCTCGTTTGTAATCGTCATCACGTTTTACTTTCTGCTGGATTACTCTCGCATGGAATACGTCGCGCGTGTGCTGCTGCCGGACGACCGCGAGTCCCGCATCTTCGCGCTGTGGGCACGCATCGACCGTGCACTCGGTGGATTCCTTCGTGGGCAGCTCCTTGTCGGACTCGGAGTAGGCACCTTATACACGCTTGCGCTCGTGGCTCTCGGGATGAAAAAATACGCCATTCTCATTGGGTTCATGGCGGGCTTTGGAAATCTCATACCTTATGTAGGGCCGATTGTGGGAGGCGTTCCGACCGCACTGTGGGTCATCTTCAGCGACCGCTTCGGTACCGCAGAGACAAAGATGATGGGTCTTGGGTTCGTACTTCTACTGAGTGTCGCGATCCAGTCGATCGACGGCTTCTTTCTGCAGCCACGCATCGTCGGCAAAAACGCGGAGCTTCATCCGCTGCTCGTCCTCCTGGCGCTGCTGATCGGTGCGCAGTTCGGTCTTGGCGGAATGGTGATCGCGGTACCGGTCGCCATTATTGCCAAAACCGTATTAAAGGAACTTTGGTGGGATCCTCTTGTGCGTTCCGAACAGGAAAGTAAGGCAGCCCGTACGGCACTTCCGCCATAATGTATCATGTAGTATAACTAAAACACAGCCGCTTCAAATCAACTTCAGTGTAATCGGAATCCACACCCATGTCGTTTCAGATAATCCCAGCCATCGATCTAATGGACGGCGGCTGCGTTCGACTTCAGCAGGGCGACGCAAACCGCAAGACCAAGTACGACATTGCGCCCGCCGACGTGGCGCGAAGTTACGAAAAGGACGGCGCGAGGCGAATCCATGTTGTGGATCTCGACGGCGCGTTCAGCGGTACACCAAAGAACATCGACGCCATTCGTGCCATCCGCACTGCAGTGGAATCGGAGATCGAGGTCGGCGGTGGTGTTCGCGATCTCGAAGCCATCGAGACACTCCTGACATCGGGCGTGAACTTCGTCGTCATTGGGACCAAGGCCCTCGAAGACCTGGAGTTTCTTTCCAGGATGGTACGCAATTTCACCGCGCAAATCATCGTCGGTGCGGATGCGCGAGATGGGTTTCTCTCCACCCGAGGCTGGACAAAAGATACCCAGATAGAAGCTGTGCCCTACCTGCGCAAGCTGCACGAGGAGATAGGCCTCAACACGGTCATTTTCACCGATATCGCCCGTGACGGCATGTTTAACGCACCAAACATCGAGGCCCTGGAGGATGTGCTCTCGATTTCCAGCGACCTTAAGGTGATCGCGTCCGGGGGCGTTGGTACGATTGATCATATACTGGCCCTGCAGCGCTTGAATAGGCCCAATCTGCTGGGCGTAATCGTAGGCAAGGCACTGTACGATGGTCGGGTTTCGTTACGAGACGCTAATGCAGCTTTGCAGTCCGGGAGAACGCCGGGCAATGCGGACGCTTAGCCTTGACCGTGGCACTTGCCTTGCTGACTGACCGAAGTACAAACGAAACAAAAGGAACGAACTTAAATGGCTGAAGAGCTTTCCGACGCGGCATTCGAGCAGCAGGTGATTCAGGGCGGCGGCACCTACCTGGTCGACTTCTGGGCCCCATGGTGCGGCCCATGCCGTATCGTTGCCCCCATCGTGGATGAACTCGCAAAGGACTATGAAGGCAAACTGAATGTCGCCAAGATCAACGTGGATGACAATCAGCAGGTGGCGGCGCGTTTTGGAATTTCATCAATACCGACTTTGATGCTTTTTAAGGGCGGCGAGCTGAAGGAGCGCATTACCGGAGCGGTGCCAAAAGCGACATTGAAACAGGCGATCGATAAAGTCCTCTAGAAACTCGATAACCGTAAATTCCCAGACGCGGGCTTTTGCGAGCCTGCGTCTTTTTATTTACGGGTGCGAACAATCGCCGCGCACTTCAGTAGCGTTGCACGTGCTGACCAAAAGAGTCATTCCCTGCCTGGATGTGAAAGACGGCCGTGTCGTAAAGGGCGTCAATTTTATCAATCTCGTGGACGCGGGCGATCCCGTGGAAGCAGCAGTCGCATATGACCGTGCTGGCGCAGATGAGCTGGTATTCCTGGATATCACTGCCAGCCACGAGCGCCGCGGAACGATGCTGGATGTGGTTCGGCGCACCGCTTCCGAAGCATTCATGCCGCTGACGGTTGGCGGCGGGATCCGCACTCTCGATGACATCAACAACCTTCTTCGCGCCGGTGCTGACAAAGTCAGCCTGAACACTTGCGCAGTCGAAGATCCGGAATTTGTGAAGCAGGCGTCTTCGCGCTTTGGATCGCAGTGCATCGTTGTGGCAATCGATGCGAAGCGCTCCGCCCATTCGCAGTTTGAATTTGAAGTCTACACTCACGGCGGCCGTACCCCCAGGGGACTCGATGCTGTCGAGTGGGCGAAGCGCATGGAGAACTACGGAGCGGGTGAAATCCTGCTGACCAGCATGGACCGGGACGGAACGAAGGATGGCTACGACCTGGAACTGACGCAGCGTATCAGCGAAGCGGTTGGTATTCCGGTCATCGCATCAGGCGGTGTCGGCAACTTGCAGCACCTTGTCGAAGGCGTGACACTCGGGAAAGCCGACGCAGTACTAGCGGCCAGCATCTTTCATTTCGGCACCTATACCATTTCCGAGGCAAAACGCTACATGGCAGAGCAGGGGCTTCCGGTTCGGCTGGTCGCATAGCGGTGGATCTTGCACCACACGAGCTGGTAGAATCCAGATCGCCAGCCGGTGTGCGGCAGATGTTTCACGACATAGCTCCAACTTACGACCGTTTGAATCATTTGCTCAGTTTTAACATCGACAAGCGCTGGCGCGCGCGAGTTTCAAAGGTTCTCATCCAACCAGAGATCGGCAGGGTGCTCGACGTCTGCTCAGGAACGGGGGATCTTGCCCTGGCTTTTGCGGCACGCGCGCAGCAGATTAACACGAACCCGGTGATTCTCAGCGCCGACTTTACGCCGGCTATGTGTCGGATTGCGCAGCGGAAATTCTTAACCGCTGCGTCCGCTCCGCGTCCACTCGTTGCAGACACACTTCGATTGCCATTTGCAGACAATAGCTTCGACCTCGTGAGCGCCGCATTTGGCATTCGCAACGTGGTCGACCTGCGCGCAGGGATCCGCGAGATGATTCGCGTCAGCCGGGCGGCGGGTAAAATCGCGATTCTTGAGTTTTCGCATCCCCGCACGCCGATTTTCCGCCAACTCTATAAATTTTATTTTCTACGCGTGCTGCCAACCATTGGACATATTCTCAGTGGGACGCGGGCGTACACATACCTGCCCAATTCTGTGGCGGCTTTTCCCGATACAGACGAGTTTGTCTTATTGCTGAAAAAAGAAGCCGGCGGGAAAGTCGTCTCCCACCGGCTTACGTTTGGAATCGCGACGCTGTACATCGCAGAGGTGCAGAAGGCTTAACCTGGAACCTGCGGTGGCCGCGAGCGGACGATCAGCTTTCGCCAGGCATCGCTCGTTTTCTTCGGCTGAACAGGTTCCGCTGCTGGCTCTGGCTCGTCAGCTGGTCGATGTTCGCAAGTGCTTCCGCACTGCGATCTCTATGCATTTGTTCGTAGTGCTGCTGGTTTAGCGCGGTGAACTTGCCGTCACCGTCTCTATCGATCCAGATCGGGTTCGTAACTGCGAGAGGGGTCGGGTCGAGTTCGACGGTACCTTCGTTGAATGGAGTCATGATTGGTTCCATGCTCTTCAATCCGCGTACCCGCACTGCATACCATGTATCCTGGGTTGGGTCATGTGTTAACTCACCCTCCCATTTCAATGGCGCTGTAATTTCGGCGATTGTTATAACCTGCACCTTTTTGCCGTTGGCGATCAGATGAACTTCATTCGGCTGCACGAAGTTCGCGCCTTCAATACGTACCTGGAAGGCCACGGGCCCAGTCTTTACCGTTTCGTCCTGCCCAATGCTTTTGCCCGACTTAGTCCGGAAGGTGATCACAGGACCGTTCGTCACCACCACCGCGTGCTTTTCGTTCACGGCCTTCACCAGGTCTTCAATCTTGTAAGGCGCAGAGGCCACGACGCTATCCGGCGCTCCCACTGATGCAGCCGCCGAATCGCCAATGTCCACATAGTTACGTGGATAACCAGGCTCCGCGTCGAATACCTTATGGCTGTCTGAGTTGCCGGTCGCAGTGAACCGGTAACCGACATTCAACAGATTGAACCAGTCCAGTTCCGTTTCATAAAACTGGTCGATCCGCTTCCCGTTGAAGATCTCAATCGCTGTGAATCGGTCCGACCAATTCAAGTGTGTCGTGAGACCGTCGTCGGAACTCATTTGCACACGGTCGAAATAGCCGATATCTCCAGCGCGCGGGTGATTAATCTGCACTACCTGCTCGCCGGGAGTCGCGGCCGCATCCTCCATCAGTTTTGCCGCAACGGTTTTTTCGAACATGCTCGCGCCGTTTCCAGGCTTGTTGGAGTTTGCTACCATGGGAAACGCATTGAAATGTCCGAACATGTGCTTGCGCGTCGTGATTTCGTTTCCGATAATGGACCGCCCCCAGCGCGACAAGCCGAGTTTCTGAATGACTGGCTCGAGGTCCGTCACGTAGTTGTGATCCGTCGCTACCAGCACCTCCAATCCTTCGCCAATGCAACTGATCACGCGATCTTCGAGCGAGACCGCGCTATCGAAAGAGTTCTTCATGTGCAGGTGGAAGTCCGCTGAAACCATGGTGCCCACTTTGAAGGCGCGATGCAGCTGCACCTTGAGGCTTGTTTCGCGGTTTCGCTCGAGCCGCAGCGGCACCGTCGTCATATCGTATTCGATCCCTCGCGTCACTACGAGATTGTAATCGCCGCCGGGTACGGGAATGCGATCCATCCCTTTCGGCAGGTAGACCGTGTTGCGCGTCCGCGTTTCATGCGCCGGGCCCAGGTCGGGGTCTTTGGTGCCGTTGATGCCGAACAGTCTTATGCGGCAGGGGATTGGCTCTTCCTTTTCCGGATCCTCGACCTGCAGATTTAAGACGGCCGGCGACGCGACTGAGAATTTAACCGGTGTTGCGGGACCGGTGGAAAGATCTACCTCAAGGTGCGGATTGGAGACACTGCGGATTGCATCGCTGGCATCGAGTTTATATTTGCCGGCCGGGAGGTAGGCTTCGAACTTGCCGTCCCTGGAAATGGCCTGTGTCAGTGGTTTCCCATCGCGGCTGATTGTTACGCGCACTCCGGTTGCGCCGCGCTGGCTTTCACTTTCAATGATCGACCCACTGAGCTTCTGCAGCGAGACTGCGCGCGCTTTCCATGCGGCACTGCTTACCTCCGCCAGGTCATGCCCAACTGCCAGAAAGCGTTGGCAGTGCGCTGCTTGACCTACAGCCACGCTTGCAGTTGTTACGTTAGCGTCCACCCAGGTTGAACCGGCAGGGCCCCATAGATGGCCGGCGGTCACCGCATAATAGCCATAGGCGACACCGCGGCCAATCCCTCCCACCCAATCTGCGTCAATGCGCTTGCCGACGTCGAAACCACTGCCAGGGACGAACTGCTGGGTTGGTCCCCAGGCAAACGCATCGCCGATTATGAAATCCTTCAGCGGGTTGCTACGTGGCACCAGCGCAGTATGCAACTCAAGCGCCGTCTCGTCTGCACGCAGTGTGTATGTGGTGGTGATGTCGATTGTCGGGTCTTCGATGTCCTGACCGGTTACCTCGACCGCGACCGCCGAAGTAGTGGAACCGTCCAGCACGATCTTCGCGGTCGTATAACGTGCCATGCGTGGATATTTGTCATTCAGGTAGAGATGCAACTGCCCGAGGCGATCACCAGGCCGATCGTTCATGAAAGCGTCGATCACGTAGCCGCCCGTGTTCGCATTTCCGTTGGGGTGCTCCGGTGCGTTGACCACAAAACTCACCTTCGCATTCTGGAGCAGGTAATCGCCCGGCACTGCAGAGGCACCGGGTACATCCAGCCCCTTTGCATCCACGCGGCTCGCGCTTAGCTTACCGGTAATAGGCTTTCCGTAGAGCGATTCCTCCTCAAGAGTAACCGTCTCGGTAATCTCACTGCTCGTGGCCGTGCTGCCGGTATCGCGCCTTACGGTGAGGTTAGCGGCTGATGACGCTGTGGCGAGCCGCTGCGGCGGTAGCGCCAGGGTGGGAAATGTCGCGCCGGCAACCAGACCGGCAATGATGCAGTACGCAATTGTAGTTTTCATAAACCGCTTCTCGACCTCTACTTTAGTAAATGCCAGTGCTTCTTGCAACGGCTCCGAAGATATTATTGTTCGGGTCCATCTCTAGTGTGCCGAATCAGTAGTTTCTTACCACACCATAAGGCAGACTTGACCTCGATTGGGCACACAGAACTGATTACGAACTAACGGTAGACCACCTGGTGCGGTCTGTGCATAGCCGCGCGCGGAGCGCTCGGTGGTGTGTTATTCGCCGTCAAGGCTGGCGATCGGAAAATTGATCGACGCCTGGTGCTGCTGCTTAAGAACTGCGCTTAACTTTGCAACCTGGTCGCCATGCTCCGCTGCGACATCGTGCTGTTCAACAATGTCGTCTTTCAGATTAAAGAGTTCAAGCGTAGGGCTGGTACTGGAAAGATTTCGAGCGCCAAGGTTATGGCGGATTAGCTTCCAATCACCAACTCGAACCGACTGCTGTCCAGTATAAGCCGGAAACTCGCGGTACAGGAAGGGTCGGTCCGGCTGCTTTGCTCCAGCTAATGCAGGTGCGAAACTGATGCCGTCCAGCTTCGCGGGTTTGTCGCCGGCTCCCGTGAGCTCGACCAGAGTTGGCAACCAGTCCTCAAAACCAGTCACCAGGTCGCAGGTGCTGCCCGCGCGAACGTGGCCGGGCCAGCGCACGATAAGCGGCACGCGCACACCACCTTCATACAGCGAGCCCTTGAGTCCCCGCAGCGGACCAGCGGATTCAAAAAAATCCGAATCGGATCCGCCAAGGCGCTTATAGGTTGGCCCGTTATCAGAAGTGAAAATGACAATCGTATTCTCCAATATTCTCAGCTCCTCGAGCAAATCCAGCAGACGCCCGATCTCGGTGTCCATTCGTGTAATCATAGCAGCGTAAGCCGCACGTGGTGTAAAGTGCGGCAGATAGCTGCGATTACCGGTATAGGGTGGGTCAGGCCACATGCCCGCATACTCGGCCAGCGAGTCCTCAGGCACCTGGAGTGAAAGATGTGGTACCGTGGTCGGCACATACAGGAAGAATGGCTCGTGCTTGTGCTCGCGCACAAAGCGCCGGGCCTGCTCCGCGATCAGATCGGGGGAATATTGTTTGCCGACGTAGCGTCCATACGAAGCCGAAGAGGATGGGTCGGCGGTTTCTGGCAAACGCGCTTTCTGCGGGATGAGCGGGTTATCGAGCGCGACCGTTGTATTGTCGTCCCACAAGTATTGCGGGTAGTAGTTATGTGCTTTTGCCTGGCAGTTGTAACCGTAAAACCGGTCGAAACCCTGCTTCAGCGGTTCGCCAGATGAGCCCGGGCCTCCCAGTCCCCACTTGCCGAACGCCCCCGTAACATAGCCGCGCTTCTTCAGCAGTCCGGCCAGCGTGACTGTGTTTGCGGGCAGTGGAAACTGGCCTTCGGGTTTCATCTCCCGATTGTCGCGAACAACCGCATGCCCTGGGTGGAGGCCTGTCATTAACACGCAACGCGAGGGCGCGCACACTGCATTTCCCGCGTAGTGGTGCGTGAATCGCATGCCCTCGCGCGCAAGCTGGTCGATGCGCGGCGTCCGAATTTTCGACTGACCGTAGCACCCCAAATCCGCATATCCGAGGTCGTCCGCCAGGATGAAGACAATGTTCGGAGCAGCCATTGCGGAGCGGCTGGGCATTGAGAAGTGCGCAATGATTGCCAGCGAGGTTAAAAGCGCTGTCGAATACTTCGATGACCCGCCCAAACTAATCGCCATTTGCACCGACGACGCTGTATGCCGCGAGCTCTTTTCCCGTGGCAAGGATGAGCAGCGGCTCGCCCGTCTCTCCTGCCGCCCAGGCCAGTTGTGGCCGCGCTCCCTGGCCGGGTAGTACGGCGGTGGCGCACATTAGCATCAGGAGCTTGAGCCTGCTACCGCGCTCGAAGAATCCTTTATTCCGGCCTGCTGGCTCATAGCGCATGTTCACTCCCGAAACTGGTTGCTGATCTGAGACATGAATTGCCAGAATCGGTTGCAATACTGCTGCTGAAAGGCAACACAGTGTTTCGATTGCGAATATGATTGAACGAAAGCTGGGCCCCAGTTCAGTTCATTTCAACGATGACCGAAGGAGATCCCATGAACCCGAAGGCACTCGCAGTGACCGGCGCCGTGGTCGCATTCGCTGGATCTGCGTGCGCAGAGGCGATTCCTGCCGAGTACAGGCAAAACGGTTTTGCCATTGGTTGCCAGGCGTACAGCTTTAACCGATTCACGGTGTTCGAGGCGATCGAGAAAACTGCCGAAGCCGGCGGCAAAGTCATTGAATTCTATCCGGGGCAGAAGCTCAGCAAGTACGATCCGCAAACGACCTGGGGGCACTCCGCTTCCCCTGAAAACATCGCGAAGGTGCAGGAGAAACTGAAGCAGCACGGTATTAAGGCGGTGAATTATGGGGTGGTCACCGGGACCGATGCGACCGAATGGCGTCAGATTTTCGATTTCGCCAAGGCGCTGGGCCTTTATGGAGTCACGACCGAAGACATCGACAGATTGGACATTATCGAGCCACTGGTGAAAGAGTTCGACATCCGTGTCGGAATTCACGAGCATCCCCGGCGCCCGGATAAACCGGACTACCGCGTATGGGATCCGCATTACGTGCTGGAGATGGTCCAGAATCGTGACCCAAGAATTGGAGCCTGCGCAGATACGGGACACTGGCTGACTTCGGGATTAAACCCGGTTTACTGCCTCCGTGTACTCAAAGGGCGGGTTATCAGCAGCCATCTCAAGGATAAGCGCGATTATGGCTCTTCCGATTGTGTGCCTTTCGGCACCGGAGTGGGCGAGATCACCCGATGCCTGGACGAACTGACCGGGCAGGGATTCGAAGGTAATCTATCAATTGAATACGAGCACAACTGGCTGGCAAATGTGCCTGACATCACCACATGTGTGCAGTTTGTAAGGTCCTATAAACCCGGCCCATAAGCTCACACGATTCCGGCTGGCGAAATGCACGATTTATGCACCTGGGTGCGCTTTGCGATTCTTTCAAATAAGCGGGCGGGCTGCTGGTAGACCGGCCTCTGCAACTGCGAAACTGGCTCGCCGTACGGTCGCGTCTGGTGTCCTGACACCCCGCTCCAGCGCCGGCGGCATTAGGAGATAAGATGAAAAAAGGCGTTTACCCAAAGTACATAATGGCCACAATCACGTGCGCATGCGGAGCCGCCTATAAGGTTCGCTCGACTAAGAAGGAGCAGCGCCTTGAAATCTGCGCCAACTGCCACCCGTTTTTCACCGGTAAGCAAAAGTTCGTAGATACCGCCGGCCGCGTCGAGAAGTTTCGTCAGCGTTTTGCAAAGGCCGACTCCCAGAAGTAATCGACGTAGTTCTGATTTTAGCGCGGTTGGTCGCATTTTGTGCATCCAACCGCGCTTTTTGTTTGTCTAACCCTTCAGCCTGCCGGCCACGCGTCCATACGCGCACGCCATTCGCACCGTTCCGGCTTAGCAGGCTCAATTTGGTTCAAAAAGGTCGTACAAGTGTTAAGTTTTCGAAGCGTTCTGTTCGGAATTCTGATTATCGGGGGAGTCGCCTTCGCCCAGGAAGCGACTACAGTGTCTGAATTGCAGTCCCTGGAGACGCAACCCGCCGTCGATGATTCGGCAAGCACGTCGGACGTTGTCGTAAAAGGCTTCATACCGGATCTGCAGCGCGCGCAAATGGTCGAGGATGCTGTCACCGCCGCCAAGAAAGCCGAGCAGAAGAAGGCTGCTGCAGCGGCAGTCGCAAAGACGCAAGCAGAACGCAAAACCGCCGACACCAGCAAGAAAACTGAAACCGCTGCCGAAAAGGAACGAAAGGCACGGGAAGCTGCCGACCGAGCCAATGGAATACTCCCCGGAAAACCGGCTGCGCAGGCAAAAGCCAAAAAGACCCTCGCGGCGACGAAGAGCGACGCCAGCGACGCCGCCATTCCCGCGGAACCGCTCGATAATAAACCGGAGCAGCCTGTCGAGAAGAGCAAAGTTATTGTCGAAGAAGTGCCGACCGCGTCAGGCAAGTCCGTCGGCGTAAAGAAGATGGTACCCCTGGACGAAGAGTCGGACAGCCCTGGCGCAAAAAGCAGTGCGGGCGCCTCCGCCAGTACAGGTGACACGCTGACCGTCAACGGCAGAGTCACGTCTGTGGTGCATGGCAGCGGTGGCAAACTGCGCCTCATGTTGGATTCATCGTCGCAAGGGCTGGTGGAGGTGCTGGTCGAACCTCGGCCCGGAATGCGAGTGCCCACAACCGGCGCGTCTGTCACCGTGCGCGGAAAGAAGGTGGGCGGGAATGACAGAACAACCGTCGTGCGTGCCGAACGAATCGATCGACCAGGCGCAACGTCCAACGTCCTCTACCGGCACGGCTACGTGAAGCGAATCATACCACAGGTGCCACTGGGACCTGGCGGCCCGCTCGGACCGCCGTTCATGGGACCAATGCCGCCACCGCCGCCTTACTTCTAAAACTCTGCTAAAACTTCTTCTGCGTGCGCATACCAGGCCGCACGATCAGCAAAAGAACCGAACGTTTTCGTGCGAAAGTACTCCTGATAGTCAGGGTGCGCATGCCCTGCCATCGTCCTGACGTCTGTCACTAAACTGCCACAGAAACGCCGCGAAGTTGCCACGGGCTTTTTGCCCGAGGCCGCGCTAGGCGTTTTTTCCGCACGAACTAAAAATCAGGAGGCTGTCATGAAGACAATACGTCGCGGGTTCACGCTTATAGAGCTGCTTATCGTAGTCGCCATCATTGCAATACTCGCTGCCATCGCGGTGCCGAATTTCCTGGAGTCCCAGGTCCGGGCGAAGGCGGCGCGCGTGAAGAGTGATCTTCGAACCATTGCCACCGCTATTGAAACATACGCTGTGGATCATAACACGCTGCCGCGCGACAATGATTCCGACATGGATCGCGAGGCCGCTGTTGTAGCTCAGTACCAGAACTATTCAGATCGCGCGAATGGTGCGACACAACTCACAACACCAATCGCATACCTGAGCAGCCTTTTAAAAGATCCTTTCACCCCGCCTAATTCCAATGACATTACAGGTGGCGCGGCAGATGGATATCGCATCGGATCCGGAACCTGGGCCTATAGCGCAGTGACGGCTGCAGACGGACAGGGTGCTTTTCAAACGATGGAGGCGAAGGGTAAGGCCCTGGCCTACGTGATACTCAGCCCTGGCGCAGACAAAAAACGCGAGAAGATCGGGTATAAGTGTTTTCCCTTTAAGCCCACTGTTATCGAAAACGGGGAGATCGGACTGTACATCGACTATGATGCAACCAATGGAACGGTAAGCGGTGGGGACATCTACCGTTTTGGCGGGCAGTTCATGAGTGGCAACTGGGATCGAACCGTCGCGAATGGTGGCCCACGCGGGCCCGAGCAAAACTAGAATCCGCCTTTAGAGACTAACCGCACTGGTCTGGACGCCGGACCGGTGCGGTTTTGAGTTGAGGGAACACCTTGCAAGCGGAAGGTAATAAAGATGATGCGCCAGGTTAGCACCATTCAGAACGTACGAGTCCATGGCTAAAATTCGAACGGTGCTCGTCGTTGAAGATGAAGCCGCCATATCCAAGTTGATCGCATTTCACCTGGAGCAGAACGGCTACGATGTAGTAACCGCACCGGATGGCCGGCGTGCAATGGAACTGCTGACGAAACGCACTCCGACACTGCTCATTCTCGACCTCATGCTTCCAGATACCGATGGAATCGATATCCTGAAGCAAATCCGGTCAGAGGCGAAGACAGTCCGACTGCCCGTCATCCTGCTAACCGCGCGTGCCGAGGAAGCGGATCGCGTGCTGGGGCTTGAGTCGGGTGCGGACGATTACGTGGTGAAGCCATTCTCGCCGCGCGAGCTGATGCTGCGCGTCAAGAAACTGATTGCGCTGTATGAGAATGAACGCGTCGACGCGGCGCATACGGTTTTTGGCTGCATGGAATTAAACGAAAACGAATTCCAGCTCCTTGTAAATGGGCACAAAGTGGAGATCACGGTCACGGAAATGCGGTTGCTGTCTGAGCTGATTCGCTGTAAGGGACAAGTGCTTTCGCGCGATCAACTGCTGCAAAACGCATGGGGATACTTACCGAACGTGACAGACCGCACGGTGGACACGCATGTGAAGCGGTTGAGACGAAAACTGGGACCCGCTGCGGATTACCTGCAGACGATTCGCGGCGTTGGTTATCGGTGGGTTCGCGCACCGGGGGAGAGCACCAGCGCAGAAGTCGTGAGCATGGATGACGACAATGCATGACGAGCGGGTTTCTGTCTCCGCGCTGATGGATGCAATCCCGGAACCGGCGTGCCTGTTCAACACGCGAACCCGGGGGCAGGTTTGTAACCGCGATTGGAAGCATTCTGTAAACGGCATGGGCGCGGCTGTCATTGAGCTTGTATCGGCGCGGCTGACTCGACTTGTCAGTGGACCGCAGGAACAAGCCGACGAATCCTCGATCAGTATTCCGCTGGATGACTCGGGCGCTAAGTACCTGCTGGTCTCTCGTGTAGGCAATGGAAGTGAATCGTTCCTGATTGTCCTGCGCGATGAGACGGAGATCCGCCGCGTCGAGCAAATGCGAAAAGATTTTATTGCTAACGTTTCGCATGAGCTGCGGACGCCTCTGACTGCGGTTCGCGGCTACGTCGAGACGTTGATGGACCCGCAGTTCCTAACCCCAGAACGCGTAAGCGAGTTCCTTCCTATCATCTTTGAGCATACCGAGCGGCTGCACAACCTGATGCTGGACCTGCTGAGCCTGTCACGGCTGGAGAGTCCCGACACCCGCATTGAGCTGTCGTCGCTCTCGATGTTCGACGAACTGCGCGATGCGGTAGCGGCGACTGCCCCGCTTGCGAAGCTGAAGAATGTGCATGTGGAATTACGGGAGCCAACGGACGATGTGCGGGTGCTCGCCAACCCGGAGCACCTTGAACGTGTATTGGTAAATCTCCTCGATAACGCGATCAAATACGGAGGCGCGAATGGCCGCGTGGATGTATGGACCGAAGTTCGCGACGGCGCCGCGTGGACACACGTTTGTGATGAGGGCCAGGGCATTCCTCCGGAGGAAGTGACGCGCGTCTTTGAGAGGTTTTACCGATCACGGGATGCACGCGCCGGTGGGCGGCGTGGCAGCGGCCTTGGACTCGCGATTGTTAAGCACATCATACAACAACTTGATGGCGAGGTGGGGGTATCCAGCGCGGTCGGAAAAGGTTCGGATTTTTACTTCAGTCTTCAACTGGCCTAAAATCGCCGGCGTCCATTGACTATTTAAAAATCCTTGCGCCGGGGGACATTTTTCTCGTGCATTGGCTTGCCCGACCCATTATCAATGCCGGTGTTTATGCAGACGTTCGCCCTCCAATCCGGCAGCAGTGGCAATTGCTACTTCTATCAATCAAAGGACATTAAGCTGCTGTTCGATGCGGGTATTCCGTGGCGCGCAGCTGCCGAGCGCCTCGCCAAATACGGCATCTCGCAGTCGGGAATTCGCGGAATATTTATTTCTCACGATCACTCCGACCACGTATCCTCGGCGGGAGTGTATCAGCGCAAACTCAAGGCGCCGCTTTTTACCACGCGTCATACCCATGCAGCCGTTGGTCACCGGCTTGGCAAAGTCCGGTCCGCCGATGTGCAATTCTTTGAGCCGGGCGAGGAGGTAAAGATAGGCCATGTGTCCATCCTCAGCATACCTACCCCCCACGACGCATCAGATCCCTGTGCCTTCGTTGTAGACGACGGCGCAACACGGGTTGGCATCCTCACGGATCTCGGTCACGGTTTTCCGGGACTGCGCAAATGCCTTGAGAACCTGGACGCCGTCTTCATGGAATCCAATTACGACGAGCAGATGCTGAAGTCTAATGTCGCTTACCCGGCCCAGCTCAAATGGCGAATCCGCAGCCCGCACGGTCATCTGGAGAATAGTGAAAGCGCCGAGCTTCTAAACGAGTGCTGTAGCGACCGGCTCCAGGTTGTGTTACTTGCGCACTTGTCAGCGGAGAATAACTCCCCGGCTGTCGCACTCGGCACGCACCAGCGACTGACCAGGCATAAGAAGAACGCCGCCTTCTACGTTGCGCCGCGGCATGATGTGTCATCACTTATAACGCTGGACGGCAAACGCTTCGAACAGGCGTGCCTGTTTTGAACCCTAAATTCCCGGGCACACGCAGTACAGGCTCATTCGAAGTACAGGCTTTAGCTGGGCGAGCCCAGCGACCCCACAACAACCCGCTGCCAGCCCCCGGCCTGCCCGCGGGGAATTTCCTTCTCGGGCCGTTTTAATTAGACTTTTGCCCTTAAATCCTGGCGGCTCAAGAACACAACGACAAAAGCGGAAGAAGTACAGATGAGTACTGCACCGACAGCCCCGGCCGAACAGGCCACCGAAAATGAAATCTCGTTCAACCTGAACGGTCAAAACGTCAGTGCTCGCAATGTAGATGCAGACGCGACGCTACTGGATGTTTTGCGTGAGGAGTTTGATGTAGTCTCGCCCAAGAATGGCTGTCAACCCATGGGCCAGTGCGGGTGCTGTACCGTCATGGTCGATGGCAAGGCGACATTATCGTGCGTAATTTCGGCAGCAAAAACGCAGGGCAAAACGGTGACGACGCTGGAAGGACTGGACCCGAAGCTCCGCGAGACGATTTCCTCATGTTTCGTGAGCGCCGGCGGATTGCAGTGCGGATTTTGTATCCCGGGAATCGCGTTGCGTACGAAAGCTATTCTCGACAAGAACGCGTCGCCGACTCGCGAAGAGATCGAACGCGGACTCGTGGCGCACCTGTGCCGCTGCACTGGCTACAAAAAAATTGTCGACTCGATTGACCTGACCGCGCGGACACTGCGCGGCGAGGCTGAACCCTTATTCGATTACAGTGGTCGCGTCGGCACGAGCCTGCCGCGCTACAGTGGCATGGATGCAGTGCTTGGCGATCGCCACTTCATTGACGACATTAAACTGACAGGTATGGTATACGGAGCGCCGGTCTTCAGCGCGCACCCGCGTGCAGTAATCACAAGTTTGGATGTGCAGCCAGCTCTCGACATGCCGCGGGTTTTGGATGTGATCACTGCCGAACACGTGCCCGGCCAGCGGCACCAGGGACTTATTTACAAAGACTGGCCGCAGCTCGTCGCGGTTGGCGAAGTCACGCACTGCGTTGGTGACATTATTGCGGTTGTTGTCGCGGAAACACAACGCGCAGCACGCAAAGCGGCAAAGCTTGTGCGCGTCAGTTATAATGTGCTGGAGCCTGTGACGGATCCGGAAGCCGCGCTTACGCCGGACGCTGCTATTGTGCATCCCGACACGCACCCCGGAAGCAATTTGCTTTCGAAGTCCGCGATCAAGCGCGGCGAGGATGTGGAGCCCATTTTTGAAAAGTGCGCGCACATAGTGGAGGACACATTCCAGACCCAGCGCATCGAGCACGCGTTTCTGGAGCCGGAAGCGTGCATTGCCTTCCCCGTCGGCGCAGGGGAGCGTTCGAAGTCTAATGGGAACGGCAATGGTAATGGTCAGACAGTTGAAGTCGATAGCTGGGCCGCGTCATTGTCGAAGACGGCACCCGCAGCAAAGATTCACATTCTCACCCAGGGGCAGGGGGTGTTCGACGACCAGCGGCAGATTGCGTCGGTGCTTGGCATGAACCAGGACGAGGTTGCTGTCACACTGGTGAGCAACGGCGGCGCGTTTGGCGGCAAGGAAGATCTTTCCATCCAGGCGCACGCGGCGCTGATTGCGCAGAAGCTCGGGCGTCCGGCGAAGATCACGCTGACGCGTGATGAGAGTATGCGCCTGCATCCAAAGCGCCACGCCATAAAGATGCACTACAAGGTTGGCTGCGACGCCGAGGGCAAAATCCTCGCCGTGCACGGACGCATGATCGGCGACAAGGGCGCCTACGCCAGCGTAGGCACAAAGGTGCTGGAGCGCGCAGGTGGCCACGCTACAGGGCCATACGTGATTCCGAATCTGGACATCGAGGCTCTCGCAGTTTACACCAACAATCCACCATGTGGCGCCATGCGCGGATTCGGCGCCAACCAGGCTGCATTCGCCATCGAGGGTTGCCTGGATCGCCTGGCGGAAAAGGTCGGCATCGACGGCTGGGACATCCGCTGGCGCAACGCCATGGACACCGGCGACGTCTTCTGTTCGGGGCAGGTGCTCGATAAACCGGTCGGACTGAAAAAGACGCTGCTCGCGGTGAAGGATTATTATCGCTCTGAAAAGCATGCCGGAATTGCATGCGGCATCAAGAACGTCGGAATCGGAAACGGAATGCCGGACGCGGGCCAGGCAGTAATCCGCGTGGATGTTGGTAGAGCAGGCTTCCAGCCTGCTGCGATATTACCGGCGGCCAACGAAGCAGATGACGATTATACCATTACTATCTTTAACGGTTTCACCGAGATGGGGCAGGGACTGCTCACAATCCTGATTCAGTCAGCGGTCGAAATCATCCCGTCACTCGATCCGCGGAAGTTCCGCGTCACGATCGACACCAGTCGCGCGACACCCTGCGGAATGACCACGGCCAGCCGTGGCACCGTGCTTGGTTGCATGGCGGTGAAGCGGGCCGCGGAAGCGATGAAGGTGGAACTGGACAGCGGCAAGACGGTGAAGGACCTGGCCGGGCGCGAGTTTTTTGGCGAGATTACCTACGACTATACGGTGCCGCTCGGAAAGCTGGAGGGGAAAAACGGCGGTCCGGTGAAGACACACGTGACGTTTGGATTCGCGACGCAGGTGGTGGCGCTGAACGAAGACGGCACACTGAAGAAGGTAGTCGCAGCGCATGATGTTGGCAAGGTGATGAACCCGATCCTGCTGGAAGGCCAGATGGAGGGGTCGATTCACATGGGCCTGGGCTACGCGCTTACGGAGGATTTCGCCTGCGAAGGCGGATTCCCTAAGGCGAAGAAGCTGAACGACCTCGGAATCCTTCGCGCGCATCATATGCCCGAGGTTGAATGTATCTTCATTGAAGAAGCTGACCCCGAGACACCCTGGGGTGCGAAGGGCGTCGGCGAGATTGGACTGGTTCCAACGGCTGGTGCAGTCGCGGGTGCTTTGCACGCGCATGACGGCCAGTGGCGTACGGCTCTGCCGATGCGGGACTCGGCCGCGGCGAAGAAGATACTGGGGATCAGCACAAAGGGAACCCAACCGCCCGCCAGGTAACGGGCACATCCATTGCGAGTTACAGTATCATAGTCCCAGCTGCTGGTAACGGGCGGTCAGGGGGCAGGGGGCTGGGAATCATCACGTCGCCTGAGATACTTCCGTCGAAAAACTGGCAGCCGGTTACGGCGTGGTCGTCGTGGTGGTCAGGGCCTATGCTATAGAATTGCTGTCGGGCTTCATCCCAAAGATATGGTTTGCCACTGAATGGATCGATTGTGGCACCGGGCAGTGGACCGGATTGGAATGCCGTGCAGTTTATTACAACCGGCACCCCGGACAGTTCGCGGATGCGCGCAACCAGAGCAATCCGCGCCAGATCGAGGTTGGCCTTGGCCAACGACTCGGCTAGCGCGAAGCGGTCCGAATGAGGCTGGCTTTGTATGGCAATTTCATCGGGGAACAGCATATAGCTAAGCTTCACTCTGCGTTCCGACATCGGACTCGCTCCGCAACCGGAACCCATATAATCGCTGAACCACGACATCGACTCTTTTCGGGGGTCTGTCACAGGAAGCATATTCATTGCGCGTACGAAGGCGAAAGCGGCGAGCGAGTCGCGTCGGACGTATTCGTATGCCGGCAACCCAGGGGGAAAGTCTACGTTCCAATGGTAGCGTTTCATAAGTCGAAGCCGGGCGATCGAGTAACCTGCTGGTGCGTATTGCGCTGCTGCATGGATGATTCTCGGCTCGAGTCCGTTGAGCGCCTTTAGCGCTATTTCAAGCAAATCAGTTGAAGTCGTCGTGCGAGCAATCGTGCTGAGTACGTTCAGCGTGTCGCGCTGCACCCATGCATCCCAATAACCCATGTAAGCGGGGCATGGTGCACCGCGACTGGTAAGCGCGACCCCGGCAAGGGCAAGTTCCATTGCACGTTCAGTGTCGTTGAGGTGCAGGAACTCCGCGGCGGTCACGTTCAATGCACGGCCCACGATTACAGTAGAGTATGCGTCCAACCGTGTTGCCATACAATATTCCTGGTCCCACTCGGGTAACCGGGCTGCCTCCACGGCTGCAGTAATCACCGGAAAAGTATATGCGGCAGCCATCGATACGCTCGTCCATGTCTCAGGCGGCACTGGACAGCCTCGCACAAGTCGAATGTAGGCGTTGTATTCCAGGGGCTGATCTACGTTGATCGGACTTCGGAGCCAGTCCGTAAGCTTATAGGCGTTGGCGTATTTAATAATTGCCGCCTCCACTTTGGGTGGAACTGGCGTGACGTTCTGCCACTCGGGCGGAAAGTGGATGGGTTTCGTCTCGAATTCGTCCAGGCGTACGATGTCGGCCGGGCTGAGGTTTCGGCGGAAGTACCAGCGTCCGGCGGGGCGGATGGCGGTTAGCGCCAGGCCGAGCAGGCAGGCGAAAATGGCCAGGATTGTAAGCACGCCTTGTTTCGAAATCATACTCGTTTAACAATGGGCGCTCAAAAATGTTTAACAGGAGAAAAGCAATCGGAACGGGCAAAAGAATGCGATCTGCTTCTATGATCGAGACTTCGATTCGGTTTCTGACAACGAACGACACTCCGAATTTCTAACGTGGTCCATTGTTTAACGCTATAGTAAGGATGTACAGTTTAGTAAGGAAATGCTGATGAACATTTCTCGCATCACCAGTAAGGGACAGACTACAATTCCTCTCGAAATTCGCCGGGCTCTGGGTGTGAGCTCCCACGATTCCCTGATCTATGAGCTGCGGGATGGCGAGGTCGTCTTGCGGCCTCTTAAAGGAAATCTTCTGGAGTTCAGAGGCTCAATCAGACGGGCAGCAGGTGGGGTGCAGGACCTTGCAAAGGTCCGGCAGGCCGTAATACGCAGCGTTGCCAAGCGCGCCGTCAGCCGCGGTCGTTAATCGATGCTTGTAGACGCAAACGTCTTTCTGCGGCTTTTTCTGGACGATGACCGGAAAAAAGCCTCACGGTGTGCGGCGCTTCTGGCAAAGGCAGCAAAAGGAGAGCAAAGCTTATTCGTAACCGATATGTGCGTTGCGGAGATTGTCTGGACGCTCACCTCCTTTTATGAGCTGCCGCGCGATCAAGTTGCAGATCATCTTGAAGCAATCTTGAATTTGCACGGCCTGATGTTTTCCGATTATCGAGTTTTGCTGGATACGCTGCTGCGTTATCGCAGCAGCAATGCAGATTTCACCGACTGCTACCACTGCGCGGTCGCTCGGCGGAGGAAAGTCGCGATCTGCTCCTATGATCGCGACTTCGATTCATTTTCTGATATCGAACGACTAGAGCCATAACGCGAAGAGCGATTCGACGAGAGGAAAGAGTAGGTAGAAATTAGTGGTCGTCTGGTGGGTTATCGAGTACTTCGCGCATACGGGGGCGGAGTGGCTCGGGGACTTTGTCCATCCAGGATTCATCGAGGAGGCCAACCTTTAGCATGTCCTCCAAGTGCACGCGATCCTTGTTGCGGTAGCTGGTAAGTTTCATCCGTACCAGTGCTTCCAGACTGAGCACGGCGTAATCAAAAGCAGCTCTATCCACTTCGGTAATTGCCGGAGCGGGACACGCGTATTCCTTGCGAATTTTAGTTCCTGCCAAAACGAGGTGGACAGAATCTTCGAATTTTGCCCCGCGGCCATCCTGAAAAAAGCTGACGCCGGCAGCGTGCCTGAAATGAAAATCGACCTTGGCCATTGCCACTTTGGCCCGTTCGAGATCTGCGGGATCCAACAGAATGTCGACATCGCCAGTAGTTCGAATTGCCGCACGGTTGACTGACGCGACCCACGAGGCGACCGCGTTGCCACCGACGACGGCATATGGGATGCCTGCATCCTCAAGGGCCTGTTTTACGCGATAAAGACGTTCCTGAACATGTTCCAGCACGTCAACTACCTGCTGAAACGTAAGGGGGGTGGAACGGGGTGCTGTTGCACTCATAGTTATCGATCATTACCGCGTTTCTAAGATTTCCTTTTTGAATGCCTGGGCCGGTTTCTGGCCTTCGGGGTATTCGCCAGTGAAGCACGCGTTGCAGTAGCTCACGTTTTTCGGCATGACCTTGTAAAGCCCTTCGGGGCTGATAAAACCCAATGAGTCTGCACCGATGAACTTCCGCATCTCATCAATGCTAGGCGAGTTTACCGCGAGCAGCTTCTCAGCCTCCGGAGTGTCGATGCCGAAGTAGCACGGGTTCTCCCACGGCGGAGCACTCACGCGAAAATGGATTTCCTTCGCCCCCGCCTCGCGGATCATGTTCACGATTTTACGACTTGTCGTTCCACGCACAATCGAATCGTCGACCACGACGACGCGCTTATCCTGCAACACGCTGCGAACGGGGTTATATTTGATACGAGCGCCAAAGTCACGAATGGCCTGGTCGGGCTCGATGAATGTGCGACCGACATAATGGCTGCGCACCAGCCCGATATCATAAGGTATTCCCGATTTGCGGGCGTATCCAATCGCCGCCGGAACTGAGCTGTCCGGTACAGCGATCACCAAGTCTGCCTGGGCAGGCTGCTCGATCGCAAGCTGCTCACCAAGGCGGTTGCGCAGCTCGCTCACGCTCTTGCCCATCAAGGCCATGGAATCCGGCCGGGAAAAATAAATGTACTCAAACACGCAAAATGCCGATTTCTCCGGCGGAAAGGGTTTGGTTGAACGCGCAACACCGCCGGCGAAGGTAATTACTTCGCCTGCGCCAATCTCGCGCAGGTACTGCGCATTCATGATGTCGAGCGCGCAGCTCTCACTTGCCACCACGTAGCCATCGCCCAGTTTGCCAAGGCAAAGCGGTCGGAACCCTCGCGGGTCGCGCAGAGCGATTATGCGATCCTCGCGCTGAATGGCCATTGAAAAGGACCCGCGCAGCCGGTTGAGCGAGGAGATGAGCGCCTCGTCAAAGTCCCGCTCGCGCGATTGCGCAATCAGGTGAATGAGTACTTCGGTGTCCGTCGTGCTCTGAAAAATCGCGCCGTTTTCTTCCAGTTCGGTGCGCAGCTCATCGGCATTGGTCAGGTTGCCGTTATGCGCCACTGCAAGCGCACCGCCGCGGTAGTTCGCCACGATCGGCTGCGCGTTGGCCGCAACACTGCTGCCTGTCGTTGAGTATCGCACGTGTCCGATCGCAGAACTGCCCGGCAGCGACGCCAGCGCCTCCGGCGTGAACACGTCGTTCACAAGGCCCTTGCCTTTGAAGGTGTGTAGCCGCTGTCCGTCTGCGGAGACAATCCCCGCGCTCTCCTGCCCGCGATGTTGCAGCGCATATAGCCCAAGGTAGGTCAGCTTGGCAGCCTCGGGGTGATTGTACACGGCCACCACGCCGCATTCTTCCCCAGGCATTTCGCGCAGAAATCTGTCTTCGTGTTCCAGCACTTCCAAAGCGGATAGCTCCCCAGGTTATAGTTTGATGAACGGGTCGTCTAAGTCTCTTTTGGAAGCTACAATAGCAACGGGTAAAGCTTTCTTCGAAGGCAAAACCCCATGGAACCGTAAGCTGCCTTATTGCAACAGTTCCCAGTCTGCAACGGCTGCCACAAACGGTTGAGGTCCCGTAAATGTGCTTCCCGCACCGCCCGGAGCGCTCGGACCCGAAATGCTGCCACCTCCAGTACTGTACTTCAGAGCTTGACCGAAACGACGCCCGACTTCGCAGACAGAATCACGGTTTTTGCATCGCACCTTCCTGGGTAATAGCCTCGTTGTCGCTTTACCGTTGCAATGGCGTTGCCCGAATACGTGACCCTTTGTCACGCTAGTGCATCACGGGTGGTTTTGAAAGAAATTGCCGGCCCTGAACTTTGAGAAAACGAACGGACAAAGAATGAGTTATTATATCCCCTACGTCATTGAGCAGAACGAGCGGGGAGAGCGCGCTTACGACATCTATTCCCGGCTGCTGAAAGACCGTATTATATTCCTCGGCACACCCATTGACGACGGCGTCGCCAATGCAGTCATCGCGCAGCTGCTTTTTCTGGAGAGCGAAGATCCGGACAAGGACATTAACATTTACGTCAATTCACCGGGCGGTGTTGTCACTGCCGGTCTGGCCATTTACGATACCATGAAGCTGGTGAAGCCTGACATCACTACCATCTGCGTGGGACAGGCGGCGTCCATGGGCGCCATTCTGCTCGCGGCTGGAACCAACGGCAAGCGCTACTCCCTGCCGCATTCGCGCATCATGATCCACCAGCCGCTGGGCGGCTTCCAGGGCCAGGCCGCCGATATCGACATCCACGCGAAGGAAATCCTCCGCATGAAGGACAAGCTGAATCACATCCTTGCCGAGCACACCGGCCAGCCGCTCGATAAAATCGAGCGCGACACCGACCGTGACTTCTTCCTCAGCGGCGAGCAGGCCAAAGAATACGGCCTTGTCGACAAAGTCATTTTCGACAAGAAATCCTTTGCTCAGGACAAAGTTGCCACGGAGAAAGAAAAAACCGAAACCAAGGAAAAGGCTGAGGTGCGAGAAAAACCGGACGTAAAGGAAAAGTAGTCTTCCGCGCTCAAAACCAAACAATCGCTTCAAGAAAGGCCGGGCAATCTGTCCGGCCGTTTTCTTTTCCAGGTGCACAATCAGGCGCGACGATGGGCCTCATAAATTACACGAATTCTATTGTCATTCCGCCGCGGCTTCGAGTACAAGAGTCTGTTTTATATGTTAGCCTTGGGGGATTTATCCATGCTTCGGTCCAAATGGTTTGGGTGTTTTGCGGCAGCCATCGTCAGCTTCTGCGGTAATAGTTTTGCAGCAGCAGACATCGCACTCGTGGGCGGACTCCATTTCATCCCGGCCGGTTCCGGCGAGGGGCGAGTCTACGCCAGCACCGATCTGCCCGAAGTCGTGATCAATACTACGAGACCGATGAAATTGCGTGTGTACAACCTCGGCGACCAGAATCTGACGATCACATTGCCGATCGCTATCGGCGGTTTAACCGGCTCGCAGTTCAGCGTCACACAAAACCCCGACGCCACCATCGCGCCTGGCCAGTCCAGCCCCTTCACGATAACGTACGCACCCACCAGCACCGGGTTTCACGAAGCCGTGATCACCGTCAGCAGCAACGATCCCGACGAAGGGTCCTTCCTCTTCATCGTCCAGGGAACCGGAATCACCGCAGTCATCTATCCTCAGCCCGACGTTTCCGTCAGCCAGGTGCTGCCCCCGGTGCTGAAGTGCAACAGCAAGGGCGTCTGCAAGTTCTCAGGTTCCCTCAATCTAATCAACAACAGCAACATACCGTTTAATGGCGGAATGTGGTACCTCTCACGCCTGCAGGAGGAGGGTTTCAGCGGCCGTTACTCCGAGCTGATCGCCTCCGGTACGGTGAAAAAAGTGAAGGCGTGGGGTGGAGACCCTGCGTTTCCATCGATCAAGAAATTCAAGTACAAGGCCAGCCTTCTTACTGCGCAGGACACACGCTTCGCTCTGCTGGTCGTGCCCAACGACGCCGGCTATGATCCTGACTACACCAACAACTGGATCCTGCTCGACGCGCAGTAACCCCTTCGGTTCAGCGCCAGCTATTGCGCTATCCGCGCACGTGGACCCGCTTCCCGGTTTTGCTGCTCTCGATGGCGGCGAGCGCCACCGCCAGGCTTGATGCTCCCTCTTCCAGCCCTGGAATATAGGTGGGCGTTTTCTTGCCCAACAGGTGCTTCACCCAGGATTCCATTTCCAGCGGCCAGTGCGTCTTCTCCTGCCCCGTTGTGATCTGCTCGTCCAGCGTCTCGACGGCGCCATCCGGTCGGTTCACGCCGCGTATCCACCTGCCGGGTTTGAAGATGTCCAGGATCAGCGTCCCCTTGTCGCCGTAAATCTCAACGCCTGCGAAGCCGGGACCGCTCGTCCATCCGCACTCGATGTAACCGAGCGCTTTGTTCTCCGGCCCGAAATCCAGCAGCATCACGGCGTTATCATCCACCTCGATTTTCTTGCGGAGCGTTTTCAACTGCGCGCTAATCGACTTTATGGGGCCAATCATGTACTGGCACATGTCGATCGCGTGGATTCCCATGTCCAGCAGCGCGCCGCCGCCGGCCATCTTTTTCTTATAAAACCAGTCGGTCTGCGCCCAGCCCGGGTACGGGCCCCCGTGGGCATACCGAACGCGGATCATGAACGGCTTGCCCAGCTTGCCCTGCTCAATCAGCTTCTTCGCCCGGATATTCTGCGGCATGAAGCGGTGGCTGAACGACACCATCACCTTCACCGGGTGTTTCGCGTGCAGCTTCTTCAGTGCGCGCGCCTGTTCCATCGTCAGCACCATCGGCTTTTCAATCAACGTGTGCAAACCGTGACGAATTGACTCGGCCGCTGCGTCAAAATGGAGCGAATTGGGCAGGCAAATCGACGTCACGTCCAGTTGCTCACTTGCCAGCATCTTGCGGTAGTCCCGGTAGCGGTGCTGCGCCGGCACCTTGAATTTCTCACCCATTTCGTCCAGGCGCTCCCTGCGAATGTCGCAAATCGCCTGAATCTCAACGCTTTTGCCCTCTGCCGCATACCCCGTCAGATGCACATTTCCAATCGATCCGGTGCCAATTACACCCACTGCAAGCTTCGGCATTCCTCGGTTTCCTGTCTTGTCGTTCGTCGCACGACTCTTGCGAGCACACCATGCGGGTCAATATGGATTTGTCGTGCTCGGCAGTCCCCCCAAATGGTTATGGAGGATCGAATTGAAGACGAAGAACCGCCTGATCGCGTTGCTGGTTACCATGAACCTGTTGTTGCTGGCGATGTTTGCGCTTCGGGAATTTCGGGGGGAGCTGGACCTGCCGATCCTGGGCAAAGCCGGAGCGGCGGCTGCGCAGCTTCCCGCCGCTGGCAGCGCGGCGTCGCGCAAAACCGAGATCGTCACCGCGGCCGAGAAGTTCTCGCCATCGGTTGTCAGCATCGGCGCATCGCAGTCCGGTTACCTGCTGAACCCTTACGCCAGCTTCTTCTCCGATTACGCCATCTTTCCGTATGAAGAAAAAATTCCCTACCTTGGCAGCGGCGTGATCGTCGACCCGAACGGGTTGATCGTTACGAACTACCACGTGGTCGAAAACGCGAAGGATGTGTTCGTCACGCTGATCGACGGACGCGAGCTTCCAGGTAAAGTGATAGATGCAGACACCGCACTCGACGTCGCGCTCATCAAGGTCAATGCCCAGAACCTTCCCGCCGCCCCCTTTGGCGACAACAACAACCTCATGGTTGGCGAGTGGGTGCTGGCGATGGGCAACCCGTTCGGCAACGTCATCGGCGACCCGACTCCGACCGTTACGCTTGGCGTCGTCAGCGCGCTCAAACGCAGCTTCAAGCCGAGTGGCGAGTTCAAGAGCGTCTACCTCGATATGATCCAGACGGACGCCGCAATAAACCCCGGCAACTCCGGTGGAGCGCTCATCAACGCCGCCGGCGAACTTGTCGGCATCAACACGTTCATCATGTCGCGAAGCGGCGGCGCCGAGGGGATTGGTTTCGCCATTCCGGTCAACCGCGTGAAAGCCGTCATGAACGAAATCGTTTCGCACGGAAAGATCCGTTCGCGCCTGGTCGACTTCCAGCTCCAGAATGTCACCGAGCGTATTGCGCGGATGGTTGGCTCGAAAGCCACCAAGGGCGCCGTGATTTCGCAGATCAGCCGCGGCGGCCCGGCTGAGCGCGCCGGACTGAAAGTTGGAGACGTGATCACCAAGGTGGATGGCCGCGATGTTAAAGACGCCACGGATGTGTCGGTTTATATCTGGTCGCAGCAGGTGGGTGCAAAACCCCAACTGGTCGTCGATCGTGGAGGCCAGCCGATTCAAACTAACTATGAGTTGATGGAGCCGACAGCGCGGCAATAGAGAAGGCTGAATGGACAGAACGATAGAAGAGATAGCAAGGAGCGAAGAGCGAAGAGCGAAAGGCCAAAACGGAGCTCGTTGTTCGGGGCTCAAACTGGCCACAGCAGCATGCCGGAAACGGTGACTGAAAAACGTGAAAACAAGTCGGGGCTATCTTTTGAAGGCCATTGGAATTGCTGGTTCGTGCGACGGTCTTCTAACGCATGAGCCAATGCTTGTCCTGATCCTGACGGAGCTCCACGATGGTTCTGCTGCTTTATGGCTTGCGTAAATTTCGGGGCGTTGAACTATACTTGTGTTGGTTAAGACTCGGCACAGGAACTTAATAATGAAACAGATGCTTATGGCTATTGTGGTTATTGCAGCGCCGCTCGGTTGCCGCGCCCTTACAAACCCTGGCTTCGATACGAACGGCGCCGGCTGGAACATTTACCCAAATGCCTCGGCGGTGACGTTCTCTGGGGGACAGGCTCACCTGGTGAAGCCCGTAAGCGATGGTATCGCGATCTGGCAGGATGAGACCGCGTTTACTTCAGGCTCCTACAAGGCAACGTTTGTGGTGGTGAACGTAACCGGCACCTTCGCGGTTGGCTGGCAGCATCCGACGACGTCCGCGTGGGCTCCGGGTTCTCCCACGCTGGTCTCAACCGCAGGCACCTATATGGTGACCTGCAATGACCCGGCGTTGAAGACGGTGGATGCGGGCGAGGTGAATGTGAGCACCCAGTTCACCGCGGACATCGATTCGATTTCCACGAGCGCAGTTTTGCCTGCGGCCGCAACCGACTGGCAACTGTTCAACTAGTGTGTTGAATCGGTAGTTACTTACCAGACCAAACTTACCCTGGATTCGGCACACAGAACTGTTTACGAACTGAACGGTAGACCATACTAGCCAGCGCGATGCACCAGTGCGCGCACGGTGTTTAGCAGCTCGGGCGGGCTGAAAGGCTTTTTAAGATAACCGGCGGCGCCGGCGGCGAGACCGCGATTCACGTCCTGGTTGCGCGCTTCTCCCGTGATGAATACCAGCGGTATGTGCGCGGTGGCAGGGTTCGCTTTCAGCGTGTGCAGCAGATCCAGTCCGGAGCGGTCCGGCATGTTAATGTCGCTGAAGATCAGCTCTGGCGGCGTTCTGTTAATAATCGCCAGCGCTTCGTCGCACGAGCCTGCAACAACGGCGGCCATGCCGCTGAGCTCGAGAACCGTCTTTATTGCAGACGCAATTGCGGGTTCATCATCAATGACGAGAATCATGATCATCAGCTTTCAGGTTCACAGCAACTCCAAGCCCTGTTCGTGAGCCAGGTGGCATCTGTACAATGATAAGTTGGGCGCCCGGGACACGTAAAATAATAGATGAGCAATAGCCGGGCCCGGCTGGCAAGCAATTGTTGGAAGCGGAGGCATCGGCCTCTGACGTATAAGCGTATAGGGGCTTTATGGTTTTGGGTGCAGCGCGAAAAGTGCCCTGAAAGTAGCATTTTGAGTCGGGCTGAGAGCCCCCGCCTACGGCGAGAGACCAGTAATCGAAGAACAGTTGAGGGTTGCGTGCGCGCAGGGGTGTGTTCGGGTATCGAACTAAATGCTCTCCAATATGAATTTCGAGGTCAGCGCCCGCGTCGCGGGCATTATTGCGGCCGCGTCGCTATTGCTTGCGGCGCCGCTTATGGGAGTTGCCCGGACCATTGCGGTGGATGGCGTAACGACATCCGACCTTGCGATGTTGAACACGCTGAAGCCTGAGCATCCTCGTCTCCTGGCGACGGACCGGGACATTGTCGAACTTCGGCAACGAATTCAAACCGACAAGCTTGCTGCCGATTGGCATCGCAAGTTGCGTGAACGTGCCGAGAAGGTGCTAGACGAGAAGCCCGCGCAATGGGTGATGTCGCCCACGCGTGTGCCTAAAATTCCATGGCTGCTGGAGGAAAGCAGGCTGGCGTTGGACCGCGTTCTGTTGCTGGGCCTGCTGTATCGGCTGGACGGGGACGATCGGTTCCGCATTCGCGCGGAGAAGGAGCTTCGAGCGGTGTGCGCATTCCCTGACTGGAATCCGGCGCACTTCCTCGATACGGCGGAGATGACGGCGGCGGTTGGAATCGGATACGACTGGTTCTATTCGAAACTTTCGCGGCGCGCGCGTGAGGAGCTGACCTCTGGCATTATCAACCTCGGTTTGCAGCCCGGCATTGCCGGGTATCGTAACAACGACCGGCAGTGGGTAGCGTCGACACACAACTGGAACCTGGTGTGCAACAATGGACTGGCCATCGGGGCACTGGCGATTGCGGATGAACAGCCGGAGGTTGCGGCGTTTGTATTAAGCGGCGCGATTCGCGCGATGCCCCGTGCGATGGCAGGCTTCGCGCCGGACGGCGGCTGGATCGAAGGTCCCGCATACTGGGGGTACGGGGTACGGTTTTGTGCGTTGGGCTTCGGCGCAATGCAGACGGCGCTCGGCACGACGTTTCGGCTCGACGACAGTCCGGGTTTTTCGGAGGCCGGGATTTTTCCGGCAGCAATTACGGGACCCACCGGGCTGTGTTTCAACTGGGGCGATTGCGGAGAGCGTGCCGTTGATTTTCCCAACGCGGCCGAGCTGTGGTTGGCGAAACGTTTCGATCGTCCGGAGTTTGCGTGGCGGTCGCAGGAGTGCGCGCTGAACCGGCTCGACCCACTGCATCTGCTGTGGAAACCGGCGATAGCTCGCAGCCCAGTGGATGCCGAGCTGCGAATCGATCTCCTTTTCCGCGGCGCGGGCGTGGTGACGATGCGAGGGGACTGGGAGGGCGCGGGGGCGTCGTTCATAGCATTCAAAGGCGGCAGAAATGCTGCGACGCATTCGAACCTCGATCTCGGAACGTTTGTGTTCGATGCGGATGGGATCCGCTGGGCGATGGAACTTGGAGCTGACGATTACCTGTTGCCGGGGTATTGGGAAGCGAACCAGCGGTTTGGTTATTACAGGTGCGGCACAATCGGGCAGAACACACTGATGATCAACGGCGCGAACCAGGAACACGACGCGGCTGCGGCGATTATTGCGTTTGATTCCGCGACGGGCGTTGCTTCGGCGAGTTCGGACCTGACGCACGGTTACCGAAAGATTGCGCGCCGAGTGGAGAGAGGGATTCAGCTTTGCGGGCAACGACGGCATGTGATGATCCAGGACGAGATCGCGTGCAATGCGCCTGCCGACATCACGTGGAACATGCACACGAGAACTGACGTGGAGATCAAAGGGAGCACAGCGCTGCTGACTACAGCGGGAAAAACGATGGTGGTGCGAGTACTGAAACCCGAAGGCGCGGTGATCGAAGTTGTGTCGGCGGAGCAGAAGCGGCCCCAGAGCCGGAACACGGGCGTTCGTCGGATTGTGGTACGTCCGAAAGAGCGAACGACGGACACGTTGATTGCAGTGCTGCTGTCGCCGGGGACCGCGGAACCGTACTCGCCTTCGATTAAGCCGCTCGCTTCGTGGCCGGGTCGACTTGAAGCGGTTCCTGCGGTACGTCCTGTGTCCCCGTCTGCACCGTCGCCACCCAGGCAAACGGAGTTTGTGGTGGACGCGAACGCGAGGGGCATTCGCGTCGATCCTGGAGTCCGCGGCGTGGCAATCTCGGATTTCGAGACGACGCGCGGCGATTACGTGGCCATTGCAAAAACGCTGGAGGTTGCGGAGGGGACCGTGCTACGGGGTGTGGCTGGCGGACTGTTTGCCGACCGATACGACTGGCGCACGAGAAACCACGAGCCGCGCCCGACAACGCTGGAATTTCTACGGTGGACGCGGGACAGGCATGCGGACCTGTTCATCACGGTGAATGCGCGTGGTCTGGTGCGGCCGAACCCGGCGAATCCCGCGCGCTATCTATACTATACCTCGGACACCGCGGTGCTAAAATCGCTCGCCGCCGACTGGGTGCGTTATGTGAACCGGATCGTACGGCGCTATCATCAGGGTGACCCGATTGCGGATTCGCGCGACGCGGCGATTCTCGCGTCCATCAACTGGTCCGGCGCGGTGCCGGGCGAGCAGTGGGACACCCTGCCACGTGCCGGCGAAGCGCCGCTGCCCCTCGTGAGGTACTGGGAGATCGGTAATGAGCCGACTGTCTCCATTCGCGGGACTGGCGGAGCGGTGGATAATGGGAGCACGACGCCGGCTGAAGTTTTCTATCCGCGCTATAAGGCCATAGCGCAGGCTATGAAAGCCGAAGACCCTGATATCAAAGTCGGGCCGTGCATTGTAGACGGCAGCCGCGAGGAGAAACACCTCAACGTCATTCTGTCGGATTCTTCGGTTCCGGTAGATTTTATTTCGTATCATCCCTACCAGAAACTGGGCGATCACACCACGACGGCGGCGATGCAGTGGGCGCTGGGCAGCAGCGTGGCGAGTGGGCATCGGGCGTTTCATTCCAAGCTGTCCGGGCTGGTGAAGGCAAGCGGGCGCAATCTGGCAGACATCGAGTTTGTCGCGAGCGAGGTGAACGCGAGCCACTACCTCTACAATGAGAAAATCGAGGAAGGGCAAATGGCGCATGCGCTTGGCTCGGTGGAAACCATTTTTATTTTTGCGGAGCTGGGGCTCAAGGCGTCGCACTACTGGCTGTGGCCGGCGGATTCGTGGACGGGCACGGAATACCCGGTGTTTCTCGCTTATGCGAAGCTCCGCGATTGCATGGGGGACCGGCTGATCGGTTCGTATGACGATCGCAACCTGGTTCGTGCATATGCAATGCGAACGGGAGCCGATGGTCCGGTTGGAATCTGGGTGCTGAACTTCCAGGACGACTGCATGGCGACAGTACCGCTGACACTTCGCTCTTTTCCGAAAATTGCGAGAGCAACCCTGCATACCCTGAGAAATGTGACTGGTTCAAAAGCCGGGTTGTTCGCGGTGAACGCGGCGTCGCATCATCCCGGCGGCGCGCGGAACGAGGTGGGATGGGTGGAGTCCGCGATCGCGACAACCGGTCTGGAGAAGCTTGATGTGGCTGTGCCGGCGGCGAGTGTTTCGGTGTTGTACCTGGAGCCGGGGGACTAGGGTGCCTATGCACCAGCTAGTATAGGTAAGGGGCTATGCTCTGTGCCAAGGCATAACCCTCTTGGCGGTACTAATGGGTCGCGTGGCCGCTGCGGACTATTTATCGACGGTCGTCTTCTTCTCCACGGTGGTTTCGGTCTTTACGGTTTTTCCGTCCGCATTGGTGTGCGAAGACTCGCTTGTCGCCGTTTCCTTCGTTGTCTCGCTGCAACCTGCAAGCACTACCGCGCTGGCCAGCATGGCACAAAAAAGCTTTTTCATAGGAATCCTCCGGTTGTAAGTTAATCCGCTAATGGACTAACGTCGAAGGTGCAATTCTTGTGCCCATTCGGTTGGCGAATGAATGTCCCAATGGATACGAAGGGACCAGCGACAGCAGGGACTGAATTGCCTATGAAAAAGTAGTGCATTGGAATTGCTGCGGTTTAAAGGCTCGGTTTTGAGATGCTTTTCCTCTGAAAGGATATCGATTTTACATGCCGCTTACTTGCGCGCTTAGAGCCGGTTTTAGGGAGATACCGAGTTCGAATGGGGCAGCGGTGTCCATTCGGCAGTATGCCTCGCGCGGGGGATTCGTCTCTTTGTGTTTGTTCTTTCTTGCTGGTGCCGTTTCGCCTGTCCTGGCGGGCACGAAGGAGCGGCCGAATATTGTTTTAATAATATCTGATGACCACCGCTGGGATTGCATTGGCGCGGCAGGTAACCCACACGTGAAGACGCCGAACCTGGATCAACTTGCACGCGACGGTGTCTATTTTGAGCAGGCGACAATTCACACGCCGCAGTGTTCGCCGTGCCGTGCGTCGCTGCTGACCGGATTGCCGCCACACCAGAACGGATGGTACTCGAACCAGACGCAGCAGCGCCGTGTGCATGCACCAAACGGATTCAGCCACCTTCCGACGGTGCCCGGGCTTCTTCAAAAAAACGGCTATCGCACGGTGCTGGTGGGAAAATGGCACCTGAAGCCGGAGCCATGGAATGTGGGGTTTTCGGACGTACGCACCTGGTTGCCGGGTGGAGGGGGACCGTACAAGGACGTACGCCTGGCGCATGGCAAATCGCGGCAGGTGACCACCACGACGGGTTATCTGCAGGACGTGCTGGGCCAGGATGCGGCAGAATTCATCAGCAGTCCCGACGCGAAGGAGAAACCGTTTTTCCTGTGGATGGCGCTGACCGCACCGCATACGCCGCTCCGCCCGAACCCGGAACATCTGCAGGCATTGTACGCTGGAAAGAAGAACGCGCAGCTCGCGCCGAAAGGATTCACGCGAGGAAGTCCGGAGGAGCAATTCACGTCTTTCACAGTGTATGCCGCGCGTAAGGCAGCAAAGGCAACGAAAGAAGGCAAAGGGGCAAAAGCCGCAAAGAAGGCCGAACCTGGGAAACATGGGAAAGCGGGAAAGAAAAAGCCTGAGACTGACTGGCATGACTACTACGCCGCCGTTTCTTCCGCTGACGAACAGGTGGGGCGGGTGCGCGACGCTTTGAAGAAGGCGCAACTGGACCAGAACACGATCGTAGTGTTCCTGGGCGACAACGGAATGATGCGCGGCAGCCGCGGATGGGACGGCAAGGTGCTGCCTTATGAAGAGTCGGTGCGGGTGCCTATGCTTGTGTATTCGCCCGGATTTGGTTCGTATCATGGAAAGTCCACGGCTGCGGTTTCCAGCCTGGATCTGCCCCCAACGTTCCTCTATTGGGCGAACGTGGGAGTTCCAACCGAATGGCCGGGGAGAGATTTGCTGAATGCAATGAATGCTCCGACCGGGCCAGGCTTCGAGCACAGCTTTTCAGAGTTTGCGGATAATGTCAGTCCGAAGTTCGGGCCGCTGGAATACCGCCTGGTGCGGATGCCGGACGCGAAGCTGATCCGGTGGAGCGATCCCGCAAAAGGCGAGGAGTTCTTCGACCTGAAAAATGATCCTCGAGAGCTGAACAATCAGATCGCGAATGCCGCCTACGCAGAAAAGATCAAGGGCCTGCGGGAAAGACTGGATGAATGGCAGAAGCGGACGGCCGATAAAAATACGACCAGTCCCAGCGACCTCGTCAGCGGGGAAGGGGAGGATTAACGGTCGCGCATTTAACTAAGAAGCCACCAGCGTCGGCGCATTTTGGCGTCGAGGCTGTAGCGGCCGGGGCCGATAAAGATCATCGCGATAAACACGAGTCCAAGCGTCGCCGCATGTGACCATATATTGAATGGATCATGGCGCACCATCTTGTGCATCAGCATGGCCACGAGCATTGTTGGTACCATGAGGAACACGAGCGTGGGACGGAAAAAGAGGCCAAGTACCAAAAGTAAACCGCCGACGCTTTCTGCGAAGGCCGCCATGAAACCCCAGAACGTTGGGGCGAAGTTGATTCCAAGGGCGCCCATAGCCTGTCCGATCTTTCCCCACATTGCCGGGCCAGCGGCGATTTTCGGCCACCCGTGCGCGATCATCATGATGCCGACGCCCACGCGCAGCAGCAGGAGTCCGAAGTCACGGTAACGGTCCCAATTGAGTTTCATCATGGTTTCCTTTATAAGACTCGCGTGGCCAGAAAGAAACTGCTACAAGCTGGTTCCGCTTTACTTCCATTCTGATGGGAGTAAGCAGCAACCCAAATTGTCCGGGAGCTCCCAATGATCCGTGTTTCCAGGTTTGCTTTTCTTCCCATGCTGGTTTTGACAGCCGCATTGCTGGCGGGGTGCGCGCCACAAAAAGCGGGTAAAGCAGTGAATCTCGAGTTCTGGCATTATCTATCGGAGGAACAGTCGAAGCCATTGAAGGACCTGATCGCCGAGTACGAAAAGGCGAATGATGGGGTATCGATCAAGGCGGTGTTCCAGGGGAACCCGCGCGAGCTGAAGCAGAAGCTCGACAGCTCGTTCGCCGCAGCGACCGCAAACAACCCGGTTATGGCTACCATGTACGAGAGCTGGACCGACGACTTTAATAACAAGGGCTACATGGAGCCGGTGCAGAACTACTTCGATGGCCCGGACGGGTTGTCGAAGGAGGAGCAGAAGGACATCGTTAAAGTGTTCCGTGACGGCAATAGCTGGAACGGAAAGATGATGACGATGCCGTTCAACAAGAGTGTCTACATGCTATACGTAAATGCAGACAAGCTGGCGAAGGCCGGCCTGACGACGGCTCCAACAACACAAGCCGAGTTTGCCAATGCCGTTAAGAAACTTACAACGCGGGACGATGGCCGGATCTCTACCTATGGCTTCGGGGTTCAGCCACGCAGCGAGGCGTTCACCATTTTCTACTTTGCGCGCGGCGGACGCATTTTTGACGAAGCGGGCAATCCGAAGTTCGATTCGCCGGAAGCGATTGAGACGATGACGTTGCTGCGGGATCTTCAATACCCGGAAAAGCATCTTTACGTGAATCCGGATTATATGAGCACCCCATTCGGCAACCAGCAAATTGCGATGTACAGCTACAGCAGTGCAAGCTTCCCGTACAACAAGAAGCTCTCGGCCGGGAAATTCAACTACCAGGCGGCGGCGATTCCGGGCGTCGAGGGCAAGGATACACGCTACCTGATGCAGGGCACCAACATTGGAATATTTGGCAACCGATCCGAGGCGGAGCGGCGGGCCGCATGGAAGTTCCTCAAGTTCCTGACCACGGCGAAAAACTCGGCGATGTTTTCCACGCGCGCCGGCTACATGCCGATACGGTACTCGGTGCTAAAGGAGCCGGTGATGCAGGAGTACATGGCGCAGAATGCCGACTACGCACTCGCAAGTTCACTGGTGCTTGGCGACAAGGGAATCCAAGAGCCGAAGATCGCGATTTGGGAGGGGCTTCGCAGCGATATCGACAGCGTTGTCGACAACGTGCTCTCCAAAGGCTCAGACCCCAAAGAAGAACTGACTGCCCTGCAGGCGAAGGCCGTACAGAAAGTGCTGCAGAAGAAGCAGCAGTAGTCGCAGGTTGTAACTTGCCGCAGTTGACAGAAGCGAGCAAGGCGCACTATCTTTGGCGGCAGGATTGATGCCGCAGGCTGAAGGGAGAACCGGAGATGGGTGATGCACTGTATCCGCTGCTTGGAGCGGCGATCGTGGCTGTCATTGGGTTTGCGATCCTGATGAAGGGCGGCAGTAAGTTCGGCTGGTTGGTGGTGGCGGGCGCGTGTGTGTGGGCCTGGTTCATCCTGCAGCCCGCAATCACGGCGGCACGCCGAAGCAGCGCGGGCCAGCAGGGCTCGAGCTACTACAACGTGAACAAGAAGTAAGCTACCGCCGCGATTTCGGTGCAGGCGCCGGTTGTATAAATGGCCTGAGCTCGCCTGCCAGTTTGCTGTCCACCAGCGCCGTGACGCGGACGCCGTCCTCGTCGTATTCCAGGCTTTTCACCGCGGCTGCGTTGTGGATCCGGGACAGCAGGTCGCCGCGCGTGTAGGGGAGCAGAATACGAAGCGTCTCCTCGGCTTCGCTTGTAAAATGGACGATCGTGGATAAGAGATCGTGTATTCCGATGCCATATAAGGCGGAGATGGCCACAGAGTTTGAAGACTCCTCCCTGTAACCAAAGGCTTCGAACACGGAGTGATCGACGTTCTGGTCGATCTTGTTGAAAATGCGCAGGCGGGGTTTTTCGTCAGCGCCGAGCGTGCCGAGCACGGCGTCGGTCGTGCGGATCTCGCGCTCGAGCGTAGGGCTGGAGGCATCGATCACGTGCAGCAGCAGGTCGGCATAGAGGACCTCTTCGAGCGTGGCTTTGAAGGCTTCCACCAGCCCGGTCGGCAAGCGGTGGATGAATCCGACCGTGTCGGTGAAAATCGCAACGCGACCATCGGGCAGCAGGGCACGCTTCGCGGCGGGATCGAGCGTGGCGAACAAACGGTCTTCGACGTGCACGTCCGCATTGGTGAGAGCACGAAGCAGCGTGCTTTTGCCGGAATTGGTGTAGCCGACAAGTGCAACTGTGAGCACTTCCTGCCGCAGGCGGCGCTTGCGCTGCGTTTCGCGGGCGCGACGCACGTGGGTTAACTCGCGCTGAAGATGGTTTATACGTGCAGCGATGCGACGGCGGTCCATCTCGAGCCTGGATTCACCGGGTCCTCGGGTTCCGATGCCGCCGCCGAGCCGTGACAGCACGAAGCCCTGTCCAATGAGACGTGGCCGAAGATATTGAAGCTGGGCGAGTTCGACCTGCAGCTTGCCTTCGTGGGTTTGAGCACGGCGCGCGAAAATATCGAGAATCAGTTCGGTGCGGCCAATCACCCGCAGTTCGAGTATGTCCTCCAGGTTGCGCTGCTGTACAGGTGAGAAATCTTCGTCGAAGATGATTCCCGCTACACCAAGCTGTTGCGCCAGTGCGCGGATCTCCTGGACCTGGCCACGCCCAATGTAGGTTTTCGGATCGATCTGCCGCACACGCAGGGTGAGCTGCCCGCGGGTGTTAGCGTCGGCGGAACGCGTGAGCTCTTTCAGCTCCTCCAGCGAAATGGCTGCCTCACGTGCGGGTATCGAGCTGGTTTGCAGCGCGATCAGCAGGTAGTCGTCCGGATTCGCGTAGTGTTCACCGGCATAATAGTGGCCGTCGGTGTGCTGCTCTTTTTGTCGGCGTCGGTTCAATGCAATCCTTTCATGGCGAACACTTCGTGAGCAAGCGGTGCGCCGGAGCGGACAAGGCTTGACATGCCATTGCTATACTCTACACTGCTAAGCCAAATGAGCTCACTTAATGCTGTCCGCGTAGCTGCACTTGCTGCTACAGTTCCTCCGTTTCCATTTCAAAACCAGGTTGTTTCGTACCTGAAGCCATTTGCACAACCCAGCGATTACCTCCACGCGCGCGAGCTGGTGTCGCAGGCGCTGGCAGAACTGTCGGTCGGCACGCCATTTCCCAATACCGAAGAGGCTCATGCAAAATGCCAGGACGCGCTGGCCAGCCTAGATGCACACATTCTCGATCTGATTCGTTCATTGTAGGATGGGTTAGTTTAAGGAACGTCGGTTTCGATTAGACTCGCGCATTCACGGCATTACAGAATGCGGCCCTATGTGTGGGAAGATTATCAAATGGTTTGGGCCGTTACGCCTGGTGGTGGGCGTATGTTTGGCTGTGTTTGCGAGAGGATGCATGGCAGCTCCCCAGACGACGGGAGCTATTACCCAGGTTTTTGATCGGCCGGTAACCTCCAGCCTGCCGCTTGGTGTTCACTTCTTCACGCTGAAGAGCGAAGACTCCGGTACGACGCTGCCAGTGAACTCCATTGTGGCGGACGAGACATCGGCGACCGTCGGTGCGGTAACCGTTTCGGCTTCGCCAAATGCCACTGAGCCGGCGGTTGCTGTGGTAACGCCGCTTGCAAATGAGCAGCCTACCAGTGGACCTGCGCCTGTTGCTTCGGGAGTAACCGGGCCGCAGGGGAGCCTGCCGGTGAAGGTAGACCGGACCAGTACGGTCGCACAGCAACTTCAGCTGGCCAGCTTTGAAAAGCAGAACAAGATAGGAGAGGCGTTTCTGCTGGCTTGTGAACTACTGAAGGAAAATCCAGACGCGGAGTTCGCCTACGACGCGGCGATTCGCACCGCGCTTGTGTTACAGTTAAAACAGGACGTTGAGAGATTTTACCTCGGCGCGATCCGTCAGTCACCGCTACCGGGCAAATACTACGTCCAGCTGGCGCACTTTTACAACCGGCAGGGAATGACGGTGCAGCTTCAGAAGCTGCTGAGTGATTATGCCAGGCAGACGGCATCCTCGCCAGAGCACAACGTTACGATTTGCCGGATGCACGGAGTTGCGCAGGAGGACATGCTGGCCTTGAATGCAGGTCTGGCGGCGCCGCTTTCATTCCCTGTAATTATGCTGACAGCGCGCGCGGCAGACGTGCTGGAGCAGCCGGAAAAACTTAGCACGACTCTCGGTAAGGCCGGGCAACTGGACCTGTCGCCGTGGGAAGCCCGCACTCTGTTGCTTCAGTTACTTGCAACTGGCTATTCCACACCGCGGCTGGTGCTTGGATTCCTGCAAAGAGCACTCGCGAATGAAACCGATTTCAGCAAGGGTAGTGATTTGTGCGATGCGGTGCTGGATCATTCCGCATCCTCACATTCAACGCGCGCATATTCCAGGTATCTCGACGAGCTGACAAGTTCGGGAAGCATAACCGATGTGCACGCTCTGCTGGCAGCACGACTGCATGAAAGAAACCAGGACACCAGCGCGGCACTGGCGATGCTCAATGCTGAGGGGATTGGTCGCACGCCGTTAATCGCACAATTTCGTGCGCGCCTGCTGACGCAAGCGGGTAACACCAGCGAAGCCATCGTGATCCTGGGCACGTTACTGGAAGAGCAGCCTACCGACGCTGCCGTGCGTATGCAACTGGCCCGCACGTATGCCAAAGCTGGAGCAGGACCGGAACTGTTGCGGGTATTGGCTCCGCTGGAGCTTTCAAAGATTTCGGCGATAGAACGGGTGGATTACATCAGCCTGGCAACGAGCGCAACCGTTCTTCTTAAAGAGCCCGAAATCCAAATCGAGTTCTGGCTGGAGCTGTCGCCTCAGCTCACGTTTTCCGAGTTAATGCTGGCAGGGGACGTGGTGGTTCAAAACAGCGCAAATCCGGACAAACGCACCCGTTTGTTTTCAGCGGCAATCAAGCGGGCCCAAACCGAAAGCGCTGCATGGCGACTGTACGCTCTTGTTGCACGGCTGAGTGCCGCACAGGAAGACCACCAGGCCGAGCTCGAATACTACCAGGAGTTCATGCAGCACGAACCGGACAACGTTCCCATGCTGCGCTACGTTGCAGAGTTGGCGATGCAAAACTCGGCGCTGCCCCTGCAGTTACAAGTTTCACCGAACGATGCGGGAGTGCAGCTACACGCGAGCTCGGCAGGCGGGACGGGCGTTGCAATCGACCTGTTCCAGCGGCTAATTCTGCTCCAGCCGCGGGTGAGCGATAACTATGCTGGGCTGATGCGCGCATACCAGATGCGGGGTGAAGTCGAATCTGCGAAGAAGGTTGCCCTTGAGCTGGCCGACCGGGGAAGCAGCACTGCAGAATCGTGTGTTTCGGCGGGGCGGATTCTCGAGGAGGGCGGGCTGCATTCGGACGCGCTGGTATTTTACAGGGCCGCGGTAAAGCAGGATGCAGACAACTTCAGTGCATGGATGCAGTACGCCAACGCACTTCGGAAGGTGGGGAAACTACCAGAAGCGGAGGCGATCTATAAGCGCATTCTCGAAGAGGGACTGCATGGAGTACCGTTTAACCAGCCTGCACTTGTGGCTGCACTGCTTGCGATCGCATATGACTCGAAGTCGGTTCCTGCACTTGTCGGGTACCTGGACCAGTTGCGAACCAGGGACATGCCTGGCAAGGCGGAGTTCTATCTTATAGCGGCAAAGCTGCTGATGCAGGTACAGCAGCCGCAACGGGCTGAAGCGTACCTGAGCGAGTTTCAGTCGGCCTTTCCGGATACGAAGCTCCAGAGCGACGGGCAATTACTGTTAGGACATCTGCAATATACGCGCCGCGATTACGAGGCCGCAAAGGCCACGTTTCTTGCAGTTGCTGACAGATATACATCTACGCCAGCCGGAGTAACCGCTACGTTTAACGCAGGTGAAATTTTACGGCAGATGGGCAAAACCGGGGAGGCCGTAGATACTTGGGAGCAACTTGCCAAAAACAATCCAACATCGGACAAAGCGCTTGCTGCACTTCATGAAGCTGCGCTGGCGGCGTATGTGGAAATGCGCGACGCCAGGCGTGCGATTCGGCTGATGGAGCAATTTGTGGAGTCAGATTCGCAGGATATCGAGCTCGTGAAGAAGGGGCGTGAATCGCTGGCGCGAATGAAAGCCGGTAAACCAATTCCGGATTATAACGCGGCGTCATGATGTTGTTGGATTCAATGGAAGCTGCCCATGAGATGCATCCGCTGACACAGGCAGGGTGAACCTTGCCCTCCGGGGACTCGCAGGTAACGAGCTTTGCTTCGGGATTCCGCCGACTCACGCGAGTTGAAGTTTTTCTGTATCTTGGAATCCTGGTCTTTGCTGCGGTGGTTCGACTAACGTCGCTGGATGAAATTCCACCAGGACTATGGTACGATGAAGCGATCTACGCGCTGGACGGGTGGGATGTCGCGCATGGAAAGTTCCCGATTTTCTTCGAAACGGAAAGCCACATGCGCGAGCCGATGTACATCTACTCGCTGGGTGGCTTCTTCGCGCTGTTCGGGTCTTCGACATTAAAGGCGCGCATTGTGAGCGCGCTTTGGGGAATTGCAACTGTCGCGCTGTTTTTCCCGGTGGCCAGGCGTTTTGCCGGCGTGCGATGGGGACTGCTTGGGACGTTGCTGTTTGCGGCCTTTCGATGGCATTTGCATTTCAGCCGGACAATTTTTCGTGCGGTATTGCCGCCTTTCTTTCTCCTGGGGGTGATCCTCTTCTGGCTTCGCTGGCGGGAACGTGGGCGAATGCTGGATGCATGGCTTTGCGGGATGTTGCTCGGCGCCGGGATGTATACGTACCTCTCGTTTCGCCTCGTACCGATCATCATGCTCGCGCTGGTCGTTTGGGAGTTTGGGAAGCGACGAATGAGCTGGCGCAAGGATGGGCGTGGTCTAGCTGCAGTTGCAGCCGGAGCGATTCTCACGTTTATGCCGCTGGGAGTTGATTACGTGCGGCATCCCGTGCACTTTACCGGCCGCACGGGCGAAATCTCGATGTTCGAGAAAACGGTGAAGACGGTCAACCCTTCGGGAGTTGAAGTAGAGCAGCGCGTCGACAAGTCGGCGACCGAAGCCGTGCGCGATCTCTGCAGCAACGCGGTCGATGTCGCCAGGATGTGGACAATCAAAGGGGATCACGTCGGAAAGCATAACCTGCCATATGCCCCGGTTTTCGATTGGGCGAGTGGCAGTGTATTTTACATTGGGGTGATATGGTGCGTATGGAACTGGCGCCGGGAGTTGAGCGCATTCCTGACGCTCGCCTGGCTTTTTGTGTTTAGCCTCACCAGTATCTTTTCGTTTGGCGCACCCAACCTGTTGCGCATGCAGGGCGCCACGCCCGCTGTCATGTTTGCGTACCTGTTCGGCTTGCGCTGGCTGGCTGGATTAGTGCAGTTCCGTATTTCGCCCGCCGTGAGATATGGCGTTGCCGGCGCATTTGTATTACTTTTTATGTCCATGCAGCTATACGTATATTTCGTGAAATTCCCGGCCTCACCGGCGGTTCGGCGTGAGTTCCTGGCCGACGTGTTCTACGAACCGGCGGAAGGAGTGCGTGTGATGGCGCGGAAGACAAAAGCGATATGGGTTCCTGAAGAGCTGGCGTCGACTCCGACGTTCAAGTTCGTCAATGCGAACTCTCCAAACGTACGCCCATACGGACCGGCAGATAACCTCACAAGCAGCGTGGTTGCCGGCGACGCGGTGCTGGTGACTGCGCGCTCCCTGCAATTAGCGCGTGAAACGCGGCATGACCAAATGGCGGAACTTACCATCCATGGTGACATAAAAACGGTCAGAAGTTTCTTTGTACCCATGGAAAGTAGTGGTGGCCTCTTACCAGGTAAACACAAGTGGGCGGAGCTCCTCGCGCGACCGCCCATGGCGCCGGGATCAAACTAAATGATTTATTTGGATAACTGCGCCACTACGCCTCTCGAGCCTATTGCGACAGAGGCGATGCACCGAGTGAATGTTGAGGTGTTCGGAAATCCCTCCAGCATCCACACGGAAGGGCGACGCGCGGCGAAGGTGCTGGCCGATGCCCGCTCGGTGCTTGCTGAGAGTATTGCTGCAAAATCTTCGGAGATCGTGTTTACGTCCAGTGGGACGGAGTCCAATAACCTCGTGATCGCGTCCGTGGTGCAGCGCTTTTTCAAAGACGCGCCGGTACACATTGTGACGAGTACAACGGAGCACGCGAGTGTGCGCAACCGCCTGGCGTTTGAGAAGCGCCTGCATGGCGAGGGAGTGCAAGTAACCGAGATTCCAGTCGATGGAACCGGGCTGGTCGACATGCAGCAGCTACGGGGCGCAGTTCGGCCGAACACCCGCCTGATCACGCTGCTGCATTGCAATAATGAAACGGGCGTGCTGCAGGATCTCGCAGGGATTTTGGCGGTGAAGCTCGCATTTCCAACCGTGCTGCTGCACCTGGATATTGTGCAGAGCTATTTAAAAACGCCGTTCGATGTGCGCACCATGCCGGTGGATTTTCTGACAGCATGCGCACACAAAATCCATGGACCGAAAGGAATTGGATTTCTCTACGTTCGCGACGGAGTGGACCTCGCGCCCCTGCTGGTCGGTGGAGGGCAGGAAAACTTTCGCCGGGCTGGGACAGAAAATGTTGCGGGGGCGGCTGGCTTTTCGGCTGCCGCGCAGCAGATGCCGAGGGCCGAGACGCTTCACCCGCTGCTGCTGGAGTTGGAGGGCACGTTCTTCCACGAACTGGATTTCGCGGGCGTAGCCTATACGCTGAACGGTGCAGTTGATCAAACCCACAGAATGCCAGGGATATTTAACATATCCATTGCGGACGTGAAAAACAAAGAAGACCTGCAGATCGCAATGGACCTGGAAGGCGTGCAGCTTTCCAGCACGTCGGCGTGTCATTCCGGCGTCGTGGTTGATTCGCCGGTGTTGAAAGCGATGGGTCTAAGCGAGGAGCGTCGCGCGGGCGCAATACGGATCGGATTCAGCCGGATGTTGAACATCGCAAATGTACGTCGTGCGGCCCAGACACTGGCGATGGTCACCAAAAGAATGGTAACGTAGATGGCAGCGCACGCCGTTGCCCAGCGGATAAATATAGTCCTCCTCCGCCTGTTTTGCATCGTATGATCAAATGTGAATGCGAGTCGAGCGAACGTTGCTCGTGCGAGAAGCGCGTCGTGTGTCTTAAGCAGGTAGGGTTCTCTCGTGGTGCGAAGGTTATCCTGGAGGATATCACCTTCTGTATCGATGAGGGCGTTTTTCTGGGTATCATTGGCCCCAACGGCGGCGGCAAGAGTACATTGCTGAAGTTGATCCTGGGGACGTTGCCACTACACAATGGCCATATTGAAGTTTTCGGGCATGATCTTTCCCACACTCGCTCTGATCGTGCACGCATTGGTTATATCCCGCAACGGAGCGATATAGACCAGAACTTCCCGGCGACGGCGCTTGATGTCGTCCTGATGGGCGCAACTTCGAAGCTCGGGCTGTTCCGGCGTCCGACGACTGCGCTACGAGAACGAGCGCTACAACTGCTGGATCGCGTGGGAGTAGGAGAACTGGCGCAGCGGCCAATTGGCAGGATGTCCGGAGGGCAACAGCAGCGCACGTTCATCGCGCGGGCGCTGATCAGTGAGCCTCGATTGCTTATCCTGGACGAGCCGACAAGCGGTGTGGACTCTGCGGGCCAGCAGCGGTTCCTCCACCTGGTTCAACAGCTTAAGGAAGAAATGCAGCTAACGGTGATCATGGTGAGCCACGATGTCGGCCAGCTTTCCCACTATGCGGACCAGATTGCATGCCTGAACCGGAAGCTACATTGGCACAACCGGTCCAACATGCTGAATGAGAAGATTCTACACGACGTTTATGCCTGCGAAATGGATGCATACCGCGAGCGGGTGCGGGAACTGGCTGCACCCTGAAAACCGTTGCGTTGCATTTGGGAATGCAGTGCAATGCTTCGCCATGGATACCATTCACTTCGTCCGGTCATTATTGTTTATCCGCTTCGTATGCGCAGCCAGGATCAGTCTGGTTACTCTTCTGCTTATAAGCTTCGGCACATGGGGAACTGCAGCCGAAAAAGCCGCAGCAAAAGAGAAACAATCGTCCGATTCGCCGTCTAAGGCAAAAAGCAAGGAAACTGGTCGGACTTCAACCAGCAGTGGATTGCCCGAAGAAGCGCTCAAACGTGCTGAACAGGCGGAGAAGCAGCTGGCTGCGGACAAGCCGAACGAGGCTCTTATCACGCTGACAAAGCTGGACCACGATTTTCCTGGTCATGCGGCGCTCAGCCTGCGTCTCGCGCAAGTTTACGACAAACAGGATATGGTGGGACCGGCACTATTTTTCTATCGGCGATACGCAAAGCTCGCTGGTGACCGGGCTCGCGAGGAGGCGCAGGCGCGGCTCTTTGCGCTGGAAGTCACGCCGGGTGCGACTGAGTCGGCCCAGAGCTTTGCCGCCAAGATGGGCGAGCCGACCGCGGCGGCGGCAACACCGGCTCCAGTCGCGCGCTACGAGGTAGCCGCGGCGCGTTCGGACGGCTCCCTGGTGCCACTGCGTGGGCCGGAAGACGTGAACGAGATGGTAAAGAGCGGTGGAGTGCAGAACATGCAAACGCCCGTGCCCTCAGGCCCGACGCCTTATGTTATTCCAGATGAAAGTTTACAGCAAGCTAAAGCGGCGGTTACCGGAACGGCGCATGCGCCCACCAGCGGGCAAGAGGGCCTGGTGCTCTCAGGTACGGGGGATCACGTAACTGTACGGCAAGCACCCGGCACCGCGGCGCACGCGCCACCAGCGGGCACCGGCAATCGCAATGCAGGCGATAAAGGTGTATATGCGGCGGGAACACCGGAACAGGGAATTGATGAAGATGCGCAGCTTGCCCGCGCGTTTTCCCAGGGTACTGGAAGAGCGGGGCAGACGACGCCAGTGCCTCAAAGAACCCCTAACCAGGGGAGCCTTCGTGTGGTACCGGAAAGTACGCCCATTGCATCGGCAACAGCTACGTACGGCGCTCGCGCTTCCGATCAGCCGCCCCCCGGTGTGCCTGCGCGAGATGGTGCGGTCGCCTATCTGAAACCGACACCGGTAACGGATGTGGTGACGGCGCGAGCGGAAAAGTTTTTCACTACGAAAAAAATCAGTGGGTCCAACGCAACTTTGAAACTGTTCAATGACTTGAACGAGGCTGTGATGACACTCAAAATTATCCCCCAGGAAGAGGGGGATGCAATGAACGCGATCCTTGCCAAGGATGAAAATCGTACTTTGCAGATCCCGCCAGGGGATTATGATGTTCACGTGAACATCGCGACAACCAACTATCCGCCTTTGACGCTGCTCGAAACGCATTTCGCACATAAATTTGAAGGCGGTACACAGTATCTACGCCGTTTCAACAGCGACAACATTCAGCAACTACGCTAATGTGCCGTCCCAGACGTTCATAGCTATACTTCAGTAAGCTTTTGAGATCAGACGGCACAGAAAACCAGTGAACGAATTAATAGGACCCACGCTAAGGATTCGTCGCGGCAGCGCGTCAACCGATCAGCAGGCGCACGCCGCCCCAGATAATGACCGCGCCAACAATATCAAACAGGAAGCCAGTTTTGGCCATCTTTGTAATGGGAACCATTCCGGTGCCATAAACAAGAGCGTTAGGCGCTGTGGAAACCGGAAGCATGAATCCATAACTGGCGCCGATACAGGCGCCAATGGCCGGGCCAACCGGGTCAATTCCCGCTTGTTTACAGACAGCAATCACGACGGGTATCACGATGGAAGCGGCTGCGGTGTTACTTGTGGCCTCGCTGACCACGATTCCGACGACGACTGCCAGAAATGTGATGCCATTAATATCGGTAACGCCGGTGCCCTGTACAAAGGCATGGCCCACTGTGTGGGCCAGACCGGTGCGGGATGCGAGATCGCCAAGGGCTATGCCTGCGCCGAAAAGGAAGATTGTTCCCCAGTCGATTTCGGTCGCTTCACGCCAGCGGAGTGTAAATTCGCGTCGCTGCCAATTCACCGGAAGTACGAACAGCAACCCGGCACCGATCAGTGCCGCGACTCCCTCGGGCATTCGGCGACTATAGAGTTCCATCTGCCATGATTTATCGCCAAAAAGACCGACGAGCACCGCTGGTGTAATCCAGAGCAAGATAGCGACGCTGAAACAGACGAGCGTATTTACCTGTCCTCGAGTCCAGCTTCCCAAAGACCGTTTACGGTCTAGCAGATAGTCGCTCAGGCCATCCATTCGCCGCACCTCGGGCTTATGCATCCACATAATGATCACGTAGAGCACCAGGTACATCACGAGAACCATGGGCACGGCAAAGCTCATCCAGCGCGTGAAACTGATGCGTGTACCAGTGAGGCGCTCAATCATGCCGATGCCGATCAGGTTAGGCGGAGTTCCGATGGGAGTACCAATGCCCCCGACCGACGCGGAGTAGGCCAGCATCAGCATCAGACCGGTGGCGAGCCGCAGGCGACGGGGATCCACCGTGTGTCCAAGTCGCTTTGACTCCAGCCCTGCGACTTCGCCCAGTATTCCTGATGCAACCGGCAGAAGCATGGCAGTGGTCGCAGTGTTGGACAACCACATCGATAGAAACGCGGCGACCGCCCCGAAAGCAAAGATCAGGCGTGGAGTGGAATTGCCGACAAAGCGCGTGCCGAGGATGGTAAGTGCGATACGGCGATCCAGGCCGTGTACCGTCATCGATTGTGCGAGTATGAAGCTGCCGAGAAACACGAAGATGATGGGATCCCCGAAACTGGCGAGCAGCTCTTTAGCGCCGGCCGCTCCCAGGATAATACACAGCGCGGGCCCAAGCAGGGCGGTAACCGGCAGCGGTACCGGCTCGCATACCCACCAGGTGATCACAAACCCGAGAACAGCGGCCAACCGATGTGCTTCGGGCCGGAGGCCGGGCATTGGCAACAGGATGAGCGTAAGCAGAATAATAGGGCCGGCAATCAGACCGAAAGTTTTTCTGATCCGCTCGAATCGCTCTTCTGCTTCGGAGATTACCTCCTCCGCCATAATGCCGCCTGTGTTTTAGTATGTTTGGGCGCCACACTGGGGCGAGCGTTTGTGCCACATGCAACGTAGAACGCGCTGGCCAGAAATGAAATACTCGGACGGAATTGTATAGCAATCGCAGAACATCGCGGGTTGTGTGCGGCCCATTTCCGAGAGGATGCCGCATGCGTAGCAAGTTGTTGAGCAACTATCGCTTTTTGCTGTTCGTGCTCGCTGGGATTGTCGTCGGCTCGTTGTCAGGGCTGTTCCTTGGGAGCCGGGCTGCTGTGCTGAAACCTTTTGGCGACCTTTTCCTGAACCTGCTGTTCACGGTGGTTGTGCCGCTGGTGTTTGTAAGCATTTCGAGCGCCGTTGCAAATGTGGCGAGCCTGGCGCGTCTTGGCCGCATTCTGGTGACCATGCTGGCGGTGTTCGTCGTCACGGGTGCGATCGCTTCCATACTGATGCTGATCGCCGTGAAAGCTTTTCCGCCGGCAAGGGATGCAAAAATCGAGTTGAAGCAGCCGGATGAAAAGGCTGCAGCGCCGGCAAGCGCGGGAGAACAGATCGTCAGCACTTTCACGGTCTCCGATTTTCCGGCACTGCTCTCGCGGAAAAACATGCTGGCTCTGATTGTGTTCGCGATATTCTTTGGATTGGCGTGCGCGACATCCGGCGAGCAAGGCCGCGCTGTGGCTCGGGGGCTGGACGCCTTGTCACAGGTTGTTTTCAAGCTGGTCGGGCTGGTGATGCTCCTGGCGCCGTTAGGACTGGGTGCGTACTTCGGTTACCTTGTCGGCGTGTTTGGTCCATCGTTGCTCGGTAATTACCTGCGGGCGATGCTGCTGTATTACCCGACGGCATTTCTTTATTTTTTCACCATGTTTACGATTTACGCGTTTCTGGCAGGGCGGTCGGAGGGTGTGAGACGGTTCTGGAAGGCGATCGTCGCGCCAGCTCTCACAGCGCTTGGAACTGGCAGCAGTGTCGCGACAATTCCCGCAAATCTGCAGGCCTCCGAGGAGATCGGTGTTCCTACAGATATCCGCGAACTGGTTATTCCGATTGGAGCGACCATTCACATGGATGGCTCATGCCTGAGTGCGGTTCTGAAGATCGCGTTTCTCACGGGAGTGTTCGGAATGCCCTTTCATGGTTTTGAATCGTATGCCATGGCCGTGGCGGTTGCAATTCTCAGCGGCACAGTAATGGCAGGTATACCAGGAGGTGGGTTTGTGGGAGAGCTTCTGATTGCGACACTCTATGGGTTTCCGCCGGAAGCGCTGCCGATCCTTGCGGCACTTGGGACAATGGTCGACCCGCCGGCTACGATGGTGAATTCAACCGGCGATACCGTCTGCGGGATGATGATTGCACGGATTCTGGATGGGGCGAATTGGATGAAGGCGACTTTGTCCAGGCTCTAATAAAAAAGCCCGGGCAAATGCCCGGGCCGAGTTGGCAGGTAATCTGTTTAGCGGGTCGTTTGGGTTCCATGCACGACCTTGTCGATCTTATCGCCCACGCGTTCAAAGGCGTCCTTCACAGCGTGTTTGGCGCGTTCCCATGTCAGGCTGGAGCTGCCACGGTGTGTGTCCCAGTCGCGGCCGATATCCGTTTCAATGTCGGAGAAGCTGCGGCCGGAGTAACGGTTGCGCATCGAGTGGCCGTAGCGATACGCGGGTTCGTATTCATCGTATGTCTTTCCGGTCTCGTAGTATGGGCGCGTCATGTACGAACGACGGAAGTAATCGTCGTCAAAGTCGCTGCCAATACCCGAATCCAGGTTTCGAGTTGCTCCAACGTTATCGCCCATTGTAGCTGCCCGGTCAGATAGACCAGCGGAACCGGTGTTTCGGTGAGTGTCAAAGCGATGGAAAGCATCGCGCGTTGCGTGTTTTGCCTTCTCCCAGCTGAGGCGGCTTTTTCCTTTTACCTTCTCCCAGTCGCGGCTGAGGTCATGTTCCACATCTTCGAACTTACGGTCGTGATGGCGTACACGGCTTTCCCAGCCGTAGCGATAGGCCGGCTGATATTCATCGTATGTCGTTCCTGATTCAATATACGGGCGGTTCCGGTAGTTCTCCTGCCAGTAAGCGTCTTCGGCTGTCGGGTCGATGGCTTCCGCCACGCCTTTGCCGGCGAGACCACCTACTATTGCCCCAATAGCGGCACCCGCAAGCGAACCGACGGGACCTGCCACCGCACCAATTGCGGCCCCTACTGCACCCGCGCTGGCAGCGCCAATTCCAGTCCCAATCGGGTGGGCTCCAGGTGCTCCAGTAATTGGATCCGGATTCAGTTCGCCATCCCCCACACCGGCAGCGTCAATTCTTACGTCGTTTTTGCGATCCTCTTTCATCATGTTTCCTCCTCACGCAGGGATATCCCAGCGAGTAGATGTGCTTACTATGAGGGGTTAAAGGGCAAGGCAGGTGCCAGACCACGAGGGAGATACGTATCAGGAGGTCTTTTTGGTGGGTTCCTGCAACGGCTGAACTTGCAAATCCGATGCTTTGCCACTGCGGAATAAACGATCCCACTCAAATGCCAGCCATTCTTTCAAATGCCAGACGGTGGTAGTTATTTTACCATACCGATGCCATGTCCGTGCGCTGGTTTCCACACGAGCGGGCACCACGCGGATGGACCCTTCGCGACGAAGGCGCATGACAAAATCGATGTCCGCGCAGCTACTAAGCGGACGAAAGCCCCCAATTTTCCGGAAAGCGGCGGTTCGCGCAAAAATGCCCTGGTCACCATAGGGGCGTCCCAAAACCCTTGCGCGGAGGTTTACAAGCGAGTTGACGAATTTGAAATACAGATCGTCGCCGCGGAGATGAAAGCGGCATGCGCCCCCGACGACTTCCGGATCGGCCATGGCTTGCACGATCGAATCAATGGTCGCCCGGTTGGGCAGTGTTGTATCGGCGTGTACGAACCAGAGGATCTCCGCATTGGCCATTTGTGCGCCGAAGTTCATTTGCGGAACCAGTCCGGGCGTGGTGGATAATACCTGAACGAACGGAAACGCCGAAGCGAGTTCCGCTGTGTCGTCGCTACTATTGCCGTCTACTACGATTACCTGACAATCGTCAATGCGATCCTGACGGGAAAGCGACCGCAGTAGGCTGGTGATGGCCTGCTCTTCATTGCGTGTGGGAATTATGATGCTTATGCGCGGCGCACGGCTCAACAGCTGGATTCCCTCTCAATTCCATTGAAATCAGAGAACAAGTTAAGCAGCCAACCCTGCAATGAAGTATAATCCGCAACAGCAAAAGGTGCAAGAAATAGCAATCGTCGGTCCCAGGCAAGGCGTAATATTGTTGGTCGCTTACCTCGTGCCAGCACAATTTGGTATGCTCAGCCTGGTCATGATGGTTGCATCTTCTGGCTCGGCGCAAGGCCTTCCAGCAACTGATGCCGCGCAGACGACTTCAGTCAGCCCTCTCTCTATTTTACAGGCAGCACCGAAAGTGCACATCGAGGATCCGCCGCAGTTTGCGCCGGCGCCCGTTCCCGAAAAGGCGCGCGTTCAGTCTCGAGAACAGGAAACTCCAAAGGCAGAAAAAAAACCGGGCCTGGTGAAAGGGATGATCCGCGCCATACCGTTCCTGGGCCCCCGAATTGCCGGACCAAAGGTGACACCGACACCCGTTCCGCCCAGCACTCACGATTTACGCATGGAAGAGGATGTGGAGCCCTCCTCGCCGCCAGCGTCTAGCACCCGACTGCGACTGGATCCCGAACCAGAAAGCCAGCGTTCGCAATTTGCGCCGAGCACGGAAGATAATGCGGCGGTACTTGCACCAGGTGCGCAGGGCGGCATACCAGCAGTTCCCGCTGTTCCTTCCGACGCGCAGACGCTATCGGTCAAAAGCGCTGTAGCGAACACGGACGAAACCTCAGCTTCCGCGCCTGAACCGCCGCTAAAAGCCGCCGGATTTGCCGGGGTGAATGTCGATGTTGTAACAACTGCAACAACTGCCGAGGCGCCGCAATCCTCCCCAACACTGGAAGCCGCCGACCTTGGAATGCCGAACCCGGCTTACGAGCAGAACGAGGTCATTCGCTCAGAATATATTGAAGCAGTGAAGGCTGGCCGGAGTGGTAACTTCCCGCAGGCCGCGCAGTTGTTTCGCGATTATGCAGCCAATCATCCCTCATCCGGACTAACACCACGGGCACTTTTTTTGGCCGCGTTACTGGAGCCGCTTCCTGAAAAGTCAGAGGAATCCGAAAAGATTCTTCGGGAACGTTTTCCAACAAGTCGCTTCCTTTCGGAGCTGGAAAAACGCAACCGTGCGCGTGCGAAAGCCATGGCAACACCAACTCCGATAACGGCTGAATCGCCTGCGCGGGCAGCGGGCAGGCTGGAAAGCGAGTTGACGGAGGCGGTCGGGAGTCCAGATCGCGAAGTGCCTCTACGATTACGGCTGGGCCAGGCTTACCTGACACTGGAGGAGTACGAACGCGCGTTGGAGGTGCTGCGTCCGGCCGTGGATGCATCGCGTGGTAGATTTGAGGAAGCTGATATTCTTATCTTGATCTCGGAATGTTACATCGCGACCCATCGAAATGCACAAGCAGTTACGTTGCTGGCGGACGTACTGCAGAGGTTTCCGGCGGCACCGCAGCGGCCCAGGGCGTTGTATGATTATGGGCTGGTGAATGAGGCGTCCGGAAATTTTGAGAGAGCACGGACGATGTACAGCGAGTTGCGACAGAAGTGGCCGGCGTCCGCAGAAGCTGCGCAGGCGGTGCAGCGGCTCAGGGACATGGATCGGCTGGCAGAGTGATTGGCATGGCAGGTGCAGGTAGCACGGCGAAGTATTAAAGGAGCAGGCGAGATGAAGATCCATCGGCTTAGGTGCATGGCAACAGCTTGTATTATGGCGATCATGAGCTCTGGCGCGCAAGCAGGGGAAACCGGCTTCGCGTCGGAGAGTGGCGCTGACATGAGCGTGAACGATCCAGCCGCGCAGCCGATGGCAAGTTGTGTGGCACCTTGCGCAGACGATGACAGTCTCGACAATTGTACGCAGATGGAACGGGTTGTTCATGTTACAGCGCTTGGAATCGCGGGCGGTGTGACTCTTAAGGTTGTGGGCAGTGCAGCTCGCAATGCAGTGGCCTTCGGCAAGGTGAAGGACATTCCAATCTATGGCAAAGCCATTACGCACCTGCCGGTATGCGGCGAGAAGCTGCCTATTTACGGAAAGTTTATCGGCGCCGTACCACTTATCGGCAAAGCGGCAGGGGCGGCAACCGTGCCGACCACGCTTGGCCAGGTGCCCTTTTTAGGCAGCGCAGTGAAGAGTGTGCCGATCCTGGGCCCGTCAATCGCCGGTCCGGCGAACCCGATCATCGTGGGTGCCGTCGCGGTGGACTCCTACATCATACCCAAGTGCCAGCCATGCGGGTATACGGAACGATCGGAGTGGGCGGCGACAGACTTCAACTCACCCCCTACATTGCGTAGTTATGTAAACTACGTTGCGCCGCTGCCATACACGCATCCGCCTATTTACGCACCGTCGACTTTGAATACGGGCCGAACTCCGAACACTGCGATGCTATCGGATCTTGCGGATGCTTCTGCGGTTAATATTCCGCATTAAGTCTCGAGGCCGTTCCGTATTCCTCCGAAATAGGCCGCTGATCATTTTCCAGGCTGCTGAGAACTGGCACGCTGAACCAGAACGTGGCACCACCCTCGGGATTATTGCGCACACCGATCTCCCCGCCATGGAGGTCGATCATTTTTTTGCAGATTGCCAACCCAAGTCCGGAGCTCTTTTCGCCTCCCGTGGGAGTGCGGCTTAACTTGCCATATTTGTTAAAGACGCGCTGAAGGTCATCATTGCTGAGGCCCGGACCACGGTCGGCCACTTCCAGGGATGCGGCATTCTCCAGCGCGCGAGTTCTAACTTGCACCTGGCCGCCACGTGGATTAAACTTCAGCGCATTGCCGACCAGGTTCTGCACGACCTGCTCGATGCGGTTGGAATCCGCTGCAACGGACGGCAGGTTTCCGTCTGGATGAAAAGTCAGCTCGATTTCTTTCTCCGCGGCGTAGCTTTGCTGAGTGTCCACCACCCGCGCTCCCAACTCATTTAGATCCAGGTCAGTCGTCGCGAGTTTGATGTGACCCTCTTCCACGGACTGGAAATCCAGGAAGTCGGCGATAATCTGCTGCATCGTACGCGCGTGCTGAGAGATCTTATTGATCATATCGAACGCCTCTTCAGTCATGGGCGTACCCGGTGGCACCTTGTTCTGAATGAGGTAGGCCTGGCACACGATGACAAAAAGCGGGTTTTTGAGGTCGTGGCTCGCAATGCTCAGGAACTCATCCTTGAGCTTAAACAGACGCTTGAGATTAAGATGAGTCTGTACGCGCGCCAGTAGTACGGGGAAATCTATCGGTTTTGTAATGTAATCATTCGCGCCGAGCCTGAGTGCTTCCACCACATCTTCACTCTGGGTTTTAGCGGTCGCCATGATAACAGGCAGCTCAGCCGCGGAATGCCGGCGGCGGATAACTTCAAGCGCTTCGATTCCGCTGATTCCCGGCATCATAATGTCGAGCAGAGCCAGATCGAAGGAGTGGTCGTTAATCAATTGGAGAGCTTCGTTGCCGTTTTCGGCTTCGGTGACGTTGTAACCTTTGCGGATCAGCCTGCGGCTCAACATCTCGCGATTGAGCTTGTTGTCGTCCACCACCAGCAATTCGCCGACGGTTTGCGAAAGACTCATCTCGCTTCACCGGCTGCGGTGGTCAGGCCCTCAATTTTTGCGACGAGGCGGTTCAAATCAACAGGTTTGGTTTCATAGTCGTCACAGCCGGCCTTCAATGCTTTTTCGCGGTCGCCGGCCATAGCATGAGCCGAAAGCCCAATGATCGGGATCGCCCTGGTTAGAGGATTCTGTTTAAGCAGGCGGGTCGCCTCCCATCCGTCCATCACCGGTAAACTCATGTCCATAAGGACCAGGTCGGGTAAAGCTGACTGGGCGAGCTGCACACCTTGCTTTCCATCGGTGGCAATCATAATTTCGAAGCCCTTCCGCTCCAGCCGGCGTGAAAGCATATCGCGGTTTAGCTCGTTGTCTTCGACCAGTAGAACGGTCTTCAAATCCGACTCCCTCGTGATGGGTTAACCATTGGAAGAATGCTACTGCCTTTAGCACTACATGATTCAAGCATCTGCACAACGTAGTGAGCAACTTTCGGTGCAAGTCCAGCTCTGCTTAACGAACAAACGAAAATTTCTGAGAACCAGCCAGGAGTGGGATTGCCTTGCAGTCACAGGTTCATCGCCGCACGAGCTTAAGATAATGGCATTACCTTTGGAGAGAGTTGCGGGCCAGTTTCAGCTGGACCTGAATGCGGAGCGGCGCCGGGCCTTTTTAGCCGAATGCAATCAGCGCCTTCATGCCGCACGACAGCATCAATTGGTGCATGTGCGTGAAGTGCCCGGCAGCGCATCGGCTCGGCTGCTTTCTGATAAGGTCGACGCTATTCTCCAGAGTATTTACCAGTGGCTTGTGGCTGAATCGCGGCTTACGCCTGCCGAGTACGAGCGCCTGAGCCTGGTAGCGCAGGGCGGCTACGGCCGCGCGCAGTTGAATCCCCATTCCGACATCGACCTGCTGCTCATACTTCCCGACCATCCGAAGCCGGCTGAGCAGGCATTTGTAAAAAGCTACCTCTACATGCTGTGGGACTTGAGCAAGGTGGAGCTGGGACATGCCACAAAGAAAATATCCGAAGCGGTTGAAACGATCGGACAGGACCTGGACTCTACCACGGCATTGCTGAACCTGCGGCTGATCGCAGGCAATGAAGACACGGTGAATGAGCTTTCACGGCGGGTCGCCTCGGTAGTTCGCGGAAGCTCACGGCGGTGGTTCATCGAAGCCAAACTGGCAGAAACGAAAAACCGGCGGGAGAAATTCGGCAGTTCGATCTACCTGCTCGAGCCGAACGTTAAAGAAGGAGAGGGCGGTCTCCGCGACGTGCATTCGCTGCAATGGCTCGCCTACGTCCTGCTGGGAGACGATAGTCTCGAAACGCTTTTCAATCGTCATGTTGTTTCCGAGACCGAACTGCAGGCGATTGTGGAAGCAGTAGATTTCCTGCTGAATGTGCGCACGTGCCTACACCACGCCGAGGGGCGCAAGGTGGACGCCCTGTCTTTTGATAAACAACCGCTGGTGGCACAGCAACTCCGCTATGAATCCGACGCCCAGCTGCTTGCGGAAGAGAAGATGATGAAGGACTATTACCTGCACGCGCGGAATATCGATCGGTATTCCCAGAAAGCGACGCGAGCTCTGACCATCCGGGGTCGCGGGGTAGGCGGGATGTTTACCGCGGTTCGGAGGCGCTCGATCGACAAGCGCTATTTTGCAAAAGGAGGCGAACTATACCAGAAGGAGCCGCTTGCTGAGGAGTTCAAATCGCAGCCCGAACTGGTAATGGAGTGCTTTCGCATCTCAGCTGCGCGGCAACTGGCGATAAGTGATGAGTTAAAAGGAAGCATTGAAGAAGCACGACCGTCATGCAACACCGAAGCGTTTCGCCGTTCCGCGCGCTGCCGGGAAGACTTCATGCAAATTATGGCTCAAAGACGTTGCGCTGCGCAAACCGTTCATGTGATGCACGACACCGGCGTGCTGGCGGACTATATGCCGGAATTTAAGCGGCTATTTTGCCTTGTGCGCATTGATCATTATCACCGCTACACTGTCGACGAGCACCTGATTAAGACCCTTGAGATATCAGAAGAAGTAACTAGTGCGCCGGAGGACGCTCGTTACGAACTTACGGAGGTTGCGCGATCCATACGCCGCTGGGACCTGCTGAACCTGTCCCTGCTGCTTCACGATATTGGCAAGGGTGAAGGTCATGGGCATGTGCTCCGCGGCGCAATCATCTCCCAAAACATGACACAGCGGATGGGTTTGCCGGCTTCCGACCAGGAGACGGTAAGACTGCTGATTCTGTATCACCTGAAGATGGTTCACATCTCGCAGCGGCGCGACCTGGAAGATCCGCATGTAATTGCGGAAATGGCCGGCACAACCCCAGATCTCGAGCTTCTTAAGATGCTGTATGTTCTGACGTACTGCGACACACGAGGGGTCGGCCCGAATGCCTGGACCGACTGGAAAGGCTCGTTGTTATACGACCTCTTCCGCAAAACGATGCTGATGCTGGAAGGCAAAAACCCGCTTGCTCCGATGGATGATGCCGCGCTGGAGCGAATCCGTCAAAAGCTGCTTATGGCGCTGGGTGAAACAAAGGCTCCTGAGTCGGTCGATCGCTTTTTAGCCAACGCCCCTACAAAATATCTCACCTCCATTCCACCGGCTCGAATGGCACGACATTACACCATGCTGCAGGGCCTTGACGAGTCTGAGCGTATCGCGTGGCAGGTAAACGAACCTGAGCATATTAATTTTACTGAGATTACCGTGGTAGCCCAGGACGTTAAGGGACTGTTGAGCTGGGTTTGCGGGGCGCTGTCTTCAAAGGATATTAATATCCTGAGCCTGCAGGCTTTTTCAACCAAGGACGGTTATGCAATCGATGTGTTCCAGGTCACGGATCTCCGTGGAAACAAGCTACCGCACGGGTTCCGAATGGATCGATTGCGCACAGATTTGAACCAGGTAATCTTGAAGCGGAAAGAATTTTCCGAGGCGTTCCCTTTGCGGAAAAAGCGACATGCACTCCGCGAGGATCTTGCTGTGTTGAAACCCGTTCAAATCATTTTGGATAATGATGGATCGCCCAACTATACGATTCTTGAAGTAAAGGCGTATGACAGGCCGGGGCTTTTATATGACGTGACATCGATCTGTTCTGAGCAGGGTTACTACATTCACCTGGCGATGATTACCACGGAAGCCTACCGCGTGGTTGACGTCTTCTATATCACGGACCTGGAGTTTACAAAGCTGGATGGCAACCGGGTCAAAAAGCTGCGTGATGCGCTTGAGCTTGTGGTTGAGTAAGGTGGGCTGGTCTAATTGCCTGACCGGGCGTCTTGAGGTGCCAGCGGAAGTATGAACGTCCCATTAAACGTATCTGTTGCGAACCACTGTGGCGATGTCCGCACCGGTATGACCTTTTCTGAATTTACGTGTGTGACTGATACCAGTCTGAATTCGAGCGGTTTGGGCGTTTGCGCGACACAGCATCTCATTTTCTTACTCCATTGAGTTGAAGTGGCAAATTATAGCCGAACGTTAATGCAACCGTCGTGCCATTGCCTGGCGGAAGGGGCAGGGACCGTCCCTGCCACGCTCGTCCAAGTATTCGAACTCATAAACTTAACCGTCTGGATGTCAGCCGGATCTATGCGGCATTTCGCCATCCCAAGTTGTCGGCAAACCATTGACAGGCAATCCAGTGCTACCGGGGATGGACAGCACACTTAACTGCAGCTGCACAAGCAGCTCATCACCGAGGACACCTTGATCGCCCGACTTTGCCTGGCAATATGGCTGCTAGCTGTACTTACAAACGCTCACGCTTTGGACGAAAAGTCTCTTAACGAGGCGATTGCGCTGCGAGAGCTGGGTGAGTTTGAAAAGGCGAGCCGGGCTCTTCAAGTCATCCTGGAGCAAACGACACCAACAATCGAGCAAGACGATCGTCGTGTCGTAGAGTTTGAAATCGAACGCATTCGGCGCATCCGGCTCGACTACAAACTTACGCGTGAAAAGCTTCTGCAGCAGCTGCGGCGCAAGATTACTTCCTGCTCGGAGGAGGAGTTCGAACGCTTCGAGCGCGAAGGGCTGTTCGATGTTCAATTGATCGACGGGCAAAAAAGGTACGTTAATTCGAGTGCGTCTAACCTGTTGCTCCGTGTTCCAGCACTTCGGGAGCGGCTGAAAAGCCGCAATCCGGATACGATGTATCGCCGATTGTATAACGAAATGCTCCACGTCCGGGCGAGCCAGGCTCTTACCAGCAGTTCGTTGCTCTTGCCGCGGGATATAGGTGTAACCTACACGCTTGTTGTGGAGCACAATGCAGTCGCGGAGGGAAAGCTCATCCGTTGCTGGATGCCATTCGCACGCGCATTTCCATACCACAGCGATATCTATCTTTATGCTACTTCGCCAACCCGGTATAACATTGCTTCTCCAGAGGCCCCTCACCGCACCGTATATCTGCAGGCGCAGGCGGTGAAGGACCAGCCCACAACGTTTTCCATCAGTTTCGTTTACCGAAGCTGGTCGCGTGCGAATGACGTCGATCCCTCTGCGGTGGAGCCTTACCGTAAAGACGCGCCGGATTATGGCTACTACACCGCGGAGCACAAGCCGCACATCAACTTCAGCAATGAAGAACTCAAAAAGCTCAGCACAGAAATTGTAGCCGGAGAATCAAATCCATACCTCGCAGCGCGGCGCATTTACGATTGGATCGGTGCCAATACGATCTACCAGTTTGCTCGCGAGTACTCGACGCTCGATAATATCGCGTTGTATACGGCCACGCGCCGTGCCGGCGACTGTGGCCAGCACGGTATGCTCTTCATCGCTCTTTGCCGAATGAATGGTATTCCGGCCCGGTGGACGACCGGCTGGGAATGCTTCAACAAAAACGGCAACAACATGCACGACTGGTGCGAGTTTTACGTGGAGCCATTCGGCTGGCTGCCTGCGGATCCCGATATGGCGGTAAATATCCTTAAGCACGTGGATGGCGAATTGAACACGACGCAGTGTAAGGAACTTGCCGATTGGCTGTTTGGCAATATGGACAGCCTGCGTCTGACCGTGAACAGTGATTTTGGTGCGCCGTTGTTTCCAGTAAAACAGGATTTTCGAAGTGAGACGGTCGATTTCCAACGCGGTGAAGTGGAGTCGGATGGAATGAACCTCTATTTCGATAAATGGGATTATTCCATGCAGATGCAGCCTCTGCCACTATCAGCAGCTAACGATATTGCCAGCCGGTATATTCCGCCTGCTCCAGAAGGATACCTGGACGTCAGTGGGACGTATCTGCAATCGATGGCTACGACCGCTGCGCTTGAAGGCGAAACGGCTATTGATAATGTCGCTGGGTCACCTGCGTCATCCGGCACAGCGCACTTGCGGACGGGGCCAGTCTCAGCCGCAGGGATCGAGAGCTCCTCAACACAGGCAAGTAGCGATATAAGCAGCGCTACGGATGTTTCACCGGCTCTAATGACATCAGATGCCACTAGCAGCGTCACAGCCGAAGGCGATACGATCCGAGCATCCTCCGTAGTCACGTCGCAGTCGTTGCCACTCGACAGCAATACAACATCGAGCGCACATTGAGCACACGGGGAACAAAGGCAAAACGGGTGTGTAATTCGGCTGGCGCGTCTGGTTCCGGGTCCCGACGTGGGATTGCGAAAACAGGAGGATTTCAATTGCCCAGGGTGACGACTAGTGCCGCTGCCATAATGCTGACTTTGCTTTCGGTTGCGAGGTCGTACTCACAGGATTCCACCGGTACGTTGGTTTCGGTCGACGTCCAGGCCACGGACGCAGCCACCACCGCCTCGCGTTCGCCAGGAGCCTGGCAACAGCGCTCAGCAGATATTACGTCAGCCACCAGGAGATCCGTGCTTCAGCTTACGACCGCTCCGCGCTCCATGCGGAATGCCCCTGCTGCCATATTGCAAAGTACCGAGACGCAGGTGATCGCAACATGGAATGGCGGGCAGTTCACGAATACGGAGCTTAGTACGAGTCTTCGGATGCGCCGGCCACGTACGCTTGGCGACATTACATTCGAGCAGATCTTCAACCTGCCAGTAACCAAGCAACGCGAACTGGTTCGCGACATGGCCTATGAGCTGATCCTCTATCAAAAAGCAAAATCAGAAGGTTTAACCGAAAAGCCCCCCCATATATCTGAGACTCTGCACAAGTATCGTCAGCAGATCCTTGCCCGGTTGTATTACCAGCGAGAGGTCGAGCCCCAGTTGCGACAGCTGGACGAGAAAAGCGCCAGGGAATATTACGAAAGCCATAAAGAGCTATACGTCACGCCGGCACAGACCGCTGTTAAGAACCTGCATCTGAGTACCTATGAGCAGTATACCGCCCGCGCGGGTGATACGCTGGATTCAATTGCCTACAACATCAGCGGAACGACTGAGGCAGCTACTCGAATTCTGCGCGGAACGCTGCCGTTTTATCACCGGAGGGTGGCCCCTGAATTTTCGAGCGAAGTGCCTACTGTCGAGCTGCACGAGGGCGAGGTACTCCTGGTACCGGTGACGGAAGAAACGATCACTTCCAAAACGCGGCTCGCCCAGAACCTTCGACGTAAGCTGATGGAGGGCGCTAATGTAGACGAGATCCTGGCGACCTACTCGGAACCGGGTAAGCTGGCGCCGCCGCCACAGCCGTTTGTAATCGAAAACAGTAACGCGAGCCCGCAGCTGAAGGAAGCTGTGGGCAAGGCCAAAGGCACGTCGGTAACAGAGGTAGTTCGCACTCCGTATGGCCTCGACGTTTTATACATTCAGGACCGCATCTCTACACGTGTTCTTTCGTTTCAGGATGTGCGGGACCAGCTTATTTCCCAGGTTACCTCTGATACCGAGGCGGTAAAAACCACCGTCGAGAATGCCCGTCGCGAGGTGCTGACCAGGTTGGCGAAGCAACTGAAGCTGGATATTAACGAAGAAGCACTGCGTCGGAAAGATTACGCCGGCCCGGATCCGATGACGGGAAGCACTCCTATCGTGACTGCCCCGGGGTTTACTTATACACTGGATGAGTTTCTGAATGACCTTCTGCCGACGGGGAAGTCCTGGCAGGCGTCGACTGCCGAGGAAAAAATAGAGGCCGCGCGTAATTCTCCAGCCGTCGGTTCCTATCTGGTTATGCGGGCCTCAGAAAATCTTGGGCTGGATAAAACCGCCATTTTTGAGCAGGAGATGCACAGTAAGGAGATCCTGGAGATTTCCTCCGAATACCTTCGGACAAAGCTACAGAAAGAGTTCGCAACGATTTCTGATGCGCAATTGCGCACCTATTATGAATCCCATCTCGACAAGTACACCAGCCCTTCCCAGGTGGTGGTTCGCGAGATCTCCAAGCGGGTGAATCTCGGACTGCCACCGGACCGCAAGGTCGCGGCTATCGAAGAAGCCAGGAAGGCACTCAGTGCGATTCGCAGCAAAGTGAGTTCACTTGCAGACTTCGAACAAATCGCGCGCCGCGAAAGCGAGGCGATTTCGTCACGCTCGCGTGGTGGCCTGATTGGACGTGTACCGGAAACATTCCGAGGCGAAGCATTCCGTAACCAACTGCAGCAAATGCAACCGGGTGCGGTAAGTGAGCCATTTCTGTACGGTAATGAGGTCATGATCGTGAGGCTGGACGAGCGCACCCCGCCAGTTACACCGCCGTTCGAGGAGGTGCTTGGCAGGCTGCGAAACGACTACGTGCGCGAAGTGCCGAAAAAACGAACAGAAGAAGTTAAACAACAGCAGTTGGACGAAGCGGGGTTTAAGCTGCTATTCTAGTGTGCCGAATCAGTAGTTCCTTACCAAAGGGCAGGGGACTTCTGTAAGCCGTGGTCAGATACTTACTTGGGCCCGAGACAGCGAGGGTTGCACCTGTGATGCATGTAACGACGATGATAAACTGCATGATTGTGTGACTCCATCCTATACCTATACTCAATGGGCGGCAAGGCTAAATAGTATTTTAGCAAATGGCTGGGCTTATTGGAGAGGCAACTCGTAGATAGGCCAGGCGTCGAAATACCTGTTTTAAATCGAGCGTTCGGTGCACGCGATCTTACATCTAGGACCGGAAATACTGCCGTAAGTCTTGTACCAAATGGAGCAGCTTTTGACGCTAGGAGGGGAGGCTGGATCCTAAATGAGCATTCCTTTCTATTCCAAGAGAAAGTCTATGAAACATGGAACTGGTACAAACAGACTTTTAAAGAACGACTGTTGCAACATTCTAGCCCAAGCGAGCCATAGGATAAATTGAAGATGAAGTTGTTATCATTATTTGTCATCTGTTTTAGTATAGTTCTTCTGCTATCAGCTCCACTGTATGCGGATGATCCGACTATTTCGCAGCTGCCGCTGGCCCAACACATTCATGCGATCGGTAACATTGTAGATCCGGCCGGAAACACTTTGACCGATGTCAGATGCGACATCCGTTTGTATGGACCGAGTGAGCAGGATATGGGGCAAGAGAGGACTAGAACTAAGGTTGACGGCCATTTTGATGTTCTCCGATCCAAAATGGGTGGGTTAGGATTGCGCTTCAGCAAACCGGGATACTTTTCGTCTGAATTTGAAATCAGCACATCAGGTGGTGATAGGTCATCCACTGACCCATTATGTCGCATCTGGCAAAAAAACGTAATACTCTGGCCTAAGCAAAGAGTACCGAAATTATCGAAAATTCACGGACTCTTAGGTGAGGGAAATAATGCGAAAGTTAATGCCTTGGTTGTTAACACGACATCCAACAAGTATCGTTTGGATTGGCTGTTTTTGACTACTGCTTCAACTGAACTTGAGTATCCGTATGGCACAGAGCTTCGACCCAGTTTCGGTGCTTTGCTTATTGTGGACAAGTCAAGCGAGCATGTTTCCCACGGTTCATTGGACTCATTACATGCTCAATTGCGGGTATGCAGCAATATGACGACTGATGGTATTCAAATTGCCTCAAGCCAACCAGATTCTAGATTCGGAACGTTTCCGCCCGGCTTGGATATCGCCCCAGCTGATGGTTATCAAAACGCTATCGAAATACCGGCAGAGAGCTTTTCAAGCCAGCCAACGCCGGTCAGCTTTTTTTTTAGAATTAACAATTTCTACGGCAAGGGAGTCATATGGAACGGGTTATACAATTCAACTGCTATCTTACCTGTCCTTTCCGTCGATGCTGTCATACAAACTACATCTGATACTCGAGAGCTTATAACCCCGCACGGTGATTCGCGTCAGACCTATTAAGAACTACGCAGTTCTATTATGTTTCACCGTTAGTGCAGTGCTTTCGAGTTGGGCAATTGCCGACGGCTTGGAAGCCGGCATATGTGCATCCTATTGGGCACACAGAACTGATTACGAACTAACGGGAGACCACACCAGGATGTTTGGACTGTTCCGTAAGCTGCTTTAGTGGCCCATCGTCCGCTTACTGGGGTCGCGGAGTTGGGGTCGCTGAACGGCTCCGAACGCTGCTACTGCCTTTAAATTGTGGGCCCGGTGTGTTCGTCGGCCCGGATGGTGAACCAAAGGTTGGAGTCTGCTGGGGCTGCTTCGGCGCTCCAGCCGGGCGCGCAGCCGATGTTCCCGATCTAATCCCGGGGTTGTTCGTGGGGACGTTGTTGAAGGTGCCACCAGCGGAGGGCATGTTAACGCCCCCGGCGGGAGTCGGCACACCGCCCCTGCGAGTGCGTGGTGCTACGACTCCGCCCTGTCCCGTTGTAAAGGTGATGTATCCGGACGGCAAAGGTACGCCCTGGGCACTTTTGAATGCCTGGTCGCTTGCATTCAGCGGGATCTGGTAGGTCGTATTGTTCTGCAATTGCACTGGAATGGTGAACGTCTTGTTGCCGTTGGTCCAATACGGTGTTTGAGTCAGCGGCAGGTTTGCTGGCGCCTGCCAGTAGAAGGTTGCAGTGTTCATTGGCTGATCAAAATTAATGATGATCTGTCGCGAGCCGGGAGTCACACCCTTACTGCCGTTGGTCGGATTGCTGCTTACGACCTGCGGATATGTCGCTCCCGCCGGAAGCCCAATCACGATCGGCGGCGCGGGTGTAGAGACCACCTGCGCGTTTGTCGTGATGCCTGCCCCCACAACTGCCGAGGCTATTAACAAAGTCTTCAGTGTACGCACGTGTGCATCCTCGTCTTCATGGTTTCAATACAAGTATAGGACAACTCACCATTGTGTTATGTTTTCTTCCCATTCAGCGCGATTGGGAGAATGGGGAGCAACCGAGCGCCATTCTCAACCTCGCATGCTGCAAAGATGAGGCATTAAGGGCAGGAATAGTGCCAATCCGTCCCTAGGTGTCGAATCAGTAGTTCCTTACCAGACCTTGGCCTAGAGTCGGCCCGAACTAAAAGACGAGGGGCCGAATCCCTCGCGCTTGGATTCAGCCCCTCTTCTGCGGCTTCCCTCTCGCAGAATTCTGAAGATCCCACGGATCTTCGTAAACTTTGCGCCACTCTGTGCAATAGATAAGCCACCACTTACCAGGTTGGGAAAAACGCATGTAAGTCGTTTCCGAACAGTAAGCTATGCAGCTTCGACGAGTGGCATGCCGGTCAATGCGCCTGTTGTAGCCGCACCAAAAGGAACGTTTTTGGCAGCGTGGTTCGCTAACGAACTCCGCTTAATCCTCTTCTGCAGCCTCGGGTGCAGAGGCAGCTATGATCTTAGCCTGAAGGTCGGCTGGAACGCGCTCGTAGTGGTGGTACTCGGCCTCAAAGGTGCCACGGCCCTGCGTTATTGAGCGCAGTTCCTTGGAGTACTCGAATATCTCGGATTGCGGAACATGCGCTGTGATGATCTGGCGTCGTCCCTCGGAGTCCATACCCAGTATCTTGCCCCGCTTGCTATTTAAGCCGCCCATCACATCGCCCATATACTGCTCCGGGACGTTTACCTTTAGGCGAAAAATCGGCTCCAGGATAATGGGCCCGGCTTGCTTCGCGACATTCTTGAAGGCTTTTGAGGCGGCCACCTGAAATGCCATGTCACTTGAATCAACCGTGTGGTAGCTGCCGTCGTAGCACACTGCCTTGATATCCACGGCGCGATGCCCGCTGATAATGCCACGTTCGAGCGCCTGGTGCAGGCCTTTTTCGACCGATGGCTGGTATTTAGTGGGAACCGCACCACCGACCACTGCCCATGCGAATTCGAAACCGCTGCCTTCCGGCAATGGTTCCAACTTTATCCAGCAGTCGCCATACTGGCCGCGACCACCGCTCTGTTTCTTGTGCTTACCCTGGCCCTCTGCTTTTTTGGTAATGGTTTCGCGGTAGGCAACCCGCGGCTTTTCCAGTTCCACTTCCACCTTGCTCTGCGCTTTGAGCCGGCTGACCGCAACATCGAGGTGCGTATCACCCATACCGCTGAGAATCGTCTGGTGGATAGCTGAATCGCGGTGAATGTGCAGAGTGGGATCCTGCTCAATAAGGCGATGCATGGCGATGCCAATGCGTTCTTCGTCTTCTTTGCTCTTGGCGCGGATTGCCATGTGAATGGTGTGCGGTGGTACACCGGTTGGGTCGACGCGCACGGGCGCCTTTGAATCGCACAGCGTATCATTTGTGTGCGTGTGGTTCAGCTTGGATAGCACGCCGATGTCGCCAGTAGGCACCATTTCCACCGGGTCGGGTTTTTTTCCGCGCATGGTTTGCAGATGATTAATCCGCTCCTCGGCGCCACGCGTGGTGTTCAATAGCACGGTATCATTTTTCACAGTGCCATTCAGAACCTTGAAGAAACTTAAATGACCAGCGAACGGATCGCTTACAGTCTTAAATACGAACGCGGCCGTCGGCCCATCTGGGTCATACTTCAGTTCGAAGTCGCGATTGCCCTTTACGTCTCGCGCCTTGAAGGGCCCTTCTTCGCCCGGAGCGGGGAAACACTCGATAATGAAGTCCAGCAATCCCATGCACCCTGCGCCCTCCGTCGCGCTGGCAGTGATGACAGGACAAATACGATGCTCGAGCAGGTCTTCCTTTAACCCACGCAGTACTTCGCCCTCGGTCAATGTCTCTCCGTCCAGGAACTTTGCCGTGAGCTCGTCGTCGCCTTCGGCAGCGGCCTCAATGAGCGACGCCCGGAGCTCGTTGGCTCGATCGGCTAGATCGGAAGGAATGTCTGAGTAGTTCACCTTTCCTGCGTCACCGGCGCCGAGCTTCATTCGGAGTAGATTAATGCACCCCTTGAATGCAGTGGCCTCGCCGTACGGGAAGTTGAGCAGGACGGTATTGCAGCCGAATGTATCGCGGATTTGCTGCAAAGGTTTTTCAAAAGTGGCGCGATCATGGTTGATTTTATTTATAACAAACATCCGCGGCAGCTTGAACTCTTCCGCCAGATCATAGGCGAGCTCCGTACCGACTTCGACACCGCTGGTGGCATCAACCATGATTACCATGGCGTCAGCTACCCGGACTGCGTTGCGCATTTCGCCAATGAAATCACGGGTGCCCGGCACATCGATAAAATTAATTTTATGCGTACGATGTTCGACTGGGACCAACGAAGCATTAATAGAGATTTGCCTGCGGACTTCCTCGGCATCGTAATCCGAAACAGTGGTTCCATCTTCCGTCCGCCCGAGGCGATCCGTGACCTTCAGGTTATAGAGAATCGCCTCCAACAGCGACGTCTTACCCGAATGTGAGTGCCCGGCGAGGGCGACGTTACGAATCTGTGCAGTCGGAAAATCCTTCATTCAATGCCTCCATTGGCGAAAATGGAAGCTCAGCCACAGGTTGGCAGCGAGCAATTGCAAGGGATTCAACGCCAAAGTAACAAGCTATGCAGAGGGCGGCCATTGAGGGAGAAAAGTGTTTGCCGCAAATCGCGACAATGCAGGCTATCCATCCGGGTTGTCGATAACCGCCTGCAAGCGCTCGCGCAATGGTGACGGATACAGGGCTGGCCATGAGCCATCAATGAGGCCCACGCCAATAAGGTCCTGCAGGTGTACTTGGTCTTTAAGGCGGTAACTTGTCAATTTCATCCGTACAAGCGCATCCAAAGTGATGACCTTGAATCCGCTCTGAGATTGTAGAGTCTCGGTTATATTGGGGGCCGCGGTTTTGTTTTCCGCGCGAACGCGCTCGCCCGCAAATACCAGGTGAATTCCACTGGATGGTTTGCCATGCGGGCCATCCAGGAACATATCCAATCCTGCAACATGACGGTAGTGAAATCCGGCTGATGCCAGCGCTAGCTTGATTTGAGACAGATCGTCACGCCGGATCAACATGTCCACATCGCGGGTGGATCGCACCGCATCCGGGTCAACTGTGGAAACGTGCGCCGCTACTGCCTGACCTCCGACAATCCCATATAAAAGGCCAGCCTCGTCCAGGGCCTTACTCGCCCGCAAAAGTCGTTCCAGCTGAGCAAGTTGATACTCGGCGTGCCTCTCGAACACATCAAATCCGACCTGGAGGCTTGAGGGTTTTCGGGAGGACATTTGAGCAACGTTACATACTGCAAAAATCACAATTCAACCGGCATTCAGACAAAGTGAATTGCGACGCAGGCAATGGGCGGCTGATAATCAGCCGCCCTCAATGCTGAATCCTGCCTGGCTAGGCCTTGCTACCAGCCATTCTACGTCCCGGTTCTCCCGCCCCGCTTTGCGGACGCTGCGAGCGGAGCTTCAAATGCTTACCCTTCCTGAGGGCCCGCTCATGCAATTCGTACAGAATCGGGGCTGCGATGAAACTCGACGAGTAGGCACCTTTGATAATTCCGATTAAAAGAACGAGGGCGAAATCGTGCAGACCACCACCGCCGAATATCAGCATGACAATCAGCACGAGCAGAACCGTGCTAACGGTCGAGATCGTGCGATTCATGGTCTCGGAGATACTCAAATCTATGATCTCCCGGAATTTCAGGCCAGGCCGCAATCGCATGTTTTCGCGAATGCGGTCGAGAATGATAATGGTATCGTGCACGGAGAACCCGAGCACCACCAGCAGTCCCGATACAACATCAAGCGTCACATCGCCCGCCCAGTCGAGCCGCCCGAACATGTTATACAAGCCGTATGTGATAATCAGATCGTGGAACAGAGCAATGACGGCTGCGAGTCCGAACATAAACTCGAACCGGAACGCCAGGTAGCCAAGGATGCATAGCGAGCCGACCAGGCAGGCAGTGATTGCGTGCCTGGTAAACTGTGCTCCTACCTCGGTTCCAACCGCCGTCGTTCCCAGCACCGTATAATTGCCAGCGCCGAGTGTCTGGTCCAGCCGATTGGTGATTTCCTTCTGAGTCTGGATCAGCTGAGTGTTCGGATCCTGCGTTACGGTCTTCGCACGGACCATAAAGCGGTTTTTGCCAGCCACCTTCTGGATACGCCAGTCGGAGTACTTGCCCTGCACGTCGTGGGATGCGACCTGCTTGGTGGTTTCGATTTCGGCGAGCACACCGCCCTCAAAATCGACACCCCAGTTCGAACCGGCAACGCCAATATAGAGAGCGCATGCAAGGAACAGAATTCCCGAAAAGGCGAAGGAGTATTTGCGCAGCCCGATGAAGTCGAAATTGAAATTATCCCGGAGCCACTGGAACTTGCCGAGATTCAAACCTCCAGTTTTGCTGAACCATAGATCGACAAGTGTTCTCGTCACAAACAGACCCGTGAACAGTGTCGCCAATATACCGATGTTCAGCGCGAGGGCGAAACCCTTCACGCTTCCTTCACCGAATTGCAGCAGAATAAGGCCGGAGATTAAGGTGGTGAGGTTCGTATCAAAAATGACCGAGTACGCACGATTAAAACCGGTGATGATCGCAGCGCGCATATTTTTGCCCGATTTGATCTCCTCGCGGATTCTCTCGTAGATCAAAATGTTCGCGTCGACTGCCATACCAACGGTCAGCAGAATACCACCAATGCCGGATAACGTCAGTGTCGCGCTGGCCAGCCGCATGAAGGCGAAAATCAGAAGTACGTTGATGAAGACGGCGACTACTGCAATTACACCCGCCATGCCGTAATAAGCGATCATGTACGCCGCGACCAGCAAGCTGCCAGCGAGCAGCGCAAACAGTGAAGCTTTTATGGAGTCGGCGCCCAGTGTTGCTTCCACCGTACGCCGGTCTTTTGCCACCAGTTCGGCTGGAAGCGCACCTGCCTTGAGAACCAGGCTCAGATCGTGTGCCTCGTCTTGCGTAAAGCTTCCAGTGATCTCGCAATTACCTTCGCTGATGTGTGATTGTATCGTTGGGGCCGTGTAGATTACGCCGTCGAGCATGACAGCCAATTGCTTGTACAGGAAATCCTGGGAAATCTGAGCGAAGCGCTTCGCTCCGTCCTTGTTAAATTCAACCAGGACTTGCCACTGGCCCGCGTTTGGGCCGGCCTGGCTGATGTTGGTACGCGCATCCCGCAACGCCGCCCCGGTCAGCTCGGAGCGTTTCTTGACAAGAATATACGTGTACTGCGTTTCAGTTGTTGTTTCCTCGCGCTTCTTCGGGCGCTTGTGTTTACGCACTTCGTAACCATAGGGGATTTGTTTTCCCGCCAGCACTTTACCGCTCAGGACATCGACAATCTCACTGCTGCCGTCCATGAACGCGGGCTTGCCGTCCGGTCCGGTGCCAGCTGGTTTCGAGTATACTCCGCGGAATTCCAGCTTTGCAGGACGAATGATGTTAGAAAGTGCGCGTTCCGGGTCCTTCTCTCCTGGTATCTGCACACGGATCCGGTCGGTGCCTTCCTTGGCTACGACCGGCTGCGTAACGCCAAGTCCATCCACTCGGTCACGGAGTACCTTAATAGAACTATCGACCGACTTCGTTACGTCGTAGTCGAGCGCCTGCTTGTCGATATCGATACGAAGAGGCGTTCCAGCCTTGATGCTTCCGGAGGCATAATCTTTGAAGACCCCGTCATTTTTGAAGCGCGTAAGGATGTTGTCCACGCTGCGCTCTTGCTCAGAGCGGTTCAGCGTAACCTGAAGTGACTCACTACCAGAAGTGACTTCAACTTTCGCATCGATGGTTGGGCTTTGCTGACGGAATTCCTGGACGAGACGTTCAGAGAATTCTTCGACCTTCGACTGGCGTGTCTTTGCCGTATCCACGGCCAGCAGAACGTCAACGCCACCCTGGAGATCGAGGCCAAGGGGCACACTGGCCCGCCGCAGATCATCGAGTTTACTTTCGGCCTCGACGCGCTGTGGGGTCCCGGCCTCTGCCAATTGGCTCGGTACCGGCCACTTCTCCGAAACCGCGAGGAAGTAGCGGATTGTGGGATAGATCAACCAAAGGGATAACAGTGCGACTGCTGCAACTACGGCAATCCGCATCGGGTTATTGTTGTTCATGGTACTCCTGTGTTGCCGCCTGCATCACGCGATTCAGTCGGGTCGTAGTCTTTATTTAGGTTTTGGAGCTTATTAACTCGAAGCTGCTGAAAATGCGGCTGCGGGCCAAACGTCAATGCTATACGCACATCGGGGTGTTTACATCAGTTGAACGTCATTTATGATCAGCCGAAAGTCACAATTCAGGAAATTTGCACCGCGGCGACTCATCGTCATGCGGCTCATGAAAATCTCAAAATATTCGATTACCTGGCTTATGGATGTATCAATTGTTAACTTCAACGTGATCAAACGATTGTCGCGATCCATCGACATTTCGCTCTTTTCCGCAGCATAGTTCACCCGGTCGTGGATGTCGAAGCTGATCATCTTGGGGTTGCGTACTCTGGAACGGAGCACGTCAGACTTGTCGGCGAGAATCAGTGCAGCGCTGGGGTTAGACACTGGCTCGCCGACCGTTTCGTCATGGTTTGCAATTGCCCCGGCAACAACCGCAATTTCAGTCATCGACATACCGAGTTTAGACAGCATGGGTATTGCCATGAGTGCACTCGACTGTGCGTGATTTGTCCGGTGGACAACGTTGCCGATGTCGTGCAGATAGCCGGCAATCTGCGCCAGTTCGGCTTCCCGTTCGGGGCGGCCAAGCTCCTTGAGTATCTTGTATGCGCGCGTAGCGACTCGGCTTACGTGCGTGATACCGTGGTCCGTGTACCCAATGGTGTTCAGGTATTCGTCTGCGAGATCGATGAGTGCCCGCACCTCCGGGTGCTTCCGGATCTGCTCCACCGTTACACGTGCGGGATCCAACCCTGCCTGGGCTTTTACATCCTGGATGTCCTGAATGGACGACATGCTATACCGCCCGCCTACTTCGATGCAGCCACTGCAGTTTCAACTTTGCTGTCAGCGTCAGACGCCGCGTCTTCCTTGCGGATCACAGTGGCTATAGCGTCGCGGTCGAAGTCCAGCTTCACGTTCTTGTCCACGAGCACAGTAATTACATTTCGAGAGGTATCCACTGAAGCGACGGTTCCGTAGATTCCGCCGATGGATTTGACCCGGTCGCCTTTTTTAATAGCACCGCGCATGTCCTGGATCTTTTGCTGGTCGCGTTTCTGCGGACGCAAAATCATGAAATAAAACGCCAGGCCGACAAGGGCCAGCATCGGCAGCATCTGCATTAATCCGCCACCTGGTGTCGGTGCGGGACCCCCACCATTCTGCGCAATCAGAGTAGCCGTATTTGTAAACAGGTCGTTAAGTTCCAACTTCTTCCCCTCAAATAATCAAAGATGCTACGCTGCACATACGCTAAAATGCTGTCAATGCGGACTTATCGAGAGGAAATTATGCTGCGCTAGAGCCAGAAACCCACGGTGGAACCAGGGGCTTCACGGCGGCTGCGGTAGATTTTGCCGGCACTCGAGGTACCACTTGAGGGGTCGTAAATTGAAAGTGCATAAGGTTTCCCAAATGGCTGTGCAGTTCGGACCATTGATGGTCCTCCGGAGATCAGGTGCCAATCACCGAAGTGCTCGAGCTCCAGCAAAAGGAATGCAGACGGGCCTTAATAGACCTGCCGCTGACTCGCATTGCGCCACTTCATGTACTAAAGCGGCTGCGCTCGGCCGAAGCAGTGTCGCGAAGCAAAACGTTTGCGATCAGGGCGTAAAATGCCCCCGTTTTCCAAGCCGTCGGAGAGTAATTACTTCTATGCCGCAAAGAAGGTTGGAGTGTATACGCAAGTCTAATTATTACAATGGTGTAAATAGTGTAACCAACTGAATAGATCCGGCTTAGTTCAGGTAGAGTTGGTTGCGTTTCTTCTTGCGCCGCCCGAATGCATGGAAGTAGGGTTTAGACCCGGCGCAAACTAATCACCCATAGAAAGCAGTTAGTTACTAAATGTCCACGACCAAAGAGCTGCCAGCGAAGAAGCAGCAGGAGTACGGCGCGTCCTCGATTAAGATTCTGGAAGGCCTGGAGCACGTCCGCAAACGCCCCGGAATGTACATCGGTTCGACCGGTCCACTGGGATTACATCATCTGGTGTATGAGGTCGTCGACAACTCCATCGACGAAGCACTGGCAGGCTACGCCAAAAATGTGGAGCTGACCATTCACGCCGATAATTCGATTACGATTTCCGATGATGGCAGGGGCATTCCGGTGGAGGAGCATAAGGACCGGCCGGGCATGTCGACGGTCGAAGTCGTTCTCGCTGTGCTCAACGCGGGTGGCAAATTCGATAAGGACTCGTACAAATTCTCAGGTGGTCTGCACGGGGTGGGCGTTTCGGTCGTCAATGCGCTGTCAGAGTTCCTGGAAGTCGAAGTAAAGCGCGCTGGAAAAGTCTACCGCATGCGCTTCGAAAAAGGCGGCCGTCGCGTGGCGCCTCTGGAAGAGGTCGGCACCAGCCGTAAACGTGGTACGACCATCCACTTTAAAGCCGATGCCACCATTTTCGAAACCATCGAGTTTAATTACGACACCATCGCGAACCGCATGCGCGAACTGGCGTTTCTGAACAAGGGGATCACGATCAGCGTCGCGGACGAGCGAGTGGACGGCAAAAGCCATGTGTTCCGGTATGACGGCGGAATTGTCGAGTTCGTTAAGTCGCTCAATGAGGGCAAGAGCGTTGTTCACCCTGAGCCGGTTTACTTCCACCGCGAAAAGGAAATCGCAAAACAGAACACGGATGGCGAAGAACGAATTGAGCATGTCGAAGTCGAGATTTGCATCCAGTACAATGACAGCTATACGGAGAACGCCTACTCGTTCGTGAACAACATCAACACGATTGAGGGCGGTACCCACATGACGGGCTTCCGCACGGCTCTCACGCGGCAAATCAATGAGTATGCGCGCAAGAACGACCTCATGAAGAAGCTTAAGGAAAACCTGACGCAGGAGGACCTGAAGGAAGGCCTGACGGCGGTCGTTTCCCTTAAGGTTTCCGAGCCTCAGTTTGAGGGCCAGACGAAGACCAAACTCGGCAACGCGGAAGTCGCGGGTATTGTTCAGGCCATTGTAAACGAGGGCCTGGGTGAATTTTTCGAAGAGAACCCAAAGGTCGCGCAGAAAATCGTATTGAAGTGCGTCAACGCTGCCGTTGCTCGAATCGAAGCCCGCAAAGCCCGCGAGATTGTGCGCAAAGGCGCGCTCGAAGTGGGCTCCCTGCCCGGCAAACTGGCCGACTGCTCTGAGAAGGACCCCGACCGCTGCGAGCTTTACATCGTGGAGGGTGACTCGGCTGGGGGTTCCGCCAAGCAGGGCCGCGACCGTCACTTTCAGGCGATCCTGCCGCTTCGTGGCAAGATCCTCAACGTTGAGCGCGCACGACTGGACAAAATTCTCGGCAACGAGGAAATCCGTTCACTGATCACAGCGCTGGGTGTCGGTATTCGCGAAAACTTCGATGTCACGAAGCGCCGCTACGGCAAGTGCATCATCATGACGGACGCCGATGTGGACGGTGCGCACATCCGAACCCTGCTGCTCACTTTCTTTTTCAGGCAGATGCGTGAGCTCATCTCCGGCGGGCATATTTATATCGCCCAACCGCCGCTGTACAAAGTGAAAAAGGGGAAGGTGGAACGCTACCTCGACAAGGACGAAGACAAGGACAAGATGCTGATCGAGCTGGGCGTCGAGGACCTGTCAGTATTTCCGCGTAATTTGAACGGGAAGGGCTCGGCGAAGACCGGCACCGCAGAAGCAGAGGGTCCCGAACCGATTCGGCGTGCCGAGCTTAAGCAGCTCGTGGAAGCAATCCAGCAACTCGAACAGTTCGACCGCAATCTGCACCGAAAGGGCACGACAGTCCAGGAGCTACTGACATATCGCAAACAAGACAAGCAGCAGCGCTTCCCGCTTGGACTGTTTACGCATGACGAAGTGCGCAACTTTGCGTTTACGGAGAAGGAATACCTCGCGTTCTCCGATGAAGTCGACGAGACTGCCGAGGCTGCGCCTGTCGAAACTAAGGAAGAGATAGCCGCAAATCCGAACGACACACAGACTGAGCTGAGCCTGAGTGCCGACGCAGAAGTTGCACAGGACTTCGACGAGGAGCCGCGCCGCAAGAAGTATCTAAGCCAGGATCTTCGTACCGAGGCAGAGCAGCTGACGGAGATTGCAAAGCGAATCGAGCGCCTCGGCCTCGACGCTTCGCGCTTCACCATCGATGCAGCCGAGCAATACAAGCTGACGGATGATAAAGCGGCTTTCCGCATGGAAACCGACAGCAAGCGCATCTATGTGCATTCGCTTCGCCAGGTGCTCGACACCGTTAAGGAAGTCGGAAAGAAGGGGATCTCGATCCAACGCTATAAGGGCCTGGGCGAAATGAACCCGACACAGCTCTGGGAGACCACCATGAACCCCGATACACGTCGACTGATCCGCGTGGATATCGACATGGCCGGCGACTACGAGGCGGACATCATTTTTAGCACCCTGATGGGTGACGATGTGAACAAGCGCCGGACGTTTATCCAGCGCCACGCACCGGAAGTCCGCAACCTCGATGTGTAATTCACCGCAGAGGCACAGAGACACAGAGTAGTCACAGGGGAAAAAAGGCCGCGAGAAAAACGTTTCTCGCGGCCTTTTTCTAACAAGCTATTGTTCGGAATCTATAATCCGAGGTCTCGGCTTTTCCGAGGACCTCGCGCCCCAGTACATGCAAGTCACCGTTAGTTCTGTTGTCGCACCTCTGTGTTTCCTCGGTGCCTCTGAGGCTCTGTGGTTACTCTTCCCCGCCTTCGGCCTTCGCGCCCTCACCCAGTTGATACCGCACGAAACGCTTCACCCCGACTTCTCCGCCAAACTTCCCGCCCGCCTGCTTCACGTACTGCTCCACCTTCTGGTCGGGATCCTGTACGTATGCCTGTTCGAGCAGACAAACTTCGCCATAATACTTGGCGACACGACCCTCGACGATTTTATCGACGATCTTCTCAGGCTTGCCCTCGTTCAGCGCCTGCTTGCGGTACACTTCTTTTTCGTTATCGAGCGCGGCAGAAGGAACTTCCGTCCGGCTTACACACAGCGGCGAAGTCGCGGCTACGTGCATGGCGATGCTGCGCGCGAACTGCTGGAATTGAGCATCGTTCGCATGGCTGCCATTCCCTGTCGCAATTTCGACGAGCACGCCAATCTTGCCGGGGGGATGGATGTACGAAACAATCACACCGTCGGTCGTCTCCAGCTTTGCCGAACGTGACAGCTTAATGTTCTCGCCGATTTTGCCGACAGACGACTTTAGAAGTTCCGACACCTGCTGGCCATCCAGTTGTGTCTCGTTCAGGTCACCATCGGCCCCGCTGTTCAGCGCGTGGGCCGCCAGGCGATCGGCCAAAGCCTTAAAATCGTCATTGCGCGCTACGAAGTCGCTTTCGCTGTTCAGTTCGATTAGCGCGCCGCTTCGGCCATCTGCAGCCACTTTGGCAACAATAAGACCTTCTTTGGCCACGCGACCACTGCGCTTCAACTGAATCGCTTCACCGCGCTCGCGCAGCAGGTTCATTGCCTTCTGAAAATCTCCCGCGCTCTCGGTCAGTGCCTTCTTGCAATCCATCATGCCTGCGCCGCTCTTTTCACGCAGCTCTTTTACCATTTGTGCGGTAATTTCCGCCATCCAAAGGGTCCTTTCGCTTTAGCTAAATCCGTTTGCCGTAACAAAACTGCGCCGATATTGATTCACCTTCGAAGTGGCGATTCAAATATTTCAGTCGGTCTGGGATAAGTACAAGCGACCAACCGAAGCGTAAGGATTTTCCCCTTTACACGGGCATTTCAGGGTGGCGAATTGATACGCGAATAAGGCTATAGGAGGGCCGGGCACAACAGGGCGGCGCAAGCCACCCGCACCGGCGCGACACCGTTGAGGCCGGTGCCGTGCAGGCAATTGCCCGGAACAGGGAGATTATGAGCGCAGAATCATTATCACAGGTACTTGGACTTACAGAAGTTGACAGCTCTGGCGTTGGCGCCGAGGCCCAGTTGGTCGAGCGCTGCAAAGCGGGCGATCGTATGGCTTTCGACGAGCTCATCAGCACGCACCAGGACCGCGTGCTAAATACCGCCTTCCGTCTCATGGGCAATTATGAAGAAGCCCTGGACCTCACGCAGGAAGTCTTCCTCAACTGCTTCCGTAAAATCGAAAATTTCAAGGGCGACTCGGCCCTGTCCACGTGGCTATATCGCATTACGGTAAATACCGCCAAAAACCGCTGGAAATACCAGCAAAGCCGCGGTCTCAACCGCACGACCTCTCTCGACGCACCCATGGATGCCGCCGACGAAGAGCGCGTAAAACAGTATCCGGACAGTCAGCCTACCCCCCGCAAAGTTGCAACAGACCGCGAACAAATGGCGTTCGTAGAAGAACACCTTCAGCGCCTTGGTGACGAGCACCGCGAGGTGCTGGTTCTGCGCTACATCGAAGAACTCGCGTACGAAGAAATTGCTGATATTCTCAAGCTCAGCCTGGGCACCGTCAAAAGCCGTATTCACCGTGCGCGTGCCGAGCTGAAAGACATTATGCAGGATTATCTGTAGCCGATTATTTAACCATTTAGGCATTCAAAGCAAGGGGCCGCGACAGATCTCTCTCGCGGCCCTTCTTCATTAAATTCCGTCGTCTGCGAGCGCTGTGGGCTACAGGTTAAAATGTTTTGCACACTTAGCGCAGATTTACTGTCCAATAGGCCATGACACCCCGCCACGAGCATGCACGCTATCTACGATTGCTCGAACGTCACCTGGATGGTGAGCTGGCGCCGGCCGAACGCGATACGCTTTTTGACCACCTGGAATTCTGCGACGAGTGCCGCGCGACGCTCGAAGCGGAAGAACGCCTGCTGGCTCGTCTTCGTAGTGTGCCAAAGCTTATCGCTCCCAGCACCCTTCGATCCAACATCATTCACCAGGCGATGCGTGAACAGCACGAGCGGCGCACGCCTCTTATTACAGACCCGCGGTTCGCCTCCATACTTGATGCCGTTGCCGCACAAATGGACAGCGGGGGAGCATCGCTGAGTGAGTCCGAAAAGAACGGGATTCCCACATTTGCAGGAGTTCGTCAGCCGCACCGCAGCCGTGTGCGCCGTACGTGGCGCTTAGCCTCACCGTATGTAGCCTACATATTCATGGGTATCGCCGCGCTGGCGGCGCTCTATACGGGCAATTTACGCGGCATTCCCCTGGCCCGTGAACTTCAGACGGGCATCCGATCGGCAGTGGCTTACTTCTCGGGTTCAGAAAAAGCCGAGAGCACGGTGGCCAGCACACAGGCTGTACGGTCGGCGGCTCCGGCGTCGCGCTTAATTCCAGCCGAGGATTCCACCGCGGACAGCGCCATCCGCAACGCCGCTCCTGCCGCCATGGCTACCCGGTTTACTGCTGAGCTGCATAGCCGGCTGGCGCTGGCGCGTGAGACGATTTCAGCGTTGGCACGTGCAGCGGACGGTAACTATCCGGAACCTGCGGAGTTGAGCGGAGCTACCCTTGCCGCGATTGTTCTCAGGCCAACCGATCCGGCAACGCGGCTGGGCTTTGAGCAGGACGAACTGGGCGCAGCTCTCGCGCAATTATCCCACGAAGCTCGCCCGAAAGCCAATGAACTTAACGACGCGGCCGTTGCTGAGCCCAATGCACACTCGGGCAATCAATTCGCCTACGATGGCCACCGCTACCGTACTTATCGTCTGCGCGTATCCCAGCAGCGACTCGACAGAATGGTGCACGCACTGGAAAAGTACAGGGTGCCGGCAGATGATAGCGTGCTGCAGGTTCTCTCTAATCAGAATCGGGTGCAGTTCACCACGAAGCGTGGGCAGGTCGCGTTCTTTTCCAGCGAGGGCAGCCAGTTGCGTGAAGCATTTCAGGAAAATGCTAGGAATGCGGCGGAAAGTGAGCCCGCTCCCAGTGTCCAGATCATAGTTGTAGAGTAATTACGCGGAAAACTGATACTTGGCTAAAAAAAGAACCGGAGGCAAAAGCTCCGGTTCTTACATATCACTGGATACTATTGGCCATTTACGATTTGCCAAGTTTTTTGCTCAGGTTCCTTCTGAGAGCGGAGAATGCTCCCGAGACTTACAGTACCATTCGTCGAATCATAAGGCAGTCCAACACTGGACGGAGACGTCACGTGGCTTGTTCCCGTCGCTTTATTATCCCAAAACCGATCTGGACCGACCGACCACAAACGCCACCTGCCGTATAGTTCCTGAAATCGCAGGCCGTTGAGCGCCGAGCCTTCATTAAAACCGATTGGCTGGGTATCTGCTTTTGGAGGGTTGTCAAGTGGCCACTCCGCGCGATAGCTCTTGTACGTATACAGAAGAACATCTGCGTCGACCGCACGGTCCGTAGTTAAAAACGGATCAATAAAAGTGAAGGTCGTCATATATGCAATCGGCGTGGTGATAGCCGGTGTTAAAATACCAGTAAAATTCCCAGTTTGCCCAAGTAACGGATTCAACGGAGCATACGCGCCTACACCGGGACCATTGCCAGCTTCCGGCGGTTCTGTATTGTTATCTACTGTGTAGGATTCGATAGCTGTCGCTACGGTTCGCAATTCTGCTTTAACACGCGAAACCTTTGCTCGTGTTTGTGCCTCCAGAAAATTGGGAACCGCAATAGCAGCGAGAATCGCAATGATCGCTACCACAATCAGTAATTCAATAAGAGTAAAACCGCGTTTCATTAAAAAATCACCTCCTGAACTTGGGATGACCGTTACCCTTACGCTGGGACCCATGACTTGCAAGGGCAAACGACGACTTTTTTTCTATACGTCGCGCAAACGCCGCTTGGACCGGTTTTACATCGGGCCGGCTTCAAGGGTAGGACTACCCCCGTTCGATCCACTCCCTGAAGCGATCAAAAAGGTAGCTGCTATCATGCGGGCCGGGGGCGGCTTCAGGATGGTATTGCACCGCAAAGTACTTCTTCTGCTCGTCTTCAAAACCTTCCACCGTGCCGTCATTCAAATTCACGTGCGTGATCGAGGCGGACTTAGGCAGCGTGGCAGCATCGACGCAGAAACCGTGGTTCTGGCTGGTGATCTCCACGCGCTGGGTGAGCAGGTCTTTGACGGGGTGGTTCGCTCCGTGGTGCCCGAATTTCAACTTGTAGGTGCGCGCGCCATTGGCCAGCCCCAGCAACTGGTGCCCGAGGCAAATACCAAACATAGGCACCTTTCCGAGCAGCTGTTTCACATTATCCACGATCTCTGGCAATGCAGCGGGATCGCCTGGACCGTTCGAAAGAAACACGCCATCGGGTTTTAGCGCCATTACTTCCGCCGCGCCCGTTTTGGCCGGAACCACTGTGACTTCAAAATTCTGTTCAGCCAGCAGGTTCAGGATGTTTTGCTTCACCCCAAAATCATAAGCCACCACGTGGTAGCGCTTATCGGCTATGGGGGGCTGTGGGTTGCCCCCGGCCTGCGCCCCGTTGCGCTCGAGCCCAATTCCGAGGGAAGTATTTAATTTCGTCACACGAGGATCAGTGGCAAATTTGAACGTTTCGGGCGCGCTCACATCGTAAACGAGGCTCTGGCCTTCCATGGTCGGGGCGGCTTTGCACGCAGCGACCAGCTTCTTTACGTCGTGGCGCTCCGTACTAATGACGGCGCGCATTGCTCCCTGCTGCCGCAAGTGCAGCACTGCGGCTCGCGTATCGATCCCCTCGATTCCAGGAATACCGAATCGTGCAAGGTAGTCGCTCAGGCCTTCTTCACTGCGCCAGTTGCTTGCGACCTTCGAAAGCTCTTTTATAATAAAACCGGAAACCTGCGGCCGTGGTGATTCCTCGTCCAATGCATTGATCCCATAGTTACCAATGAGGGGATAGGTCATTACTACCATCTGGCCACGATAGGAGGGGTCGGTCAGTACTTCCTGGTAGCCAGTCATGCCGGTGTGAAAAATAATCTCCGCAATCACTTCGCCCGGTGCGCCAAACGAGCGTCCGCGAAACACGGTGCCGTCCTCCAGGACAAGCGTAGCAGGAAGGCTGTTATTCAGGGCCATAGTCGGAGCCTTTCACCACTTTCGCAAGTTCCTATTCGCAATTCAGAATCCAGGAATCCCAAATTCAATTCGTGGGATTCGTGAATCAATCACATCGCACCGTAGCCGGTTGCGACCACATAGACAGTTCGACAAAGTATCTTAAAATCCAGCAGCAGGCTCCAGCGGTCGATGTACTCGAGATCCAGTTTCATCCAGGTGTCGAAGGAGAGCTGATTGCGGCCCATCACCTGCCAGAGGCAGGTAATGCCCGGTTTCATACTGAGACGGCGGCGCTGCCAGCGATCATACTTAGCGACTTCACCTGGCAGCGGCGGGCGTGGGCCGACCAGGCTCATATCGCCTCGAAACACGTTCCACAGTTGCGGCAGTTCGTCGGCACTTGTTTTTCGCAGCCAGCGTCCGACCGCGGTAATGCGCGGGTCGTTTTTGATCTTAAAGACCGGCCCTTCCATCTCGTTCTGCTCCTGCAACTCCGATAGTTGCTGGTCGGCGCCGAGACGCATACTACGGAATTTCCACAGCGTGAACGGTTTGCCATGCAGTCCGCTGCGCTCCTGCCCATAAAACACCGGGTCGCTCCAGCGCTGACTGGCGACCTTAATCAGGACCGAGATGAGGAGCAGAAACGGTGAAGCCAGCGCGAGCAGAAATGCCGCCGCAACACGGTCGAAAGTGTACTTGAACAGGAGTGCCGCGTTCAACTCGGTGGTGGGCGAGTAAGTGACGACCGGTACATCCTCGAAGGAGTCCAGCACGGGCTTCGCAATTGTGCCGCGGAAGAACGTGAGCGACAGCCGCGTGCGAATTCCCATCTCTTCGCAAGCGGCGAAGTAGGGTGCCAGTTCCTCGAGGCTGCGTCGCGCCGGGATGAACACGACCTCATCCACAGGCGTGCGCTCCAGGTAGGGGAGTAGCTCTGCTAATTGCGCGACCACCGGCACGCGTTCGACTGCCTTGCTCTCGCGGCCGCTGTCGTCGACGACTCCCTTGATCTGAAATCCCCAGAAGGTGTGCCCCTGCACCAGCCCTATGAAATCGCGCAGCGACGCGCCGCTGCCCACCAGCAGAAGCGCCCGTGAGTTTTTACCACGCTTGCGCAAGCCGACCAGGAAACTGCGTACCGCCATCGTCTTCAACGCCATTAACAGCGTCAGCACGACGGGCACCAGCAACAGCACACCGCGGCTGACATTCTCGCCGCTGACGACGTCCGTCAGCGCGGGGCGCGATCCACGTTGCGAAAGGATGAAGCTCAGCACCATCGCCGCGACGGTTGTGAGCACGGCGCTCACGATCACGGCTCCCATGGTGCTGCCAAATGAGCGGATGCGCTGCGACTGGTAATACCCATAGTGCCGCAAAAATGCGACCATGAACAGCGGCATAGTGTACGCCAGCCACGCATAATCGGCGAAGCGCGCCGGTTCGCGAAACACCTCCGGGAAGAAATACGGCGCCAGCACCGCGTTGCGCAGACCGTGCGCTACCACCACCGCCCCGGCAGTAAGCACCAGGTCGATTGCCATGTTCACGCGCTTGAATACGTAGTTGTGCTCTTTTAGCATGTCAGATCGCGGTCTTGATCCTTGTTAAAATCAATACGCTAATATGCCCGCTGCAACAATCCGCCACGAAAGAAAAGTTCCCCCGAGCAGAGCCGCATCGAAACTATCACGCACCTGGTATCAGGGTGTCGTATAAAAATATGGAACTGACCCCAACCGTTCGCCGTTCGCCGGAGTTCTAAAAAGGTTTCCGAGACTAACAGTCCCATTTGTGGCATCATAGTCCCGGTATACTCTCAGGGCAGTTGCCGTTGCGCCGGCTGGGGTATTAAATTCGTCCCTGTCAGGCCCCGGAGAATAGAGAAACCATGCACCAGCAAGCTTCTGAGCCTCAGTGATTGTATTAGGCCCCGTTGCGTTGACCCCGCCGTCAAAAAAGTATCTCATATTAAAGTATGTATGGCGGTCTTTCACCGGCAAAAGATTGATGGCAATTGGACCTTTATCGTTTTGCCGAAATGGATCGCCCGGAATGCTTGTGATGTAAGCAATTGGTGTCGTGAGGTATGATGGTACACGAGCGTGAAATGGGCCTGCGGAAATCTCAGTAAAAGTACCCCATGTACGTCCAGGTCCTGCTGGCCAGTAATCCCATGCGGGTGGATAACGGTTTTCGTCCACTGCGTAAGCCTCAATTGCCGTAGCTTCTGTTCTCATATCAGCTCTTACGCGTGAGATCTTCGCCCTGGTCTGGGCCTCAAGAAAATTGGGAACTGCAATTGCCGCTAAAATCGCGATAATCGCCACAACAATCAGCAGCTCGATGAGCGTAAATGCGCGGGCTCTCATCAATGCTTACCTCCTGAAAAAGAATAAAAATACGTGCTTCGGATCCAGAGGTTATGGAATGAAAAACCGTACGTTGTCAATGAGTCGTGTGGTTCCCAGGCGCATGGCGCCTGCGAGGAGAAGCTCGCCCGTTGGCTCCGGCGCGCCCAGCGTTCCAGCCGATACGAGCTGTACGTAGTCAATCGGAGTAATTCCTGCGGTTTGAAGCCGAACTCGTGCGAAGGCCTCAGTGTCTGCAGGAAGGATCGCCCCGCAAAGCAGTGCCTCGCGAAGTTCCTCCAAAGTCCTGTGGAGCGCGGGTGCGATTCTGCGCTCTTCCGGCGACAAATAGGCATTTCGTGAACTCATGGCGAGGCCATCCGACTCGCGCTCTGTTTCTACGCCAATCATTTCGATCGGAAGGTTCAAGTCCTTCACCATCTTGCGCAGGATGATAAACTGCTGTGCGTCCTTCCAACCGAAGATGGCGTGCGTTGGCTGCACTACGTTGAACAGTTTGAGAACGATTGTACAGACGCCGCGGAAGTGACCGGGTCGGAACGGTCCGCAAAGCACGTTCGCCAGGGATCCTGGATCGACGCTCGTAGTAACGTCGCCTGGCGTAAGTTCTTCCGGTGACGGTGCGAAGATGTCGGTGGCGCCGGCACTTTGCCCGATCGCTGCGTCGCGTTGGAGGTCCCTTGGGTATCGAGCGAAATCCTCTTTAGGGCCGAACTGCAGCGGGTTTACGAAAATGGATACGATGATACGCGGTGGGACCGGGCCGGACTGCAGAGCCGGAACCAAGGCTGGTGCAACTTCCTTTGCACGGTGAATCAGTACTTCGTGGCCGGTGTGCAGGGCGCCCATCGTGGGAACCAGTATAACCGGTTCGCTGCCGCGATCGTGGAAGCTGGCGCGCAGCTCATGGATCGAGCTATGTATTCGAATCGTCATAATCAGGAAGGTTTCGTTTTGAGACGTTTTCCGCGTCTGGAAATTTAAAGCTTTTTGACGTGCATCTGGAAATCCACGCAAATGCTTTCAATAACTGGAGTTAAATTTCGACGCTTTCGACAGGCGCTTGAGTTCTGGATTTCCAGCAACCAACTCCCGCGGACATCGTGGCTGCATAAACGGACACCGAGCAGGCCCGGCTTTGCAGCTGGACTTCCTGAAAACCATGGGTGACTCGGCAGTTGAATTTATCGGCCTCAACGGGCTATAAGTGCTCGGTTTTTATCGAGTAACGGAGGATCACAATGCCAGTTCCAAGGCGGCGCCATTGTTCTGCGCGCCGTGACCGCGGTCGCACCCATAAAGGAATGGAGACCGTTCAGGGTATGGCTGACTGCAAGAGCTGCGGCAAACCGCGTATGCCTCACCGGGTATGCCCTAACTGCGGCGAGTTCAAGGGTCGACAGTACGGACCCTTGCCTTCATCATCTGAGAGCAAGTAAGCCTTTTCCGGTATTTTTGCGTTCGACGCAGAACCTGGACACTGAATAGCCGCGAACCCTAAATAACTAAGCAGAGCGGAGCGGGCCTGGTGCCATACCAGGCCCGTTTTTATTTAAGCGCGAATCGCACGGCTTCCCGGGATTCGTGTTCATTCGTGCGATACCTCCGATAAAGCTTTCCCGTTGCAAAGCCCGGGGTGCTGCCCATGAAGCTGGCGACTTATGGCGAAAGATTTTACGAAGCTTCGCAAGCAGGTGGTGGTCCGAAGGCGCACGCGCATTCGCCCTCGCCACGCCGTGACCATTGCCCTTGATGCGATGGGTGTCGAGACCGGTCCGGAGGAAGCACTGATTGGAGCCTTTGCCGCGGTGGAAGCCATGCCGCACGTCACCGTGATTTGCACCGGGAACCGCGAAACCCTGGACTCGCTGGTTGAAAAGCATGGGCTTTATAATCGCAGGCTCCAGGTGGAGCACGCCAGCCAGGTCGTGGGCATGCATGAGAAGCCTCACGATTCCGTCAAAAAAACCGATTCGAGCGTAGCGGTCGCCGCGCGCCTGGTGCATGAGAAACGTGCCGGGGGAATGATCAGCGCGGGCAACACAGGTGCGACGATGGCGACTTGCATGGTGGCATGGCGCCGATTGCCGGGAATCAGCCGGCCCGCCATTGCGGCAGTGCTTCCCCATTCACTGCGACCGTGCCTGCTGCTGGACATTGGGGCTAACGTCGACTGTAAACCGCGCAACCTTCTCCACTTTGCGGTCATGGGGTCGGTCTATTCACGCTTCGTTCTGCATCGGCGCAATCCCCGGGTGGGTTTGCTCTCGAATGGCGAGGAAGCAACCAAGGGTAACGAGATGGTTCGCGAATCGCATGAGCTGTTGCGGGCATCGACGCTGAATTTTCGCGGAAACGCCGAGGGGCGCGACCTCATGAGCGGCACCTTCGACGTCGTGGTTTGCGACGGGTTTGTCGGCAATGCGCTGCTGAAGTTCGGTGAAGGACTTTCGGAGTTCATCATGACGAACCTCAAGGAAGAGGTTCAGCGCAACGTGGTGTCGCAGCTCGGTGCACTGGCCATGTTGCCGGCGCTCAAGAAGTTTAAGAAGCAGGTCGACCACACCGAATACGGCGGCGCTCCGCTGCTGGGTCTCAACGGCATCTGCGTCATCTGTCACGGTTCATCGCGTGCGAAGGCTATCATGAACGCGATCCGTGTTGCCAGCGAACTGGTAGCAATGCGAGTGAACGAGCACATACTGGAAGTGCTGCAGGCGAATCCGTTTTCGGAAAAGTGATGGCTTTAATTTGAACAGGCGGAAACGGAGAGAACAGAGGAAAGGCCCCTGCTCCCTTTTCGCTCTACTTCTCGCTGGCTGGGCAGCGACTGCGGCTGCCACCCAGACCGTTAATTTCAATCTCGATATAGACGCGACGACAGGCCCCATCGTGACGAAGATGCTGTACGGACTTAATGTGGCGCGATGGGACAAGCAGTTGTACCCTACCACGGGAACCGAAAAACTGCGGGCAGGCGACAGCACAGCCATTGCGCGGCTGAAGGATCTGGAGCTTGGTTTTCTGAAATATCCCGGCGGAAACGACGCGGACAGCTATGTCTGGAATTCCGAAGGCAACAAGCCCGACGACATGGATACGGACGAATACCTGGAACTGCAGCGGCAGTGCGGGGTGCCGGGTTTTTTTACGGTCAACTTTACTTCCGGGACGCAGCTCGCCGCGGAGTGGGCGCGCTACATTCAAATGCGTGCCGGCAACGGAGCGGTGCCGTTCTGGGAAGTTGGCGACGAAGTGTGGGGATCGTGGGCGAAGAGCCATACAACCGGTACAGATTACGCGCAGAAATTTCGACAGATTGCCGATGCGATGCGTGCCGTGGAGCCGGGACTCAAGATGGCGGCAAACCTGCACCTTTCGGATCCGGACACCTCATGGACCCGTGAAGCGCTTGCAGGACTTGGTGACTCGTTCGATATTATCACCACAACGTTCTTCCCACTCTCGCCACCAAACGAACAGGATGAGAAGCTGTTCCGCACGCCGGACCAGTATCGTAAGCTGTTTGGACGCCTGAAAGATTTCATCGCCCGCAGCAGGCCCGGGAAACCTCTCCCCAAATTCTGCCTGGTGGGACTCAACAGCACCTCTTCCCACCCGGGGCCGCAAACCATTGAGATGGCGAACGCCGTCTATATGGCGCAGATGTACGGAGCAATGGCGGAGACGGGAACGGACATGTCGTGCTGGTGGGCATTTCACAACGAGTGGAAACCGCGCGGGGGTGATTTTGGCATCGTGACGAGCACACCGGAGAACAGACCCTACCACACGTACTACGTGCTCCGGCTCCTGGCCCATCATTTCCTGGGGCGTGTAGTTGGGGCAGAGCGCAGGGGACGTGTTGAGTTCTACGCGACGCGCACAGACGATGGCGGATGTACGCTTCTGGTGATCAATACATCCGGGACTGACGCGGCGGACGTGGAAATCAGGCCGGCCGGCTCACAACGGATCGGGCGAATGACCGCATTTTCGGTGGATCTGGTGACTTCCGAGACGGTAGCATCGGGAAGTACACGGGCGCCGGAGGAACTGATGGTAAATATCGAGCGGACGGGGCCGTCGACGAATGTCCTTTATCTCAAAGCCCTGCCGGCCTATAGCGTGGCTGTAGTCCGAACAAACGAGGCACGGAGGTTGCAACAGTAGCGCGACAACGAAAACAGGAGAGTGTAGATGCTGCCGCTTGCGAGTACGCAGGAACCGATGAGCACCGACGAATTCAAACGCGCTGTGAACCAGGGGCTGTCCGCTTTCATAAAGCTTCCTCGCGCGGGATATGCGGTTATCATGGAAGGCGATTTTCCCGGGGATCTGGACTCTCTCACAATCGACCTGAATGGCGCAATCGCGGATCCATCCAAGCGCCCTGAGCCTCCCAGTTTCCGCTCAGGCAGTCGTCCTGCCTTCATAGCGCGCAAATTCCACCTGCACGCGCTTCCGCTGCGTGTCGGAATCGCGCCACTGGATTTTGAGCTTTCGGCAGAGCAGATGAAATTCGATTATCGCTCGGAGACATCCGGCAAGCTGTGGCTTGTACCGAACGCCGAGCAGCCTGCCAATGCCGGGCGCGTTCACTTGTCGCTCAAGCAGCGCGATCTACAGGAAATGCTGTTGTCCGGCATTGCCCCTGCGGCTAAGGAATATGGTGTGGGCATCGAGGACGTGCAGTTGAAACTGGACCAACGCGGCCCGCGTAAGATTCGGGCGGAGTTGCAGGCCTCGGCGAAGAAGTTTATGATGAAGGCGGCGGTTCACCTGGGCGCGACTGTCGAAATTGACGACGAACTGAACGCTACAGTGTCGGAGCTTAACGCCGGCAGTGAGGGCATGATTGGCACGATGGTCTCGACGCTGATAGGGCCGAAGCTCCAGCAGTATAACGGCCACAAGGTCTCGCTTGCGGCTGCGTCGCTGGGCGGATTGCGGCTGCGGGATCTGCAGATCCGCATCACCGATTCGATCCAGATCGACGCGCAATTCGGCACAGGATAAAACCCCTGAAGTACTGCACTTATGCTTGATAACGGGTTCGCCGCCCCATCAGCCTGATACTTCAGAATGCAATGTCCTTACTGTCAAACCGAGAACCGTGAAGATCGCGAGCGCTGCTACGCGTGCGATAAGGACATTTCCATGCTGCGCCTGCTGGTCAATAAGGCTCGGCACCATTATAACGACGCGCTCGAACACGCGGAGCGTGGACGCACGACTGAAGCAATAGACGAGCTGCGCAATGCGTTGGATCTCGATCGGCGGTTCAGTAACGCCCACGTGGTATTGGGAACACTCTACGCAAAAGAAGGCGAGTACGAGAAGGCTCGGGAGTGCTGGAAGAACGCGATAGAGCTTTCGTCGGAATTGTCAAAGGCGCACCATTATCTGCAGCGTGTCCAGGCGGTCGAGAATACCCTGCCGGCCTTAAAAAGCTATCGCTGGATGGCACTGGCGCTCGTGGTGCTCGTAATTGGGCTGGGCTCGGCACTGGGATATATGCTGCGGCCGGATCCGACGGTTCGCAGGCTGGCGGCGGCAAAACAACTCTATCAGCAGCAGAAATATGGGAAGGCATTAAAAGAACTGGAATCGGTGCGCCGTAGTTCCGACCCGGGCAGCGCAACCAATATCGCGTCAGATGCCTTGCGGCTTGCGCTGAAGACTGACATGAACCAGCAGATCAAGAACATCCAGACTCTGAAGTTTAACAACCGCTACTCGGAAGCACTGGCAGCTATAACGGCCCTGGAAGCCAATGTTCCCGATAACGAAACAAGTTCCAGGCTGGCGCTGCTTCGTGAGGACATTGCACATTACTATCTGCAGGATATCAAGGACTTGTACCTCGACTTCGAAACCGGCGGAACGACGTACGCGCACCTGAAACAGGAGATCGAAAAGTTTCTCGATGTGACGCCCGACGTGCCGGAGAAGGCGTATATCAGCGACTACCTGACCAGCGGGGCAAAGGTGCAGGCGGCGCGGGAGATCGGCCAGTTGCGTGAGGAGTTCGCCGCCAACCACGACTACCTGGATGCTCGCGCGCGACTCAGTGCCCTGATGAGCACTTTCCCGAACAGCGATGAATTGCAAGGCGGGCGGACCGACCTCATCGATGAGATACTCAGCTGGATGTTTGAAACGTTTCATCTGCTGGTGGAGCAGCGCCACTTTGCCGATGCGGAACAACTACTCAATGACATTGACGATTCAATCGATGATTTCCGGGACGTCGTCGATGTTTCAGGCCCGGCAGATCTTGCACGCCGTGTGTTGAGCGATAAACGGCGAAATGCGCAGATCGCAAACATTGGTGAGCTGTTGCACGCCGGCAGATTCGCGGATGCGGAGCTTGCGCTCTTTTATCTTTCAGCAGACGATCTGTCGCCTGAGCAGGCGCAACTGCTGGCTCCTTATGAGAAGCAACTGGAAGAGCATTACGCGCTTCAGCGGCAGCAGGGTAACCGCAGCCGGCTGGAACGCTCGCTGAAACTGCAGATGTCGAACGAGGAGGCGAGCGCCACCCTTGCCGCGCTCGACAACAGGCTCCGCGATTCCAAAAGCGAGCAGGAGCGGCTGTCTGCACTGGTTGAAGCAGCGGCTTCCGCTGCTAAACTTGGCAAAAAGGATCTGCTTACGAGCTTGAGTGCCCGTTTAAAAGTCGAGGGCGCTGACACTGCGCTGGTAGACCAGGTGAGCAAACTTGGTGGACCTGCCGTAACGCCGGCCAGAGCGCGCAAATCCCCGGCCGCAGCCGAATCAGGTATTCGCATTGAGCCCGCGGAAACAGAAAGCAAACGCGACACGCCAACACGCCAGGAATTGCCCCCGCCACCATCTGGTCGACGCATTTCACCCGGCTCGCGTTAGCGCAAGTGCGAATGCCAGGTCACGGTCCGACTGCGGAGCCATGCGTAATTTTCTGAACCGCCCGCAGTTCGCTGTGGACGCGCTCTACCGGGCTGTTGCTGCGGGGGACTTTGATGGTGAACGCCGGAACCTGACCTGGAGCCGGCGACGGCATGCGTTATTGCTCACATCCCAGCCGAACGGCAAATCGCGAGCTGGTGCGAAGAAGGTACGGGGCACGTATACTTCGAAACCGACCAGAGCGGAATTCCAGTTTCACGAAGTGCTCCCGTCATGGAATCTGCGTTTGGACGAATCCACACAGGGCTACCGTATTTATCTTCGCGTCGCGGATGAGTCGGTGCGCTGGTCACCGTGGTTTTATTTTGGCAGCGGCGGCACCTCCGCACAGCATCCGCCTGAACATCCAACAACCAGGTCGAGTCGCTGGGGAATTGTTCACATTGATTACCTGGAACTGTCGCGTGCGGCAACGTGGTTTCAGTATCGCGTTGAGCTGGAGAGTGCGCCGCATGCTTCTGGGCTACCCGTTCAGCAACCCGTACTGGAGCGCTTCTTTATCTCGGTTAGTAATACGTCTGGAGATGCGGGCTTGTATGCAGCACGTAATGCGGAAACAAACGGCTTTCGCGCGGCGAGGGCCCAGGCGATCCGGGTGCCCTACCGCAGCCAGCTGGATGTTTCTGTTCCCAGGCTGCGAGAGAAAATTTGTTGCCCCACTTGCGTTGCGATGATGCTCGAAAGAGCAGGTATTGACAAGTCGACGCTGGATGTGGCGGCGGAAGCGTATGATGCCGAACACAAGATTTACGGAGTGTGGCCACGCGCAGCGCAAACGGCCGCTAATAACGGCTGCGAAGCCTGGGTGCAGCGTTTTCGCACTCACGCCCAGGTGAAGCAGATGCTGCTCGAGGGCCAACCGATCATGGCAAGCATCCGGGTTGGAAAAGGTGAATTGAACCGGGCTCTCTACAGTGCCAGCGGCGGCCACCTGATGTTATTGCGTGGGTTTCGGCGCAACGGGGATTATATTGTGAACGATCCCTACTCAGCTGGTCCAAAGGGCGGCGCTATTGATTATACCGAAGAGGATATCGGAAAAGTGTGGCTAGACAAGGGCGGGGTGGGCATCATTATCCGAAACCCAAAGGAGCAATAGAATGGGTGTACTGGTGGCGAAGCGGAGCGGACATGGCGCTGCGGTGAAAAGCATCTGTGGCGGATTGCGGAGTTTCGGCTCTCAATGGTCTCCGGCGTTCATGGTCGTCGTTATAGTGCTCAGCGCTATGGCTGGCCCGTCTCCCGCGCAACAGCCTGTTGCATTGCCGGACTACTACGTGGTGACCGCAACAGCAGGATTTCGACCGGTTTCGGTGCCGGGTACGCAACGGCGGGTCGCGCAGAATGATGCCGAGGCCAAAGCGCGTCGACAGATCCATGAGGTTGTCGGATCGATGCCGATCAGCCGTGGCAGGACTGTGAATGATGTCATTACGCGGGACATCCGTCTCAAAGCGAAAGTGCTGGAGTACATACGGACTGCGGAGCTTGTCGACTGGCAGGTGTTTCCTGCGTGTGCATGCGTCCAGGTATGGGTTCGCGTCGACTTGAATGCGATTCGCGCAATCATTTCCGCATGCGGATATCGGTGATATGCTGATTAGAGCTGGAACCTGCACGCCCTGAGCAGCCCGGTAGAAAATCCTGTTCGCGCGACAACCGTCGTCCATTGCTCGGATCTGCATTACGGCCACGGGTTTATTGCGCCACGTGCAGAGCAACTGCTTGAGCGAATTGTAGAGGTAAAGCCCGATGCAGTTGTGGTGTCGGGCGATCTGACGATGCGCGCGCGCTCTGGTCAATTTGCGCAGGCGCGGGATTTTTTCAAACGCGTGGAGGTCCCGCTGCTGATTATCCCGGGAAACCATGATGTGCCACTGTACAACGTGCTGGCGCGTGCGGTCAATCCGTTTGCAAACTACCATGCGTATATGGACGATCTGTCCACGAACCCGTTGGTTCTGCCGCACGTTGGCTTCCTGGGTTTAAACACCGTTAACCCGATGCGTCACCAGCAGGGAATTGTAAGGGACGCAGACATGCTGCGCAGTAAAGCATGGATGAAAGAACTGCCCGAAGAGATGTGGCGAATCATCGTGGTGCATCAGCATTTCGCAAACATTCCCGGACACGCGCGCCCAGGAGTAATGCCGAACGCGGAGCATGTGCTGAACGAGTTCTCGAAGGCCGGGGCCCATGCAGTGTTGCATGGGCACGCCCACTATAACCGGGTCACAACCACTGAGGAATTCTTTCCTGCGATTCGCCGTCCAGTGGCTTTGATTTGCGTTGGCACGGCAACGAGCGAACGCACCCGCGGCGAAGACCGGACAAACAGCTACAATGTGCTGCAGTTCACCCCCGAGCAGTTCATTGTGCGGCAGTGTAACTGGGATCCCGTAGCGCAGCACTTTGCGGAAATCCGCCAGTTTGCTTTTGAGCGGACGATGTTTGATCCAAAAACAGCTAAGCTACCCGCTTGACATGGCCAATCTGCGCATGAAAAACTCGTATTCGAAATCGAGCACACCGTCCGCTGTTATGGGGCGGCAGCACACGTTTGTAGTTAGTAATTTCGAATTTATAGCCCCGGTGGCGTTAAAAAGCTAGGTCAGGTGGCGCTGGTTAGCGCACATGGCACGTATGCGACCGGGGAGCCAGCACGTTACTCGTTTGTGCTTACAAGTACCCTAGTGGCGCAATGAGTTGCATGCGATACTGACAGGGGATTTACCCACTTCCGCATGAAAAAAGTTCTGATTAATGTCGAGGAGCGCGAGCTTCGAGTCGCAATACTTGAGGACGAGCAGCTGACGGAGTTGTATATCGAGGCGCTCGATGAGAAAACGATTCTCAACAACATCTATAAAGGCCGTATCGAGGGCATATTGCCGGGGCTGAAGGCTGCCTTTGTGAACATCGGGCTGGAGCGCAACGCGTTCCTGCATTTTGATGACGTTCGTGGCGACCTGTTGTGGGCAAAATACCGGGAAAACAACCCGGCTGCGGAAATTCCGTCGCGACCTGCAAGTTCCACCGCTGAAACGGATGAGCCAGCCGAAGCTGAACGCATGCCGGCAATTGCCGCTGCGACTCCAGTCGAAGAACAGCGCGAAGCAGAAAGCGAAGCTGATATTGCCGTGGCAGATGAAGCAGAAGCGCAACCCTCAACTGCTGAAGAGCGCGAAGAGGGCGACGATGACAGACCGCGCCGGCGCCGCGGCAGGAGGGGTGGTCGCAAGCGGCACAAAAGTGATGCAGACCAGCCGTTCGATCCTGTTCGTGATGAAGTTCTCGACGCCGACATCGATGATGAAGATGAGGACGACGAAGAAGCGATTACGGAGGCTCCTGCGGGTCAGCCTGCAGTTTCGTCCGGACCTTCGCAGGAACGAACCTTCCAGGAAGGCGGCGTCGCCCCGGGCGGACCGCAGTCGGACCAGCGTACGAACCCGCGCAGTGAACGGCAGCGCCGCCGTCGCGAACGTTGGGAGCAAAAGAAACTCGAGCGTCAATCCAGACGCCAGCAAGGTGTGCCAGGCGGTGATGGCGCTCCGCGCGGCAATACCATGCGGGCGCCACAGCCTCATCCAACGACGACCGCCATGGCGAATGCCTGGGTGCCTCCGGCCGAACGTGGTGCCGCCGGCACGCGCGGCGCTGCGAATCCATATGACGTCTTTTCGCCGTACTCGATGCCCGCGCAGCCGAGCAAACGCCAGTGGCGCAGGCAGGCTCAACAGGACACCACCAATTGGGGTAACCAGCGCAGCCCGTATGCGCAGAACCCGAATGATCGCCGTGAAAGTCAGGAAGACTTCTTTGGGCCGCGCCCTCAGCACCGCGCCTATGTCCCGGGCGCAGACGACGATGATGATCGTCAGCCGAATTTTGGGCCGGTACGTTCCTCTGAGCCTTTTTACGACGAGGATGATAATGCTCCTATGCCGGGTAACGAGCGTTTCCCAGGTGCATCGGGCCAGGGGAATTCCCGGCCGCGGCATCAAGGCCAGGGCCAGGGTGATGGCGGACAGGCTGCGCGTCGCAAGCGCCGCGGCGGCGGACGTAACCGCCAAATGAAGCGCCGCGGCAATCAGTCGTACTATGCTGTACGCGCGAAGAAGTCGGATTCCGATGACGCGAAATCCGCCGCTGCAAAAAAACGAACGAAGGCTGCTGAACCAGTCGAGGAGAAGACGCCGGCGCGGGTGAAGAAGATTGCCCCGGTTGCCGCAAGATCCGCAATCGTAGCGCGACCAAAACGCGCGGCTAAATCGGACGATACAGTGAAGGCCAAAGCTTCGATAGTGGCGTCAAAAACCACTGCACGAGTACGTAAAACTGAGGCAGAAACAAAGCCGGCAGTTGCAGATAAGAACGAAAAGAAAGCCGCACGTCCGCCAGCTCGGGAAAAGAAAGTCGCAATCAAGGAGAGTGCATCTGCGCGTGCACGTGCAGCCGCAGCTGAAGCCCGGGCGGCGAGGCTAAGCAGCCGGAAAAAAACCGGAACGGTAAGCGCGCGCGAGGAAGCTGCGGCAAAAGCCGCGCCTTCAACGTCTCCAGCTTCTCCCGTGGCAGAGACCCAGCATGTGCAGGGGTCACCAGAACCGCAGAAAGGCTCAGCGGAAACGCCGGAGCGTCCGGCCAAAGGTCAGCGCGAAGACCGGCATCGCGACAGGCGCGGTCGTAGAAGTGGACGCCGCGGGCGAGGGGCCGCACCAGCAGAAGCAGGCGTGCAATCCACTTCGGACACGGCCCAGACTGGTGAAACTGGCACTTCGACTGAAGCGCAGCCAGGTACTTCCCAGCCGCAAACGGGTTTCGTTCCTGTAGCCTTGCCGACTGCTCCGCAACAGGACCAGAGGCCGGGCCGTCACGACAGGCACCGTGATCGCGGCGGGCGGGACCAGCAGCCGCAGGCACGCCGCTGGAACCGGCCTCCATTGTTCACCGAGACCTACAAAAAGGGTGATGAGGTGATGGTGCAGGTAATCAAGGAGGAGATCGGGATGAAGGGAGCCCGAATCTCCACTTACGTAAGCCTGCCGGGCCGATACTTGGTGCTCCTGCCGTACCCGAATGAGGAAGGCGGCATCTCTCGCAAGGTTGAGGACATCACCGAGCGTAAGCGCCTGAAGCGGATTCTCAAAGAAATCTCGAATGATGAGACTGCGTTTATCATTCGCACGGCGGGAATCTACCGGGACGAAAAGGACATCCGCGGTGACGTCGATTTTCTGACACACGAGTGGACAGCCATTGCGGACCGCTATAAACAAGCGGAACCAACCCAGCTGGTCTACGATGACCATGATATCATTTACCGGCTGGCCCGCGACGTTTTCGACGACAACGTTTCGGAGATCCTGATCGATTCGCACGTCGAGGCGGAGAAACTGAAGCAGATCCTCGACAAGCTCATCCCGTCGCTGACAGAAAAGGTGAAGGTTTACTCCGGCGCCGAAAACATTTTCCAGAAGTTCCAGGTTGAGAAGCAGATTCAGAAGGCAGCCCGGCGCAAGGTATGGCTGAAGAGCGGCGGCTACCTGATCATCGATGAGGCCGAAGCTCTTACTGCCATCGACGTGAACACGGGCAAAGCGGTCGGAAAAGATGACCAGGAAAAGCTTATCCTGAAGACGAACCTGGAAGCCTCGCGCGCGGTGGCACGCGAACTAAAGCTGCGCGATATCGGCGGACTTATCGTGATCGACTTCATTGACATGAAAGACCCGCGCAATCGCGAGCAGGTTGTTAATGAGCTGAAAATGAATCTGCGAAAGGACCGCTCAAAGACGAGCGTTTCGACGATCAGTGAATTTGGGCTTGTTGAGATGACGCGTAAGCGCGTGCGCCGCAGCCTGCGCAAGACGCTGTTCATGGATTGTCCGTACTGCCAGGGCGCTGGAGTTGTACTCAACGAGCAGCAGATCTGGCTGCACATCAAGCACGAGCTGGTGAAGACGCTGGAGTCCACGAAGCCTGCCCCGTCCCTGAATGTAACGGTTAATTCCAGGATTCGAGGATACGTGGACCAGAATTACCGCGATGCAATACGCCGGCTCGAGCAGCGTTACGATGTGGAGATACGTTTCAGCATGAGCGACGTGTTCCACGTGGAAAACTACGCGATCGAAAAGGCTGGGGCCGTAGCTGTGCCGGCTGTTGCGGCCGCAGCAGGAGGGCGTTAATCCCGGCTACACCAGGCGCGACATCCGATCTGCTGTTTAATTACTAACGGCGGCCACGTTTGCCGCCGCGAGCCTGGAATCCGCCGGAGCGCGGTTTCCGTGCCTCATGTCTTTTCTGGCGGGCGACTCGCTCGGTGCCGGCTTCGGTCCGGCGCTCCGCGCTGCCGGCAGCTACATATTTTTCAGCCAGTGCGAAGTCCAGTTCCAGTGATTCGACGCTGACGTTCTCCACGTAAATGCGCAGCTTGTCACCCAGCTTGTAGGTTTCGCCTGTCTCACGGCCGACGAGATTCATCCGGTCTTCATCGTACTCGAAGAAGTCGGTGGTGAGCTGGCGCACATGCAGCAGCCCTTCGACAGGCATCTCTATTAATTCGACGAACATTCCAAAGTTCATCACGCCGATGATGTAGCCGTCGAATTCCTGCCCGATGAACTGCTTCATGTATTCCAGGCTCTTCACCTTCGCGGCATCGTACTCAATGTCCTCAGCGCGCCGCTCCTGCTCACTGCAGTGCTTTGTCCAACTGGGGAGACGCGCTGCGAGGTACTCCTGTCTCCCTCGCGGCAGGTACTTGCTGTGATGTCCCTCAAACGGATCAGATTGCTTTGCGCCACCAAAGACAGGCGGCCTGTAGCGCCCTGCTGTTGGTGCACCATGCGCCGCTGTCTCACGCAGAAAACGATGCACCAGCAGGTCCGGGTATCGCCGGATCGGCGAGGTAAAGTGCGTGTAACACGTGCTGGCGAGTCCGTAATGCCCCACGTTTTCCTCGGAGTAATGCGCGCGCGCCATCGCCCGGAGAATGAGCCGCCGGGAAATGAACCCGGTCTCCAGCTTAGCCGATTGATCCAGGGCACTCTGGATGGCGTCGGCTCCCAATTCTTTTTTCGCAGGAAACTTAACGCCCAGCTGGGCCAGTACCGGCATAAGCTGCCGGAGCTTGTCGAGATCCGGATCCTCGTGCACGCGATATACCGAAGGCACCTGCAGATTCAGCAGGTGTGCAGCAACCACCTCGTTGGCGATCAGCATGCACTCTTCCACCACGCGATGCGACTCGAGCCGCGGCCGGCGCGTGATGCCCTTTACCTTTCCCTGCTCGTCGAAGAGAATTTCGGTTTCCGGAACGTCCAGGTCCAGCGCACCACGGCGGGCGCGCATGTCGGTAAGGATTTTGCGCAATTTATAAAGTTCGTCAAGCTGCACACGGATGCCGCCAAGAGCGCGGGCGAGTTTGGGTTCCGCGCCACCATCCACTACCGTCTGCACTTCTTCATAGATGAGGCGATGCGCACTTCGGATGACCCCTTCGTGGATGGAGTAATCATGCACGCGTCCCTTCTCATCGATGGTCATCAGGCAGCTCATGGTCAGCCGGTCTTCGTTGGGTCGTAGCGAACACAGGTTGTTGGAGAGCTTTTCCGGCAGCATTGGCACCACGCGATCAATCGGGTAGATCGACGTGGCACGTTCGAACGCATCAGCGTCTAAACCAGTGCCCTCTTTTACATAATACGAGACGTCGGCAATGTGTACGCCCAGCCGCACCATCCCCTCATCCAACCGCTCAATGGACAATGCATCGTCGAAATCTTTGGCAGTGGCGCCGTCCATTGTGAATGTGACGATGTTCCGGAAATCCGTTCGGCGGGAAATTTCCTCGGGGGGAATAGCGTCCGGTATCTCGGCTACTTCTTCAAGTACTTCCTCTGAAAATTCCGGCTCGACGCCAGCATCGCGAATCAACACGGTGATGTCGAGCCCCTGATCGCCCGGTGTGCCAAGACGTTCGACCACCCGGCCGATCAGCGGTTCAGTCGGATGCGTCCACGCGGTGATTTCCGCGACGACCAGATCGCCGTCCGCGACCTGCAGATCAGGATCGGGGCGGGGGGTGGCAATCGTGCGATTCAGCCGTTCGTCGCGAGGAATCACATTGCCCCCCGAGCGCGTTGGATAAAATGCACCCACCAGCTTTGTAGTGCCGTGCTCCAGCACTTCGACAACCTGTCCCTCTCGCAGCTTTGAAGACTTTTCGCCACGGCGACGCTCATCTACGACAAGCCGCACGCGAACGCGATCGCCGTTCATCGCCTCACCCATGCGTTTGCGCGAAATGTAAATGTCGCCAACTGCTGGAAGACCTTCCCCGATGTCCGGGACCAGGAACCCAAAGCCGCGCCGGGACACTTTAAGAATGCCCGAGATTGTCTGCCGTGGGCTGGATGAAACGTACGCGCGTGTGCGCAGCAATGCGAGATGCCCATCCACCTGCAGCTCGCGCATGATGCGCCGCACGCTCTTCCGTTCTGTGAGCGGAATTTGCAGCGCCTTCATGACATCCTGCAGCCGGGGCGGCTTGCCGGTGTAAGTTTCCAGGTACTGCCGGATTCGATCCTTTATATCAGCCAAAAGCGCGGCCTCCGTTTACTAGCGAAGGCCGCGCCTGAATGGTGCCACTTGTTGTCCGGCTTAGCGGTTTCAGCGTTGCGGGAACTCACGCACCTCGATTGAGTCCAGCGTGAAGCGGCCGCCTTCAGCGCGTTGTGCCGCGGTACCAGCCCCGTCATAGCCGTAATCGAATATATCGAATCCGAAGCGCAGTGTCTTGAAATCGACGTCGGCCGGCAGGACCAGCGGTGAGCTGATGTACTGGTCGTAATAGCCGCCCTGCGTTTCGCCTTCACGATGACTCGGGTTTCTCGTGCCAGGCCCGGGCAGTATCTCGCGACCGAGCAACTGGTTGCGTGTGCTTCCGAAGTTAGACGGCCCAATCACCAGTTCGTTCACGTCCGCCCAGCGCAGCGCACGTGCGCGAATGCGGAAGATCGGGTTGCTGGACGAAGGAGTGTTGGAGCTGATATGATAGCGAACGCGGTACAGCTTGTTTGCCTTCAACACGGTCTCCTGCTTGCCTGCCGGTTGGATGTCGAATGTGGCAAAGGACAGCGGCCCGCCTGGCTGCACGCGCGAAGAATCCAGTGTCACTCCTTGTGGGCCCGTCGTTACCGTCGGCCGACCATTTGGCACGTCGCGTTCCCAGATACTATTGGCCAGGTTACCAGACCAGACGGAACCGTTCTGCAGGTCGGCCGCCGTGTAGCTGCAAACAACCGGGCCTTCCGAATCTGTGGGTGCCGAGAAGCGTTCCATGCGGCTTTGGACCAGTTCCAGGTTGCCCTGCTGCGCACTGAAGTGCGACCAGTTTTCGACATATCCATAGACCATGTGGTTGGCGTCATTGTACAGCGACGGCGCGTCCACGGGATCAAGATCAACCCAGTAGTGGCTTGGTGCATTGGGGTTCGTTGATGGGGCTTCGGCAAGGCTGTAGCTGTTCGCGCCCGGATCGATCTGGGTCGTATTAAACAGGTAGTCATGCACGTTTGCCATCACGCTGCCAACTGCCGCTCTCACGCGCAGGAACGGAATCTGTTCCTGTTTTGTCAGGTTCGGCTGTCCGCTTCGCGTCACATATGCATGGAAGCGGTAGATCTGGTTCTCGCCGTTGGTAAGGAAAACGCCTGGGCTCTGCCAACCGGGCACACGCACTGAGGCAGCAGGCTTGGTATTCAACACCAGCGCTGCCGGCACCGAGGTGTTGGCCGGACGGTAGTAAGCGTCCATCAGCGACGGGTCACCGTAGCTGCCCGTTGTCCATCCACTAACGCCGAGACTGAAGTTGCTCGACTGCACGGTCTGGGGTGGGCAAAGAACCTGCGGACTTAACTCGATGCTCCAGGCGGTAATATCTCCCGCGTATGGCGCGAACAAGTCGGCGACCGTCAGTGTCCAGGTTGTTCCGGAATTGACCCCGGCGTTTGAGAAGACGGAGAAGTCACCGACCGGGCGGTAGCTCGTATTGTCAACCAGGCCGCCGTTGTTCTGGACTGAGTCCGCTGCTTCGGAATCCAGCGTGATGTTCGAGTATTTCGTTCTGCCATCCAGGCTCGCCTTGACGTTATCCAGCAGCACCATGCTGAAGCCCTGGGCGTTAGAGAGTGTCATCCTCAGGTCCTGGATATGAGGATGGCTGAACGCGCCCAGGGTGAGACGTATGCGGCCCACTGGGCCCGTGATGTTCGGATCCGTTGGCAGCACTTCAAAGCGCACGCCCGACTGAACGGCATCCGGGATCGGAACGCTGTCGAAGGCCAGCGCATCGTCCGCGAGCATTGGCTTTGCCACGGTAAATTTCTGCCCGCGCCGGATGCCCAGTTGGCGCGTGTTTATGTTCCACGAAGTTGCCAGCACGATTTCATTGGTGCGGGTGTTCTTCAGGTACGTTGAAGCCTTCATGTTAATGGACGAGGGCTTGAGCAGAATCGTGGTGGTGACTGCGTCGTAACTACTGGAAACCACGCCCGAGGATGCGCCGCCTTGCGGCCAGCTTAGTGCGCCCTGCACATCGCCTACCCCCGTACCCACCGTGATCAGTACGTCATCTTTGGATCCAAAGATTCCCTGGTCGGTGGCGAAGTCTACCTTGAGCCGGACCTGCTGGCCGCATGACACTGTGTTATCCAGTTGTATGAGGAACGGATCCAGCCCTGCCGAGGAACGCCCGGCATCGATGCGGCCGTAATCGGAAACGGGATCAACTACCGTGACACCCTCGGTCAGAGGGGTGATTAAACCGATGACATTCGTCAGGTTCGCTTTCTTAAATTTGCTCTCCAGGGGAATGTTGATTACCACGGTGTCATTTGCGTTTACGACAGTGTTTCCAGACTCCGATCGAACGTTCGCCGACAGAGCTCTCAGCGGCAGCAGAGCAGAGGCCTGCGGTGTATTAAACCAGGCGAACTTGAAACCGTGATCCCATGTAAAAGTGAGGTTTTCCAGGTCGAAAAGGTGCTCTGGAGTACCGTCGAAGTACTCCGTGAAAAAGCTTTGTGGAAGCTCCGGGTTGCAGAACTGGTACGCACTCAGGTCTTCGTTCGCAAAACCGACATTAGTGTTGTAACGCGGCCCTCTCGGCGAATTCTGGCCACCCGAGATTCCAGCGATCGGTTTGCTGGTATCCAGCAACTCACAGTCACCATAGCGGACGGTGAAGCTGTTCCGCGTATATACCGTGTTGTTATTAAGCACGAGGATGATTTGAAAGTTGCTCTTATTGCCTTCTTCAGTTACTGGATCAATAGACGCGGTTTCAGGCATGTCGATGAAAGTAACCAGGACGAGATCTTGCTCGCCATCGCCGTCCGTATCCAATTGCTCGACATTGATAGCTCCGCGTGTGGTGGAACCATCAAAATCTGCCAGTAAACCGCTGATGCGCGGCTGGGCGAAGTGCTGATCAACCGTAAGATCAATGGCCTTGTCTTCATCGTCGAATGTGATTGAGCCGTTGGTGTTTACAAACATACTCGTATAGGTTTTGCCATAGAAATTGAACCCTGCGCCCGTACCATCCTTATTGAACTCGATTTCGATCGAGTCATCGTCATCCAGGCCGGTGAGATTGTTATCCGGATCGGTCAACAGCACCAGCGGCAGCGACGTGACGCCTGTCTTGGAAATACTGTAATAGTTCACGGGCTCGCGCTCAATTACTCTCCCGTCAGTCCGGGGAACAGAAACTGCCCCGTAGCCAAGGTGCCGGTTCGCAAACCCGCGCCATAATTGCAGCTCGTCCATCTGGGAGATCGAGGTATTCGCGTCATCCGGCGATGCCCAGCCTGCAGGGTTGGTTGCCTGCGCAAGCGCTGCCGCAAGAACGGCATCGCGCGCCTCGACAAACGTCGGGTTGGTGGGTGTCAGTTTCAGGCCGTCGGTAACCAGTTGCAGCATGTGGCGATTGCCCTGCTTCCATGCCTCCTTCTGCGAGCCATAGGAACTCGGGGGCGAGGCAGTCCGGCTAAGATCAAATTTCTGCATGATATGCGCGCGTGCCTGCCATAGTATGCTGGCCCATATCACTCCGAGGCTGTGCACTTCCGCGCCGTTTTGACTCCAGCACAACGGATTTTCCGGAACCGAACCAGGTGTGTCCTTTGTCGAATATTGAAATGGATCGCTATCGAGGAACGTGAGGGGATTTAGAGTATGGTCTGTGGAATACGGGAACTCGCGGATTCCATAGAAGTAATTGTCGAAGTTTACACCTAAGAAATTTTTTGTAAGCCAGCCGCCCGTCGCAACCGGCTTGTCTGGATCCTGGTCTTTCGTGTCTGGGAATTCGCTCATGATAGAAGTTGCGAAGAAATCCGACCATCCTTCCCCGAGCCCGCCACCCTGCTGCTCATTCAGCCCAAAGCCGTTACCGACCAGTCGCGTCGATGTCCCGTGAGTGAGTTCGTGCAGGAGTACATGCTGGTCCAGTGCACTATCACGAACCGCGTCTGGGTTGTCGTCGGGAAAGATAAACATGTGCACGGAGCCCGGTAAACCGTCAGGAGCTATTTCATAGAATGCATTATTAGTGGATGGCGGATCAGTGCCCCACCCATCCTGCGCTTGCGCGATGATTAAATCGTTTCCAATACCCCCACGGCCAAAATTCTTTACCTGGAAATTGCCCGCGCCTTCGGTAAATCCAAGCCGGTACAGGTAATCATGGTACCGGTTCACCCAGAAGAACATGTTTGTAACTTCAGCCTTGTTGTAGACGTTCATGCTCCCAATCGCAGGCTGGTCCGCACTCAGACTTGGTGGTGGATTTATTGTGAAACGGAAGTTGCGATTGAAGAAACTTGGTCCGTCGCCATTGCCATTCGCGATGGAGTACTGATTCGCACCGACGACCCCCTGGTCGATACCGGATATTCCGTCCTGGTTTAAGCCGGCCCACACATTGTTTCCCTTACTGGTGCTTTCAAAATCGGTGATCCAGCCATCGGGACTGGCTTTCTGCCCGGCAGTAAGACCCGGTGCGTCGTCACTGATTAAAGTGGCTTCCGCCTGCGGTACTACATTCGCCTGGGTTTTAGGCGCCAGGATGTCGGTGTTGACGGGATCCGGCCAGGGCGTTCCCGGAGCCGGGCTATCGCCATTATAGTAAAGGTATGTCGCCGTCTGGCTCTGATGAGCTATCATCGACTTGCGGAATAAAAGGGCTCCGCTTTCCGCATCCACAACGACCCCAAAGGACCCGGTACTATGCCGTATATAAAGTTGGTAGGCCATCACAGCTTCGCCAATTTCGAGCGGAAAAATGACCTGCTTTGCCTGGAGAATGGAAATCTTATCGAATGGCTTGAAGTCGATCGTCAGTCCATCTTCCGAGACGCTCTGGCGCACAAGGTTTGCTCCATTGATTTGCACTTCCACTGCCGCAGCGGCAACAACCGCCGCTTCCTCCGGGCTTAATCCAGTGCTGGAGCGCAGGACATCATCGCTCAGTCCGGGCGCGAGTTCGTTGGTGATCGCGGTAAGTTCACCCCTCTCATTCACCACGGCCTTGAGCTCGGAACCAAACACCGGGATTCCACCGATTTCCTGCTGCAAGGTGACCCATTGCAGTTTGTTCTCGGGATTGCTGTAAGAAGCTTTGGTTTTAATCTGGTCATTGGCCGATACACGAGTCAGCCCGAAGAGCTTGCTGTTCTGGCTGACGAAAGACTGTACTGTATCTTCAGGCTTACCTTTGCCCGCAGACAGGACTCCGCCGCCATTAGTAATGTGCCCGGCGATGCCCCGCTCAGCATTCACGTTTACCTCAAGCTCAGGCAAAGCCTTCTGGAGGGCGGACCTGGCGTCTCCCATTTCCTTCTGCACACTGGCAGCCCTGGCGCCACGGGTGAGCTTTGCAGCCAAATGCTTGGGAGCAGCCTGTGGATTAACACGGACATCGAAAGTCTTGTCGTGATCACCGTGACCCGGCGTAATTGCGAGTGCAGGTGTTGCAGCCACTGTGCTTAGCAAACACGCGACGAGAACTACCAGCCCCTTCACAGGGGCTGTGGATATAATCCGGTTCTGGGTCGCTTGACGTACGAAATGCTGACTCATGGAACAGGCTTCCTTACAAATAGAGCAGTTTATGCCCAAACTTTTACATATGGGGTTTTGCGAAGGCAAGCCCTCAAAGCATCTTGAGGGCAGGCATCAACCACGGTCCACCGGGCGGTGGCCCAGCGTGTATATATGACCACAACACGAAATCGTCAGAAAAGAAAATAGGTTTTTTGTTCTGTAAAAGCCCGGAAAGAAGTCGCGTTCAGCGAAAGATATCCAGGTGTCTGGCTCTAAAGGGTTTAGATGGCCTAGTGAACCGTAACTTGGCCTGATCCAGGTACAAGAACTCCGACCACCTGGACCGTCTCACCTGCGGCTGCAGCGGCACGCTCGATTGCGCTGCGTTGCCGCGCCGGGGCAACCGCCATCATTCCAAGACCCATATTAAACGTTTTAAGCATTTCCGCGCGTGAAACGGGCCCTCGTTGCTCAATGAGCCGGAAGATCGGATGGACAGGCCAGCTTCCCCACTCCACCCGCGCATCGAGATCGCCAGGCAACACGCGGTTCAGATTTCCGGGTATGCCGCCGCCGGTTATGTGTGCAAGCCCACGGATGTCTATCCTCCCCTTAAGCAGTCGGGCGATAAGAGCACTGTAGATTTTCGTAGGTGTCATCAGCACGCGTTGCAAACTGCTGTTGCCGGCACCGGGCACTTTGCTCTTCAACGTTAAACCGGCCTTGTCGAGCAGAGCGCGCCGGGCTAGTGAGTAGCCGTTTGAGTGCAGGCCTGAGGAACCGAAGCCGTACACGAGGTCGCCCTCTTCGATACGTGAACCGTCAATCACCCGGTCTGCTTCCACAATGCCCACTCCGAATCCGGCGAGGTCAAAATCGCCGCTCTTGTATAGGCCCGGCAGTTCCGCCGTCTCGCCACCGATGAGCGGACACCCAGCCTGCTCGCATCCGTGGAAAATTCCTTCCAGCACCTGCTTCGCTTCGCGCGCGTTCAGCTTGCCGGTTGCGTAATAATCCAGGAAGAATAGCGGTTTTGCTCCGCAGACGAGGAGATCGTTAACCACCATTGCGACAAGATCGATCCCGATGGTGTTCAATTGGCCCGCAGCCTTCGCAACGAGCAGCTTCGTACCAACGCCGTCTGTCGATGCAACAAGCAGCGGACGCTTGTACCCTTTAGGTATCGGCATCAAGGCGCTGAAACCGCCAATGTTGCGGTTGCGGGATCGCACAAAGTCGACGACGCGATCGCCTTCGGATATATCGACTCCAGAGTCCTTGTAACTTAGAGAGCGTGGCAATGTCTTCATCCGGTGCGAATTCTGATGGCGTGCTGGCGTAAGCCGGCTCGTATCGCGCAAGGTGCTTCGGTTGAGGGGCGACAAGGGCAAGCACTAATATGATGAGGTTTTCCAGCACCCGCTGTAAAAAAGCCACTTTGCGGATCATCGTGGCTGTCGTGCAAAAGAAACTACTGGACCAACCCGGTGCAGCGTCGGATTCTCGCACGCGTGAGTGACCGAAAAAAGATCCTGGTGGTTGGCGGTGGGGCGCGCGAGCACGCGATTATCTGGAAGCTTCGACAGAGCCGGCGGCTTGCCGAAGTTTACTGCACGCCGGGCAACGCCGGCATCGCACGGGATGCGATTACTTTCCCGGCCGATTTCGGCACGAATTTTTCACGGCTTGTGCAGCGCGCGCTCGACCATGACATCGATTACACGATTGTTGGACCCGAGGGACCACTCGCGGAAGGAATCACCAACGCCTTCGAAGCCGCGGGGCTCAAGGTGTTTGGGCCCACGCGGGAAGCTGCCCAACTGGAATCCAGCAAAGCATTCGCGAAGCAGTTCATGGAACATGCGCGCATCCCAACTGCACGGTGGCAAAGCTTTCAGGATGCCGATAAGGCTATCGCATTTGCGAGCAAGCTCGGTGCGCCTCTTGTCGTAAAGGCCGACGGCCTTGCCGCCGGCAAGGGAGTCGTAATCGCCCGCACGCTCGAAGAAGCCACCGATGCGATCCGCGCCAATCTGCAGGAGCACCAGTTCGGTGATGCCAGTAGCAGTGTTCTCGTGGAAGAATTTCTGGTCGGCGAAGAGGCGTCGTTGTTGGTCCTGACTGATGGAAACGTGCTGCTTCCACTGGCAGGCGCGCAGGATCACAAGCAGCTTCACGATAACGACCTTGGCCCGAACACCGGCGGCATGGGCGCCTATTCTCCCGCGCCGTTGCTTTCAGACGAACTGATGGAAGAAATTAACGAGACGATCCTGCAGCCGATGCAGGAAGAGCTGCAAACTCGGGGTATTCTTTACCGCGGCGTAATTTTTGTCGGCCTGATGATCACCGAAGAAGGACCCCAGGTACTGGAATTCAATTGCCGCTTCGGAGATCCTGAGACCCAGGCAGTGTTGCCACGGTTAAACAATGACCTGGTGGGAATCGTTGAAGCAGTGTGCGAGGGCACGCTGCACGAACACTCACTGGAGTGGCGGGATGAGAGTTGTGTCTGCGTCGTAATAGCTGCGAAAGGATATCCCGAGCACCCCGAGCGAGGAGCAATCATTCGCGGAATGGAAGATGTGGAAGCTGCAGACCGCGCGCTCGTTTTTCACGCAGCCACCGAGCAGCGCGGCGCGGATATTGTCACTGCGGGCGGGCGTGTGCTGGCAATCACCGCCCTGGGCCGCTCTCTGCCCAGGGCCATGGATACCGTCTACAAGGAAGTGGAGAAGATCCGGTTCGAGGGCGCACACTTTCGTAAGGACATCGGGCGAAAGGCATTAGCCCGACTGTGAGTATGAATCGCCTTGCCGCGGTGGCTACTGCCGTCCTTGGAGTGACGCTGCTATTTGGCTGTAAGGAGTTCCTTAGCCCTCACGTTTCTCCGGAGGCGGATGCAGACCTGATAGTGGCCAAGACCATCGCGGCCGCGGATCGCAGTTCCGCTCTCGGAGCTGGCGGTCACAAGCGCACGACCCTGACGCTCAACAATTTCCCCGAAGCGGACCAGCCGCTGGAGCAGGATTTCGTCCAGCAGCTCGTCGAGCTTTTTGAGCAGCGGAACCCGGACATTTCCGTGCAATACAGCCCGTGGCAGTACTCGCCGGATAGCTTTATCGAGCGCGCCAGGAACGGCACACTGACTGACGTCGTGGAAGTGGACGTTTCACAGATGCCGCCAATCATCGACCTTAACGCCGCTGCCGACCTGACCGAAAACGTCGCGTTGTCGGATCAAATACGAGCGATGAATCCGGAAGTGTTCCGCGTCGTCAGCCGCAATGGCCGTACGTATGGCGTCCCGCTGGAGTTGCACACAATGGCGCTGTTCTTTAACCGAAAGATTGTGGACCGGGCATTGCACCCATCCCCGCCTCCCAAAGAAGAGACGACCGGCACCGAAAAGAAATCCCCCGAAAAGAAAAAGGGCAAAGGAGCGGATGCAGAACCACGCGACTTCCTGGAAGATGAACCCATGGTGCTCGCGCAGTACTATCCGCAGCAACGCGGCTACTATCAGCCGCGCGAGGAAGAAGACCCGCAGCAGCAGTCTTCACGCCGAGGCCGCCAGGAGGTCCAGGATTACTACAACATGCAGCCGCAGCAGCCCTCATCCCGCAGGCGCGGTTCTTCGCAAACATACCAGTACCAGCAGCAGCAGCAGGGTTCCCAAGGGTATAATCCTTATGATAACCAGCAGCAGGACCCGCGCTACGGCCGCCAGCAGCCGACGCTCTACGCTCCTCCGGATGAAGACGACGCGCGGCAGCGGCGGCGTCGTGACCGTGATGAAGCGCCCGTTTCCGCAGAACCGGGCTCGCTGGGTCGGCGCCGCGATGAGCACACAACCCGCAGCCGAAAAGCAGATGCGACACTTAACGAGGATGTGCTGACGAGCGAGGCAGAAGCAGCCTCTCTGCAAACAACGGAAACAAAGGTAGAGGAACACGTTACCAGCACCATTCGTACGGAAGGACTACCCAGGGACTGGGACACCTTCATTCGTTTCGCGGTTAAACTGACAGACCATGACACAGGCGTGTATGGCTATGCGCCCGTATTGTTTGCCAAAGAAGGCGGCCGTGAGTTTTGTCAGTGGGCTGTACAGGCTGGGCTGCAGATCCAGACTTCAACCTCGGGAACCGTGCAGTTGGAAGTGAACACTCCGGCCGCTGCGGAGGTGGCGCAATTTCTTAAGGATCTGCGCTGGCGCTTCGATGTAATGCCTCCTCCGGAAAAGTGCACCTACGATGGATTGATCCGCCTGTTTGCCGAGGGCAAACTCGCGATGATGATGCTGCCGGCCGATGCTGTTACAATACAGCGTTTGCTGAAACTGGGTATGTCGCTGGATGACATTGGCATCGCTGCGCTTCCTCGTGGCCCGAAGAATGGATATCACCTGACTTACGGGAAATGCCTGGTCGCAAACTCTCAGTTAGACAGGGATCGACGCGCTGCCGCATTCAAGTGGCTCCTGTTCATGGCCGACCCTGAAATCCTGCGCCTGCGTGAGCAATTCTTCTTCCGCCAGCAGGAACGGACGGGCGCACCCCGCGTTCCGTTGTATGTAACCGCCCGTCAGCAGCAACTTTATGATGAGACGAAGCAATTTCGAATGCTGCCATTCTACATGGATTACGAACCAGAACTGGCTTATCGCCTGACGCTTGAGCCGGCATATTACCGCGACAGACTTTACGAGTCCCTGGCGCTGGGAATTTTCCCCGTTATCAAAACCCAGGATTCGGATCCCGTGCAGGCAGCGGCGCAGCTTGGAGCAGACTTTACCCAGCAGTACCTCAGCGGACCGAAAGCCCCGGAGAACATCATCAAGAAGACCATCAAAGAGATGCTGATCTTTTGATGTCCGGAACGCCGCCGTAGTGGAACTTCCCGCAGATTCAGACCCCTACGCCGTATTTGCGGAGACGTATTGCCTGGCTGCAAAGGATGCACCGAGTGATCACACGGCTGGTGTACTCGCGACTGCCAACGAGCACAACCAGCCGACCGCACGGGTGGTTCTGCTTAAAGGATTTGATCCCCATGGCTTCGTGTTTTACACGAACTATCTGGGACGAAAAGGCAGCGAACTTGCCGGGAATCCACGTGTGTGTCTGAACTTTTACTGGCCGTGGATCGGGCGGCAGGTGCGAATCGATGGACATGCGCGGAAAGTTTCGGCGGTGGAGTCCGACGCATACTTTGCATCGCGTGCACGCGCAAGCCAGATCGGTGCGTGGGCGTCTAAGCAGAGCGAGCCCTTGGACAGTCGCGAGACTCTGATCGAACGCGTGGCCGAGCTTGAACAACTTTACTCCGGGCAGGAGATTCCGCGACCGCCGCACTGGGGTGGATACCGCATTACGCCAACGCAGATTGAATTCTGGTACAATGGTGAGAATCGTCTGCACGACCGTTTCATTTTTACACGAACAGATCCCGGTGCTGGCTGGCGCATCATAAGACTGAATCCCTGAGTACGTACAGCTTAGGTAATCACACTAATTTTTACGCCAGTTCTGGTCTGGAGAATGCTTACATCTCTCGTATTGGCTGCTGTGGAAAAGTATTGATTGGTATAAAATATACGTGCACCGGAGAGTACTTGCGCATGGACTATACGAATGTCTCGTTAGCCACGCGTCAGCAATATTCAGGACCCACCATCCTGAAAACACCGCACTTATAGGAGATTGATTTGCCGAAAACCACCGAATACACCTCGACCGCCCCAACCACGTATGCCGACCCCATAAACGTTGGAGAGGTAGAGGACGATGAACGTCCCGATTGGATTGGCGCCTCCGCCTTCATCGGAGTGCATCTAGCCTGTTTGATGGCGTTCTATACAGGCGTAAGCTGGGCTGCCGCCGCGATGTTTGTATTCACCTACACCATTCGCATGTTCGGAATTACAGGTGTGTTTCACCGCTACTTTGCGCACAGGACTTACAAAACCAGCCGCGTGTTCCAGTTTGTACTCGCCTGGCTGGGAACTTCATCTGCTCAACAGGGGCCCTTGTGGTGGGCAGCGCATCACCGGCATCACCACCGCCATTCGGATGAGCCGGAAGACATTCACTCTCCCATTCAGAAGGGATTCTTCTGGTCGCACGTGGGATGGATCATGTGTAAGAAATACGAGCCCACGAACGTAAAGGCTATTCCGGATTTTGCCAAGTATCCCGAGCTGCGCTTCCTGAATAACTTCCACATCCTGCCGCCCATCGCTTTTGCGCTGGCGGTGTATGGATTCGGTACCCTGCTCGCGCACTTTGCTCCGGGCCTGCACACAAACGGATTCCAGATGCTGGTATGGGGTTTCTTCATCAGCACCACGCTGCTATACCACTGCACCTTCTGTATCAATTCGCTGGCCCATGTGGTTGGCTGGCGTCGGTTCGACACCAACGATCACAGCCGGAACAATTTCTTCCTGGCTGTGCTCACGCTTGGCGAAGGCTGGCATAATAACCACCACCGATGCCCGTATTCGGAGCGCCAGGGCTTTTACTGGTGGGAAATCGACATGAGCCATTACATCCTGCGCGGGCTGGCATGGCTGGGGCTCGTGTGGGATTTGCAGAAGCCACCGCAGAGTATCTACCTCGAGGCTGAAAAGAATCAGCAGGCTCAACCGGCTGCTTAAGCGCTAAGCGGCCGCTTCTACGGACACTCTAAAAATCGACTCCCGCCGAGGCGCTTGCTCCGGCGGGGGTTTTATTTTGAAAACACTATGTATCGGTCGTGGTTGTAGTGTCTCGTTAGCCCGGGATCTACTCGACCGGCACGTCCGGCGTACTGCCGACATCTGCTTCGGCGTTCTTCCTCATGATGCTCTCATTGATTTCAAACTGTTCACGAACGATCTTCTCGTCCTCCGTCTCCTGGTCGATACCATCCAGGAACACAGCTTTTTTGCACAAAACGACCTTTGCCTGGCCCGTGTCATAGTACCATCCTGTGGCGGGCGCCAGCACGTCGGTCTCTCTGTCGGGATCGTAACCGACGACCTCATCTTTATCGTAGAACTTTACGTCAAGTACCTCCCGCACGGTTCCGCCGCGCACCAGTACCCCAGATCCGATATAACGTCGGTACTTTGTTTCCATGGGTTCGCTCGCACTCGCGAGCTGGAACCCCGTATGAACGACGAGGCCGACTGTCATTACTATCCCGCCCACGGTCGACAGGCGCTTGCGCCATGGCTGCCAGCGGTCACCCTCATGATAGTCGATCATCGTGTCGCGCGTATCCGGTTTGTAGATTGAGTACCCAATTTGCGACATGAATTCCGGATTGGGGCGTAGCCACGCCTTGCGATATTCATCGCCATAGATGCACTGGTAATGTTGAATTGTAACTTCTGTACAGACGTCTTCGTAATCCAGAAGCAGGTTCTCTGCCGGCACATCGAGACTCAGGAGCGGTACACGTTCCATCCCCGCGAGGTGGCTCAGGCGCTCGCTGCGAGTCGCGCCAAGGGTTGGCTGCTTAGATTCCGCGTCGTCCATCTGCTGCTGGAATGGGCGACGTACTTCCTGGGGAATATTCGCCTGCGACGCGGCGACAAAGCCGGGCCAGTTTGCTGGAAGCGAGTCATTGATAATACGCTTTAGATTCCGCTCGGCTATGCCGGCGGTAATCCGCAGCGCCTGCAGTTGCATAAGTAACCCGTTAAAGTCGATAGGCCCGGACAACTGGGCCGCCAGGTGATCTGCACCGAATTGCTTCTGCTTTACGCAGGTTCGCCCCAGTGTGCAGACCGTGGCAAGCATTCCATCCAGCAACCCCCTGATCACACGCACCATCCAGCGCATGAACACCGCGACAGTCCGAATGATGCGGTTCGGTTTCTCTGAAAACTCCTCCAGGGTATGATCGAACGAATCGCGGTACATCACAATGCGCTTGAGCCATGCGGCGATCTTCTCCACGCGAAGAGCGGCGCCACCTCCATCACGAAATCGGGCCAGCTCGCAGCAAATTGCAGCCGCCAGTTTTCGAGTGTTAAACGCAGACAGACCTGTAAGGCCGATCGTCAACTCCAGCCGAAATTCCGTGCCGGAAGCAGTCTTGAGAGTAACTGCCTGGGCGCGCATCGTCATGCCACAATCGACATAGATTCGTGCGGGCGGCGGAACGCCAGTTGTCTTTGCGACATGGTCAACAAACGCAAATAGCAGCGGCTGCTGCGCCCGGCTCAGTTCCTTGCCCTTTTCCATTTCCGACTTCTTCAGGAACAGCGGCTTTATCATATAATAAAGCATCGCGAATGACGCAGCTATGGGCGCGGCCCACGAAAGGAATCCACGGATCGAAGGCAGGCCGGCTTTTAGCTCGGGCTCCGTGCGAAAAAGCAGCATGAGGAGACAGTAGGCGAGTCCCGCGAGCAGCATGAAATACACGACCGGAATCACAGGCGTGAGCATCGCTGCCATCCCGCCACCCGCGTCGCCTGTATACGGCTTCACAGGCTGTCGAAACGAGCGGCGGATCATATCGATATCCAGCGACACCGGTTCGGGCTTAAATTCTTCCGCTGGTTGCGGAGGCAATGTGGGCACGGAGTCGGTCCCTGGTGCCGCGATTCGCAAATCGTTTTGTTCGGTGATGGCAAAGTTAGACAAGTGGAGAAGCTTCCTTTCATTGACACTATTAAGCAGGAGATTTGCCGTGTCAACCCGGATGCTCACCGACGATGCTCTGGCTTAAGCGTGGCAGACACAGTAGTTCCTCGGGTTCTCAACTCACTTGACTAAGTTTCGCCGAAAACTGCGCATTCCAGCTCAGCATCTTTACGCGCTATTTCACCTGCCACCAAATGCCGCGGCGCCAGCGCTGTAGCGCAGATGCAACTGCAAGGGGCTAAGCCCCTAAGAGGAGAAGAAAGAGCTACGCCAATGGAGCCAAATAGACTCGAACACGCCAGCTCGGCGCCGCATCCGCTCGCCGGACGTACCATGAAAGGTGCGGAGATGATCATCCAGGTACTGGCGGACGAAGGCGTAGATACCATCTTCGGGTATTCAGGTGGGGCGATTCTTCCCACTTACGATGCCATTTTCACTTTTAATGCGCAGCAGCGCGAACAGGGTGCTGAGAAGGACCCGGTCCGCCTCATTGTACCCGCGAACGAGCAGGGCGCCGGATTTATGGCCGCTGGCTATGCACGGGCTACTGGCAAAGTTGGCTGCTTTCTGGTTACGTCCGGGCCCGGTGCCACCAATTGCGTGACCCCCGTGCGCGACAGCATGGCCGACAGTATTCCCGTGGTGCTGATCTGTGGGCAGGTTCCGCGTGCTGCCATTGGCACAGATGCCTTCCAGGAAGCGCCGGTGTTCAATATAATGAGCGCGTGCGCCAAACACTGCTTCCTCGTCAAAAATCCAGAGGAGCTTGAAGCCACCGTGCGCACGGCGTTTCACCTCGCGCGTGCAGGACGGCCCGGTCCCGTCGTTATCGACGTGCCCAAGGACGTGCAGAACTGGATCGGCCAATTCCAGGGTTCAGGATTGCTTCCCAGTCGTGGTTGGGCCAGTCGCATGGCAGCGCTTGAAGAAAGCCGGGTGTCGAGAGACAAGGCCGAAAGCTTTTTTAAGATGCTGTCGCAGGCAGAGCGGCCCCTGATCTATGCCGGCGGCGGAGTTATTAATAGTGGAGCCGCGCCCCAGCTTCGCGCGTTTGCTGAGCGTTTCCAGATTCCAGTCGTTACCACCTTGATGGGTATCGGCGCGATGGATACCACGAGCCCGCTGAGCATGCACATGCTTGGTATGCACGGGGCGGCCTACGCAAACTACGCGGTGGAGGATTGCGACTTTCTGATCGCCGTCGGGTCACGCTTCGACGACCGCGTTGCCGGAAAGGTGCACGAGTTTGCACCCAATGCCCGCTTTATCGCGCACATGGACATCGACGCCGCGGAAATCGGTAAAGTGAAGCTGGCGACGTGGAGCCAGGTGGGCGACGCAAGTCGCACGCTTACGGACCTTGTCGAGTATGGGCGTAATTTCAAACGAGACTTTTCAAAGTGGGTCGCATGCTGCACTGAAATGCGGCAAAGCCATTCGTTCACTTACGACAAGAGCTCGAAACTGATCCAGCCGTATTACGTGCTCGAGTGTCTCACGCAGATCACAAAAGGCGAGGCGATCATCACCACGGGCGTTGGCCAGCACCAGATGTGGGCTGCGCAATACATTCAGTACAAGCATCCACGTACATGGCTGACTTCGGGCAGCATGGGCACCATGGGCTTTGGCCTTCCCGCCGCCATCGGCGCGCAGATCGCCTGTCCGGATAAGCTGGTCATCGACGTCGATGGTGACGGTTCGATCCGAATGAACTGGGGCGACCTGGAAACCCTGACAAATTACGACATCCCGGCGAAGGTGCTGCTGCTGAACAACCAGGGGGACGGAATGGTGCGCCAGTGGCAGAAGATGTACTTCGACCACCGCTTCTCCGGAACGGACAAAACTCTGCATCGTAAGGATTTTGTGAAAGCGGCGGAAGCAGATGGGTTCGGATTCGCGGAGCGCCTGCAGCTAAACGAGATCGACAAGGTGCAGGACACGCTGCAACGCTTTGTTTCACACAAAGGGCCCGCCTTTCTGGAGGTCATGATAGATCCAGACGCGTGCGTTTATCCGATGGTTGGTCCCGGTATGGGCTACAAGGAAATGGACACCGGCGAATGGATTGCGGCGCGCAAAGTGGAGACGCTGAACGACAGCGCCGAAGCCGTGGACATGGCGATGATCCCAGACCTGTTCTAAGCTTTTAACCAGTCGTCGGCAAGTGCAGCTGAACTTCTGCAACGGTGCTGCTTCCCGGGGCAATAATAACGATATCATTCTCCAGGTGAAGCAGTTTCCCGTTCTGCTCGGCTCGGATGGTACGGCTTGCCTGTAAGCGAAAGCGATGCTGTCGCGCGGAGTGTATGCGCAGATGCGCCTCGGTGTCCGTTGCGCGAAAAACTTCCACGTGCGGTTCGGACGTAAGCGGCTGCAGGATTCCAAAGGGCAGCACGGTTATGATACTGGCCTCGCGCTCTTTTACGCTGCAGGTAAATGTTCCCGCTGGACAGTGAACGGTTACCGGTTTGCAATTGTCCGGCTCCGTCCAGTCCGTGTTAAGAAGCATGAGTTGTCCGCAGTTGGGGTGATCGGTTGAAGGCCACCACGTCCAAAACACTTCGTTGGAAGGATCAGTGACAAAAGCCTGCGTCTTGTGCTGCTCCGCAAGGTGCGCGACGACCGCTCCTGAGAAATCGGCGAGCTCCTCATGTCCCGCATAAGCCCATGTGGTGATCAGGTAAACCGTTCCCTCGCCGAGTGCATATTTCAGCAGCATCGGCTTGCCGCTGATCGCGTCGATGAGCACGGGCATCGCCCCGTGCATTTCGACCTCCGCAAGATGACATGGGCCGTCTTCATCGGGGGCGATGCTCGGCACTCGTGACAAGCGCGGGCTTTGGGCACCCTGGAAGTCCGGTCGTGTTTGTGACCAGTGGCCACAGTATCGCACACCTTTGCCAATGAGCTTTGCTCCGCATAGATCAGCCACGTCGCCACCCTCATAAAGTGCGAGGTCGTCCATACTCAGCAGGAAATCGCGAGTGACGTGCGTGCTGAACTGTGGTACGCCGACCAGCAGCGTTCCGCCCGCGAACACCCACCGCTTCAGCTTTTCATAGTCTTCGTGGATCATGGTGTTCCAGCCCAGGTGAAGCAGCAGTCGATAGCGGCTGAGATTTGTTTCGTTCGCTTCGATCGGAAGCTGGTCGAAATCGCCATACGGCGTCCCTGAAAAGAAAAAGCGTCTGCGGTCGTAACGCTGGCGCAAGGGGTGAGTACTGGCGCCGGGCATCAGCACGTCCATCACCTGCTGGCATTTTTCGGGCTGGAGATGTCCCCATGCAGGATCGTGCCGGCCGAACTCACCCCAAACACTGTAGCTCGGATCCTGCTCGGTTCCGCAGATGAAGCCATTGAATGGCGCCGCGTAGCGGCCAAGGACGAGCGCAGTGTTGATTTGCGGGCCCCAGGTGATGGGAGCGGAGCGGGTGGGATGGGAAGTATGTGAAGAATGGGATCCAGGGGAAGGCGACGCGGAATCTCCCGCTGACACTGCCCCCAGGCGGGGATGCGTGCTCGCAAACCGAAAGAATGCGCGCGTGATGTCCCGCTTGCCCTTCGTCAGCTTATCGTCCCAGCCCTGGCGCTCCTCCTTGAACAGCACAAATAGCGAATCCTCTTCGTAGAGAAACGAAGCACCCATCATCCAGGCCTGCATCAGCGATAAATAGTACCACCCCAGGTGCGATTCCAGGTATGGCTGCTTGGGATGCTGGACCGCTATGTGCACGCCCCACTCGCCGCAACCCAGTGCCTGCGCGGCCGCCCGTGCCTGCGACAAATGCTGCTGTGTGTGCGGCACCATCGTTTCCGCGCGCAGGAAATCTGCACCTGCCATCAATGCGTATCGATGCCCACCGCTCGCATCACCAAACGCCACACGCGGGCATCCTGCCTCCCGAATACGCTGCACCTCCGCTTTTACTGCGGCGATATAGCCCGCCATCGCCTCCTTCATGTCAGTGCATTTGTTGGCAGGATCGCAGAAGTACAGCTTGCCGCTCAGCTCATGGGTGCCGAGCCCATGGAAATAGTTTCCCGCTTTTACCGGCAGTGAGCCGGCATCCATGTTGATTCCTTCCACATAAACGTGGTGATCGCGGCAATACTCGCCCCATTTCTCCATGAGTTTATTATCCACGCCCCAACCCATGGGAAACGGACGGAAACAGACCAGGTTACCGAGCTGCGTTTTCCAGGTGTATTCGAGCAGCCAGTCCATGAATTCGTTCTCGTCGTGCGGAACGGTCGTCATGTCGTAGCCGACTTTAACTTCGGGCTGCTCGGCTGCAAGCTGGTAGACTGCTTCGATGCTTGCGGAAATCGAGCGGCTATCAGAGTCCCGGACGCTGATCTGCGCGTTCAGCAGCGGCTCATAGGCGATGAAGCGGAACTCATGCATGCCGTGTTCGAACTCCTGCTCCATCGACGGAGGATTGGCACACCGTATTGCTGCAACATGATCAAAGGCCAGCGTGGTTGAGGACAGCACACGTACAGTCACAATGAATTCGCGTCCGACTAAAGCCCAGTTCGGCACGGCCAGCTCCAGGGGCCGATTTGTGGCCGGCCGCACACTTATGCGGTGTACGAGCAGCGGCAACGAGTCGTGCCCATTGCGGACTTGGAGTGTGTGCCTGCCGAGCGGCAGCTTGCTCGCAGGAATTTCCTCGTAAACGTCATGCAGAATCTGCTCGGCGGCATCGTGCCAGCGGAACAGCCGGCGCAGATCCGCAACCGTTTGGCCATTTGCCAGGATTTGTATCGGCATATAATCACGGGCCAGCGCAAACGGGTCGTTCTTATCCTCAGCCGTCATGGCCTGCATGTGAAACAGCCATGCGTGTTCGCCTCCGCTACTTTGCGTTGGGAGCTCGACGTCAAATGCGACGCTCTGCCCCGGCTCTATCCAGGCCTGATCCATGCGCGAGAAGTTCAGAACCTCCGCGCCTTTCAACTCGCACGCCTCTAAAACGATCTCGTCGGGCTTCGCCGCATTGCGAAACCACAGATACCCCGTCAGCGTAACAATCAGTGTGCAGTGCGAGTATTTCCACCCCACCGGAAACACGATGCGGCCCTCGCGTCGCACCTGTTCCGCGCTAAATCGGAACTGGCCCTGCTCTGTGTTGACGATGAACTCGCAGTTATTATCGCATTGGGCCACGATGCGAATTCCGGCAATGCCACGCCGTGTTGTGGAGCGCCAGGTGAGCCCCTCCAGCAGCCTTTCCTTAGCCGTGTGTACCGGGCCCCACCACGTATATGGATATTCCACCTGGTACACGCTGTCGATTTGTCCACCGTCGCAGCGAATCTCGCCGTCCCAGCAGTATTCCGGGTGATAGTGCCGACGCGAATAGACGAAGGCATATCCCCAGTCGACACGAAAGTCGAGTATGTTAGTCGCATCGGGCGATATGCGTACGAAATGCAATGCTTCTTCTGGTAAGGACGCTTCACTCACCGCGATTTCCGATCGTCAATTGAGAGCGAGGCTGGGAGCGCCCGCGTCCCGCGGGCATGCAGGGCTTCTTTTGCAGCCGCATTGGCGCTGCTCCATAGCCATTCCGATGAACCCCTGCAAAGCTTTGCCTTCACCGGATTCTCTTCAATATACTCGACCGTCCTCAAATAGTGTTTCTCATCTCGTATAAACCTGTCCCATCCATCCTTCTGCCACAACTTGCCCGAGCGCTTCAGTGCCTTATTTATCTCGTGCGCCGTATACGATTTCCACGAGTGCTCAATCTGTACAATCGTAAACGGCGCAATTGTGTGGATTAACACGTGTACGTGGTTAGGCATTATGCACCATGCGTGCAGCTCGTACCTTTCCCCTGCGAAGTAGAAGCATGCACCTTGCACGATTCCAGCCACGGCCGGATCACGAAGTACACACGAACCGTGGCCTGCGTCGAGCCATTGTTCAAGGCGTCGGCGGTAGTTAGCCTCGCCCTCGGGTGTCGGTGGTTCGTTGCTAAGTCGCTCGAGCGCGCGCGCGGGAAGCGAGTCGGCCAGGCGCCACGTAAGGAATTGGAATTTGAGTCCATCATCAAAGTGCGGCAGATAGCCGCGTGAATTCCAGCCCGGATAGGCATTTTTCAATTCCTCCGGATCGTCCATGGAGACCGTAGCTGAAACGTGCTGTGGCCGTTTAAAAGAAGTTTTTGGATGCCCGCGGGACGCGGGCGCTCCCAGCATCGTTCTTTAAAAGAGTTGGTCAGGTATACGTGTCATACAGGCTGCCCAGCCTTAGTGCGCCTGCAAGGCTGGCGAAGTCGACTTGCTCCGACGGATACACATGTACCTGCATTGTTTCCCCCGGGCACAAATCGAAGAAGTTGTTCGAGAATCGCGCATCGATGCCATCGAGTTCAAGCCACACGAACAGGGCAGGATACTTCGCGCGTAACGTCACGATCGACCCGTCGGCCCGACTGCTCCACTCCGAAGTAATCTCCGGATCGGGAAGTTCGAAATGTTTGGGTTTTGCAAACGTCGCCACGTTTCGCGAAACGATGGCACCATCGAGCTCCAGTTCCGCCCACACAATAATATCACGCGGACCGCGCCCGGTCTCGACCGGCGCGCCGCCAGGTGTGAGCTGTGGCACGGGCGATAGGGTTGGCCACTCCAGCTCACGCGAAAGGAGTTGGTCGATGTTTAGTCGAGGCAGCATGGTACTGGCCTGCCCTGCGGCAGTCACCGCGCTACTGTTCTCATGCAGCACTTCCCCGACTGGATCCGTTATGAGTATTCGCAAAGTTCCGTTCACAGCAGTTCGCTCGTCGTTGGTCAGCCATACTTCAACTGTTCGGTTCCCCTCATCTTCCACCAGCGACACCAGTACCGGCGCGAAGAATCGCCGCGCCATGTAGTGCAGCGCCTTCCAGCGATGGAAGTAATCGATGCTGCTCCAGCTTGGTCCGGGCCAGGTGTCGTTAAGCTGCCAGTACAAGGCGCCCATGGTGCGAGGCATTTGCCTGCGCCAGTGCTCGCACGCGTACTTCATCGCGAGGCCCTGGACAATTTGCGACAGCCACACGAAGCTGTCGAAGTCCTTCGGTTGTTTGAACCATGCGAGCATATAGCTCATGATGATTCCATTGCCGACCCAGCTGCGCTGGTGAAAATCCATAATGTAGCTGGAGATGTTCTGATCTTCCGGCTCAGCGAAAGCAGCGATCGTCTTCGGCTCAGGAAATGACTGGAACCCGAACTCACTGCAAAACCGGTGCGTCGATGAACGATACCATTCAAACGGTTCCCGCCCGTGCCACACCGACCACAGGTGCGCATCCCCGGAGTTTGGGTCGTTGCACTGCTTGCGATCCCCAACCGGCGTGTGCGGGCTACCCGGCCAGTAGTCGCGTTGCGGATCATTCGTTTTCACCACTCCGGCTAACAGATCATCGAAAAGTCGCGCCGCCTCGCTCCACGGCATCTGGTGGATCGTCCAGTCAGGTCCGCAAAGTCCCTGTTCCAGTTCGTTGTTTCCGCACCAGAGCGCGAGGCAGGCGTGGTGCCGCAAACGCCGAACCTGCTGGGTAGCTTCCACACCCACATTGTCCATCCACGCATCATCAAACGTTGGATAGCACGCGCACGCGAACATGAAGTCCTGCCACACGCAGATGCCGAGTTCGTCGCAGGTGTCGTAAAAAATATCCTGTTCATAGATGCCGCCGCCCCATACACGCAGCATGTTCATGTTGGCGTCGGCGGCGGATTGCAGGAGGTTACGATACTGATCGTCAGTCACGCGCGTGGCGAAAGCATCCGCGGGGATCCAGTTTGCCCCCTTTGCGAAGAACGGTTCTCCATTGACGCTGAAAAAGAACGACTGACCACACTCGTCATCCCTGCGTTCCATGCGAAGCGCACGCAAGCCAACGCGGCGTTGCCAGGTTTCAAGTGTTTCCCCATTCGTGTCGGTCAATTCCACGTGGATGGAGTAAAGCGGCTGCTCACCCATGCCGTTCGGCCACCAGAGTTCGGGGTCACGAACCAGGAAATCCATTTGAGCAGTCGCGGCGGGAAATACGTCTATGATTTGATCGGCAAGCTGCCTGGCTTCGAAGAGCACTCGGGCACTTAGCTTCGCAATTGCGACCGTGCTCTGCTCGCCGGGCTCAAGCGACCCGACCGCTTCCAGCCCCGCGGTCGTCAGCGCCAACTGCACATCCAGGTTTAGCTTTGCTGTGTTGTCCGCACCGTGCTCCTGTGTGATGTGCACGCCTGCAATACGTGCCGTGCTCCAGCCCACCAGCGAAATCGGTTTCCAGATGCCGCACGTCACCAGCTTTGGTCCCCAGTCCCAGCCGTAATTGCAGGGCTCCTTGCGGATATAGTTTACACCATCTTCACGGCTGAGCCATGCATGGATATAGCGCTTCTTCTGTAGTGCCCGCGTGTGCACGCGCGCCGCAGCAAAGGTTATCACAAGATGGTTGGTTCCTGCTGCGAGCAGAGGTTTTACATCAAACTCCCACGTGCGATACATATTATCCGCGCTTGCGACGAATTGGCCGTTGAGATGAATGTCCGCAAGCGTGTCGAGCCCCTCACAACGCAGTAGAACCTCGTCCTCTGCCAGAAAGTCTGAACCGACCTCGAACTCGCGCGAGTAGATCCATGTCTTTTCACTTACCCATTGGACCAGCTTCTCGTTATCGCGCCAAAAAGGGTCCGGAATTCGCCCGGCAGTAAGCAGGTCGAGGTGAACACAACCCGGAATGTTTCCGTGAAAGACTTCCTCGGAATCCGCAGCGCGAACATTCCATTCACCCGTAAGATCAAAGACGTGCATCCTGCGAGTGCTCGCTGGCGGGGCACCGAATGCAAGCGGTAGCAAAGCCGCCGCGCAAAATTTTACCGGATGTACGGAATTGTCAACGGACCCTGGGGCAATACCGCAACTCGCGCGCCCGCGCCGTGCACTTGGAGAGCCTGCTCGACCGCGTGCGCTACATCACTCACCGGAGTGATATGCAGCCCCGCCACAAGCTCCGGATCCAGGCTGCTGTATAGCTGCACATCCGCGTGCACCTGAATCTTCGCCAGTTTTTGCGCTTCCCACTGGTCAAAGCAACGATATCCAGGCGCCTCTATTGTATCAAGCATGGTGCGCGGGTTTGGCGCGCTTTTGAGAATCTCGAAAAACTTGCCGTGAGACGGTATGCCGTCGCTGCATTCGCTAACTGCGATGATCGTCCCGCCGCGTTTCACCACCTGGACCGCGGCCGACATGCCTTTGACCGTCTGGTAGAGGTTCTGGTCGAGCGGGAAACCGGAATTAGACGTGACCACGACGTCGAACGGCTCGTCGAAACCGACGGTCGCGTGTTCCTTCACGAACGCGCATCCGGCACGGTGCGCTTCCAGCCAGTCGCCACAGTAGTAACCGGTAATCTCTTTTTCGCCGTTGAGCGTCACGTTCACCATAAAATCGGGGGGACACAATCGCGACGCGGCGCGCGACTCCAGCTGCAGCGGATTGTCTTCCAGAACACCCCATGTGCTTCGCGGGTGACCAATCATGTACGCGTCATGGAACGACAGGATGCTGTCTATATCCGCAATGCCGGGCAGCAGCGCCTTTGGTCCGCCGGAGAATCCTGCAAAGAAGTGCGGCTCGATAAACCCGACCGTGATCTTCTTATCGGCTTCCACATACTGTCGGCAGAAGCGCACGTCGATTCCGCGTGGCGTCTTGCCGATCGACACCAGGCGCGAATCATCCTGGCAGTCATGATTGATGACGTGGCACTCACGCATGACGCGATCGCCGAACATCTGGCGCAGTTCTTCAGGGGTGTTGCCGCGGTGCGACCCGGTTCCCGTGATGACCCAGACTTCGCGCGGACGGCAACGCAGTTCGTCGAGAATCCACGGAATGAGCTTGGCGTTTGGGACCGGGCGGGTGCCGTCGCTGGTGACGATCGCCAGCGTCTCATGCGGTCCAACCAGCCCCGCCAGTGGACGCAAGCCGATCGGGGACCGGACCGACTCCCGAAACCCCGCATGCTCATCCGGCAGGCCGGGCACATGCGATGGCTCAATGATTGTCACATCCGCCGGTGGTAGCGCAACACGCAGTTTCCCGCGGCCATAGAGTATCTCGACTTCAACTGGCGCTTCAATGGTCATGAGCCGTTCATGCAACCCCCGCAGTTATACGTCGAGGAAATTTTACCAAAGCGGTAGGAACTGCTTGTCTCAAATAACGAACGTGCTGGCTATTGTCCAGTTGCGCGCGATTGTTTACGCTGCACGAGCCAGCCGGGATTGTCGTCCCGGTTTAGGACGTAACCTCCGATCGTTTCCTCCAGGACGTGGAATGCTTTCTTGTCCCAATGGAAGTCTCGATTAAATAGGCTCAGCAGTGCTTTGTCCGCGGGGGATGCAATGACATTTACTGTCACCGTTGTTTGGCAATTATAGCCCGCGGTAATCAAGATGGCGTACACAGATGCGGCGACAATGTTTTCCCGCTTAACCCCGGAATAGTAACTATATTGCTCAATCGTGCTGGACGTCAGGTCGACGGTAATCGTCCACGGCATCTTCCATATCCTGGAATCCGTGCTATCGAATCGATCGACTGGTTCGTCGCTGCTCGTTGCTGTGCCGGTCAACCAGCCAAGGATGGGAACCCTTCGCGACTGGTCGATTTCCTCTTTCGTCAGTTCCGGAAGAATCGGCCTGGCAATGAGCGTGATACCAGATGCCGAAACCGGATTGCGATCTACCGACTTCCCAGTACCAGGCGGAATGACGTCTACAATCAGAGGCCTCGCGATTTCATCCAGTGACTCTGCATGGCACGAATTTACTGAGTGGCATTCGATGGGAACGAGAATGATCCGAAGCCCCTCGTAATCGGGTCCGCCTTCATTATGTTCTTCCAGTGGTTTGTAGGTGAAGTCGCAGCTGGATGAACCCGCCACACAAAGCGAGCAACTCATGATCAGCAGCTGGACAACGAAGAGAAACAATAAGCAGCAATGCGTTGCGTTCCGAGGGCTCATCCGATTGGCTCGCCCAATCGGTCCCATCGTGAATCGGCAACTGGTTCGTAGCGCGTGAGAGAGAATGATTTCGCGATGAGTTGGCGTGCGGCCGCAAGCGAGTCAACCGCGCCCGTTGCGATGGCCTGGACTGCTATGTTGCCGATGGCGGTTGCCTCCGCAGGGCCTGCCAGGACAGATATGCCGCAGGCATCTGCCGTCATCTGGCAAAGCAGCGTGTTCTGGCTGCCGCCGCCGATGACGTGAAGTGTGCGTGTGGTGCGGCCGGTCAGCGAGTCGAGTTCGTGCAAGGTGCGCCGGTAGCGCAGCGCGAGGCTCTCCAGCACACATCGCGTCATCTGGGGACGCGAGAGTGGATCCGGGTAGCCGCTTTCGTTAGCCAGTGTTTGGACAATGTCGCACATGTTCTCAGGCGCAAGCAGCCGTGGATCGTCGACATTAATGATGGCTCCGAACGGCTGCGCCGCCGCGGCATCCTCCATCAGCTGTGCGTAAGGTAATTCCGTATTCAGTTCGCGCTGCCAGCAGCGGCGGCATTCCTGCAGGATCCATAGGCCAATGATGTTTTTCAGGAACCGAATGGTGCCGCCGTAGCCGCCTTCGCTGGTGTAGTTGAGCGCGAGGGATTGTTCGTTTACGATTGGGGCACCGAGTTCCGCGCCCATGAGCGACCACGTGCCACTGGAGAGGTAAGCCCAATCGCTGGTATCTGCGGCGGCGGGCACAGCGACGACCGCGGAACCGGTGTCGTGGGTTGCGGGTGAGATGACGGGGGTGCCAGGTGCGATGCCGGTGTGTGCGGCGATTTCTGGAAGAAGCGCGCCAAGTACGGAGCCGGGCTGTATGATCGGCTGAAGCAGGTGGCGCGGGATACCAAGGTGGCTGACGAGTTCATCGTCCCAAGTGCGTGTGTTCGGGTTCAGAAGTTGTGTTGTGCTGGCGTTCGTGTATTCGCACGCCGTGCAGCCCGAGAGCAGGTAGCCAAAGACGTCGCCCATCAAAAGGAGTTTGTCGGCGCATTCGAGCAGCGGCGAGTTGCGCTGGACCAGGGATACAAGCTGCCAGGCGGTATTGAACGGAAGAAACTGGATACCGGTGCGTTTATACACGTCGTTGCGGGAGATTGCGCCGATTGCCCCCGAAACGGGGTCGCTCCCAGCCTTGCTCTCGTGATGGCCTGCCGCAAAAAGCTCGTCCATGGTGGAGGCGTGGGCTTTATCGCGGTAGTGCGTGGGGTTGGCTAGTAAGGTACCGTCGGAAGCGAGCAGACCGAAGTCGACGCCCCAGGTGTCCACTCCGACGCCGTCGAAGTGCGGTCCGTACTTGCGCGCGGCGGCGGTCAGTCCCGTCAGCATTTCGGCGTACATCCGCGTCACGTCCCACTGGCGCCGCCCCTGCATCACCAGGCCTTCTGTCGAAAACCGGTGCAGCACGTCCAAGTCCAGCTTTCCATTCGCGATGGTGCCAACAATCGCACGCCCCGATTCGGCGCCGAAGTCGAAAGCGATGTAACGGCGAGTCGTCATCCGCAGGTGCTCCGGTTAGGCAAAGACCATGTGTCCGCGCGACTTTTTCCGCGGCTTGGATACGGTAATAGCGACATCACACCCCAGATCATTGAGAAACCTTAGCAGGCGGTCAGTAGAAAAGCCTTCAAGCCGCCCATTGACTATGGAACAGACTTTAGGTTGATTCAGACCAAGCAAATCGGCGGCCTGCGCCTGCGTTAGTTTCCGTTCCTTAATAGCGGCTCGTATATGAAGCGCGAGATTTGCCTTTGTCATAAGTTCATCCGCGTCTGGCAACTCTAGATCCGTAAAGACGTTGCCGCTACTTTGCCATGCCACAGCTTGCTTACCTGTCGGCATCGGGTCGGCTCCTTTCCGAGTGAAGCAGTTCCGCATCGCGCAGGCGCTTACGGATAAGCTCCATTACACTTTTGGGCGTAGCAATCCCACGCCGCGACTTCTTCTGAAAGCAATGCAGCACATAAACCACTCCGGCCAGCTTCACGGTGTACACAGCCCGATACGCATTGCCGACAAAGTCCTCCACAATCTCCAGGACTCCGGCGCCTCCGAAGCCCTTTAAACTCTTCACATGGTTTGGTGTCACTCCGCCCTGTGCGAAACGCAGTGCATATCCGAACCTGCGACGAACCGTCCTCTGGCATAGTACGCAGTTCATCTAAGGACCTCCCCACCCACTCCAGCCTTTTATGCGGGAGGGGCGGGAGACCTTTCACTGTGCAGAACCTTTCAGCAACTCATCTATTCCCAGTTTTGGGCATATTTTGACCCTGGCGCTGAATGGCTACTTTGCATGCACCGTGAAGGCATAGCTTCCCGCTCCTGCATTGAACACTGCATAGCCGCCATCTTGGTGCAGATATTTCAGCCCGTCAGATTGGGTGGCCGGTTTCTCACCCTCGGAGACACCATCGGCGCTCTTTGCAGGAATGTGGATTTCGCCTGTCGTGTTGGGCGGAAGAGTAACTTTAAAGGTTAGTGCGCCATCATTGCTTCGCGACCATTCGGTCGCGATAACTCCGTTAATCGAATCGTAACTGCACTTACCACTCGCAACGCCATCGCACAAATGTGGACGAACTTTCAATTGCCGATAACCTGCCGTGCCATCCACCTGGTCGATACCGCCCATGTAACGGAACAGCCACTCCGAGATCGCCCCATAGCAGTAATGATTGTACGAGTTCATGCTGGGATCTCCCGTGTCGCCATTCCAGCGTTCCCAGATCGTCGTCGCGCCTTTCCTGATCATGTATCCCCAGCTCGGGAAATCCTCGTTCAGCAGAAGTTTGTTGGCGATCGCGTCCTGGCCGTTGTCGCTGAGTACCGGCATCAGGTAGGTCGAGCCCAGGAATCCCGTCGACAGGTGCCCGCTTCGCGAAGTGATGTCGTCTACGAGATGTTTCACGGCGCTGGATTTCATGTCGTCCTGCACGAGGTTCATGAACAATGGCAGAACGTAGCAGGTCTGGCTCCCGTTTGCAATAGTGCCATCAGGCTTGATGAACTTCTTCTGGAATGCGGAACGGATGCCTTCGAACAGATTCTGATACTTCTGTTCCTCTGCCGATTTACCCAACGCACGCGCCATTTGGGCCATCAATTGTGCGTCATAGGCCCAGTACGCCGTGGCAATCAGGTCCTTGTCGGTTGTGCTGTTCGCCGGAACCCAATCGCCAAAGTCGTTATTGCGACGTTTCAACCAGAGCAGGCCCGGGTTCTCGTCATGGATGTACTTCATCCATTTCTCCATCGCGGGCCAAGCGGTTTGCAGCAGGCGGATGTCGTTGTAATGAATGTAAGTCGCGTGGGGTACAATAATCCCGGCGTCGCCCCATGCAGGCGCGCCGTCGGCCATGTCGATCACGCGCGGCGCGACGTCGGAAAATCCGCCCGCCGGCGACTGCGCGTCGATCACGTCGTTAATCCACTTCTCGCTGAACGCCGCGGCGTCCAGATAGTAACACGCAGTCCGCCAGATAGCCTGCGCGTCGCCCATCCAGCCAAGCCGCTCGTCGCGTTGCGGGCAATCGGTGGGCACGCTCATCCAGTTTCCGCGCAATCCCCACAGCGTGTTCAGCCAGATTTTGTTCACGAGAGTGTTCGATGTTTCAAACTTGCCGGCGAACGGCGAATCCGTGTGAAACACCAGCCCCGTCAGCGATGATTTATCCGGCTTGCCCGGGTAGCCGGTCACTTCTATGTAACGGAAGCCGTGATAAGTAAAGTGCGGTTCGAAGGTTTCCTCTCCGCCGCCCTTCAGAATGTAAGTGTCCGTAGCATCCGCACGGCGCAGGTTCTCGCGGTAAATGCCACCTTCCGGCGTCAAGATCTCGGCAAAGCGCATGCGCACCTGCGTTCCGGCGGGCCCCTGCACTTTCAGCCGCGCGAATCCCACCATGTTCTGGCCCATGTCGTAGATAAACTGGCTGGGCTCGTGCTCGGTGATGCTGATTGGCTGAATCTCCTCCGTTACGCGAATCGGCGGCGACTGCTGCCCATGTAGCGCAATCGCCGCACTGGTTTCCTGGATGATCGCGTTATTCCACTTCTCCGCTTTGAACGTGGCTGTGTCCCAGCCCGCCTGTTCCAACCGCGCATCGTACGTTTCGCCGGCATAAATCTCGGAGCGGAGAATTGGCGCCTGCGTGACCTGCCACGATTCATCCGTGGCCACCGTTTTACTCGTGCCGTCGGCGAATGTGATCTGCATCTGCGCAAGCAATCGTGTGGGCGGTGGACCAAAGCAGAATCGCTTCAGTACCCAGCCAAGACCGCTGGCGTACCAGCCGTCCCCGAGAATAACGCCGATGGCATTGTCGCCCTTTTGCAGCATCGCCGTCACATCGTACGTCTGGTACAAAACGCGCTTCTGGTAATCGGTCCACTCGGGAGTCAGGATTTCTTTGCCCACGCGTTTGCCGTTAATGTGAACGCGGTACGAGCCGAGCGCCGTTACAGAGAGACGCGCACGCTTGATGGGTTGCGACAGGTCGAACGACTTGCGCAGCAGTGTTGCCGGGCCGCCGGGCTGCGAGATCTCCGGCGTGGCCCACGGTTTCATGCCGATTGGACCTAGCACTTCCGCCGGTTTCGCGTCCTTCAGCCACTCAGAAGAAGTGGACCAGTCGTCGCCTGCATTCTGCGAACACTTCCACTCCCCGTTGGAGCGAATCTTCTGAGTACTTCCATCTTTAAAACGCAGCGTGAGACAATGCGCAACCGCCGCCGGGCCGGGATCGTTATTGGTAACCTCGAGGCCGAGGAAGTTGATGCCGGGCCTGATCGCGGTCGTGATGGGTACAGTGCGCAAAGCCTCAAAGCCGGCTGCATTGGCGACGTTCTTTCCATTTACCCACAGGCCGAATTTGTTGTCGGCGAGTGTCCACTCCTCAGCGTCTTCCAGCTTTTTGTCTGCGGGCAGTTCAAAGGATGTCCGGAAATAGCGCTTCGCGGCAGGTGCGCTCGTCGCTCCATTCTCGCCCGGATACCAGAGCCAGTGAACGTCCCGCGTCGTTTCCGTATCCTCCTCGGGCGCGCGCGACTCGCCAGATATCCACTTTGCTTTCCAGTCGGCAGGGGAAAGCAGGCCGGTTTCCCACCAGCTCGACTCACTCGTCTGGCAGACGTTCTTATCTTTATCCCACACCTGAACGTTCCAGAAATAGCGCGTGGAAGACCGAAGCGGCTTTCCAGCGTATACAACGTTGCTCGTTTCGTCCTTGTCGATCTTGCCACTGTCCCACAGGTCGGCTTTGTTCCGCTCGAGCAATTCCGGCGTGGAAGCAACGAGGATGCGATAGCTGGTCTGACGCGCTCCGCGACGAGAGTCCTCTATGCGCCATGAGAATCGCGGTGCAGTGACCTCAATGCCAAGCGGCTGGGTCATGTACTCGCACTTCAGGTCGACGGCGCGGCACGCCGGCGGTAGTCCCTGTGCTCCTGACACCAATGCACTCAAAAGCAGAATGACTCCCAGCATACGCATCGCGATTCTCCTCTTATTGGCGGGCGCTGGATGGAAGACAGCGCGCAAACTGCTCGCTTAGAACTGGAACTGATGCACGTTCTCCTTCGAAAAACGCATGGGGTCGCCAAGCAGCACCTCGGTGCCTTTTACCTGTTTGTCGCCCAGCCGCCCGGCACTGATTTTATCGCCGAGCTTCTGCCCCGTTGCGACGGCTTTCGCGGTTTGAACCGTGAGGTACCCGAGATCGACCGGGTTCCACAGCAGGAACGTTTTCACGCTTCCGTTGTCCACGTGCTGCACCATGCTTTTCGGCGTCGAAAGGCCGGTGAGTGCGACTTTGCCCGATGCGCCAGCCTCTTTCAGTGCGAGAGCCGCACCCGGAAGTGCCACGGATGTAATCGCAAAAATACCTTTAAGATCTGGGTACGCCTTCAGCAAATCTTTTGTCACGCTGACGGCCAGTTGCTGGTTTTCTTCGGAGGGTTTTACAATTACCTTTTTCATCTCCGGGTACTTTTTCATCCGCTCATCCATGTGCTTCATCCAGGTGTTCTGGTTGTCGGCGGTCATGCTGCCGGTAACAATGGCAACCTCGCCTTTGCCGCTGATCTGCTCGGCAATGACGTCGACCAGGCCAAACCCAATCGCCTCGGCGGTTGCCTGGTTGACGAAGTAGGAGCGGCTGTCCGCGTCGCTGTCCGCATCATATGTCAGAACTTTGATGCCGCGCTTTTGCGCCTTTTTTAACGTGGGTGCCAGAGCGTGTGGATCATTTGGTGCTACCGCGATGACGTCGACTTTGCGTGCGATCCATGTGTCGATCATCTCCGCTTGTTTCGTGACATCGTTTTCCGTCGGACCATCCCAGATCAGTTCCGCACCGATTTCCTTCGCGGCTTCTTCGGCGCCTTTTTGCACGGCGTTGAAATAATCGATGCCGACAAGTTTGGGCATCACTGCAATCGTCAGCTTTTTGCCCGGTGCTCCGGCTGTTTCGGCTGAAAATGCGAGAACGGGAAGCAGGCACGAAGCGAGCACGAGCATCGCGACTTTTGAAAATCGGCAAACCAAGCGAGTAGCCATTGGGGAATCTCCTGGGTTAGTGTGGGCGGCAAAGCTGAATGCCCAAAACTGGGGCCGCAACTACGTTTGCAACAACTCTTGTGATGGAAGTGAGTAGCCAGCGGCCCCGCGTCCTTCCAGACTTATAAGGATCAGGCAGGCTGCAATACAGCAGAAGCCCTGGGCTTTCGCCGTGACGCCCGTTCCAGCATGCGCTCGTTCAGGATGGATACGCTGATAAGCAACACGCCGGCAGAAATGGTCTGGTAAACGGATGGCACACCGGCAAGACTGAGCCCATTGCGCAACAGCCCGAGTATCAGCACCCCGAGAAAGGAGCCCAGCACAGTGCCGCGCCCACCGGTGATTGCAGTACCGCCCAACACCACCGCGGTGATCACTTCCAGTTCGAGATTTTGTCCAGCATCAGCCTTGGCAGTCGATACACGCGAAGTGAAGATGATCGCAGCGAATGCGCTGAGCAGGCCCGTTGACAGGTAGGCCGCGAACTTGACGCGATTCGCCGGCAACGCCGCATACCGAGCCGCCAGCTCGTTGTCGCCAATGGCCGTCAGGTATCGTCCCACGACGGTCCGATCAACTACCATAACGAATATCAGCATCAGCGCGACCCAGATCGCCAACTGCACCGGGATGTCAATTCCACCAACCGCGAAGGCTCCCTGCCCCCACCATGCGAAAGTGTCGGGAAAATCGGAGACTGGTTGCGCTTTGCTGATTACCATCGCTATACCGCGGAAAAGTGCCATCGTGCCCAGGGTGACGACAAGCGGCGGCAGCTTGCCCGCCACCACAAGCGCTCCGTTTAGCATGCCCCCGATAAGCCCAGTGGTGAACGCAGCCAATACGGCGCCGGCCGGCCCGAGCGGTTTCCATGTATAGCCGAGCACGATACCCGACAGGCCAAGCAGCGAACCAACAGAGAGATCAATTCCGCCGGTCATGATGACGAGCGTCATGCCGCACGCGATGAGCCCTGCCTCGGCAAGGTGCGTCGAGAGTTCGAGCAGGTTAGTCGTGTCGAGAAAGTACGGCGACAGTTTCCCTAGTACGATCACCTGCACCGCGAGAACGAGCAGCAAAACGAGCTGGCGCGCGTAAGTTCGGAAGAATCTCATGCGTGTGATTCCCTGCGTGCGGAAGTGAAGCCATCGATACACACGGCCAGCAGAATCATCGCGCCAACGACCACGTTATCCCAGAAGCTGGATACATGAAGCAGAACGAGCACGTTGCTGAGAAAGCCAAGGAAGAGCGTTCCTAGTACAATTCCCAGCACGCTGCCGCGTCCACCCATAATGTGCGTGCCGCCGATGACAGCCGCGGCAATCGCGCGCAGTTCAAAGCCCTGGCCAACATTCGTCTGCACGTTACCATAGCGGCCGGCGTGCAGAAGCCCCGCGATTCCGATCAAAAACCCACTCACCGCGAAAGCGATGGGAATGTACTTTCGCCCGCTGATTCCTGTGAGTTCCGCACTGGGACGGTCGCCGCCCAGCGCGTACAAATACCGGCCGCTTACTGAGTGACCAAGCAGCAGGTGCATCGCGAGAGCAACAATGGCTGCAACCAGAAGTAGCATCGGGACAGGACCAAGCGCGCTTTGTCCGAATTGCGTGACGTGCTCAGACAGATTGAACATCCATTTGCCGCCCATCGACTGGATCATCACGCCGCGGAAGATGAACAACATGCCAAGCGTTACCACGATGGAATGAATGCGTCCGAACACCGTGATCGCGCCGTTCAGCGCGCCGAGACACAGGCCCAGTAACACAGGGACTACAGCAATGAGCAGAACCGGCTGTTGCGCCTGGTCCAGCTTGCCGGCTGCCATAGCCGCGAGCCCGAGAATCGCGCCAATGGAAATATCGATTCCACCCGCAATGATCACTGCGCCCACACCGAGTGCCCCGATAAGCAGGATCGACTGATCCAGCAGCACATCGCGCATATTGAGAGCGGTCCCAAAATTTGGAACGAAAAACACAGCTGCCAGCCAGAGAACGAACAGAAGAAGAAACAGGCCCGCTTCGCGTTTTGCGGCCAGCCACTCAAAGATAGTGTTTCGTCTGGCGTGGTCTTGCGTTTTAGTAACACTTTTCTGGTGCTCAGGCAATGCAAGCCGCAGAATCTCGTCTTCGCTGGCACTGGCGCCTGGCAGTTCGCCGACAATTTGCCCTTCGCGCATTACAGCCACCCGATGGCTGAGCGACAGAAGTTCAGGCAGCTCCGATGAAACGAGGAGAATCGCGACTCCCTCACGCGCCAGTTGTCGTAGAAGATTGTGTATCTCAAGCTTAGCGCCGACGTCTACGCCTTGTGTCGGCTCTTCGACAATCAGCACACGCGGAGACGTACGCAGCCACCGGCCCACCATTACTTTCTGCTGATTACCGCCGGAGAGCTCCTGGATGTTCTGATACGGGCCTGTCGTCTTCACTTGGAGTTGTTGAATCGATTCCAGGTTACGTCGCGTTTCCTCACCCTTACGCAGAAAGCCTGCATTCGAAGTTTTTGCCAGCGATGCAATGCTGAGGTTTTCACCGGTCGACATCTGCCGGAACACGCCGCGCTCCAGTCGGTCTGCCGTTACATATGCGAGCCCGCGCCGCACACGTTTACCGGCGCGAACCCGGGTAAGGTCGGCATCCCCAAGTGACACGCTTCCATCAGAAGTTGGCCGTATTCCGAGCAGCGCTGAACACAACTCCGACTGGCCCGCTCCGACCAGGCCATAGATTCCCAATATCTCGCCGCGATTAATTTGCAGATCGATTCCACGAAAGGAGAACGCACCATCCGCAAGCCCACGCAACGAAAGTTCTGTCTCGGTACCCGCGGCCAACGTTTCGTCACGCTCGAAAATTACGCTGCGCCCCACCATGGCGCGGATTAGCTGGTCCTGGTCGACTTCGCTCGTGGGTTTTGTCCACACGAGCTTGCCGTCGCGAAGGACGGTGATGTGGTCGGTCAGTTCGAAGACTTCGCCGAGGCGATGCGTTACAAACAGCACGGCAGTGCCGGTAGCTGCCAGCTCGCGTACGCGCTTGAATAGTTCGAGTGTTTCCGCGTGGGGCAGAGCGGCGGTGGGTTCATCGAGAATCAAAACGCGCGGCGTGCTGGCAAGCGCAAAACTCAACTCAACGATCTGCCTCTGCACTGCCGAAAGACGACGCGTGTCGGAATTAACATCCAGTGTTGGAGCGAGCGGAGCGACTGCGGCCCGTGCGTCGTCGCGCAGTTTACTCCATCCAACGAGCTGGGCTGCATTTCGCGGGTATCCTTGACGCAATGCGTAGTTTTCCGCCACCGACAAATCGCGGATTAGGTGCGTGTGCTGATGAACGACGTTGATGCCATGCTTTCGCGCGGCGAGTGGATTAGGTAAATGCGCGGGCGCCCCATCCAGGCGAATCGTTCCCTCGTCTGGCCGCAACGCCCCCGACAGAATTTTTATGAGAGTCGACTTGCCGGCGCCGTTCTCGCCTACCAGCGCATGGATGCTCCCACGCCGAAGCTGAAGCTCCACACCATCAAGAGCCGCAACGCCCGCATAGCGCTTGGTGATTCCTAATGCTTCGAGAACAAAGTCTGGTTGCGGGGTCTCGACAGCCACGCGCGCAGGCGCAATTCCTTCATTCAATGGCGGCTGAGGATTGGGAAGTGCGCTGGACACGGGCAAATCTGCTGCGGTGTGGGACGCACAGGCTGCAAGCATAATAACAGCTTTCGAAGATCCGGACTATATCGGAATTTAATTGCACAATATTCCAAATATGAGATACTAAGAAGCATGAAGACTACAATTGATATTTGTGTTGCGCAGCCTGGAATGGCAGGCACTTCTGCCCAGCCGCCTTCGTCTGCGAATGAACCACAACTTTGAGCTTCATAAGCAATTGCTCTGAGAATCCTGCATGGTTGGCGCGAAGTTTAGTTAGCCCGCCAGGATCGTCTTCTTTACCACATCGATGACCTTTGTCGCATCACCGGAAGCCTGTGCCGCACTGAGGCTCTTCTTATCCGCAAAAATCTTCAGCGCCTTCTTCATGGCGTTCGCAAAGAATTCGCGGCTGAGCGCCATGCTGCGCACGGGATCGGTGCGGTAGGTAAACTGGTCCTCACCGAACCAGCCCTGATAGTCAATGTCCGCTGCGGCGTAACAGAACTCCACCAGGCGCCATATGTCATCCGTGCCCGTAATGCGGTCTTCGTCATTTGAGTTATACTTCGCCGCGTTAATGTGAAAATTATTAATCGGCACGCCGATGCGCCTGAGCAGGTAAAGGCTGTCGGCAGGCTGATTTCCCACCATCTGCTCGTGGCCGTAGTCTATCACCACACCCATGACGGTCTTGCCGACGGCTTCGTTAACGAGCTTCGCCACCCAGGCGGCCTTCGCGGTTGTGTTAAGGATCATATTCCCTTCGCGCGGCTCCTTCTGCTTTGCCTCGGTGCCGAAACGGAGCCCCTGCTTGTCCGCCGCGCGGGCGATCTCGATGCAGCCGTCAATGAACCAGTCGAGCTGCTGCCCGTAGTTCACCTCGAAGTGATAATCCCAGCCATCCGAACCCGGCCACAATTGCACTGTTGGGCAATCCATGGTCTTTGCCAGGTCCACAATCTCCAGGCAGTACTCAAGTGCGGCCTTGCGGCGTCCAGCGTCGGGATTCGTGATCCCCCCCACACGCCACTTTGCGTGCGTCCATACGTTAATGTTCATGTTCGTGGGCGTGACGCGATGCTCCTTGAGAGCGCCCTTCACCGCATCGATCTGCGACTGCTGAAACTTGAGTGACTTGTCGCGGAAGAGCGTGTCGGATAACTCAATGCCGACCACGCCCGCCTCGCGTACACGGCGGATGTCCGCCACAATTCCGCGCTCGAAATTCGGGTCATCCGTGTACGACTGGCAGAAGCGATCCGAGAACTCGCCCGCGCACCAGTGCCCCGCCGAGAACTTGCTGTCGAACTGATCGAAGAACTGGTCTACCAGTTCGTTCTCAAGGTAGCCGTTGAATTCGGTTTGCAGCCGCTTCAATCCGTCATCGGTAATGCGCACGCGTGGTCTCCTTCACAACTCAGATTTTTCAAGGAAGCAACCGCAGTACTGTTCCGTCAAGTCCGCGGCGTTGTGTTCTTCCGCCAACAAATCGAATGAGTAGACGTATTCGTTTGTATTCTTTCAGAACACAAAAGCCTACAGGTTGCCAGAAATGTCAAAAACCGTTACCCTTCGGCTGGACGAGCAGGTTTATCAACACTTGCGCTCCGCCGCGCACCGCGAAAACAGACCGCTTTCCAACTTCATTGAGACTTCAGTATTGCGGTACCTCGAAGAGCAGCAGTACGCCGACGACTTCGAGATGAAGGAGATCGGGGAAAATAGGGAGCTAAACAGCCGACTTAATAAGGCTTATCGCGACCTGAAGGGACGAAAAGGCAAATTTGTCTGAGTACCGCATTTTCGAGCTCGCGCAGTTTCAAAAGGACTTGGAGCAATTGCCCAGACAGCAGGCGCAATTTCTGCGCGACAAGCTTGTGAGCTATGTCTATCCGCAACTTCGCAAAATTCCGTTCTGGGGCTTAAACATTAAAAAGCTGCGCGGCTATAACCCAGCCACATGGCGCTATCGCATTGGCCGCTATCGGCTATTCTACCACATTGACGACACGGACAACATCGTCTACATGCTGACAGTTGATCAACGCAAGGACAGCTACCGCTGACGGACTAAGTCACATACCGTTGTTTTCACTTTTCCGTGGCTCAGAGATACCCGCCAGGACACTACCAATAGTGCTGATGTACGTGCGTCGATTACTTAGCATTTTGCGGAAGAGGTTGCTGTTGGCGTAGGAAGCACGCGGAGCTGTTCTCTATGCTTCGTGCCCTCTGTGTTTTTGTTCTCGGCGTTCCTTGCGTTTTTATTTTACATCAGTCCCATTTCAGCACGGCACCAGTCGCCGCGCTGGTTGCCATCGCGGCATACTTGCCGAGATAGCCGCGGCGGAGTTCGTCGGGCAGCGTCGATTTCCAGCCACCCGCCGCTTCCAGTTTCGAATGCCGCTCTGCGATCTCTTCACCTGTAAGACGCGCTTCAATTTTATGGTTGGGGATATCGATCTCGATCAGGTCGCCATCGCGCAGCAGGCCGATCAGTCCACCCGCGGCCGCTTCCGGCGACACATGCCCGATACACGCGCCTGCCGTGCCGCCGCTGAAACGACCATCCGTCACCAGCGCACACTTATCGCCCAGGTTCATACCTTTGATATACGAGGTCGGCGAAAGCATCTCCTGCATCCCCGGACCTCCCTTCGGACCTTCGTTGCGGATAATAACCACGTCGCCGGCCTTTACCTTGCCGCCCAGGATTCCCGCGCACGCCGCTTCCTGCGACTCGAACACGACCGCCGGACCTGCGTGGACCAGCATCTTCGGATCCACGCCCGCGGTCTTCACGACTGAACCCTCGGGCGCCAGGTTGCCGTACAGAATTGAGAGTCCGCCCTGCTGCGAGTACGCTTTCTCCACCGTACGGATAACTGCGTAGGGAATGAAGTTGTCCATCTTGTCCTGGAACTCTGCGAGCTTGTTATCCTGCTGGTTGTCCTCTTCGGCCAGCGCCACAGCGCCGCCATCCACCGCGGGCGTCGTGAACTCACCGTTCAGGTACGCCGCGTGTTTCTTTTCCGCTTCCACGCGCAGGTGTTTAATGACATCCTGCGCCGTGCGACCCGTCGCCGTGCTGCCGCTCTTGGTAAACTGCTTCGCCAGTTCCACGCACTCTTCCGAGCGGATCGAGTACTTGCGGATATTCTGCGCAACGGATTCGCCCGTCACGGTAATGCATTCCTCTTTCAGCAGCCCCGGCTTACCTAGCAAAATCTCCCACAGAATTGTGTGGATTCCACCCGCACGTGCGATGTCCTCCATGTGGTAGCTGGATGAAGGGGCCACCTTGCACACGTTCGGCGTGCGCTTGCTCAACTCGTTAATGCGCTCCATCGTGTAAGGAACACCCGCCTCGTGCGCCACCGCGAGAATATGCAGCAGCGTGTTCGTGGATCCGCCCATCGCCATGTCCAGGATCATCGCGTTATCAATGGAAGCTTCTGTCACAATGTCGCACGGCTTGATGTCGCGGCGATAAAGCTCCATGATCTGGAATGCCGCACGGCGATACAGCCGCAGGCGTTCCTCGCTCGTCGCTAAAATGCTGCCGTTGCCCGGCAGCGCCAGGCCCAGTGCTTCGTTCAGGCAATTCATGCTGTTGGCCGTGAACATCCCGCTGCACGATCCACACGTCGGGCAGCCGGCGTCTTCCATCTGTTTGAGTTCGTCGTCGTTAATCTTGCCTATCTGGTGCGCGCCCACCCCTTCGAAGACGCTGATCAGATCCACGACTTTTCCGCTGGTCGTCTTGCCCGCTTCCATCGGTCCGCCGCTCACGAAAATCGTGGGGATATTGCAGCGCATCGCACCCATCATCATACCGGGCACAATCTTATCGCAGTTCGGGATGCAGATCATCGCGTCGAAACAGTGCGCGCGTACGACCGCCTCAATGGCGTCAGCGATGATCTCGCGCGAGGGCAGCGAATACTTCATCCCCGTGTGGCCCATCGCGATGCCGTCATCCACACCAATGGTGTTGAAGACGAACGGCATGCCGCCTGCCTCGCGGACGCACTGCTTCACGTATTCGCCCACTTCTTTGAGGTGCACGTGGCCAGGAATGATGTCGATGTAGCTGTTCGCTATCGCGACGAATGGTTTGCCCATGTCTTCATCGCGTACACCCGTCGCCTTCAGAAGTGACCGATGCGGCGCCCGCTCGTTGCCTTTTTTGATCGTATCGCTGCGCATTCCTATCCAATCGTATTCGTGGTCGTAATCACTTACTTCTGCTTACCGCTGTCCGCAAACTGAATTCTTGCCGGCTAATGGAGGCTGGTGGACGCGAATTCATGGGGTGAACACTTCGGGATTTCGTTTGAATAGTCCATAGTTACTCGTTTTAGGGTGCCTACTCGCTCAGCGCGTTCAGTTCCCTGCGAAGCTGGTCATAGAGGTCAGGCAGCCAGTCACGCTGGGCCTCCACGTCTGGTGGGGGGGAAAAGCGCAGATCGTTGGGGGCGAGGACGACCTTTACCTTGTCCACTCCGGTCTCCGCAACCAGCACGAACAGGTCTTCGGCGGCTTCATCACCCATGGCCAGGCAGCCGATGCTCTGGTCGCTGCCGTGAATCATGATGTCGCCGCCAGGATTGCGGCGGTCTTCTTCCCGCGCGCGCGCTTTGTCAAAATCGTTTGGATAACTGACGGCCATCGACAGGTGAAACATGCTGTTAGGGTTCAGGTACTCGATGCCGTAGATTCCCTCCGGCACCTGCAGGTCCCCTTCACGCAACTTCGGACCCGGCCCGCCGCTGGCCGCCAGGATCGGATATTCGCGAACGAGCTTTGGTTCAGAGCCCTCAGCCGCCGCATAGACACGAAGGACTTTCTCGGTTTTTAGTCCCACAAGCACGAGCCTGGCAGGTGGGTAGGGAATGCCTGCTGCATCGAAGTAGGGTTGCATGCGGCCGTGAACCGCTTCACCAAATTGTTCGAGCCGATCCGCGACAGTCGCACGCCCGCGCAGCCGTTGAGAAACGGAAATAACGCTGCGAACGAACAGGCGGCGGTTGATAACAATCACAATGGCGCCCAGGCAAAGCAGAAGCAGAAGGATAAACAGGAGGCGCTTACGCCGACGGATCAGGGACACGGGATTATTGAGTGTGCAAAAGAGGGATAATCATTCAAAGCAACGCATCTAAGTCTCCACGCAGGATAGCGCGATAAAGTTTATGTGGTACACTCCGTTCTGGCTGACATGGAGAAGACAATACTCTCGATCAGCTTGTAGTAGTCAGTGAGCCCTGGATCCTCGCGTGACCCGCTACTGTGGAACGCGCCCGACGGCCCCTCCCTTCCGCCGACTAAGTACCCATAAATGAAAATGCTTTGCGGTGACGTAATTCGTCTGCGAGGCCGAGAGCTAATGTGAACAACTCTCAGCCAGTCGGCGCCGTACGCATGTTCGGCGGATTCGTGTTCGGCGCCTGCGTTGCCGCTGCGCTGTGCGTCGGGGCGCTGGCATTACTGAGCCTTTCACCCTCCTACACCGGCGAGCACGTATTCGGTTTGCTGGTATTAGCTGTCATCGGGATTCCCGTATCCGCTATTCTTGGAGGCCTGATTGGCATTGTCACCGTGCGGCGGCTGGGTACGCGACCAGCCGCGAAAGTCATTTCGAGAATCGGATACGGATTGCTTCTCGGCGTAGTGATCCCGGCCGGATTGCTGATGTTTCACCGCTCGCGACAGGACAAACTCGGGTATAAAGCGAAGGTCGATGCGGCGACTGTTCAGTGGGAATCCGCTTACGGTTCAAAATATCCGAGGCTTGCCGAATCGCTGCCCGCGCTGCTTGGCCCACTTTATTATCCCGGTATGCGCATGGAACGATGGAACACGCAACCCTCCATGCTGCCAGCGTGGCAGATTGCCGCTGTCACTGAGGATGGTTTTGAACAGGTGGTCGAGTATTACATGTCGATTGAGCCCGAAGGCCTGGGCGCTGGGAACACTTCGATGGATGCGTCGGCCTTTACTACATCCTACGTGCCCTCGGTAGATGGACGGGAGACGAATGTAAGGTTCGAACCTGGTAATAACGGTTCTCGCCTGGTCTTTGAAACGCGCCCATTTAAGGCGAATAGCTCCGTGCTGCAAGTCATGCCCGGATGGACGTTTGGTCCTGGCGAGGACATCGAAGCATGGAAGGCACGGATCGTCCAGGCACGTGCTCCCGAACAGCAGGTCTTCGAAAAGTTCTGGGATGGGTGTATCTATCCAGGATCGACGGTACGATGGGGACGTTACGCTCCGGGCAGAAATGTCTACCAAAGCGGTTACGTTGGAAAGACCCCAGTGTACACGACCGGGACCATTGTTGCGCCTTGGCTGGAGTACAAAACGACCGATACATTAGCGAATGTGCTCAACTTCTACAAAGCGCGCCGGGTAAAACTTCCGCCTTCAGAGGGAATTCACTTCTACGATGGCCCGACTTCTGCCACCACGATCAGAGTACGCCAAAGACGCGGGCTGACGCTAATGACGTTTGGGTAGACCGGCGACTGCAAAGGCGCGCGCAGGGCTGGCGCGAAGTCATTGACAGTTGCATGTGCCGCGGCCCGGTTTGCCTGCAAAGTAGGAGCGATACGAGGAAACTACGATGCAACTTCTATCGAAGCTGGTGCGGTATACGCTTAATTCGGTGGCAGGATCTGGGTGCCGAACGGGCGCAGAGTCACGGATATCCAAGGATAAGAACTACTGGTTCGGCACACTAATGCTTGTTCTGGTGTTGTTCACTTCGGCTGCACGTGCTTCGGACTTTCCGCCCGTGCAGGTGATTGTGCAGGTGAAGTTTGCGGACGCGCGACTGGCCAATATTACCGGCGATTACGGGTTTTCAATGGGTCTGGGTGACCTTCATCTCAACCTGTCGCAGGATCGCCTTGGCAACATCACTGGCCAGGCAGACGTTACCGTAACACCCACGCTCCAGCTGGTGCAAATACCGCTCATCGGTCTATACAGCGTCGGTGGCACGGGCCCCGCAAAGATCAAAATCACCGGCCGCAGTGATGATCCCCCGGCGTCGATTCGTATTGGCGGGACGGGCGACGCCTCGGGATTTACGCTGGATGTGAAACCAAGAATCGGTCCGTTGCACGACCGCATTCTATTGTCCCTCGAACCTGAAATCTCCGAGTTCGGAGCTGTCATCGATAACATAACATCGAACGGCCAGACCGAGAACCAGGTGTTTGGAACCGGCACTCTGAAGCTGCCCGGACAGGCGCCGATCCCCGTGCTGACCCGCCAGACGCTCAACATGGATCGCGACGGCCTCATCATAGGCGGCTTGTTCGAATCAGACGCCGATGATTTCGCCGCGCGGGTGCCCTACCTCGGCAACCTGCCGCTCGTGGGAGAAGTGCTGAAATCCAGGTTCAAACACCGTCAAAAGCAGAATCTCATCATCCTCGCGACACCGAACATCATACAGTTCAACACGGAGTAGGATTGTAAGCAGTAGTTCGTGCCCCCGCGGCAAGCGCCTGCCAGCACAATTTATGCTGACAGGACAGCCACGCCATACCTGGCCGCCCATGAATCCCGCGTGACGAGTGTGAATCCTTCGCATTTTGACTGCGCGACGAGCATTCTATCAAAGGGGTCATCGTGGTGGCGTGGCAGCAATCCCGCAAGCCATGCATGTTCGGATTTAATCAGGAGCTCGGTAAAATTTTCGTCTTTTACCCGATCGGGGAAATCCGCGGGAGCTTTGAGTTTTCCCGCGGCCTTTTTGATCGAGACTTCCCAGATCGAAACGGGGCTGTAAAAGATTTCTGATTTAGGCGAGGCAATTGCCTTGCGGGCTTCACCGGCGAGTTTGGGATCATCATTTAACCACCACAGAAGCGTATGCGTATCAAGCAACAGCTTCATGGACTCTCGCCCCTGAATGCGGCCGCAATCCCTTCGGGGAGCTCGTCGAAATCATCAGCAATTTCTATTTGCCCCTTTAATGCTCCAGGTTTGCGCGGGAGGCCTTTTGCGGTGACGTAAGGAATCAGTCGAGCAACTGGTTTTCCAGCCTTTGCGATGACAACCTCCTCACCACTGTTTACACGTTCAAGAAGCTGCGAAAGCTGTGTCTTCGCGGCGTGAATATTAATCGTAGTCATCTCAATCCTCCTGGGTTACCTATAAACTAAGTTGGACTGGACTAATTATTCATACCGGAACAGCCTACCCGCCAAGGCGCCCAACGGATTTCTCAATCAGCGCCGCTGCTGTAGCGTGACTTCGCGGACTGTCCTCCTCCGAGTCTAACATATGGCACATTGCAACCAGGTCCGCGAGGAGCGCCCGCGATAACCAATTCACATCGAGTTCCCCTCCCGCTTCGACATAGCCGGATTCGAACGCCGGGCTATCGATCCAGGGGTCCACGGCGCTGAACCGGAATAGATTGCCGATATCAAAATGCGGTGCTCCGGCAAGCGCGTACTCCCAATCAAGGACGGCTGAGACGGTCGGCCCGCCCGTCGCGTCGAGATCGATAAGGATGTTCTTCTCATTGAAATCCCCATGGCACAGGCAAGGTTCACACGCGGCATCGTGCAATGGGGCATTTTGAACGATGCACTGCTCCAGCCGACGTATCAGTCCCTCATCCAGGCGGCGTCGAAATCGGACCGAGGCGATGCAGGAATGAATATGGCCAACGGTCCAATCCGTGTAGGATTCGACGGGTTGAGCAACTTCAACATCCGCATTCAAGAAGCCAAAATGAGCGTACTTCTGCGCATGAATTCGCGCGAGTATGCCGCCGAGGTTTGCCGAGACCTTTCGTCTCGCGCCGCTATCCAGTCTCGTTCGTGCCTTCCACAGCAGTTCACCCGGCATAAAGGTCATCGCGGCGACAGGCGGGGCCCCTGCGCGGCTCCGGCACCAAAGCCCTCGCGGCATCGGAATCCCGTCTCCCGCTGCCGCCATTCTCGAAAGGAGCTTGAACTCCTTTTCGAGCACCTCTGGGCACTTCACAATGCGCAGCACAAACGGGTCGCCGTTCCCGACTCGAACGACGTAGTTCCAGTTTTGGAAGCCGCCGCTCAGCAGGCTGAATTCGAGCCCGTCGGACATGTCATATCCGGCATCGCGCAGAATGCGTTCGATCGCCGGTGCCTCACACTGCGGCGCTCTGTCGTAATATTCGTCCATTGCAAAAAAACACGCCCCTAAGAACGGCGGGGCAAGTCAACCGAGAGCGGAAGCCAGCATCGGGCAGTCTCAAAGTCAGGGGAATTGGCGAGATTGTCCGGTCCTGGATCTAGTATCACAGAAAACCGGCTTCAACGTTTGGGTGTGCCATGCAAATAATGATCGTGCTGTTCAGACAGGTCTGCTGGCAAACCTTCAGCGCTCCCCGCGATATCCTGCAGCCGCTCCCATACGGATTTTTGCTTTTCTGATGATGTAAGGAGCTCATGGATCTTCGCGTCCACCAATTCAAGTTCCACCCTCTGCAGCTTTGGCAGTTCTGCAATAATGTCCTGCGCGCTCATTTTCTTTCTCCTGACCAGTTAACAGTTCTGCTGACGTGTTTTCCGGGTTTTGGCTTTGCCCAGCACCTGGTCCTTCACGCTGGCCAGCGATTCGCGCGGTTCCGTCGCACGCTCTTGCGCAAGCGCGGCGTCATGAAAATCTTCACACAAATGCCCCTGCTTCTTGAGGTCGATCTGTACGACTGTTCTTCGTCCAGAATCGTCGACTAAAAAGTGAACGCCTTTTAACATTAGAATTCCAACACTTTACCACGCTCGAATTTCGCCGGACGCCTCAGCCGCAAGGTCGCGAGCTAGTTCCCCAATCTTGGCATTGCTCGCGTTGCTTAGAAGCACGACTGCAACCTGCTTTTCCGGGAGAATATACAGCATACTTAGGTATCCCGGAACAAATCCTCCATGTGCGACATACGGCCCATTCATGTCATGAGCAACGAACCAACCAAGACCATAGCCAGTCTTTGTGTTACTCGTTGTTGACTGCTCGGTCCACATCAAGTTCCTCGTAGTACTCGTGACCAGTCGATCAGTTTGAAACGCGATTGCAAACCGGGCAAGATCTTCCGCCGTGCAGCAAAATCCGCCGGGTCCGAGAGTGCTTTGATAAGAGCTTACCTGCTTTCGGTCCAAAAAGCGTGAATTCTTTTTGGGGACAAGGGCGTATCCCTTTGCCAGTAATGGTGATGACGCCTGATGGTCTTGTACCGTGTGCGTCATTCCGGATGGTTCAAATATTGACTCCCGCAACTGAGTTACAAAAGGGCGGCGCACAGCCTTTTCTACCGCGGCGGCTAAAAGTACATACCCATAGTTGGTGTACATAAACTTAGAACCGGGTTCGTGCACCAGCGCGTCGTCTTTGAACATAGAAAGGCCTGGCACAATCGCCGTAGCACTTGTCTCGAACGCTTCCTTGCCCGGACTGCGAATGCCTCCAAGGTGTCCTAGCAACTGTCGGCTGGTAACGGGCCACTGTTTGGCAGGGAAGTACGGAACGTACATTTGTATAGGCGCATCCAAGTCGAGTTTTCCCGCTTCAGCTAGCTGCATGGCTGCGGTGGCAGTAAAGGTTTTCGCAATCGAGCCAATGCTGAAAAGAGTTTGGCTGGTGACCGGCAAAGAGCTTTCCGTGTCAGCGTAGCCGTAACTCTGCAAATAGGCTATGTGACCATCCTTCACTAACGCGAATGAAATGCCGGCAATGCTTTCGCGCCTCATTGCTGTTCGGATTAGTGCATCCAATGGCTTCGCGTCCGCCGGATCTATCATCGCCTGAACCGAGCCAGACGTCAGCGCGACCGAGCCCGACGTCACCGCAACTCTTTGGACGCTATTTAAATTAGCGACGTCACAGTACGCCATTTGCTGCAATGCACAAAGAAAGATAACAGAGGCGAGAATCCGCATTTTGTTCATGCGGCGTGCTGCACCCCCCTTTTGTCCCAATCAAAGGAATAATACACACCCGAAATCGCTTCAGGTCATAACAGTCTTAGTTGGCGAATCACTTTGAAAGTGGCGTTCCCAACGGGAATCGAACCCGTGTCGCCGCCGTGAAAGGGCGGTGTCCTAGACCGCTAGACGATGGGAACAGCGGTTGGCACTCATCTGCCGGGGGGTTCTACACTAGCTGGGTGAATCTATTTTTAATCTGGAATTCAGAATGGTGAATGCGGCATACTCGATAATGAGCTAAGGACGTTCCTCGAAGCCCACGAAAGCAGTTTTCCTCTTTTTGTACTCCG